>CAWGPP010000008.1:0-171711 GCA_963824545.1 uncultured Actinomycetes bacterium | reverse complement strand
GCGCCCCCAGTAGGATTCGAACCTACGCACACGGCTCCGGAGGCCGTTGCTCTATCCCCTGAGCTATGGGGGCTCAACGCCAGCGGCAGGCTCAGCCGCACCGCCGGCCGACGCCAGAACGGCGCCGAGGGAACGCCGTAACATTACCAGTGAACAGCATCCCCCGGACACGCGACCATACAGCGCGCGCTGAATGCCCGGAGCGGATAATCTCGCGCTGGTGACGCAGGTACTGGGACGGGTCCTCGTCGTTGACGACGACGAGGTGATCAGGCAGCTTATCGCCGTAAACCTCACGCTTGAGGGTTTTGACGTGGCGACCGCGGTGGATGGCCAGGACTGCCTGGACAAGGTGGGGATGATCGCGCCTCAGGTCATCACGCTGGACGTGATGATGCCGAGGCTGGATGGCTGGGTGACGGCCGGGGAACTGCGGAAGAACCCGCAGACGGCGCACATCAAGGTTGTCCTGATCACGGCCAGGGCGCAGGAGGACGACAAGAAGCGCGGGCACCAGATCGGGGTCGACGCCTACCTGACCAAGCCGTTCGACCCGGGGGAGATGATCCGCGTGGTCCGCGAGCTGGCCGGCGCGCCGCCGACCGCCCTCGGCTGACCCCGGGAAAGCCGCCCACCGCCCTTGGCGGACCGGAAAGCCGCCCACCGCCCTTGGCGGACCGGAAAGCCGCCGACCGCCCTCGGCTGACCGACGAAAGCCGCCCGCCGCCCTGAGCGGACACCGAAGACAGTGCCACAGCGCCGATAACCTGGGCGGCGTGCTGTCCGCCGACCTTCGCCACGCAGTCGCGGCGGCGGCCAGGGAGGCGGGGTACCCGGGGGAGTGGCGCGACGTCGGCCTGCGCGACAGCGGCGCGCCCGGGCGGTACTTGAGTGTCCTCCCGCTTCGCCTCACATCCAGACCGCCCGATGCGGCCGCTGCCAGGCCACCCGAAGCCGCCAGGCCGCCCGAAGCGGCCGCTGCCGGGCCGCGCCAGGCCACCACGCCGCTTGAAGCAGGCGGGCCGCTTGAAGCAGGCGGGCCACCCGAAGCAGCCGCTGCCATGGCTGCCATCTTGCGCGCCGTTGCCTGGATCGACGACGCCCAGGCCGCCGTAAACGGCTACCTCACCATCACCGTCACCCCCGAAGCGCTCACCGAGGTCGCCGTCCGTGTCGCCGAGGCCGGCCCTGCGTGTGCCCGCAGCGACGCCCTGGCCGGCACGCGCATAGCCGCGCCGCCCGGTACCCCGCTGGCCGCCGCACACAGCTGGCCCGAGGCCAGAAGCCTCGTCATTGCCCAGGTCACCGCGCGTCTCGCCATGGCCGCGGGCGCGACCGTGACCGTGACCGTGACCGACGATCATGGTGCCGGGCGGGCGCAGCCCCGGGCCAGCCTGCCGTCCTGCGCATCCCCGCTCCCCGGAGCGCTCCCCGGAGCCGAACGGGCCCTGCCCCGGCCGGCCCGCCGCCCGCGCCCACTCCTGTAACGCCCACCCCTGTACCGCCCCCGCCCACCCCCGTAACGCCCACCCCCGTAACGCCCGCGCCCACCCCTGTAACGGCCGGCGTCGCCTTCGCCGGGCTGGACGCAATCACCTACGCCCTGGCCCGTATCCCCCCGGAACGACCGGTCGCTCCCGACCCGGCCGCGTGGGCGCGGCACGATCTGGCCAATCCCGCCTATGCTGTTCGTTACGCGCACTCCTGCGCTGCGTCGACGTTGCGCTGGGCCGCTGCCCTTGACCTGGTAACGGGTGAGGCAACAGCGGTGCAGCCGGGCTCGCTCGCGCACCCTAGGGAGCGGGCTCTGCTCGCCGCGTTGTCCTGGCTTCCCGAACAGGTGGCCCGGGCCGCGCGCCGCGGGCGGCCGGACGAGTTCACCGCCTTCCTGGAGGGGCTGGCGGAGACGTATCAGGCGTGCCGCGTAGCCTGCCCGGCCTGGCCGGAGCGGGGGCACGACGGTGCCCGCCGCGACGGGCTGCCGGGCGACGCCCGCACTGTGCGTGCCCGGCTGTGGCTGACCAGGGCCGCGGCCACTGGGCTCGCCGCGGGCCTGACGTTGCTCGGCGTCGGCGCGCCGAGCCGGCTGTAGAACCCTGAACCCGACCGATGCCGCGCCGGTCAACGAGCGACTGCGAAGGAATGTCATGAGCCGTGCTGCCCATCCGGCCGGGCCACGTCACGCCGACGTCCTGCCCGCCGATCACCCGCCGGCGCCGCCTGCCGACCTGAACGCGCTGTCCCCGGCGATCTGGCCGCGCACGGCCCGCCGGAACGGCGGCGTCCTGATGGTGGGCGGCATGGACGTGCGTGAGCTGGCCGGGACGTACGGCACGCCGTTGTTCGTCTGCGACGAGGTGGACTTCCGGAGCCGGTGCGCGGACTACCGGGACGCGTTCGGGGCCGACGCGGGGGTGTTCTACGCGGCGAAGGCGTTCTGCTCCCGGGCCGCGCTGCGCTGGGTCAGCGACGAGGGGTTGGGCGTGGACGTGTGTACCGGCGGTGAGCTGGAGGTCGCGCTGACCGCGGGTGTTCCGCCGGAAATGATCACCGTGCATGGCAACAACAAGTCCCTGGACGAGCTTACCCGTGCCGTCGCCGCCGGTGCCGGGCACATTGTCGTCGATTCGTTCGAAGAGATCGCGCGGCTGGCCCACGTCGCCGACCGGGACCGCCCCGGCGCTCCGGGCCGCCCGCCCCGGGTCCTGGTCCGCGTCACCACGGGGGTGGAGGCGCACACGCACGAGTTCATGGCGACCGCGCACGACGACCAGAAGTTCGGCTTCTCCCTGGCCTCCGGCGCGGCCGATGAGGCGGTTCGCCGCGTCATGGGCTGCCCGGACCTGGCGCTGGCCGGCCTGCACTCGCATATCGGGTCGCAGATCTTCGACAGCGCCGGGTTCGAGGTAGCGGCGCACCGGGTGCTGGAGCTGGCGGTGCGGATCCGCGACGAGCACGGCGTGGAGATCGCGGAGCTCGACCTGGGCGGGGGATTCGGCATCGCTTACACCGATGAAGACACGCCGCCCGAGGTGAAGGTGCTCGCGCAGAGTATCCGTGACATCGTAGACCGGCAGTGCCAGGCCGCCGGGCTGCCGCGGCCCCAGCTCACCGTCGAGCCCGGGCGGGGGATCGCCGGGCCTGGCACCGTTACGATCTACGAAGTCGGGACGATCAAGGACGTGGATGGCCTGCGCACGTACGTCAGCGTGGATGGGGGCATGAGCGACAACATCCGGACGGCGCTGTACGACGCGACCTACACCTGCGCGCTCGCCTCCCGCGCCTCCGACGCGCCGCCCATGCTGTCCCGCGTGGTGGGCAAGCACTGCGAAAGCGGTGACATCGTGGTCCGGCACGCCTACCTGCCGTCTGACCTGGCCCCCGGCGACCTGGTGGCGGTCGCGGCCACCGGCGCGTACTGCCGGTCGATCTCGAGCAACTACAACCACGTGCCGCGGCCGCCCGTGCTGGCGGTGCGGGACGGCGCGGCCCGGGTCATCGTCCGCCGGGAGACCCTGGACGACCTGCTCCGGCTGGACGTCGGATGACCGCTGCAGACGAGCGCACCGCTCACGACGGGGCCAGCGCGGCGGCGGGCGGGCGGGCTACCCTGCGGATCGCGCTGCTCGGCTGCGGCTCGGTCGGCTCCCAGGTCGCCAGGCTGCTCCGTGAACAAGCCGCTGACCTGGCCGTACGGACCGGAGCCCAGCTGGAGCTGGCGGGCATCGCGGTGCGCCGCCCGGCTCATCCGCGGGCCGCCGGGATCGACAGGGAACTGCTCACCGCCGACGCGATGGGGCTGGCCACCCGCCCGGACATCGACATCGTGGTCGAGGTGATCGGCGGCATCGAGCCCGCCCGGTCCCTGCTGCTCGCCGCGATGAAGGCGGGCAAGTCCGTGATCACCGCGAACAAGGCGCTGCTGGCCGAGAACGGCGCGGAGATCCACGGCGCGGCCCGCGAGCATGGCACGGATCTGTACTACGAGGCCGCCGTGGCCGGTGCCATCCCGCTGCTGCGGCCGCTGCGCGAATCGCTGGCCGGGGACACGGTCCGCCAGGTGCTCGGCATCGTCAACGGTACGACCAACTACATCCTGGACCGGATGGACACCTCGGGCGCCGGGTTCACCGAGGCCCTCGAGGAAGCCCAGTCGATGGGCTACGCCGAGGCCGACCCGACCGCCGACGTCGAGGGGTTCGACGCGGCGGCCAAGGCGGCGATCCTGGCCGGCCTGGCGTTCCACACCGAGGTGACCGCCGCCGACGTGCACCGCGAGGGCATCACCGACGTCACCACCGCCGACATGACCAGCGCACGGGCGCTGGAGTGCGTGGTGAAGCTGCTCGCGATCTGCGAGCGGTCCGACGGCGGCGTGTCGGTACGCGTGCACCCGGCGATGATCCCGCGGTCGCACCCGCTCGCCGCGGTCGGCGGCGCCTACAACGCGGTCTTCGTCGAGGCCGAATCGGCCTGGCTGATGTTTTACGGCGCCGGCGCCGGCGGTACCCCCACCGCCAGCGCGGTCCTGGGTGACATCGTGGCCGTCGCGCGCAACCGGCTGGCCGGGACGCGCGGGCCCGACGCCTCCACCTACGCGGCACTGCCGGTCATGCCGATGGGGCAGACGCTCACCCGCTACCACGTCTCCCTCGACGTCGCGGACCGCCCGGGTGTGCTCGCCCAGGTGGCCGACGCGTTCGCCCGCCACGGCGTCTCCATCCGCGCGGCTCGCCAGGAGGCCCGCGGCGAGGACGCGCAGCTGATCATCGTGTCCCACCAGGCGCGGGACGCGGCGCTGGCCGCGACCGTCGGCGAACTCGAATCTCTCGGCGTGGTCCGCGCCGTGGCCAGCGTGATGCGGGTGGAAGGTGAGGAAGGCTCGTCATGACCGAACCGGGTATCCGCCTGCCGGAGGCGTCACCGTCGTCCGTGCCAGCGGAGGAGCCAGCCGTGCCAGCGGAGGATAATGTAACGTCCGGCCCGGGCCGGGCCGGGGATGAAGCCGCGGCCGGATCAGGGATGCCCACCACAGAACGGCTGGCCCAGCCTCCCCCCGCGCACGCCAGCCCGCGCGTCTGGCGCGGGGTGATCGCCGAGTACGCCGGCCGGCTGCCGGTCGGCGACACCACCCCGGTCATCACGCTGCGCGAGGGCGGAACGCCGCTGCTGCCGGCGCCCGTGCTGTCCGCGCGGACCGGGTGTGACGTTTACCTCAAGGTGGAGGGCGCGAACCCGACCGGCTCCTTCAAGGACCGCGGCATGACCGTCGCCATCAGCGCGGCCGCGGGGCGCGGTGCGCGCGCGGTGATCTGCGCGTCCACCGGCAACACCAGCGCGAGCGCCGCCGCCTACGCCGCGCGGGCCGGGATGACCTGCGCCGTCCTCGTGCCACGCGGGAAGATCGCGATCGGCAAGCTGGCCCAGGCCCTCGTGCACGGGGCCAGGCTGCTCCAGGTGACCGGAAGTTTCGACGACTGCCTCGAAGTCGCGCGCAAGCTGTCCGCGGAGTACCCCGTCGCCCTGGTCAACTCGGTGAACCCGGACCGCATCCAGGGCCAGAAGACCGCCGCGTTCGAGATTGTCGATGCGCTCGGTGACGCGCCCGACGTGCACTGCCTGCCGGTGGGCAACGCCGGCAACATCACCGCCTACTGGATGGGCTATCAGGAGTACGCGCGGGACGGGCTCGCGACGCACGCCCCGCGGATGTTCGGCTTCCAGGCCAGCGGCGCCGCCCCGATCGTGACCGGCGAGCCGGTACTGCAGCCGCAGACGATCGCCACGGCCATCAGGATCGGCAACCCCGCCTCCTGGCGGCTCGCCGAAGCGGCCCGCGACGAATCGGGTGGCCTGATCCACGCGGTGACCGACCGGGAGATTCTCGCCGCCTACCGTATCCTGGCCCGGGAGGAAGCGGTCTTCGGCGAGCTGGCGTCGTCGGCGAGCGTGGCGGGGCTGCTGCGCTCGCACGCCAGCGGGCTCATCCCGCCCGGCTCCCGGGTCGTCTGCACCATTACCGGCAACGGCCTGAAAGATCCCGACTGGGCGCTGTCGGGGGCCCCGTCGCCGGCCACGATTTCCGCCGACTCCGGTGCCGCGGCGGCCGCCCTCGGGCTGGCCTGAGAGCGCCCGGATGGATGGTTCCGTTCGGGTCCGGGTCCCCGCCACCAGCGCCAACCTCGGTCCCGGGTTCGATGCGCTCGGCCTCGCGCTGTTCCTGCACGACATGGTGCAGGCGCGCACCGACCGGCCGGGCCTCACCATCGAGGTCGCCGGCGAAGGGGAGGCCACGGCCGGAGCCGGCGAGCGTCACCTGGTGGTACGCGCCATGCGGGCCACGTTCGGCATGCTCGATGGCCAGCCACCCGGTCTCGCGCTGCGCTGCGCCAACCGCATCCCGCACGGCCGGGGGCTTGGCTCGTCCGCGGCGGCGATCGTGTCCGGCATCCTCGCCGCCCGCGCGCTCACCGACGGCGGTGCGGACCGGCTGCCGCTGGACGCGGTGCTCAAACTGGCCACCGAGATAGAGGGCCATCCGGACAACGTGGCGGCGTGCCTGTTCGGCGGGCTTACGATCGCCTGGACCGGCGACGACGGTGCCGCGGCGATCCGGCTGTCCCCGTTGCACACGATCGTGCCGGCCGTGCTCCTCGCGCCGGAGCCGCTCCCCACCGAGGCGGCGCGGGGCGTGTTGCCGTCGTCGGTCCCGCACGCTGACGCCGCGGCCAACGCGGCCCGCAGCGCGCTGCTCGTGGCCGCGCTGACCAGCGCGCCGCATGCCCTGCTGGAGGCGACGCGGGACTGGCTGCACCAGCCGTACCGGGCCGGCGTGATGCCGGTGACCGCCGATCTGGTCGGCCGGCTGCGCGTGGCCGGCGTGCCCGCTGTCGTGTCCGGCGCGGGCCCGTCCGTGCTGGCCTTCCTGGTCAAGCCGGGGACCGCGGCCGGCCCCCCCGCCACTGGCTCCCGTGCAGCCAGCCTGGATGTCCTGGATTCAACCACTCGCGAAATGGGTATCGACTGGGATATAAGCGTTCTTGACGTGGACCGTCGAGGCGCTAGCATCCAATCCGTAACGCCAGGCTCTGTTCCAGCAGGCGGCACACTGACGTGACGACGTCCTCGGAACGAGTGCTTTCGGCGCCGGACGCGATATACATCCCGTGCAGGCTGGTCGTCATCTTCCCGCGACACACAGAACCAGTGAGGGAATGCGGTGGGCTCTCGTGGTGTTAGTCTTGGTGTTGCACCAGGTGCCCCGATCCGGGGCAGGTGCTCATCAGCCATCTGCGACCCGGCAGCTTCTGTGGCCGCGGTCAGGCAGTGGCCCCCCGGCAATGCGTCAGTTAAGTATTTTCGTTCCCTCCCGGTTTCCGGGGGAGGACGGGTTGGCAGGCGAGCAGGCTTCGGCAACTCAGGCGGCTGGCCGCGTGAGTGCGCCTGGTTTGGCTATCGCTCGGCTGCGGGCGCACAGCACATCTCATGGAGGAGCACCCCGAGCGCCAGGGCAATGACGCATATCAGGGCAAGCGCGAATCTATGCCTGAGCACCGCCGGACGCGGCGCCTGGCCGATCGGCCGTAAGACCGGCCGAGGATCGTTATGGAAGGACCATTAGTGAGCGACACCACCGAATTCCTCAGCGGCGCAGCGGATGCGCCCGGGGAAACCCCCCTCGGTCGTCCGGCGTCCGCGGGGAACGCCGACCCTGAGGGTCCCCGCACTGGATCCAGCGCGCCTGCCGGGTCGGACGGTGCCGCGGCGGCCAAGGGCCGCCGCCGTCAGGGGACTGGTCTTTCCGCGTTGCTGCTCCCCGAGTTGCAGCAGGTGGCGCAGCAGATGGGCATCCCGGGCACGGCCCGGATGCGCAAGAGCCAGCTGATCGCGGCGATCCAGGAGAAGCAGGGCGGCAGCACCGACCGCAGTTCCCGTTCCGGTCCCGACGCCGCTGCCACCGAAGTTTCGGCCCCGCGGGCCGCGTCTGCGGGAGCCGACGTGTCTCGCCCCGTCAAGCAGGACGCCATGGAGCCTCAGACATCCCCGGAGACCGGAAGCCGCCGTAATGGGCGGGACGGCGGCAACGGCGTGCAGAGTTCCAGCCGCGGTGACGCCGCCGTTCAGCAGCTCAGCTTCGACCAGGCGCCTGCCGGTGATGCGGCCGCGCCTGGGGCGACGGTCGCGCAGGGCCCGCAGGCCGCTTCCGCCGACGGCGGGACCGAGACCGCCCGCGGTGACAGCCAGCAGGGCAACGACGGGCCACGTGGTGACCGCCGCCGCCGCACCAGCAACGCCCGTGACGCCCGTGACGGCCAGCAGGCCCGCGGCCGCGGCGACACCGGCCGGGACAATGGCCGTGACCGCGGCGGCGAAGGCCGTGACCGCGGCGGCGAGGGCCGTGACCGCGGTGGCGAAGGCCGTGACCGCGGGAACCGCGGCGACACCCGCGAGCCGGCCGCCGCGCAGTCCGGTGGCAACCAGCCCTACGACGACGACGATGACGGCACCGGCCGCCGCCGCAGCCGTGACCGGTTCCGTAACCGCAACCGGCGCCGTGAGCGCGGCCAGGGCGGCGGCGAATCCGAGCCGACGGTCAGCGAAGACGACGTGCTGATCCCGATCGCGGGCATTCTGGACGTCCTCGACAACTACGCTTTCGTCCGGACCACCGGCTACCTGCCCGGGTCCAACGATGTCTACGTCTCGCTGTCCCAGGTGCGGCGTTACGGCCTGCGCAAGGGCGACGTCATCGAGGGCGCCGTGCGCCAGCCGCGCGACGGTGAGCGCCGGGAGAAGTTCAACGCGCTGGTCCGCCTGGACAAGGTGAACGGGCTGGACCCCGAGCAGTCCAAGTCGCGGGTCGAGTTCTCCAAGCTGGTTCCGCTGTACCCGCAGGACCGGCTCCGGCTGGAGACGGAACCGGGCATCATGACCACCCGGATCATGGACCTGATCTGCCCCATCGGCAAGGGCCAGCGTGGCCTGATCGTTTCCCCGCCGAAGGCCGGCAAGACGATGATCCTGCAGGCCATCGCGAACGCGATCACCAAGAACAACCCCGAGTGCCACCTCATGGTCGTCCTCGTCGACGAGCGTCCTGAGGAAGTCACCGACATGCAGCGCACGGTCAAGGGTGAGGTGATCCACTCCACCTTCGACAACCCGGCGGAGGCACACACCACGGTCGCGGAGCTGGCCATCGAGCGGGCCAAGCGCCTCGTGGAGATGGGCCACGACGTGGTCGTGCTGCTCGACTCCATCACCCGCCTCGGCCGCGCCTACAACCAGGCGGCGCCGGCCAGCGGCCGGATCCTGTCCGGTGGTGTGGACTCCACCGCGCTCTACCCGCCGAAGCGGTTCTTCGGCGCGGCCCGGAACATCGAGAACGGCGGTTCGCTGACCATCCTGGCCACGGCGCTGATCGAGACCGGCTCGCGGATGGACGAGGTCATCTTCGAGGAGTTCAAGGGCACCGGCAACATGGAGCTCCGGCTCCGCCGTGAGCTGGCCGACAAGCGGCTGTTCCCGGCGGTCGACGTGGACGCCTCCAGCACCCGTAAGGAAGAGATCCTGATGGCGCCCGACGAGCTGAAGATCATCTGGCAGCTCCGCCGGGTCCTGCACGCGCTCGACCCGCAGCAGGCGCTCGAACTGCTGATGGAGCGGATGCGGGAAACCAAGAGCAACGCCGAGTTCCTGCTTCAGGTGCAGAAGACCACGCTCAGTTCCTGACCCGGCTGGCCGCACACAGGCCCGCTGCGTAACGTGATGCCCGTGTCTCCGGCTCGCCCCGGAGACACGGGCATTGCCGTTTCGGCCCGATTTGACTGAAAGGCCGTAAATTCTGCCCGGATCCGGGCAGGAAATTTGCCTTAGTATGGAGATCCTGGCAAATTGATTCCATGCCGGAGCTTCTTCCGTCTGCGGAGCCCGATCTGATCCGTTACGTGACGATCTCCACGGGCCTGCCGCACGCCATCGCCGCGCGCGTCATCGCAGACGTGCTGGCGTACTACGGCGAGACGGTCGAGGACTTCGTGCGCCGGCGGCACCACGAGATGAGGCTGCGGCAGGTCAGGAATGCCGACATCTGGTCGGCCATCGGGGCCGAGATACCGGCTCGGCGGTTCGGTGCACCGCCGTTGTCGGAACGTCAGCTGCGCCGGATCGTCTATGGCTGACCCGGGGGTGCACCCGGGGGAGGGGACGCGTTCATGTGCGGAATCGTTGGCTACATCGGCCGCCGGGAGGCCGTGCCGGTCCTGATCGAGGGACTGCGCAGGCTGGAGTACCGGGGGTATGACTCCGCGGGTCTGGCGGTCGTGTACCGGGGCAAGCTCCAGGTCACCAAGACCGCCGGGCGGGTCCAGGACCTGCGGGATCAGGTCAGCGACCGGGTCCGCTCCACCGTCGGCATCGGGCACACCCGGTGGGCGACGCATGGCGAGCCGAACGAGACCAACGCGCACCCGCATCTGGACGCCAGCGGCCACATCGCCGTGGTGCACAACGGCATCATCGAGAACGCAGAGCAGCTGCGCGACCAGCTGACCGCGGCCGGGGTCTCGCTCGTGTCCGACACCGACACCGAGGCGCTGGCCCACCTGATCGCGGCCGAGGTCGCCGACGGGGGACCCGGCACGACACTGGAGGACGCCGTCCGCGGCGCGCTGAGCCGCGTCGAGGGCACCTACGGGCTGCTGGTCATGGACGTCCGCCACCCCGACGAGCTGGTCGTGGCGCGCAACGGCAGCCCCATCGTGCTCGGTATCGGGGACGGCGAGATGTTCGTCGCCTCCGACGTCGCCGCGCTCGTCCGGCACACCCAGCAGGTCGTCTACCTCGACGACGCCGAGATCGCCACGGTGCGCTCCAACGGCTTCCAGACCCGCACGCTGGACAACCAGCGCACCAGCAAGACGCCGACCACGGTCGAGGCTGAGGCCGGCGACTACGAGCTGGGCCCGTACGAGGACTACATGCGTAAGGAGATCAACGAGCAGCCCGAGGCGCTACGCCGGATGCTCCGCGGCCGGCTCGACGAGAGGTTCGCCACCGCGCGGCTGGGCGGCATCCACCTGGACGCCCGCCAGCTCCGCTCGGTCCGGCGGGTCAAGTTCCTCGGCTGCGGCTCGGCCTACTACGCCGGCCAGATGGGCGCGGTGCTGGTCGAAGAGCTGGCCCGGGTGCCCGCCGACGCCGAACCCGCGTCCGAATTCCGCTACCGGAACCCGGTGGTCGACCCGGACACCCTGTACATCGCGATCAGCCAGTCGGGTGAGACGCTGGACACGCTGATGGCCGTGCAGGAGCTGAAGCGCAAGGGCGGCCAGGTCCTCGGCGCCGTCAACGTGGTCGGCAGCACGGTCGCGCGCGAATGCGGCAGCGGCGTCTTCCTGCACGCCGGGCCGGAGATCGCGGTCGCCTCCACCAAGGCGCTGACCAATATGGCCGCGTCCTTCGCCCTGCTCGGGCTGCTGATCGGCCGGGTCCGCGACATGTCCGCGGCCGAGGGGGCCAGGATCGTGGCGGGCATGCGCGCGCTGCCCGGCCACATCAATGACGTCCTCGCCCAGGAGGACAACATCGCCACGATCGCCGGCCAGTTCGCCGGAGCAGAGCACATGTTCTACATCGGCCGCGTCCGCGCCTGGCCGGTGGCCCGCGAAGGCGCGCAGAAGCTGAAGGAAATCTCCTACGTGCACGCCGAGGCCTACCAGGCCTCCGAACTGAAGCACGGCCCGCTGGCCCTGATCGACGCGAGCATGCCCAGTATCGTGCTGGTCCCCGACGATGAGCTGCTCAGCAAGAACATCTCCACGATCGAGCAGATCAAGGCGCGCGGTGGCCCGGTCATCGCGGTTACCAGCGGCGATCTGCCCGCTGACCTGGCGGACGCGGTGATCCGGGTGCCGCACTGCACGCCCGAGCTGGACCCGATCCTGCTCACGATCCCGCTGCAGATGTTCGCCTACCACCTGGCGGCCAAGCTCGGCCGTGACATCGACAAGCCCCGCAACCTGGCCAAGAGCGTCACAGTGGAGTAGCGCTGCTGCCCCCCGGAACCCCGCCGGGCCCCGCTTACGGGCAGACTTTTCGGGGCACATACTGCCCGGCAAAACTCCGCCCGTAAGCAGAGCACGCCTGGCCGGCGGATCAGCTGGGCTGGGCGGTGCCGCTGAGGATGACCTTGCCGTGCTGGCTGGCGTTGCCGGTTTGCTCGGCCGTGATCTGCATGATCTTGTACTCGTCCGTGTCGGCGGCGGTCCACATCGTGAACGTGCCGTTGCTGCCGGTGAACGTGCCGGCCGTGATCAGTTCCGGCTGGCCAGGCCGGTTGGCCGCGCTCGCATACCAGCACTCGTAGAACTGGCCAGGGCCGAGCTTGGTGAGGCCCCTGACGGTGAGCTGGATTTCCCAGCCGCCAGAGGCGTGCCGGGCGGTGGCCGTGGCCGACCCGGATTGGCCCGGCTGAGCGTGGAGATTGAACGATGCCGCGACCGGCGGGGCGGTGTGCCCGGAGACCTGGATGGCGATGAACGCGACCGCTGTCACCGCGGCGGCCCCCAGTGCGGTGACCGCTGTCAGCAGCGGGTTGGTCCAGTGCAGGTGCCACCAGCGGCTCGCTTTGCCCGGCGAGTTCGGCGCCGGTTTGGCGGGCTCGGGCCGCGGCTGGCTCGCGGTCATGACGGCGTACTGAACGGCGGCAAGGATCTTGGATTCGAGATCGGGCGGCGGCTCGATCGCCGGAGCGGCAAGGGTGAGGCTTCGGGCCACCGGAGCGAACCCGGCCACCTCTGCTTGGCACTGCTCGCAGGACTGAAGATGCTCCCCGAACGCGACGGCGTCGTCTGGGTCCAGGGCACCCAGGGCCCATCCGGCGGACTCGGGGTGTTCGAGGGCGTGCTGGGCGTTATACGGCATCGAAACCTCGCTCGATCAGCGCGGCACGCAGGGCTCGCAGCCCGTGAAAGGTGCGCGTCTTGACCGTACCCAGCGGCAGACCGAGGCGCTCGGCAATCTGCGTTTGCGTGAGCCCTTCCTCGTGCGCCAGGCGTATCACGCTGGCATGCGCCGGGCCTAATGCCTCAAATGCCTCACGGACGATCATGCTGTCGAGAATCTGATCAACGCTGTCGGGCGTGGGCGCATCCACATCTTCGACCGGCAGCAGCGGGCGAGATGAGGGGCGCTTGCGGATGTCGGCGGCGACGCTGCGCGCGATGACGTACAGGTACGTGCCCACTTTGGCCTTGTCAGCCTCGAACCTGCCTGCTGTGCGCCAGAGCCTCACAAAAGTCTCCTGAACCATCTCCTCGGCCAGGCCCTCGTTGCCGAGATTCTGCACTCCGAACCGATACAGCCGTCTGCCATACCTCCGGTAAAGCTCGGCCACCGGGCGGCCAACGTCCCCGGCGGCGATCTGGGCAACGAGATCAGCTTCCTCCGCAGCGATCTGGTCCTCAGTATCGTTTACCGGCACTGCAGACCCCCCAACCGATACTTACGACGCCATCGTGCCGTTCGGTTCACGCCCGTCACAATTTATTTCTCAACCGATACGGCGGCCGGTAGGCGGGCGATTGGTCTCAGTATGGGCGGTGATGCCCTGGACGGGCAGTCCCCGGCCGGCTGAATCGCCCGCTGAACGCGCTGAATGGCCGACCGCCTTTGACAAGCAGAGCAGCGAGGCTCGCATTTGATGCCAACGAGCGTCGCGTTTCTCCTGCGTACGCCGTCAACAAGTCAGCGAACCGGACCAGCACCCCTAGGCGGCAGGACAGACGTGGCGTGGGTCGATGAAGGACACCCACGCGTCCGTTCGGTGCGGGGCGATCACGCGTCCATCAGGAAGTAGCCCACCGGTGTCGTCGAAGAGCACGACTCCGTTGCACAGCAAGCTCCAGCCCTGTTCGGGATGTGCGGCTACCGTGCGGGCGGCAGCACGGTCCGGGGCCGTCGCGGCGGGGCACCGGGGGGAGTGGTGACAGGCCGGAGATCCGATGGTGGAGGAACGGGACGCCGCTTCCGCACGATGGGCTGAAAGCTTCATTTCTTCCCCTAAATTGTCCCTTTATGTTGGTCCGGGCCACCCTCTGCCCGGGCTCCAGCACGATCCCGCGAGAATTACCGATACCTGCGATACGACTGGCAGGAGCAGAACGGTTCACGCTCAGCCCGGCCAGACTGCGCGCGCTGCAGACGCTGCTGGACACGGGCCGGCCGCGTCGGGCTGGGACGCGGACCAGTGCTGGACGCCGGCCCGGATCGCCGAGATCGTCCGCACCGGCCCCGGCTGATCTACCGCGTGCATCCCCGGCCGCAGGCGCGGCCGCGATGGGCTGTCCGCAAAAAGATCTAGAGACGCCGGGCGTATCAGGCTGGCGTGGCGCTCCTCTTCCCGATAGAGGCTCAGGACGGGTTCTGGGCTCTGATCACCGGGCCCTGCCCAGGAGACGGGGGAGGCACGAGGGCGTACAAGCCTGGTCGCCGGCGACCCAAGAACGCGCCTGTACTGCCCATTCAAACTCTGTAGCGGAAAAAGGCATATCGGGACTGAACCGCTTCGGTTATCACTGTCGTACTTGACGAAGAGCACGTCCACATCGGGAGGGAACGGAAATGGCAGGCATGGACACAGAGCCGGTGGCCTCGGAAGCCACGCAGCAGAACGAGCAGCAGGTCGATGGCGGATACGGCGGCCAGGCCGCCGCGTTCAATGAGCAGGCCGGCGGCGGCTACGGCGCGCCGCAGCAGAACGAGCAGCAGGTCGGCGGCGGATACGGCGGGCAGACCGCCGCGTTCAATGAGCAGGCCAACCCCGGCTTCGGGGCGCAGCAGAACGAGCAGCAGGTCGGCGGCGGATACGGCGGCCAGGCCGCCGCGTTCAATGAGCAGGCCGGCGGCGGCTACGGCGCGCCGCAGCAGAACGAGCAGCAGGTCGGCGGCGGATACGGCGGCCAGGCCGCGGCGTTCAATGAGCAGGCCAACCCCGGCTTCGGGGCGCAGCAGAACGAGCAGCAGGTCGATGGCGGGCACGGCGGGCAGACCGCCGCGTTCAATGAGCAGGCCGGCGGCGGTTACGGCGCGCCGCAGCAGAACGAGCAGCAGGTCGGCGGCGGACACGGCGGCCAGGCCGCGGCGTTCAATGAGCAGGCCAACCCCGGCTTCGGGGCGCAGCAGAACGAGCAGCAGGTCGGCGGCGGGCACGGCGGGCAGACCGCCGCGTTCAATGAGCAGGCCGGCGGCGGTTACGGGGCGCAGCAGAACGAGCAGCAGGTCGGCGGCGGATACGGCGGCCAGGCCGCCGCGTTCAATGAGCAGGCCAACCCCGGCTTCGGGGCGCAGCAGAACGAGCAGCAGGTCGGCGGCGGGCACGGCGGGCAGACCGCCGCGTTCAATGAGCAGGCCGGCGGCGGTTACGGGGCGCAGCAGAACGAGCAGCAGGTCGGCGGCGGGCACGGCGGGCAGACCGCCGCGTTCAGCGAGCAGGCCAACCCCGGCTTCGGGGCGCAGCAGAACGAGCAGCAGGTCGGCGGCGGGCACGGCGGGCAGACCGCCGCGTTCAGCGAGCAGGCCAACCCCGGCTTCGGGGCGCAGCAGAACGAGCAGCAGGTCGATGGCGGGCACGGCGGGCAGACCGCCGCGTTCAGCGAGCAGGCCAACCCCGGCTACGGCGAGCGTCACCCTCTGTTCAGCGGCGGAAGCCATGGTGAGGCGCCGCACACTCCCGTATTCCACGGCACGACGTCCCAGCCGGAGTCCGGTACGCACGGCGTTGAGCCGGTGAGCTACACACCGACTGACGGTGGCGAGGGCCACTACGGGACGCCGGCGTACGAGGAGCCCACCCACGTCTCCAGCGAGGAGCACTCGTTCGAGGATGCCGGCCATGCGGCCACGGGGGACGCGGGCGGTCACGACGGCGGCGCCGATGTGGACCATGTGGTTCACCACGGCTGACGTGGCGTGAGCTGGCCCGGTAAGTCCGGGTTAAGGAGGGGGAGCGATGTCCGGTCAGCAGGCGCCAGGCGCCGCAGCACGGCACGCATTGGAGACCCTGGATATGGCGATTCAGGGAACCCGTGCGTACGAGCGGGAGGATCTCGCCAAGCGTCTGTCCAGCGCTCGGCGCCTGCTGTCGGATTCGACCGTGATGGTCCACGTCGTGGGGGAGTTTAAACAAGGCAAGAGTTCGTTGGTCAATGCGCTGCTCACGGCGCCGATCTGCCCGGTGGATGACGATATCGCGACCGCGGTGTCCACCGAGGTGCGTTACGCCGCGCAGGTCTGCGCCAGCGCTAGTTTCGAGTCACTCGAAGGTTCCGGCGGGGAGGGATGGACCGAAGCCATCTCCCCGTCGGAGATCGCTGCTTACGCTTCGGAGGCCGGCAACCCCGGCAATCGCCGTCGGCTGCGGTCGGTCACGGTGGGTATCGACCGTCCTTTGCTGTCGTCGGGCTTGGTGCTCGTCGACACGCCTGGAGTGGGGGGGCTCGGCTCGATCCAGAACGCGGTGGCACTGAGCACACTGCCCCAATCGCACGCGGTGTTGTTCGTCAGCGATGCCTCGCAGGAACTCACCGCGGCGGAGGTGCGGTTCCTGTCCACCGTCCAGGACCTGTGCCCCACCGTCATCATGATCCTCAGCAAGATCGATCTGTATTCGCACTGGGAGCAGATTCGTCGGCTGGACCTGGCTCACCTGGATCGTCGCCGGGTCGCGATCGAGGTGCTGCCGCTCTCCTCCGAGGTACGCAGGCGGGCGGCCCGGGCCAACGATCAGGAGATGAACGACGAGTCGGGGTTCCCGCCGTTGGTGAGCCGGCTCGGCGAGGTGGTCGCGGGTTCGGAACGGCTGGCTCTCGACGCGGTGGTGGCACACGTACTTTCGGCCGTGGACCAGCTCGAGATCACTGCTCGAGCCCGTCGAGCCGTGCTGATCGACCCGGAAGCCGCCGACGCGCTGATCGGCGAGTTGACCGCGGCCAAGCAACGTGCCGACGCGTTGCGGGAGCGCAGCGCCAAATGGCAGCAACTGCTGCAGGACGGGTTCTCCGACATCGCCTCGGACGTCGACTTCGACCTTCGGGAACGGTCACGGACGGTGCTGCACGAAGCCGAGGCCACCATCAGCGAGGGCGATCCGGCCAAGAACTGGGAGGAGTTCGAGGCCTGGTTGCGGCAGCGGCTGGCCGGGGAGGCGCTGGAGAACTATGCGATGTTCGTGCGACGAGCCAAGGAGGTCGCCGCGACCATCAGCGAGCACTTCGCCATGGCAGAGGTCCACGTCATCAGGGTGCGCGAGGTCGCGGCCCCGGTGGAGCTGATCGGCGGGTTCGCCGTCGACTCCGGGTTCGTGCGCAGGAAGGCCAAGGGCGCGGGCATGGCGGCGTTCCAGAAGGCCTACAGCGGGCTTCTGATGTTCACCATGTTGAGCCATCTGGCCGCGTTGGCGATTCCGGCGCCGTTCGGTTTGGTCGCATCGGTGCTGATGGGCCGCACGGGCCTTAAGGACGAACGCCGCCGCCGGCTGGAGCAGCGACGCGGCGAGGCCAAAGCCGCGGTGCGACGGTTCGTCGACGACTTCAATCAGCAGGTCGGTAAGGATTCCCGCGACGCGGTCCGCCACGTGCAACGCGAACTACGCAACGCGTGGGCCGACCGGGTGAGCGAGCTGCAGCGCTCGGCGAGCGAGGCGCTGGCCGCAGTGCAAGCCTCGGGGACCGACACCGCATCCGCCGGCGTGCAGCGCGAACGTATCGACAACGACCTGGCCAGCCTGGCAATGCTGCGGGCCCGCATCGACGACCTGGCCGTCCACCGCCAGCGCACCGAAACCCCACCCACGCCCGCGAACCCGCCCGGCGCCGGTTCCGGGCCCGCGGCTCGGCCACCGATGCCGGCCGCCCCGCCGCCAGGGGTGCGGTCATGACCCGCCCCCCGCGGCCCCCGGCGGGTCCCTCGCCGCTGCCCGACGCGGTGCGGGCGTTGGTGTACCGCGCCGGCCAGGTGTACGAGGGCGGCCCGGCGATGCCCGAGTTGCAGGCCGCCGCCAGGCGCCTGGACGAGCCGCTGCGGGTGGCGATCGCCGGTCGGATCAAGGCCGGGAAGTCGACCCTGCTCAACGCGCTGGTCGGCCAGGAGCTCGCCGCGACCGACGCCGGTGAATGTACCCGCATCGTGACCTGGTACCGCGACGGGCACACCTACCGGGTGATGGCCCACCCGCACTCCGGACCGCCCCGGCCGCTGCCGCCGGGACCAACCGGCGGCGTGCTCGACGTGAGCCTCGGCGGGCTGCGCGCCGAGGAGATTGACCGCCTGGTGGTGGACTGGCCATCCGCGGCGCTGTCCGCCATGACCTTGGTGGATACCCCCGGGATGGACTCGCTCAGCGCGGAGCTTTCCCGGCGGGCGGAGTCCACCCTCGGCACCGACGGCGAGGACGAGCAGTCCGAGGTGGACGCGGTGGTCTACCTGATGCGTCACCTGCACGGCTCGGATGTCCGGTTCCTGGAGACGTTCCGGAACGATCCCGCAGAGCGGCGCCCGATCAATACCATCGCCGTCCTCGGCCGCGCCGACGAGGTCGGCCACGGTCGAGTGGACGCCCTCGAAAGCGCGGCCCGGGTAGCGGCCCGCTACCAGCAAGACCCACGGCTGCAAGCCCTCTGCCAGACGGTGCTTCCGGTGGC
This sequence comes from uncultured Actinomycetes bacterium, assembly GCA_963824545.1. Taxonomy (GTDB): domain Bacteria; phylum Actinomycetota; class Actinomycetes; order Streptosporangiales; family Streptosporangiaceae; genus Bog-532. Next base: position 153,010 of record CAWGPP010000008.1, on the reverse strand, counting down.
CGGGCTCTTGGCCGCGACCGCGGCGACCTTGCGGGAAGACGAGTTCCGCGCCATCACCACCCTGGCCCGAGCCGACGAGGCCGAGCTGGAGCGGCTGTTGGTCACCGCGGCCCGGTTCACCGGCGCGGAGACCGACATCGCCGTCGACCCTGCGTGCCGCGCTGCTCTGCTCGACCGGTTCGGGTTCTTCGGGTTGCGCCTCTCAGTGCGCCTGGTGCAGAACGGCGTCGCCACCACCGCGGCTGCGCTCTCTCGCGAGCTGTCGGCCCGCGCCGGCCTCGCCCCGCTACGCGACGCCCTGACCGGGCGCTTCGCCGGCCGCGCCGACGTACTCAAGGCCCGGTCGGCGTTGCTGGCGGTCGACGCGGTGCTGCAGCGCTGGCCGGTGCCCGCCGCCGCCGGCCTGCGCCACGAATACGAACGCATCACCGCCGGCGCCCACGAGTTCGCCGAGATACGCCTGCTGGATACGCTCCGCAGCGGGGCGTTGATGCTCACCGATCTCGAAAAGGCCGATGCCTACCGCGTATTGGGTGGTGACGGGGCCGCCCCAGCCACGCGCCTCGCCATGGACCCCCAGAGCCCGCCCGACGAACTGCGCCGCGCCGCGATCGCCGCCCTGACCCACTGGCAACGCCGCGCCGAGCATCCCTCCTCGACCCGCGACGTCCGTGAGGCCGCCCGTGTCCTGGTAAGAACCTGCGAAGGGCTGGTCCTGGGCGCCGAGCCTTACCCGCGCGCCGGCGCCGCGGACCCGCGCCCCGCCACGCGGTGGACGCCATGAACAGCACCCCTCCCAACCGGACCGCTTCGGCAGGCAGCGCTCCCGCCGGCATGCCGGCTCGGCTGTGGGAAGTGGCCAAACACGGCGCCCGCGGGACGATTCCCCCGTGGGTGCGCGCCGCCCCCGACGCGGGCGCCACCGCCCCACCGCGCATCGGCCAGATAGCCCGCCGGGCCGCCCAGGTCGCGGCCGCAGCCGGGGTCGGCGCAGGGATCGGTCTCGGGGTCGGCGCAATCGAGGGGGCGGCACGTCCGGTCGACCTCGGCTACCGGGGCGACGGCGCCGCCGGGGCGGACCACACCGGCGGCGGTGCCGCTGGTGCGGACCACACCAGCGCGGATCCCGGCACCGGTTCGCCCGCCAGTTCGGATTCCGCCGCTCCCGGACCGCCAGGCTCCGCGTCGGAGGGCCAAGTCACGCTGCACACCAGCGGCGACGGTGGCCACGTCGCCAGCGGCCTGGCGACCACCTGGCGGATCCCCGGCCATGGCGCGGCCGGCGGCGGGCACGGGGAGGTCGGCGCTGAGGGAGGGCACGACGGGCTGACCGTCGAGATGTACCAGGACGTGGTCGTCCACGAGGGCGCCGACGGCATGTTCAGCGTCGACGCGGTCGAGTACGTCGTGGTCCGCGACGAGCACGACCACGCCTACGTGTTCCGCGAGAGCTACCACACGGTGGTGCCCGACCCACCGGGTCAGGAAACCGACCTGGTCGTGCACGAAACCGACCGCGCCCAGGTCGTGGAGCACCCGGACGGCAGCTTCTCGGTCACTCAGGCCGATAACAGCATCAGCGTCACAGTCGGCTCCGACGGCGACGGCCAGCACGAAGTCACCGTCACCCAGACCGAGAGCGTGCAGTTCGGTCACGATCCCCACGCTGACGGGCACGACACCGTCTCGCTGACGGAAAACGAGTACGGCGCCACCACCAGTGACCAGAGTGAAGTGGTCACCGAGCAGACCGTGTCCGCCACGGCCGGCACCCACCAGCCCTCGGCAACTGTGCCCCAACCGACGGCCTCCGCGGCAGCGTCATCGCAGCCAGGGACAGTACTGTCGGCCTCGGCGGCAGCGTCATCGCCGGCGGGGGCGGCACCGTCGGCGGCGCCGGAGACCTTCCCCGCGGCGGCGTCATCGCCGGCGGGAGCGGCACCGTCGGCGGCGCCGGAGACCTTCTCGGCGGCGGCGTCATCGCCGGCGGGAGCGGCGCCGGAGACCTTCTCCGCGGCAGCGTCATCGCCGGCCGGGGCAGCGCCGTCGGTGGCGCCGGCCTCCGCGGCAGCGTCATCGCCGGCGGGGACAACACCGTCGACGCTGCCGGACACCTTCTCCGCGGCTCGGGTGATGTCCACACCGCCGCCGCTGGCCACCAGCCTGGGCGTCGCCGCGACGACGGTCGGCGGACTGGCGTCGGGCCACGAGCCGCACCCGCCTAGCGCCTTCGCCGGTCTGCGCGGTGGGCCGGCGGAGCCCGGTCACGGTGCCGCCCCCGCGGGGCACTTCCCGAACGAGCCGGTCCCGGCGCAGCACCCGGCAGGCGGGGCGTTCGACTCCACGTCCGGCTCGGCGGCCTCAGGGCCGTTCGAGCACCCAGCGACGGAGCCACCGGCCGACGCGCCGAGGCCGGACCCGCTCCACGGCGACGCGTTCGCCGGCCATGACCAGCCCGGTCTCGAAGAACCCGGCGCCCACGGCGGCATCGATCCGGCAGCCGTCGACCCCACCGAGCCTGGTCCCAGCGCCGACGCCCACAGCGCCGGCGAGTACGAAGAGGCAAGCGGGGCGCACCCCGACTCCTCGGCGGACCCGGCACACGCGCCGCCCGTGCACGACCCCGGCACCGACACCGCCATCATCCATTGATCCGAACACGAGCAGAAAGAGGAGATTCCTATGAGTTACGGGCTGGGTGTCGACCTGGGAACCACCTTCACTGCCGCCGCCGTTGCCCGCGACGGGCGGGTCGAGATGGCCACCCTGGGTGACCACACCGATGCCGTCCCCTCGGTCGTGCTGATCCGTGACGACGGCACCGTGCTGACCGGCGGGGCCGCCGAGCGCCGGGCCACGGTCGAGCCCGACCGGGTCGCTCGCGCGGTCAAGCGCCGCTTCGGCGACCCGATGCCGGTGATCCTTGGCGGGGCGCCGTACCCGGCCACCGCGCTGATCGCCCACCAGCTACGCGACGTCGTCGACGTCGTCAGCAGCCGTGAGGGCGGCCGGCCCGATACGGTCACCCTGACCCACCCGGCGAACTGGGGACCCTACAAGCGCGAACTGTTCGCCCAGGTCCCCGGGCTGGCCGGACTTGGCGAGGTCCGCATGCTCACCGAGCCCGAGGCCGCCGCCGCGCACTACGCCCGCAACGATCGCCTCGACCCTGGCGCGCTGGTCGCGGTCTACGACCTCGGCGGGGGCACCTTCGATGCGACCGTTCTGCGCACCACCGAGCACGGCTTCGACATCCTCGGACGGCCGGAGGGCATCGAGGGACTCGGCGGCATCGACTTCGACGAGGCCGTGTTCACCCACGTCGACCAGACCCTCGACGGCGCAGTCTCCCGCCTCGACCCGGCCGATCCTCGCGCCACCAGCGCCGCCATCCGGCTGCGCCACGAGTGCGTCGCCGCTAAGGAAACCCTGTCCGCGGACACCGAAACGACCATTCCGGTGCTGCTGCCCGAGCTGCAAACCGAGGTTCGCCTGACCCGCGGCGAGTTCGAAAGAATGATCCGCCCGGCGATCGACGCCACCATCGCCTCCATGCGCCGGGCGCTGCAGTCTGCCCGAGTTGATCTCCCCCAGCTGCACACCGTGCTGCTGGTTGGCGGTTCCTCGCGCATCCCCATGGTCGCTCACCTGGTCTCCGCAGAACTCGGACGCCCGACCTCCGTCGACACCCACCCCAAACACGCCGTCGCCCTCGGCGCCGCCGCGGTGGGCGCCGGTACGGCCGGGCCCGGCACCGCGCCAGCGCCGGGTGGCCGCACTTCGCCGCCCGCCAGCGAACCCGAACCCGTCGAGACGGCCACGCTCGCGCTGCCCTTGGCCGCCAACGCAGGCGCCCTCACCCCAGCCGCCGGCGCCGCCGCCCCCGCGTTGGCGACCCCAGCCGGAGACCGGTTCGGCTGGTTGCGCGGACGCGGCGCGGGCAGTCCCGCGCACGATGGCGGCGACCACCCCGGACAGGACGCGCGCCAACTATCCGATGACCAGTCGCCCACACATCCGCCGCGGCGCCGGTTCCCTCTGATGATTGGCCTGCTCGTGCTCGTCGCCGCTCTCGCCGGCGGCGGAACTGTCGCCGTCCGTGCGCTGTCCAACTCGACCCCGACGACCAGCCACCAACCCCCGCCCCACGTATCCCATGGATCCGGCAACAGCGGCGGCGGATCCGGCACGACCACCGGCGGCGGCTCGGGCACGACCACCGGCCACGGGTCCAGCGGCGGGTCCGGCACGACCACCGGCGGCGGAGCCGGCACGACCGGCCACGGGTCCGGGGGCGGGTCCGGCACGGTCACGCCGACCGTCACGCCGACCGTGACGCCGACCGTCACGCCGACCGTCACGGTCACGCCGACCGTCACGCCGACGGTCACGGTCACGCCGACAACATCGGTCACCAGTGGCACCGGCAGCGGCACCGGCACCGGCACCGGCACGGGCAGCGGCACCGGCACCGGCACCGGCGGCACAGGGACTGGTGGCGGCGGCAACGGCGGCACGGCCAGCCGGTAGGCGGCTGCGGGAGGGAACCCCGCCCAACCGTGCGCCGGGGCGCCGCGGGCCCCCAACTTATGGGCAGAGTTTTGGCAAATGCTGCCGCAAAGTCTGCCGATAAGTCGTGGTACCCCGGAGACGCGCCTAGTGCAGCGGCAGGACGTGCGGCTCGCCTTCGGGGCCGGGCAACGGCTGCTCGCACCAGACCACCTTGCCGGTGGGGGTGCGGCGCGCACCCCAGCGCTTCGCGAGCTGGCTGACCACCTGCAGGCCGCGGCCATTCTCGTCGTCCCGGCCGGCCTGGCGGAGCCGGGGGAGTGCGGCGGACGAGTCGCCGACCTCGCAGACGAGCCCTCCCTCCCGGACCAGCCGCAGCGTCACCGGGCCCTTGGCCGAATACCGCAGCGCGTTCGTGACCAGCTCGGATACCAGCAGCTCGGTGACCGGGATCATGTCCTGCAGGCCCCACCGCTCCATCGGCTCCCTGATCAGCGTGCGCGCCTCGCCCACCGCAGTCAGTTCACGGCCCAGCGTCCAGGTGGCGTGGTGATCGTCGGGGATGCGGGACAGCCGGGCCAGCAGCACCGCGATGTCGTCGCGCTGATGGTCGGCGTACACGCCGTCCAGCGTCGCCTTGCACAGGTCCTCCAGCGACCGGTCCGGTGAGGAGTCGCTGAAGATCTTCTGCAGCCGCTGCAGGCCGTCGTCGATGTCCCGGGTGCGGTTCTCGACCAGGCCGTCGGTGTAGAGCAGGAACAGGCTGCCGTCCTCGACGGTGAACTGGCGGCTCTCGATCGGGCCCTCGCCGACGCCCAGCGGCGGGGCCGGGGCGACGTCAAGGTACTCGTTGCTGCCGTCCGGCTGGACCAGCAGCGGCGGCAGGTGCCCGGCCACGGCGACCTCGCAGGTGCCGCTGACCGCGTCGAAGATCGCGTAGGCACACGTCGCGAAGTGCGGCTCGCGCTCGCCCAGCGTGTGCATGAGCTCGTCGAGCTGCTGCAGCGATTCGGCGGGCGTCAGCTCGAGCCGCGCGAGGGTGTGGATCGCGGTGCGCAGCCGGCCCATCGTCACCGCGGCCCGGACCCCGTGCCCGGCCACGTCGCCGACGACCAGCGCGACCCGCGCGCCGGGCAGCGCGATCGACTCGTACCAGTCGCCGCCGACCTCGATGAGCTTGCTGCCGGGCAGGTAGCGGTGCCGGACGTCCACCGAGGACGGCGCGGACAGGCCGGTCGGCAGCAGGCTGCGCTGCAGGGTCAGCGCGGTGGCGTGCTCGCGGTTGAACCGCCGCGCGTTGTCGACGAACATGGCCGCCCGGGTGGCGAACTCCATGCCGAGATCCTGGTCGTAGGCGTCGAACCGGCGGTAGCCGGGTCTCCGCACGCACACGAAGAAGCCCAGCGTGCTGCCCTGGGCGATGATCGGCAGCAGCAGCATCGAGGAGTCGGCCAGCAGTTCGGCGACCGGCGGCCGCTGCCACATCTCCGCCAGCTTCGCGGCATCGTCCTTGCTGAACCGGCTCTCCAGCACCGGCTTGCCCGTGGCCATGCACCGGACGTACGGAGAGCCCTCCGGGTAGCGGAGGATCTCACCGATCGGGAAGGTCGCCTCCCAGGCCGGGTCGTCCACGTCGGTCGACACCGCCAGCCGTCGCAGCGGGTGCGTCCCGCCCGGCCCGCCCTCGGGGAAGTCCTCCTCCCCGATCAGGCTCTCCAGCACGGCAATGCCGGCCGAGTTGCAGAAATGCGGGACCACGGTGGTCATCAGCTCGCGGGCGACGTGATCGAAGTCGAGGGTGTCGCCGATCCGCTTGAACGTCCGGTCCAGCAGGACCTGCCGGATCAGCGCCGGGTCGACGAACCGCTCGGCTACCGGCGCGGCGATGCGCAGCAGGGCCAGCGCCGCGACGTTCGCGTCGCCCGCGCGCATGGGGTGCACGGTGACGATCGCGTCCGACTTGCCGGCCTCGGTCTGGATCGGCAGCATTCCGGTGCCCTCGCGGTCCGACCGGATCGCCTCCAGCAGCCCCGCGACCGTTTCACGGGCCGACGCCGGTACCCCGGCGGCCGCCGCGGGCCGACCGCCGGCGGACGCGGCGGCGCTGCCGTTGGATCCCCTGGCTCCCCTTTTACCTGCGGTTTTGTCCGTGCTCAGGTCCGTGGTGTCGACGTCGGTCAGCAGGTCGCTGAGGGTGGCACCGAGAAGCTTGTCAGCGGGGCGGGCGAGGACAGCCGGGGCGGTACGGTCGTGCTGGACGATGCGCCCGGAGTGGTCGATACCCAGGATGATGGTCCGTACCGACGAATTCTGCGGCGGTGCGCTGTTATCGACCGTCGTGCCGATTGTCACGTGGTGCTCTCCTGTCGGCTTCTCACCCGTTTGACACCACGGTGATTGCCTAGATCACCGCTTCCTTGTCCTGTACCCATTCGCCGGGCCTGCTTAGCCCAATTATGATCCAACGATGCCCGCCAGGCAGCAGATCCGCGTACGCGTTGTAAGCCTGGTGAATACCACTTTGCTCTGCTGCCGCGGAATGAGCGGGCGGGGAAAGCCGCCGCTGACGCGCAAAAGCCGGCCCGGATCACGCGAACCGCGCGATGGCCAGGGCGGCGGCGAGCAGGATGAGGCCGTACGAGAGGGCGCGCAGCGCCCCTTCCAGAGGCTGTAGCAGCTGATCCGCGCCGAGCGGGACCGCCGTCCCGTCCGCGAGGGTCATCGTGCCGTCGATCCGGGTGGCACGCCGCCGGATGCTCCGCGCCGGGGTGCTCAGCCGGCGCTGCGCCGCCGATAGCGCGAGGGCCGCCGCGGCGGCGGCGACCGCGGCCGGGCCCAGGTTGCCGTCCTGGGCGGCGTACCCGGTGAGCACGGGAAAGGCGCCCCACGCGGCGGCGAACCCGAGGTCGTTGTGCAGGATGCCGTTGAACAGCTCCGCGTTGTACGCGATCACCAGGATGGGCCCGGCGACCATGAACGGCACCAGGATCCAGCCCGCCTGGGTAATGCCGTAGACGCCCAGGGCGACCGCGCCGGCCAGGCTGACGGCGGCCGCGCCGGCCAGGGCCGCCGCGGGGATGCCGGTCCGCAGCGGGCGGCCGTGCAGTTCGTCGAGCGCGTGCGCGGCCACCCCGACGGCCAGGAAGAACGCCGCCACCGCGTACAGCAGCCGGTTCAGGTACACCTGCGGGGCCAGGGACGCCCCGATCACCACGTACGACAGATGCCAGGCGGTGTACGGCGGGTGCAGCAGTGTCCACCAGTCCCGCCACCCGCCCGCCCGCGCGGCGTAGTAGGCGGGCCGCCCGGCTGGCGGGCTGGCCGCGTCCGCGTCGCCGGCCGTCCGGTCAGCCACCGGCGCGCTGCCCCCACATGACCAGGCCGCCGCCCAGGCTCATGATCTGGGTCCGCACGTTGACGAACCCGGCTCGCTGCCACGCCTCGGCCGTCCACCGGACCGGATAGCGGCGGTAGTGGCCGGTGATGTTCGGTCCCAGGAACTGGCCCACCCGGAGCCAGGGCCGGCCGCCAAGCAGCAGCCCGCCGGCCGGCAGGATGAGCCTCGTGTACAGCACCCACGCGGCCCGCCAGAAGGGCGCCGGGGGGACGCAGAACTCCAGGCTCGCCATGGTCCCGCCCGGCTTGACCACCCGGGCCAGCTCGGTCAGCGTGGCCTGTGGGTCCTCGACGTAGCGCAGCAGATAGGTGAAGGTCAGCGCGTCGAAGCTGCCGTCAGGAAAGGGCAGCCGCTCCGCCTGGCCGGCGACCAGCCCGATCCGGCTGCTCAGGCCGGCGCTCGACACGTTGGCCTGGCCCTGCCGCAGCATGTCCTCGGTGAGGTCGACGCCGACCACGCGGGCGCCGGTCCGCGACGCCAGCTGGACAGCGACCCCGGCCGTCCCGGACGCCACGTCCAGAACGAGCGGGCCGCCGCCCGCCCGTGCGGAGGGCGTGCCCGGACCTGCCAGGGAGGCGGCTATCCGGTCGACCATCGCGCGCCGCCAGCGGCCGTTCTGGCCCATCGACAGGATCTCGGCCAGCCGGTCGTAGCGCCCCGGGAGCGGCGTGAACAGCCGCTGCGCGAAGCGGTTCCGGTCCTCCGCGCTCAGCGCGACTCCCGGTCCGGGACCGCTCACCGCGACTCCGCGCGGGACGAGACCCCGGCGCTCACTGGCTGAAGGTGGTGTGGGTTCCGGCGATCGTGAGGAGCAGGCCCTGCCCGGTCACGCTGACGCTCTGGATGGTCATCCCGGCCGGCAGGTTCGGCAGGTTGACGGTGAAGTCTTGCAGTGGGCCCAGAACGGACAGCGGCAGGCCGCCCGCCGAGACCACCCGGACGCTGATCTGGTGCGGCCCGGTCTTGGTCACCTGGGCGAGCGCCGTCCCGCTCACGAAGCCGAGGTCGATGGACGCCTTGACCTCGCCGTTGCCGCCATTGGACAAGGTGATCCCGTCACCGATGCCGCCCGCGCGGCTCAGCTCGGCGAACGTGATCAGCGCGGTGCCGTTGATCTGGTCGACGGTGGCGCCGTTGAAACTCGAATTGATGTGCACGCCGTGCATGGTCGCGTTGACGCTCGCGATCTCCAGCGGCCCTTCGGTCACGTTGCTGGCCGCGATGTCCATCTGGCGGAAATCGCGCGCGGCCAGCTGGGTGAGGAACGGGAAACCGTCGATCGTGACCTTCGGCTTGACCGGGAATCCCGCCGACTTGATCTGGCTGGCGACCTGGTTCTCGGCGATGCCCGCGGCGACCCGGTCCGCCACGACCAGCAGGATCGCCAAGACCACGACGACGATCGCCGTGATGGTCAGGCCGCGGTGCCGCCGGCGTCCGGTGCCCCCGGTCCGCCCGCCCCGCCGGCCGCCGTCCCCGCCGTCCGGCAGCCGGGCCGTGCCCGATGACGCCCCGTACCCGTCCGGCCCCCGGTACCCCCGGTCCGCCTCGTACCCTCCCTCAGGCCCGTACCCGCCGTCGCGCCGGTACCCGCGGTCCGCCCCGTACCCCTCGGGCCGTCGGTATCCGCCGTCCGCCCCGTACCCGCCCGGCCGGCCGTACTCCGGCGTGGTGCCGCTTTCCCGGGGTGAACCGTAACCGCTTGGCCGCCCGTAATCACGCGGTGAGTCGTAACCGCCCGGTGACCCATAGTCCGGTGAAGCGTCATATCCGCCCGGTGATCCGTACTCCCCCGGCCTGATCGGTCGGGTCGGGTCTTCGCTCATGACACCAGCTCCACTATCCGGGGGCGGATGAGAGTTTAATGCAATAAACGGCTGGTAGAAGAAAAAGGTTCGGCATATTCCCGTTTATCGGCCGTACCTCTAGACTCAGGAGACATGTCATCGCTGCGTTCCGGCCCGGCGGGGGCTGGCCCGGTGCTTGTGGTGCGCACGCGGCAATCGGATCACCGATTGCACGCGGGGACCTCTTACCGACTGGGCCGGGATCCGGCTTCCGATATCGTCCTGTCCGATACGCGTGTGTCGTGGCGCCACGCGATGCTCCGGCACGAACAGGACACCTGGATACTAGAGGACGTCGGCAGCACAAACGGGACATTTATCGGTACCCGCCGTGTGGACCGGATCACCATCAGTTCCGATTGCGTGATCCGGCTCGGTAACCCCGAGGACGGCCCGGTGCTGCGCTGCGAACCGGCCGCCCGCCCGGTGCATGCGCCCACCGAGATATCGACGCCCGCCGCCTCGGTCGCCCTCGACGGTGAGCCCGGTACCGCCGTCCTGGATGACGGCGCGGTTCAGGACCCGCCCCGTGACCTGCGTCACGATGGGGCGCGTGACGTCCGCCGTGCGGAGGGCCGCCCGGCCGCCCCCGCCTCCCGCGCCCCCGCCCCCGGCGCCCCCGGCTCGTACGTTCCCGGCCCGCACGTCCCGGATCCGCGCGCTCCCGGCCCGGGCGGCAATGGTGCCCCCGGCGGCCACGGCAGCCCGGCAGGCCGCCGTGGCCCGGGCGGCAACGGCGGCCCCGCCGGCCACGGCCCCATCGGCCCCATCGCCCCCATCGGCCCCAATGGGGGCGGCGGGCGCGTCCAGCCGCAGGAGGACTACCGGCTGAGCGTGGACCGGCGGCCCACCGCGATACTGCCGCTGCCCGCCCGCCGGCTGCGCATCGGCCGGACGTCCGACAATGACCTTGTCCTTTCCGACCTCAGCATCTCGCGCCGTCATGCCGAATTGCGCAAAACCAGCGACGGGACGTACCAGATTGTCGACCTGGGCAGTCACAACGGAACATTTGTCAATGGGCAGCGCGTTACCTCCGCCACGCTAACCGAGAAAGATATTGTCGGCATCGGGCACGCCACATTCCGGCTGACCGACGGTGAGCTGCGCGAATACATTGACACCGGCGACGTTTCGCTGGTCGCGCAGGATCTGGTCGTCGAGGTCGGCGGGGGGAAGGTCCTGCTGGACCACGTGAGCTTCCCGCTCGCCGAGCGGTGCCTGGTCGGCATCATCGGCCCCAGCGGCGCCGGCAAGTCCACCCTGCTCGGCGCGCTGACCGGGATGCGCCCGGCCGACCGGGGCGTCGTGCTGTACGACAACCGCGACCTGTACAAGGACTACGCGGAGCTGCGGACCAGGATCGGCCTGGTCCCGCAGGACAGCATCATGCATACCCAGCTCACCACGCAGCGGGCGCTGCGCTACGCGGCCGAGCTGCGGTTCCCGCCCGACACGCACGCGCGCGAGCGGAACGCCCGGGTCGATGAGGTGATGAGCGAGCTGGGACTCACCCGGCACGCCGAGACCCGCGCCGACAAGCTGTCCGGCGGCCAGCTGAAGCGGGTCAACGTGGCCCTGGAACTGCTGACCAAGCCGTCGCTGCTGTTCCTGGACGAGCCCACGTCCGGCCTCGACCCGGGGCTCGACAAGTCGGTCATGGAGCAGATGCGCGATCTCGCGCACGACGGCCGGACGGTCATCGTGGTCACGCACAGCGTCGCCAACCTCGACGTGTGCGACCGGCTGCTCGTCCTCGTCCCCGGCGGGAAGGTCGCGTTCTTCGGGCCGCCGCGCGACGGGCTGAGTTACTTCAACCAGCCCGGCTGGGCCGAGGTGTTCCAGGCGTTCGACCGGTATCCGGACCGGGACTGGGCCGGCGAGTTCGCGGGCTCTCCGGTCTACGAGGAATACGTGACCCGACCGCAGGCGATCCCCGCGGTGGCCGGCGGGCCGAAGGCCGCGGGGACCCCGGCGCCGGTGCGTGGGGGCGCGTTCCACCAGATCGGCACGCTGTGCCGCCGGTACGCGCGGGTCATCGCCTCCGACCGCGGTTACCTGCTGTTCACCGGCCTGATGCCCGTCATCCTGGGCGCCCTGATCCACCTGGTGGCGGGCAAGCAGGGGCTCGGCGGGCCCATGGGCACCAACTCGGGGGCCGAGACCCTGCTGATCCTGCTCATCGTCGGCGTCTGCCTGTCCGGCACCGTCAGCTCGATCTGGGAGCTGGTCAAGGAACGGACGATCTACGTACGAGAACGGGCGGCGGGCCTGTCATCCGGCGCGTACCTGTTCTCCAAACTGATCGTGCTGGGGTTCATCTCCGTCATGCAGGCCGTGATCCTGGTGGCCATCGGGCTGCTCGGCCATCCGCTGCCGGCCACCGGCTCGTTCCTGACCGGCGCCCCGTTCGCCGAGCTGCTGATCGGCATCGCCGTGCTCGGCGTGTCGTCGATGTGCCTGGGCCTGATGGTGTCCGCCCTGGTCAGCACCACGGAACGGGCCATGCCGTTCCTTGTGCTGATCACCATGGTGCAGGTTGTGCTGTCGGGCGGCGTGGTCTCGATCGCCGGCAAGATGGGGCTGGAGCAGGTCGCGTGGCTGGTCCCCGGACGCTGGGGCTTCGCCGCCGTCGCCTCCACCGCCGACCTGAACCACCTGCTGCCCCCCAAGGCCACCCCCTTCGACTCGCTCTGGCAGCATCAGGCGAGCACCTGGCTGACCGACATGGGCGCGATGATCGCCCTGTCGGTCGTGTTCGTGGTCATCGCCTGGTGGCGGCTGAACCGGCTCAGCCCGGGCCGCCGCAAGTAGATTTATTAACGGAACGGGACGGCCTGCCCATCGTCCATCAGCGCGTTCCGCAACTGGAGGAGGGTCTGGCCGGCTGTTCATGACGCTGAGCATTTTCGCAGGTCCGGGGGATAATGTGCCAGTTGCGCACGTCAGCGGTACGTGGACGTACGTCAGCTTCCCGCGACCTCAGCGGTGATCTCGGCCCGCAGCACGCGGCGCAGGACCTTGCCGAGCATGTTGTGCGGCAGGGTGTCGCGCGCCGTGATCTGGGTCGGCACCTTGTAGCCGGCCAGCCGCTGCGCGCAGTAGCCGATCAGCTCGTCGCGGCTCGGCGGGAGCCCCGGCACGAGCACGACGTACGCGGTCACGCTCTCTCCGCGCAGCGGGTCGGGCATCCCGACCACGGCGCTTTCCCGGACGCCAGGGTGGGAGTTCAGCACCTCCTCCACCTCGGACGGGTAGACGTTGAGGCCGTCGACGATGATCACGTCGCCTTTACGGTCGACCAGGGTGAAGAAGCCGTCCGGGCTCATCACGGCGATGTCCCCGGTACGCAGCCAGCCGTTCGACAGCACCTCGGCGGTCTCCCGCGGCTGGTTCCAGTAGCCGGCGAAGACCTGCGGCCCGCGGACCAGCAGTTCGCCCGCCTGGCCGACGCCGACGGCCTGGCTGGGATCAGATTCGCTGACGATCCGGGCCCACGTGCCCGGCAGCGGCACGCCGACCGAGATGTGCCGGGCGTTACCGTTAAACGGGTTGGTCATGATGACCGGGGCGGTCTCGGTCATGCCGTAACCCTGGACCACCCGCGCGCCGGTCGCCTTGTAGAGCGCCTCGATTGTCTCCCGGCGCAGCTGCATGGCTCCGGACACGCAGGTGCGAATCGCGTCCAGGTGCGCCGACCGCGCCTGCGGGGAATCCGCGATCTGCTGGTAGATCGGCGGCACGCCGGGGAAGATGGTCGGTTTCCGGCGCCGTATCTCGCCGAGCACGAGATCGAGGTCGAACGTGGGGACCAGCACGACCGTGCCGCCGACGAGCATCATCGTGTTGAGGCACAGGGTCAGCCCGAACACGTGGAACATGGGCAGCACGGCCAGCGTCACTTCCTGCCCGGGTACGTAGCCCGGATCCCACGCCGCGGTCTGGCACGCGTTCGCCACCAGGTTGGTGTGGGTGAGCATCGCCCCCTTGGGTGTGCCGGTGGTTCCGCCGGTGTACTGCAGGGCGGCGATGTCGCGTTCCGGGTCGATGGTGACGTGGCTGTGCCGCGAGCGGGCCTCGGCCATCAGCCGCTGGAAGGACAGCGGGGGCACCGGCAGGTCCTCCGGCAGCGGCGTGGTCAGCCCGGCCCGCTTGTCCTGGATCCGGCGCAGCGGCAGCCGCAGCGCCAGCCTCTTGGCGGCCGGCAGGTACTCGGTCAGCGAGGTAACGATCACGTGCTCGACGGCCGTCCCCTGGCACGCGGCGTCCACCGTCTCGAAGACGCGGTCGAAGACGATGACGGCCTTGGCGCCGCTGTCGGCGAGCTGGGTGTGCAGCTCGGCCGCGGTGTAGAGCGGGTTGTTCTGCACCACGATCGCGCCGCGGCGCAGGATCCCAAAGAAGGAGATGACCTGCTGGGGGCAGTTCGGCAGCACCATCGCCACCCGGTCGCCCTTGTGCACGCCCAGCCCGCGCAGCGCGTCCGCGAACCGGTCCACCTGGCGCGCCAGTCCGCGGTAGGTGAGCTTGCCGCCCAGGAAGATCAGGGCGGTCCGCCGCGGGTAGTGGCGCACGGCGTTGTCCAGCAGGTCCGTCAGCGGCACGCGCGGGAACTCGGCCTCGGCCGGCACCCCCGCCGGGTAGGAGCGCAGCCACGGCCTCGCGTCATACATCGCTGTCGTCATCGGTCGATCACCACCTGGGTGCCCCGTCAGCCTCGTCGGTGCCCTCGGGGCCGGTTCATGCGGGACGCGATCGCGGGCAACGCTGCCCTGCTCCTCAGGGAGAACAGCGGCCTTTGGCTCGCTTATGTCGCAGGTCTGTTCCTATCGGGCATTATGGATCGGCTTTGCGTCCGTGTCCCGTGATCTGTGCCGGCTGGGACTAGGGTGAAGCGATGACAGACCGGCTGGCCGTGGCGCGCGATCTGCTGCGCCGTTACCCGCTCATCGACGGGCACAACGACCTGCCGTGGGAGATCCGCGATGTGTTCGGCGGTGATCCGGTCCGGGCTCGGCTCACCGAGCCGGTCCCGCAGACCCAGACCGACCTGCCGCGGCTGGCCGACGGCGGCGTCGGCGCCCAGTTCTGGTCGGTCTACGTGCCCGGCACCCTGGCCGGGGACGCGGCCGTGACCGCGGTGCTGGAGCAGATCGACCTGGTGCACCGGATGGTACGGGCCTACCCGGACCGGCTCGCCCTGGCGACCCGCGCGGACGACGTGGAACGGGTCTTCGCCGCCGGGAAAGTCGCCTCTCTGCTGGGCGCGGAGGGCGGCCACTCGATCGGGTCGTCACTCGGCGTGCTCCGCGCCCTGTACGCACTCGGCGTCCGTTATCTGACGCTGACCCACAACAGCAACGTGGGCTGGGCGGACGCGGCCACCGACGAGCCCGGCGCGGGCGGCCTGAGCGACTTCGGCCGCGCGGTCGTCCGGGAGATGCAGCGGATCGGCATGCTCGTCGACCTGTCGCACGTCGCCCCGTCCACCATGCACGACGCGCTTGACGTCGCCGAAGCCCCGGTGATCTTCTCGCACTCCTCGGCCCGGGCCCTGTGCGACCACCCGCGCAACGTGCCGGATGACGTGCTGACCCGGCTGGCCGCCAACCGGGGTGTCTGCATGGTGACGTTCGTCCCGTTCTTCGTCTCGCCCGCGTGCGCGCAGTGGCAGGCCGGGCTGCTCGCCGAGATCGGCCGGCGCGGCCTCGACCCGCGCGACATGTCCACGTGGGACACGGTGGTGCCGGAATGGCAGGCCATCCATCGGCCGCCGGAGGCCACGCTGTCCCAGGTCGCCGACCACATCGAGCATGTCCGCGCGGTGGCCGGCATCGATCACGTCGGCATCGGCGGCGACTACGACGGATCGGCCCAGATGCCCGCCGGGCTGGCCGACGTCTCCCGGTACCCGGCGCTGTTCGCCGAACTGCTGGCCCGCGGCTGGACAGAAACCGACTGCGCCGCCCTGGCCGGCGGCAACCTGCTGCGGGTCCTGCGGGCCGCGGAGCACGCCGCCGGCGACGTGGCCACAGCAGCGCCGGCGTGCCGCTAGGATCGCTCGCGATGATCGCGCCCCCCGTCACGTCGTCGGTGTTCCGCAAGGTCCGCGGGCTCGAGGTGCTCACCTGGCCGGTTTTCGACGCGTTCGGCGTGGACGCGCTGGTCACGACCCGCCGCGGCGGGATCTCGGCCGGCCCGTACGCGAGCCTGAACCTCAGCTTCAACGTGGGTGACGAACCCGCCGCCGTGCTGGAGAACCGGCGCCGGGCGGCGGCCGCGCTGGGGGCGCGCCTCGACGACGTGGTGGTCGCCGAGCAGGTACACGGCGCGGTGGCCGCGGTGGTCGGGGCGGCGGACCGCGGCCGGGGTGCCCGGCCGGGCGCCGCCGCCGTACCGGGCGCGGACGCGCTGGCCACCGCCGATCCCGGAACCACGCTGGCCGTGCTGGCCGCCGACTGCGTTCCCGTCGTGCTGTACGACCCGGTCGCGCACGTGCTGGCCTGCGCGCACGCGGGCTGGCGCGGCACGGTCGCCGCAGCGGCCGCGGCGGCCGTGGAGGCCATGCGGTCGCTGGGCAGCCGGCCTGCTGATGTGGTCGCCGGGCTCGGGCCCGCGATCGCCGCGGACCGCTACCAGGTGGGCGCCGAGGTCGCGGATGCGGCGGAACGGGCCTTCGCGGACCGTACTCCCGGCGTGCTCCGTGCCGCCGGCCCGGGGCAGTGGCAGTTCGACCTGTGGGCCGCGAACCGCCTCGTGCTGCAGGACGCGGGGGTACCCGCCGCCCAGATCCACGTCGCAGACGTCCCGACCGGCCCGGGTACCTGTCTAACACCGGGCACCCCACCAGCACCGGGCACCCCACCAGCACCGGGCACCTGCCTAACCCCGGGCGCCCCACCAGCACCGGACGCCCCACCAGCACCGGGAATCCGGCGAGCCCCGGACGGCGGCTGGTTCTTCAGCCATCGCTCCGAAAAGCCCTGCGGCCGATTCGCGGCCCTCGCCCGCCTCCGCCCCACCGTACCCGCTGGAAACACCGTGCCCGCTGGAAACACCGTGCCCGCTGAAGCTACTGAGCCCGCCGAGCCCCGGGAGACCCGATGAACACCCACACGGCGGACGCGGCCACGGCCCCGCAGGCCCGCCGCGGCCGGGAGTTCCGTTATGAGTCCTACCGGATCGACCCCGCCTCCGGCCTGCTCAGCTGCCGGTACAGCCTCGACGGCCGGCCGTTCGGGGAACGGGTCACGTTCCATCCGATGGGCCAAGCGCGCTGGGACAGCCCGGCCGTGGCCGCCGCCGCCCGGCTCGTGTTCCTGCTCGCCGGCGTCTCCGCCTACAAGACGGCCGCGCCCCCCGTCATCGATACCGGCGAGACCGCGCTGACCAGAGCAGAGCGGGATTTCCTCGGCACGTTCTACACCGACGGGCTGGGCGAGTTCGCCTACCGCAACGGAATCGACCTCTCCGGCCTGCGCATCGAAGGCCCGGCCGCGCCGGAGCCCCCCGTGCCGGAGCCCCCCGTGCCGGAGCCCACCGCGCCAGGCACCACCGCGCCGGCCGCCGGGCGCCCGGTCCCGGGGCCGGGCGCACCTGGGCAGCCGCGTGCGCTCGTCCCATTCGGTGGCGGTATCGACTCCATCGTCACCGTCGAGATGGTCCGCCAGCACGCCGACGTGGCGCTGTTCGTCGTCAGCCGGCCCGGTGACCGTTTCGACGCGATCGAGCGGCCCGCGGCCGTCACCGGGCTCCCGGTGGCCCGGGCCGAGCGCGAGATCGACCCGCAACTGCTGCGCTCGCGTGAGCTCGGGTTCCTCAACGGCCACGTCCCGGTGACCGGGATCATCTCGGCGATCGCGGTCATGGCCGCGGCGCTGGAGGGCCGCGACGCCGTGGTGATGTCCAACGAGTGGTCCGCGTCGGTGCCAACCGTGCAGGCCGGTGACCACGCGGTCAACCATCAGTACTCCAAGAGCGCGGCGTTCGAGACCGCCTTCCGTGCCGTGCTGGCCGGAACGTCCGCCGTCCTGCCCGCCGGCGTGGCCATGCCGGACTACTTCTCCGCGCTGCGGCCGCGCACCGAGCTGTGGATCGCCGAGCGGTTCGCGCGGATGCAGCAGTACCACGGCACGTTCCGCAGCTGTAACCGCGCCTTCCACATCGACCAGGCCAAGCGGCTCGACCACTGGTGCGGGCAGTGCGACAAGTGCTGTTTCATCGACCTGATCCTGGCGCCGTTCCTGCCGGCCGCGGGGCTCGCCGCCATCTTCGGCGGCCGGGAGCCGCTCGCGGATCCTGCCCTGGCCGGCCGGTTCCGCGCGCTGCTCGGCGACACCGACCTCAGCAAGCCGTTCGAATGCGTCGGCGAGGTCAACGAGTGCCGCGCCGCGCTGCTGCTCGCGGACCAGCGCGGCGACCGCGGTGGGTTCCCGCTGCTGCACGAACTGGCCGCCGAGGTGCGCGCGCTGCCCGGCCAGCCGTCGGCCGACGGCCTGCTGCAGCCGGCCGGGGAGCACTTCATCCCTGCCCCCTATGCGGAGGAACTCCTGGCGTGACCGGACCACGTCCCAAGCTTTCCTGGTCGGACCTGCGCGGCGCCCGCGCCGGGGTATGGGGCCTCGGCCGCGAGGGGATGGCGAACGTCCGCACGCTCTGCGCGATGGGCGTCCAGCCGGTGCTGGTCGATGACCGCCCGCAGGCCGTCGCGATCAACGGGCTGCCCGTGCTGACCACCGGCTACGGCGCGCTCGCCGCGCTGGAGAAGTGCGACGTGGTCGTCAAGTCACCGGGGATCAGCCGCTACCGCCCGGAGGTCGCCCGGCTGGAAGAACGCGGTATTCCGGTGGTCGGCGGCCTGGGCCTGTGGCTGCAGGAAGCCGACCCGGCCCGCGTGCTGCTCATCACCGGGACGAAGGGCAAAAGCACGACCGCCGCGGTCGCCGGCCACCTGCTGAACGGCCTGGGCTACCGCTGCCTGGTCGGCGGCAACATCGGCGAGCCGCCCTGGGACCCGGACGGTGCTCCCGGCCCCCCCAGTGAGCCCGGCGCGCACGGCCAGCCCGGGCCGTGGGACTACTGGGTGATCGAGGTCTCCAGTTACCAGGCCACCGACCTGCCGTGCTCCCCGCCGGTCGTCGCGGTCACCTCGCTGCACCCCGATCACCTCGACTGGCACGGCGGTGTGGAGAACTACTACCGCGACAAGCTGTCGGTGTGCACGCAGCCGGGCGCGGACCTGACCATCGCCAACGGCGACAGCGATCTGCTTCGTGACCGGGTCGCGCAGCTCGGGCCGCGGGTGCAATGGGTGCACGCCGCGGACGACCCGGACGCCACCTGGATGGAGCCGCTGGGCCTGCTGGGCGGCCACAACCGGCGCAACGCGCTGATCGCCCGCCGCTGCCTGCAGGCGCTCGGTATCGCGGCGGCGTCCAGCGACGCGGCGCTGCGTGCCGCGGCCGACGGATTCCGGCACCTGGATCACCGGCTCCAGGTGACCGGCGAGGTCGCCGGGGTCACGTTCGTGGACGACAGCCTGTCCACCAACGTGCTGCCCACGCTCGCCGCGCTGGACGCGTTTCCCGGGCGGCGGGTGGCCCTGATCGCGGGTGGCCACGACCGCGGCATCGACTACGCGCCGCTTGCCGCCGGCCTGCTCGGCCGCGCCGCCCCGACCCTGGTGCTGACCCTGCCGGACAGCGGGCCCCGGATCCGCGCCGAGATCGAGTCGGCCCGCCGCGCGTCGGGCGCGTCCGGCGTGTCCGGCCCGCCGGAGGCGGCGCGCGGCCCCGGCTCGCCCGCTGCGGCGTCCGCTCCCGCGCCGGGTCACCCGGCGGTCTCGCCCGGCCTGGCGGGGGTGGCGGACTGCCCCGATCTGGCGGCGGCGGTCACCCGCGCCTTCGGCTGGGCCCGCCCGGATGGCGTCGTGCTGCTGTCGCCCGCCGCGCCGAGCTTCGGCCAGTTCCGTGACTACCGGGAACGCGGCGAGGCCTTCATCCGCGCGATGCAGGGCTGCCGGGCCGCATCGTCCGCGACGTAGCCAGGTTTTCAACGGGGACAGCGCCATCCCGGCACGACCGTTCGCGGGGCGCTGTCTCGCGGCACGATCGCGGGATGTCCCACCGACGCGCTTGGCTCCGTGTGGTTGTTACATGACGGTTCGTCAGAAAATGTTACGGAATCTTCTGCATGCCGGGTTCTTTCTGAGAGTCCCTGGCAATCCGGCCAGCCGGCCCCATAACCTTTCAGCGCAGGAAGGCAGTGGAGGGGGCACCGATGGTCTGGGGAGTATCGGCGGCTGTACCCGCGGAGCCTGAATCGGCCCTGTTGGCTGAGGCTGAGGAGGAGTTCCGCCCGCCCCTGGCGGTGTCATCAGGGGCGGCAGACGCGGTGGACGGCCCGGAGGCCCGGGATCCGCTGCTGCCCCGCCGCAGACCGGTTGCGGTCCTCGCCGCTGGCGCGCGGCGCGCCGTCACGCTGGGTGACTCATCCGGGGAGGCTCAGGGGCCCCGCGCGGTCGACCGGCCGGACCTGAACGTGCTGGCCCAGGTGCTCCGCGGCCTGCGGCGGATGGCCTAGGCACGGCCATCCGCCGCGGTTCTGATTTCCCGGGCCTGCCCGGGAATAAAGGCAATACGGACGCTGCTTGGGCTAAACGCGTCAACCTAAACCGGCGTCACGATATCCCATCGTAACGGCTCCATTCCGGACTGTTCCGCGTGGATTTCGCCGCTAATTTTCGGCCATTCGATCATGGCGATCGCTGCTGTTGGTGATTGGTCACATAAGGTTGCGCTGACCAGGTAGTTTGTGGTCTGCGGGGATGGTGCTAAGGACCTTTGGCCCTTCACCTGGCCCGCATGCGGTTGCTTATCCTTGCTAATCGTGCCATGTGTCACCGCACGTCCGATGCGGTGAGAACTAGCCCTGCAACGGTGCGGGCGGGTACCGGAGCAACTCCTTTCAGCACATGACCGGGGAGGGCATGTCTTGGCTGAGATTGGCCGGCCGATACCGGCGGATCAGATCGCCAGCGAGCTGGCTGTACTCGCCCAGGGTGAGGCGAGCGGGGCTGTGGAGATCAATGGGCAGCCCGGCGGAATTGTCTACCTGAACGCGGGCCGTCTGACGTTCGCCGAATCCCCTGCCGTGCCCGACCTGGGTACCCGGCTGATCCGCTCGGGGCGCATTCAGCCTGAGGTGTGGGATCAGCTGGCCCGGGAGAGCCAGCCCGATGGCGCGATCGGCAGCGCCCTGGTCGCCCGGGGCATCGTCACGCCGGCCGAGCTGCAGCGGCTGCTCCAGTCGATCACCCTGGACGCGCTGCTCGCACTGACCACGCCGTTTGCGGGGGAGTGCGCCGTGGTGGGCATCTGGTTCGCGCCACAGCGCTCGCACTGGGCGGAAGCGGTCCTCGCGATGGACGTTGCGTCCGTGCGGACCTACCTCGACCACATGACCCAGCGGCTGGCCTGGTACGACGTCCCCGCACGAGGGTGCCCGCGGCTGTCAGGGGCCGGGCATCCCGAGGGACTGGTGCACCGTGACCAGCAGGCCATCGTGGGCCAGATCGATGGCCGGACCACCGTGGCCGAGCTGGCCTGGCGTGGCGGCTTCGCCCTGCACGAGACGGTGGAATCCGTCGGCCGCCTGGTGCACGCGGGCATGTGCACGGTAGCCCCCCCGGATACGGCGGCCGCCCCGGATACGGCGGCCGCCCCGGACACGGTTCCCGCCGCAGCCGGAGAGGGCGGTGCCGGCCCGGCGGTGAACGAGTTGCCGCGCCGCGGCCCGGACCGGGACGATCTTCCTGCGGACCTGGCCCGCGCCACTCCGCTGGACCTTGGCCTGCTGCAGCGGGTCCGGCAGGCGCTGCAGCATATGAGCTGACCGCGGCCGCGCGTGCTGCCCGCATCGGCCCCGGACCTGGGGGGCGCCCGGTTAGGTGTCTTTGAGCTCCACGCCGAGTTGGCGGGCGAGCGCGGGGGCGAGGGAGAGGAACTGCGCGGTGGTCATGATCGCGCCGCGAAGCGACTCGAATCCGGCGGTGATGTCAAGCTCCGCGCCGCGCAGATCGGCCTTTTCCAGCGTGGCGCGGGAGAAGTCGGCGCGTGCCAGCGTCGAGCGGGGGAACCTGGCCCGTTTCAGCGTCGCACCGGCGAAATCGACGTCGCGCAGCAGGCAGCCCTCGAACGTGACGTCGGCCAGCTGAGCGCCGCGGAAGTTCACCGAGTCCAGTTTGCATTCGTGAAAGACGACCCGCCGCAGGGTCGCGTCGAACGCCTGGATCCCGGCGGCCGCACAGCCGGTGAACGTCGCGTCCAGCCAGGTGGTCTCGGCCAGGTCCACCGACAGCAGCCGGACGTCACGGAGCCACACATCACTGAACCGGCTCCGGCGGGCCGTCACGTCCTCGAAGGTGACGTCGGAGAACGCGCACTCCATGAACCGGGCGCCGTCCGCCCTGGTGCCGGAGTAGGTGCTCCCCCCGGTGAAGTGGCTGCCGTCGTAGTGGCCCTCGGCCGACAGGTTCCCCTCGTGCAACGTGAGGGCCCCGGCGAACGGCAGGTCGCTCAGTTCGCGCCGCAGCTTCATCACGCCCAACCTAGCCCACTGCGACCGCCCCGGAACCGCGTGCCCGCACCACGGCCGGCGCGGTCCGCGGCCGCTGGGAGGACGGCCTCGCGGTCTTCCGCGGCATCCCGTTCGCCGGCCCGCCGGTCGGGCGCCTGCGCTTCGCCGCGCCGCACCCCCCCACAGCCCTGGGCCGGTACCCGGGTTCGCCGCCCTCGATCTCGCCGTGGGGCCCAGAACGGGATGACGCGTGCCTGCCCACAGTCCGCCGCGGTATGTGCCGGTCCGTGCGCGTTTTACCTGCGGATCGGGGTAACGGCCAGAGAAGGGCAACAGGGCGCGAGACCGGCCGCAGGCTTCGGCATCGGCACCGGTTTGTTTGCCAGGCCGACAGCCGGGTATCGCGCCGCAAACAGCGATGCGAGAGTGGTGGGTGCGTAACGTGCGGTTCGAAGAATGGCGACTTGATTCGATCTGGCCCGTTGACCTCCTGACCCGCTGCCTGACCGGGCACCGCCGGGCCGGCCACCGCATCGTCTTCACCAACGGGTGCTTCGATGTGCTGCACCGCGGCCACGTCGAATGCCTGCAGCAAGCCGCGTCGCTGGGCGACGTGCTCGTCGTGGGGGTCAACTCCGACGAGATCGTGCGCAGGCTGAAGGGGACCGGGCGGCCGGTCATCCCGGCGGAAGACCGCGCCGGGGTGGTCGCGGCGATCGGCTGTGTGGAGTACGTCACCATCTTCGACGATGACTCGCCCATCCGGCTGCTGGAGGCGGTCCGGCCCGATATCTACGTCAAGGGCGGCGACTACGACGCGGAGACGCTGCCGGAGCGGCTGGCGGTCGAGTGCTACGGCGGCCGTGTGGTGACCGTCGGCTACCTGCCGGGCCGCTCGACGACCAGCATCGTCGAACGCGTCCGCAGCGGCGCCGAGCTACCCCGGGTACCCGCCGACCAGGTACATCACGGATAGGACCGATCCGTTGCCTAGTGATCTTCAATGGCGGAGGTTATGGCCTGGTGATCACGAAGCTGCGGCAGAAGCGTGCGGCGTCGTGGCAGACTTCGGTGCCATGGCCGTGCAGCTTGTCCGTAGTACCCGGCTGTTCCCTGGTGCCCCGTATGCCTACGCCGCCAGGGCTCACCGACCTGATCTGATCTTTACCGCGGGTGCCTGCCCGCTCGATGGGCATGGGCAGGTCGTTGCCCCGGCTGACGTGAGGGCGCAGATGCGCCAGGCTCTGGGGAACCTGCAGGTCGCCCTGGAGGAGTCTGGGGCGGCGATCCGGGATGTGGTCAAGACGACCGTCTATGTCGCCAGCGGCGTCCGCGAGGACCTGGTTGCTGCCTGGGATGAGGTCGCCGGTTTCTTCGGTGATCATGACGTGCCGAGCACGCTGCTTGGTGTGGCGGTCCTCGGCTATCCGGGCCAGCTTGTCGAGATCGAGGCCGTCGCGGTCGCTTCGACCCCGTAGCGGTGCTGATCTGTAACCTCCACCATTAGAGGTCTTTATCCGCCGGCGGCCCGCTGGACAGCCCGGTACGCGCACGGCGAGGATTTCCCGCTCGGCGGCTACGCCAGCGCAATGTCGGAGTACGGCGGGGCCTGACGCCCGCCGCCGGAACTTATGCACTTCCGCTGTTCGCACCGCAGGAAATGACCAAGATCTGTAACGGGCGGCGATTGGCGGGCCGGACGGCGGTGTACGCCGCCAGCTACCGTTACTCACGGGCCTGCCGCCCGGCGGAATCCCCCGGGCCCGGGGGCCTTATCGGCCCCGGCGGTCGGTGGCGCTGGCCACGTTCGCGATGATCGCCGCGAACGGCGGGATGGCCAGGGCCACCCCCGACATGATGACCGCCGCGAGCACCGAGTAACGGTCCACGACCGCCCAGGACAGCACGAACAGCCCGATGCAGATCCCCATCAGCACGAAATAACGCCGCTTGTCCGCGCGCGGCGGCTCGGGCCCGGCCCTCTGTCGGTCATCCGCCATGCCGTCCACCTCCGCCACCTCCATCATCCGCCTGCCCGGACCGCCGCCCATCCCGCCCGCCGGCATCCCGCCCGCCGGCACTGCCGCCCGCCGGCATCCCGCCCGCCGGCATCCCGCCCGCCGGCATCTCGCCCGCCGGCACTCCGCCCGTCCCCATCCCGTCCGCCGGTCCACTGGGCCGCCCCATTCGGTACCGTCTTGACACCCGTTCATTTCCGAGTTCTTTTGGACGTGGTCAGCTTTGATTCTGTGCGGCTATGGGTGGGTCTGATGAGCGTAGGCATGAGCAAGCGGTTTCGCGCGGCCCTCGCTGCCGTGGCCGCCGTCGTCGTCACCATGACGGTCCCGCAGCTGGCGCAGGCGACCGAAGGGGCTCCCGCGCACGCCGCCCGCCAGGCCACACCCGCCCGCCAGGCGACACCCGCCCACCAGGCGACACCCGCCCACCAGGCGACACCTGCCCACCGGGCCGCACCCGCCCACCGGGCCGCACCCGCCCACCAGGCCGGGGCCGCCCGCGCAGGCACACCGTCCGGCAGTGACGCGTCCTGCCCGGCTGCCAGCAAGGCCGCGGCCGGGTCCGCCACCATCGGCGCCCCGCAGCAGGTCACGGCGATCGGCGGCAGCGCCTCGGCCACGGTCGTATGGTGCCCGCCCGCGTCCGGCGCGGGTTCGGTGGTCAGCTACACGACTCCGACACCAACCCGTCGGCCGGGTTCATCGGCTTCGACGGGGAGGGCACCAGCTACTCGGCGCAGGGCCTTGCCGCCGACGGGCTCACCCCGGGCGCGTCGGTGAGTGCCGGCGGCCATACCTTCACCTGGCCCGGCGCCGCCCCGGCGCAGCCCGACAACACGATGGCCCAGGGCCAGACGATCGCGATCTCCGGGGCCTCCAGCTCCGCGACCAGCCTGGGCTTCCTCGCCGCGGCCAACAACGCGCCGGAGACCGGCACCGGCACGATCTCCTACACCGACGGCACGACGCAGACCTTCACGCTCGGTGTCGGGAACTTCTGGTACGGCCCGGGGCAGAACGGGAACCCCGCCAACACGCAGGTCGCGGCGGTGAACTACGCCAACTACCCGACCGGCTCCTCGGGGCACACCATCTACGTCTTCGAGCAGTCCGTACCGCTCACCGCGGGCAAGACGGTCCAGGCGGTCACGCTGCCCAGCCTCGGCAGCGTGACCGGCTACAACGCCGCCCTGCATATCTTCGCCCTCAGCACCAGCTAACCCCCGCCAACGTCCCCGTCGCTCCCGTCGCTTGTACGCAAAGGTGCCTCTGCCGCGACCCGGGTGTACGCAAAGGCGCCTCTGCCGCGACCCGGGTGTACGCAAAGGCGCCTCTGCCGCGACCCGGGTGTACGCAAAGGCGCCTCTGCCGCGGCCCGGGTGTACGCAAAGGCGCCTCTGCCGCGGCCCGGGTGTACGCAAAGGTGCCTCTGCCGCGATCCGGGTGTACGCAAAGGTGCCTCTGCCCACACACGCGATGTAACGGGCGAGGCTGAAGGGTGGCCAGGGGCACGGCGACGGGATGCGGGGCTGCCCGGGCCCGCTCCCGTTTACCGACCGGGCCGCTGGGGAAGTGTGCAATCGCGTGTGGTTAGCTGGAAGCCGGGCCACTGGCCCGGCCGGGCGAAGGAGCGTGGGCGTGCGCACGTGGATCGAGGGGTGGCCGGTATACCGGCAGCTCACCGGCCCGGACAAGCTGGGCCTGGGGGCCGCGACCAAGAGCGGCCCGACCAGCCGGCACCAGCCTCGCGTCGCCACGGCGGACAAGGTGGTCAAATCCATCTGCCCGTACTGCGCGGTCGGCTGCGGCCAGAACGTCTACGTCCAGGACGAGAAGGTCACCCAGATCGAAGGCGACCCGGATTCGCCGGTGAGCCGCGGGCGGCTCTGCCCGAAGGGTTCCGCGAGCCTCCAGCTCACCACCGGAGACGCCCGCGAGTACCAGGTGCTCTACCGCCGTCCGCACGGGACGGACTGGGAGACCCTGGACCTGGACCAGGCGATGGACATGATCGCCGACCGGGTGCTCGCCGCCCGCCGGAAGGGCTGGCAGTGGGACGCCGGCGGCCAGCGGACCCGGCGCACACTGGGCTTCGCCAGCCTGGGCGGGGCGACCCTCGACAACGAAGAGAACTACCTGATCAAGAAGCTGTTCACCGCGCTGGGCGCGGTACAGATCGAGAATCAGGCCCGTATTTGACACTCCTCCACCGTCCCCGGTCTGGGGACCAGTTTCGGGCGCGGCGGCGCCACGACCTTCCTGCAGGATCTGCAGAACTCTGACTGCATCCTGATCCAGGGCTCGAACATGGCCGAAGCCCACCCGGTCGGCTTCCAGTGGGTGATGGAGGCCAAGGCGCGCGGCGCGACGGTCATCCACGTGGACCCGCGGTTCAGCCGGACCAGCGCGATGGCGGACCGGCACGTGCCCATCCGCGCGGGCAGCGACATCGCGTTCCTCGGCGGGATCATCAACCACGTGCTGCGCGAGGAGAAGTACTTCCGCGAGTACGCGCTGGCCTACACGAACGCATCCACCATCCTCAGCGAGGACTTCGCCGACACCGAGGACCTGGACGGCATCTTCTCCGGCCTGGACCGTGAGCACCGGACGTACGACTTTGAGGCCTGGCGGTACCAGGCGGGCGGCGTCGGGGCGGCCGCGGGCCGCCGGGACCGGCCCGGCCAGGCCAACGGCGGCAATGCCGGAAACGGGCGGCGCCGCCAGGTCCGGGAGGCGGCCCGCGGGGAGGCGCACGGCTCCGGCGGCGCGGCCGCGCATCCGTCCCCGGACACCGACGAGACGCTGCAGCACCCGCGGTGCGTCTTCCAGGTGCTGAAACGGCACTTTGCCCGCTACACCCCGGAGATGGTCGAGCAGATCTGCGGCATCTCGCCGGCGAACTTCCGGGCCGTCTGCGACGCGCTGACCAGCAATTCCGGCCGTGACCGGACCACCGCCCTGGTGTACAGCGTCGGCTGGACGCAGCACACGGTCGGCGTGCAGTACATCCGGGCCGGCGCGATCCTGCAGGCGCTGCTGGGCAACATGGGCCGGCCGGGCGGCGGGATCCTGGCGCTGCGCGGGCACGCTTCCATCCAGGGCTCGACCGACATCCCGACCCTGTTCGACCTGCTGCCCGGGTACCTGCCGATGCCGCACGTGCACGGCAACGACGACCTGGACGAATACGTCGCGGCCGAGGCGATGGACAACGGCTTCTGGGCCAACATGCGCTCTTATATGGTCAGCCTGCTCAAGGCCTGGTGGGGGCCGGCCGCGACGGCGGCCAACGACTTCTGCTACGGCTACCTGCCCCGGCTGACCGGCAGCCACAGCACGTACGAGACCGTGCTGGCCCAGCTGGCCGGGGACTGCAGCGGCTACTTCCTGTTCGGCCAGAACCCGGCGGTCGGCTCGGCTAACGGCCGGATGCAGCGGATGGGGATGGCCGAGCTGGACTGGCTGGTGGTGCGGGACTTCTCGCTGATCGAGAGCGCCACCTGGTGGAAGGACGGCCCGGAGATCGAGACCGGCGAGATGCGCACCGAGGACATCGGCACCGAGGTGTTCTTCCTGCCGGCCGCCGCGCACACCGAGAAGAGCGGGAGCTTCACCAACACCCAGCGGATGCTGCAGTGGCACCACGAGGCCGTCGAGCCCGCCGGTGCCGCGCGCAGCGACCTGTGGTTCGCCTACCACCTGGGCCGCATCATCCGGGCCAAGCTGGCCGCCGAAGCCACCGCCGGCGGCGCCGACGGAGCCGACGCGGAGATGAACCGCCCCATTCTCGACCTGACCTGGGATTACCCGCTGAAGGGCGCGCTGCAGGAGCCCGCCGCCGAGGCCGTGCTGGCCGAAGTCAACGGCTGGGACGCCGACGGAAAGCCGGTGTCCTCCTACACCCAGCTGAAGGACGACGGCTCGACGGCCGCCGGCTGCTGGATCTACTGCGGGGTCTACGCGGACGGCGTCAACCAGGCCGCCCGCCGCAAGCCGGGCCGCGAGCAGAACTGGGTGGCGAACGAGTGGGGCTGGGCCTGGCCGGCCAACCGGCGGGTGCTGTACAACCGCGCCTCCGCCGACCCCGAGGGCAGGCCCTGGAGCGAGCGCAAGGCCCTCGTCTGGTGGGACGCCGGCACCGGCAAGTGGGCCGGGCACGACATCGCCGACTTCGTCGCCGGCCGGCCGCCCTCCCACCGGCCGGACGAGGGAGCGACCGGGGTGGCCGCGATCTCCGGTACCGACGCCTTCATCATGCAGGCCGACGGCAAGGCCTGGCTGTTCGCCCCGGCCGGCCTCGTCGACGGCCCGCTGCCGGCGCACTACGAGCCGCAGGACTCGCCGGTGCAGAACCCGCTGTACCCGAAGCAGGAGCACAATCCGGTCCGTGAGGTCCTCCGCCATCCGGGTACCCCGTACCAGCCCAGCGGCGACGAGTTCGGGTCGGAGGTGTTCCCCTACGTGGCGACCACCTACCGGCTGACCGAGCATCACACCGCGGGCGGGATGAGCCGGTGGCTGCCGTACCTGTCGGAGCTGCAGCCCGAATTCTTCTGCGAGGTCTCACCGGAGCTGGCCGCCGAGCGTGGCCTGGAGCATATGGGCTGGGCCACGATCATCAGCGCCCGCAGCGCCATCGAGGCCCGCGTCATGCTCACCCGCCGGATGCCCTCGCTGACCGTGCAGGGCAAGCGGCTGCACCAGATCGGGCTGCCCTACCACTGGGGCCGGAACGGGATCACGACCGGGGACAGCGCCAACGATCTCGCGCATTTCTCGCTGGACCCCAACGTACACATCCAGGAGGTCAAGGCCCTCGCCGTGGACATCCAGCCGGGACGCCGCCCCCGCGGCCCGGCCCTGCGGGACCTGGTGCGCTCCTACAACGAACGGGCCGGCATCACCGAAGAGACGGGTACGGAGGTGTGAGGTGACCATCACGGAACGCCCCGGTCTGACGGGGGGAGCGGACCCCGCGCAGCGGGCCGGATGGGGCGACCATCCGCCCCGGATGGGGTTCTTCACCGACACGTCCGTCTGCATCGGCTGCAAGGCCTGCGAGGTGGCCTGCAAGGAGTGGAACGGCGTGCCGGAGGACGGGCTGACGCTCACCGGCATGTCGTTCGACAACACGATCGGCCTGTCCGGCTCCACCTGGCGGCACGTGGCCTTCATCGAGCAGCAGGCGGCCGACGGCGCCCCCGGCCAGGCGGCCGGCGGGCCGCAGGGCAACGACGCCCTGCGCTGGCTGATGTCCAGCGACGTCTGCAAGCACTGCTCCGAGGCGGGCTGCCTGGACGTCTGCCCGACCGGGGCGCTGATGCGCACCGAGTTCGGCACCGTGGTCGTCCAGGACGACGTGTGCAACGGCTGCGGGTACTGCGTCCCGGCCTGCCCGTTCGGGGTGATCGGGCGCCGCGAGGACGACGGCGGGGCGCACAAGTGCACGCTGTGCTACGACCGGCTCGGCGTCGGCATGGAGCCGGCCTGCGCGAAAGCCTGCCCGACCGAATCAATCCAGTTCGGCCCGCTGGACGAGCTGCGCGAACGGGCCCAGGCCCGGGTCACGGACCTGCAGGAATCCGGCCGCGCCGACGCCCGGCTGTACCTCGAGGGCACCGACGACGGCATCGGCGGGGCCGGCGCGTTCTTCCTCCTGCTCGATGAGCCCGAGGTCTACGGCCTCCCGCCGGACCCGGTGGTGTCCACCCGGTCCCTGCCGCGCATGTGGAAGCACGCAGGCCTGGCGGCGGCGGGCGTCGGCGTCATGGTCCTGGCCGCGTTCGCGGGATACGGAACGGGGCGGCAATGAGCGTGCCGCAGCCCGGGAGCGGTCCCGGCCCCGGAACGGTCCACGGCGGCCCGCCAAGGACCAGCGGCGGGGGACGGCACGCGCGGCCGGGAAGAAGGCCGGGGCGAAACGGGCAGGGCGGCCGGGGCGGCCGGGGCGGCGAGCGGTTCATGGTGCCGCCCGCCGAATTCCGCTCCTACTACGGCCGGCCCATCATCAAGGAGCCGGTGTGGAAGGAGCCGGACGTCCCCGGCTACCTGTTTTTCGGCGGCCTGGCGGGCGCCTCCTCGGTGCTGGCCGCGGCGGCGCAGCTGACCGGCCGCCCGGGGCTGGCCCGGGCGGCGAAGGCGGCCGCCTTCGGCGGGATCAGCGCGTCCACGGTATTCCTTATTAACGACCTCGGGCGGCCAGCCCGGTTCCACCACATGCTTCGGGTCTTCAAGCTGTCCTCCCCCATGAGCGTGGGATCCTGGCTGCTCAGTGTCTACGGCCCGGCCGCGGGGGCGGCGGTGCTGTCCGACGTCACCGGCATCCTGCCCGCGGCCGGGGTGGCGGCCACCGCCGGGGCCGCGCTGCTCGGCCCCGCGGTGACCACGTACACGGCCGTGCTGCTGTGCGACACCGCGGTACCCGCCTGGCATGAGGCCCACCGCGAGATGCCGTACGTGTTCGCCGGCTCGGCGGCGAGCGCGGCCGGCGGTTTCGGCCTGCTGGCCGCGCCGCGCGCTGAATCCGAGCCCGCCCGCCGGCTGGCCATCCTGGGCGCCGCCGTCGAGCTCACCGCGAAGAAGCTGCTGGAACGGCGGCTGGGGCCCCGGGTCGAGCCCTACCAGGCCGGGCGCGCCGACGCGCTGCTGCGCGCCGGGGAGATCCTTACCGCGGGCGGCCTGGCCGGTGCCGGGCTGTCCCGGCGCAGCCGCGCCGGGTCGGCCGCGAGCGGCCTTGCCCTGCTGGCGGCCTCCGCGCTGACCCGGTTCGGCATCTTCGAGGCGGGCCGGATCTCCGCGCGCTATCCGGAGTTCACGGTCGTGCCGCAGCGTGAGCGCGTGCAGGCGCGGGCCGCGGGCGGCCAGCACGAGCTGGACTCGGGGAGCGGGGATGACGGGCAGCCGGGACGCGGCCGGTGGGCCGAGCGCGTCCGGCAGCTTCGTTTGGCCTGGCCGGCCCGCTGACCGCGTGCGGGCGTCTAGGCTGACGGGAACGAGCCGAGGGAGGTTGCGGTGCCGATATATGCGCTGGGGGACATCGAGCCCGAGATCGATCCCGCCGCTTACGTCCATCCGGACGCGGTGATCATCGGGAGCGTGCGGCTGGGCGCCGAGGCGTCGGTCTGGCCTACGGCGGTGCTCCGCGGCGACCACGGGTCGATCGAGGTCGGCGCGCGTACGTCGGTCCAGGACGGGACGGTCGTGCACTGCACGCACGACTGGCCGACGATCATTGGCGCGGAATGCGTGGTCGGGCACAACGCGCACCTGGAGGGCTGTGTCGTCGGCGACCGGTGCATGATCGGCTCAGGTTCGATCACCCTCGCCCGGGCCATCGTGGGGGACGGCGCGCTGGTCGGCGCGGGCGCCCTGGTGCCCGAGGGGTTCAAGGTGCCGCCCGGCGCCATGGCCCTCGGTGTCCCGTGCCGGATCCGCGAGCTGAACCAGCCCGACGGCTGGATCGACGCGCCCATGCAGGCCTACCTCGCATCGGCCCGCCGCTACCCGGCCGAGCTACGCCGCATCGGCTAGCGCCCGCCATGTCAGCGTCAGCGCGGCAATCGATCGCGGCGTGTACACGTTATTTCGCGCTGCGCGGGTAGGTTGGCGCCGTGGACTACGCGATTACGCTGGTGGCAGCCCTTTTGCTGGGCGTCGGCTTTGTCCTCCAGCAGCAGTCCGCCGAGACGGCACCGGAGTCCCACTTCCTCAGTTTCCGGCTGTTCGGCGACCTGTTCCGCAAGCGGAAATGGCTGGCCGGGATCGGCTGCATGATCCTGGGACAGATCCTCGCCGCGTGGTCCATCGGGCACCTCGCGCTGTCCGTGGTCGAGCCGCTGCTGACCACGAACCTGCTGGTCGCCCTGATCCTGGCCGTCCCGCTGTCCCATCAGGCCGTCCGCGTCACCGAAGTCGCCGGCGCGCTGCTGCTCATCGTCGGCGAGACGATCCTCTCGCTGGCGCGTTCCATTGAGCCCATCGGGCAGTCCTTCGGATCGTTCTCGCACTGGCCCGCCGCCGCGATCATCGCCGGCATCGCGTTCGCCGCGGTCCAGGCGGGGCGGCGCCGGTCCGGTAGATACCGCGCCACCCTGACCGGCCTCGGGGCCGGCCTGGTCTTCGGTATCCAGGACGCGCTGACCAGGCAGACCCTGCAGATCCTGCAGCATCATGGGATGTCCGGCCTGCTGCACAGCTGGTCCGCGTACTGCCTGGTGGCCACGGGCGCGGTCGGGATCCTGCTGATGCAGAGCGCGTTCAACGCCGGCCCGCTGCACTCCTCGCTGCCGACGATCACCGCGGGCGAGCCGGTCGCCGGGATCCTGCTCGGCATCGTGGTCTTCGGCGACCGGATTTCGCTGTCGCCCGCCAGCCTGGCCATGCACGCGGGCGGCCTGGCCGCCCTGGTCCTCGGCGTCATCCTGGTCGCCCGCGCCCCCGCCCTGAGCAACCTGCGCAAGGCGGTCGCCGAGCCCGTGCGCCTGCCGCGTCTGCGCGACACCGGCCCGCACCGGATCTTCCACCACGATTCCGGGCCGGCCGCCCGGCAGGCTGATCCCGGCGAGCCCGCGCGCCCGGCGCCGGGTCCGCCTGAGCCGGCACCCTCCGGTGTCCCCGGCCCGTCCGCCGGGTCCGCCGCGCCTGACCCGTCCGGCCCGTCCGCCGCGCCTGCCCCGTCCGCCGCGCCTGACCCGTCCGACCCGTCCGCCGCCGCGCCTGCCTCGTCCGCCGCCGCGCCTGCCTCGTCCGCCGTGTCCGCTGCGCCTGGGCCGTCCGCCGCCGCGCCTGCCCCGTCCGCCGCGTCGGCCCCGTCCGGCCTGGCTGTCCCGTCCGGCGCGGCTGTCCCGTCGGGCGCGGCCGGGCCGTCCGGTTTGGCCGGGCCGTCCGGCGCGGCCGCCCCGGTAGAGCCTGCGTCATCACCCGGCCGCCGGAGCCGCAAAGCCAGATTCGCCCTTCCGGCCCAGCCGCCCACTCCTGTTCCGCCGGAACATCCCCGCTGACCCCAGCCGCCGTTACCAGCCAGTGCGCGCTGGCGGGCGGCAAGACCGGTGTATCGCTCCGTCACATTTCGGTATCTCTTTGTGAGAAAGAACGCCGTCCGGGTCCCACGTGGACCGACCCGACCGAATCCAACACCATAGAAACGTAAAGAAGAGCCTAAATAATCACCAAACGTTAAGGTTAGCATTTCGCTTGCTAAAACCTGATAAATCCGCTATGAGAACGTTGTCAAATGTGCGCTCAGGAAGGGCCCGGCGGAATTCCGTTCATGATCATCTGATGGCGGGAATTGCCCGGTGGGCGCCA
The DNA here is from genome assembly GCA_963824545.1 of uncultured Actinomycetes bacterium. Classification (GTDB taxonomy): domain Bacteria; phylum Actinomycetota; class Actinomycetes; order Streptosporangiales; family Streptosporangiaceae; genus Bog-532. The sequence goes on along the minus strand of CAWGPP010000008.1, from coordinate 119,354 downwards.
CGGGCATCGTGAGCCGGCGGCGATGGCCGTGGCCGCCTAGCGGCGGTGGCTGACCGGCCGTTCCGCGAGGCGCTCCGCCAGGCGGGCGTCCGCGCGGATCTCCTCCTCCGACGGGGCCAGCATGATGACGATCAGGGCCAGGAAGCTGAAGATGCCGATCCCCAGCACGAGCGGCAGCGTGAAGCTCGACGCGGGCTCGCCCCCAGCCGTGACGCCCTGGCCAGCCCCGTAGACGCCGGCCGTGGCCGCGTACACATGCATCGCGGCCATGCCGGTGAAGTGCATGCCGGTGACGGCTACGCCGAAGATCAGGGCGGCGATCAGCGTGGACCAGATGCCGCGGACCTTCAGCCCGGCCCACAGCGCCGCGGTCCCCGCCGCGACGGCGATGAGCACCGACAGCACCACCAGGGCGATGTTGTACCGCATCATCTCCGGGAGGCCCATGGCGTCCATGCCGAGATAATGCATGCTGGCCACGCCGAGCCCGATGATGACGCCCCCGGTCAGCAGGGGCAGCGCGCTTTCGGTGCGGCTGAAGCCCACGATGAACAGGCCGATCGCGACAACCACCACCGAGACCGCCAGGCTGGCAATGGTGAGCGGCACGTTGTACAGGATGGTCTGGCCGGAAATCGTGAAGCCGAGCAGCGCGATGAAGTGCATCGCCCAGATGCCGGTGGCGCCCAGGGATACGGCGGCGAGCACCAGCCACAGGGCCCGGCGGGCGCCCGCATAGGCCCGCGCCCGGGTAACGCAGCGCAGGCCGATGAAGGCTCCGAGGCAGGACATCAGGTAGCCCAGCACCGGGTTCAGCAGCCCGTACGAGAAGTTATGTACATGCACAACTGGCACGTGCGCCCCCAAGGGACCCATCCGATAACGGGGGAAAGATAGCACGAGATGTCACGATATAGGTAAGGCAAGTGCGATATCGGGGCACGGTGCTGCTTATCACGCGCACATCATTAAAGTGGATCTTACGTCGCCGCGCGTCCCGCGCCGCCGCCCTTCTTTGTCGGCGCGTTCCGGGCTTGACGTGCCGTGGCTGCCGTTCTATGGTCACGGTGAGATAGGCAGAGGTGGACATTTACTACCATAATCGAACATCAAGGGCGCTTCTGCCCGCCAGATGTGGCCCGCCCGCGTCCGGCCGGACCTGCGGGCCGGCCGCCAGCCGGACCGCAGGCCCGGGGGCGGCGAAAAGCTCTGTACCGCCTCTGAGTAGGTGAATCCCGGCGCGAGGAGGCCGTGACGGCGCCCCCACCCAATATGATGGGGAACCGGCAGCCGGGCCTGGGGTGCCATCCGGCGGACGGCCAGATTGCGGGCCAGATTGCGGAACCGGCAGCCGCCGTGCGTCAGCGGGGCGCCGCCCGGCGGTGGGAGCCGCCGGGTCAATGACGTCAATGACACTGACCGCCAATGACACTGACCGCCAATGACACCGATCAAGGACACTGACCAAGGACACGAGAGGCTAGGTCACGGCACGCGATGGGTAAGGCAAGCAGGGCCAAGCGGGACGGTACCCGCCAGCAGAGAATCGCGGCCCAGCAGGCCGCTGCGCGCAGGGCCGAAATCCGCAACCGGGTGCTGATCTTCTCGGGGATCGCCGTGGTCGTCATCGCGGTCGTGCTGAGTTTCGTGGTCGTCAAGATGAACGCGAAGTCGCCCGCCGTCGCGTCCGGTGTCAGCAACGGTCCGACCGGCACGGCCCTGGCCAGCGTGGTCACCGACACCACCAGCGTCCCCGCGAGCACGCTCAACACGGTGGGCGCGGGCAGCGGCGTGACAGGCACACCGGCGAAAATCACCGGCGGGACGCCGCTGACATCCGGTGGCAAGCCGGAGGTGCTGTACATGGGCGCCGAGTACTGCCCGTATTGCGCGGCCGAGCGCTGGGCCCTGGTGGTCGCGCTGAGCCGGTTCGGCTCCTTCTCCGGTCTGAGCACCGTGCATTCGTCGAGCTCGGATCAATACGCCAACACTCCGACCTGGACGTTTATAAAGTCGCACTACACGAGCACGTACCTGACGTTCTCGACGGTCGAGACGCAGAGCAACATCCCGACCAGCGGCGGGTCGTACACGACCCTGCAGACGCCCACCTCAGCCGAGCAGGCACTGCTGACCAAGTACGACGCGCCGCCGTACGTCTCGTCGGCGAATGCGGGTGCCATCCCCTTCGTCGACTTCGGCAACAAGTACATGCTCAGCGGGGCCAGCTACAGCCCGCAGGTGCTGCAGGGCAAGAGCTGGAGCCAGATCGCCTCGGCGCTCAAGGACCCGGCCAGCCCGATTGCCAAGGCGGTCGACGGGACGGCTAACTACCTGACCGCGACGATCTGCAAGCTCACCGGCAATCAGCCGGCCTCGGCCTGCACCCCGGTGGTCAAGCAGCTGGAGGCGAAGTTCTGATGGCCAAGGCCGCCCAGCGGGCCGGCACCCAGCGCAACACGGCCCAGCGCGGTTCCGCCGAGCGCGACGGGGCGCAGAAGGCCGATACGCAGAAGGCCGGAGCCGGGACGCAGAAGGCGGGGGCCCAGCGCGGCACAAGCCAGCGGAACGCCACACCGCAGAAGACCACCGCCCAGCGAACAACGAAGACGCAGCGTGCCGCGGTCCAGCAGGGGAGGCCGCGCCGGGATGGCGCGCCGCCCCCCGCGGTCGCCCCGGCGCCCGCGGGGCCGCCCGCCTGGCTGCAATGGTCCACGTTCGCCCTCGCGATCCTGGGGCTGGCCGCTTCGGCTTACCTGACGTACACGCACTTCACCGACTCGGGCCTGCTGGGCTGCGCGGAGAAGGGCACGATCAACTGCGCCAAGGTGACGACCAGCCCGCAGTCGTTCGTCTTCGGCATCCCGGTCGCCGTCCTCGGGCTCGCCTTTTACGTCTTCCTGGTCGCGATCATGAGCCCCTGGGCCTGGCGATCGGGCCGCCGGGAGATCGCCCTGGCCCGGATGGCCTCCCTGGTCGTGGGCGTCGGCTTCGTGCTGTACCTGGTCTACGCGGAACTGTTCGACATCGGCGCCATCTGCCTGTACTGCACCAGCGTCCACATCATCACGTTCCTGCTGTTCGTCCTCACCGGTCTCGCGGTGGCCATCTGGGGCCTGGGCCCGCGCACCGCGAAACCTTAAGCGGCCCTGAGCACCCGCTGAGGCTTATCTGACGGACGTGTCAGCGGTCCAGCGGACATTCCGGCGTGACCGGCTACTGGCGGGATAGGATGAGGCGTCTGACGGGTGTCGCTGTGCGTAATCGGCCCGATGCCTGGTTATGGTCCTTCAGTTCGGCGCTGGAGCCAAGGGAGGGCTCGCATGCGATATCCGCCCGCCAGGGTGTTTCTTATAGTCGGCCTCGCCGCCGTCGCTGCCGTCACGGCGTGCAGCAGCAGTGGCAGCGCCAAACCGGGCGCCTCCGCCAGCACGCCCGTGATCCCGCCCACGTCCGCCGCCCCCACCACGGCCGCGCCATCCACCCCGCCGTCCGGCGGCAGCACGTCGGCCGCGGCCGCGCAGATCAAGACGAACTGGGAAACCTTCTTCAATCCCAAGACGCCCGTCACGGAGCGGGTGAACCTGTTGCAGAACGGCGCGACGTTCGCGTCGATCATCCAGGCCCAGGCCGGTTCGCCACTCGCATCCTCGGCGACGTCCTCGGTCACGGCCGTGACGGTCGAGTCGTCCACGCAGGCCAAGGTCACCTACTCGATCCTGGTCGCCGGGACACCGGCGCTGAAGAACCAGCCCGGCGTGTCCGTCTACCAGAATGGCACCTGGAAGGTCGGGGACCAGAGCTTCTGCGCCCTGCTGACCCTGGAAAACAGCGGTAAGGCGCCGTCCGTCTGCGCCAGCGCCGCGAGCTAGCCAGCCCGGTGGACGCGGGAAGCTTCCTCCAGACGCGCGCGGAGGGTCCCGGGGGACCGGTGACCGCCCGCCGCGGGGGGCGGTCCCTGGCCCTCGCGGTGCTGTGCACGCTGCTGTTCCTGACGTTCCTCGACAACACGGTCGTGAGCGTCGCGCTGGGCAGCGTGCAGACCACCCTGCACGCGGGCGTTTCCGAACTCCAGTGGGTGGTCGGCGCCTACGCGCTCACGTTCGCGAGCATCATGCTCGCGTGCGGGATGATCGGCGACGAGTTCGGCCGGAAGATTGTGATGCTGTCCGGGGCCGGCGTCTTCTGCGGCGGATCGGTGCTGTGCGCCCTGGCGCCGAATCCCGGCGTGCTGATCGCCGGACGGGCCGTTATGGGGCTCGGCGCCGCCGCGAGCGAGCCGGGCACCCTGTCGATGCTCCGGCACCTGTACACCGAGAAGCGCAGCCGGGACTGGGCCATCGGCGTCTGGGCGGCCGTGTCCGGCCTGGCGCTCGCCCTCGGGCCGGTCATCGGCGGCGCGCTCGTCGGCCTGTGGAACTGGCGGGCGATCTTCTGGTTCAACCTCGCCTTCGGGCTGGCCGCGCTGGTGCTGGCGGCGGTCGTGCTGCCGGAGAGCGCCGATCCCGAGGCACACCGGGTCGACACCGCCGGGGCACTGCTCGGCGCGGGCGTCCTGGCCGCCCTGGTCTTCGCGATCATCAACGCGGAAACGGCGGGTTTCGCCGCGCCCACGGTCATCGCGCTGTTCTGCCTCAGCGCCGCCGGGGCGGTCGCTTTCGTCTGGTGGGAGGCCCGGGCCGCGCATCCGCTCATCGACCTCCGTTACCTGCGCATCCCCCAGTTCACGACCGCGAACGTCGTGGCCTTCTGCACCTACTTCGCGACCTTCGCCATCTTCTTCTTCACCGCGCTGTACCTCTACGAGGTCGTGGGGCTGTCCGGCTACCGCATCGCCCTGGTCTTCCTGCCGATGACCGTGCTCATGATCGTCGCGTCGCTGCTGACCGGGCGCTGGCTGGCCACCATCGGCCTGCGCTGGGCCATCTTCGGCGGCTGTGTGCTGTTCGCGGCCGGCCTGTGCCTGTCCGATGCAAACCTCAGCCCGCACCCGCATTACCTGCCGCTGCTGGCCGCCCTCGCGCTGACCGGGATCGGGATCGGCGCGACGGTCGTGCCCATCACGTCCTCGGCGCTGTCGGCGGTGCCGCCGGAGCGCTCGGGCATGGCGGCCTCGTTCACCAACACCAGCCGTGAGGTGGGCGCGGTGACGGGGGTGGCGGTGCTCGGCGCCCTGGTCAACGGTCAGCTCAGCTCGAGTATCTCCAGCCAGTTGCGCGCCCTCGGCCTGCCCGCCAGCATCCAGTCCGTGGTCATCAACGGGGTGGAGACGGGCCAGGTGCCCTCCAGCGGCAACGGCTCCGGAGTGGGGCCCGCGGGCCAGGGGGCGCTCGTCCAGAAGGTGATCAACGCGGCGTATGCCGCGTTCCACGACGGCCTGCGCGACGCGCTGTTCCTGTCGGCCGGCCTGGTGCTCGCGGCCGGGCTGCTCGCCGTGGTTACGCTGCGGTCTCGTTCCGTCCATACTGAGTAGGTCATGGGAAAAGCCAGCAACGCCAAGCAGAACGCCAGCCGGCGGGATCGGATCGCCGCCCAGCGGGCCGCGCAGCGGAGGCGTGAGGCGCGCAACCGGATCCTGATCTTCTCGGGGATCGCCGTGGTGGTCGTCGCGGTGGTGCTGGTCTTCGTGATCATCAAGCTGAACGCGAAGCCGTCCAGCACGGCCAGCTCCAACGGGCCTACTGGTGCTGCGCTCGCCGCGGTGGTCGCTGACACCACCAGCGTGCCCACGAGCACCCTGGAGAAGGTGGGGGCTGGCAGCGTGACGTCGCCTCCGTCGGCCATCTCCGGCACGCCGCTGACCGCGGGCGGCAAGCCCGAGATGCTGTACATCGGCGCGGAGTACTGCCCGTATTGCGCGTTCGAGCGGTGGGGGATGATCGTGGCCCTCAGCCGGTTCGGCTCCTTCTCCGGCCTGAGCACCGTGCACTCGTCGAGCACAGATCAGTTCCCCAACACGCCGACCTGGACGTTCTACAAATCGTCGTACACCAGCAGGTACCTGACGTTCACCACGGTGGAGCAGACGACCAACGTCCCGGACAGCAGCGCTCCGCTCGGGTACGTGCCCCTGCAGTCGGCCACCGCTGCGCAGCAGGCGCTGCTGACCAAGTACGGCCAGAACGGCGCCATCCCGTTCGTGAACTTCGGCAACAAGTACGTCATCAACGGCGCGAGCGCCAGCCCGCAGCTCCTGCAGGGCCTGAGCTGGGCCACGATCGCCTCGGACCTGAAGAACACGTCCAGCCCGGTGGCCCAGGCCATCAACGGGACCGCCAGCTACATGACGGCGGCCATCTGCAAGCTGACCGGCGACCAGCCCGCCACCGCCTGCACCCCCACAATCACCGCCCTCCAGTCCAAGATGTGACGCCACCGCGCGCAACCGGGATGTGTGCAGAGGCGCCTGTGCCGCGACCCGGGTGTACGCAGAGGCGCCTGTGCCGCGACCCGGGTGTACGCAGAGGCGCCTGTGCGTACACGGGAGAGTGGGGGCCGGGGCGCCAGGGGGCGGTGGGGAATGGCGGAGGGCCGGCCAGCACCGGACGGATGGCGGCCTGAGCCGGCCCTGCCTCATCGGGGCTGCCCGTGCCCCGCCTTCCGGAGAAGCGGCCACGGGGCCTCGGCCTCTCCGGGGGGCGTTACTTCTCCGGGGGAGAGTGAACGCTGGGGGGGATGGCGTTCACTCCCCCCGGAGAGCGGTGGACGATCCTTGTATCAGGCCGCCCGGCTCGGCGCCTGCATTCGCTCTGGGGGGGAGGAGCGAAGGGCAGAGCCCGCCGGTACGGACCTTAAGGAACACCCACCCGTCTGGGGGTCGGCCGGCCGTTGAAGGTTGTGACGAAGACGCTCGCAACGGACTCGTTCCGCGAGCCCGCGGAGCAGCCGCTCGTCGGTCCCCTCCTCCGGTTCGGCCTTCGGCCGCATTTCGGACGGCCGGTGCTGCGACGCCATGTCCCTGGGGCGGGAACTCACGAAGCTAACGGAACCAACAGAGCCACCGGCGTTGCCAGATGCTCCACTGGTCACGGTCGTCACAGTCTTCCCTGCGTTAAAATCTGGTCCGGACATGGCGGAAACCGGTCGTTGGCCGACGTTTCCGAGTTATCCGGAACCGTCAGCTGTCTACTGCTTCCCGCCTCTACTAGTCATAATTCACGCCTCCCTACGCGTTATGGATTTTTTCTGGATGCAACGCACATATGCTGTAGGTCCGGCCAAAAAGGCCGCGTCGTGGAGAGACAGCGATGGCCATCGATGACGTGGACGACGGCAATCAGCGCCTCGAGTCGCTGCGGGTCGGCGTTCTTGGGCCCGTGCGGGCCTGGCTTTCCGGCCGTGAGCTTCCGACCGGTCCGCCCAGGCAGCAGGCCGTGCTGGGCATGCTCGCCATGCGGGCGAACCGGGTGGTGTCCCGGGATGAGCTCGTTGACGCCGTATGGGGTGAGCGCGCTCCGGCCAGTGCCGAGGGCGGGGTGCACACCTATGTGGCCGGGCTGCGGCGGGTGCTGGAACCGGGACGTTCCCGCCGGGGGCCGAGCCAGGTCCTGGCGTCAGCCGGCGGCGGTTACGTGCTGCGCCTGGACGCCGAGCAGGTCGACGCCATCGTCTTCGAGCGCAGCCTGCTGCGCGGCCGCCGGATGCGCGCATCCCGGGATCTGACCGGGGCGATCACGGCGCTGGACAGCGCGCTCGGCGAATGGCACGGCTCCGCCTTCGCCGGGGTGCCGGGTCCCTACGCCGCCGCCGAGCGGATCCGCCTCGCCGAACTGCGGTCGGCGGCCGCGGAAGAGCGCGCGGACGTGCTGCTGGACCTGGGCCGCCACGAGCAGGCCGTGCCCGAGCTGGCCGCGCTGGTCGCGGAACACCCGCTGCGCGAGCGGATGCGCGGGCTGCTGATGGTCGCGCTGTACCGCTGCGGCCGTCAGGCCGAGGCGCTGCAGGCCTTCCACGATACCCGCCAGGTGCTCGCCGACGAGCTCGGTATCGATCCTGGTCCGGAGCTCAGCCGTATCCACCAGCAGATCCTGGCCCTGGATCCGAGCCTGGAGGCGCCCGGGGCAGCCAAGGCGCCGCCCGCCGCCCCGGCCAGCGTCAGCGCCACGCTGGAATCCGGCGCCCGCCCAGCTTCCGCTGGAGGCGCCCGGCTTCTCCGGGCGGCACGCCGAGCTGGAACGCATGCTGCACGTAGCCGGCCTGGCCACGGGGGACGATCCGGCCGGCGTGGCTGGCCCCGGCGGAATCCGCCGAAGGGTCGCCGGGCCCCGTGCAGATCATTGCCATCACCGGCACGGCCGGCGTCGGCAAGACGACCCTGGCCATCCGGTTTGCCCGTCAGGTGGCGAAGCGTTTCCCGGACGGCCAGCTGTACGTGAACCTGCGCGGCTTCGATCCGTCCGGCTCGGCGACCGGCCCCGACGACGCGCTGCGCTACTTCCTGGACGCCCTGGCCGTGCCGCCGCAGCGGATGCCCGCCGACCTGGAGAGCCGGGCCGGGCTGTTCCGCAGCATGCTGGACGGCAAGCGGGTGCTGATCGTGCTGGACAATGCGCGGGACAGTGACCAGGTGCGCCCGCTGCTGCCCGGTTCGCCGGGGTCGCTCGTCGTGGTGACCAGCCGGTCGGAGCTGACCGGGCTGGTCGCGGCGGAGGGGGCGACGCCGCTTGGCCTGGACGTGCTGACCGATGACGAGGCGCATGAGCTGCTGGGCCGCCGGCTCGGGCCGGAGGTGATCGCGGCCGAGCCGGAGCCCGCGGCCGAGCTGATCGCGCTGTGCGCGTGGCTGCCGCTGGCGCTCGGGGTCGCGGCGGGCCGCGCGGCCACCCGGCCCGGGCTGTCGCTGGCCGCGCTGGCCGCCGAGCTGCGGGACACCAGGAACCGGCTCGAGGCGCTGGACGCGGGCGACGCGGCCACCGACGTCCGGGCGGTGCTGTCCTGGTCGTACGAGCAGCTGAGTGAGCCGTCGGCGCGGATGTTCCGGTTGCTGGGCTTGCACCCGGGGCCGGATGTGTCGGTGGCGGCGGCGGCGAGCCTGGCCGGGGTGCCACGCGGGGAGGCGGTGGCGGCGCTGCGTGAGCTGACCCGGACGCATGTGGTGGCTGAGCATCAGCCGGGCCGGTTCGCGTTCCATGACCTGCTGCGGGCGTACGCGTTTCATCAGGCGGAGATCGAGGACAGCGCGGCGGACCGGGACGCCGCGGCCCGGCGGTGCCTGGATCATTACGTGCATACCGCGCACGCCGGCGCGGTGCAGTCCAACCGCATCCGTAAGCCGCTGGATCTGGCGGCGCCGGCGCCGGGGGCGGTGCCGGAGGAGTTTTCCGGCCGGGGACAGGCGCTGGCCTGGTTTGACGCCGAAGGCCCGGTCATGCTGGGGCTGTTCACCCAGGCCATTGCCAGTGGCAACGACGAGTACGTGTGGCAGATCGCCTGGACGCTGTCGCCGTTCCTGTACCGCCGCAACCGGTGGCACGAGGGCATCGGCATCCAGCGGCAGTCGCTGCGGGCCGCGCAGCGGCTGGGCGACCCGGCCGGCCTGGGGCACGCGCACTACGAGCTCGGCCGGATGCTCGTCCACCTCGGGGATTTCGGCGAGGCCCAGCCGCACCTGGCCGAGGCGCTCGAGGTCTTCAGCCGGCTCGGCGACCGGGCCAGCCAGGCCACCGTCCATCAGGGCTTCGGCGCGCTGTTCGAGCAGCAGGGCCGGTACGCGCAGGCGCTGGTGCACGCGCGGGAAGCGCTGCGCATCGTCGAGGAGATCGGCCCGGTCACCGCGCTGGCCACGATTGAGAACGGTGTCGGCTGGCTGTATGCCCACCTCGGCCAGAACACCGAGGCGCTGATGTACTGCCAGCGGGCCCTGGACCTGCAGCGGGAGATCGGCTACCGGGGCGGCGAGGCGGACACCCTGGACAGCCTGGGCTACACGCACAGCCGGATGAACGACCATCAGCAGGCCGCCGAGTGCTACTCCCAGGCGGTGGAGATCTACCACGAGATCGGTGACCGGTTCCACGAGGCCGGCTCGCACATCGGCCTGGGCGACGCCCAGCTGCACGCCGGGGACCCCGCGTCGGCCCGCAAGAACTGGGAACAGGCGCTGGCCATTCTCGAGAGCATCCCGCACCATGACGCCGAACAGGCCCGCGCCCGGCTGAACCAGCTTGTCGCCGCGCCTTCCGTGCTGCCGGCGGACACTCAGGCCGGGCCATCCACGTCCTCCGCCGCTCCCGCCGCCGGAGCGCCCAGCGCCTGACCGCCTCAGCCGGTCGCCGCCCCCCGTTAGGCTAGAACGGTCTGCCATGCTGCCCGGGTGCGCTCGCCGGAGCGCGCCCGCATGGCCGCGAGGGATGGGGAGAATGACGCTGGATACGAAGCCGCCGCTGCGGGCCCTGCTGCTGGAAAACATCCACCCGGATGCCACCGCCCGGCTGACCAAGGCCGGCTACGCGGTGGAGGCGCGCAGAGGCGCGCTCAGCGAGGACGAGCTGATCGCCGCGCTGCCCGGGGTCAGCCTGCTCGGCATCCGCTCCCGGACGAACGTCACCGCCCGGGTGTTCGCGGCCGCGCCGGACCTGCTGGCGGTCGGCGCGTTCTGTATCGGCGTCAACCAGATCGACCTGGCCGCCGCCTCGCACCGCGGCGTCGCGGTGTTCAACGCGCCGTTCTCCAACACCCGCAGCGTGGTGGAGCTGGTGATCGCCGAGATTATCTCGCTCGCCCGCCGGCTGCCGGAAAAGAACGCCAAGATGCACCTGGGCGAGTGGGACAAGTCCGCATCCGGCAGCCACGAGATCCGCGGCCGCCGGCTGGGCATCGTCGGCTACGGCAACATCGGGGCCCAGCTGTCCGTGCTGGCCGAGAACCTCGGCATGTCGGTCTACTTCTACGACATCGCCGACAAGCTGGCCCTCGGCAACGCGCACCGCTGCGGCACGCTCACCGAGTTGCTCGAGTCCGTGGAGACCGTGACGCTGCACGTGGACGGCCGGCCTGGCAACAGCGGGCTCTTCGGGGACGCCGAGTTCGCGCGGATGCAGCCGCGCAGCCTGTTCCTCAACCTGTCCCGCGGCTTTGTCGTGGACCACCCGGCGCTGCGGCGAAACATCGAAAGCGGCCACATCGCCGGCGCCGCGATCGACGTGTTCCCCGAGGAGCCGAAGGGCAGCGGCGAGGAGTTCACCTCGGTGCTGCGGGGCCTGCCGAACGTCATCCTCACCCCGCACGTCGGCGGTTCGACCGAGGAAGCCCAGCAGGACATCGGCGAGTTCGTGGCCGGCAAGCTGACCGACTACCTCTCCGCCGGGGCGGCCTCGCTCAGCGTCAACCTGCCCGGGATCGCGCTGCCGACCGTGCCCGGAACCCACCGGCTGGTGCACATCCACCAGAACGTCCCTGGTGTGCTCGCGTCCATCAACCAGATCCTGGCCAGCCACAAGGTCAACGTCGAGGGCCAGCTGCTCGGCACCCGCGACGACATCGGCTACGCGATCACCGACATCGGGACCGCGTACAGCGACGAGGTCCTGGCCCAGCTGCACGCCATGGACGTCACCATCCGGTTCCGGACGATCCGCTGCGACTGACCGGGCGGCCGGTGCCGTACGCCGGGATGGCAGCCGCGTCCACCAGGGCCCCGAACAGCCGCGGGTCGCCGGTTTCCTCCGGGTGCCACTGCACGCCGATGGCGAAGCCCCGCGGCGCCGGCGCGCCCGCCGAGGGGGCGAACTCGACCGCCTCCACCGTCCCGTCCGCCGCCCACGCCGTGCCGGTCAGCCCGTCGCCCAGCCGGTCGACCGCCTGATGGTGGTGCGTGGCGACCTCGATCCAGTGCCCGTCCGCGGCGGGCCAGTCGAATGTGGTCCGCGGCCCGCCCGGCTGGTGCCCGTTGCCGGCGGGCGTGCCCGCATCCGGCTCAGCGGCCCCGCCCGGGGCGAGAATGCGGCCGATCGCGCCCGCTGTGCCGATGCGGACCGCGTGCCAGGCCGAAGTCGTCGGCGACGCCGGAGTGCTCCTCGTGCCCGACGACGTGCGGGAGGTGCTGGTGCAGCGTGCCGCCGCGGATGACGTTGAGCAGCTGCATGCCGCGGCAGATGGCCAGGAGCGGCAGCCCGGCCTCCAGCGCGCAGTCGATCATGGCCAGTTCCCAGGCGTCCCGCTCGGCGTTGGGCGCGCCGGTAGCCGGGTGCATGGCCGCGCCGTACCGGGCCGGGTCCACGTCACCGCCACCGGCCACCACCAGGCCCTCGAGGTCGGCCACGGTCAGGGCGGCCTCCGCGGGGGTGCCGCCGGGCGGCAGCAGGACCGGCCGGCCGCCGCCGCGGCGTACCGCGTCCACGTAGGTACGCGGCAGCACCGCGGCCGGCGCCGACCAGTCGCGCCACTGGGCGACGTCGTTGTAGGTGGTGATGCCGATCAGCGGAGTCATAGCAACCGAAGTTACCGGGGACGCAGCGTAAGAGCGGGCAGCGGCGGCGCGGCCAGCGGCTCCCCGGGATAGCCGGATACCTCGCCGAACCGTCCCGCCGCCCAGTCCGCCCGGTACTGCGCGATCTCCGCGCCGGTCCGCGCGACGAAGTTCCACCACATCACCAGGCGTTCGGCGAACGGCTCCCCGCCGGCCACGAAGAACCGGCAGGCCGCCCCGCCGGACGGCGCCAGCCGGACCGAGGCCGGGCCGGGCGGGAGGTGGGCCATCAGGCCCGGCTCGACGTGCACCCCGGCCACCGACGCGGGCCCGTCCACCGCGAGCACGCCGTGCTCGAAGCCCGGGCGCAGCGGCAGCGCGGCGACCGCGCCGGCCGGGACGGTCACCTCCAGCCCCACCAGCGGGCTGTAGACCGTGGCCGGGGACCGCTCCCCGCGGTGCTCGCCGATCACGACCGTCACGGTGGCGTCCCCATCACGGAGCACGGGCAGATCGGCGTGGTGCGCGAAGCCGGGGTCGGTGAAGCGCTCGCCGGCCGGCAGCGCGATCCACAACTGCACCCCGTGCAGGACCGCGGGCCGCTGCGCAGGCGACTCCTCCGAATGCGCGATGCCGCGGCCGGAGGTCATCAGGTTGAGCTCGCCGGGGCGGATCAGCTGCTCCGTGCCCAGGCTGTCCCGGTGCAGCACCAGCCCGCCGAACAGCCAGCTCGCGGTCTGCAGGCCGGTGTGCGGATGCGGCGGCACCTGCATGCCCGGGCCTGCGCTCACGTCGTCGGGCCCGTAGTGGTCCAGGAAGCACCAGGCCCCGATGGTCCGCAGGGTCCGCTGCGGCAGCAGCCGGCGCACCTCGGTGCCGTCGCCGACCGCCGCCTTCCGCGCCTCGAGCACGTCGGGCGCCTGGTGCACGGCGGGCCCGGCGGCGTTTCCGGGAGCCAGCGTGACCGGCTGCGGTGCCGGATCCAGGTTGCTCATGATCCGACGGTACGCTGACCGGTCACCGGCCCGGCGCCCGCGGGCGCCGCGATGAACGACGCGATCTGCGCGGCGAACGGCCCCGGCGCCTCCTCGGCGATGTGGTGGCCGGACTCGATCGGCGCCCCCGACACGTCGTCCGCCCACTCCCGCCAGACCGCCAGCACGTCCCCGTACAGGTCCGGCATGTCGTCGCGGGTCGCCCAGACGATCCGGGCCGGGCACTGGAGCCGCCGCCCGGCCGCCCGGTCGGCGTCGTCGGCGGCCCGGTCGGGCCCGAGCCCGGCCCGGTAGTCCTCGCACATGGCCAGCACCGTGGCGGGGTCGTGGATCGCGGCCATGTAGTCGGCCCAGTTCTCCTCGCCCATCCGGGCGCGCTTGTCCGCGCTGTGGTACCAGGCGTCCGGATCGGCGCTGATCATCCGGTGGGCTTCGGCCGCCGGGTTGCCGAGGAAGAACCAGTGCCACCAGGCCTGCGCGAACCGGGCGTCGCAGCGGGCCAGCGCTGCCCCGATCGGGACGGCGTCCGCGATGATCAGGTGGCTGACGGCGCCGGGATGGTCCATGGCCAGCCGGAACGCGACGTACGCGCCCCGGTCGTGGCCCACGACGGCGAACCGGTCGTAGCCGAGTTCCCGCATCAGGGTCAGGCAGTCCGCGGCCATGGCGCGCTTGCTGTAGCTGCTGTGATCGTCGGTGACCGGGGGTTTCGACGACCGCCCGTAGCCGCGCAGGTCGGGGCAGACCACGCTGAACTCTGACGCCAGCAGCGGAGCGACCCGGTGCCAGGTGGTATGCGTGCGCGGATGCCCGTGCAGCAGCAGCACCGGGTAGCCGGACCCGCCATGGCGCACCCGCAGCCGGACCGGGCCGGCGTCGACGTACTCCAGCGCGAACTTCTCAAACAAGGCCGCCACCTCCCTCACGACGCGTCCAGCAGCGAATCGGTCCCGCCGCCCAGGGTAGTGAGGTGGTGCCCGAAACCGGCAGGGGCCCGGTACGTGTTCCGGGCCGACGTGACCACGGTCACCAGCGACGTGCGGAGCACCCGCCGGCCCTGCGTCCGCAACGTGGCCACCAGCGCGTGGTCTTCGCCGGTGCGCAGCGGCGGGAAACCGCCCGCGGCCCGGTACGCAGTGGCGGTGAAACCGAGGTTCGCGCCGTGCACGTGCGGGTGCGGACCCCGCCACACCCCGTACTGGCGGGCGAAAGCGCCGGCGGTGCCCGGGGCGTGCCCCGTCCAGTCGGTCACCGCGACCGTGCCGACGACCGCGTCCCAGCCGGCGTCGGCGTACCTGAGCTGCCGGGACAGCCAGTCGGCCGGCGCCAGTGAGTCCGCGTCGGTCGTGGCCAGCCACAGGCCCGCGTCCGGCCGGGCCAGGGACTGCCCCGGCTCGTGCCGCGGGGCCCGCCGCGGTGCGGTTTCCTGCCGCAGTACCTCCCGGAGGCCGGCCGCGCGGGCCGCGCCGACGTTGCGCGCGCTGACCGTCACCACCGTCACGCCGGCCTGGCGGGCCAGCGCAGCCGTGCCGTCGGAGCACGCGTCGGCGGCCACCACGATCCGCACCCGCAGCCCTGGCCGGCCTGCTTCGGCGACGGCGGCTGCCTCACGCAGGGCGGCCAGGCACCCGGGCAGCAGTTCTTCTTCGTCGTGAGCGGGCACGACGACACCGGCGGAACCGATCACCCGTGCCTCATACTCCCGCCGGGCCCCGGGCATCCCGTCATGTGAGGCCTTCGGCGGCGGCGACCGACACCGACGCGGGATCGGTGCCGGCCGCGACGGCCAGGTACGCCTGGGCCAGAAAGTCCGGCTCCCGGTGGTCAGCCGTCAGCGTGAGCTCCTTGCGCGCGGCGAGCGCCTCGTGCGCCTCGTCGCCGGTCCGCGGCCAGGAGGCCACCGCGTGCCGCCAGTGCACGGCGAGCAAGGTGCCGCCGGGCTGCAGGGCGGCCGTCGCCAGATCGAGGGTCCGGGCCAGGTCGCCGTCGTCCAGGTAATAGAGCACCTCGGACAGCACAACGAGGTCAAAACGGCCCGGCGGGCCGGGCCAATCCTGCGGGAGCACCCGCCGCTCGACGCTGACGCGCGGGAAGGCCGCCGTGCGCGTGGCTGCCGCCCGGACCGCGGCGGCGGACAGATCGCACGACAGCAGGGCGTCACACCGCGGCGCGAGCAGCGCGGTGAGCACCCCGATGGAGCAGGCCGGCTCGAACCCGCTCCGGTACCGCGCCGACGGCAGCATCGCCACGCTGATCGCGTACTTGCGCTGCTCGTACCACCGGGACGCGAACCCGTACGGATCCGGTGAGGCCGCGTACTTTTCCTCGAAATGACCTGGCCCCACCGTCGCCTCGCCCGTCAACTGATCAGCACTTCCTGGTCGCGGGTGAAGTGCGCGATCATCCCGGGCGGCAGCACCGGGGGCCGCTGCGGGCCGCGCGGCCGGAGCTGGCTGGTGAAACAGCCGATCGCCGCGCGCTTGCGCCGGGCGGCCTCCGCGGACAGCGGGACCCGTAGCGCGCGCTCCCAGGGCACCCGGGAGTCGCGGGGATGAGCCCAGTGCCACGTCCAGATGGGGTAGGAGAGCAGCCGGGCGCCCGCCGCCGCGCATGCGCCGCGCGCCGCGCGCCCCGCGGCCGCGTGGTCGGCGTGCAGGTCCCCTTCCCAGGGCGCCAGGCACACCTGGAAGCCGGGCACCAGCGCGCTGAGCGCCGCGCAGACCTCCGGCTCGCGGCGCGCCACCCCGGTGTCGGGCATTTTCAGCCGGACGATCTCCGCCGGGGCACCCAGCCGCTGCAGGGCCCTCGACGTCTCGGCCACCCGTGCCTCGGCCAGCCGCGCGGCCGCCGCGCGGTCCAGGCCGGGATGTGACGCTTCGCCGTCCGTGATCGCGATCAGCCTCAGCCGCGCCCGCGACGCCGCCAGCATGACCAGCAGGCCACCCGCGCCGAGCACCTCGTCGTCCGGATGCGCGGCGACGACCACGACGCTCGGGCACTGGCTGATGTCCAGCACCGGGAGCTCGTGCAGCAGCCGCCAGGACTGCCATTCCTGCTCGGCGGTGCCGGGCGCGTCGATCGGATGCGGGGCGGCGTCACCGTCGCGTCCGGTGTGCTGCGCCGCCGTCACCAGCTGCTCCCTTCCCTGGCCACGAGGCGCCCCAGCTGTTCCAGGTCACGTTCGGCGTGATGCTGCCGCAGGTACACCATCAGGTCGGCGGCCCGCCGGGCGTGCCCGGCGTCGTGGCCCAGTGGCGCCGCGCCCAGCGCGTGCCCGACCCGGGTCAGCGCGTCGGCGGCGGCGTTTTCGGTCAGCGTCCGGAGCCGCAGCGTCCGGCGGGCCGCGGCCTCCTTGCGGTCCAGCGGGTCGTCGTCGATCTCGTCGGCGGCCTGGTCCAGGGCCGCGGCCACGGTCCGCAGCCCGATGTCGACCGCCCCCAGGTGCGCGAACGCATGCGGGCCGAGGTCACGCTCCCGCCCGGCGGCCAGCAGCGGCCGGGCCACCCCCCGCGCGCCCCCGTACCAGCACGCGGCCACGCCGCAGCCGCCGTGCCAGAACCCGGGGCGGGCGGTGTAGCCGCCGGGCGGCCCGATGGGCTCGCCGGGCACGTGACAGAAGCGCACGTCGAGGGTGTCGCTGCCCGCCATCCCGACCGCGGGCCAGCTGCCGGGGATCGGCCGCACCCCTTCCTCGCTGGTGCGGACCGCGAACAGCCGCACGCCGTCCGCGGCGTCCGCGGTCACCAGGGCGTGCGTGCACACCCGGGCGCCGGAGCAGTACTGCCTGGTGCCGTCCAGCCACCAGCGGCCGTCGCGCTGTTCCGCCGACAGCGATGGCCCTGGGGGCCGGGCCGCCCACACGCCCCACCGGCTGTGCGGCGGGACCGGCGAGCCCGGGCCGCCCGGCGCGCCGCCCAGCTTGCCCGGCGCGCGGCCCATCTCGCCCAGAATCGCGATCGCGTCGGCGTGCCCTTCGCCCAGCCGCGCCAGCGACAGGTCGGTTTCGGCCAGCGCGGCCAGTGCGGCCCACCGGACCCGGGTCCGCCCGTGCCCCGGCAGCGGCAGGTCCAGCTGCCCCGTGTCGGCGGCCATGGTGAAGGCCTGCGCCGTCTCTTCCCAGGGCTCCGACCGGTCAGGAGTGATTATCACGCCCGCCAGCTACCCCCGGTCTCGCATCTCTACCATCACATGCGTAACTTGCCCGGTTCAGAAACGCGGATGTCCGGTGACTAACCAGCCCGGCAGGCAAACCTGGACGATCCCGTCCGCGCTCGAGCCGGTCGCTGATCCGCGGCGGTTCCGCTCGTGCCATGGCCGGTTAACTACCACGTGACGGGCTGATCATCAGAGGTTCGGGCGGTACGATCCGCTCGTGCCGTCGCCGCTGAGCAGGAGGGGATTCCTTGCGGCTGCTGGCGTTGCCGCCGTCGCGGCGGTGGCCGGGGCCGCCACCGGGGACGCGCTGCAGCTCACCCCGCCGTCCCGGCGTCCGGTGATGACCGGTTACGCCCCGGACGGCAGCGCGGGGGCCGCCGCCGCGTACCCCCTGTCGCAGGTCCGGCTGCTCGATGGCCCGTTCCGGAACAATCAGCTCCGCAACACGAGCTACCTGCTGTTCGTCGACCCGGACCGGTTGCTGCACACGTTCCGGCTGAACTATGGCCTGCCGTCGTCGGCCCGGCCCTGTGGCGGCTGGGAGTCGCCGCATATCGAGGTGCGCGGGCACAATTCCGGCCACCTCATGTCGGCCCTCGCCCTGACCTGGGCCAGCACCGGCGACCGGGCTGCCCTGGACAAGGGGCGCTACCTCGTCCGCCAGCTCGCCGCGCTGCAAGCCCGCGCGGGGAAGGCCGGCTTCAACCCCGGCTACCTGTCCGCGTTCCCTGAGAACTTCTTCGACCGGCTCGAGGCGGGCCACGCCGTCTGGTCGCCGTACTACATGATCCACAAGTACCTGGCCGGGTTCCTGGACCAGTACCAGCTGGCGGGCGATGAGCTCGCGCTCGAGGCGGCGATCTCGCTGGGCGACTGGGTGGACTGGCGCAGCGGCCGGCTGACCTACGCGCACATGCAGCAGGTCCTGGAGACCGAGTACGGCGGGCTGCCCGAGGCGCTGGCCAACCTGTACACGATCACCGGCGAGCAGCGGTACCTGCTCGCCGCGGAGCGCTTCTACCACGCCCGGGTGCTGGATCCGGTGGGCCGGGGCCAGGACCGGCTCGACGGCCTGCACGCCAACACCACCGTGCCGAAGGTCATCTCCTGCCTCCGCCTGTGGGAGGAGACCGGCACCGACCTCTACCGCCGGGTCGCGGTAAACTTCTGGCAGATGGTCGCGCGGCACCACACCTACGCGATCGGCGGCGCCAGCAACTACGAGCATTTCCACCAGCGGGGGGTCATTGCCGGGCAGCTGTCCAACTACACCTGCGAGAACTGTGTCAGCTACAACATGCTGAAGCTGACCCGGCTGCTGCATTTCCATCAGCAGGACCGCACCGACCTGGCCGACTATTACGAGCGCGCGCTGTTCAACCAGATGCTCGGCGAGCAGGACCCGCGCTCAGCGCACGGGTTCAACATCTACTACACCGGCCTGTCCCCGGGCGCCGTCAAGCAGCAGCCGCTGAACTACTTCCCGCACGCTGACCCGGACGTCTACGCCACCGACTACCGCGATTTCACCTGCGACAACGCGACCGGCATGGAGACGCAGGCGAAGTTCGCCGACACGATCTACTCCCGTGACGACCGGGGGATCTTCGTCAACCTGTTCATCGCGTCCGAGCTGACCTGCCCCGACCGCGGCGTGACGCTGCGCCAGGTCACCAGCTTCCCGGACGAGCCGGTCACTCGCGTCGAGATCATGGCCGGGGTGGCCCTGATGACGATCCGGGTCCGCGTCCCGGCCTGGACCGGTGCGGTGCCGGCCGCCCGGCTGAACGGCCACCCGGTCCACGTCACGGCGCGTGCGGGCGGCTGGCTGGCCGTGGACCGGCTCTGGCAGCCCGGTGACGTCCTGGAGGTCACGCTGCCGATGCGGCTGGGGCTCGCGGCCACCCCCGATGACCGCTCCGTGCGCGCGGCGGCCTACGGCCCGATCGTGCTCGCCGGCGCCTACGGCACGGGCAAGCCGGCCACGATGCCGCGGCTGCGGGCCGGTTCGCTGACGCCGGCCGGGACAGCGCTGACGTTCAGCGCAACGGCCGACGGCAAGGACGTCACGCTGCACCCGGTCGCACGCACGCATCACCAGCATTACAACGTGTACTGGAAAACTGCCTGAGGCTGCCTGGCCGCCCTGTTCGGCCCGCGGACCTACGAGCTCTTTGCCGGCTCGTGGGGAGCAATCGAAGCGATGCGCGCGGGCCCCATCGGCGTGGCCTTGAACGAGACGCCCAAGTACGTCGCATCGAGCACGCTCACCGAACAGCGCCGGGCGGACACGACCGTGCTGTCCGGTGACCTCGCGGCGGCCATCGGCGAGCTGAAGGCCCGGCCGGGGGGTGAGCTGCAGGTGCACGGCAGCGGCACCTTGATCCGCTGGCTGCTCGCCAACGGCCTCGTCGACCAGATCACCCTGCTCATCGTCCCCGTGGTCCTCGGCCAGGGCACGCGGCCAGCCGTATGGCCAGCGCCGGCGTCCGCATACGGCAATGATCGACCGCCGTAATGGTGTCGAGCGGCGCCGAGCCGGCGGCACGCCTGCGACGCGGTGGCTGCTTCACGAAGTGCGCAAGGACGACCCCGTCTCCAGCAGGGTCTTCAGGCTGGCCAGGACGGCGGGCCACCCCTCCGAGATCGCCGGCAGCACGGCACTGCCCGGCGCGAAGCCGTCGTGGGTGACGGTGAGCTTGACGACACCGTGGCCGACGTCCTCGATGTCGAAGGCGACCTTGGAGCGGGCTTCGGCGCGCCAGGTCGCGGCGGTCGCCTCATCCATGCCGACCGCCGCGGCCCACTCCGGGGTGATCGTGTGCCAGGTATAGACCAGCCGGCGGGGCGGATCTGACTCGAGGATCACCTGCCCGGGGCCGCGTACGACCAGCCCGATCTCGTCGTGCGCCATCTCGTAGGTGGATCCCTTCTTCCAGTCGGAATGGAATGCCTTCGGGCCGGCCTTCTGGTGCCGCCAGTAGCGTTTCATCAATGCCGGGTCGGTCAGGCCCTGCCACACGCGCCCGGGACTCTCCTGGATGTAGGTCGTGTAGACGAAGGCGGTCTGTTCACTCTTGGCGTCCACGGCGGTGACCTCCGGCCGGTAGCGGGATTCGGTCTTGCACGTACCCGAGTCCGATTGGGCGCATGCCGCGATGGCGGGACGCGAATGGCGGGAACGCCAGACCCGATGGCCGTGACCTGAGGCCGGGCACGACGATGGTGGCCCGCACCGCCCGCATCGCGGCGGGAACCGACCAGGTCACCCGCCAGGGGGAGTTCGCCGCCATCCGGGGCAGCCGCGCTCGCCGCCGGCGCGAGGACGGCAGGGCAGCCTCCGGCTCAGACACACGCAAAGTCTACGAAAAGGGCCTGCCGATCCCTAGCGCTCATGCGCGCGGCGAAAGCAGCGGCGTCAGCGGGCATCGGCGGCGTCCGCGTCGAGCACGAGCCGTACGTGCCGCCCGGAGACGGCGGCCGGGTCGGGCCGCCCCGGCAGCAGCACCGGGGCCAGCACGCCGAAGACCCGCCGCACCGCCGCCTCCTCGTAATCGCTCAGGGCCGGGGTGGCGCGCAGGAAGACCTGCCCGCCGGGCAGCGCGGTCACCTCATCGAAACATCCGGACGCGGCGAGAGCACCCGCCCCGCCGAGCCGGGCGGCCAGTTCCGCCGCGCAGACCGTCACCCACGAATAGCCGCGCAGTACCTCGCGGCAGTGCACCACCGCGGGCGGTTCGGCGGTGATCCCCAGGATGGCCTGTTCCAGCGCCGTGCCGTGGATGTTCGCGTCGTCGGTGACGTGCCCGTGGTGCGCGCCGGCCGCGCTCGCCTGTTCCCTGAGGAAACCGGCCCAGGCGAGCGGCACGGACGGCGACGCCGGCCAGGCCACGAGATCGGGTGGCGCCTCGGCTTCGAACCGGACCCAGCGCGGATGGGTGGTGCTGCGGTGCACGGCGATGACCGCGTCCGGCCCGCTGCTGACCGGCCGTCCGTCCGGGCCGAGCGGCATCATGTCCAGGCTGACCCGGAAAGGGTAGGCACGCTCCAGCCCGTCCAGCAGCCGGCGCCAGCTGCGCGCCGAGTACGGGGTGTCGCTCCCGCCCACGGCCTGCGGCTGCTGCCGGGCCCGGAGCCGCGCCCACGCGCCGCCCGGTGGCCCCCACGGCGCGGCGTCATCGTCGGGCGGGTCCGCCACGTACGTTCCGCCGCCGGCCAGGCGGCGGTCGATGTCCGTGAACAGGATGCGCCGGGCCCCGGTGAGCCAGTCACGCGCCAGCCGGGCGAAGTCAGCACGAGATCCGGGCTGGGCGACCAGCTCGGCGTGGAGATTGTTCATTGGGCCTTTCCGGCCCCCGCGCGGGCGACACTACCCACGCCCAGTTGTTATCGGCTGCAGTTCTTCTGGATGCCGCCGGCGGCCTGATCAGGCGGTGTCATCGGCTGCGGTGTCATCGGCCGCAGCCAGGAGCCGGCGGGCCTCGGCCGCGTCCGCGGCGGCCACCAGCACGCGGACACCCTGCAACTGCAACTCCGGTTCCTGGCCCCCGGCGTCGTCGGCCGACACGGCGGCCCGCACGTTATTGCTGCGCAGCATGCCGACAATGAGTTCCGCCTCGGACGTGGTGCCCACGACCGCCACAGGCACGGGCGCGGTGCCGCCGGAAGGCTTCCGCTCAGGGGCCGTCGAGCGCGTGCGTTTCTTATCCACAATCTCCATCCTGCCAGGCATCCCGGGCGATGGCGGATGTCCCCGCAAGTCAGCGGGCGGCGAGCTCGTCTGCTGGGGTTTCGGTCTCCTACTGGACTCCGCGCGTCAGGCCGCGGAGCGCCACCAGGCAGGCGACGGCCATGATGATGGTCATCCCGTAGAGCACGTCGCGCGGGGTGGCGGCGGCGAAGTCGGCGCGTATGAACGGCGGGATGGCGGTGGTGTTGGCCTGCCCCAGCATCAGCCCCATCGAGGATGATGTTCTCCACGAGAAACGTCCGGTTGTCGAAGATGCGGACGTTGATCAGCGGCGATTCGGTCCGGCGCTCGACGGCGAAGAACACGATCAGCAGCAGCACGCCCACGGCGATGCTGAGCGCGACCGGGATGTTGATCCAGAAGATCGACCGCCAGGTCCACTGGATCAGGTAGCCGCCCGCGATCGGGCCGATCGCGGTCAGTGCCCCGGCTCGCTCATCGGCCAGAGGATCGGCGGGCCGCCCACTCGTGGTCGAGGATGGACATCAGCACCTCGTCGTACCAGCGCCCGTCGTGCAGCACCGATTCGCGGAAGCGGCCCTCCTCTACGAACCCCGCCTTCTCGTAGGCGCGGATCCCGGCGGGGTTGAACGGGGCCACGCCGAGCTGAATGCGGTGCAGGCCCATCTCGCGGAATCCGTAGCCGACGATGACGCGCATCGCGTCCGATCCGTAGCCACGGCCGATGTACGCACGGCCGAGGGCGATCCCGAGCGTCGCACACCGGTCCTTGGCGCGCGCGCCCCACAACCCGATGTTGCCGACCAGCACGGGCGGATCCTCAAGCGTCTCGATGGCGAAGCCGAAGTCGTCCTTCTCGTTCGCGCTCCACTTCGCGATGCGCTCCTTCGCCGCGGCCTCCGACGCCGGGGCCACCCGGCCCGACAGCGTAACCATGCGTCCGGGATCCATCTCCCACTGCGCCAGCGTGGGCAGGTCGTCGTCGCGCACGCCGCGCAACCGCACCCGCTCGCCGACGAGGATCGAGTCGCCGTAGCCGAATGCGCCGGGAACATCGGTGAATGCGGTCATGTGGCCGATACTGCCGTATGCCAGCGGACTCAGAGCACGGGGGCCTCGGTCGGGACGTAGGCCGGGGCGCCGGTGAACCGCGCGGTCAGCGCGGCCCGGACCCGGCTGACCGCAAACGACGGAAGGAACTGCTCGAACTCGGCCGGCTCGGTGAACCGCCAGGCGTCGAGCTCCTCTTCCTGCAGGCGGATCTGGCCCGGGTCGGCCAGCACGCCCCCGTCGAAGACGAAGCTCACGATCGGCCGCAACCGCAAGCCATCGGGCGCGATCCACCCCACGGCGAGCAGCGGCCCGGCCGGCAGCGACAGGCCCAGTTCCTCCTCGACCTCACGCACGCAGCCCCGGTGCGGCGCCTCACCGTCCTCCAGGATGCCGCCCGGCAGCGACCACAGATCCCGGTAGTTGGGCTTGACCAGCAGCACGCGCGCGGACGGGTCGTCGGTATCGGTGATCAGCGCGGCCGCCGATCCGTACATCGTCGCGAGCGAGGCGTACCAGCTTTCTTCATCCATGAGGGCCACGGGACCCCAGTCTAGAAGGGCCAGGTGAGGCCCGGGTTACCACAGAGTGGCGTCCAGGGCCGTCATCGCCGCCGCGCCTTCCAGCCGGAGCAGGAGCTCCTTGCGGTCCAGGCCGCCCCCGTATCCGGTCAGGCCGCCGTGAGCGCCGATGACGCGGTGGCAGGGAATGATGACCGCGATCGGGTTCTGCCCGTTGGCCGCGCCCACCGCCCGGGACGCCGCCAGCGACTTGCCGAGCTGGCGTGCGATCGCGCCGTAGCTGGTCGTCGTGCCGTACGGGATGCGGGTCAGCGCCGACCACACCGCCAGCTGGAACGGTGAGCCGTCCGGCGCCAGCGGCACGTCGAAGTCGTGCCGCCGGCCCGCGAAGTAGTCCTGCAGCTGCGCTGTGACCGTGCGGAAGGCGTCCGGTTCACGCTGCGAGCCACGCGGCGCGCCTGGCGGCCGCCCGCCCGGCGCGCCCAGCATGTACAGCCCGGTCAGCGCGTCGTCGCTGCCGGTCAGCAGCAGATCGCCGATGGGGGAGGCGATCCGGTCGAAGGAGCGCGGAGCGCTTGGGCCCGGCGTGACGAACGGCTCGATCATGTGTTGTCCCTCTCGGTGATGGCCCACAGGTGCTGCAGCGCGTACGACCGCCAGGGCCGCCAGCTTTCGGCTAGCCGCGCGGCCGATCCCGGGTCCGGGGCGGCGCCCAGCGCGATCAGGCCGTGCCGGACTCCCGCGTCCGTGGGCAGGAACGCGTCCGGGTCGGACAGCGCGCGCATCCGGATGTAGCCCGCCGTCCACGGGCCGATGCCCGGCAGCGCCAGCAGCCGCGCCTCGGCGTCGTCCCGGCTGGCGCCCGCGTCCAGGCTCAGGTCGCCGGAAGCGAGCGCCGCGGCCAGGCCGACCAGGGCACGGCCGCGGCTACGCGGCATCGGCAGGCTGGCCGGATCGACGTCCGCCAGGGTCTCCGCGCCGGGGAAGCAGTGGGTGAGCACGCCGGGCGACTCGCCCGTCCCGCGCGGTCCGGCCGCCCCGCCTTCCTCGGCCAGTTCCCCGGCGTCAGGCGCCACGATTACCGGGTGCTCCAGCGGCTTACCGAACGCGGCGGTCAGCCGTGCGCCGAGACGGCGGGCAGCCGCCACCGAGACCTGCTGCCCGAGCACGGCCCTGATCGCCAGCTCCGCCCCGTCCACATGCCCGGGCACCCGCCGCCCCGGGCAGGCCGCTACGGCCGCCCGCAGCAGCTCGCTCCGGGACAGGAACGCGGAGACCGCCTCCGGATCGGCGTCCAGGTCGAGCAGCCGCCGGCAGCGCTGGACGGCGGGCGCCAGATCCCTGAGGTCCTGCAGCTGCAGCTCACATTCGATGAAGGGGTGGGCCGCCGCGGCCTTGGTCCCGGAGCCGGAGGACGGAGCGGGCCGCAGCGCGGCGATCCCCGTCCCGTTAGGAAGATTGATGGTCCGCCGGTAGACGCCGCCGGTCACCGACTCCACGCCCGGGATGGCGCGGACGGCGAGGAACGTGAGCAGGCGGCCGATGTCGATCGGCGGCCGGTACGCGAGCCGCAGCCTGATGATTCCTGGCGTGAGGGGCGGTGCGCCGGCGGACCGGCGGGCACTGCGTTCCCGCAGCTCGCCCGGCGTGGCCGCGAAGACATCGCGGATGGTCGCGTTGAACTGCCGGATGCTGGCGAACCCGGCGGCGAACGCGATCTCGGACAATGGGAGCGTCGTCGTCTCGGTCAGTACGCGCGCGGTCTGCGCACGCTGGGCGCGGGCCAGGGCCAGCGGGCCCGCACCGAGTTCGGCGGTCACCGCCCGGTTGACCTGGCGCTCGCTGTAGCCGAGCCGCCGCGCCAGGCCCGTGACGCTCTCCCGGTCCACCACGCCGTCGCTGATCAGCCGCATCGCGCGGGCGGCCAGGTCGGCGCGGACGTTCCACTCGGGCGAGCCGGGCGACGCGTCAGGGCGGCACCGTTTGCAGGCCCGGAAGCCGGCCTCCTGGGCGGCGGCGGCGCTGGGGTAGAAGCGCATGTTCGCGCGTTTCGGGGTGATCGCCGGGCAGCTCGGGCGGCAGTAGATCCCGGTCGAGGTGACGGCGATGAAGAAGACACCGTCGAAACGGGCGTCCTTGCTGGCCGCCGCCTCGTACCGCTGCTCGTCGTGCACGTCTCCAGCCTGCCAGCGTCCGGCGTGCCGGGCTAGCGGAAATCGGACATGAACAGCGCCGGGGCTGGCCGGCCACGGTCACTGGTAGCGTGCACCGCAAGGACCACCGCGGGTGCCGCGAAGGAGCAGTCATGCAGGCCGAAATCAAGGGCACCACGATGCCGGTGCTTGAAGTCACGGTGCAGCCGGGTGAGCAGCTGATTTCCACTCACGGCGAACTGTCCTGGATGACGTCGAACATGCAGATGTCGCAGTCCGCCGGCGGTGGCGGCCTGATGCAGGGCCTCAAACGCGTCATGGGCGGTGGCGGCCTCTTCCTCACCCGTTACGAGCCGTCGGGGGGCCCGGGGATGATCGCGTTCGCCGCGAAGCTGCCCGGGCACATCGTGCCGGTCGAGATCAGCTCCGGGCACTCCTACCTCGTGCACCGGCACGGCTGGCTGTGCGGCACGGCCGGTATCACGCCGAGCATCGGCCTGCAGCAATCCTTCCGCGGTGGCCTGTGGGGCGGCGACGGGTTCCTGCTGCAGCGCCTCGACGGCGACGGCCGGGCCTGGATCGAGCTGTCGGGTGAGCTCGTGCACTACACCCTGGCCCCCGGGCAGACGCTGCTGGTGCACCCCGGCCACGTGGGCATGTTCGAGGCCAGCGTGCAGTTCCAGATCACGCGCGTGCCCGGCGTCACCAACCTGCTGTTCGGCCAGGACGGCTTCCACCTGGTCGCGCTGACCGGCCCCGGCCAGATCTGGCTCCAGTCCATGCCGCTGCCAAACCTGGCCCACGCGCTCGCGCCGTACATCGCCCAGCAGGTCACCCCGGATGCGGCCGGCACCGGCGCGGCGGCCGGCACCGTCGGCGGCATCCTCGGCAACATCATGCGCAGCTGACCGGGCCGCCCGCCGGCCAGCGAACTCCGCCGGCTCTGGCGTCCGTGCCCGCCGGCGTGTCAGAGTGCCCGCATGTCAATGACGGTGAGCACGACGCGCGGCGACGTCCGCGGGTACGAAGACGGCGGAGTGACGAAGTTCCTCGGCATCCCGTATGCGGCGAGTCCAACCGGCGATCTGCGCTTCCGCGCGCCCGCTCCGGCCCCGGCCTGGGGCGGGGTGCTGGAGGCCACCGAGTTCAGCGCGACCCCGCCGAAGCCTGACTATCCGCCGCCTCTCGACGTGATGCTGCCGGAGCCGAACATCCCCGGCGACAACTGGCTCACCGTAAACGTATGGACGCCGGGCGGATCTGGCCTGCCGGTGATGGTCTGGATGCACGGCGGGGCCTTCAGCCACGGCAACTCGGCGGTGGCGGTCTACGACGGGCATGCGTTCGCCCGCGACGGCGTGGTCCTGGTCACGATCAACTACCGGCTCGGCACCGATGGCTTCGCCCTGCTGCCCGATGCGCCGGCCAACCGTGGCCTGCTCGACCAGATCGCGGCCCTGGAGTGGGTGCGCGACAACATCGCCGCGTTCGGCGGCGACCCGGCCAACGTGACGGTCTTCGGCGAGTCCGCCGGCGCGCAAAGTGTCACGACGCTGCTGACGATCCCGCGCGCCCGTGGGCTGTTCGCCAAGGCGATCACCCAGAGCGGCGCTGCGCAAGCGGCCGCCGATCCGGCCGACGCCGCGCTGGTCACGAAGGAACTCGGCCAGGCGCTCGGGGTGGAGGCGACGGCGGCGAGCCTGTCCGCCCTGCCGCTGCCGGCCCTGATCGAGGGGCAGACGGCGGTGCGCGACGCGTTCGTCAACCAGCCCGATCCGTCCCGTTTCGGTGCGAGCATCGTCGTCGGCTCGATCCCTTTCCCGCCGGTTATCGACGGTGACCTGCTCCCACGGCATCCGATGGCGGTGATCGCGGCCGGGGAATCCGCCGATGTGCCGCTGCTGACCGGGACGACCAGTGAGGAGTTCCGCCTGTTCCTCATCCCGACCGGCCGGGCGGCCCTGGTCACCGAGGGCCTGCTCGGGGTTCTGCTTCCCCGGCTGGGCGTCAGCGCGCCGGTCGCTGAGCTGTACCGTGCCCACCGGCCCGGCATCAGCCCGGGCGACCTGCTGGCCGCCTTGCTGACGGACGCCTACTTCCGGCTGCCGGCGCTCGCGGTGGCGGCGGCCCGGGGCGGCTCGGCTCCCACCTATGTGTACGAGTTCGCCTGGTCAAGTCCCGTGGCCGGCCTAGGCGCCAGCCACGCGATGGAGATTCCGTTCGTGTTCGACAACCTCGCGGCGCCCGGAGCCGACCGTATCACCGGGCCGCGGCCGCCGGCGCTGCTGGCCACGCAGATGCACGAAGCATGGATCAGCTTCGCCCGGACCGGAGACCCCGGATGGCGTGCGTTCGGTACCGATTTTCCCATCTTCGTCTTCCGGGAATCCGGTGGGACGCTCGAACTGGACCCGCGCGGCGATGAGCGCAGGATCTGGCAGCCCGCCCCTCCGCGCTAATTCCCCCCATCCCTGCCTACGGGCAGAGTTTTGGGCACATACTGCCGCCCCGAAAAGTCTGCCCGTAAGCGCGGTACTCAGCGCCGCCCGAATTCTCGGGCTGTATCCACGACGTGAAGTGCGGCGATATAGCTGCGGCGCTGCTGACCTGTCTCCGTCGGGGAGACTCCACCCCCGCTGAACCGGCGTCCGCCGATCGCAACGATGGATTGCCCCCCTAGTCCTATTTGGACTATGGTGCCGTCATGGCACGCGACCAAGAGCTCCCGGCGACCGCCTACGTGGTTCTCGGGCTGGTGTCGATCCGGCCGATGACCGGCTACGAGCTGGCCGGGTATGCCGAGCGATCGATCGGCAACTTCTTTCCCCTGACCCGGAGCCACATTTACTCCGAGCTCGACCGCCTTGACGGGCTGGGCTTGCTGGAAGCGACCGAAATCGCGCAGGAAAACGCGCCGACCAAGCGGGTGCACGAGATTACCCCGGCGGGAAGCGATGAGCTGCAACGCTGGCTGGAGGGGACGATGATGAGCGAGGGACGTTCGCGCAACCTGTTCCTGGTACGGATCTTCTTTGGTGACCGCACCACGCCGGAACGGCTGGCGGCACTGCTTAACGAGTTCGAGCGGGCCGCGCGTTTTCGCCGCGACCAGCTCGCGTTGATCGTGGAGAAGCTGGCCGACCGGCCCGGGTCGGTGTTCCGCCGGTCCACGGCAATGTTCGGCCTGCGACGTGAGCAGGCCAAGCTGGACTGGGTCGCCGATGTGCGCCCGATGCTCCTCGCCACGGCCGCCGCGGGCGCGCTGAAGCCCGGTTAGGCCGGCTGACATGCTCGGCGCGCTGGCGAACCTGGCCATCCGCCATCCCCGCCGGATGGCCCTGCTCGCCTTGGCGGCGTTCGTGGTCGCGGGGGTGTTCGGCGGCACGGCCATCGGCCTGCTCAACGCCCGGAACGCGTTCAGCGACCCCAGTTCCGCCAGTGCCCGCGCTGAGGCGGCCATTCAGCGGGCGACCGGCGAGCAGACCAGCCCCGGTGTGCTGGCCCTGGTATCGGCGCCACCGGGCAGCCCGGCCGTGACATCCGCCGCGCACGCCATCGCGCACGTGCCCGGCGTGGCCGTGGTGACGGCTCCCGCCCCGGGTCACCAGGTGGGCCTGGTCTCCGCCGACGGGCGCTCGTCGCTGGTGGCCGCGACGCTGCGCGCCGCGCCCGACCCGGATACGGTCGTGCGGAACATCGAGAAGGCGTTGCACGGCCGGCCGGGCGTGCTGCTCGGCGGCGCCGACGTGGCGGGCGAGCAAACGGGCAAGCAGGCCACCTCCGACCTCGGCTTCGCGGAGGCCATTGCCTTCCCGCTGCTGGCGATCCTCGCCTTCTTCGTCTTCCGCGGCATCGCGGCCCTGCTGCCCATCGCGGTCGGCGGGATGGCCGTGCTCGGCACGTTCCTGGTCCTGCGGCTCGTCAACGCGGCGCTGCCGCTGTCCATCTTCGCCCTGAACCTGGTGATCGGGCTCGGGCTCGGGCTCGCCGTCGACTACAGCCTGTTCCTGGTCTGGCGCTTCCGTGAGGAACTTCAGCGCGACCCCAGCGCGGAGCGCGCGCTGCGGGTGACGCTGGCTACGACGGGCCGGACGGTCCTGTTCAGCGCGGTCACGGTAGCGGCCGCCCTGGCCAGCCTGACCGTCTTCCCGCAGCGGTTCCTGGTCTCGATGGGCCTCGGCGGCGCGATCGTCGCGCTCATCGCGGCCGCCAGCGCCCTGCTCATCGTCCCATCGCTGCTGATGCTGCTCAGCCGGCGGATCGGCCGGGTCAAGCCGCCCGCCCAGACCGGCGGCTGGTACCGGCTGGCCAACGGCGTGATGCGCCGTCCCGCCCTGGTGGCCGCCGGCACCACCGTGCTGCTGCTGGTGATCGCGTTCCCGGCGCTGCACGTGCGCTGGAGCGGCATCGACGCGACCGTCCTGCCCACCAGCCAGAGCGCGCGGGTCGTCTCGGACACCGTTGCCCGCGACTTCCCGCCGGCCAGCGACGCGAACCCCATTCTTGTCGTCGCGTCCGCGCCGGCGTCGGCCCAGCCCGCTCTGGCCAGCTACGCCGTCCGCCTGGGCCGCCTCCCCGGGATCAGCCAGGCCAGCTCGCCGGCCCAGCTCGCCCCCGGGACCTGGGAAATCAGGCTGGCCAGCCCGGCCGACCCGATCTCGGCGGCCGGGCAGCGGGCCGTCACCGCGGTACGGGCGCTGCCCGCGCCCGCAGCGGTCCTGGTCGGCGGGTCAGCCGCGGACTTCGCCGACCAGGGCGCGTCGATCGCGGCCACGCTCCCGGTCGCCCTGGCGATCCTGGTCATCGTCACCGCGCTCGTGCTGTGGCTGCTGACCGGCTCGGTGATCTTGCCGATCAAGACGCTGCTGATGAACGCGCTGACGGCGGCCGCGGCCACCGGCATCCTGGTGTTCATCTTCCAGGATGGCCGCTTCACCGGACCGCTCGCGTATACCAGCCAGGGCGGGATCGAGGAGACCGACTTCCTGATCCTGGCCGCGATGGCCTTCGCGCTGTCCACTGACTACGGTGTGTTCCTGCTGGCCAGGATCAGCGAAGCACGGCAGCCGGGCGTGCCAGAACGCGAAGCCATCGCGACGGGGATGCAGCGAACCGGCAGGCTGATCACCTCCGCGTCCGTCCTGCTCGCCGTGGCCATCGGCGCGTTCGCCACGTCCCGGCTGGTCTTCCTCAAAGAGGTCGGCTTCGGCGTCGCCGCCGCCGTCCTCATCGACGCCTTCATCGTCCGTGCGCTGCTCGTCCCGTCCCTGATGGCCCTGCTCGGCCGGCGCAACTGGTGGGCCCCGGCCCCGCTCAGGACCCTGCACCAGCGGCTCGGGCTCGGCGAAGCGGAGGCTGCCGAAGCGGAGGCTGCCGAAGCGGAGCCTGGCGAAGAGCAGCCTGGCGAAGAGCAGCCTGGCGAAGCGGAGGCTGGTGAACGACCTGCAAGGTGATCGCTCCTGGCAGGCCCCTCAGTTCTGCAGCGGCATCAATTCTGCGGCGAAACCGCCGAGGAACTCGCTCAGCGCCGCCCCGGCCCCGGACCCCGATGCGGCGGTGGCCGGCCTGATCACGAACTTGGTCAGCCCGGCGTCTATGTACTGCTCCAGCATGCCCCGGGCCGCGGCCCAGCCATCGGCGATCAGCGTCGCCGGATCGGATTCCGGGCGGCGCGCCGCCGGAAGCGCCGCCGGAATCAGGGCCTGCCGGAATCAGGGCCTGCCGGAATCACGCTCCGCCAGAATCAGCGCCGCCAGAAGTCGAAGCGGTCCCGGCCGGGACGGAAGCCCGCCGCCTCGACGATGTTGACCGCGACGTCGAACCGGTCACCGATACGCCAGTCCTGATGTGAGTCGCTGCCGAAGGAGACGGCGCCGCCGCCCTCGTCGTGCCACCACCCGATCAGCTCCACCGAAGCCAGCGGGCTTTTCGTGTTGATCTCGAGAACGCGCCCGGACCGGGCGAGGGCCCGCAGGACCGTGCGGTACTCCTCCTCGAATTCTTTCTCCTCGTACGGCCCGGAGCTCGCGGGCCAGTAGCGGCGCGGGAAGTCCAGATGCGCGAGGACCTGGTACAGGGAGCTGCCCTCCACCAGCCGGGTCAGCTCCGTGAAGTAACGGCGCAGCACCTCATCCGGCCCGAGCATGCCGAACATGGCCGGCATGCCGGTGAGCCGCCCCCGGAACGGCACCGCGTGCAGCGAGCCGAGGATGCGGTCGAAGGGATGCCCGCCGACCACGGCACCGGCGCTGGCCGCGAACAGATGCGGCTCACCCGCCTCGACGCCGGAAAGAATCCGCAGCTCAGGGAATCGTCGCCGACAGTTCTCGATCGCCTCGAGGTAACCGGGAACGTCCAGCGGCCGGATCCTGGCGCGGCGCCGCGGGCCGAGACCGACGGCGGCGCCGGGGTCTCCCGCGCCCCATCGGGTGAAATCGAGGTGCTCGGTGAAGGCGAGGGCGGGGACGCCGACACGAAGCGCACGCTCGCACGCCCCCGTCATCGACGCCTCGCCAGTGGTGTCGTATGACCACTCTGAGTGAACGTGGTTATCACTGGGGAGACGGAAGTTTTTGCTGGTCAGGCCAGGATTGGTGTCAGTCCGAGGTGACGGCATCAGCTACCAAGCTACTGGATCGCGATCGGAGGATGTCGCGGCTACCCCCAAGGGCCGCAGGCGTGGCGGGAAGCCGTCCGAGGCGGGCAGCAGATGGGGCGGCGTCATGGTCATCACGGACGGGCGTGCCGCAGCGCGCGCCATATCTCCGTCACATCGGTGCTGATCAGGCAGTATGGGTCGCCACCGTCCCGGGCCACGACTTCGTAGCGGGGCCGCTCGCCCGGGCGCCAGGTGACGATGTAGCCGGGAAACGCGGCCCTGAGCGCAGCGGCCTGGACATGCGCAGACGTCTTGGGCCAGCCGGTCATGACGCCGCACCCGGCGCGATGTCGCGGGAGACCGGGCGGGCACTGTAATCCTCGTTGATCAGCTCGCGCAGAACGTCCGGGCCGTTGGCGGCGAGCGTCCGCTCGTCGTCCCGTCGTAGGGCCACCCAGTGCTCCCCGACCCCGGTGATCAGGTATGCCGACCCCCAATTCCATTGCAGATCGCGCAGTGCGGCAGCACCGGCTGCTTCTTCTGGTTCCGTCACTGGCCGCCTCCTTGCTTGTACCGGCCGTGGCCGTGATGAGACTAGGCAACGGTGGCAGAGACGGGCCGGAGCGGTGTGAAGGTAAGTAATCGGCACAAAAGTGCGGGCCGCAAACCCGCACAGAAGTGCGGGTCAGATCACTCCGGCGCGATGCGCGAGTGGGCGCAGTTCCGGCGTCGATGGCCGGTGCTCCCGGCGGAGCAGCCCGGTGAGCACTTCCCGGGTGCCCGGGTCGTAGCGGACAAGCTGGGGGCTGAGCCGCTCTGCGGCCAAGATCAGGTTCACCGCTGCCGCGTCCTGTCGGCGCATGGCGTAGGCGCGGGCAAGGTCCAGGCTCACCTGTGTGCGCCTACCCACCAGCCCAGCCGGTATCGCCGTGGTATCAAGCGTCTCGCCCGTCTGCACCGCTGCCTTCGGGTCACCGAGGCGAAGCGACGCCGCGATGGCGTGTATCGAGACGTTGACATGGCCAAAAGCGGTTCCCATGTGGTTGGCGTCCCCGGTGCGATCGGCAATGCTGCGCGCGGTGGCCAGCAGTGCCGCCGTCATCGCCTGGTCCTGGGCGGCGGCGGCTGCGGTAGCGGCGGCCAGGTGGAGCGCGCCATAGACGCTGAGCTGCTCCGGAGAGGGTGACCGCATCGCGCGCTCCAGTGCACCGGCAGCGCTTATTGCCAGGTCGAGAGCCTCCTGCGGATGCTTGCGGCTGGTGACGATGTAGGACAGGCGCCAGGCGCCCGCTGCGGCGACCAGCGGATCGCCCGAATACGCGGCAGCGGACATGGCACGATCAGCGGCTGCCCATGCCAGGAACGGCTCGCCCACGCGGTTCAGCAGTGCGGCGGCGGTGTCGTAGACGAGAGCGCGCACCTCGCACGCGGCCCGGCTGGCGGGACCGGTGATCCAGCTCGCCGCCTCTACGTCCCGGATCAGAGCGGGGAGCAGGTGGCCTGCGGCGTCATAAAGGGTTGCCTGATACGCCTGGTAAGCGGAACGGGCTCTCGCGCGCAGGTGCCTCAGGCTGGCGTGTCGCCCCGGCTCTTCAGGCGTGGTTCTCCCCGGCCCTCCGTAGCTCATCATGGCCTGCTCGATCAGCGGCGCGGCCGGGTGCGCGCGCTGGGTGGTTCCGCTGCCGGGCTCGGGTCCGGTGATCTCCGCGACATCGACCCGCAAGATCTCCGCCAGCCGTGTCACGACGCTATAGCTATCAATGCCGCGCTTGCCGCGCTCTACTTGGGACAGCCACGACTCCGACCTTCCGACCAGCCCGGCGAGCACGGCCTGCGGCAAACCTCGCCGCCTCCTTGCCCGCGCGATCCGCTGGCCGGCCGCCTCCCCGTCTGGCGGCTTCACCGTTGCACGGTCCAAACGGGGAGCGCGGCGACGACCTCGCGCCATGGCGGTAGCCGGTGTTCGTATGGGGCGTCGGGATCGAACAGCACCTGGACACCCATCCGGCGCAACGTCCCGAGGCTTTCGGTGAACGCTAGGTGGCTGGCCAGTTGAGGCTTGCAATGCGGGACGATTATCACCGGGACGCCGTAGCCGACCATCTCGCACAGCAGGCCTACGGCGAAGTTGTCCGCGTGGCCGTGCGCAAACTTGTTCACGCTGTTGAACGTCAGCGGGCACGCCAGCACGGCATCCGCGGGCGGGACCGCCGTGCCGGTGCCCGGCATCCTGTAATCCGAGCGGACCGGCTCATCGGTCACGCGCTCCAATTCGGCCGGGTCAACGAACCTGATCCCAATCGGCGTCGAGAACACCACGACCCGCCACCCTGCATCCTGGCATGCTGCGATCAGCGCGGGAATACCCTCGGGCGCCGGGGCACCACTCACCACCAGGTAGAGCGTGCTGGCGTCATGCACAGGTCCCGCACCTTCTCGGATTAGTCGGCAGTCCCAGGATAATTGGTGGGTCTGGCGGCGTGGGGTCCCCGCGAAACGTGGGCGGCGCACGTCAGCGCCGCCGCCTGAACACCAGACGCAGCGCAGCTACCCCATCAGCCGATACATAGCGAGCTGACACGCTACCCACCGTAATCTAGCCAGGTCATCTGCAGCCCTCCTCGTCACGCCATTGAACGTGGCTCGCTGCTGCCCTCAAGGTGGGGGAAGTTCCCGGTCAGGCGCGGTCCCTCGCGGGCCTCCCAGAGTCCGCATCGGCGCCAGTGGTGCCGACCACGGCCCGATTCGTGGATCTGACCTCTCTGTGCTGCCTAGCCTGGACTCCAGGATCCGGCGCGGCCAGCCGGAAGGCAGGAATTCGCCGCTACCGGGCAGGAATCGCCCTCCTGGCCGCGGACCCGCACGTGGCACACTCGGTGCCATGGAGCGCCCCTTCAGCCAGGTTGATGTGTTCGCCGACGAGCTGTATTTCGGGAATCCCGTCGCCGTGGTCCTCGACGGGAAGGGCCTGATCACCGAGGAGATGCAGCGGTTCGCGTCCTGGACGAATCTCTCGGAGACGACGTTCGTCGTGCCGCCGGAAGCCGCTGGGGCCGACTACCGCGTCCGGATCTTCACCCCCAGTCGTGAGCTCCCGTTCGCGGGCCACCCCACGCTGGGTACCTGCCACGCCTGGCTGGCCGGCGGCGGCATCCCGCAGCGCGCGGACGTGATCGTGCAGGAATGCGACGCGGGCCTGATCGACCTGCGCCGGATCGACGGCGCGCTGGCGTTCGCGGCCCCCCCGGTCGTGCGTTCCGGGCCCGTGGATGACGAGACGCTGCAGCGGATCGTGTCCGCACTGGGCATCAGGCGTGCCGATGTCGTCGACGCGCAGTGGGCGGACAACGGCCCGGGCTGGGTGGGTGTGCTGCTGGCAAACGCCGGCGCGGTCCTGGCCTTGCGGCCCGGCCCGGCCGACCTCGACATCGGCGTGGCCGGTCCCTATCCGGCTGGTTCGCCCGAGGCGTTCGAGGTTCGCGCCTTCAGCCCGGCGCTCGGCGGGGTGGGGGAGGACCCGGTGACCGGCAGCCTCAACGCGTCGCTGGCCGGATGGCTGCTGGCGTCCGGCCACGCCACCGCGCCGTACGTGGCCAGCCAGGGCACGGTGCTCGGCCGCCGCGGCCGGGTGCACATCACCCGTGACCCCGGCGGCACCATCTGGGTGGGCGGCGGCACGAGGACGGGTGTCACGGGCCACGTCGACCTATAAGCCCCGTCAGCGGGCCGCGTAGGGGGGCCGCTGAAAGCCGATCTGGGTCTCCCGGTCGGCGAAGCCGACGGACCGGTAGATGCGGATCGCCTCGGCGGCTGGGTCGGCCACGATGACGAGCGTCCGCGCCGCCATCTGGTTCAGCGCCCAGCGGCCGGCCAGCCAGACCAGGGTGCCGGCCACGCCCTTCCGGCGCCAGGCCGGGTGCGTCTCGACGTTCTGGTACCGGGCGATGCCGCCGTGATCGGAAAAGACGCCGAGCTGAGCGATCAGCTGGCCGCTGGCGAACGCCCCGAACCACGCGCCGTGGCCGTGCTCGGCCAGCCCGCGGGCATCGGCCGTGCGCTGCTCGTAGAACGCGCGCGTCGCCGCGGGTTCCCCGCCGTCGTCGGCCGCGAGCCGGAGGCCGAGCGACCGCCGCCAGTCCTCGTCACTTATCAGGGGCCGGAAATCAGCCGAACGATTCGGGTGCGGAGGGGCACGAAGCGCGGTGGCCGTCATGACCGTGCTCCGCTCGATACGCAGGCCGGCCTCACCCAGCCCGGACCGGTCGGCCGCGTCCGGCTCGGTGGTGTCGATCCCCAGGGCGACATGCTCCGCGGCCGGGAAGACCTCGGCGAACCGCGCGAGCCAGGCCGCCGTCTGGCGGGGCTCTGGCGCCACCGCGAGCAGCAGGAAGTTGCCCCACCAGTACGCCGGGTGCGCCACGGTCCTGACCACGATGTGGTCACCGCAATCGGTGACCTCACTGCCCTCCATGGCCCGGATCATCAGGTCCGTACGGTAACCGAGGGAGGCGACGTTCACGGCCGCAGCATAACGGCCTGATCCGGGACGGCCGCCCGCGGCAGTCGCCCGCGGGGCCTCACCGGTAGGGGCGCCGAGGAGCGGCCGACGTGATGACGTACACCTGATCCGGCCCGGGGCCCGGAGGACGGGGCGGGACGGGATCCGGGTCGGATGGGCCCTCCCGGGCCGGACGCGGCGTGGAAACCTGCGAGGGCCGCGGCGGCGTGCGCCGGCGGGGCGTTCCCTGCGGCGTCGCGTTCCGGCGCGCCTCGTCCCCCTGACCGGCCCCCGCGTCCCGGTCCGGAGCCGGGTCGCCTGACCGGCCCGGTTCCGTCGGGCCGGGCGGGGCGGAACCGTCGGCTCCCGTGCCTGGCTCGGCCGCGGCCCCCTTGCGGGCCGGCTCGATCGTGTCGGCGAGCCGGTGCCAGCGGTCCTCCCAGTCGGCGACGTTGCCGTCACAGGCGCGCACGTACGCGGCCATCACCGGCAGCGTCGGCAGGGTCAGGCCGCCCGCGGCCGAGGCCAGGGTCTTCATCGTGTAGTGCGAGAGTTCGGCCATTTCCGGATAGCCGAGCCCGGCCGTGGTGCGCAGATCCCGGAGGTCCCTGGCGAAATCCGCCAGGTCGGCTTCCGGGCCGGCGGGCTTGCGCTGGGGCGCCGGTTCGTTACGGACAGCCAGGGCCGTTCCGGGCTTCTCCGGCTGGCCCGTGCGCTCCGCGGCCCGGGTGGACCGAGCCGGTGGTTCGGGCTGGCCCGCAAACCCGTCCGCCGGCCCGGGCACGTGATCAGGCCGGCTACCGGGCTGAGGGCCGCGGGGCCCGGACGGCGTCGCCGGGTGGTCCCCCCGCGGGACCTGCTGAGTTCCGGGTCCGTCCGCCCGGCCGGGCGGCGGCATGGGGCGGCCGGGCCGGTGGGGCGCCCCGGATGGCGCGGCGGGCCGCCCCGCGGGCGGAAGCGGGCGGCCCTGGATAACCGGCCGGGGGGCGGGAGGGCCTGGGCGGGGCGCCGCCCGTCGCGCTGGCCCGCGGCCGGGGACGTTCCCCGGTGCGCCGTACGCTCGGCCAGGCCCGGCGTCCGGCCCGTAGCCGCCATCGCCCGGGTATGTGCCCGGCACGTATCCGCCGTCCGTTTCGTAGGCCTCCGGCGGGTACCCGCCGTCCGGGCCGTACCCGCCTGCTGCGGGCCCGCCGCCGGGGCCATAGGGGCTGCCCTGGTCATAGCCCGGGGTGACGCCGTGGGCGCCGCCCGCCGGGTACGTGACGCCGGCCCGGTACCCCTGATCGTGCCCGTACGCGTCGTCCGGCCCGTAGGCGCTGGGCACCCCGTACGAGTCAGCCGCGGCATAGGCGGCGTCCGACCCGTAGGGGGGCCCGTAACCGTCCTGCGGCGCCCGCCGGTAGGCCTCCTCCGTCCCGGGCTCGTAGGCCCCGTAGCCGTCGGCCCGGCCGGGCCGGTAGCCGTCCGCCGGTCCGGGTCCGTGGCCTTCGCCGGGTCCGGGGCCATAACCGTAGCCGTCCGCCGGCCCAGGTCCGTGGGCCGCGCCGGGGTGGGTTCCGTAGCCGTCGCCTGGGCCGGGTCCGTAACCTTCTTCCGCCCCCGGAACGTAGCCGCCTACCTTCCCCGGAACGTAGCCGCCCCGCTGTCCCCGGCGGTCGCCGTCTTCCGGCCAGTGGGCCGCGCCGCGCCAGTACCGTCCCGCCCGGCCGTCAGCGGCCGCCGGCCGGTACGAGCCAGGGCCGCTGGGGCGGGCGGCCGGAGGGGGGGAGGGCGTACGTGGCACCTGCGCGTACGGGCCGGACGTCTCCGGGCCGGCCGGGTACGGTGCGGCTGGGTAAGGGGCCGCCGGGGGCTGCCCGGCCGGGTACGGGCCCGGCTGGCGGCGCGGGCCGGCCATGATGCGGGGCCTGGCCGGGGCCGGCCGGGCCGCGGCACCTGGCGCGCCGCGGCCGGCGTGATCAGTGGGTCCTACCGGACCGGAAGGCGCTGGCCGCGGCGTTCGTGGCGGTACCGGCGGCCCGCCCGGGTACCCGGCCGCCCCCATGCCGGGGGGATGGCCTGGCCGGCCACCGGGGTACGGGCCTTCGTAACCGGGATCATCCCCGGCTCCGGGGCCCGGCTGCGGCCGGAGGGGCCGGGGCCGGATCCGCTGCGGCGGCGCGGCGGGAGGATCCGCCCATCCGGAATCCGACCAATCCGGATCCGGCCAGACGGCACGGAGCGGGACCCCGTTCTCCGCCGGGCTCCGGGCCGGGCCGGGCCGGCCCGTGTGCCCGTGGCCGGGCTGAGCGCCGCCGCCCGCCCGTGGCGGGCCTGGCCGTTCCCGTGGATCCGGTGAACTCCCCGGGGCCGGCGCGCCCCGCGGATCCCGCCCGCGAAATGAGCGCTGTTCCGCCCGCGGAGGGTCGCCGTACTGGTAATCCGGTTCCTGATCCGGCTGATACGGCGGTCGGCCGGGGCGGTGGTGCGCGGGACGGCCGGGGGCCCCGTACCTCTCGCGGTCGGGTTCGGCGTCACCACGTTCCACCGGGCACCTCCTGGAGACTCCGAATCAGACGCGCCCGCTCCCAGCGGCATTCCATCCTGAAAAAGTCTAGGCCGGGCAGAATGCCCAATCAGGGCGAATGCACATTATGCCTTTTGCAACGATTTCGGACTGTTGTTCAGGTTTGGGAGTCTAGCGGTCATTCCACCCCGGCGTGGTGCCATTACGGCTGTGCTGCGCCGGGTGCGGCGGTGCGCGCAGGGTAACAAGTGCGATACCCATCGGCCGGAGTTACTCTCAAATCAGGGCCTGAGCGCGATGCTCACGCCTAGGCGGCGGCCCGGCGTGGTCCTGCCGCCGCTGACCTTTGCGGAGCGGCCATGGGCTGGATCGTCTGGCTGATCTTGGCGGCTGTGCTCGGCGTGGCCGAATTGCTGACCGTGACGCTCACGCTCGGGCTGCTCGCCGTCGCGGCCGCGGTGGCGGCCGTCGTCGGGGCGGCCGGGGCTCCGGTGCCTTTTCAGATCGTGGCGTTCGTGGTGACGGCCGGGGCCGGTCTTGGCTTGGTCCGGCCCATCGCGGTCCGTCATCTGAAGCAGCCTCCGTCGCTGCGGACCGGGACGGCTGCGCTCGTCGGCCGCAGCGCGCTGGTCCAGCAGGAGGTCAACGGCCACAACGGGCGGGTGCGTATCGGCGGCGAGGAGTGGTCAGCCCGCGCCTACGACGAGACCCTCGTGATTCCGGTGGGCGCCACCGTCGATGTCATCAAGATTGAGGGAGCGACCGCCCTCGTTTACCCACGGGAGTGATCATGGCACTCGCGGAACTCCTCATCGGCGTTATCGTCGCCGTGCTGCTCATCCTGGTGGTGGTCCGCTCGGTGCGCGTCATCCCCCAGGCGCGGGCCCGCAACGTCGAGCGTCTCGGCCGGTACCGCAAGACCCTGCAGCCGGGCATGAATTTCATCATCCCGTTCGTCGACCGGGTCAAGAAGGAGATCGACCTGCGCGAGCAGGTGGTCTCGTTTAAGAGCCAGCCGGTGATCACCGAGGACAACCTGGTCGTCCTCATCGACACGGTGCTGTTCTTCCAGGTCACTGACCCGCGGGCGGCCGACTACGAGATCGTCAACTACATCCAGGCCATCGAGCAGCTGACCGCGACCATGCTGCGGAGCGTGATCGGCTCCATGGACCTGGAAGCCACCCTCACCTCACGGGACCACATCAACAACATGCTCCGCGGCGTCCTCGACGATGCGTCCGGCAAGTGGGGCATCCGGGTGACCCGGGTGGAGATCAAGGCCATCGACCCGCCGAAGAGCGTCGTCGACGCCATGGAGAAGCAGATGCGCGCCGAACGCGAGAAGCGCGCCGCGATCCTCACCGCCGAAGGCGTCAAGCAGGCCAAGATCCTCACCGCCGAGGGCGAGAAGCAGAGCAATATCCTCACCGCGGAGGGCGAGAAGCAGTCGGCCATCCTGCGGGCCGAGGGCCAGGGGGAGGCTATCGGCACGGTGTTCCAGGCCGTGCACCGCAACGACCCGGACCCGAAGCTGCTCGCCTGGCAGTATCTGCAGACGCTGCCGCAGATCGCCCAGAGCCCGGGCAACACCATGTGGGTCATCCCGGGCGAGGTCACATCGGCTCTCAAGGCCATCACGTCCGCCTTCGATGAGCGGGGCGGCGGGGACGGCCCCAGGCCCGCCCCGGGCGCCGGGAACGAAACGGGTCTGCCCGAGCCGGCGTCCCCAGTCGGCCTGGCCGGTGCCGGCCAGCCCGAGGCCATCGGTCCTGCCGCGAACGGCGCGGCGGGTGGCGGTGCCGACGCGGTCGGCGCGGTCCCAGCAGACGGGGACGGCGACGGCACCGGCGCGACGGACGGTGCGGACCGGGATGGCGCGGCGGCCGGCTTGGGTCCTGCTGCAGCCCGGGATCCGGCTCCTGCGCTCGAGGTCGTTCCGCCGCCGCGGGCCGTGGCGGAACCGCCGAGGCCGATCCCGCCGATCGTCCCCTGATCTGGCCGCCCTAGCCCGCCGGACGGGCTAGGAGGCCAGGGCCAGCCACAGCAGCGCCGCGACCAGGAGAATCGCCACCACGGACAGCACGGCGAGGGCGGTGGTCCGCCGCGTCGTCTGGCGACGTGACGCCGACGGCAGGGCTGAGGCGTCCAGCGGGGCGGTGGGTTTCCGGCCGGAGGCCCGGTCGCCCGTGGTGCCGGGCGGGGTCTTGCCGCCCACGGGCTCGGCGGGCCCGAAGGGCGGGACCGGCGCGGCGGGCGGAGAGTCCGCGGGCCTGGGCGGCGGCCCGGCGCCTGGCCCCCCACCCGCGGGCGGGCGCCACGTCGTTTCGCTCGCCATCGGGCGCCAGGAGGTCTCGCGCCCGGCCGGCCGCCAGGTTTCCTGCTGTTCGGCAGGCCGCCAGGACGCTTCGCGCTCCGCCGGGCGCGGGGTGGTCTCCGGCGGGGAGGCCCGCCAGGAGGTCGCCGGTTCTGCGGGCGGCCACGTGGTCTCGTGCTCCGGCCGGTGACGCCCGGTCTCGGGTCCCGTAGACGGCCAGCTGGTCTCGCGCTCCGCGGGACGCCAGGCCGTCTCACGCTCCGCCGATGCCCCCGTCGCCGGCCCGGACATAGATGGCCCGGACATGGATGGCCCGGGCACGGGCGGCGCGGGTGCGGCTGACGCCGGCATTCCGGCCGCTGACCCGGCGGCCGTGGCGTCCGGGCGGGCGAACCACGAGCCCGCGTCCGAGCCGGTCAGCGCGGGATTGAGGCCGGCCGCGACGCGGGCCAGCCCCGGCCCGATGGCCGCCTGGTCGGCAGCCGACGAGAAGGCCGCCGTCCTGGTCGGCAGCCGGCCCGCCGTGGGAGCCCGGGTGGGCAGGTCAAGCGAGGTGGCGGGCTCCTGCATGATCTGCCGCCAGCGCTCTTCCCACTCCGCCGGGCGCGCGCCGCACGCGCGCACGTACGCTTCCAGCACGGGGAGAGTAGGGAGCGCGGGGCCGCTCTCGGCGGTTTTCAGCGTGTCTTCCGGATAGTGCGCGCGCGCCGCAAGTTCCTGGGACTGCAGGCCCGCCTGGTCGCGCAGCGCGCGAAGATCGCGCAAGAAGGCAGCCCGCTCTGCGTCCGCCCCGGCAGGCGAAGCGTTGCGGGGATACGTCATGTTCTCCTCCCGGTCGCGGTGCCCGCGATTCATCACTGTGGGATCGTTGATCACCGCTACCGAAGAGCGTAAACCCATTCATTTCGCCACGTTGCAGCATTCATCACAACGCGCAGCACGGCTGGTACGCGCGGGAAGCCGTCGGATCCTCTTTGGTGATTTTTCCACCGCAAAAGGAACTTCCGCGGTCAGGCCGGGCCGGTGTGATCACCCTCACACTCCAGCGGAACCCCGGTCCGGTTCCGGCGGCCGCACGCGCGGGCCGCCGCCTGTGACCGCCGCCCGGCCCGCGGTCACAGGCGGATGGCCAGGCCGATGGTGAGGGCCGCGCCGAACGCGAGCTGCAGGCGGCCGGTCTGCCCGAGGGCGCGGATCAGCGCGGGCCCCGCCGCACCGGACCGGACGACCCGGATCGGGCCGAACGTCAGCGGCAGCGTGGCCAGGGTCAGCGCGGCCAGCGGCCGCGCCGGGGTGATGGCCAGGGCCACGGCGAACGGCGCGAGCAGGCAGGTCAGGTAAACCGTGCGGCTGTGCAGGTCGCCGAGGCGGAC
Source organism: uncultured Actinomycetes bacterium (assembly GCA_963824545.1). Lineage (GTDB taxonomy): Bacteria > Actinomycetota > Actinomycetes > Streptosporangiales > Streptosporangiaceae > Bog-532. The sequence goes on along the minus strand of CAWGPP010000008.1, from coordinate 76,071 downwards.
CGCGAGCGTGCGTTTGCCCACGTCGGCGTCGGTGCCGATATCCCGCAAGTTGTTGATCATCAGCAGCGCGCAGGACAGCAGCCCGGCCGGCACGGCGGCGATCAGCCCGAGCCAGCTCAGCGCGGACATCTGCACGTAGGCGGTGCCGGCCACCGCCGCCAGCCCGAAGAACGCGAACACCGCGACCTCACCCAGCCCGCGGTACCCGTACGGATGGCTGCCGCCGGTGTAGAACCAGGCGGCCCCGACGGCTGCGGCCCCGACCAGGATGAGCCACCAGGATGTGAAGATCGCGAGCACGAGGCCGGCCACGCAGGCCACGAAGAAGCAGCCGAACGCCGCGGCGAGCACCTGCCGCGGCGGCGCCAGGCCCGCGGCGACCAGCCGGGCCGGGCCGACGCGCGCCTCGTCAGAGCCGCGGATGCCGTCGCTGTAGTCGTTGGCGTAGTTGACGCCGATCTGCAGCGCCAGCGCCACGATCAGGGCGAGCACGGCCCGCCACGCGGAGAACCTGCCGTAGCCGAAGGCGACCCCGGTGCCAATGAGCACGGGGACGACCGCGGCCGGCAACGTCCGCGGCCGCGTACCCGCCAGCCAATCTCGCGGCTGAGCCAATTCCGCTCCCTCTGCGCTCAGTCGGGCGGGGCGGCCAGCGCCGCGTGCAGCCGCAGGATCGGGACGCGGACGCCCATGTCCAGCTCGCTCCGCGCGCCATCGCCGGCCCACCCCGCGGTTTCCAGGAAACGGCGCATCGCCGTGTCGGCTTCCAGTACCCACGCCGACACCCGGGTGAACCGGTCCTCGGCCAGGGTGTCGGCCACGGCGTTGAGCAGCCGGCCGCCGTGGCCGTGACCGGTCAGACCGGGCGCGATCCGCAGTTCGAACAGCTCCGCATCGGTGGCCGGCCAGCGGTCCGGGTCGCTGGCGGGCCCGACCGACGCGAAGCCCGCGGCTTCCCGGTTACCGGTGGCCACCAGCACCCGGTGCCTGCTCGTCGGCGGCTTGGCGATCGCTTCCGCCCAGCGCTCGCGCCATTGACCGCAGGCGTCGTCACTCGTCAGCTCGGCCAGCACCGGATCCGGGATGAGCCCGGCATATCCGCGACGCCAGCATTCCACCTGGATCCGGGCCACGTCGGCGGCGTCGGATCCGCGTGCCGCCCGGACGAAGTCCCGCCCGTTCACCGTCCGCCCGGCCCGGAGGTCAACGCCCGCCGGACCCGGCGGACCCGGCGTCCCGGTCGCCGAGCAGGCCGACGTCCCGCGCCGCGCCCTGCGCCGCGGACGTGGTCATCGCCGCGTAGGCCTGCAGGGCGGCACTGACCGGCCGCTCCCGGTCGGCCGGGCGGTAGCTGTGCAGCCGGGCCAGCACCCGGTCCCGGCGGGCCGCGAGCTCGCCGTCGGGCACTTCCAGCGTCAGGTCGCGGCGCGGGATGTCGATCGTGATCGCGTCGCCGTCCTCGGCCAGCGCGATGACGCCGCCCGCCGCCGCCTCCGGCGCGATGTGGCAGATGGACAGGCCGGACGTCCCGCCGGAGAACCGTCCGTCGGTGATCAGCGCGCAGGCCCGGCCGAGGCCCTTGCCCTTGAGGAAGCTCGTCGGGTACAGCATCTCCTGCATGCCGGGCCCGCCGCGCGGCCCCTCGTAGCGGATCACCACGACGTCGCCCGCGCTGACGGCGCCGTTGAGGATGCCGTCCACCGCGGCCTCCTGGCTCTCGAACACCCGCGCGGTCCCCTCGAACCGGAACAGCTCCTCGGGCACCCCGGCCGTCTTGACGATCGCGCCCTCGGGGGCCAGGTTGCCGTAGAGCACGGCCAGGCCGCCGTCCGCGGTGTAGGCGTGCGCCGCGTCCCTGATGCACCCGTCCGAACGGTCCAGGTCCAGCGTCTCCCAGCGCGCCGACTGGGAGTACGGCTTGGTGGTCCGGACCCCGCCGGGCGCCGCGTGGTACAGCTCGACGGCTTCGTCCCGCACCGAGTCAGATCGCAGGTCCCAGGCGTCGAGGAACTCCCGCAGCGAGTCACTGTGCACGGTGCGGACGGCGCTGTTGAGCAGGCCGGCCCGGTCCAGCTCACCGAGGATGGCCGGGATGCCGCCCGCCCGGTGCACGTCCTCCACGTGGTAGCTGCTGCTCGGGGCCACCTTGCACAGGCAGGGCACCCGGCGCGACAGCTCGTCGATCTCCTTGAGACCGAAGTTCACGCCGCCCTCGTGCGCCGCGGCCAGCAGGTGCAGGATCGTGTTGGTCGACCCGCCCATCGCCACGTCCAGCGCCATCGCGTTCTCGAACGCGTCCCGGCAGGCGATGGCGCGGGGCAGCACCGACTCGTCGCCGTCGGTGTAGTAGCGGCGGGTCAGCTCCGCGATCGCGGTCCCCGCCCGCTCGAACAGGCCGTGCCGCGCGGTGTGCGTGGCCAGCGTGGTCCCGTTGCCGGGCAGCGCGAGGCCGATCGCCTCGGTCAGGCAGTTCATCGAGTTGGCCGTGAACATGCCCGAGCAGGACCCGCACGTCGGGCAGGCGGACTCCTCCATGTCGAGCAGCTCGGCGTCCGACACCGACGGGTCCGCCGAGGCGACCATCGAGTCGATCAGGTCGAGCTTCCGCCCGCCTGCGGCGAGGGCGGCCGCCCCGGCCGGGCGGCCGGCTTCCATCGGGCCGCCCGAGACGAACACGGTCGGGATGTTCAGCCGCATCGTCGCGATCAGCATGCCGGGCGTGATCTTGTCGCAGTTGGAGATGCAGATCAGCGCGTCCGCGCAGTGCGCGTTCACCATGTACTCGACGGAATCGGCGATCAGCTCGCGGCTCGGCAGCGAATACAGCATGCCGCCGTGGCCCATGGCGATGCCGTCGTCCACGGCGATGGTGTTGAACTCACGGGGGATCGCGCCGGCCGCGCGGACCGCGTCCGAGACGACCTGGCCGACTTCGCGCAGGTGGACGTGCCCGGGAACGAACTCGGTGAAGCTGTTGGCGACCGCTACGATCGGCCTGCCGATGTCCTCGCGGGCGACGCCCGTGGCGCGCAGCAGGGCACGGGCGCCCGCCATGTTTCTGCCGTGCGTGACAGTGCGGGACCGAAGCGGTGGCATGACCGGTCATCTCCGAAAGTGAGCCGAGGAACGCAGGGAGGCCCTGCTCGCAGGTTTTCCTCAGCCTACCGGAGTGTGCTGCGCGGCATCGTTGAGCGGAAGGACCTGGGCCGCGGCCGCGTAGATCTGGTCAACCTCGCCCGCGGTGAGCTTCGGCCGGTCCTTCAGCGTGGCGTTGCGCCGCAGGTACTTGCGGAGCCGGTCGCCGTCGAACACGTCGACCTCGCGGATCGTGGCGAAGTGCCACGGGACCTTCGGGCCGTACACGGCCAGCACCGGGCGGACGTACACCTGGGTACCGAGTTCGGCGGTCAGCCGGTCGGAGGCCTGCAGCGCCTCCCAGCGGGCGTGCTCCAGCCGGTCCTTCTTGCTGAACGGCCCGTGCCAGATCTGCCGGGCGTTCTTGGTCCGGATCGGGAGCCGCTTGTCCCAGGACTCCGAGTCGATCGCGTAGGCGCCCGTCGGCCCGACCACGAAGTGGTCGATGAACTCCCGGCTGCCGGGGATGGGCCGGGAATGCAGCGCACGGTAACCGGCCCGCTCCATCCGCGCGAGCTGGCGCTGGGTGCGCTTTTGCGCGCCGGTCAGCCGCACTCCCGGCGGCATCGACGCGGTGGTCCGCGACCGGTACACGGCGTCGGCAATGCCCGCGAGCACCGCGGCGGTCAGGCCCGCCCGCCAGGTGAAGATGAACGTGAAGACCAGCCCCGCGACGATCGCGACCAGCAGCCGGCGCTTCCAGATCCGCATCCGGGAGTCGGCCAGCAGGTCGCCGAGGCGCAGCCGGTCCGCTCTGCGCTCCGGGCCGCCCGGCCCGGCGCCGGGGAGCCGGCGGGGCTGTCTGATCTGGATCCGGGTGTGGCGCCGCTGCCCGCGGTGATCGCGAGCCGCCGCACCGGGATGTCACGGCGCTGAGGCGGAGAAGCCGCCGTGCCGGACGCGGCCGGACGCGGTTCCGTCTCTGGCTGGCCCGTCTCTGGCTGGCCCGTCTCTGGGTGGCCCGTCCCTGACTGGCCGGGCGCCGGGTCCTGCGCCCCCGGGCTGCGGGGAGGCCCGGAATCCGGCCGTCGCCTGGGCCGGAGCAGCGGTTCCTTGTACAGCCGGCGGGGCTCCCAGACCTGCTTGCTGGCTTCCTCGTAGGAGACGGTGCCCAGCGGACCGAAGCTGGCCACGCCGGGCCCGCCAGAGGCCGGGCTGGGGGCGGGCGCGGCGGGCCGGGCCAGCCGGTCCTCGGTGCCGGGCCAGACGCTGCGGGTCGTGGCCCGGAACGCGGCGTTCTCCGCTGCCGAGCCCAGGGCGGACTCCCGCTCCTGCGGGTCCTGCGCCTCAGCCGACCCCGATGGCCCGGGTGCCCCCGTGGCCGGGGCTGACTGCGCTGGTCCTGGCGGCCCTGTTCCCTCGGGGGGCCCTGTTCCGTCGGGGGGCATGGTCCCCTCGGGCACCTCGGGCGGTTCGGTTCCCTCGGTCGGGCCGATGATGGCCGGGCCCGCGTGCGGCACTTCGGCGCCACCCGAATGATGCGGGCGCGCGCCGTTGCGCCCCTGTTCGTTCGACGGGGCCGATGACCTATGGCTTTTCCTGGTCAGCCATGTCATCTGTTCCACACGCCCAGCGTAACTGACGAAAGGATGAACGCAAGTCGTCACTGGCTGAGTTAATTGTGTCGCTGTGGGGAGTGTAGGAAGGGCCTCGACGGGGCAGGAATCCATTTTCGGCCCTTGCCGGGTTGGCGGGTCTACCATTTGGTGACATGCCGCAGATTCACGAGCTTTCGATGACCGCCCTGGCCTCCGCCATCCGCGACCGCCAGCTTTCTCCCGTCGAGGTCACTAATCATTATCTGCGCCGGACCGACGAGCTGAACGCGCTGGTAGGAGCGTTTTACACGGTAACTGCGGAGTTGGCCCAAGAGCAGGCCCGCGCCGCGGAAAAGGCCGTAACGGAGCCGGCGTCCCTTCCGCCACTTCTGGGGGTGCCGATCCCCATCAAGGATCTGAACATGGTCAACGGTGTCCGGCAGACGTTCGGCTCGGCCGTGTATGCGGACTATATGGCGGCCGGTGACGATTACGTCGTGGCGGCGATCAGGGCCGCCGGCGCGGTCATCACCGGCAAGACGGCTACCCCCGAATTCGGCCTCCCGTGTTACACGGAGACCGAGATCGGGCCGCCTGCCCGGACGCCATGGGATCTTACCCGGTCGGCGGGTGGCTCCAGCGGCGGGGCCGCCGCGGCCGTGGCCGCCCGGCTGGCCCCGGCGGCGCAGGGCAGCGATGGCGGCGGGTCCATCCGCATCCCGGCCAGCGTGTGCGGGCTGTTCGGCATCAAGCCGTCCCGCGGCCGAATCTCCGACGGGCCGATCAACCCGGATCTGTTCGGCCTGGCGGTCAACGGTCCGATCGCCCGCACCGTGGCCGACGCCGCCCTGCTGCTCGACGTGATGACCGGCAACCACCCGGGCGACATGTACACGCAGCCGCCGCTGCCGGACGGGGAGACGTTCCTCGGCCACGCGCAGCGCGCCCCGGGCCGCCTCCGTATCGCCCGCATGGTCACGCCGGTGGTCGAGGGCGCGGTCGTCCATCCCGACTGCGTGGCCGCCTACGAGGACGCCAGCGTCCTGCTCAGCGAGCTCGGCCACGACGTCGAGGACGTGACGCCGCCGATCGGGCCCGACGTGGTGCCGTTCTTCGAGACGCTCTGGTACGCCTACGCGACGCTCGCTCCCATCGACCCGGCCCGCGAGGACCTGCTGCTGCCGTTCACCCGTTACATGCGTGCACGCGGCCTGGCGGTCAACGGCGCTGAGCTGGTCTTCGCCCAGGCCTACCTGCAGGCGGTGCTGCGCCCCGCGCTGGCCGCGATGAACGCCTACGACGCGGTCCTCACCCCAACCCTGGCCTCGCCGCCGGTGCCGGTGGGCTACTTCACCGAGGTCGATCCGGCCGCGAACTTCGAACGGCAGAAGCAGTTCACCCCCTTCACGGCCGCGTACAACCTGACCGGCCAGCCCGCGGTGAACCTGCCGTTGCACTGGAACGCAGACGGCCTGCCGATCGGCGTCATGCTGGCCGCCCGGATCGGCGACGAAGCCACCCTGATCTCCCTCTCCGCGCAACTCGAGCAAGCCCGCCCCTGGCAGGACCGGTTTCCGCCCGGCTTCTGCCGTAGGCGAGGCGTTCGTTACCGGCTAGCGAGCCGGGCCGTCAGGCCCGGCTTCTAAGCCCCACGCCGAGCGCCGGTGTGTCGGCGAGTACCGCAGTGGGTTACGGCGAGGCGCTCGTTACCGGCCCAGCGAACCGGGCCTTGGCCCGGTGAGTGGCCGGTGTGTCGGCGCAGTACCACCGCGCGGGCGCGGAGCGCATCGGGGGTCCGGGGGTCGCCCCCCGGAAGATACTGCCCTCCGGGGGATACTGTCTTCCGTGCGCAGAGGCCGCCGGCGGTGGAGGGGGCTCGGCCGGACCGCCAACCTGGCCGGCGCGGCCCTGGTTTCCGCCGTGCTGCTGTGGGTGATGGCGGCCGGTTTCGGCACCGTCCCGCCCCTGGGCGCGGTCCTCGACGCCGGCCGCGGCGCGTGGACCTCCGCGGCTGGCGGCAGGCCGGCCACGTCGCAGACGCTGCGGCTGCCCGGCCTGCAGCATCCCGTCTCGGTGAGCTACACCGCGCAGGGGATCGCGTCGGTACGGGCGTCGACCGATCACGACGCCTTCCTCGCCCTCGGGTACGTGCACGCATCGTTCCGGCTCGCCGAGATGGACGAGGAACGCCGCCTCGGTGAGGGCCGTCTCGCGCAGCTGGTCGGCCCCTCCGACCTGTCGTCGGACGAGTTCGAGCTGCGCCTCGGCCTGGTGCGCACCGCGCAGCGGGAATGGGCCCAGACCCCGCGGTCCAGCCCGGTCGGCCAGGCGCTGCTGGCGTACGCCCAGGGCGTCAACGATGACGTCGCGCGGGTCCGCGCGGACGGCGACTGGCCGGCCGTCTTCTCCCTGGCCCGCGTCTACCCCGGGCCGTGGACCCCGGTGGACTCGCTGGTCATCCAGGGCGTGCTGACCCAGGAGCTCGACTTCACGACCACGCCGCTGGACGACGCGCTGCTGGCGAAGTCACTCGGCGCGGCGCGGATGACGGCCTGGTTCCCGGTCATCCCGGCCAACCAGCAGAGCCCCTACGACCCCGGCCCGTACCAGCATCCGGGCCTGACGCCGCTCGCCCCGGACGCGGCCAGCACGGCGCCCCGATCCCCGGCCACCGTGAGCGCGGTCCTGTCTGCCGCGACCGCCGGATCGGGGGATGACCCCAGCGCGGCCCGTTTCGGATCATCATCGGCCGTCACCACGGCGGCGGGCACGCTGCTGGCCCAGCTCAGCCGGCTCCCCGCCGGGCTCGTGCACCGCGAACCCGACAGCAACGCGTGGGCCGCCAACGGGCCCGCGGTAGCGGGAGGCGGCGCGCTGCTGGCGGGTGACCCGCACCTGCTGCAGACGCTGCCATCGGTCTGGTACGAGGCGGCCCTGTCCGCGCCCGGCCTGGACGCCAGCGGCGTCACCGTGCCCGGCGTTCCCGGCGTGCTGATCGGGCACAATGCGCACATCGCCTGGTCGCTCACGGACACCCAGAACCAGGCCGCCCTGTTCTACGCCGAGCGGACCAGCGCCAGCCGCCCGGACCAGTACTACTGGCGCGGCGCGTGGCGGCGGACGCAGCGGGTCCGCTACACGATCAACGTCCGCGGCGGCGCGGCAGTGCACCTGACCGTGTACCTCACCGTGCACGGGCCGATCATGACGCATGCCGGGCAGACCATGGCGGTCGACTGGATGGGCAACGTGCCGTCCGCCGACCTGGCCGCGCTGCTCAGCATGGACGAGGCCGGTAATTTCGGCCAGTTCAAGGCGGCGCTCGCGGCGTGGCACGCGCCGGCGCAGAACTTCGTCTACGCCGACGATCACGGCAACATCGGGGCCATCTCGGCCGGCTACTACCCCCAGGTCACCGGGGGCGACCCGTGGCTCCCGCTTACCGGAACCGGCGCCGACGACGTGGCCGGCGTCATCCCGTACGCGGCTGAGCCGCAGGTCTATGACCCGCCCGGGCACGTCGTCGCGACCGCCAACCAGCGGCCGGTCGGTCCGTCCTATCCGTATTACATCGGCACCAGCGCCGACTTCTTCGACAACAGCTTCCGCGCCAACGAGATCTACTCCGCCCTGCGTGGCCGCTCCGGGCTGACGCCGGCCAGCTTCGCCGCGCTGCAGGGCAGCGTGACCGATTACCTGGCGGTCACGATCGTGCCGAAGCTGCTGGCCGCGCTGCGCGCGGACCCGGGTGCACTGACCGCACCGGAGAAGTCCGCGCTGAACCTGCTCGGCCGGTGGAACGGCACGACGACGACCGGCTCGGCGGCGGCCTCGGTGTGGTGGACGTTCTGGGGCGACTACGTTTCCGCGGCGTTCCAGCCGTGGTGGACGTCGGCGCACGTCCCGGTCGGGAAGGACCGCGCGGCCCTGGCCCTGTCGTCCTGGCCGACCAGCCTGACCGAGGACCTTACCGCCTGGACGGCCGGCCCAGCGCCGCCGTCGGCGGCCTTCACCCTGCCGTCCGGGGCGCACCGCACCGCGGCCCAGGTGATGCGGGCGGCGTTCGGCGCCGCGGTGGCGCACCTGGCCGCGACGCTCGGCGGGACGCCGGGCAGCTGGACCTGGGCACGCCTGCATACCCGGTACTTCCCGTCCCTGACCGGCGCGGCCGGGCTGGGGTACGGCCCGCGCGCATCCAGCGGGGACGCCTGGACGGTGGACGCGGCCGAGGGCGGCCTGCGGTCCGAGATCGGCCCGAGCTGGCGGATGATCGTGGGCTTCTCCGGGTCCGGGGGCGGCCATTCGTCGGCGGAAGGCGTCTACCCGGGCGGTCAGAGCGAGAACCCGGCGTCCCCCTGGTACGCCGACCTGATCGCCGACTGGTGGGAAGGGCGTTATCTGCCGATGGCCACCGCGAGCAGCGCCGGGACCATCCACTGGTCGCTGCGGCCCGCTGCCGGGCCGCTGGCAGGCAACCGTGGCTGACCTGAGGAAACTGGGCAAGCGCGGCAGTTACCGGCTCTGGGGTTCCGGATCCGACCGGCCCGGCGGCTCCCGGGCTGGCCGGTTCGGCGGTTCCGGGGCCGGAGCGCGCCCGGACAGCGGCCGCGTGCGCGGCCGCGCGATGTTCGGCCGGAAGCATTCGCGCGTGCGACCCGGCTGGTGGCTGGGCGTCTCGGTGGCAGGGGCCGCGGTGATCGCGGTGGCAGCGGAGTTCGGCCTGTGGTTCGTGCCGTTCGCCGCCGGCCTGCTGGCAGGCCTCGCCGCGCCGCGGGCCGGCTGGCGGCTCCGCCATACGATCCCGGCCGTGCTGCTCATGGCCACGGTGGGCTGGGGTGCGCCGCTGCTGTGGCCGGCCATCCGCGGTGCACCGGCCGGCGCCACCGCGCGGGTCATCGCCGCGCTGGCGGGCCTTCCGCCGCACGCGGCGATCGGCGTGGTCTTCACCGTGCTGGTGTCGTGCCTGCAGGCCGTCGTGGGGCTGTGGCTCGGCCGCGCGATCACGCCGCACGCCGAAGTCCGCTGACGGGTTCAAGCGGCAGAACCTGTATGTGACACGGTCCGCTGAGCGGACCTGTTAGCGGGGTCAGCCCCAGGCGTCGGTGCGCATTGGCGGTGTCCTTTCGGGGTGTGCGGGTGTCGGGTGGTGGCGGGGGTCAGCCCCAGGCGTCGGTGCGCATTGGCGGTGTCCTTTCGGGGTGTGCGGGTGTCGGGTGGTGGCGGGGGTCAGCCCCAGGCGTCGGTGCGCATTGGCGGTGTCCTTTCGGGGTGTGCGGGTGTCGGGTGGTGGCGGGGGTCAGCCCCAGGCGTCGGTGCGCATTGGCGGTGTCCTTTCGGGGTGTGCGGGTGTCGGGTGGTGGCGGGGGTCAGCCCCAGGCGTCGGTGCGCATTGGCGGTGTCCTTTCGGGGTGTGCGGGTGGCGGGTGGTGGCGGGGGTCAGCCCCAGGCGTCGGTGCGCATTGGCGGTGTCCTTTCGGGGTGTGCGGGTGTCGGGTGGTGGCGGGGGTCAGCCCCAGGCGTCGGTGCGCATTGGCGGTGTCCTTTCCGGGTGTGCGGCCGCGGATGACCGCAGGCAGCAGTCATCCGGTTACAGGATGGCAAAATGTGTGGGATGTCGGGAATACACCGGTAGCGGATGATTTCATATGGTGGATGTTTTAACGCAGGTAGCGGGCAGTTTGGCGAAAACTCCGCAGCTTGATGTAATGACACCTTGACAGTGTGTATCGTTGAACGTGACGATGCGGGGCAAGATGCAGGGCAATAGGGGTGCGTCGTGCTATCGCGCCGATCTTTCCCCCGTCGACCTGCCGAGGAGGTGTCGATGCAGGCCGCTCACCACTTGATAGTTCGGTGGGCGGATGCGGTGCGGGGATGGGGGATCTGGGCGCTGCCGCGCTGGCTCGCCGTCGTCGTGCTGTGTGCCATCGTCGCCAACATCGCGGCGATCGGGGTTGCGGTGGCCACGGTCACCATCACGCCTCACGACCTGGTTTTGTATGCGCTGCTGGCGGGGTGCGTCGTGATTACGATCGAGTTCACCCGTCACGAAGGCGAAAAGAAAGGTCTCATCAAGGACATCTACAGCGCCTGGGGCCTGCCGGCCGCGATCTTGCTACCGCCCGCGTACGTACTGGTCATGACCGCCCTGTACTACCCCTTGTTGCAGTGGCGGGTCCGCAAGACCGCGATCTACAAGCGCGCGTACAGCGCCGCGACCGCCGGCTTGGCTTTTGTTGCGGCCGGGATGGTCTTCCGCTGGATGCGCGAACTGCCGCTGCCGCTGGGGCCGCACTATACCATCAGCGGCCTGATCTGGTGTCTCGGCCTGATCGCCGCCGTCCTGGTCTACTCCGTGGTCAACAAGGCCTTCATCATCGTCGCGATCAGGGGCTCTGATCCGACCGCCAGCATCCGTTCCACCTTCTTCGGCCGCGAGCCGCTGTACAACGACCTCGCGGAGCAGTGCATCGGCGCCCTGATCACCTACGCCGCGTCAGGGAACGTGTTCCTGGTGCCGGTCGCGCTGCCCGTGGTGGCCCTGCTGCAGCGCTCGCTGCGGCACGCCCAGCTGCTCAACGACTCGCGGATGGACGCCAAGACCGGGTTGCTGAACGCGCGGACTTGGGAGAGCGAGGCCGAAGCCGAAGTGGTGCGGGCGGTGCGGGCCCGGATGGCGCTTGCGGTGGCGGTCCTGGACATCGACTGGTTCAAGCGGGTCAACGACACCTACGGTCACCTGTTCGGCGACGAGGTGCTCAGGGAGATCGCCCGGTGCCTGCCCGGCGTGCTGCGCGAATACGACTCCGCGGGCCGGTTCGGCGGGGAAGAGTTCGTCCTGCTGCTGCCGCACACTCGCGCCGTCGACGCGTTCCGTATCGCGGACCGGATCCGTGACCATATCTCGGGGCTGTCCCTGCTCACCCCCGATGGTCAGTCGGTTCAGATCACCGTCTCGGTCGGCGTCGCCGCGCTGGACGCCGGCTCGCGCCGCCAGCTGAGCGAACTGCTCGCGGCGGCCGACGCGGCCCTGTACCGGGCCAAGCGGGATGGCCGGAACCAGGTCCAGATGATCAGCACGACCCGGGGTCTGAGCGCGGTCGGGGCCGGCGCGACCGCCGGGGCGGACGCGTTCGGCGGGGCGCCCGTCAAGCCCAGCGCGTGGGACGTCGTGCCGCGTGACAGCTCCCGGGCCGCCGATGACACCGACGAGATCCCGGCCGGCGTCTAACGTCGCGACATCCCCCGGGGCCTGGTCATAGAGTTTCCCCGTGTCCACAGGAAGCCTTGACGCAACCCCCAGGTCCGCGCTGAGTGCGGTCCTGCTCGACGCCGGCGGGGTCATGATCTTCCCGTCGCTGGAGCTCCTGCTCCCGCCGTTGCAGGCCGCCGGGCTGCAGCCGTCTGTGGCCGATCTGGAGCGGGCGCACTACCGGGCGATGGCTGACTGCGACGACCCCGGCCGGGAACCGCCGGGCGGCCAGTGGTGGCTGGAGTACCTGCGGGACTTCGCCGCGGCATGCGGCGTCCCGGCCGACGACGTGAAGAGCGTGGCCGAAAACGTCGCCGGCCTGACGCAGGGATTTTCCTGGACGCACGTCGGGCCGGGGGTCGGGGACGCCCTGCGCGGCATCGCCGCCCTGGACGTCCCGCTTGGCATCGTCTCCAACTCGACGGGGGAGGTCGAGCAGGCGCTGCGCCGCCTGGACGTCTGTTTTGCCCCTGACAAGGCCGCGGCCGCCGCCTGCGCCGGCGTCGAGGTGGGCGTGGTCATCGACTCGGCGGTGGTCGGCGTGTCCAAGCCGGATCCGGCGATCTTCGCCCTGGCGCTGGACGCGCTCGGCCTGCCCGGCGTGGCACGCAGCACGGTCGTCCATGTCGGCGACAGCCTGCGTTACGACGTGGCGGGCGCGCTCGCGGCCGGGATCCGGCCCATCCACCTGGACCCGCACGGCTATTGCCCCGCCCCGGACGGGCATGAGCACATCCGCCGCCTCGACGAGATCGTCGTCCTCGCGGCCGTGGGGCGCCGGGCCGGATGAGCCGGCCGAGGTGATCGCCGGTGTCGGGCGGTGCCCTCGCCGGAAGCGCACACGTCCACCCCATGGGAACTGGACCTCGCAGGCGGTCAAACGCACGCCCGAATGGTCGGCGCGGCCCGCCCGTTGACCCCCTGCCGGCCAGACGAGGCGGCGACCATGTCCGATAACGCGGCGCCGTCGTTGTCGCGGCGAGTGCGGTCCCGATCCGCTGCGAGGAACTCGGCCACGAGAGCGGCGATTTCGGCGGGACGTTCGAGCGGGAACAAGTGGCCGCCGCCGGGGATAATCTCCAGCCGCGCGTCGGGGATGATCCCCGCCAGGATGCGCCCGTTGATCGCGGGGACGATCGGGTCGTCATCGCCCGCGAGCACCAGGGTGGGTTGGGAGAGCCGCCATAGCCAGGGCACACCGGTCCAGAAGCTGATCGCGTAGAGCTGGTCGACATAGCCGCGAACAGAGGGGGTCTCGGAGAATTGCGCGATCGAGCCGGGCAGCAGCGCGTCGGGGTCGCGCCGGGCCTGGCCGCCGTACACGGTTCCGGCGATGCGGCGGAAGTAGTCGGGCGACTGGTGGCGACGCGGGGTAGCGAGGGCAAGCAGCGCGCGCGGCGAGCCGGGCACCCCGCCCAGCCCGGGGACGCCGGCCCCGGTGGCGGCGAGGACCAGCCGCCGGACGCGGCGGGGGGCCTGATGCGCGAGCTGCTGGGCGAGGATCCCGCCGAAGGATGCGCCCAGGACGTCTGCCTGTTCGTACCCGAGCGCGTCGAGCAGCAGCTCGAACGTCCGGGCCAGGCCGGGCATGCGCCGCGGCCAGCGGTACCGGGTCGAGCTTCCGGTGCCGGGCGCGTCGACGGCGATCGTCTGCACGCCGTACGGATTCAGCGCGTGCTCGAAGGGTGCCGAGCGACTGAGGCTCGCTCCGATGCCGCTGAGCAGCAGCAGCGGACGCCCCTCGCCTCGGATCGACGTACGCAGCCGCACCCCGTCGACGTCTACGTATCGAATGTCCGCCACGGCCCTCAGGTCTCCAAGACGTACCTGCCGGGGGCGGCCGCGATCGGCTCGTGCCCTTTGCTTCCGAGGGTCTTCGGCTTGGGCTTGTGCTCACCCGAGCGCGGTTCCAGCCAGCGCAGGTAGTCCGGCCACCAGCTGCCTTTGTACTCGGCGGCCCCGGCCAGCCAGACTTGGGGGTCCACCGGCACGGCATCCGCGACTCGGTACGTCCGCCGGCTACCGGGATCTGGCGGGTTGACCAGTGCCTGGATGTGGCCACTGTTCACCAGAACGAAGCGGGAGGTCCCGCCGAGGATCTGCGTGGCGCGATACGCGTTCTGCCACGGCACGATGTGGTTTCACCCGCCAGGACGTACGTCGGGGACATCGGCGGACGCCAGGTCGATCGGGGTACCCAGGACCGTTAGCGCGCCGGGAATGCGCATCGAATTCTCCACCGCCACCCGGATCATGTCAGCTTGCAGGCTCTCACCGGCCTTTCTTCCGGTTGCTGGTGCTTCCGTGCCCACGGCGTGGCCGGGGACGGGTGCGGTGCCCGGCCCCGGCCTGCGGACGGCGTCAGTCGGCCAGGGCGTCACGGTCGCGGCAGCGCAGGGCGCGGGCCACGTCGTCGCGGCCCTCGACGAGCAGGCGGCGCAGCGCGGCGGGCGGCTGGGTCCGCGCGATGTAGTCGTCCGTGATCGTGATCGTCTCCTGGGAGACCGGGCAGATCGTGTACCCGATGGCAACGAACCGCTGCGCCATGTCCGAGCTCCACTCCCGCCAGATGTCCGCCAGCACGCCGAAGTACGCGTCACGGAACGGCTCGGTCAGCGAGCGCTGGTCCGGGTCGGCGAACCCGTTCAGCGTCGCCCGGAACGTCGCGTTCGGCAGCTTCCCGCTGATGATCTCTTCCCACACCGCGCGCTTGGCCTCGGGATCGGGGATGGCGGCCCGGCAGGAGGCGGCGTGCCGTTCACCGGCGTCGGTGGCGTCCCGCGCGAGTTCCGCGTCGATCTCCGGGCACCCGGCGCGGCCCCGGCTGACCAGCCGGTGCAGCAGCGTCCAGCGCAGGTCGGTGTCGACCGTGAGCCCCTCGAAGATCACCGTGCCGTCCAGCAGGCCAGCCAGCAGCGTGAGGTGCCGGCCGGAAAGCGCGGCCCCGGCCAGCGCCTGGGTATAGGCCAGCTGAGCGTCACTGCCGGGCGCCGCGGCGATCAGCAGTTCGTGCAGCCGGTCGGCCATCAGCGCGAGCCCGGTGGCTTCCCAGGACGGCTCGGCGAACCGCCGGATGGCCTGGGACGTCTGGCGGAGCAGGGTCTGCGCCACGCTGATGTCGGCTACAGAATCGACGCCGAGCAGCACGAGGCGCACGTAGTCCCGGGCCGCCATCTCCGCGTCACGGCACATGTCCCACGCGGCGGACCAGGCCAGCGCCGCGGGCAGCGGGTCACGGAAGTCACGGATGGCCTGGATCAGCGTCCCGAGGGAGTGGCCGTCCAGCCGGATCTTGGCGTAGGTAAGGTCGTCGTCGTTGACGAGCACCAGGTCGGGCCGGTGCTCACCGATCAGCTCGGGAATTCCGGTCAGTTCGCCGGCCACGTCGGTCTCCACCCGGAGCCGCCGCACCAGGCCGTCGTCGCCCCGGTCGTACAGCCCGATCGCGATCCGGTGCGAGCGCAGCACCGGATACTCGGGGACGGCTTCCTGACGGACGGCGAAGGAGGTGAACCGGCCGTCGGCGTCGGTCTCGTACTCGGGCCGCAGCGTGTTCACCCCGGCGGTCTCCAGCCACTGCCTGGACCAGCCGCCCAGCTCCCGGCCGGAGGTCTCCTCCAGCGCCGCGAGCAGGTCCGCCAGCGTCGCGTTGCCCCACGCGTGCGCGGCGAAGTAGCGGCGCACCGCGGCCAGGAAGTTGTCCCGTCCCACGTACGCCACGAGCTGCTTCAGGACGGAAGCGCCCTTGGCGTAGGTGATGCCGTCGAAGTTCACCTCCACCGCGTGGATGTCCGGGATGTCTGCCGCGATGGGGTGGGTGGAGGGCAGCTGGTCCTGCCGGTACGCCCAGGCCTTGTAGAGCTGGGCGAACGTGGTCCAGGCCGACGTCCAGCGGGTCGCCTCGGCCTCGGCCAGCGTGCCGGCCCAGGTGGCGAACGACTCGTTCAGCCACAGGTCGTCCCACCAGCGCATCGTGACCAGGTCGCCGAACCACATGTGCGCCATCTCGTGCAGGATGGTCTCGGCGCGGGCCTCACGCGCGAAGTCGGTGACCCGGGACCGGAAGATATAGCTCTCCAGGAAGGTCACGCAGCCCGCGTTCTCCATCGCGCCTTCCTTGAACTCGGGCACGAAGAGCTGGTCGTACTTGCCGAACGGATACCGCACGCCGAAGGCCGCGTGGTAGAAGCCGAAGCCCTGCCGGGTGACCTCGAAGATCTCGTCCGGGTCCAGGTACTCGGCCAGCGACTGCCGGCAGTAGATGCCGAGCGGGATGCCGTCGTAGGAGTCCCTGACAACGTGGTAAGGCCCGGCCGCGACCGCCGTGATGTACGTCGCCATGACCGGAGTCGGCGGGAAGTGCCAGCGTGCGGCCTTCTCACCCGCGGGTCCGCGTTCCTCCGGCGCCATGTTCGAGATGACCTGCCAGTCGTCCGGTGCGGTGACGGTCAGCTCGTAGGCCGCCTTCAGGTCGGGCTGGTCGAAGCAGGCGTAGATCCGGTGGGCGTCGAAGGTCTCCAGATCGGAGTACATGTACACGGCGCCGTCGGCCGGGTCGGTGAACCGGTGCAGGCCCTCACCGCTGCGCGAGTAGGCGCAGTCCGCGACCACCCGGAGCTCGTTCTCGGCGGCCAGCCCGGCCAGCGTGATCCGGTCGCCGTCGAAGGCGTCCAGGCTGACCGGCGCCCCGTTGAGGGTGATCTCACGGACCTCCGGTGCGGTCAGGTTGATGAACGTTCCTGCTCCAGGCCGGGAGCAGCGGAACTTCGCCACGGTGACCGACGGGAATGTCGCCTCGCCGCCGGTCAGATCGAGCTCGACCTGGTAGGACGAGACGGTGACGAGGTCAGCCCGCGCGCGGGCTTCATCGTGGGTGAGGTTGGCTGTCACCTGCGGATCCCCTTTTTCCTGCCTCTGTGGTTCGCCTGCTCCCCCCGGAGCATCGTCCTGGCATCCTCCCACGGCTCGGAATGAGCCGCGCAGACACCGGGTTGTCGCAGGCGTACGCCGGCCGGACAACGCTTCCGCCGGACCCGGATCGCGGGCCGGACGGGCAACGCAAAACGCTTAACGAGAGGCGCGCATGAGTGAGCAGGAAACCACGGTTGTCGATTTCTGGTTTGACCCTATCTGCCCGTGGGCGTGGATTGCGTCCCGGTGGATGCACGAGGTAGAGAAGGTCCGCCCGGTCACGACCCGCTGGCACGTGATGAGCCTGTCCGGTCTGAACGCGGACAAGGAGGACCTCCCCGAGCGGTACAAGGAACTGCTGGCTACCGGGTGGGGCCCGGTCCGGATCTGTATCGCCGCCGAGCAGCAGTTCGGGCCCGAGGTGCTGGGCCGGCTCTACACCGCGCTGGGCGCCCGTTTCCACCAGGAGAAGGCCCCGCGCGAGCGCGCGACGTACGAGGCGGCGCTGGCCGAGGCGGGCCTGCCCACCAGCCTTGCCGACGCGGCGGACTCGACCGAGTACGACGAGGCGCTGCGGGCCAGCCACCACGACGGCATGGACCGGGTGGGCTACGAGGTCGGCACCCCGGTGATCTCGGTGAACGGCATGGCGGTGTTCGGCCCGGTCGTCTCACCGATCCCGCGCGGTGAGGCCGCGGCCCGCCTGTGGGACGGCGTGCAGCTGATCGCCGGCACCGATGGCTTCTTCGAGCTCAAGCGCTCCCGCACCCGCGACCCCATCTTCGACTGACCGCCAGCAGGAACCAGATCGGCGCTGGCTTCCGCAGTATGTACGGAAAACCAGCGCCGACCATGGAAAACGGCGCGCGGGAGTGAGTCCACGGGGGGCCGTCCTCGCGGCGGGCGTGCCTCTGAAAGACTGGCCCCGTGCGCGTATACCTGGGATCTGACCACGCGGGATTCGAACTCAAGGGCCACCTGGTGGCCTGGCTCTCCGGGGCCGGGCACGAGCCGGTGGACTGCGGGCCGCCCACCTACGTCGAGGATGACGACTATCCGCCGTACGTGATGAAGGCGGCGGCCAGCGCGGTCGCCGACCCGGGCAGCCTGGGCATCATCATCGGCGGCTCCGGGAACGGCGAGGCGATCGCGGCCAACAAGATCCCCGGCGTCCGCGCTGCGGTGGCCTGGACGGTGGAGACGGCGCAGCTCGGGCGGCAGCACAACGATGCCAACGTGCTGAGCCTCGGCGCCCGGATGTACAGCGTCGACGGCGCGATCGCCTTCACCAAGGTCTTCGTGGAGACCCCGTTCTCCGGTGCGCCCCGGCACGCGCGACGGCTGGCCCAGATCACCGACTACGAGAAGACCGGCCAGCTGCCGCCCCTGCCGTCCGCCGGGTAACGGTCCCTGCCGTCCGCCGGTTAACCGCCCGCGCCTGCGCCGGGGGCGGCCTCCGCCGCTCTTCGGGAGCGCGGACCGGTTCCCGGTGTCTCCGGTGTCCCCGGGTGATTCACGCGGCTCGCGTGACCGGGAACTGTCCTGCCGAGCCTCCCGGGGCTCGCGTGACCGGGAGTCTGCCGTAGCCGCCACCCGTTCCGCGCCGCCGGGCGCGGAGCCCCGCTGACCTCGGGAGCGGGCCGCCGGGTCACCCGGCCGCGCCGCGCTGGCCCGTTCGGCGGCCTCCTCGTCCTCCGCGCGCGGCCGCGAGACATCCCTCGCTCGCATCGCCGCGCTGAGTGTGACCTTCATGCCTGGCATGCGTTCAGTGTCCCATGGCGTCCCGGCGGGAGGATCCTGGAAGGCGGGGTCAGAAGATGACGGGGCACCAGGGGGCCGGGTCCCAGGACATGGCCGCGGACAGGTGGGCGAGCGCGCCGGTGCGGTGCTGAGTGACCCGGCCCGCGGCGGCCAGCGCGCCGAGGCGCGTCCCGCCGAGGTAGGCGGCCCCCAGCTCGGTGATGCCCAGGCTGAGGTCCGGGTCCGCGTCCACGGGCTCGCACACCGCCGAACCGGACTCGCCGACCCGGAACCGCCACTGGCCGGCGTTTTCTTCCAGGATGCTGTCGTGTACGTCGAGGACCACGTCCACCGGGCACGCGTACCGGCGCAGCGACAGCGCCGTGGGCAGGTCGGTGATGCGGATCCACAGGCCGTCGGTGATCACCGGCCGCAGCCGCCGCGGATCGGCCAGCTGGAACAGCAGCGGGTCGTCCACTGGACGGATCGCGGCGCGGACGGTGGTGACCAGGTCCCGGCTCAGCAGGTCGGCCCACAGTGCCACGCTGGCGGCCGGGTCAGCGGCCACCAGTTCGCGGACGTCCAGCTGGCCGTCCGGCAGGAACAGGTCCTCGTCCCAGCGGCCGACGCCTGCGTACAGCGCGTAACCGCGCGGCCCGGCGTCGTCCTCGGCCAGCAGGCACCGCAGCGGGGATGCGTCCTTCCGCCTGTCTTCGGGGTCGTGGAGCACCCGGTTCCACCACGCCTCGTTGCGCGCGAAGAAACCCGGGCGGGTCTCCAGCACCGTGTCGTACGCCTTGGCCACCTCGGCGCGGACCTGGCCGGGCTCGGCGATCCGCAGCCGCGGCTCGGCGTCGGCGGGCAGGTCCGCGGCCAGCGTTCCCTCGCCGCGCCGGATGGTGAACGTGTCGTGCCAGGACGCGCGGCCGTAGCCGTACCGGCCATAGATCCCCGCCTCGGACGCCCACAGCGCGGCCAGTGCCTCGCCCCGGTCCCTGATGTCGGCCAGCTGCCGGTGCATGATCCGCGTCAGGATGCCCCGGCGGCGGTAGGACGGGAGCACGCCGACCCAGCTCACCCCCGACACCGGGGCCAGCGCCCCGGGCAGGCGCATGCGGAAGCTGAACGCGCCGGCGATGCCGACCGGGGTGCTGCCGTCGAACGCGGCCAGGCTCCGGTCGAACTCGAACCGCGACAGGACCTGGGGCCGCTTCCCGGCCGGCAGCGGCCCGCCGTGGAAGGCGTGCTCCTCCACGAGGTGGAAAGCGTCGAACTCGTCGGGGGAGATCGGCCGGATCGGATAGCGCTCCGTCATGATTGCCTTGCTACACCTGACCGCGCCGTAAGGCCAGCTCTTTTCCCGGCCGGCGCCGCCTGCTCCGGCCGCCCGCTCCGGCCCGCTCCGGCCCGCTCCGGCCCGCTCCGCCCCGCTCCGGCCGCCCGCTCCGGCCCGCTCGCGGTCGCCCGCTCCGGCTGGCGGCTCCGGCCGGCCGCCGCCCGTGCGGGCCCGGACCGGAGGCGTGCCGGCCAGTGATCAAGCGTTGATTGCGGATACAGTGCCGCCATTATGGTTTCCCGCCTGGCACGTTTCCCGCAGCGCGTGGTCCGCGGCCTCCGGGCCAGCGGGCAGCAGCTGCGTGCCACGGCGAGCAGGCAGTTCATCACGCGTAACCGGCGGATGGCCTTCGTGCTCACGGTGGCGGTCGTGGCCATCGGCGTGGCCGCCGTGCACCTGTCGGAGTGGTGGTTCTCGCCCGGTGTGATCATCCTGCCGATCCTGGCAGGCGGCCTGCTGCTCTGGGTCCGGGCTCTGCGGGTGCTGTTCGTGATCGCCGCCGGGGTCGTCGCGTACGACATTGCCGACCACCGGGCCGGGCCCGGCATCGTCGCCACGATCGTGGTGACGGCGGCGTTCGCCGACGTGCTCGCGCGGACCCGGGCGAAGCTCGGGCTCCAGGGGCTGCGCGGTGACCAGATGCTGATCGAGCTGCGCGACCGGATCCGGGAACAGGGCAAGCTCCCCCCGCTGGGGGAGGGCTGGGGCTCGGACGTGGTGCTGCGTCCCGCCGGAGGCGCGTCGTTCGGCGGCGACTTCGTCGTCTCTTACTCCGACGGCAAGACGCTCGAGGTGGCGCTGGTCGACGTGTCGGGCAAGGGGATCGACGCCGGCACCCGGGCGCTGCTGCTGTCCGGCGCGCTCGGCGGCCTGCTCGGCTCGGTGCCGAGGACCGACTTCCTGGCCGCGGCCAACGCCTACCTGCGACGCGGCCGGTGGAACGAGGGCTTCGTGACCGCCGTGCACCTCTCACTCGACCTGACCTCGGGGGAGTACGTGGTGTCCTCGGCCGGCCACCCACCGGCGGTGCACTACGACGCGGCGAGCGGGCGGTGGCGGATCACCCAGGCCCGCGGCATCGTCCTTGGCGTGGTCCCCGATCTGCAGTCCGTGCCGACCAACTCCGAGGAAGGCGTGCTGCGCCGGGGGGATGCCCTGCTGCTCTATACCGATGGCCTGGTCGAGGCGCCCGGCCGCGACATCGACGCCGGCATCGACAAGCTCCTGGGTGAGGCGGAGCGGCTGGTCACCCACGGGTTCCGGTCCGGCGCGGGCGACCTGGTGGCGGCGCTGCAGCGGGACGTGGGCAGCAACGACGACTGTGCCCTCGTGCTCATCTGGCGCTCCTGACCGCGCGGGCCCTGCCCGGGACGCAAAACGGGAATTGCCATGGCTTCATCGCGCTTAGTGACGTCTTTCGGCGGAATATACGGCAGTTTTCTGTTGCCATCGCGGTCACGCGGAAGTGTGTGGCTGGTGCCCGATAGTGCCTCGAGGTAACCGGTCACGGTGTGCGTGCATAATGTGAGCCGCCCGTTATTGCCCGGCCGGGTAGGCGTTCCTGTCATGATTGCCGGATGGCGATAGAGTGCGTCGTTGCTGCATCGAATTTGTATCGGCTTTGTATCTGAATGATGTCGCGCAGATGTCGACGCGGACGAAACGGCGCTGCTCAGGGCCTTCCCAGGATAGCGTCCAGCGCAGCAACCCGGAGGTTCTCCATATCATCGCGAGCTTTGCATATGCAAACTATTAACCGGCGGCCGGGCGCGTGCCCTTGCGGCCGGGACCAAACTCTGGTGGGGTCAGCGGGAAAGCCCCGTTCATCCGGCCCGCGAAACGTGCCTGGCTACACGCGCAATCGGGGCTGTGCGCGGCCGCCGGAAACCTGCCCCGGGTCGCCCGCCATAGCCCAATCCCCGACACGTGTGTCAGGTGACGCGTGCGTCATTGTTTGCATTCATTACTCGGCACCCCTGAAACTATGGCCATGGCTGGCAACGTGAGCGGTACTGAGCATGCACGCGCCCCGGAGCCGGCCTCGGCTGCTCCCGTCCAGCCAGGGACCGCCGAGCAGATCGCGCTCGATTCCGCGGCCAAAGCGTCGGCCGAGAACTTTCCGGTCGCGATGCGCGTGCTGCCGGCCGGGTACCGGCGCCACCTCATGGCGCTGTACGGCTTCGCCCGGCTGACCGACGACATCGGCGACGAGATAACGCCCGAGGCGCGGCTGCGGCTGCTCGATGACCTCGAGGCCGACGTCGCCCGCATCTATGACGGCTCTGGGCCGCCACCCCTCGCCGCGCTGCGGGAACTGGCCGTCACCGTGGCCGAGTGCGCGGTCCCGGCGCAGCCGCTGCTCGACCTGATCCAGGCCAACCGGCAGGACCAGATCGTGACCCGGTACGAGACCTTCGAGGACCTGGTGGGTTACTGTCGGCTATCGGCCAACCCGGTCGGCCTGGTCGTGCTGCACATCTTCGGTGCGGCATCCGCCGGCCGCGAGCGGCTCTCGGATAGCATCTGCACTGCTCTGCAACTTGTGGAGCACTGGCAGGATGTGGCGGAGGACCTCCGCAAGGGCCGGATCTACCTGCCACGGCAGGACATGGAGCGGTTCGGGGTGACGGAGGAGGATCTCGCGGCGCCGGTAACGGGAGCGCGGGTCCGCGCGCTGGTCGCCTACGAGGCGGCCCGCGCGTCCGCGCTGCTCGAGGAGGGGGCGCCGCTGATTGGCACGCTGCGCGGCGCGGCCCGGCTGGCAGTGGCCGGCTACGTGGCGGGAGGCCGGGCCGCCCTGTCCGCGATCGCGGCGTCCGGGAATGACGTGCTGCGGGTTACCCCGCGGCCGGACAAGCGGGAAACGGCCAGGAAAGCGATCCGCGCATATCTGCGAGGGAGGTGAGGATCATGGACACGGCTGAGGCCTACCGGGCCTGTGAGGAGATCACCTGGTCGCAGGCGCGCAACTTCGCCTACGGCATCCGGCTGCTGCCGGCCGGCAAGCGGCACGCCCTGGCGGCCATCTACGCCTTCGCCCGCCGCATTGATGACATCGGCGACGGGACGATGCCGCCCGCGGCGAAGCTCGCGGCGCTGGAGGAGGCACGGTCGGAGGCGCTCGGCCTGGCCAGCGCCGGCCCGGCGCCCTGGCCAGCGATCCCGTGCTCGCCGCCCTCGCCGACGCCGGGCAGCGTTACCCCATCCCGATGCAGGAGTTCGGCGAGCTCATCGACGGCTGCATCGCCGACGTCAACGGCGCCGCCTACGCCACGTTCGGTGACCTGCTCTCCTACTGCCGCTGCGTCGCCGGGTCGATCGGGCGGCTGTCCCTCGGCGTCTTCGGGGCGCCTGACATGCGCGCCGCTGAGCCGCTAGCCGACTCGCTCGGCGTCGCGCTGCAGCTCACGAACATCCTGCGGGACATCCGTGAGGACTACCGCAACGGCCGGGTCTACCTGCCGGCCGAGGATCTGGACCGGTTCGGGTGCGAGCTGAAGCCGGCCGCCGGGACGGCCCCGGGCGCTGAGCCGGCACCGGACGCCGCGTCAGAGGCCAGCCTCATCCGCCTCATCGAGTTCGAGGTGTCCCGCGCGCGGGACTGGTACGCGACCGGCCTGCGGCTGCTGCCTATGCTCGACGGGCGCAGTGCCGCCTGCACCGGCGCGATGGCCGGCATCTACCGGGGATTGCTGGACCGTATCGCCGCCGAGCCCGCCGCCGTGCTGCACGGCCGGGTGTCACTGTCCTCACGGGAGAAGGCAATGGTCGCTGTGCGCTCGCTGGCCCGCCCCCTGCTGCCCGGCCGGGGCCGGGCCGCCCGCCCGCAGCCCGGCTTGCCCGCGGACGCCGCCGCGCCGGCCGCGCGCGCCGAAGGGCGCCGCCGGTGAACCCCCGCCCGCAGCGCGTGGTGGTGATCGGCGGCGGCCTGGCCGGCCTCACCGCCGCGATCGCGCTGTCCGAGGCCGGGGCCGCCGTCACGCTGCTGGAGGCGCGGCCGCGCCTCGGCGGCGCCACCACGTCGTTCAACCGCGGCGCGCTGGTCGTCGACACCGGCCAGCACGTGTTCCTGCGCTGCTGTACGGCTTACCGCGGGCTGCTGGCCCGGCTGGGGATGACCGGGTCGGTTCGCATCCAGGACCGGTTCGACGTGACCGTGCTGGCCCCGGACGGCACCGCCCGGCTCCGCCGGAACCGGCTGCCCGGCCCGCTGCACATGGGGGCCTCGCTGGCCCGTTACCCACTGCTGTCACTGGCCGAGCGGGCCAAGGTGACCCGCGCCGCGCTCGCCATGCGGATGCTGAATCCGGCCGATCCGGCGCTGGACAGCCAGCGGCTCGGTGACTGGCTGGCGGCGCACGGGCAGGACGAGCGGACCCGCCGGGTGCTCTGGGACCTGTTCACCGTCTCCTCACTGAACATCCCCGGTGACGACGCGTCCCTCGCGCTCGCCGCGACGGTCGTGCAGACCGCCCTGCTTGGCCGGAAGGACGCCGCGGACATCGGCATCCCGCTCGCGCCGCTCGGTGAGCTGCACGGCACGGCCGGGCTGGCGCTGCTGCGCCGGCTCGGCGCCGACGTCCGGCTCGGCGTCAAGGCCGCCGGCGTGGAGGTGGCGGGCCCCGCGAGTGCCGCGCCGGGCCAGGAGAGGCCCGGTGGCACGCCGTCCGGCGGGGCCGCGGGCCGTTATCTGGTCCGGCTGGCCCGCGGTGAGGGCGACGCGGACGCCGGCGGCGCGGCCGGCGTGGACGGCCCGGACCGGGCGGACGGCGGCGGGGTGATCGCCGCGGACGGCGTGGTCATCGCGACCCCGGCGTACGCCGCGGCCAGGCTGGTACCCGCCGGCGCGGGCGTCCCGTCCGGCACCTGGTCCGATCTCGGCACGTCGCCGATCATCAACGTGCACGTGATCTACGATCAGCGGGTCACCCGGCTCCCGTTCGCGGCCGCGGTGGACTCGCCCGTGCAATGGCTGTTCGACCGGACCGGGATCTCCGGGTTTGGCGCGAGCGGCCGTGGTCAGTACCTGGCGATTTCGCTCTCGGCGGCGGAACCGTACGTGGATGTGCCCGCGGCGCAGCTGCGGGAGATGTTTGTGCCGGCGCTGGCCGGGCTGCTGCCCGGCGCGAGGGACGCGCGGGTCAGTGAATTTTTCGTCACCAGGGAGCGGCGGGCGACGTTCCGCCAGGGTCCGGGGTGCGGGCGGCTGCGGCCGCACGCGGCCACCGCACTGCCGGGCCTGGCGCTCGCTGGAGCATGGACCGATACCGGATGGCCGGACACGATGGAGGGTGCGGTGCGCAGCGGACTGAACGCGGCGATCGAGCTGAGACGGGCGCTCGGCGGCCTGGGCGGCCCGGGGAGCCCGCTACCGGGTGCCGGCCTGCGGGTGGGAGCGGCCGCGTGACCGCCGTGATGCCGGCCGGTGTGGGGCTGGCCAGGGACATCGTCGGCCCGGCCATGGAAGCGGCCGTGGCCCGGCTGTCACCGGAGGTCCGGGTGGTCGCCGCCTATCACCTGGGCATGACCGACGCCCAGGGCAACCCGTCCGGCGACGGCACGGGCAAGGCGCTGCGCCCGGCGCTCGCGCTGCTGTCCGCGCGCGCGGCGGGGGGACCGTCCGAGCGCGGTGTGACATCGGCGGTGGCGGTCGAGCTGGTGCACAACTTTTCCCTGCTGCACGACGACATCATGGACGGCGACACCGAGCGTCGGCACCGGCCCACCGCGTGGACGGTGTTCGGGGTAGGCGCGGCCATCCTGGCCGGCGACGGGCTGCTCGCCGTGGCGCAGGACCTGCTGCTGGAGGACAACGCGCCGCAGGGGCTGTGGGCGGCCCGGTGCCTGTCCGTCGCGGTGCAGCGGCTCATCGCTGGGCAGGGCGCGGACCTGTCCTTCGAGAGGCGGGACGACGTCGGCCTGACCGAGTGCCTGGAAATGGCCGGCAACAAGACGGCCGCGCTGATGGCCTGCGCGTGCAGCATCGGCGCCATCCACGCCGGGGCCCCGCCGGCCCTGGCCATGGGCCTGGCCGGTTTCGGCGCGCACATCGGCCAGGCGTTCCAGCTCACCGACGACCTGCTCGGTATCTGGGGCGCGCCCGAGGTCACCGGCAAGCCGGTCCGGTCCGACCTGCGGGCCCGCAAGAAGTCCCTGCCCGTGGTCGCGGCGCTGAACAGCGGCTCACCAGAAGGTCTGGAACTGGCCGCGCTGCTCGCCCGCACCGAGCCGCTGGGCGAGGAGGACCTGGCCCGCGCGGCCGGGCTCGTCGAGGCGGCCGGCGGCCGGCGCTGGGCCGAGGCGGAGGCGGACACCCAGCTGAGCGCGGCGAGCAAGTGCCTCGCCGAGGCGGACATCCCCGAGGACGTGCGGTCCGAGTTCATGGCGATCGCGGAGTTCATCACGGCACGGCAGTGGTAGCGGCCGCCAGGCGGGGCAGCCCGGCTGGCGGAGCAGGATGCAGGGCCGCATCCGTGGGGGCACGGTGCAGCGATCCGGTGACGGGACGCACAGGAGAAGGGAGAGGCGGGATGACGGTCACGCACGCGCGGAGCGAGACGCCGGACGGCGACCCCGCGGGGCCGCCGGCGCCGGCCGCCGGCGCCGCCCGCGAGACGCTGGCGCGCGCCCGTGATCACCTGCTGAGCCTGCAGCACGACCAGGGCTGGTGGCAGGGTGAGCTCGAGACCAACGTCACCATGGACGCCGAGGACCTGCTGATGCGCGAGTTCCTCGGTGCCGGGGACGCCGCGCACACCGCGGCCGAGGCACGCTGGATCCGCTCCCAGCAGCGCGAGGACGGCACCTGGGCCAACTTTTACGGTGGCCCTGGTGACCTGTCCACCACGATCGAGGCCTACGTCGCGCTGCGGCTGGCCGGTGACGCGCCGTCCGCGCCGCACATGGCCCGGGCCGCCGGGTGGATCCGCGCCCAGGGCGGCCTGGAGGCCAGCCGCGTCTTCACCCGGATCTGGATGGCCATGTTCGGCGAATGGCCGTGGGACGACCTGCCGGTCATCCCGCCGGAGCTGATCTACCTGCCGGCCTGGTTCCCGCTCAACATTTACGACTGGGGCTGCTGGGCCCGGCAGACGCTCGTCGCGCTGGCGATCGTCTGCTCGCAGCGCCCGGTCCGCAGGCTGCCGTTCGGCATCGACGAACTGCGCACCGGCGTCACCCCCGGGAGGCGTCCCGCTGACCCCTGGGTGATGGTCTTCGACCGCCTCGACCGGGCCATGCACGCCTACGAGCGCCGTGGCCTGGCCGGCCGCGCGGGCCGGCCGGGACGGGCCGTCCGGCGCGCCGCGCTGCGCCGCTGCGCGGACTGGGTCATCGCCCGGCAGGAGCGGGACGGCTGCTGGGGCGGCATTCAGCCGCCCTGGGTGTACTCGCTGATCGGCCTGCATCTGCTCGGCTACCGCGTCGACCACCCGATCATCGCGCGCGGCCTGGCCGGCCTGGACCGGTTCACGGTCAAGGAGGAGACCCCGGCCGGGCTGGTGCACCGGCTGGAAGCCTGCCAGTCACCGGTCTGGGACACCGTTCTGGTCATGGTGGGGCTCGCCGATGCCGGGCTGCCCGCCGATCACCCGGCGCTGACCAGGGCGGCCGGGTGGGTCCTCGGTGAGGAGGTGCCGGGCCCGGGGGACTGGCAGGTTCGCCGGCCGGATCTCGCGCCCGGCGGGTGGTCGTTCGAATTTGACAACGATTACTACCCGGACACCGACGACACCGCCGAGGTCATCCTCGCGCTGCGCCACGTCGCCTTGCCGGCCCCGGCCACCGTGCGGCCGGCTGATCGACCGCGCGGTGCGCTGGCTGACCGGGATGCAGTCGAAGGACGGCGCGTGGGGCGCGTTCGACGCGGACAACACCCGCGAGGTCATCACCAAGCTGCCGTTCTGCGACTTCGGGGCGGTGATCGACCCGCCGTCGGCGGACGTCACCGCGCACATCGTCGAGGCGCTGGCCGCGGAGGGGCTGGCCGCCAGCAAGCCCGTCCGCCGGGGCGTGGTCTGGCTGCTGCGCCACCAGGAGCCCGACGGCTCCTGGTTCGGCCGGTGGGGCGCGAACTACATCTACGGCACCGGCGCGGCCGTCCCGGCGCTCATCGCCGCCGGGGTCCTGCCGTCCAAGCCGGCCATCCGCCGGGCGGTCGCCTGGCTGGAAGACCACCAGAACCCGGACGGCGGATGGGGCGAGGACCTGCGGTCCTATGACGACCCGGCGCTGGCCGGCCGCGGCGCCTCCACCGCGTCCCAGACGGCCTGGGCGCTGCTGGCGCTGCTGGCCGCGGGTGGCGCGGCCCACGCCGTGGAACGCGGCGTCGCGTGGCTGGCCGCCACCCAGCGCCCCGATGGTTCCTGGGACGAGCCGCAATTCACCGGCACCGGGTTCCCCGGCGACTTCTACATCAACTACCACCTGTACCGTCTCGCGTTCCCGGTCAGCGCGCTGGGCCGCTACGTGCGGGACGTCCTGGACGGATCGCCCGCCGGGTCCTCCGGGCAGGCCGTGCCGTCCAGGCACACTCCGGGAGGTACCCGATGACCGAGCCCATCCATTCCCCGCCCGGGCCGCTGCTCGTGTGCGCGCCGCTGCGGTTCGAGGCCCGTGCGATCCGGCGTGGCCTGCGCGATAGTGCCCGGGCCAGCGGCGACGGCCGCGGTCGGGCGGATTCCCCGGCCGTGCTGCGGACTGGTTACGGCCCCAGGCGGGCCGCCAGCCGGGTGGAGGACGTGCGCCAGGGCTCGTTCGGCATGCTGGCCATCACCGGCACCGGCGCGGGCCTGGCGCCGGAGCTCAGCCTGGGCGACCTGGTCGTGGCCACCGAGGTCACCAGCGTCGGCGACGGCGGCCCGGGCGACGGGCCCCCGCTGCGCTCGCCGTCCGCGCCGCTGCTGGCCGGTGAGCTGCGCCGCGCGGGCCTGCGGGCCCACACGGGCCGGATCGCCACCGTCGATCGCCTGGTCCGCAACGCCGAACGGGACCGGCTGGCCGCCAAGGGCATGATGGCGGCCGACATGGAGTCGGCCCAGCTGGCCATGGCCGCGGACGGCCACCCACTGGCCGTCATCCGTGCCATCTCCGACAGGGGGGACCGGCCGCTGCTGCACCCGCGGACGGTGACCGGTGGCCTGGCCGCGCTGCGCTCGCTGCGCGCGGCCGGCCCGGTGCTGGACCGGTGGGCCGCCGCGTGCGGGCCCCGGCGGGTGCTGCTGGCCGGGCCGCGCTCGTTCTGCGCCGGGGTGGAGCGGGCCATCGAGATCGTCGAGCGGGTGCTGGAGCAGCGCGGGTCGCCGGTCTACGTGCGCAAGCAGATCGTGCACAACACGCACGTCGTGCACGACCTGGAGCGGCGCGGGGTGATCTTCGTCGACGAGCTCGACGAGGTGCCCGACGGGGCGCCGGTGGTGTTCTCCGCGCACGGCGTCTCGCCGGCCGTCCGGCAGGACGCGGCCCGGCGGGAGCTGTCCGTGGTCGACGCGACCTGCCCGCTGGTCGCCAAGGTGCACAAGGAGGCACTGCGGTTCGCCGCGGATGGCTACCTGGTCGCGCTGATCGGGCACAGCGGCCACGAGGAGGTCGAGGGCACGCTGGGTGAGGCGCCCGGGTCGACCGTCCTGGTCGAAACCCCGGAAGACGTGGCGGCGCTGCGCCCGCGGAACGAGGGCAAGGTCGCCTACCTCATGCAGACGACCCTGGCCGCGGACGAGGCCGAAGGGGTGGCCGGCGCCCTGCTGGACCGGTTCCCCGCCGCCCGCGGGCCGGGCACCGACGACATCTGTTACGCCACGACCAACCGCCAGCAGGCGGTTCGTGCGGTCGCGGCCGAAGCCGACCTGGTGCTGGTGGCCGGGTCGGCGAACTCCTCGAACTCCCGGCGGCTGGTGGAGACCGCCGAGAGGGCGGGCACGCCCGCCCACCTGATTGACGGCCCGGAGGACATCCAGCTCGGCTGGCTGGCTGGGGTGTCCACCATCGGGCTGACCGCAGGCGCGTCGGCGCCGCCGGCCGTGGTCAGCGACATCATCGACGCGCTCGGCGGGCTTGGTCCGGTCGACGTGGGCGAGCGCGTCACCACACGCGAGTCAATCCGATTCAGCCTGCCCAAGGAGGTACGGCATTCATGAGCGTGTCCATGCGCCAGAGCCTGCGCATCGGGTCCTACCTGATGAAGCAGAAGCTCACCAGGAATGAGAAGTTCCCGCTCATCGTCGAGCTGGAGCCGCTGTTCGCGTGCAACCTCAAGTGCGCCGGCTGCGGCAAGATCCAGCAGCCGCACGATGTGCTCAAGCAGCGCATGCCCGTCGAGCAGGCCGTCGCGGCGGTCGAGGAGTGCGGCGCGCCGATGGTCTCCATCGCCGGCGGCGAGCCGCTGATGCACAAGCAAATCGATGAGATCGTCCGCCAGTTGCTGGCCCGCAAGAAGTTCGTGTTCCTCTGCACGAACGCGCTGCTGCTGCCCAAGCACCTGGACAAATTCAAGCCGTCCCCGTACTTCGCGTTCGTGGTGCACATCGACGGGCTCAAGGAGCGGCACGACGAATCGGTCTGCAAGGAAGGCGTGTTCGACGAGGCCGTCGCGGCGATCAAGCTGGCCAAGTCGAAGGGGTTCAAGGTCAACACGAACACCACGTTCTTCAACACCGACACCCCGCAGACCATCATCGACGTGCTGAACTACCTCAACGACGACCTCGGCATCGACGAGATGCAGATCTCGCCCGCCTACGCCTACGAGAAGGCCCCCGACCAGGAGCACTTCCTCGGCGTGACGGAGACCCGGGAACTGTTCCGCAAGGCCTTCGCCGACGGCCGGCGGAAGAAGTGGCGGCTGAACCACACCCCGCTGTTCCTGGACTTCCTTGAGGGCAAGCAGGACTTCTCCTGCACCGCGTGGGGCATCCCGTCCTATTCGCTGCTCGGCTGGCAGAAGCCCTGCTACCTGATGAGCGACGGGTACGTGCAGAGCTACAAGGAACTGATCGAGACCACCGACTGGGACTCCTACGGCCGGGGCAAGGACCCGCGCTGCGCGAACTGCATGGCGCACTGCGGCTACGAGCCGTCGGCCGTGCTGGCCACGATGGGCTCGCTGAAGGAGACGATCCGCGCCGCGCGCGGCATCTGAGGCCCCGTCCGGATCCGGCGGCCACGTCCGGGCGCTCGCTGCGCCCGGGCGCCCGCATGTCCTGGGGCGTTTCTTAAGTCCTGGGGCGTGCCGCGTGTCCTGATCCCTTTCCCGCGCCGCCACCGGCTGTTCCCGGCTATTACCGTTTCGTGTCCAAGATCGCGGATTCCCTGGAGTTGGCGCTCAAGTTCCGCTCAGGAATGGCCGCCACTATCTGAGGCGACGCAGGCGCTTCCGCAGTGCCCTGCGCCCGGCGCGGACCGCGCCGTCCCCGCGGACAGGCCCCGCGCCGATGGCGCGGGTACGCAACCGGTAGGAGCCTCAGATGTTCCTGACATACCTCCGGCGTGAGCTACGCCGGCGGATGCGCCAGGCGATTATCATCGCCGTGGGCCTGGCCCTCGGCATCGGCCTGGTGATCGTCGTGACGGCGGTGTCGTCCGGCGTGAAGAATGCACAAGCCAGCGTCCTGCACGCGCTGTACGGCACGGGCACGGACATCACCGTGACGAAGACCCCGGCCGCGGGCAGCGGCGGCGGCGGGGCGTTCGGGTTCCGCGGCCAGACCGGGACCCGGACCCGGCCCGCGGCGGGCACCACCATCGACGTCGACAATCTGCGCGGCTTCGGCCTCGGCGCGATCGGCTCCACCTCGGTGACCACGGTGTCGAAGCTGAAGGGTGTCGCGGCGGCGGCGGGCGGCCTCACGCTGACCGACACGAAGATCACCGGGAAAATCCCGGCCGTCAACAGCACCGGCGGCACCGGCGGGTTCGGCGGGGGCGGCGGCGGGGGCGGCGGTTTCACCGGCTCGTTCACGCCGACCTCCTTCGGCGTCGACGGGGTGGACATCGCCAACGGCGAACTCGGCCCGCTCAGCTCCGGCAAGCTCAGCGCCGGCCGCACGTTCGCCTCGTCCGACGCCAACGCCAACGTGGCCGTGCTCGACTCCGACTACGCGACGCAGAACAAGCTGGGCGTCGGCTCCACGATCACGATCGCCAAGACCGGCTTCACGGTCATCGGGATCGTCAGCGAGCCCTCCGCCCAGAACAACTCCGACGCCTACATCCCGCTGGCCCGGGCCCAGGCCCTGGCCAGCATGAAGAACGACGTGAACACGATCTACGTGTCCGCCAACAGCGCATCCAACGTGAACACGGTCTCCAGCGAGATCTCCAAGGCGGTCCCGGCGGCCACGGTCACCAACTCCAGCGACCTGGCCAACCAGGTCACCGGCTCGCTGGCGAGCACCTCCAGCCTGGCCAACAACCTGGGCAAGTGGCTGGCGATCGTCGTGCTGATCGCGGCGTTCCTGGTGGCCAGCCTGCTGACGATGTTGGCCGTGTCGCGGCGGGTCCGTGAGTTCGGCACGCTGAAGGCCCTGGGCTGGCGCAGCCGGAGGATCATCCTCCAGGTCATGGGTGAGTCGATCGCCGTCGGCATCATCGGCGGGCTGATCGGCGTGGCTCTCGGGTTGGCCGGCGCCGAGGTGGTGAACAAGCTCGCGCCGCCCCTGAAGGCCTCGGTCGGGTCGACGACCGGCTCGGCCACGCCGGGCGGCGTCCGCCAGTTCGGCGGCGCGGGTGGTGGCACGGGCGGCGGCTTCGGCGGTGCCGGGGGTGCCGGAGGCGGGGGTGGCGGCGGTTTCGGCGGCTTCCGGCGCGCCGCGGCCGACGCCCCGCACACCGTGGCCGTTCATCTCACCGCCCCGGTGACCATCGGGGTGATCGTCCTCGCCGTGGTGCTGGCCATCGCCGGCGGGGTTATCGCTGGATCGTTCGGCGGCTGGCGGGCCGCACGGCTCCGCCCGGCCGCGGCTCTCGCGAAGGTGGCCTGATCATGTACAAGCTCACCGGCGTTACCAAGGATTATCAGAAGGGCCGGCAGACCGTCGCCGCGCTGCGCGGCGTCGACCTGGTGATCGAGGACCGGGACTGGCTGGCCATCCAGGGCCCGACCGGGCACGGCAAGTCGACGCTCCTGCAGATCCTCGGCGGCCTGGACCGGCCCACGGCCGGGATCGTCGACTTCGACGGCCAGGACCTGGCGCAACTACGCGAAACACAGCTCACGCAGGTACGGGCCGCGTCGATCGGCTTCGTGTTCCAGACCTTCAACCTGATCCCCACCCTGTCGGCCCAGGAAAACGTGGAGGCGGCCCTGGTCCCGCTGGGCATCCACGGCGCGGACCGCCGGACGCGGGCGATGAAGGCGCTGGCCGACCTGGGCCTGGCCGACCGCGCGCGGCACCTGCCCTCGGAACTGTCCGGCGGCCAGCAGCAGCGCGTCGCCCTGGCCCGGGCGCTGGTCAAGGAGCCGAAAGTGCTGCTGGCCGACGAGCCGACCGGCAACCTCGACGAGGACACCCGCGACGAGATCATGGTGCTGCTGGAGAAGTTCTGGCGGGAGTACGGCCTCACCGTCGTGGTGGTCACGCACGACAGCACGGTGGCCCGGCGGGCGCAGCGGATCGGCGTCATGCGCAACGGCCGCCTGACGTTCAAGCAGTCCGCCGCCCGCCCGACATCCCCCGGCTCCGCCATCCCCGCCCCGCCCCCCTGAGCCAAAGCCGCCCGCCCCTCCGGCCCGCCTACCCCGCCCTCCGGGCCGCAGGGAGCGGGCCGCAGGGAGCGAGGCCCGGGAGCGGTTAGTCGAGGCCGGCCTCGTAGCGCAGCAGCGCGGGCAGGCCCGCCGGGTCCGGGTCCGCATCGGCCAGGCCCCGGGCGGTAAACCAGTTGCCCACGTTGACCGCGTCCCGTTCCAGGTACCTGGCGCCCTGCGGGTTGGCGATCACGTCGACCACCTGCGGCAGGTCGATCAGGACCAGCCGGCCGGCGTGCACCAGCAGGTTGTAGGCGGACAGGTCGCCATGCGCCAGCCCGTTCCTGGCCAGCAGGACGACCGCCTCAACCAGCTGATCCCACAGCGTGCGCAGTTCCGCCGGGCCGGGCCGCGTTTCGGCCAGCCGCGGCGCCGCGGTCCCGTCCGCGTCCCCGACGAACTCCAGCAGCAGCTCGGTCCCGGTGACCTGCACGGGGTAAGGGACCGGGACGCCGGATTCGTACAGCCGGACCAGCGCAGCGAACTCGGCGATGGCCCACTGCCCGGCGATCGCCTGCCGGCCGAACGCGGTGCGCCCGGCCATGGCCCGGCTCGCGCGTGACTCGCGGACCCGGCGGCCCTCCAGGTAGCCGCTGTCCCGGTGAAACATCCGGTGCCCGGCGTCGCGGTACCGCTTCGCGGCGAGCAGGCAGGACGGGCCGGTCCGCGGCACCCCGCGGCGGAGCAGGAAGACGTCGGCCTCCTTGCCGGTCTTCAGGATGCCCAGTTCGGTGTCGACCGCGGCTAGCTCGGTGACCAGCCAGTCCGGGTAAGGTTGCGGGCCCCGTTCACCGGCGGCCGGCTGATCCCAGGTTGACCAGCGGTCGCCCTCCGGCAGGCCGTCGGTGATATCGAACGTCTCCACCGAGGGCATGGCGACGCGGTGCCTGCTGCGTTTCTGGAAGTACGGTTCGTCGTCGTTGAAGCGGCGCGGGTTACGCCGGCTGCGGCGGAAGTCTCCGGAGTGTGCGGAATCGTCGCGCACGGTTGGCGCTCCTCAGGAAGGTGACGGTCGGGGCAGGCGTGAGCAGCCCCACGACGGGCGTAGACATCAGGCGCCTCCCTTCCGTACAGGCCGGCGGCGTCTGCTCGCGCGCCAGCTCTTCCTGTTGCCGAGACCGTGCCACAGCCGGGCCGCCCGGTGCAACGGGTTTTCCGGCCGGCCCCGCGCTGGCCGGGCACCCGGCCCCGGGCAGGCGTCACCCGGCCCCGGACACGTCACCCGGGCGCCCGTTCGGGCCGCCCGGGTGACGCGCTCATCGCGACGGGCGACGCTGCGGCTACAGGCCGGCCGACGGGAAGGCGACGCTGCGGCTACAGGGCGGCCGACGGGATCGCGTCGAGGGCCTGGATCGTCCGCGCGAGCGTCAGGATCTGCCCGTACATCAGGTTCTGGTCGAGTTTGTCGAGGTCCAGCAGGCCCGGCTGCTGCGCGTCGCCGGCCTGCAGCAGGTAGGTGGGGAGCGGGCAGTGCGAGACCGTGCCCAGCCCGGCGGCGTACAGCGGCGAGCCCTCGCCGAGATAAACCGGGAGAGGGCCGGGCCGGACGGTGGCGATCGGGTAGTCGGGCCAGCCGCTGGCGTTGACGGCGGCGGCCGCGGACAGGTAGGCGTGCTGCTCCGTGTTAAGAATGTTCAACGGGTTGCGCGGCGCCGTGTACGTGGTGCTCCAGTCGAAGCTGCCGGTGGCCACGTACTGCCCGGCCACGTCGGCCCACATGGTGGCGCCCAGGTGCTCGGCCGTGATGCCGAGGGTGGCGGCCTGGTAGATGCCGGGGTGGTCGAGCATCCACACGCTGGTCGCGTCGTTGCTCAACTCGGTGTTTCTCGGATTGGGGATGGTCCGGGTGAACTGCGGCAGCTGGAAATGCCCGGTGACGAGGGCGAAGTACATGTCGCGGTTGCGCGAGGGCAGGCTGGCCAGGTGCCGGGCGAGCGCGACCAGCCCGAGCCCGCCGTTCTCCTCGGTGGCGTTCGGCCCGTCGGTGTGGGTGTTGATGATGATGTTCTCGCCGGCGTGCCCGGAGCCCTTCAGCCACCCCCAGACCGTCTCGGTGGCGGCGCCGGCGGTGATGTCGGCGGTGAGCACGAGGGTCGCGCTGGCCTGCCCGCTGGCGGCGAACCGGGACAGTTCGGCGCCGGTGGCGTCGCCCACCCACACCGCCGGGCAGCCGGGGTCGCCGGGCGAGGGCAGCCCGGAGGCGGCCGGGTAGGACGTGGTGAAGGGGTTGTACTGGTTGACGATCTCCTCGTCCGGCAGGCCGGTCCAGGCGATGACGACCCCGAGCACCCCGGCGTTGCGCGCGTCCAGCAGCGGAACGGGATCGAATATGCCCTGCCAGGCAGGATGCGGCAGGGCCGCGGCGTAGGCCGTGTAGTCCACGGCGGCCTGCACCGAGGACTTGCCAGGCTGGTAGCCGCCGGTGGCGGTCTGCCCGGTATCGAGGTCGAACACCGGCGGAGCGGCGCGGACCAGGGCGATCGCGCCTTTGGCGGCGGCCCAGAACGCCGTGGTGTACCCCGAGAGGCCGGACACGGCGGGCGGGTAGAGGCCGAGGTCGACCAGCTTGGCCGTGACGCCCTGCGGCGGCGTCTGCCCCGAGTAGGGGTAGTAGTAGGTGAGCGGGACCGGGCCGGAGGCGCCGACGGCCGCGGGGACGCTCACCTGCAGCGTGTAATCGCGGGCCAGCCAGCGGTTGAAGGTCAGCCGGTCGGTCTGGACGGTGAAGCCGGGCACGGCGGCGAGCTGGCTGGTAAGCCAGTCAACGTAGGCCGAATGGCCAGGGCTGCCGGTGTAACGGGTGCCGAACTGGACGAGCTGCTGCTGCCATCCCCATATCTCTTGCAGGCTGGGCAGGCCCCCCGCCTGGCCCCCGCCGGCCGACGCCCTGCGAGCCGACGCTAATGCGGCCGGCGCGGTGATGCCCGCCGAGATGGCGAGCGCGCCCGCGCCGGCCGTGCCGGCCAGGAACCGCCGTCTGGACAGGCCGCCCGCCAACGGACGCCGGCCGCCGTTTCGCCCCGGATGATCATGCTGGCTGGTTGCCATCGTCTGCTCCTCGCCGAGGGCTGGCGGCCCCCATCCCGGTGGAAGACTCACGGATCACCATAAACGGTGATGGGCATGCAGTGTAGAACGACGCACGGACCGTCAGCCCGGTTTCCACGCGGAGCGTCCGGCGAGCCCTGTTGTCCGGGGCGGCCCGGCCATGTTTCATCAGTCACTTCTGAAACACGCCTTCCCCCGCCGCCCGGTTACGGGCAGCGTTTTGGGCCGTATGTGTCCAAAAGTCTGCCGGCAAGCGCCGCCCGGCAGCGGAGGACCCCGCGGCGGCCCAGGTCAGACCTGAACGAACTCGATGCCGGCGATGTCGCAGAAGTCGCGCCAGTCGGCGGCGTGGTGCCCCAGGTTCATGACCTCGTGGTGCGGGCCGCCCGCGCGCAGCCAGCCGTTCAGGCAGGCGCGCACGCCCGACGTCGGCCGGAACTGCCCGTACGGCATTTCCAGCGCCGGGAGTTCCTGGCTGTCCAGGTTCTCGCCCTCCGCGCAGACCAGCCGGAACTTCTCGCCGCCCAGCGAGACCAGGGTCGCGAGCGTCGCCGGGCCCGGCTGGAGCTGGAACAGGAACGTCGGCGGGTCGTCCAGCCGGCCGATGCCGAGCGGCCGCTTGATGAGCTTCACCGGGCGGTCGGACCGGGCGACCTTCCAGTTGCCCTCACCCATGTGGCTCTGCAGGATCGAGTCGCTCGGGAAGTCCATCGCGTACATCTCGGTGAAGTGCGCGTCCCCGATCAGCAGATGCCCGGCGTAGACCACGCACGCGGTCAGCACGTCGCCCTCGGCGGCGTAGCCGAACCCCTTGGCCATCAGGCTGGAGGCCGCCGCGAGCGGAAGCCGGCGGAACCGGCCGTCCTCACCGATCGCGTCGAAATGCGCGGTGTAGGCGCCGAATCCATGCTCGTTAAGAATCTGCTCGATTGCCACCTGCATCCGCACGTGATCCTCGCGCTCCTCGCGGGACAGCCGCGGGTCGATCTCGAAGTGCGCGTCCTCGGACGCGATCACCTCCGCGATCTGGGCGTCGGTGACGTCCTGCATGCCGCGGTACAGATCGCCGGGCGCGACCGCGATGATCTCCGGTCCCAGCGTCCTGATCAGGGCGTTCTCATCGACCCGGATGTCGCCCATGTCGTTCATCGCGTAACCGAAGATCGCAGTTTTCAGTGACTTCCACGCGGTGACGGCCGCGGCGGCGCGCGCCCATCGCCCGACGTCGGCGCGGAAGCTGTCGCTCTTCCAGTCATCGGTCAGCACCTGGAAGCGCTTGCCCGCCCGGACCATGGCGTTCGCGGTGTCCTGGGCGCCGTGCACCCCCTGGTTGTAGGTCATGTCGGCCATGTCCCAGGCGGGCGTGACCGACGGCTCCGGCTGGATGTTGGCCATCAGCACGGGCAGCCGTGACTCGCTCAGCAGCCGCGCCACCCGCATGGCCGGGCCGTAGGTGAGCATCACGACCATCACCCCGTCCAGGCCGCCGTCCTCGAAATCGCGCATCGCGCGCTCGGCGTCCTCGCGGTACTTGATCGCCTTGCTCGGGATGAATTCCGCGACGTCGGACAGGTGACGGGCGATCTCCGCGGCGTAACCCTCCTGCCGCTGGGCGATCCCCGGGATCATGTCGTCGTAAAGGTCCTGCATGATGCCGAGGATCCCGATGCGCGGCCTGCGGTCAGCCATGACAATCTCCTTCTCGACTCGGGGCCCGGTCAGTGCTGGCCGTAGTGCTCCTTGTAACGTTTGTGCAGCGCGTCCACCTGGTCCTGGGGGAGTGCATCGAGGGGGCCCAGCAGGCGCGCGGCGTGCACGGTACGGGCCACGTCCTCGCACATGATGGCGGCCTTGACGGCGTCCCGTACAGCCGGCCCGATCGTGAAGACGCCGTGGCTGCGCATCAGGACGGCGGGGGAGCGGTGGCCGGCCAGCGTGGCCACCACGCCGCGCCCGATCTCGTCGCTGCCGATCAGCGCGAACGGGCCGATGGGGATCTCCCCGCCGAACTCGTCCGCCATCGCCGTGATCACGCAAGGGATCGGCTCACCGAGCGCAGCCCAGGCCGTCGCGTAGGTCGAGTGCGTGTGCACGATGCCGCCGACTTCGGGCATGCGCCGGTAGATGTAGGCGTGCGTGGCCGTGTCGCTGGAGGGCGTGTAGCCGTCGCCGACCGGGTTGCCATCCAGGTCACAGACGACCATCGACTCGGGCGTCAGGTCGTCGTAGCCCACGCCGCTCGGTTTGATGATCATGAGATCGGCGCCGGGGACCCGCGCCGACACGTTCCCCGACGTCCACGCGACCAGCCCGTTACGCGGCAGCTCGGCGTGCAGGTCGGAGACGATCTCGCGCAGCTCGGCCACGAGCTCGGTGGCCGGCAGGCCGTCCTCGGCCACGCTCATCAGGAACCTCCCATTTCGTCGTCCAGCGATGCGGACGTGGTGTCGCCGACATCAGGATCGGGATCACCGGCGCGCGAGCCGAGCACCCGGTCCCGGAGTGCGCGCAGCCGGTGCATGCTGTCGTTGCCGCCCCGGCCGAAGTAGTCGTGCAACGTGACGTACTCCGCGTACAGCTCGTCGTACACGGCGGCGTTCGCCGGGTCGGGCTGGTAGACCGCGTGCCGGGCCTTCCCCATGGCCTGCGCCGCGGCCGGCACGTCCGGGTAGGCGCCGGCGGCGACCGCCGCGTGGATGGCCGAGCCCAGCGCCGGGCCCTGGTCGGAGACGATCACGCCGAGCGGACGGCGCAGGACGTCCGCGTAGATCTGCATGAGCAGGTCGTTCTTGAGCAGGCCGCCAGCCACGACCACCTCCGTGACCGGGACTCCCGCCGGGCCGAATGATTCGACGATGACCCGCGTGCCGAACGCGGTCGCCTCCAGCAGCGCCCGGTAGATTTCGGCCGGCCGGGTAGCGAGCGTGAGCCCGACGACGGCGCCGGAGAGGTGGTGATCGACGAGCACCGACCGGTTGCCGCCAAACCAGTCCAGCGCGACCAGCCCGTGCGCCCCGGCCGGCTGGGCCGCCGCCTCCTCGGTGAGCAGGTCGTGCACGGAGATGCCGCGCACCGACGCCCCGTCCCGGTACGAGCCGGGCACCGCGTTCTCGGTGAACCAGGCGAAGATGTCGCCGACGCTGCTCTGCCCGGCCTCATATCCCCACTGGCCGGCGATGATGCCGCCATCGACCACGCCGCACATGCCGGGGATCTCGGCGAGCTGCGTGCTGTTCATCACGTGGCAGGTGGACGTGCCCATGATGAGGACCATCTGGCCCGGCCCGACGGCGCCCGCGGCGGGCACGGTGACGTGCGCGTCGACGTTCCCGACGGCGACCGCGATGCCCTCCGGCAGGCCGGTCCATTCCGCGGCCTCGGCGGTCAGCGACCCGGCCCGGCTGCCCAGGGCGGAGATCGGGTACTCCAGCTTGCCGGCCGCGAAGCCGGCGAACTCCGGGTTGAGCGCGGCCAGGAACTCGCGCGATGGGTAGTGCCCGCCCTGCCAGATGCCCTTGTAACCCGCGGTGCAGGCGTTGCGTGTCTCGGCGCCGGTGAGCTGCCAGATGATCCAGTCGGCGGCCTCGATCCAGCGCTCAGCGCGCGCGTACAGCTCGGGGTCCTCCTCCAGTAGCTGCAGCGCCTTGGCGTACTGCCATTCCGAGGAGATCTTGCCGCCGTACCGCGCGATCCACGGTTCCTTGCGGTCGTGGGCCAGCGCGTTGATCCGGTCCGCGTGCGGCTGGGCCGCGTGGTGTTTCCACAGCTTGGGATAGGCGTGCGGGCGGCCCTCCAGGCCCGGGAGCATGCACAGCGGCGCGCCATCGGCCGTGGTGGGCAGCACCGTGCAGGCGGTGAAGTCGGTGGCGATGCCGATCACCGCGGCCGGGTCGATGCCCGCGTCCCGGATGGCCTCGGGCACCGCCGTCCGGAGCACGGCCAGGTAGTCGGCCGGGTCCTGCAGGGCCCAGTCGGGGGGCAGTGGCTCGCCGGTGGCGGCCAGCTCGCGGTCCATCACGGCGTGCCGGTATTCGTGGACCGCGGTGCCGGCCTCCGCCCCGTCGCTGACCCGGACGACGAGCGCGCGTCCGGACAGGGTGCCGTAGTCCACGCCCACGACGTACCGGCCACCGTTGTTAGCGTTAACAACCATGTCTGCCTCCCAGGTGAGCGCTTCCGTCCTTCGGTTTCCGTTTCCGCGGCTAGAGCCCCGTTGTGATCTTCCCCGCCGTGGCCCCGCTAATTCTTACTCCAGCTTCGCGTCTCCGCACGTGAGCCTCGCTGATTATCGTCACGGCCCCGCTGGTCCGTGGCCCGGTCCCGGCGGTGGCGCCGCGCTGGCCCGGACCACCAGCTCGGGCGGCACGGCGAGGTGGACGCCGGGTCCGGGACCATTGGTGATCCGGTCGACCAGCGCGCTCAGCGCGAGGCGGCCAACTTCGCCGAAATCCTGCCGGACGGTCGTGAGCGGCGGCAGGAAGTACCCGGCCTCGGGCACATCGTCGAAGCCGACCACGCTGATGTCGTCAGGGACGCGGCGGCCGTGTTCGGTCAGCGCCCGGACCAGTCCCAGGGCCAGGGTGTCGTTGGCGCAGAAAACCGCGGTGACGTCGTCTCTGGCCGCCAGCTTCTGCCCGATCTCATAGCCGGAGCGCGCCGACCAGTCGCCGGAGATGACGCCCGGCTCGCGGGCGCCCGCCTCGTTCAGCGCCGCCCGCCACCCGTCGACGCGCTCGCGGGCGTCCAGCCAGGTGCCGGGGCCGGCCACGTGGTGAACGGTCTCGTGGCCCAGGCCGAGCAGGTAGCGGGTGGCCCGGCCCGCCCCGCCCGCGTTGTCCACCGCGATCGACGTCAGGGGGGCCCGGGTGCCGCAGCCGACGGCGACCAGCGGCAGGTCGGCCGGAACGTGGCTGAGCGCCGCGACCGCGGAGGTCTGCGGCGCGATGACGATGATGCCCTCGACCGCGTGCCCGAGGAACCTGTCCACGGTGTCCAGCATCGACCGCCGGTCCAGGGCAGGCAGGCTCGCGATGACCACGAAGTACCCGTGCTGAGCGGCACGCTCGATCCCGTTCAGCATCATGGCCGGGCCGTACAGGGGCGAGTCGATGCCGATCACGCCGAGCGTGTGCGTGCGCCGGGTGACCAGAGCCCGGGCCGCGGCGTTGGGCCGGTAGGCCAGCTGCCGGATCGCCTCGAGGACCTTTTCCCGGGTGTGCGGCCGGACGTTCGGATGGTCGTTGAGGACGCGGGAGACCGTCTGGTGGGAGACTCCGGCGAGCTGAGCGACGTCGGCCATGACCGGTGGCCGGACGGGCCCGCTGGCCCGGCGGCCGGCCGCGCTTGCCTTGACTCGCGCCTGGCCCTGGCTGGGCCTGCCCGGATTACGCGGTGACGCCGTCACCTCGCGCCTCCCTTTGCCACCGGCAGCACAGCGGACGGCTCGCCGCCGCGCACTGGCTTGGCCAGGCACGTGGCGTGCCGGAGCTACTGGTGAGTTTTGATGATGTTATCGCTCACATTTTCGGCCCGTCAAGAACGAAATCACCGCAAGTAACACATCAGTGACATCTTATCCGCTCCATCAGCATATACATGCTGGCTGTGGCGTTCTTCGGATGGCGACCGGGGCGCCAGAACGCTTTGTAACGACCGGAAAAGTCACACATCATGCAGGTGTATGTGCGGTTGCGTGATAACTGAAAGTAACGAGGATGCGCCTGGCCCAGCCATCGGGCCGTGCCGAGGCCGTGCGGGACATGGCGCCGGGCCCGTCGCCGCACCCGGCGAGCCGTGTCACACGCGGATCAGCGGTCACCCATCGAGCGGCGCAGCCGGAGGTAGGCGGCGCGGGCGGCAGCCTCCGCCTCCTGGATGGTCGATTCGGCTTTGCGGCCGGTCTCGCTCTCGCGGAACTCCCGCATCGTGGCCTGCGCCTTCTGCGCGGCCTCACTGTTGCGCAGGTCGCGGACGGCCTCCTGCGCCTTCTGCGCGGCCTCACTGTTGCGCAGATCGCGGACGGCCTCCTGCGCGCGCCGGCTGGCCTCGCCCGTCCGGACGTCGCGCACCGCTTCCTGCGCCTTGCGGGCCGCCTCCGTGCGGCGCAGGTCCCCGGGACCCCGGCGCGGCTGCCCGCCGGGGTCAGGCCGACCGCCGGCGCCGCCACGGGCGTGTCTGCGCCACGCGGACTGAAGTGAAGAAAACAGATCCCGGAGCTGCTGTTCAAACTTCCCCATCGGGGCATCCCTTCGCATCCCGTATGGGCAACTTACCTCGCCCACGGATATCCAAACGTTATCCTCGCTGGCCACGTCGCCCGGCGGGGGCAGCAACGTCCGGCCCGGCCGCCCCCGCCGCCGTGGACCTGCCGCGCAGTGCCGGACGGCCTCCTGGCCGGGGGATCACGAAGACCCGGGTGCCTGCAGGCCGGCCACGATCACATCGACGACTTCACGGACGAAAAGATCGGTGAGCGGCAGGTGCCCCAGCAGCAGGCGATGCTGAGCCGCGCCGAACAGCAGGTCCAGGATGACTTCACGGTCGGACCCAGCCGGGATCTCGCCGCGCGCGATCGCCCGGTCAAGCATGATCCGGTGCTGCTGGCGCAGCGGCTCGAGGACGCGCTCCCGGTAGCTCGCGGCCAGTTCCGTGTCGTGCTGGGCCTCGCCGATGAGATCGCCCAGGATCCGCCCCGCCGGGGTCTGCGTGACTGCCTTGACCCACGCCCGCAATTCGGCTCGCAGATCGCCGCGGAGCGTCCCGGTATCGGGCAGTGGCTGTTGCTGCT
Source organism: uncultured Actinomycetes bacterium (assembly GCA_963824545.1). GTDB lineage: Bacteria > Actinomycetota > Actinomycetes > Streptosporangiales > Streptosporangiaceae > Bog-532. The sequence goes on along the minus strand of CAWGPP010000008.1, from coordinate 32,586 downwards.
TGAACTCCACCAGGAATGCGTCGAGCGCGAGCGCTCCCTTCGAGGACCAGCGGCGGTAAATGGTCGCCTTGCCGACGCCCGCCCGCGACGCCACCTCCTCGATGGACATGCCCGCGACACCTCGTTCGGCCAGCAGTTCCAGCGCCGCCGTCATGATCGCGCGATCAGCCTGCTCGCTCCGTGGCCGTCCCCGCGGCGCCCCGCCTGGGGAGCCGGGGGCAGCCGGAATACCCGTGCGCCCCTGGCTGTTCAGCTCACTGGACATCCGAAACGAACCGTTCCGTATTTGATTGTCTGAAGGACATCATGCCACCCTCACGCATGCCGGAAAGGCCCAGCCGATCACCGTCACCACGATCAGCGCCTCCGCGTGCATCATCGGCCCGAACCCGCACCGTGCACTCCGCCCGCCAGGCACCGGGCTGGCGGCGGGGTACAGTGCACCGTATCCGCGACACCGGCCTGTTCCCTGAGCGGACTGCTGGCCCCGCGGCCCGTGACACGGGACCCTTCCCAGCGGTACACGCCGACCGTATCCCGGGCGCCCGCCTTCCCGCGGAACACGCTCCGGCCGTTACCGCCACGCGCGTCGCCGACCAGCCGGCCGCCGACTCTCCGCGCCGGAAGGCCCTGCGGCTCGGCCTCATCCTGGTGGCGTCGTTCATGATGGTCCTCGACTTCAGCATCGTGAATGTGGCGCTGCCCTCGATCGAGCGCGAGCTGCACCTGTCCCCGTCGGTCGTGGACTGGGTGGTCACCGCCTACGCCATCGCCTTCGGCGGCCTGCTGATTCTTGGCGGCCGGGCCGCCGACATGCTGGGACGCCGCCGGATGTTCGTCATCGGGCTCGTCGCCTTCTCCCTTGCCTCGCTGTCCGGGGGCCTGGCCCAGGACCCCGTGCTGCTGCTCGCCTCCCGCGTCGTCCAGGGCGCCGGCGCAGCCATCGTCATGCCCGCCGCGTTGTCCCTCATTACCACCGGATTCCCCGAAGGACGGGAACGTACCCGCGCGCTCGGACTCTACGGCGCCACCGCGTCGCTGGGTTTCGTGGCCGGTCAGGTGCTGGGCGGAGTGCTCGTCGAGTTCACCAGCTGGCGTGCGGTGTTCCTGGTGAACGTCCCCGTCGGCCTGATCGCGGCCTTCGCCGCACCGAAGCTTCTCGGCCACTCCGCCAACCTGCGCGACGCCCGTGCCGGGCACCGGCTCGACGTGCGCGGAGCGCTGCTCATCACGGTCGCGGTGGCGCTCGCCGTGTTCGCCGTGTCGGAGGGCAACGCCTTCGGCTGGCTGTCACCGGCCGTGCTGGCCGCGGCGGCGGTGGCGATCGTCGCAGGCGCCGTGTTCGCGCTGGCCGAAGCCCGGCACCCCGAGCCGCTCATCCGGCTCGGCCTGTTCCGGCACGCGGGCCTGCGCCGGGGGAGCGCGCTCGCGCTGCTGATGGGCCTCTGGAACGGCGGCGAGATGCTCGTGCTGTCCCTGTACTTCCAGCAGGTCCTGCACGAGTCGCCGCTGGTGACCGGGCTGGCCATCGCCCCGCAGGGTATGGCGGGCTTCACCGCCGGCATGTACGGCACGCAGCTTGCGGCGCGCTTCGGCGGCGTCCGCCGCCTGCTCGCCGTGACCGCCGCGGCCAGCGCCGCCGGCTTCCTCGTGCTTACGCAACTGCCCGCGGCCGGGTACAGCCCGTTGCTGCTGGCCGTGATGCTGATCGGCTTCGGCACCGCGGGCACCGCGTTCGGCTCGATCGTCATCGCGAGCCGTGGCGTGCCAGACAGCGACCAGGGCGTCGTCGGTGGCGTGATCAACACCAGCCGCCAGATCGGCGCGGCCATCGGCGCCGCCCTGCTGCCGGCGGTGGCCGAGGGCATCGGGCGGAGCGCCGGGGCTGGGGTGACGGGTGATCGCGCGGCGATGCTCACCGGCGCGGTCGCCTCCGTGCTCGCTATGCTGCTCGCCTGGCGGGCCAGCCGCGCGGGCGATGCGCGGGTACAGCACCACTGATCGGCGTGCACCGCGGGCAGGAGCGCAGATGACGGCGATGCCGCGAGTGACCGTCCTGGGCAGCATGAACATGGATATCTCCGTGACCGTGCCGCGGCTGCCCGATCCGGGCGCGACCGTGCTCGGTTCCGCCGCCCGGTTCGCGCCCGGCGGCAAGGGCGGTAACCAGGCCGTCGCGGCGGCCCGGCTCGGCGCGCGGGCCCGGATGGCCGGCTGTGCCGGTGACGACGACTTCGGTGCCCGGCTGACCGGCGCACTGGCCGCCGAAGCGGTGGACGTCACCGCTGTCCGCGTGGTTCCCGGGGTGGCTTCCGGGCTGGCCCTGATCACCGTCGGAACGGATGGCGAGAACACGATCACCGTGGCTCCCGGTGCCAACGAGTCCGTGGGTGAGCGAGAAGTCGCCGCCGCCCTCGACCGGCCCGCTGACGTGCTCATCGTCTCGGCGGAGATCCCGGTTCCGGCGATCGCCGCCGCCGTGTCCGGTGCCCGCGCCCGGCACGTCGCGTGCCTGCTCAACCTGGCTCCCGCCCCTCCCGGAGCAGCCCGCCTGCTGTCCGGCCTCGCGGGCCGGGTGGACTGGCTGGTGGTGAACGAATCCGAGGCATCCGCGGTGCTCGGGTGGCCGGTGGCCGGGCTGGACGGCGCTCGCGCCGCCGCGATCGCCCTGACGGACCTGGCCGTGCACGCGGTCGTCACGGCCGGGGCGGAAGGCGCGGCCTTCTCCGGCCCGGACGGCGACGGGGCGGTGCCTGGCTTTCCGGTCCACGCGGTGGACAGCGTGGGCGCCGGGGACACGTTCGTCGGCGCGCTGGCCGTCGCCCGGGGCCTGGGCGTCCCGGCCGCCGCCGCGGTCCGCGCGGCCTGCGCCGCCGCCGCCGTCGCCGCGACGAGGCGCGGCACGCAGGACGCGATGCCGCGCCCGGAGGACGTCCAGAGCGTCACCGGCGTCGTCTGGCCGCCCGTGGCCGGCTAGATTTCGTTCATCAAGAATTCATCCTTGCGTCATGTTAAAGCCACCCCGCCTTGCCGCTTGTGTGCCGCGGAATCCCACTGTGGGCGGGTCTTGTGTCATTATTCACAAGTTATCCACCACCATGCGTAACTTGCAGTTCACCAAATGTTCCTCTTCTGGTAAGAAGCACGCGCCGGGTGATACCGTCCGCGACGTGGAGGCCTGTTCGCGCGAATATGACGTGGACGAGCCGGGCCCGCGACTGCCCGGCCGGGTACGCGATGAGCTGATGGCCGCCTTTGCCGTGGACGAGGACCGCGGCGTGACACGGGTACGCCGGACCTGGCTCGACACCTTCGACTGGCGCCTGGCCCGCGCGGGCCTCACGCTGCAGCACGCTGGCCCGCGCGGGCACGGTGAGCTGGTGCTCACCGGCACGGCGGGCCAGCAGCTCACCGCGCGGTTCGCCAATCCGGCGCGGCCGCCGCGGTGGCCGTGCCTGGCGGACGCCCTGCCGCCGGGGCCGCTCCGGGATCAGGTCACCGCCGTGGCCGGATTGCGCGCCCTGCTGCCGGTGGTCACCGCGGTCAGCCAGGTGCACGAGGTCCGGCTGCTGAACGCCGACGACAAGACCGTCAGCCGGATCGCCGTGGACGCCATGGCGCTGGCCGGACCGTGCTCCGCGCCGCTGCCCACCCGGCTGGCCGTCACCGGGGTCCGTGGCTACCCGGGCGCGGCCCGGCGGGCGCGCCGCATTCTGCGCGGTACCCCGGGGGTCACGCTCAGCGGGCAGACGGCGCTGGAGGCCGCACTGCACGCGAGCGGGCGGCATGCGCCGGACTACACCGGCAAGGTGGACGTGGCCCTGCGCCCGGACATGCCGGGCGCCGAGGCGGTCACGGCCATCCTGCTCCAGCAACTGGACACGCTGGAGGCCAATGTCGACGGGGTGCTGCACGATACGGACACCGAATTCCTGCACGACCTGCGCATCGCCGTGCGTCGCACGCGGTCCGCGCTGAAACTTCTGGGTGACACGCTGCCCGGCGAGCTCACCCTCGGGTTCGCGTCCGAATTCCGCTGGCTCGGTGACATCACGACGCCGCTGCGCGACCTGGACGTCCAGCTGCTGTCGGTGCCGTCGATGGCCGCCGGGCTGGTGGCCGCGCATTCGGCTGACCTGGACCCATTCCTGGCCTACCTGGCGCGCCGCCGCGCCGCCGAACGGCGCGCGCTCGGCCGGGCGCTCCGGTCGGCGCGGTTCGCCGCCGTGACCGGCGACTGGCGCAAGGCACTGCTTGTCCCGCTTGTGCCGCGCGAGACCCGGGGCCGGGCGGGGCTGCGCACCGCCGAGCTGTCCGCGGACCGTACCCGGCGCGCCTACGGGCGCGTCCTGGCGCTGGGGTCGGCGATTACCCCGGGCTCGCCCCCGGAAAGCCTGCACACGCTGCGCAAACGCGGCAAGGAACTCCGCTACGTGCTCGAATTCTTCGCGTCCCTGCATGATCCGCCGGCCTATCGCGCGGTGCTCAGCGACCTGAAGCGCCTGCAGGACTGCCTGGGTGAGTTCCAGGACAGCCAGGTGCAGCAGGAGGAGATCCAGGCCCTGGCCGCCGCGATGCTGACGGCCGGCGCCGCTCCCGCGCCCACCTTGCTGGCCATGGGCGAGCTGGCGGCGCACCTCGGCCTCCGCCAGCGCCAGGCCCGCGCCGAGTTCGCCGAGCGGTTCGCCGGGTTCGCGGGAAACGCGGGCCGCCGCCGGATGGCCGTGCTGACCGGGGAGGACCCGGGATGAAGGTGATCGCCACCTACAACATCAAGGGTGGCGTCGGGAAGACCACGGCGGCCGTCAACCTCGGGTACCTCGCGGCCCAGGATGGTTTCCGCACGCTGCTGTGGGACCTCGACCCGCAGGCGGCCGCGACCTACATGTTCCGTGTCCGGCCGCGGGTCAAGGGCGGCGGCAAGGCGCTCATCCGCGGCACGCGCTCGCTGGACGAGGCGATCAAGGGTACCGACTTCGACCGCCTCGACCTGCTGCCCGGCGACTTCACCTACCGGAATATGGACCTGCTCCTCGACGGGGCCAAAAACCGGGTCCGCCGGCTTTCCCGGCTGCTCGGCCCGCTGGCCGCCGACTATGACGTCGTGCTCCTCGATTGCCCGCCCAGCGTCTCGCTGGTGTCGGAGAACGTGCTGCACGCGGCCGGGCTGATCCTGGTGCCGCTCATCCCGGCTACCCTGTCGCTGCGGACGCTGGATCAGCTCACCGATTTCGTGGCGGGCTTCGACGGCCCCCGGCCCGAATTGCTGGCGTTCTTCTCCATGGTGGACCGGCGGAAGCGGCTGCACCGGGAGATCGCCGAGCGGCTGCCCCGGGAGCGGGCGGATATCGCCGCGACCGCGATCCCGGCCCTCGCCGTGATCGAGCGGATGGCCGCCGAACGGTCCCCGGTGCCCGCGTTCGCGCCGCGCAGCCCGGCCGCCCGCGGCTACCGTGATCTCTGGGAAGAGGCACGCAAGCGCGCCCCGGATTGAGCCAGCACGATCCCGCCGCGCCGAGCCTCCGGGCTGAGCCCCGGCTGAACTTCCGGGCCGAGCTCATGAGCCGCTTGAGTCCAATTCGTTACATTTCAGTCAGTTAAATCGTCGTTAACCGGCTATTACGGTCTACGGGAACCGTGCCGCAGGGACGCCAGGAGGGGCAGCGTAGCCGCCGCTGGCGCCCCTGCGTGCGCGGTAACCGCGGAGACCCGCAGCGGACGCTCCGCACGAGCGATCCGGCCGTCCTGGCCAACGGCTCGCTGTCCCGGCCGTCCCGCATCCGGCCCGCCGGTTATTGCCGCCCCCGAAACCACGCTGACCTGCATGTTGTCTTTTAACGGCCGGATCAGGCACGTCCGGCGGCCGGCGTGTACGCCGGTCGTGGCGGCTGGCCGGCCGGGATTTTGCCGGTAATTGACCATCAGGTGTCCGTTTAGGGAGGAATCCGCAGGGAAGCCGGAGGGGTGGTTCGACCCCCAATCCGGGAGGTAATCATGTCAACCGGAGCCGTGATTGCCATCGTGGTCGTCATCGTCGTGGTGATAGCACTCGTGGCAATCGTCGCAATGGAAATGCGCAGACGCAGGCTGCGCCAGCAATTCGGTCCGGAGTACGACCGGCTGGTCACGGAACTCGGCAGCCGCCGGAAGGCCGAAGCCGAACTGTCCGCGCGGCAGCGTCGCATCGCCAAACTCGACATCCGCCCGCTTACCCGCGAGGAAAACGCGCGGTACCTGGGTGAATGGAATGCCATACAGGAAAGGTTCGTCGACACCCCCGGCGAGTCCGTGGCCGAGGCGTCAGCGCTGGTCACAGCGGTGATGAAGGTCCGCGGCTACCCGGCGGACGACCAGGACGTGGCCATGGAGGCCCTGTCGGTCGAGCACGGACCCACGCTCAGCCGCTACCGGGAGGCTCGTTTGACCAGCGAACGCGCCCGCGTGGGCTCGGCTTCCACCGATGACCTGCGCAACGCCATGCTCCAGTACCGTGCCCTCTTCGAGGAACTCGTCGCGCGCCCCGACCGCGGCGATGGGCTGGAGACCGGGCCAGTCGGTCGGCACGCGGCCACCAGCACCCGGACGGCGGGCGCCGATGACGCGCCCGCGACCGGAACCGCCGCCGCCGACGGCCTCGCCGACGGCACCGTGCCGGACAGCACGGTAAACGGCGACACCGCAACGCCTCAGCGCTCAACGAGAGGGTGAGGATGAGATGACGCCTCGCAATCGGGAAACAGCGAACATCGACCAGAACCGGCGGGCCGCCATGGCAGGCACGCCGATCGACAACGACACGGTGCCCGAGGGTGAGTGGGTAGCCGGCCGCCGGGGCGTTCCGCCTGCCACGGCGCAAGACGACGTAGGCCAGCCGGTGGCGGACTTCCGCGGCCCGCTGGACGCGGACACGGCCCCCCCGTTCGGCCGGCCAGGCAGGACGGACATGGCGGGCACGGGCATGACCGGCACCGCGGACGCCCCGGCGACGGGAGCCCACGCCGCATCGCCGCCCGCCACCTCCGCGGGCTCCGGCGCCAGTCCCGTGGCCGCCGAGGCGGGCGCGACGTTCGTGACCAACGCGGACGGATACCGCGCCAGCTGGGTGCGCATCCAGTCCGGGTTTGTGGACGACCCGCGGGCGTCGGTGACGGAGGCGGCGGACCTCGTCGCGCAGATCAGCGGGTCGCTCGTCTCGGCCGTGCAGGACCGGGAGCGTACGCTGCGGGGCTCCTGGGAGGGCGGCGGCCACGCCGACACCGAGGCCCTGCGTAACGCCCTGCGCGATTACCGCTCGTTCTTCGAACGGCTGATGAACGTCTGATCCATCGGATGTCCCGCCCTGGCCGCCTGCGGCACGGGCGGGACATCCACGCGTCCGGGTGCTCCCGGGGCAGGCCCTCGCTGCGACCCGAGCCGTCGTCTCCGCCGGTAAAACTCGTGTTTCGTGATGAACTTGCAGGCCACTAGATATTCCGTTGACGCCTAACTCACGTCAGAGTGTCTGCATGACAACTGGGCAGACGCGTTTGGGTGGTATCGAGGTCCGCTCGATCGACTACGTGCCACTGAACGAGCGGCACGGCCGGATCTGGCATCTCGGCCCACTGTGGTTCATGTCAAACGCGCAGATCGCCACGCTGGCGGTGGGCCTGATCAGCATCAGCGAAGGTGCCTCGCTGTTCTGGTCGGTGCTGGCGATCGTGATCGGCACCCTGGTCGGCACGCTGTTCATGGCGTTCCACTCCGCGCAGGGCCCGCAGCTCGGCCTGCCGCAGATGATCCAGTCGCGGCCGCAGTTCGGCTACGTCGGGGCGCTGCTGGTCTGGCTGTTCGCCTACGTCCAGTACGCGGGCTTCAACGTCTTCAACACCATCCTCGGCGCCGACTCGATGAATACCACCGCCCACGGCGGCACCAAGCTGTGGATCGTCCTCGTGACCGCGGCCGCGTTCCTGATCGCGCTGATCGGCTACGACCTCATCCACCGCGCCGAGCAGTGGCTGACGTACCTGATGATCGTTATCTTCGGCATCTTCACGATCACGCTGTTCTTCATCCACTACCCGGCGGGCACCTTCGCGGTCGGCTCCTTCAAGGCCAGCCCGTTCTTCGGCCAGTTCGGCGTGGTGGCCGGCTACCAGATCAGCTGGGCCATCTACGTGTCCGACTACTCGCGTTACATGCCGCCCAACGTGGGCGTGCGCCAGACCTTCAACTGGACCTACTGGGGCTCCGCGATCGGCGGCGGCTGGATGATGATCGTGGGTGCCGTCCTCGCCGCCTGGGCGGGCAAGAACTTCTCCGGCACCGGCATCGCCGAGCTCAACGCGGTCGGCGACCACGTCTTCGACGGCTTCGGCGCGGTCGTGCTGATCCTGGCCACGCTCGGCCTGGTGTCGGTCACCGCGCTGAATATGTACGGCGGGTCGCTCACGCTGATCAGCGCGGTCGACTCGTTCAAGCGGGTGCGGCCGACGCTGACCATCCGCGTCGTCACCGTGGGCCTGACCGCGGCGCTCTCGCTCGTCGGCGCGCTCGCCGCGACCAGCAACTTCCTGCACAACTTCAACAACTTCCTGCTGCTGATCCTGTACTTGTTCATCCCGTGGACCGCGGTCAACCTGGTCGACTACTACATCGTGCGGCGCGGCCACTACGCCATCGCCGAGATCTTCAACCCGCACGGCCTGTACGGCCGGTGGGGCTGGCGCGGGATCACCGCGTACCTCATCGGCTTCGCCGCCATGGTTCCCTTCTTCAACGTCGGCACGCTGTATGAGGGGGCCGCGGCCAAGGCGCTCGGCGGCGCGGACATCTCGTTCTTCATCGGGCTGCCCGTCGCCGCGGTGTTGTACTACATCTTCGCCAGATCGATTGACGTGGAGGCGGAGACCCGGGTGGCCCAGGCCGAGATGGACGAACTCGAGAGCGCAGCCGCCGAGCACGAACTACCCTGATCCGCAGCCCCTGGGACCGGCCTGCTAGCCGCGGCGCTCATCCTCGTCGTCCAGCGCGTACGCGCCGAGCCGGCGGCGCCGGTCCCAGCGCCGGTAGGCCTTGATGGGATGCACGAACGAGCGGAAGAACGCGACGTCGGCGTCCGCCATCCAGTCAACCGGAATGCCCAGCGCGCGCTGCGACTCCTCACCCTCGCGGCGGTGCTGCCGCCTGGGGACGCCGAGAACCCGGCTCGCCTCTTCGTCATGACGGGTCACGGGTACACCTCGCCACGGCGCCGGGCCGGGCGCGCCGCGGCGCGCCACGGCGCGCCAGGCCGCCGGGGTATTCGCCGCTCATGGTCCCAGGCTAGGCGAGAGCCTGCCTGCGCGGGCACACCCCCCAAGCCACCCCTCGATGACCGGCTCATCGGCCAGGGGATGTGCCCGCCTCGCAGAAGCCGCTCCCGTTGCTGTCTTCTACCGGCGCGATGAGATTTCCTTTGTGCCACGTGACTGTTCCGGCATGTCCGGTCATGGGCTCATCATGCCTTTTGCGATGAGGCGTGGGTGAGCCGCGGAACGAGCAGTATGTGCCATATCGGCGGGCTGGCGTGAATAGCCGCTTACGCGGAGCCCGGCACCCGGCCTCAGTCCGGCAGCACGGCCGGCACGGAAACGAAGCCGGGCCATGCCGGTGATGTCCGCCCCGGCCCCGCGCGGTCCCGGACAGGATGCGCGAGTACGTTGACAGCGTGCCCGACGAGCAGGCCCCCGACGTCATCAGCGGGGGCCGCGATCCCGATCGCGGCCCTGCGGTGCCCTGGCGCCCGCTCGCCGGCGCAACGGCCGTGGTGCTCGTCGCCGCCGTGATCGCGTTCCGGTTGGCCACGGGCGGCTCAGGCCACCCGGCGCCGCACAAGACGCCGGGATCGCCGTCCTCTGTGGCCTTGGCCGCGCCGGCGATGCTGCACGGAACGCCCCTGTCGCCGGGCGGAGCGCCCCGGCCGCGCTGTTCCTCGGTGGCCAGGACCTGCGCGTGCTGCGGATCCGGGGGCAGGCACCGGCGGCGCCCCTGGCCAGCGTGCTGCCGACGGCCGGCCACACCAACGACCCGCTCGGCCCCGATCCCGCGGTGCAGCAGATCATCTCGGCGGCCGGCGGCGTCGTCGCGCTTATCCTCAGCCACGGCCAGGCCGGTCTGCCGGATATCGGGGATGTCGTGTTCATTCCGGCCGGCGCGTCGGGGCCGGGTACCCCGCGGATCATCGCCCGGGCGAACTACATGGCGCTGGCGCCAGATCACCGCGACGTCTGGGTCGAGCAGGCCGGGCCGCCCTATGGCAACGGGCCGGCCGGCAGCCCGGCCTGGCTGGCCGGCGAGGACGGCCGCCGCCTGTCCGCGAACCGCGACCTCGGTGACCGGGCGCTCCTGGCCGCCACGCTCCGCGGCCTGCTGGTCCAGGGTCCGGACCAGCAGCGGGCGTTCATCAACCCGCAGACCGGCGGCGCCGAGCCTACCGGCATCCCGGAGAACGCGATCATCGTCGGCGCCGGCGCGGACCAGGTGGCCTGGCAGGCGGTGGCCTGTCCGCTTCGGTGCCTGCTGCACGTCACCGACGTGCGGGGCGGCCCGGCGACGGAGATCGCGCTGCCTCCGCACACGGCCGTTGGCCCCAACGACACCGCCGACTTCGATCCAGCCGGCCAGCACTTCGCGCTTCCGCTGGAGACCACCGACGATCAGGGCACGATCACGGGCACGTCCGTCTACGTCGCGGACCTCAGTACCGCCAAACTGGTCCGGGTCCCGGGCGGTCCCGTACCGGTCGCGAGCCTTCCCGCGGTCTCCGGGGCATTCCCGGCCGGCACCAGTGACGTCGTCTCCGCGCGCTGGACCGCTGATGGCTCGGGGCTGTGGATCGTGGCCACCGACGGACTTTATTTCCAGGTGGCCTACTGGACCGGTAATGGCCCGCTCCGCGTGCTCCCGCCCGAGGCCGGCCTGGCCTACAAATTCGACGTTCCAGGGGTGGGCCGGCCCTTACCGGCAGACTTTCCGGCACATACTGCCCAAAACTCTGCCGGCAAGCCGGACCTGGACCGCTCAGGACCGGAAACCGATCAGGATCGAAGAAGCGCGCGACGAGCGGTGCTCCTAGGGTTATCGCATGGCAGTCACCGTCTCCGCGATGGTCAGCCCGGTCCGCGACCCGGCCGCCCAGTCCCACTCTTGACATAGCGGCCTGCTGACGGGTGTGACCCGGGGTCCGATCTCCGTCTGACCTGGACTTATTCCTGCGTTTTTCCGCGTTTTCCGGGGTGTCGCGGGCCACTGCGCGCCCTTTCGTGAGAAAATAACTACAAGATGACCGGCCCGGCGGATGGTGGAAGATGGCTCGTATGCTCAGCCAGCTCCCTCTCCCGCTGCTGCCCGCCGGGGCGGCCGAAATCGCCCCGGGAGTGGGGCTGCTGGCCGACGGTGACGGCGGGCTGGTCACGGTGCACGGGCTGGCCACCTTCGCGTGGGATGGCCGGGATGAGGCCGGGCGGCGGCTGGCAGCGGTGCAGCTGGTCCGGCTGCGGGCCGCCAGCCAGGGCCAGGTGGCGGAGGCGTTCGGGGTGGACCCGGCCACGATCTGGCGGTGGGATCAGGCGCTGGCCGCCGATGGGGTGGCCGGTCTGGTCCCGGCCCGCCGCGGCCCGAAGGGGGCCTCGAAGCTGACCGCACAGCTGGTGGAGCGGATCGGGGAACTGGATGCGGGGGGCGCGACGCTGCGGGAGATCGCCGCGGTGACCGGGGTGTCGACGTTCAGCGTGCGCAACGCGCTGGGCCGGGTCGCGTCCGGCGGGCGGCCCGCGGAAGCCCGGCAGCAGGGCGCCGGCACGGCCGGTGACGCGGGCCTGGGCGCGGCGGTTCCGGTGCTGCCGGATCCGGTGCCCCGGGACGCCGAACGGGCGCTGGCCCGGTGGGGACTGCTCGGCGAGGGCGCCGTCCCGGTGTTCACCCCGGGTGCCCGGTATCCGCTGGCCGGTCTGCTGCTGGCGCTGCCCGCGCTGGAGGCCACCGGGCTGCTGGCGGCGGCCCGGCAGGTCTACGGCCGGCTCAAGGACGGCTACTACGGGCTGGCCGCCACGCTGCTGACGCTAGTGTTCCTGGCCCTGGCCGGCGAGCCGCGGGCCGAGGGCGCCACGAGGGTCCCGCCCGTGGCGCTGGGCCGGGTGCTCGGCCTGGACCGGGCGCCGGAAGTCAAGACGATCCGCCGCAAGCTCGGCGAGCTCGCCGCGGCCGGCAAGGCCACGGACCTGATCATGGCGCTGGCCCGCCACCACGCCGCCGCCCGGACCGGGGCGCTCGGCTTCTTGCATGCCGACGGGCACGCCCGCGTCTACTACGGCACCCGGACCGTGCAGAAGACACACGTGGCCAGGCTGAAGTTCCCCGCCCCGGCCACCATGGAGACCTGGGTCACCGACGCCGACGGGGACCCGGTGTTCATGGTCGTCGCCGAGCCGTCGGACTCACTGGCCGGCGAACTGCGCCGGCTGCTCCCGCAGCTGCGCCAGATCGTGGGCGAGGGCCGGCGGGTGACGGTGTGCTTTGACCGGGGGGGCTGGTCCCCGGCCCTGTTCGCCGACATCACCGCAGCCGGGTTCGACCTGCTCACCTGGCGCAAGGGCCCGGCCCCCGACATCCCCGCCGGACAGTTCACCACCATCACCTGCGCCGATGACCGTGGCCGGGAGCACAAATACGACCTGGCCGACACGATGGTGACACTGACCATCCACGACGGGCCACGCAAGGGGCAGACGGTCTCCTTGCGGCAGGTCAGCCGCCGGGTGCCCGCCCGCGGCGGCGGCACCCGGCAGATCCACGCGCTGACCTCCCGCACCGGCCTGCCCGCCGGGGAGGTCTGCTGGCGGCTGACGTCGCGGTGGCGGGAGGAGAACTACTTCCGTTACGCCCGCACCCACTTCGCCCTGGATGCCCTGGACTCCCACGCCGCCACGCCCGACGACCCGGACCGGAAAGTCCCGAACCCGGCGAAGAAGACCGCCACCGCCCAGGTCCGCCGCGCCGAGGTCCTCGCCGCCGCGGCCCAGGGCCAGCGTGATGCCAGCCTGGCCGCGCTGCGCAACCCGGCGCCCGGCCAGCCGGTGACCATCACCAACCAGATGATCAACGCGCTGGACGCCCCGGTCGAGGCCGCTCACCGCGAGCTGGAGGCAGCCGCCGACGCCGCGGCCGCCGTCCCCGCCCGCATCCGCCTGGGCGAGATCGCCCCGGACATGGCCCGGCTCGAGGCCGAGGTCAAACAGATCACCCACGCCATCCGCATGGCCGCCTACAACGCCGAAACCGCCCTGGCCAGGACGCTTGAGGGCCGCTACGCCCGCGCCGGCGACGAGGCCTACGCCTTGATCCGCGAGGCCCTTACCACCTCCGGCGACATCATCCCCGGCCCCGGCCAGCTGCTCATCCGGCTCGACCCGCTCACCGCGCCCCGGCGGACCCAGGCACTGGCCGCCCTCTGCGACCAGCTCAGCCAAGCCCAGGCCCGCTATCCCGGCACCGATCTCGTACTGCGTTACGAGACCAAATCCCACCCAAGCCCTACATAAAAAATCTCCCTACGTCGGGAGTCCTGAGTCCGCGCCGAGACGGGATCTCCATTCGTGCCAGCTCGCCGAAGTACGGTGGAAGGAAACGATACCCATGAAAACAATGACGTGTAAACAACTGGGCGGGCCATGCGATTTCCCGCACCACGGAGATACCGCTGATGAGGTCATAAAGGCGCAAGACAAGCATCTTAACGAAATCGTCTCAGGTGGCGACGAAACGCACACAAGCGCCTTGCGGCAGATGAAGGACAGGTGGAAGCATCCCGTAAGTATTCGAAGTCCTGTGAAAGGGCATGCCGAGAGCCGGCGTGGCAACCGCTGGTGGCCACGCCGGTGAGAGCGTTACGGATCCGGGGTTTCGCCGGCGGGCGGGGGCTGGGCCCAGATGCGGAGGTCTTCGGGACTCGCGGCCCATGGCAGGAACCGTTCGAGTGCCTTGCCGTTGAGTGGCTTTCCGCCGTTGCGGCCGCATTCGTCGAGGTAGGCGGTGAGGTAGGTGAGGGTGTTCAGCCCGGCCATTCTCGCGGTCGCGGTGACGGTGAAGACCCGGGCCGCGTTCGCGGCGGTGTTCCCGTTATGGGAGCCGCCGGCGTTCTTCCTGGTCACGACCGGCGTGCGGATCGCGCGCTCGGCGATATTATTATCGATGCTGATGATCGGGTAGTCCCGGTGGGCGGTAATGCCGTCCCATTCCCGGTCCAGGGTCGCGAGCGCCTTCTTCGCGGGTTCTTGCAGGCCGGGGGCCTGTGCCTGCTTCTTCCGCTCGGCGTCGATCACCCCGATCGCGGCGTCCCATGCCCGGTATGCCTTCTCCAGCCGTTCCGCGGCGGCTGTTTCCTGCCCGCGGGCGGGCGCCGTGCTGCCCTGCCAGGCCGCCGTCAGCTCGTCGTGGGCGCGGTACAGGGCCCGGAACCGGTCCAGCCACTTCTGCGTCCAGTACCGCAGCTGCTCCGGGTTCGCGTCGCCCGCCCGGACGAAGTGGCGCCGTACGTGAGCAAGACAGTACAAGTTGACCAGGCCCTCGGCCTTGTTCCCCGCGGACTCGTACACGCGGTAGAAATCAGTCGACAGTACCAGCCGCCGCGGCCCGCCGTCCTCATGCGGGAGAAGCTGCCCGGTGTCCTTGTCCAGGCCGGCATGCCGGGCCAGGACCTCCCCGGACCGGGACGGGCCCATCACGAAACAGCAGGTATCGGGACCGATGAACACCCACAGCCAGAATCTCGCCGGGCCGTCCCCGCCGTCCGGGCAGAACACCCGCCACGACGTCTCGTCCGCGTGGAGATGCCACGAGTCCCGGTTCCGGGCCGCGATCGCCTCCTCCAGCGGGGCCAGCAGCCTCCCCGCCTGCGCGACCGTCCCGGCCAGCGTCGCGGGCGAGATCTCCGCTCCCTGCCGGGCCAGGCCCGTCACCAGCGAGTTCGCCGACCGGCCCGCCTCGAACCTCTCCACCAGCAGCATCGCGGTGAACCCGTTCGTGAACAGGCCCTTCCCGATCGCCCTCGGCGGCCCCGGCGCCATCACCGTCTGCGGCCCCTCGCACCGGCACTCTCTCTTATACCGGCGCCTGCAGTTCGCGACCAGGCGGATGATCACCTGCCAGTCCAGCTGCTCCCCGGACCAGTGATCGCCCAGGGGCGTGAACGGCTCCCCGCACTCCGGGCAGCAGTACCCGCCGCCCGGGAAGTCCCAGAACACCTCGAACCGCGGCAGCCCCGAGTAACCCCGCCGCCCCGAACGCGCCCCGGGACCGCGTTTCACCTGCTTCTTCTTCCCGCCACCCGGCTTCCCGCCGCCGTCACCAGCGCCGGCATCATCGTCACCGCCGCCGTCCGGGGCCGGGCCCGACTTCTCCGACGACCGCCCGAACACGATCCGCTGCAGCACCGCGATGGTCTCATTCGCCTCGGCCAGCTGAGCCGCCTGCCCGCCGACCAGATCCCGCAGCTCCCCGTTGACCCGGGCCAGCTCCGCGTTCTGCTCCCGCTGCTCCGCGTTCTCCCTGGCCAGCTCATCGATCCGCGCCGCCTGCTGATCA
The DNA here is from genome assembly GCA_963824545.1 of uncultured Actinomycetes bacterium. Classification (GTDB taxonomy): domain Bacteria; phylum Actinomycetota; class Actinomycetes; order Streptosporangiales; family Streptosporangiaceae; genus Bog-532. The sequence continues at coordinate 16,983 of CAWGPP010000008.1, read as the reverse complement.
ATGACTTCCAGCGCCCGCGCCAGCAGCTCTTCAGCGGACGCCCCGCCGGCGGACGGCGTCCCGGCACCGTCCGCGTCTGCCAGGATCCCGGCCGCCGCAGTCACGGATCACAGCAAACACCGCCGTCACCGGCAAATCCACGCACCCCGCCCGGCGTGTCGCAACCGCCGGCCACGCAGGACCCCGCAGCCACCGTCACAGGATTTGCGAAGACTTACGCATCCCGTGGCAGGAATGGGGTGGTACAGGAAAGCCAAGCGCGATTTTGCCGCTCTTCCCGAAGACTGATTTATCAGGCGGCGGTGCCGTCGTGCGGAGGCGCTCGGCGATCCATACCTTGATGATGGACGCGCCCCAGTTTGCCCGTGCGGCCATGGTGCCGGCCCAGGCCAGGCCGGGGATGGTCAGTGATCGCAGCTGTCTGCGCAACTCCTGGGGGCGGCCGGCTGAACAGCCGCCTGGGATGTCCGTGCCTTTGACGAGCTGTCCGCCCTTGATGATGGCGAGGAAGGTCTCCTGGGGCCGGGCGATCAGGGAGATGTCCGCGACCGGGTTGCCGTCGACGAGGATCAGGTCGGCGATGGCTCCTTCCGCGACGACGCCGAGCCGTCCGGGGTAGGGGTTCCGCGGCCCGGAGAGGGCGAGCAGCTCGGCGTTGCCGGCGGTTGCCTGCTGGAGCACGTCCGCGGGGCTGTACCAGCGGGTCAGTTTGGCGAGCTGCGCACCCTGGCGTGTCGCGAGCTTGGCGTCGAAGAGCGTGTCGGTGCCGAAGGCCACGTGCACCTGGTGCTTGATCGCGAGGCGGTACGCGTTGTCCGTGCCCGCGGCCATCTGGAGGAACTTCGCCCGGTTCGGCCCCGCCAGCGGTGGTGCGTCCTCGTCGTCGAGGAACGGTTGCAGGCACCACCAGATGCCGTTCTCGGCCATCAGCGCGACGGTCTCCTCGTCGAGCAGCTGCCCGTGCTCGATGCAGCGCACCCCGGCGGCGATTGCGGCGCGGACCGCGCGCGGAGTGTAGGCGTGCACGGTCACGTACGTGCCCCAGTTCTCGGCGGCGTCGACCGCGGCCCGGATCTCGGGCTCGGTGTACTGGGTCACGTCGAGCGGGTCATAGTCGGAGGCGACACCGCCGCCGGCCATGAGCTTGAGCTGTGCGGCGCCGCGGCGCAGCATCTCCCGGGCCCCGCGCAGCACCTCGACCTCGCCGTCGGCGATCACGGCGGCGCCGACGATCTCGCTGTAGCTGAGATGCCCGGCGATCCCCCGGGGGATCTCGTTGGGCATGCGGAAATCGCCATGGCCGCCAGTCTGGGAGATGAACGCGCCGGACGGGTAGATCCGGGGCCCGGGGATGGAGCCCTGGTCGATCGCCTGCTTGATGCCGAAGGAGGGGCCGCCGAGGTCACGGACCGTCGTGAACCCGCGCATGAGCGTGTCCCGGGCGCTGACCACGGCCTGGGCGAACACGTAGCCAAGCTCGCCCATGCTGGCGACCACGGCCGGGATGGTGGTGAACGCGGTGTGCCAGTGGGCATCGATGAGGCCCGGGATCAGCGTCTTGCCGGCTCCGTCGATCCGGCTGCCACCGGGGTCGCCCGGGACGGCGGGGGCGGCAGGGCGGACGGAGATGATCGTGGCATCGCCGACGGTCACGTCGAACGGGCCGTCGACCCGGCCCGCGATGCTATCGAAGACGTTGACGTTCGTGATGCGGAGAGGCTCACCCATTCGTGCATTCCCCCAGATCTGCGGCCCGCAGGACAAGACCTCGCGCACGGCCCGGGCGGTAGTGACGCACGTTTCCTGGCCGATCACCCGGAACCTTCATGCCAAATTCAGTGCTCCTGTGCGGCACTGTCGGTGTCAGTGCCCTTCGCTGGCACGGCTGCCCTTGAAGCCTTGCTCAGCGACACGCACAAAATTCAGCCCGGCCAGGTGGTGTTCCTTACCCGAGGCTAGGCCGCGACCAGCGCCTACTCCTTCATCGTAGGCCGAGGACAGTCAGGAGTGCCTCGTCGATTCCCCATTGCTCTTCGGGAGTGACCCGGCCGATCAGGTCACCGAGACGCCCCGTGTCGACGGCACCGACCTGCTCGACGAGAACTCTGGTGTTCTCGCCAAGTGCGTCGACCTCCGGGCGAAACGAGGCGGATCGGGCGCTGCGAGAGGTCGGCGCTATAAGCACGACGGACCTGGGCAGAAATTCGTTGGCCTGGACCACGACGCCGAATCGCCGCCCCTGCTGCTTATGACCCCGACCGCGCGACAGCCGGAGTTCGTGGATGTCACCCCGCAGCACGCATACTCTCCATGACGGCTGCTACGTCCAGCATCTCCTGGCGGTCCATCTCATCGGCTTCGAGCGCGGCGACCTCGTCCGCGAGCGCCTTGCGTTGCTGCAGCCGCGCGGCACTGTCGATGATTGCGCGGCGAATCGCCTCAGACCTGCTCAGCCCGGACGCCTCAAGCTGGTTCAACGCCCGGAGCGCTTCGTCGTCCAAGCGCAAGCTGATCGCGATCGTCATAGCCGCAATGTATCACGAAACGTGATACATGCGTTCGTGTCCTTCCGCGGGGCTGGGTTCGCCGACCTGATCAGCGAGGCGGTGGTCCGGTCCCGGTCAGCGCAGGACCAGCGGGAGGCGGGACCGCCGGAGGGATCGTTACGCCTGGTCTTCTGGCCAAATCTGGACGCTAAGGCGGGCTGCGCTGAGGATCAGCTCCGCGTCGATGCCGACTCGCGTTTCGCTGATCCCCAGGGTCGGCCACTGACAGATGAATTCGAGCGGGCCGCTGGGCGGCAGCGGCCAGGCCCACCACCGCAACTGGCTGTAGTGCGAACTTCCGCCGCCGCCAGCTGGCCGCAGGAACGGCCCGGTTGGTTCGGAGTTAGCGTGTGGCCTCTTGCCGATGACCGTGCGGCCATCGGAGAACTGCAGGCTCACTTCGAACGAGGAGGAAGGCCGGCACGCCGTTTGACAGCGTGGTACAGCGTGGTACACAAGAGTAGATTTGACACGTGACACCGCCAGGTGAGCAGCCGAGCAACGTCAGCGTTCGCCAGTTTGTGGCGGATTCCGGATCGGTCACGCGCGGCCTCCGGCAGGGCCGCACCTACACGCTGACCCTCAACGGCGAGCCGCTGGCGAGGATGGTCCCGATCCGTCGCCGTCGCGCGATCCCGAAGGAAGAAGTCCTCGCGATCTTCGCCACGGCGCCGATGGTTGACGTCGACGAACTGCGCGCGGGCCTGGACGAGGCCGTCGGCCAGGATCTGCGTGACCCGTATGAAGGAACCGGCGTGTGACGGTGCACAACGCTGCAGTCGTAGACACCAACATCATTGCTGCGCTCAGGCTCTATGACCCATCGGAGCTGCCTGACACAATGCTGATTACGGCGGTAACGCTCGGCGAGCTGTCCTTCGGCCCGCACGCGACGGACGACCCCGCCAAGAGGGGCTCCCGCTCTACACGGCCGGCCCCGGCGACTTCAGAGGTTCTGAAAATCTCGTCGAAGTGATCGAAGTCAAGGCGCGACCGAACAACCTGTGAGAGCGGGCGACGGGAATCGGACCCGCATGACCGGCTTGGAAGGTGTGTCGTGCACGGGCGTCAGGGCCCCTGAGCTGGAGACGTCGATGCTCCTCGGTCGCCATGGTGGACCGCTGTTTACCGTGGCTAATGGCCCGCCAGTGGCCCGGCGATCTTGGTCTGCGCCTCCCCGATGACCTGTGCCTCGCACCCGTCGGCTCCACCCCATACGCGCATGACGCATGTCATGGCCCGCTAGTGAGGGACGGCACTACCGGCAGGTGCCCACTCGGTGCTGGTATCGGGGTGGCGGCGTCACGCGGAGAGCGGCGCTCGAGCGAGCAGGCGACGGGAAACGACATGAGCACGGGGTGGCCGAGGATCCTGGGCGGTGCGGTCATGTGGATCGCGGGGCCTGTTCAGTATCTGATCGCGCTGCTCGTCGCGCAGGCCGCCTGGCGGGCACCCTATAGCTGGATGGTCAACCCTCTCAGCGACCTGGGTGCCGTTGACTGCCAGCGCGCGGGCAGCGGGTACCCGCTCTCCCGCTATGTGTGCTCGCCGTTGCACGGCGCCGTGAACGCATCGGTCATTGCCCTGGGCGTCTTGCTTGCGGGCGGTGTGCTGCTGACCGCGTCCTGCTGGGGAGGTGGTGCCGTGGCCCGCGGCGCGCGGATCCTGTTGATCGTCGGCGCGGTGGGCTCGGTCATGGTGGGCCTGGTGCCCGAGGACGTGAACCTGAACCTGCACGTGCTGGGTGCGTTCGTCGCCATAGTGCTGGGTAACTGCGGGTTCCTGCTGGCTGGGCTGATCAGGCGGAGCAGTCCGCTTGGCAGGCTGCGGCCGGTGACACTGCCGCTGAGCATCCTGGCGATGGCTGCGGCTGTGCTGTTGTTCACGGGCGGCATTCCGGCTGGCGATTTCGGCGGTGTGGAACGGCTTGCCGTCTTTCCGCTGCGTTGCTGGCTGCTCATCGCAGGGATCTTCCTGCTGCGCGAAGCTGCCCGGAGTGCCAGAGCTGATCCGGCGAGCGGTGCGGCGACCCTTTGCTGAGGAGGACGTGGGCGAGTCGGCGGTGCTTGCCTATTCGCAGGTGCGCCGGTGTATCGGGCTGTCCGGCACTGACCGTGAGTTCCCGGGCGTTGACCGGCCGATCGGGCACGCAACGGGCACGTCGTCTGCCGGTTGCCGCACAACCCGCGCCGGGTCCCGGGGCGCCGCAAGCCGAGGAGCTGTGCGCGGTCTACCTGAAGGAGGAGCTTTTCCCAGTGGGATCGGGATGCTTACCGGGACCGCGTGGGCACGAAGGAGGCTGCCCGCCGCCGTGGTGCGATCATGGCTGAGCCGTGGGGTTATCAGCTCGCCGAGCAGCGTAAGCGTCTGGGATGCGCGTGAGGCTGGCTGAGGGGTAACCGTCAGCGCACAGTTGACGCCAGCTTTGCCGCACGCCGGGGCGAAGGCAACGGCTCCGGGGCGAGCGGGGTAGGTTGTCAGCTTCGTGAACTGCGGAAACGTGGAAGCGTGGGAACGTATGGACCACAAATGGACCGGTTCGTGAACGGCTGGCTGAGCTGCGGAGCGGCTAGTAATGTAACGCGCAATGTACCTACAATTTACAAAACAATACGTGCTCGCTGTGCTGAAACAATTTGAGTGGCCGGTGGGACTGCAGCCGAATTGCAGACTATGCTGATCCAGGCTACGGTGAAAATGCGGGAACCTCGGACCAGGGAAAACCTGGCTGAGCCGGTCAGAGATCTTGCAGGCTCGGCTGCGTGACCTGGAGATGGGGATCTATTACCAGGCCCGTCACCAAGGAGGGAAGATCAATAATGGCCGAACTATTGGCTGAGGCCGGTCGGATAACCGGGCTCGGCCCGGAGATCGACGGCAAGATGTTTTTCGGCTTGCAGTCTGCTTACGCAAAGCGGGTCGGCCAAAAGCCGATGAGATGTGTCGCGTCGGCCAGTCAGCTGACCGACCTGGACGATGATGATCTGGTTATCGTGCGATTCAGCCGCACTGACCGCCGCACTATGGCGGAGCCGCTGCAGGTGGCCTCGCTTTCCCTGGCGTAAGGGCTGGTAAATGGCCGCAGCAACGCCCCCTTGACGTTGTCGCGCCTATGGCCCGGGCAAGACGATTCCAGTTTATTTGAGCGGGGAGCCTCGCACGTGCTCATGCTGACGGACTGTCACATGAAGGACACGTAGCACGCGTGCAGCTACCGCCCCAGACCTTGACCGCCCAGACCTTGCGGGAGAAAAAATCATGACCACCCTCACGCGTGCCGCCGTTTATACCGTCCGGATAGCCGCCATGACCGCCGCAGCCCCCGTGCTGGCCGGGGCGGCCGCTTCAGCCGCCACCGCGAAGCTGGTCGGCTGGGAGCTGCAGCAGCTCGCCAGCTCACCGCTGTCCGCCGAGGCTATGCGGCTTAGGGCCAAATACCGCGAGCTGGCCGCCGCCAACGGCGCCGGCGCAACCACGTCGGCGCGGCAGCAGGGGTACGCCTGGGACGGCCGCGACAGGCACCGCTCCAATAGCACGCCCGCCCGCTCCGGTTAGGCCCGTGCCCAGCTGGCTGCCTCGAACTCGGCGCGGTAGGCACGCCGGCATACCGCGGGCTGACGGAGATCATCCCCTTTGACGGACCGGCCGGGGACGTTCGCTAATCCGCCTCGGGGATCGCTCAAGCCGCTACCGGCACGGCTCTTGCTCTCGGGCGGTCGCAGGCGCCATGTCCGGGCCGGGCGCCTGCGCATGCGGTGCCCGGTCCGGGGACGTCCGGGCCTGCCCTGCACTTCCGCGCATCCGCCGGCCCGGCCGGCCGCGCGGCAGCGCCGGCCTACGGCAAGCAGGCCCGCTCCTACGACCAGAGGACGGGCGCGTTCCACTCCTACCGCCGGGCGCTCGTCGAGGCGCTCCCGGTCAGCCCGGGGCAGGTCGTCCTGGACGTGGGGTCCGGGACGGGGCTGAGCTCCGGCTTGCTCCAGGACAAGGTGGGCCCACAAGGCGGTGTCGTCGGCATCGAGGAGTCACCCGAGATGGCGGCGGTGGCGCGCGAACGCATCGCCGACGAGCGGGCGACGGGAATCGAACCGGCATGACCAGCTTGGAAGGCCGGTCCCGCAGCACCTGGCTGATCTGCGGGAATACCGGTGTTGGTCAGCAGGGCGCGAGTGCCCGTGAGTAACTGTGACTGTCCCTTGATCACCGTGGTGCATGGCACGTATGTGGCACGGCGACCTGGCGCGGACGGCAGCGTGACCGGTTGCTCTGAAGGCGCATGGGTCGGAGATGTGCTCAGTGATGTGAGGTCAGGCAGCGGTGCTGTCGTGCTCGAGTCGCTCGGCGATCCACACCTTGATGATCGATTGGCGGGTGACGCCTAGCCGACGGGCCTCGCGGTCGAGCGAATCGACCATCCAGGAAGGGAAGTCGACGTTGACACGGCGCTGCTCCAGGGCGGGACGGCGGATCGCACCCAGGTCCAGGTCTCCCGTAATGTCCTCGCCGTCGTCGAACTTCTGGTCGAACTCTTCAGCTCTCATAGAGCGCTACCTCTTCCTTGCGCGACCGGCGGGCCGAGATGATCCTGACCCGCTGCTCCCGGTAGGTCACCACCACCGACCAGTGCTTGCCCTCCATCTTTCCGATCACCAGCCATCTCGCCTCGTTCGTCGTCCGGGCCGGAATCTCCACCCGCATGACGTCCTGCCAGAGCGCCTGTACCCTCCCAAAATCGATGCCATGCTTCTCGAGATTTGAGGCGCTCTTGACCGGGTCGTACTCAAACTCCACCGATTGCATCCATTTTAGTATGAAAATTATACCTTAACTCTCCTTATCTTATCGCTCGCTGCATGGCAGAGCGCAACCCCTGACGCGGGGCCGGGACGTTGAGATCGTTGACTCCACTGAGAGGAGGAGGCACGGTGACCGAAACGATCATGCTGCCGGTTCATCAGTGCCGACACGGCGCGGCGCCTGGCCCGGTACTTCGGGACCTCGGAGCGGTTCTGGATGAACCTGCAGACTCGCTATGACCTGGAGATCGAGAAGGACCGGCTCGGCGCGGTCCTTGAATGAGAAACATCCACTGAGCGCCGCAAGCTGACCAGCGGGCACCGCGCCCGCTGTGGCGCAGGCGCCGGCTGGTTATGCTCCTCCGCCGCTATCGGACCACGGCCGGGCGACTCGTTGACCTGCACGGGGACCATGAGAGCGGGCGACCGGGATCGAACCGGCATGACTAGCTTGGAAGGCTTCGGTTACTGGGCCGCTGATCAGCCGGAACGCAGGTCAGGCGACGTGCCCGTCTGCCCCGTGAGTGACCGTGAATCCTCCTGATTTACCGTCCCACCGGGCACGTAACGGGCACGCCCGGTGTCGATGGCGGTCGGCGTGACGGAGCCTTACTCTTAGGTCATGAGCGAACCCGCGTACGAGTTGACCTTGGAGGAGCTGGCCGACAGCCCGCACCTCTGGGGCGAAGCGCTGCGATCGGTGGCGCGTGGACGCGTGGTTCATCTGGTCCGAGGCGATCATGAGCACTTTGCCGACATCGTTCCTGACGGCGCCCTCGAAGAGCTGGAGGAGACAGTCGAGGTCCTCGCCGACTCCGAGGCGGTTCGCGCGCTGATCGAGGCACGCGAAGCCGCGGCCCGGGGCGACGTCGTACGGGGAGTGGACGCCGTGCGTGCTCTCCTAAACGAGCGACGTGACTGACCCGTCTGACGTCTATGAGATAGCTCTTGCGCCGCCAGCGCGGCGGGCTATCACGAACAAGCTTCCGCCAGACGTTGCGCCTGCCGCCGTCGACTTCATAACGGGACCAGTGATCGGCAATCCGAAACGGCTGGGGAAGCCGCTACGCGCGCCGCTGGATGGTACCTGGAGCGCACGCGTCATGCGGGATTGGCGCGTGCTGTACGAGATCGACGAGGAGAAGCACGAAGTCCTCGTCGTTGATATCAGGCATCGCGCCGACGCCTACCGGCGCCGTTAACGGAGAGCGGGCGACGGGAATCGAACCCGCATGACCAGCTTGGAAGGCGTAACGATCCCGCCTGTTGAGGCCACTGACCTGGCAAGTGCGGCGTCCCGTGATAGCCCTAATTGACCCCTATTGACCGGGGTTAATGGCCCGTTAATGGCCCGCGCGGGGCGTGCGCTCGATACGTCCAGCCCGGCTTGACGGCCGGCGTCTGCGTCGGCGCGGCCGGTACGGAACTCGATGGCGCCGTGAGTGGTCCAGAGGCAAGCCGACCTGGCCAGCAGGACGTGACAGATGCGCTTGCGTGACGTGCTACCTGTCCACTCAGCCAAGCCGATAGGGTACGTCAGCGTGTCGTCCACGGCTCTGGCGAGTTGGCGCGCTGACCGACAGCGGCGTCTTGATGAGCTGCTTGCTGCGCATCAGACAGTCGGCGGCGCTGGGCCTGGTCGCCGGTGGCGGACGCGCGAACTTAACTGGGCGCTCACTCTGCGGCTTGCTGGAGAGTTTCAGGGATTCGCCCGACACCTGCACGACCTCGCAGTTGACCATTTCGTGGACACTCTCGCAGGCGGTAATACCCAACTTGCTGACACTCTGCGAGCAAGAATGACGGCAAATCGGCAGCTCGACCGGGGCAACGCCCAGCCCAGCTCGCTAGGTTCCGACTTTGCACTGCTTGGACTGACACTGTGGCCAGCGCTGGAGCGGGCGGACCCGCGAGCCCCGGCCTGGAACGCCAGCCTGGCAAGATTGAACACTGCGCGGAATGCCATAGCGCATGTGGATCAACCGCAGCTCGATCGACTGCGGGTCCAAGGGCATCCTGTGACGCTCGCAGCGGTGCGTACCTGGCGGGCTGACCTCGACCGACTGGCTGCAACGATGGATGATGTAGTGAGTGCCTACCTTGACCAACTGCTCGGGTACGGCCGCCCGTGGTGAGGAGCGACATGCCGTCTCGTCAGACCCCAACTGTCGGTGACCGGGTCGGGGTGCCGTGGGGACTTGACGTCCTCGAAGGCGTGGTACTACGAACTTACGAGATAGGGGCAGGTACCCGGGCCGTCGTCTTGGTCGATGTACCTGGCGCCGACGACGAGCCAGAGGCACGCACCGTAACGCTACCGACCACAGATCTTCTACAGATTGGTGAGGGCTACGAGCTCGAAGCTCCTGGCTCTTGGGTAGACGAATACCAATTCGAAAAGGCAGTTGAGGAAGCTCTCAACAGGGCCGTCCGACGTCTTGCGAAACCCGCAGAGGTCGAAACCGAGCCGCGACTGGGCGGTCAGGGACCTGATGCGATCGTTAGGTTCGGGAATCATCTCGTTGTAGTGGAAGTCAAGACGGCCGCGCAGACATCTGCGACCGTAAATCAGCTAGCTTCGTTCCTGCATCAGGTGCGCGCTAATAACCCTGATACTTTCGTGGGCGGCCTGCTCGTTCTTCAGTCCGGGCCGCATGCTCAAGTTGCTAGAGAACTAGCAGACCTGGGCCTGGCCACTGTGAACTGGAACACTCGACGCGATGATCAAAAGCTCACTGCGGCGCTAACTCAACTGCTGGAAGCCGCATAACAATACGTCCGCGTAGGCGTTAAAGAACTGTAGCGGCAATCTTTTGGGCAATAACCTCGACCGAATCGTGGGCGGTGGAAAAGCCTGCAAGGTCAGGCAAGATTCCGCTGTATTCTTTGACATCGTCGAATGAGACGCCGTGCAGCACCGGAATTAGAGTCGGCTTGTGCAGGAGCCCTGAAGTCAGAGCAGAAGAAGCGGCAGCAGAGCCTTGAGCAACCCCCAGATTCGCATGGCCCCAAGGAGTAACTAGTCACGTTTCGGCCATACTTGATGTGCTGTCTTGATACATGGCGTCTGCGGTCAGTCCAGCCATGGCCTCGGTTGGCCCGGTCGGCCGGAAGAGGGTTTCTTTGTTGCAACCTATTGGGCTTAGACCGCTGGCCGCTCTCCAGATGGGCCTTTTCAATCGTTTCGGCGAGGATCTCATCTGCTCCGCCATTGCTCAACGCTGAGCCTTGGTCACGACGCACCGCAACGCGGGTTTTTTGATCGCCAGATGTGTTGACGTTCGTCAGGTGCCGGTCGCAGCGGGCACTGCCATAGGGTTGTTCGTGTGATCGGCGCGGTGGTATTCGATGTTGGCGAGTGCCTGGTCAGTGAGGTCCGGGAGTACGGGACTTGGGCTGACTGGCTGGGTGTGCCGCGTCATACGTTCTCGGCGGTGTTCGGTGCAGTGATCGCGAAAGGCCTGGATTACCGAGAGACATTCCAGGTGTTCCAACCCGGGTTTGATCTGGAGAAGGCGCGGCGGCAGCGGGCCGACGCAGGTAAGCCCGAGCGGTTTGGCGAGGACGACCTGTACCCGGACGTGCGGCCCGCGCTGGCCCAGCTCCGGGCCGATGGCTTGTGGGTCGGTATCGCGGGGAACCAGACGGTCCGGGCGGGGGGCATCCTGCGGGCACTGGGCCTGCCAGCGGACATGATTGCTACGTCGGACGACTGGGGCGTGTCCAAGCCGGACCCGGGATTCTTCCGGCAGATGCTCGAAGTGACCCCGGGCGGCCCGGAGGAGATCTTGTACGTGGGTGATCGGCTGGATAACGACATTCGGCCCGCGGCCAGTCTTGGGCTGCGGACGGCGCTGATCCGGCGGGGGCCGTGGGGGATCATCCAGCAGGACGACCCGGAGGCGGACGGGGTTCCGACGATGCGGATTGATTCGCTGGCTGAGCTGCCGGGCCGGATCGCGGCGTTTAACGCTGCAGGGTGCTGAGGGTGGTTTGCCAGCCGTAGAGCTGGTCATCGAGGGCTTGGACGCAGTCTTGTTCGGCCCATTGCTGGAGGGCTTTGCGGACGTCGAGGATTCGGTGCATGCCGGTGGCGTACCAGGTGACGGCGAGCTGCTGGAGGGCCTGCTCGGCGTAGCCGCAGGCGGCCTCGGGGTTGTGCTGGGCGGCTGCGACGGTCGCCAAGTCGCCGAGGATGACGGTGCGCTGCTTGTCGTCGGCGGGGGTCGCGTTGGTGAGCGCGGCGGTCAGGGCCTCGTGGGCCTGGGGGAGGTGCCCGGCCTTGAGCTGGGTGTTGCCCTTGAACGCCGCCAGGCGCACGGGGGAGAACCAGGTGAACCAGTCCGGGGAGGCATGGTCCCCGCCCGCTGCGAGGACCGATTCGGCGTGCTCGATGAGGCGCAATGCCTCGCGGGAGTGGCCGCTGATCGTCGCGCACTCGGCCTCGACGGCATCTAGCCAGGCCAGGAATTCCGCTGAGGCGGGAGCGCGGCGGGCGTAGGTGCGGGCGGCGCGCATCCGGTCGGCATATTCGTCGCCGCGTCCGGACCATCCGGGGACGAACGCCGCGTGCGCCAGGATCGCCGAACCCAGCAGGGCGTCGTCGGCTTCACCGGCTGCTTGCAGGGCACGGACGAACGTGGCGTCGGCGTCGTCGGGCTGGCGCAGGTCGAAGAACTCGATGCGCCCGGCCAGCAGTAGGGCCTCGGCCAGGGCGGTGGCGACGATGGTGTGGCCCACGCCTTCGGTTTCGCCGAGCAGGTGGGCGCCGAGGCGGGTGTGCTCGATGACCGGCGGGTGCAGGTGGGTAGGTAGCACGCTGGCGTAGAGGCGCCGGTAGGAGACGGAGATTGCCGCGTAGTCACCGGCGACGGTCGATGGCTGGATGACGCCCCGGGCCTTGGCCAGCGGCAGAGGGGTCCGGGTGTTGTTCCTGGGCATCGGGGTCAGGGCGGCGGCTGCGGCGTCGGGGCCAGCTACGGACACGTCCCACGGCGGGGTGAAGCCGAGTTCTTCGATCGGGAGCTGGAGGACGTGGACCAGGAGCCGCTGATGGTCGGCTCGCGGCCATGGGGGAGTGGCGGATTCCCATCGCCGTATCTGCCGGTCGCTGATCTCCAGGTGCCCGAGGCCGAGCTGCGGCGCTGCGCGGGTGAGGGCGTCAGCAAGTGCCTGCTGCGATGCGTACCCGGCGTGCTGACGGGCGGCCTTTAGCCGGACGTTGCCGATGGGCTGAGTCAAAGGATCTCCGCGCGTCTTGCGCCCTGATGCGGTGTCGCAGGACTCTACGAGGACGAACGTACCTCTATCAGACGGATACGTCCTAGAGGAGACCTAATAACGTCCTATATAAGTCCTATCTGAGTCCGATTCTGCTTGGCATCCTGTGGTGTGACGGCAGGGAGGCGACCGTTCTTGTGAGGGACAGCGGTGGGGAGTTGCTCCAGTACCGGCTGGTGATCGAGCCACGGGCCGCCCGGCGTGCGCGGCATGTCGTCGGGTCGCTGCTGGAAGGGTGGCGGCTCGGTGGCCTGGCCGATGACGTGGTGAGCTGCGTTTCCGAGCTGGTGGCCAACGTCTACGAGCATGCCGCCAAGTCAGCGACCGCCGAGCTGTTCGTCTCCTGGGTGCCCGGTAGCTCTCTGACTGTCGAAGTCCGGGATCAGGACTCACGGCTGCCGCGCCGCCACAGGATCGCCGAGTTGGGGGTGCTGCCGTTCGCCTTAATCGACACCGACGCCGTTGACTGGCGGATCATGCAACTCGCCGAGGCGGGCCGGGGCCTCGCGCTGGTGGACGCGTTGTGCGACCGCCTTACCTGGCAGCCCAACAATGGCGGCGGCAAAGTGGTCCGTTGCCATTGGCGGCTCAAGGCCGCCACCGATACCGCCCACAGCAACCCTCAGCCCTCGGGCCACGGAGAGGGCTGATCTCTCCCCGCACCTCGTCATCGTCGCCTCAGCGCTGGCAGCTCGAACGGCCCGGCCGGGAGCTGGAACTAGCCGAGGCGATCTCATCAGGCCACCGGTGCTCGTTTGTGCCGCGACTTGCCTGGTTCTGCTTCCCGGCTATCACCCGCCGGGCATCTGCCATCGCTGCGTACTGAGCCATTGGGTGACCTTCGCGCTGCTCCATTCATTCCTGTCGAAGGAGAATTGAGTTGGACGTGACGCGACGTACCCGGGCCGAACGGCTGGCCATGCCGCTCGCCCGCGATGTCGTCAAGGATCTGGCCATCGAGCATGGCGCGTGCATCCGGCCGGTGCAGCTCCGGCGTACCAACCTCGACACCGGGACCGTGGACCAGGTGCTCGTGCCCTGCGGGCACACCCTCGCCACCGTCTGCCCAGCCTGTGCCCAGCGATCCAAGACGCTCCGGGCCGCGCAGTGCCGGGAGGGCTGGCACCTAGAGACCGAACCCGTCATCAACCCGGACCCGGCTACCGAGGACCAGAAGTGGTGGGTGGAGAAGCGGGCCGAGGCACAGGCCATGCACGACCAGGCCGAGAAGGACAGCGAGGACACCGAGGACCTGGACGCGCTGAACGCCGAGCTGGACCAGGAGATCAACGGCGCGGGGATGCGCGGGAACGTGCTCCCGGCCCGGCCCATCCGGCGGCATCGCACCACACGCCGCCGTCAGGACATGGCCCCTCTGCCTCACCGCAAGGTCGCGGCGCGGACGGTCGGCAAGGTATACGAGACAGCGGACGGCAAGCGGTTCCGGCCCTCCCTGTTCGTCACCCTCACCTGCCCCAGCTATGGCCGGGTGCGCGAGGACGGCACCCCGGCCGACCCGGCCGACTATGACTACCAGCGGGCGGCGCGGGATGCCCTGCACTTCGCGGCGCTATTCGATCGGTTCATTCAGAACCTGCGCCGGTTCCTCGGCTATGACGTGCAGTACTTCGCGGCGGTCGAGCCGCAACGTCGGCTGGCACCGCACATTCACCTGGCCATGCGGGGCACGGTCTCCCGTACGGAGCTGCGCCGGGTGCTGGCCGCGACCTATCACCAGGTGTGGTGGCCGGACACCTCCGTCGTCCGCTTCGAGGACGGCGCATTGCCGGTGTGGGATGAGCAGACCGGCACCTACCTCGACCCGGCTACCGGCGAAGTCCTGCCGACGTGGGGTGACGCGCTGGATGCCATTGGCGATCAGGACGAGCCGTTGCATGTGGCCCGGTTCGGGGAACGGTTCGACGCTCAGGGCGTGCTGGCCGGGTCCAAGGACGCGGCCCGCTGCATCGGCTACCTCACCAAGTACCTGACGAAGCACGTCGCCGACTGCCACCAGGCGCAGACCGACGCCCAGCGCGTGCACGTAGAGAGGTTGGCCGAGGCGCTGCGCTTCGAGCCGTGCTCGCCGCGGTGCGCCAACTGGCTCCGCTACGGCATCCAGCCCAAGAACCCCCGGCCTGGCGTGCACCCCGGCGCGTGCAAAGGCAAAGCCCATCGCCGTGAGTACCTCGGCTACGCGGGCCGCCGCGTCCTGGTGTCCCGCAAATGGTCCGGCAAGACATTGGCCGGCCACCGGGCCGACCGGAAGAACTGGCTCCTGGCCACCCTCGGCCAGGCCGCCACCGACCCGGCCCGGTACTCCTGGGAGCCGGTCACCCCTGACGACCCGGACCACATGGAACACGCCCGGCGGCTCCTGCACGTCGTCGCCGACCGTCAGCGCTGGCAGGCCGCACTCGCCGAGGCCAGACGCCGGGCAGGTAGCGAGCCTGGCACCGATCTTTCGGCAACCGGGAGGGCGGCATGACGGGGCGCCCTGGCGCGGCGTCGGCCGGACGGCTGCTGACCGCCGAGACCGCCGCCGAACGCCTGAGCACATCCGTCCGCTTCGTCCGGCGGCTGATCGCCGAACGTCGGATCGAGTTTGTCAGGGTCGGCCGTCACATTCGGATCAGCGAAACGGCGCTGGACGACTTCATCGCATCCGGTGTTGTCAAGCCGATCACATCGCGCAATTACGGACGAGGAAAGGTCGCCTGATGGCTGACACCAAGCGGGGGCGGCAGTTCGGCAACATTCGCAAGCTCTCATCGGGGCGCTATCAGGCGCGCTACCGGGGGCCTGACGGCAAGCTCCGCCCGGCTCCCTCCACGTTCCAGCGCAAGACCGACGCGGCGCGCTGGCTCAGCCTCAAGGAGACCGAGATCTCGACGGGGGAGTGGATCGCCCCGGAGCTGGGAGCGCAGAGTTTCCGTGAGTACGCCGGGCGCTGGATGCGTGATCGCGTGCTCAAGGCGCGCACGGCCGAGCTGTACGACGGCCTGCTGACCAACCACTTGTTCCCGGCCTTCGGCGGTCTCGGCCTGGCCGACATCGACGAGGTGACCGTCCGCCGCTGGCGCAAGGAACGCCTGGAAACTGGCCCCAAGGCGGAGCGCCCATTCGGACCGGTGACGGTGGCCAAGGCGTACCGCCTGCTGCACGCCATCTTCGAGACGGCGGTCGAGGACCGCATCGTCGCGCGTAATCCCTGCCGGATCGCGGGAGCGGGCCAGGAGGAGTCCGATGAGCGGGCCATCGTCCCGCTCCCCGTCGTCTTCAAGCTCGCGGATACCGTCCCAGTGCGGTATCGCTCGCTGATTCTGCTGGCCACCTTCGCGGACATGCGCTGGGGTGAGCTGGTGGGGCTCCGGCGGGAGAACATCGACCTGGACACGTGCGAAATCCGGATCACCGAAACGCTCGCCCAGCTCGACCGGGGCGGCCTGCGGCCGGACACACCCAAGTCGCGGGCTGGCCGCCGCATCGTGGCGTTCCCGACCGAGATTGCCCCGGAGATCCGCTGGCACTTGGAACGGTTCGCCGAACCAGGGTCGCGGGGGTTCGTCTTCGTCGGGCCGAAGGGCGGTCGGCTCCGCCGCTCGAACTTTCACCGCACCTGGGACAAGGCCCGAACCTCGGTCGGCCTGCCGGAGCTGCACTTTCACGACCTGCGGCACACCGGCGGCACCCTCACGGCCACGACCGGTGCCACGCTCAAGGAGCTGATGGCCCGGCTCGGGCACTCCAGCGTCCGCGCCGCCCTGATCTACCAGCACGCCACCCGCGACCGGGACCAGGCCATAGCCAAAGCTCTCGGCGCGTATGTGCGCGAAGTCCGCGGCCCCGCGAGGGAATCAGGCGATGAGCCAGAACGCGGTGAACAAGGCGCCTGAAGCGGTGTCGCTGTGGCACGTATGTGGCACGACGCGCCTGTTCAGCAACTCGGACGGGCGGCCGTCCCAGTAGGGCAACCCACCTGACCTGCACCGGAGCGAAAGAGCGGGCGACGGGAATCGAACCCGCATGACCAGCTTGGAAGGCTGGGGCTCTACCATTGAGCTACGCCCGCGAAACGGCGGCAGACCGCAGGTCCGGCCGGGCCGTCAGGGGGTAGCGTACCGGCTCCGGCCCGGGCGGCGCACCGCACGCCGGGCCGTCCGCCCCGCCATCGGGGAATAGGCGATTTCCAGGTGGCCGGCCCGGTCTAGCGGGCACTGGTTCTGCACGGTGATGTTGCTGACGTCCGAACCGGCCGGAACAAGCACACGGCAAAAGGGTGACAGTCAAGTTACTGGGACTTAACATCTTCATAAGTACCAAGCCGTACCAGTGGCATTAGGGTGGCGAGGGCGATGAGA
>CAWGPP010000007.1:0-162914 GCA_963824545.1 uncultured Actinomycetes bacterium | reverse complement strand
CGGTGAGGTTCCTGCGAACGGTGTGGCTATGGGGACGCCCACGCCGACCCGGCGGGCCCGAGCGAGCGGCGGGCAGGAAGGCAGGAAGGGGAAGCGTGCCCCAGGCGGCGGCCCTCAGGCGGACGGCCCCGAGCCGGTCCCGAGCCAAACCCCGAGCGCGCGGGCCTCAGGCGGGCGGGCAGGCAGGCGGGCGGGCGCGCGGGCCACAGGCGGGCAGGCGGGCGGGCGCGCGGGCCACAGGCGGGCAGGCAGGCGGGCGGGCGGCCCTCAGGCGGGCGGCGGGCGGCGGCGCCTCGCTGGGAGGGTCAGGCGGGGCGGACGTCGACGGCGCCGACGGTTCTCTTGCCGCGGCGCACAATCAGGTAACGATTGTGCAGGAGGTCACTGCGTTCGGGGACCGCGTCCTCGGACGTTACCTTCCGGTTGTTGAGGTAGGCGCCGCCCTCGGCGATCGCGCGCCGGGCGGCCGACTTGCTCGCTACGATGCCGGTCAGGGCCATCAGGTCGGCCACGGTCGGCATCTCCCCCGGGCCAGCGGGTTCAGCCCTGAGGAAGACCTCGGTGTGCGGGACCTCGGCGAAAGCGTCCGCGAGCGTGCGGGAGTCGATGCCGGCCAGCTCGCCCTGGCCGAACAGCGCCCGGCTGGCCGCCATTACCCGCTGGGTCGCGTCGGCGCCGTGCACGAGCGTGGTGACGTCCTCGGCCAGCGTCCGCTGGCCGACGCGGGCCGCGGGCCGCTCCGCGGTCTGGCGTTCCAGGTCCTCGATCTCCTCGCGGGACCGGAACGTGAACACCTTGAGCAGCCCGGGTACCTCGGCGTCGCCGACGTTGAGCCAGAACTGGTAGAACGCGTACGGGCTCATCAGGTCGGGGCTGATCCAGATGGCGCCGCCTTCGGTCTTGCCGTACTTGGTGCCGTCCGCCTTGGTGATCAGCGGGGTCGCGAGAGCGTGCACGGAGCCGCCTTCGGCCCGCCGGATCAGGTCCACCCCCGCAACCAGGTTCCCCCATTGATCGCTGCCGCCCACTTGCAGCATGCAGTCCCGCCGCCGGTACAGCTCCAGGAAGTCCAGTGCCTGCAGGATCTGGTAGCTGAACTCGGTGTAGCTGATGCCGCCGCCTTCCAGGCGGGCCTTGACCGATTCGCGGGCGAGCATCTGGTTGACCGGGAAGTGCTTGCCGATGTCACGCAGGAAGTCCAGCGTGGTCAGCCCGTCCGTCCAGTCCAGGTTGCTGACGATCACGGCGCTGTTGTCGATGTCGCCGAAGTCAAGGAACCGCTCGACCTCGCCCCGGATCCGGTCCACCCAGGTGGCGACGACCTCGCGTGGGTTCAGCACGCGTTCGGCCGACTTGCCGCTGGGGTCGCCGATCAAGCCGGTGGCCCCGCCGACCAGGCCGATGGGGCGGTGCCCGGCCAGCTGGAACCGGCGCAGCGTGAGCAGCAGCACGAGGTTACCGATGTGCAGGCCAGGCGCGGTCGGGTCGAACCCGCCGTAGAGCGTTACGGTCCCGGACGCCAGGGTCTTGCGCAGGTCCTCCAGATCCGTCGACTGCGATATGAGCCCGCGCCAGGTCAGCTCGTCGATGATGTCGGTCACGGCTGAATGGTGCCACCATCGCGGCCCGGAGTGGTAACCGTTTGCGTTCCCTGCCGTTTCCGGGGGACGGCGCGACGGTAGGCCGAGACCGTGCGGTCGCCGTCGATCCAGAATCGCCAGGGGTACTCGGCCGCCTGGGTCACGCCGACCCGGGGGCCGGCCCGGATCGTCCCGGGGGCGGGGGCATGCCCGGTGCGCGGACCGCGCATACGCACCGGCGAGTTCTCAGCGCACACGTCGGTGCCGTCCAACCCGCGGTCGATGGCCAGGACCTGGCACAGCAGGGCCGGCCCCCGGGCCAGCTGGGCTTCGGTGCGGGCCGCGGGACGCCGGCTCCAGGCCAGCTCGGTGCCTACCACCACCTGTCCGGCGCGCAGCA
This sequence comes from uncultured Actinomycetes bacterium, assembly GCA_963824545.1. Taxonomy (GTDB): domain Bacteria; phylum Actinomycetota; class Actinomycetes; order Streptosporangiales; family Streptosporangiaceae; genus Bog-532. The sequence goes on along the minus strand of CAWGPP010000007.1, from coordinate 160,934 downwards.
ACACCGCTTCGGCCGTACCGGCAGGCTGGCACACGAGGTTGACGCAGAAGTGCAGGCCGTAGATCTGGTACACGTAGGCGTGGCCCGGCGGCCCGAACATGACCTGGTTGCGGCCAGATTTGCCCCGGTAGGCGTGGGAGGCGGGATCGGCGGCGCCGCTGTAGGCCTCGACCTCGGTCAGCGCGACCGCGACCAGCCCGTCCGGTGTCTGGTGCTCCAGCACGCAGCCCAGCAGGGCCGGTGCGACCTCCACGGCCCGGCGGTCGAAGAAGGGGCGGGCCAGCACACCCGGCAGGTCCGCACCGCCGTCCTGGCCGGGCCCACCACGGGCGCCCTCACCGGCCGGCCCGCCGTCCCGGCCGGGCGGACCAGTGCCAGGGGCCCCGCCGGTCAGCTGGCCGCCCACGCCGCGTGCTGGTCCGTCAGGGCGCGCAGCGCCGCCATCTGTTCGGCGACCCGCTGCGGTGCCGTGCCGCCCTGCTGCTTCCGCGCGGCCAGCGCACCCTCGACGGTCAGCACCTGCCGGACGTCGGGCGTCAGGTACGGCGACACCCGCTCCAGGTCGGCGTCGCTGACCTCGTGCAGGTCAACCTCGTGCACCTGGCACCACACAACGAGGTGGCCGACGATCTCGTGCGCCTCGCGGAACGGGACGCCCCGCTGCACCAGGTACTCCGCCAGGTCGGTGGCCAGCGTGAAGCCCGCGCTGGCGCTCGCGGTGATCCGCTCCTCGTGCAGCCGGAACGTCGCGACCAGCCCGGCCAGGGCCGGCAGCACGAGCAGCAGCGTGTCGACCGCGTCGAAAACCGGTTCCTTGTCTTCCTGCAGATCGCGGTTGTAGGTCAGCGGCAGCCCCTTGAGCGTGGCGAGCAGGCCGGTGAGCCCGCCGATCAGCCAGGCCGTTGCCCCGGGCCAGCTCGGCCACGTCCGGGTTCTTCTTCTGCGGCATGATCGATGAGCCGGTGGCGTAACCGTCGTCGATCTCGATCCAGCCGAACTCCTGTGAGGACCAGAGCACGATCTCCTCGCCCAGCCGCGACATGTGCACGCCGATGAGCGCCGCCACGAAGCAGAATTCGGCAGCGAAGTCCCGGTCGCTGACCGCGTCCATCGAGTTGGTCGTCGCGGCGCTGAAGCCGAGCTGCCTGGCCAGCTCGCGCGGGTCGAACGGCAGCGACGACCCGGCCAGCGCGCCCGCGCCGAGCGGGGAGATCGCCGCCCGTTTATCCCAGTCCCGCAGCCGGTCCGCGTCCCGCGCGAACGCGTGCACGTGGGCCAGCAGCTGGTGCGCGAACAGCACCGGCTGGGCGTGCTGCAGGTGCGTCATCCCGGGAGCGGCCACGCCTGCGTGCCGTTCGGCCTGGCCGAGCAGGGCGGTCTCCAGCTCGGCCAGCCGGGAAACGATCATGCGCGCGTGGTCCCGCAGGTACAGCCGCAGGTCCGTGGCTACCTGGTCGTTGCGGCTGCGCCCGGCGCGCAGCTTGCCGCCGAGGGTGCCGAGCCGCTCCAGCAGCCCGCGTTCCAGCGCCGTGTGCACGTCCTCGTCGGCGGCGGTGGGGCGGAACGTGCCGTCGCGGCAGGCGCGGTCGAGGTCGTCCAGGGCGCCCAGCATCGCGTCCCGTTCCGCCTCGGTCAGCAGCCCGGCGCCGTACAGCGCGCGGGTGTGCGCGCGGGAGGCCAGCAGGTCGTAGGGGGCCAGCCGCCAGTCGAACTGCACGCTGACCGACAGCCGGGCCAGCGCATCGGCCGGCCCGGACTCGAACCGGCCGCCCCACAGCCTGGTCGGCGCGCTGCCTGCTTCTGTCACGTCTCCCTCAGTCCCTTAACCTCTGCAACCGCGTGCCGCGACGGCACCCGACGGCGCCTGACGGCACCCGCCGGGTGCCGCGACGGCGCCCTGACTCCGGTCAGCCCGCCCGGCGGTCCCGGATCGCCGCGATCTTGCTCGGCAGGCCCCACAGCTCCACGAAACCCTTGGAGAGCCCCTGGTCGAACGTGTCGCCGGTGTCGTAGGTGGCCAGTTCGTAATCGTAGAGCGAAGCGGGACTGCGCCGGCCGGTAACGACGGCGCGGCCCCCGTGCAGCTCGAGCCGGATGTCCCCGGTCACGTGCTCGGACGCCTGCGTGATGAACGCGTCAAGGGCCCGCTTCAGCGGGGAGAACCACAGCCCGTCATAGACCAGTTCGGCCCACCGCTGCTCGGCCTGCCGCTTGAACCGGGCCAGGTCGCGCTCGACGCAGACGCTCTCCATCTCCTGATGCGCGGTGATCAGCGCGATCGCGCCGGGCGCCTCGTACACCTCACGGCTCTTGATGCCGACCAGCCGGTCCTCAACCATGTCGAGCCGGCCGACGCCCTGCGCCCCGGCCCGCTGGTTCAGCTCGGTAATGATGTCCAGCGGAGTCTTGGCGGTCCCGTCGACCGCGGTGGGCACGCCGTTGGCGAAGCTGATCACCAGCTCGTCGGGCTCACGCGGAACGGCGGGGTTGGCCGTGTACGAGTACACGTCCTCCCACGGCCCGTTCCAGATGTTCTCCAGGTGCCCGGTCTCGACCGCGCGGCCCCACAGGTTCTGGTCGATCGAGTACGGCGACGTGGACGTCACGTCGATCGGCAGGCCCTTGTCGGCCGCGAACGCGATCGCCTTGTCCCTGGTCATCCCCGAGTCACGGACCGGCGCAAGCACCTTGATGTCGGGGGCCAGCGCGGCGATCCCCGCCTCAAAACGTACCTGGTCGTTGCCCTTGCCGGTGCAGCCGTGGGACAGCATCGAGGCGCCCTTGTCGCGGCACACCCGGACCAGGTGGTCGACGATCAGCGGCCGCGACAGCGCGGAGACCAGCGGATAGCGGTCCATGTAGAGCGCGTTGGCGGTCAGCGCCGGCACGCAGTAGTCCGCGGCGAACTCGGCCCGCGCGTCCACCACCTCGGCGTCGACGGCGCCGCAGGCGAGCGCGCGCTTGCGGATATCTTCCATGTCCTCGCCGCCCTGGCCGACGTCAATGGCGACGGCGACGACGTTGGCACCGGTCTGCTCCGCGATCCAGCCGATCGCCACGGAAGTGTCCAGGCCGCCGGAATAGGCCAGGACGACCCGGTCCTTTTCACTGCTCATTTCCTCATCCTTTGACGTAAGTAAATAAATAAATAAGTAACGGGACTCAGGCGCCGCGGATGGCCGCGGCGCCTCATCGTCGGCGCTCGGCCAGAGCGAGCAGTTGCGCCGCCAGATCGGCGCCGCCCTCCGGATCCCGCGCGATCACGAGCACCGTGTCGTCGCCGGCCACGGTGCCGAGGATGGACGGCCAGGACGCGTGGTCCATCACCGAGGCGAGGAACTGAGCCGCGCCGGCCGGGGTACGCAGGACCACCATGTTGGCGCTCGCCTCGGCCGAGATCAGCAGCTCCGCCGCCACTCGCGCCAGCCGCGGGCCGCCCGGCAGAGGCGTACCGGTCGCGGTACCCGCGCCCGTGCCGCCGCCCGCGGGACCCGTAGCGGCCCCGGCAGCGCCCGGGCCCGCCGAGCCGGGCGAGCCCGCCGGCCCGCCTGAGCCTGCCGAGCCTGCCAGGCCCGCCGAACCGGGCCGGCCGCGCGAGCCGCCTGGGCTCGCTGAGCCTCCCGGGCCTGCTGAGCCTCCCGGGCCTGCCGAACCGGGCCGGCCCGCCGAGCCGCCCGCGCCAGCCGAACCGGCTGAGCCCGCCGGAGCGGCCGACCCCGCCAAGCCGACGGCACTGGGCAGGCCGGGCCGCGACCCGGGACCGCCTGGTTCCCCCGGCAGCGCGTACACCAGCGCACCGTCGGCGGCGCGGACCCGGACGGCACCGAGTTCCTCGAGGTCACGGGACAGCGTGGCCTGAGTCACGGGCACCCCCTGCTCGTTCAGCAACCGGGCGAGCTCCTCCTGCGACCGGACCGGGCGGTCGGCCAGCGTGGCCGCCACCCACGCCTGCCGGGACGCCTTGGTGCTAGGCCTGGTCAGCGTCATCACGCCTGCCCAAGCAGCCAGGTGAGCAGCGCCTTTTGCGCGTGCAGCCGGTTCTCCGCCTGATCCCAGACGGCGCTGTGCGGCCCGTCCAGGACCTCGGCGCTGATCTCCTCACCGCGGTGGGCGGGCAGGCAGTGCAGCACCACGCACGCCGCGCTGGCGAGGTCCAGCTTGGTTTTGTCCAGGCTGAACGGCCGCATGATCGAGGTCCGCTCGGCGTGCTCGGTTTCCTGCCCCATGGACGCCCACACGTCGGTGGCGAGCACATCGGCACCGGCGCACGCCTCGGCCGGGTCGGCGTACCATCGGACGCTGCCCCGGGTGAGGCTGGCGATCTCGGCGGCGGTGGCCAGCACGGCCGGGCCGGGGCGGTACGCCTCCGGCGCGGCGATCCGCACGTGCAGGCCGGCGGTGGCCCCGCCCAGCAGGTAGGAATGCGCCATGTTGCTGGAGCCGTCGCCGAGGAAGGTGAGCGTGAGGTCGCACAGCGCGCCGCGGGCGGCCCGGATGGTCTGCAGGTCGGCGAGCACCTGGCAGGGGTGGAACGCGTCGGTGAGCGCGTTGATCACCGGGACGTCGCTGGCGGCGGCCATGGCGGCCACCCGGTCCTGGCCGAACGTGCGCCAGGCGATCGCCGCCGCCTGGCGGCTGAGCACCCGCGCGATGTCCCCGATCGTCTCTCCGCGGCCGATGTGCGTGGTCTGCGTGTCGATGATCAGCGGGGAGCCGCCCAACTCGGCGATGCCGGTAGCGAAGGAGACCCGGGTGCGCAGCGACGGCTTGTCGAACAGCACCGCGACGGTGCGCGGCCCGGCCAGCGGCTTGCGGGCGAACCGGTCGGCCTTCATCGCGTCGGCGAGGTCGAGCACCTCGGCCTGCTCGACCGGGCTCAGGTCGTCGTCCCGGAGGAAGTGCCGTGGCCCGGTCATGACGCCGCCCCGGCCGCGGCGGCGTCGTCCAGAATGCGCGGCAGCGCGGCGAGGAACGCCGCGGCCTCGTCCGCGGTGATGATCAGCGGCGGCGCGAGCCGGATCGCGTCCGGCTGCACCGCGTTGACCAGGAACCCGGCCCGCCGCGCGGCCGCCTCCACGCCGGCGGCCGTGTGGCCGGCCAGGATCGCGGCCAGCCATAGCCCCTGGCCGCGCACCCCGGCGAGCATCGGGTGGTCCACGGCCGCGATACCGTCCCCGAGCTGCCGGCCGACGGTGGCCGCCGTCTGCAGCAGCCCGTCGGCCTCGATGGTCTCCAGCACGGCCAGCGCCGCCGCGCAGGCGACCGGGTTCGCGCCGAACGTCGACCCGTGGTCCCCCTTGCCCAGCACGCTGCCGAACGGGCCGAATCCCACGCACGCGCCGATCGGCAGCCCGCCACCCAGCCCCTTGGCCAGCGTGAGCACATCGGGCGTGACGTCTTCGGTCTGATGCGCGAACCAGTGCCCGGTGCGCCCGATGCCGCTCTGGATCTCGTCGATGACCAGCAGCGCGCCGGACGCGTCGCACGCCTCGCGCGCCGCGCGCAGGTACCCGGGCGGCGGCGGGATGACGCCGGCCTCGCCCTGGCACGGCTCGACGAACACGGCCGCGCAGTCCGGCCCGGCCGCCGCGCGCAGGGCGTCCGCGTCGCCGAACGGGACGAAGCGCACGTCGATCCCGAACGGGCCGAACGGATCACGGATGGACGGTTTGCCGGTGAGCGCGAGCGCCCCCATGGTGCGCCCGTGGAAGCCGTTCTCGGTGGCCACGACGACCGGCCGGGCCCGGCTCTGGCCCTGCCGGTCCCAGTGCCGCCGAACCAGCTTGATCGCGGCCTCGTTGGCCTCCGCACCAGAGTTGGCGAAGAAGACCCTGGCGTCGGCCGGGCCCGCACCGGGGCCGAGCAGAGCCAGGATCCGTTCGGCCAGGGCGATCCCTGGCTCGTGCAGGAACAGGTTCGAGGTGTGCGCCAGCGCGCTGACCTGCCGGGTGACCGCGGCGACCAGCGCCGGATGCGCGTGGCCCAGCGAGCTCACCGCGATGCCGGCGAACAGGTCCAGGTACTCGCGGCCGTCGGCGTCCCACACCCGGCAGCCCTCGCCGCGGGCCAGCGCCAGCTGCGGCAGCCCGTAGTTGGGCATCAAGGCGGCGGCGAACCGCTTCTGCATTACTTCCGTCGCGCTCACCGTGGTCCCGCCTTTCTGTGTTCTCCCGCCCTGTGGTCCGCCGCTGCGCCCGGCGCGTCGGGGACGACCATCGTGCCGGTGCCGGAATCGGTGAAGATCTCCAGCAGGACGGCGTGCGGCTGGCGGCCGTCGAGCACGTGGGCCTGCGGCACACCGCCGCGGACCGCGGTCAGGCACGCCTCCATCTTGGGAATCATCCCGGTGCTCAGGCCGGGCAGCATGGTCTCCAGCTCGTGCGCGCCGACCTCGCTGAGCACGTCGCCCTCCGGCGGCCAGGTCCGGTACAGGCCGGGCACGTCGGTGAGGATCATCAGCTTGGCCGCGCCCAGGGCGACGGCGAGCGCCGCCGCGGCGGTGTCGGCATTGACGTTGTAGACCTCACCGTCCGCACCACGGGCGACGCTGGAGACCACCGGGATGCGCCGGTCGGCGATCAGCGCGCGCACCGCGCCGGCGTCGGTGGCCTCGATCTCGCCGACGAGCCCGATGTCGACGGTCTCGCCGTCCACGATGGCGGGCTTGCGGCTGGCCGTGAACATGTTCGCGTCCTCGCCGGACAGGCCCACGGCGAACGGTCCGTCCCGGTTGATCAGCCGCACGATGTCCTTGTTCACCTTGCCGGTCAGCACCATGCGGACGACGTCCATCGTTTCCGGCGTGGTGACCCGCAGGCCCGCGGTGAACGTGCTCTCCAGGCCGAGCCGGTCGAGGTGCTCGGTAATCTGCGGGCCGCCGCCGTGCACGACCACCGGCCGCAGCCCCGCGTACCGCAGGAACACCAGGTCCTCGGCGAAGGCGGCGCGGAGCGAGTCGTCGATCATGGCGTTCCCGCCGTATTTGATCACGACGGTCCGGTCATGGAACCGGATGAGCCACGGCAGCGCCTCGATGAGCGTCGCCGCCTTGGCGGCCGCCGTCTCGCTCACCTGGCGTACCGCGGGGCCCTTGTCCCCGATCGCGGTCACGTCGAGTACGCCGAGTTCTCGCGCACGTATTCGGCGGTCAGGTCGGTGGTCGCGATGGTGGCGGCGTTCGGCCCGGCGGACAGGTCAACGGTTATCGTGACGTCCCGCGGGGACATGTCGACCTTGGACCGCTCGTCACCGGCGCAGCCATTCCGGCAGACCCAGATTCCGTTAATTGCCACGTTCAGCCGGTCCGGCTGGAACTGCGCGGCGGTCGTGCCCACGGCGGAGACCACCCGCCCCCAATTCGGGTCCTCACCCGCGATCGCGCACTTCAGCAGGTTGCTGCGGGCCACCGCGCGCCCGGCGGCCACCGCGTCGTCCTCGCTGGCGGCGCCGATCACCTCGACCGCGATCATCTTGCCCGCGCCCTCGGCGTCCAGCTGGAGCTGGCGCGCCAGGTCGGCGCACACGTCGGTGAGCAGGGCGGTGAACTCCTCCGGACCCGGCCGGATCCCGGACGCGCCGCTGGCCAGCAGCAGCACGGTGTCGTTGGTGGACATGCAGCCGTCGGTGTCGAGGCGGTCGAAGGTGACCCGGACCGCGGCCCGCAGCGCCGCGTCGAGGCCGTCGGCGGTCAGATCCGCGTCGGTGGTGAGCACGCACAGCATCGTGGCCAGGCCGGGCGCGATCATGCCGGCCCCCTTGGCCATGCCGCCGATGGCGTACCCGGTCCCGTCCCCGCCGGCCTCTGGGCCCGCCGCGGCCCGGCGGAAGGAGATCTTGACGACCGTGTCGGTGGTCCGGATCGCGTCGGCCGCGGCCAGTCCCCCGCCGCGGGAGGCCTGGGTGACGCAGGCGTCCACGGCCGGGAGCAGCGCATCCATCGGCAGCCGCTCGCCGATCAGGCCGGTGGAGCAGACGGCCATCTCACCGGCCGAGTCGCCGAGCGCGGCGGCGAGCCGTTCGGCGGTCAGGTGGGTGTCCTGGAAGCCGGACGGCCCCGTGCAGGCGTTGGCCCCGCCGGAGTTGAGGGCCACGGCGCGGACGCGCTCGCCCTGTACCACCTGCTGGGTCCACAGCACCGGTGCCGCCTTCACCCGGTTCGAGGTGAACGTGGCCGCGGCGGCGCGGGACGGGCCGTCGTTGATGACGACCGCGACATCGCGGTCGCCGGAGGCTTTGAGCCCGGCGACCACGCCGGCGGCGCGGAAACCGAGCGGGGCGGTGACGCTCACTGGTGCGCTCCTGTGGCCTTGGGGATCGGGGGGCGGAGGGTGCCGGGGGCGGGCAGGGTCATCACGGCGCGACTCCGTAGGCGGTGAGGCCGGCCGATTCCGGCAGGCCGAGCATGAGGTTGGCGTCCTGCAGCGCCTGCCCGGCCGCGCCCTTGCCGAGGTTGTCGATCGCCGAGACGACGACGGCCCGGCCGGCGTGGGTATCGGCCGCGGCCTGCAGCTGGGCCGCGTTCGACCCGGCGGTCGCGCCCGTGCCGGGCCAGCGGCCCTCGGGCAGCAGGTGCACGAACCGCTCCCCCGCGTACGCTTCGGCGATGGACGCGCGCAGCAGCGCGGTGGCCGCCGTCTCCCCGGCGGCCGCGGCGGCGTCCCCGGTGAGGCGGGCCGTGGCGGTGGCGAGGATGCCGCGCGGCATCGGGGCCAGCGTGGGCGTGAACGAGATCGTGACCCGGGCCCCGGCGCCGCCCGGGACCAGCACGCCCTGCAGGGCTTGCTCGATCTCGGGGGTGTGCCGGTGCACGCCGCCGGCCTTGTAGGCGGACACGGTCCCCATGACCTCGCTGCCCATCAGGTTCGGCGCGGGCGCGCGGCCGGCGCCGGACGTGCCGGAGGCGGCGACGATGACGATGTCGGCGGGCTCGGCCAGCCCGCTGGCCAGCAGCGGGGCGAGCGCCAGGATCGACGCGGTGGCGTAGCAGCCGGGCGCGGCCACCCGGGCCGAGGCGCGGATCCGTTCCCGCGCGCCGGGTAGCTCGGGCAGCCCGTAGGTCCAGGTGCCCGCGTGCTCGCCGCCGTAGTACCGCGCCCAGGAGGCCGGGTCGGCGAGCCGGAAACCGGCCCCCAGGTCCACAATCTTCATCGCGGCCGGCAGCTCCGCGGCCAGCGCGGCGGCCTCCGCGTGCGGCATCGCCATGAACACGAGGTCGGCCCCGGCGAGCGCGGCGGGATCCGCGGCGCCGAACGTCCGGTCGGCGAGCCCGACGAGGTTCGGGTGCACGGACGTGACCGGGGCCCCGGCGTTCGACCCGGCCGTCAGCGGGCCGATCTCCAGGTCCGGGTGCCCGGCCAGGAGGCGGAGCAGTTCGCCGCCCGCGTAGCCGCTGGCGCCTGCTACTGCGACCCGTGCGCCCATCTCGCGCGTCCCTCCTGCTCCAGCGCTGGCACGCCGTCGGTGACATCCGGGCCGCTACACCCGCTCATGGAAAATTATGCAGCTCTCCGAGAACTTATGCAAACACAATGGGTACGGCCCAGTGGCGCTGGGTACCCGCCCGGTGTCCCGTGCCAAATAAGTCAGTCCGTTGCCAGTCGATCTGGCCCGTTCACGTTCCCTTGCCAGCCATCCCCGTCCGAAACGTCTCGGTTGACGCGTCAGCGACCAGTCCGGCGGCCATGGCACTCCGCATCAGGAGGCCTGTCGACACGAGCATCCGAGCGAAGCCTCGCCGCGGGCCAGCAACGACCGGGCCGAATCAACTGGCAAGAAGCCCCCTCGATCGCCGTTGTGGGCCGACTTGGACCACAATCTGAACCTTGATCGTTTGCCACTCAATCAGGCCCGCCCAGGTCAAAGCCACCTTGGCCGGCCGACTTATCTGGCACGGGACACCCGCCCGGAGAGGGCCACCGGCCCACGGGAGCGCGCGGCCTACGGGAATGGCCTGCCGGACGGGGTGGCGGCGCGCATCAGCGTCCACGTTGGCACCATCGTGTACGCCCTGGCGACAACGGAGGTACCAACGCTGCCCTGGGACGGAGCGGGCGCGGGCGAAAGCTCTTATACGCAGAGGCGCCTTTCCCGCGACCCCGCTGTACGCAGAGGCGCCTTTCCCGCGACCCCGCTGTACGCAGGTGCCTCGGAGGGGTACGTGGGGCATGCGGGAGAGGATTGATATAAGCGGTGAGGCGACTGCGACGGAGATGGGATTAGGGGCGGTCCGGGTGAGACGGGAGAGTGGTCCGGGTGAGCCGGGAGAGCGGCCCGGTGTGAGATGGGGAAAGGCGCACGAGGGAACAACGGGGTGGCGGCTTGGGAGGAGGCCGGGAGCGCGGCATCATGGAAGCGAGCGGACCGGGAATGACGGCACGAGGCTGGAACCCGGCGGGTGCGGAACCGGGTCCACGGATGTTGCCCGACCCAGATCCCAGGATGCGGAGTAATTCAGCAATGCGTCGCCGCCGCCCGCGCGCAGGCCGCCCGCCTGCGTCTCGCCTCAGCCGCCAGCAGGCCGCGCTTCCGCGCACAGGCTGGTCCATCGCCTGGTTTCGCCGCACCGGGTTTCACTACGCCGGGCCGCGCTGTGGACGGCTTTCCCGAGCGGGACGCCCCTTCGCCGGGCTTTCTCCGGCTCGGGCGGCCCGCTGGCGGGTCCGCCGTGCCGGCCGATTCCGTGCCGGGCAATTCCGTGCCGGGCAATTCCGTGCCGGGCAATTCCGTGCCGGGCAATTCCGTGCCGGGCTGGCCGCAGTCGCGGTCGGCCTGGGGCTGGGCGTGCTCGCGGGCTGCGGGACTTCGGGCGCGGCGAGCACCACAGGTGCCGCCCGCACCTGCGGTACCACCCGGACTGGCGCGAACGTCCCGGTCATCATCACCGTCGACCGGGGATCGGTGTCCTGCGCGACCGCGCTGCGGGTGGAGAACTCGTACGCGGCCGTGATGCGCATGGGCCGGATCCGGGGTACCGGCGGCGGCGCCCCGGTCCGGGTGAGCGGCTGGACCTGCCAGGGCTTCCCGACGCCCGAGGTCCTGAAGACCGGCCAGACGTCCGTGTGCCGCGACGACGGCGGCGAGGTCCTCGCGGTGCTCCCGCCGCCGAACGGAGGCCCCACCTGAGCCCCGACCGTACATCACAGGCAGGTTGGGCAGAGAAACCCACAGATATCGTCCCGGAAACGCTGCCCAACCCCCGGCGATGGCGCGAGGCGGGGGCGGGCGCGATCAGGAGCGGCGGCACGCGCGGGGCGGGGCCGGGGCGGGGCGCGCCGGGGGCGGAGGCACGCCGGGGGCGGAGGCACGCCGGGGGCGGAGGCACGCCGGGGGCGGAGGCACGCCGGGGGCGGAGGCACGCCGGGGGCGGAGGCACGCCGGGGGCGGAGGCACGCCGGGGGCGGAGGCACGCCGGGGGCGGAGGCACGCCGGGGGCGGAGGCACGCCGGGGGCGGAGGCACGCCGGGGGCGGAGGCACGCCGGGGCGGAGGCACGCCGGGGCGGAGGCACGCCGGGGGCGGGGACGAGGAGGGACAGGGCGAGAGGGCTACCAGAGGCCGAGAAGGGAGCCGAGGGAACGGGCGGCAGGGCCGCCTTCGGTTTCGGCGATGCGCAGGGCCGCGGGCACGTCGAGGTCGTCGGCGAGGGCGGACCGTACCGCAGCGACGGCCGCGTCGTCGTGACCGGCCGGGCCCCGGCCGGGGCGGCCCGCCGCCGCGGCGATCCGCTCCAGCCGCGCGGCGGCCGCATCGAGGCCGGCGCGGTCGTAGTCCCAGTTCTCGTGCCAGCGGCGGTCCAGGATCAGCAGCCGGACGGCCGCGGCCGGGTAATCGGCGAGCAGTTCCTTGACGAGCACGAGGTTGCCGACTGACTTGGCCATCTTGGCTCCGGCCACCTGGACGACGCCGGCGTTCAGCCGGGCCCGGGCGAACGGCGCGACGCCGGTGAACGCCTCGGCCAGCGCCGCCTGGTAGGCGTGGTGCGGGAAGCGCAGGTCACCCCCGCCCGCCTGGACGTCGACGGCCGCGCCGAAGGCGTGCAGGGCCATGGCCGCGCATTCCGCGTGCCAGCCCGGGCGGCCCGGTCCCCAGGGGCTGGCCCACGCCGGTTCGCCGTCCCGGGACGCTTGCCAGACGGCGACGTCGAACGGGTCGTCCTTGCGCGGGTCGCCGGGCTGGTCACCGTACTCGGCCGCGAGCCGCAGCGCCTCGCCCTGGTCCGGGACGGCTTGCCGGGCGGCGGCGCCGCCGCGGAAGTACACCTGGCCGTCCCGCTCGTAGGCCGCTCCCCGGTCCAGCAGGCCGGCCGCCAGCGCGATGACCTGCGGGATGTACACGTGCGCACGGGGTTCGAGCGCTGGGCGGCCCACTCCCAGCGCGGTCATGTCCTGGTCGAAGTAGAACTGCTGGATGGCGGCGAACCGGTCATAGGGAGAACCGTCCCGGTTCGCGGCGGCGAGCAGGACATCGTCCACGTCGGTCACGTTGCGGCACATGATTACCTCGGCGCCGCCGGCGTGCAGCACCCGGGCCAGCGTGTCCGTCCAGACGAAGGTCGCGGCGTGGCCCAGATGCGTCACGTCGTAGGGGGTGATCCCGCACGCGTACACCCGGGCCCGCCCGGCGAGCGGCAGCGGCGTCCCGCCGAGCCGCAGCACCGGCGGCAGGCCCACCTCAAGCATCTGATCCATCAGCCGCCTCACCTGATCATGTTGTGCTCGCGAAAGTGATGCTAGTCGGGTGGGCGAGGTCACGGGCGCGCGCGACCGGGGGCCTGGCCCGGGAACGGCCGCGATCGCAAAGAGGTCACGGGCGGGCCCGGCCCAGAGGCCTGGCCCCGGAACGGGCCGCGATCGCAAAGAGGTCACGGGCGGGCGCGGTCAGGCGGCGGCCGACCGGCCATACCGCCCGCAGGGTGCGGTGCAGGTCCAGCCCGCTGACCGGCACCGCGCAGAGCGTACCGGCGGCAAGGCATGGCGCAGATTCTTGACGTTCCGCCGGGTGTGGCCGACGCGGGCCGGGGCGCCTCCCGTCATGCCCCGTTCGGTCTGTTCAAGGACCTGGAACCGCCGGGTGGCGTGGTCCGCGACCTCGGCCCGAGCTGGTTCGCGGCGGTGATGGGCACGGGTATCGTGGCCAACGCGGGAGCGATCCTGCCGTTGCGGATGCCCGGGCTGTGGGGGTTCGCGACGGTGGTGTGGGGGCTGGCCGCCGTGGTGCTGATCGGCCTGACGGCCGCCTGGACCGTGCACTGGATCCGGTACCCGGAACGGGCCCGCGGGCACGCCAGGCACCCGGTCATGGCGCACTTCTGGGGCGCCCCGGCGATGGCGCTGATGACGGTGGGGACCGGCACGCTGGTCCTCGGGCGCAGCCTGCTTGGGACGGCCACCGTCGTGGACGCGGACTGGGTGCTGTGGGGGGCGGAACCGCGCTCGGCCTGGTGACGGCGTGCTGGATCCCGTTCCTGATGATCACGCGGCCGGGGATGCGCGCCGACGGATCGCCGGGGGCGTTCGGCGGGTGGCTGATGCCCGTGGTGCCGCCGATGGTGTCCGCGGCCAGCGGCGCGCTGCTGGTGCCCTACGCCGCTCCCGGGCAGGGACGGCTGACGCTGCTGCTGGCTTGTTACGCGATGTTCGGCGTCAGCCTGCTCGCCTCGGTGATCATCATTACCCAGATCTGGTCCCGGCTGGTCACCCGCGGGACAGTGCCCGCGGTGCTGGTGCCGACGCTCTGGATCGTGCTCGGCCCGCTCGGCCAGTCGGTCACCGCAGCGGGCGCTCTAGCTAGGAGGCCGCTGAATAACCCTGTTTCCGATCATGAAGCAATCCACTGACCTGCGGTTTTGCAAAGTTGATCACGGCAAAATGGGCCTTTTTCAGCAGGCTCCTAGCCCGAGTTTCCAATGATCATGGTCTTCTGACTCTGGGGTGAGATCCCGGCTGGCCCTGGGAGGCTTGTTTTCCCTTGTGACACGCGGTTGCGGTGCTTGACTGCGCTTCTGATCTGGCCTATGACCTAAATTCATGGCGAGCCTGTACAAGAAGGTGATCAGCGGGAAGCCGTACTGGTATCTGCGCGAGATGGGCTGGGTGGACGGCAAGCCGAAGATGATCTCCGAGCGGTACGTGGGCACCGCGGCCGATATCGAGGCGCTGCTGGACGCCCGCGAGGAACAGATGCTGCCCGGGCGGACCCGGCACCTGGACTTCGGGGCGGTGGCCGCGGCGTGGGGGCTGCTGGCCGATCTGGGCGTGGCCGCGGTCATCGATGAGGAGACAGGGGCCAGGCCGCCGGGGCTGCCGCTGTCACCGGGCACCTACCTGGCGCTGGCCGCGCTGAACCGGGTGGTGGATCCCTGCTCCAAGCGCGCCTTCGCGGACTGGTGGCGCACCACGGCGGCGGACCGGTTCACCAAGATCGGCGCCTCGGCGCTGGATCACCGCCGGTTCTGGGACGCGTTCCGCGCGGTGCCGCTGGAGGCGCTGCCGCGGATCGAGGAGAAGCTGGCGCTGGCGGCGTGCGCCCGGTTCGGGCTGGACACCAGCTCGGTGGCGCTGGACATGACGAACTTCGCGACGTTCATCGATACCGGCAACGCCAGGGCGCCGGTCGCGCAGCGGGGCAAGGCCAAGCAGAAACGCACTGACCTGCGGCTGGTCGGCCTGGGCCTGGTGGTGACCCGGGACGGCGGCGTCCCGCTGCTGTCCCACGCCTACCCCGGGAACAAGCCCGACGTCACCCAGTTCCCGCAGATGATCCGGGTGCTGGCCGCCCGGCACGCTGCCCTGGCCGCCGCCGCCGGGCAGGATGGCACCGAGATGACGGTCGTGTTCGACGCCGGGCAGAACTCCGAGGCCAACTTCGCGCTTCTGGCGGGCACGAACCTGCACTACGTGGGGTCGGTGCCCGCCAGTGACTGCCGTGACCTGCTCGCCGTGCCCGCGTCCGCCCGGGCCGTCGTCGATGCGGACCGGTTCGGCCAGCTGACCGCCTATGACACCCGCCGCGTCATCTACGGCACTGAGCGCCGGGCGATCTTGACTCATTCCCCCGAGCTGCACCAGCATCAGGCCCGCGGCTTTGACGGCACCACGCTGGCCAAGGCCGCCCGGCAGCTGGACGAGCTGGCCGCCACCTTGGCCCGCGGCAAGACCCGCCGGACCCGGCCCAAGGTGGAAGCGGAGATCACCAAGATCACCCATGACGCCTGGGTCCGCCGCGTCATCACCTGGGAGCTGACCGGGGATGCCCCCCGTGATCTGCGGCTAGCCTGGTCCGTTGACGCCGCCAGGCGCGCTGCGCTGGAACAGGAGATCTTCGGCAAGCACGTGCTGATCACCGACCACGACGACTGGCCCGCCGCCGAGGTGATTGCCGGCTACCGGTCCCAGTCCGAAGCCGAGTTCTCCTTCCGGCAGATGAAAGACCCCCGCGCCGTGTCGTTCTCCCCGATGTTCCACTGGACCGAGCACAACATCCACGTGCACGTCCTCACCTGCGTCCTGGCCCTGCAGATCGCGCACCTGATGCGGCTGCAGGCCCAGCGCGCCGGCCTGCGCATGTCAGTCCGCGAGCTGCTAACCCAGCTCGCCGGCATCGGCGAGACCATCTTGATCTATCCCGCCGCCCGGGGCAGGCCCAAGGCCCGCCGGATGCTCACCGAGACCAGCAGCACCCAGGACAAACTCACCCAGATCTTCCACCTGGACCGCTACGCCCCCACCGTTAGGTCATAGGCGCCAGCGGCCCCGTAAACCCATCCCGACCAGGCAGAACACCCTGCCGAGGAGCATGATCGTTGGAAACTCGGGCTAGGGGCCGCGGCCACGGGTGTGCTGCCAGCGCCGTACGCGCCGGGTGCGGCCGTGTTCGCGCTGCTCTATGGGATACCGGTGTGGGGCTTCGCGATGATGTGGCTCGTGCTGGCCGCGGCGATCACCGTGCGGGCCGCGCGGACCGCCACCGGGGGCCTGCCGTTCGCGCTGACCTGGTGGAGCTTCACGTTCCCGGTCGGCACCTGCGTGACTGGGACGATCGCGCTAGCGGCCCGCAGCCACGCGGCGGCGCTGCGCGGGGCCTCCGTCGTGCTGTACGCCTTCCTGCTGCTGGCCTGGCTGGTGGTGGCGGCGCGTACCGCGCACGGCGCCGCCACCGGCCGGCTGCTCGGCCCGATGCCGCCGCCCGAGCCGGAGAGCTTCGCAGCCAGGCGGACGTAGCCGCAGGCCGGGTCAGGCGCTGCGCAGGGTGGCGCCCAGGCGCTCGGCGGCTTCGGCGACGGCGGCGTCCCGGGCCACCGCGATCTCGGCCGCGGTCAGCGTCCGGTCCGGGGCACGGAACCGCAGCGTGTACGCCAGCGACTTGCGCCCCTCCCCCACCTGCGCGCCGGTGTAGACGTCGAACAGCGTGACGTCCTCCAGCAGGGTGCCATCGTCCACCGCGGCGGCGCCGGACCGCAGGGCGGCCGCCACGTCGGCGGCCGGGACCGGTTCGTCGACGATCAGCGCCACGTCCTGGGTGGCCAGCGGGTACGACGACAGCTCCGGGGCCTGCACCGGGCCGGACCTCTCCGCGGCGGCCAGGATGGCGGACATGTCCAGCTCCACCGCGCTGGTGCGGGCCGGGAGGCCGAAGGCCTGGATCGCCCGCGGGTGCAGTTCGCCCGCGTACCCGGCAAGCCATTCGTTCTCCTGCGAGCCGTCGCGGGCCCGGACGAAGATGGCCGCACACCGGCCCGGGTGCCAGGGCGCCTGCTTGTCGGCGCGCACCGTCACCGAGACCCGGCAGATACGGCCAATCTCGCGGGCGGCCTCGATGGCGTCCGCCCAGCACTCGGCGCGCCCGTGCCCCCACCAGCCGGCCGATGCGCGGTTACCGGCCAGCACCGCGGCCACGTGCAGCGGCTGGTCAGGCAGCGCGGCCTCCAGCGCGGCCAGTTCCTCGAAGGTCGGGGCCCGGTTCACCGGCAGCGCGGGCGGCACGACCCGGCCGCCAAGCCGGGGCAGGAACACCAGGCTCATCTCGAACAGCGCGACGTCGCCGAAGCCGCGCCCGATGTTCCGGTTGAGCACGCGGAACAGCCCCGGCAGCAGTGTGGTCTGCAGCAGCGGCTCATCGTCGCTGAGCGGGTTGGCCAGGGCCAGCATGTTGCGGCGGGAGTCCTCGGGCGGCAGCTGGAGCGCGTCGGCGTCGGCCTCGGAGACGAACGGCGCGGAGAGCACCTCCACGTAGCCGGCGCCGGCCAGGCCCCGGCCGACCGCGCGGCGCAGGCGCTGCCGGACGGTCAGCCCGTGCCCGGCGAAGGCGCGCGGCCGGCGCGTCGGGATGTTCTCGTAACCCTCGAGCCGGATGACCTCCTCGGCCAGGTCGGCCGGGTCGATGAGGTCGGACCGCCACGACGGCGGGGTGACCACCAGCACGTGCTCCGCGCGGTCGTGCTCGGTAGCGCAGCCGACCTGGCGGAGCCGGTGCACGATGGTGTCGAGTCCGTAAACGACGCCAGCCACCCGGTCCGGGTAGTCGGCCGCCATCGCGATCATGACCGGAGACACGTCCACGTGCGCGTGCGTGCAGCCCGGGATGATCTTCCCGTGGCCGAGCGACGCGAGCATCGCGACCGCCTTGGCCGAGGCGCGCAGCGGCAGCTCGCGGTCGACGCCGCGCTCGAAGCGGTAGGACGCCTCACTGTGCAGCCGGTGCCGCCGGCTCATCCGGGCCGTGCCGGCCGCCGAGAAGTGCGCCGCCTCGATGAGCAGGTCGGTGGAGTTCTCGTCGATCTCGGTGGCCAGCCCGCCCATCGTGCCGGCCAGCGAGATTGGCCCGGAATCGTCGGTGATGAGGATGTCGTCGGGGTCCAGGTCCCTTACAACATGGTCGAGGGTTTCCAGCCGTTCCCCGGGCGCCGCCCGGCGCACCACGATTGGCCCGCTCAGCTTGGTGCCATCGAACGCGTGCAGCGGCTGGCCGAGCTCGAGCATCAGGTAGTTGGTCACGTCCACCGCGAGGGAGACCGTCCGGATGCCGGAACGGGCCAGCCGGACGCGCATCCACAACGGCGTCACCGACCCGGGGTGGAAGTCCCGTACCTCGCGCAGCACGAACCGGTCGCAGGCGGACGGGTCGGCGATGCGGGCCTGGCGGATGTCCCCGGACACCCAGCCCAGGTCGGCGCCGAGCCCGGCATGCGCTGGCAGCCCCGCGTCGGCCGGGTCGGTGAACGGCACGCCGAACGCGATCGCCAGCTCGCGGGCGACACCGCGCACGGACACGCAATCGCCGCGGTCCGGGGTCACGGCGATGTCGAGCACCTCGTCGCGCAGTCCGGCGTAGCGGACAAAGTCCGCGCCGAGCGGGGCATCGACCGGCAGCACCAGGATGCCGGAGTGGTCGGAGCCGATGCCGAGCTCGTCGGCGGCGCAGATCATGCCCTCCGACACGCGGCCGTAGGTCGTCCGCGCGCCGATCTCGAAGCCGCCGGTCAGCATCGCGCCGGGCTTGGCGAGCGCGACCCGGTCCCCGACCGCGAAGTTGGTCGCGCCGCAGATGACCCCGAAGGTACCGTCGCCCGCCATGCCCTCGCCGACCGTGCCGTCGCGGTCAGTGCCCTCGCGGTCAGTGCCCTCGCGGTCAGTGCCCTCGCGCCCGGCGTCGTCCTCCGCCGCGTCCGCACGGGTGGCGGCGTCCGCACGGGTGCCGATGTCCTCAGCGGCCCCTGCGTCCTCAGCGGCCCCTGCGTCCTCAGCGGCCCCTGCGTCCTCAGCGGCTCCTGCGTCCTCAGCGGCCCCTGTGTCCTGGCGGTCGGCCGCGTCCAGGCGGACGGCCGCGTCCAGGCGGACGGCCGCGTCCAGGCGGACGGCGTCGCCGGTGTCGTCCCTGGTCGTAACGCGGCAGTACCGGATCGGCTTCTTGAACTCGGCCAACTCCTCAATGGCCAGCACCTTGGCCACGACGACGCCGCTGATGTCGTGGCCGGCCGGCTCGACGGACTCGACCTCCAGGCCGGCCGCGGTCAGCCGCCGGGCCACCTCAGCCGGCTCGGTCGACACCTCCACCGGCGCGTACTCGCGCAGCCAGGAAAGCGGAAGCTTCATCGTCAGATCTCCGTCCCGAATGCCCGGCTGAACCGCACGTCACCCTCGGTGGTGTCGCGGATGTCGGTGACCCCGTGGCCGATCATCAGCGTCCGCTCGATGCCGAGGCCGAACGCGAACCCGTTGTAACGGCGCGGATCGATGCCGCAGGCAACCAGCACGCGCGGGTTGACCATGCCGCAGCCGGCGATCTCGATCCAGCCCTGGGACCGGCACACGCGGCACGGCTGGCCGCCGGGCCGGGTGGACGCGCCCCGGCAGATGTGGCACTCCATGGACACGTCACCGGACGGCTCTGTGAACGGGAAGAAGTCGGGCCGGAACCGCGTACGGAGCCCCTCGCCGAACATCGCGTCCACGAACGACTGGATCGCGCCGCGCAGGTCCGCCATGGTCAGGCCCTCGTCGACGGCCAGGCCCTCGATCTGGTGGAAGACCGGGCTGTGCGTGGCGTCCAGTGCGTCGGCGCGGAAGCACCGGCCCGGGCTGACCACGTACAGCGGCAGCGGCCGGCTCAGCATGGCGCGGATCTGCACCGGGGAGGTGTGTGTCCGCAGGATCACCCCGGAATGCGGCGGGGGGCCGGTGCCGGAGCGCTCGTCGCCGGCGTCCTTGGGACCCGCCACGAACAGGGTGTCCTGGGCCTCACGGGCCGGGTGGTCCGGCGGGAAGTTCAGCGCGTCGAAGTTGTACCACTCTGCCTCGGCCTCCGGGCCCTCCGCGACCTCGTAGCCCATGGCCACGAACACGTCGGTGAGCCGGTCGGCGGCCATCGTCACCGGGTGCCGGGCCCCGGGCGGCACCCGGTCCCACGGCAGCGTCACGTCGACGGCCTCGGTGAGCAGCACCTGCCGGTCCCGGTCCGCCTCAAGCGCGGCGGTGCGGCCGGCCAGGGCCTTCCTGACCTCGCCGCGGGCCGCGCCCACCCGCTTGCCGGCGTCGGCCCGGGCCTGCGGCGGCAGCGCGCCGATCTCGGAGTTGGCCAGGGTCAGCGGCGCCTTGTCGCCGAAGTGCGCGATCCGCGCGTCCTTCAGCTCATTCAGCGTCTGCGCGGCGGCGATGGCCGCCAGCGCCTCATCGCGCATCCGTGCGACCTCGTCGGGTGACAACGGCGTCACCTCCACGGGGTCGTAGTTCGTATTGGGTCCGGACATCGGGCCTTCCCTCGCGGGCCGAGCGGGTGTGCTGCAGGTTTGGTGGTGGTCCGGCGACTAATAATGCCGAACGGGCCGTGATAAGCGTGCTCCCGGCACCGGGGCGGGCCCGGCCCACAGGGCCGTGATCACGGCTCGGCGGACGGGCGGCGACCGCCGGATACCGGGAACCGGGAACCGGGAACGGGTGCAGGGTAGCCGAAGGGCGCGGGCGCGCCGTGGATGGCCCGCGGAACGTCCGGCTCGCCTAGGCGGCAGGAGTTCCCGCGGGCATGGTAAATCGGAACTCCGCTCCGCCGCCGGGCGCGCGGCCCACGCTGATCGTGCCCCCGTGCGCTTCGACCAGCCCCTTGACGATGTAGAGGCCGAGACCGGTGCCGCCGCGCCGCTTACCCCGCCAGAACTGCCGGAACACGCGTGAAGCCAGGTCGGGGGCGATTCCTTCGCCCTCGTCCTGCACGGATACCGCTACGGCGTCGGCCCCCGCGGCTGGCTCTACCACGACAGTCACGGTACCAGCACCGTGCCGCACGGCGTTCTCCACGAGATTCGAAAGAATCTGGTCCACCTTGTCGGCGTCCAGCCAGGTCTCGGGCAGGCCGTCGCGCGCCTCCAGCCGGAACCGGTCCTCGGGCTCGCCCGCCGCGATGCGCCCGGCGATGATCTTGCGCGCGCGCTCGGGGACGTCGACGAGCTGGCGGTGTACCTCCAGGCGGCCTGATTCGATCCGGGAGACGTCGAGCAGTTCGGTGATCAGGCGGGTGACCCGGTCCGCGTCCGCGTTGACGGTCTCCAGCATCACGAGCTTCTGGTCCTCGGTGAACCGGTGCCACTTGGCCAGCAGCGTGGCGGTGAACCCCTTGACGCTGGTGAGCGGGGACCGCAGTTCGTGCGCGACGGTCGAGACCAGGTTGGCGCGGCTGCGCTCGAGCCGGGTCCGCTGGCTGGCGTCGTGCAGCGAGACGACCAGCCGCAGCACGGCGTGGCGGCGTGGTTCGCGTACGTAGCGGACGACGACGAGCACCTCGGTGCCGTCCCGCAGGTAGAGCGGCCGCTCCGGGTGCCGGTTACGGATCTGCAGACCATGGTAGGGGTCGGTACAGGCCCACCAGTCCCGGCCGTCGGCGTCGCGCAGCGGGAGAACGTCGAACAGGTCCTTGCCGAGCGCCACGGCGGGGTCGACGTCGGTCAGGTGCGCCGCGGCCTGGTTGAAGACGGTGACGCGGCCCGCTTCGTCGGCGACCACGAGACCGTCGGGAAGCTCATCCGCGATGACGAGCCAGCCCAGCCCGCCGGGCACGGCGCAAGCCTCGGCGAACGCGTCAGGCCCGGGCAGCCTGCCTGCGTTCACGGGCTCATCGGGCCAGCCCAGGGCCGCTCGGCTCGTCATGATCCACCCACTCGAACGACGCCTCCATCTGGCACGTCCGCCCACTCCGGCTCGTCAGCCGCGCTGCGACCATCACCCATAGCGCGTGACGGAATGTGCTGCGACTCTAGCGTGCCGACGTCCGGGCAACAGCCCTACACCACCGATTGTGCGGCATGATGCGCGAAAAGCCATATCTCGTAAGCGTTCCGTCAGAAGCATCCGGCGAGCGCCGTTACGGGAGTTGCCTTCGTGCGTCCTGCTGCCGCTGAGAGCGTCAGGGGGTGTGCTGGGCGCGGGCGCACGCGTAGAGGCAGACGGCGGCGGCGGTGGCCAGGTTGAGGCTCTCGGCGCGGCCGTAGATGGGGACCGCGACGCTCTCGTCGGCCAGCGCGAGCAGTTCTGGCGGCATGCCCCAGGCCTCGTTGCCGAAGATCCAGGCCGTCGGCGCGGCCAGCTCCGCGAGCGTCAGCTCGTCAAGGGTGCGGCCGCCGCGCGCGTCGGCCGCGAGCACCCGGAGCCCGGCGGAGCGCAGCGCGGTGACCGCGCGGGCCGGCGGGACCCCGGCCGCCAGCGGGACGTGGAACAGGCTGCCGGCCGACGCGCGGACGCATTTGCCGTTGTAGGGGTCGACCGAGGCGTCGGAGAAGATCACGGCCTGCGCGCCCGCCGCGTCGGCGGTACGCAGCACCGTGCCGGCGTTCCCCGGATCACGCACGCTGGCCAGCACCGCGGCCAGCCGGAGGGGTCCGGCGCCGCCCAGGGCGTCGGCGAGCGGGACGTCGACGAAACCGCAGACGGCGAGCAGGCCCTGCGGGGTAACCGTCTGGGCCAGCTCCGCCATCACCTCGCCGCTGACCAGGTGCACTGGGATGCCGGCGTGGGCCATGGCGGTCACCAGATCGGCGTGCCGGGCACGCGCCTCCGCGGTGACGAACAGCTCGGTGACCGGGGCCCCGGAGCCGAACGCCTCCGTAACGGCTTGCGGGCCTTCCGCCAGGAAGGCCCGCGCGCGCTGCCGGAACGCCCGTTTGGTCAGCCGGCGCGCGGCTTTGAGCCGCGGCGAGCGGACGCTGGTGTATTCCAGGCCGGGCGGGGCCGTCATGGACGTCCCGGCGCCCGGTTATAGCCGTCAGGCAGCGGCACTCGATGCGCCGGCGTCTTCCGGCAGGGACTTCTTCGCCACCTCGACCAGCGCGGCGAACGCGGGAGCGTCCGCCACGGCCAGATCGGCCAGCATGCGGCGGTCGACTTCGACACCGGCCGCCTTGAGCCCCTGAATGAAACGGTTGTAGGTGATGCCGTTGCTGCGGGCCGCCGCGTTGATGCGCTGGATCCACAGCCGCCGGAAGGCGCCCTTGCGGTCCTTGCGGTCCCGGTACGCGTACGTCATCGAGTGGAGCACTTGCTCCTTGGCCTTGCGGTACATCCGCGACCGCTGGCCGCGGTAACCACTCGCCCGTTCGAGGACGACGCGGCGCTTCTTGTGGGCGTTGGTCGCCCGCTTGACGCGTGCCATTTCTACGTAACTCCCTCAGCTCGCGGGCCGGGCTACTTCCCCAGCAGCTTCTTGATCTCACGGACGTCGCTGGGTGCGACGCTCACTTCACCGGCGAGCCGGCGCGTCACGCGGGACGACTTGTGCTCCAGCAGGTGGTTTGTGTTGGCGCGGCGGCGCATCACCTTGCCGGTACCGGTCAGCCTGAAGCGCTTCGCGGTCCCGCTGTGGGTCTTCATTTTCGGCATGGTCGCCGTCGTCTCCTCATCTGTGCGTGCCCTGGGGTTCCGGGGCACGTTGTTCATACCTGTGCCGGTGCCGGGCCGTAAGGGGGCCGGCACCTGGCACTCGTGCGTCAGACGTCGGGCAGGCGCCCGGTCAGTTGGCCGAGACTTCCTGGCCGGGCTGCTTGTTTCCCTGCTCGCCGTTCGCGGCCCGCCGGGACGCGGCCGCCGCGGCGGCGTGCACGGCGCGCGGGCCGGGAACCGGCCGGGCGGGCGCACGGTCCGCAGGTGGCGGTGTGGGCCTGGCCGCCGCGGGCCGGGGCGCCGCTGGCCGGGGAGCCGCGGGCTTGGCCGGTGCGGGCGTGGCCTGGACGGGCTGCGCCTGCGCGGGCTGGGCCTGGACCGGCTCCGCCTGCGCGGGCTGGGCCTGGACCGGCTCCGCCTGCGCGGGCTGGGCCTGCGCGGGCTGAGCGGCCTGCACGGGCTGCGCCTGGGGCTGGGACTGGACGGCGGGCTGGGTCCGCGGGCCCCGCTCGGTCTGCGGGGAACGCTCCGGGCGCTCGGGGTGGGAACGCTCGGCCTGCTGGTGCACGGGACGGTCGGCCTTGGCATCGCTCTTCCGGCGGTGCGGGCCGATCACCATCGTCATGTTCCGGCCGTCCTGCTTGGGCTGGGCCTCGACGAAGCCGAGCTCATCGACGTCACCGGCCAGGCGCTGCAGCAGCCGGAAGCCCAGTTCGGGCCGGGACTGCTCACGCCCGCGGAACATGATCGTCACCTTGACCTTGTCCCCCGCCTTGAGGAACCGCTCGACGTGGCCCTTCTTAGTGCCGTAGTCGTGCGGGTCGATCTTCGGCCGGAGCTTGATCTCCTTGATGACCGTCTGGGCCTGGTTCTTACGCGATTCCCTGGCCTTGAGCGCGGACTCGTACTTGAACTTGCCGTAGTCCATGAGCTTGCAGACCGGTGGCCGCGCCGTGGGCGCGACCTCAACCAGATCGAGGTCGGCTTCCTGGGCCAACCGGAGCGCGTCGTCGATCGAAACGATCCCGACCTGCTCGCCGGCGGGTCCGACCAGCCTGACCTCGGGAACACGGATGCGCTCGTTTATACGCGGTTCGGCGCTGATGTGACCTCCTTGAGTCCCATCACTGCCACCGGAATCTCCGGCGGCAGAATGCCCGGTGACTAAGCCTGGGGGCCGATCAGGACGCGGCAGCCGCCGCACACGAGAAAAGCCCCGCACGCCGTGCACGCGGGGCAACCACCATGGCGGGCAATGCCCCGCATCACCACTGTGACACTGGCAGCCCGCCAACGCCAGATCCGCGCGGCTCCCTTATGCCCGGTTCTCCGGGATCCGGGGCCGTCGCATCCGGCTGACCTGCCAACCTTTGGC
Source organism: uncultured Actinomycetes bacterium (assembly GCA_963824545.1). Classification (GTDB taxonomy): domain Bacteria; phylum Actinomycetota; class Actinomycetes; order Streptosporangiales; family Streptosporangiaceae; genus Bog-532. The sequence goes on along the minus strand of CAWGPP010000007.1, from coordinate 136,203 downwards.
TGGCGAGGTGGGAGGTGGCCCTCCGCTTACACGTCCGGCATCGCCACACCGGACTAGTCGTCGGCTAAGGGTAACAACAATTTCGACGGCAGCGGTATTTCTGCGCCGATCGGGCGCCGTGGCGCGGGCCGACCGGCGCCCGTTACGCAGCAGCCCGAGCGCCGCGGTCAGCATCGACGCCGCGACCAGGACGAGCGCGAGCAGGAACCAATTTGTCACGTGTGCGTGCGGCGTCTGCCCGGCCGCGTGCACGTACAGCACGATCGGGACGACGATCAGCGCCCCGAAGAACGCCTGCACGGCGCCGGCCGCGATCTTCTGGAAGGCGAGAACGCCGAGCGGGACCGGCGCGAGGGCGCGGTCCTCGATCGTGCGCTTGACCCCGACCGGGTTGGCCACCACATCGATGCCGGACACCCAGGCGCGGCCGCCGGTCGGCACGATGAGCGTGGTCAGCATGCCGATCGTGGTCGATTTGCCGTCCCCGTTGGGCCCGAGCAACCCGAAGAACTGCCCCGCCGCGACGTCAAGGCTGATGCCCTGCACGGCCGGGACGTCACCGCGTGAGGTCGTGTACGTCTTGCGGAGGTCATCGGTGCGGATCGCGGCGTCCGGGCGCGCCGCCGTGGCTGCGGGCCGCGGTGGCTGCACGGCCGGCTGGGTCACGGCCACTCCTTCGTCGTCTCCCGTTGCTAGCGTCACATAAGTCCAGCGCCAGTCCAGCGCCCCATCTGGCGCGCTGTCAAAGTATTTTTGATCGTACAACTAATGTCGCCGAGGAACGGTGCCCGGCATGCGGGTGACCGGCATCGCGCAGCGCCAGGCGTGGCTGGCCCGGGAAATGCCGGCGATCGAGGAGGTCCGGCCCGGCCTGTGGTCGGTGCCGGTACCGATCCCGTTCAGCCCGCTCCGTTACACGCTGTCGTACCTGGTCACCGCGGGCTCGGAGCTGACCGTGGTCGATCCGGGCTAGGACACCGACGAGGGGTGGCACGCGCTGGCCCGCGGTGAAGGGCTTCATGCGCCCCGGCGATCTACGACGTCGCGGCGGCGGGGCGGCCCGGCGATGGCTGAGCGGCAGCGCGAGGCGGTTCAGCGGGAGGCGGCGGCGGAAGGCGGAAGGCGGAGGCGGGCTGCCGGAAGGCGGGCTGCCGGAAGGCGGGCTGCCGGAAGGCGGGCTGCCGGAAGGCGGGCTGCCGGAAGGCGGGCTGCCGGAAGGCGGGCTGCCGGAAGGCGGGCTGCCGGAAGGCGGTTCAGCGGGAGGCGGCGGAGCGGCGGTCCAGCTCGGCCTGGCCGGCGGCGCGCATCGCCGCGAGCGGAGCGGGCCGACGCCCGGTCATCAGCTCGAACTGGACGCCCGCCTGGTGCAGCAGGAGCTCGAACCCGCTGATCACGGTGGCGCCCGCCGCCTCCGCGGCCCGGGCGAGCGCGGTCGGCCAGGGCGCGTACACCACGTCGAACACCACCCCCGGGGTCTGCGGTCCCGGCCAGGCTCGCTCGGCATAGAAATCAGCGGCACCGGCGGGGACCGTCGAGATGAGCAGGTCCTGGCCCGCGAGCGTGCCCGCCGCGGCCAGCGGGCGCAGCTCCACCCGTACGCCGAGCCGCTCCGCGACGGCCCGCAGCGCGGCCGCTCGGGTTTCGTCCCGTACCGCCACCGTCGCGGCGTGCAGGCCGGTTTCGCGCAGCGCGGCCAGCGCCGAGCACGCCGTCGCGCCCGCGCCGAGGATCACCGCGGAACGCGGTGCGGGCACGCCCGCTCCGGCCAGCGCGGCCACCATCCCGGCCACGTCGGTGTTGTAGCCGCGGCGCTGGCCGTCGGCGAACACGAGCGTGTTCGCGCCGCCTACGTCCGCCGCGAGCGGGTCCACGTGATCCAGCAACGGCAGCACGGCGCGCTTGAGCGGCATCGTGAGCGACAGGCCCGCCCAGCCGGCGCCCGCCGCACCGCACGCGGCGACCACGGCGGGCAGCCCGGCCTCGTCGCACTCGATCGCCTGGTAACGCCACCCATCCAGGCCGGCCGCAGCGTAGGCGGCCCGGTGCAGCACCGGGGACAGCGAGTGGGCGATCGGTGACCCGAGGACGGCGGCTTTCATCGCCGCCATGCTAGACGGCCGGACCGCTCGCCCGGGACCGGCCCACGCTGCCCCGAGGCGCCCTTTCCGGCTATGGGCAGAGTTTTGGGCACATACTGCCCAAAACTCTGCCGGTAAGGGCGCGCCTCGGAATAAGCGGCCCGCTCACCCGGGCAGCGTCTGGTAGAACGTCGTCACGCCGTTCTTGCCGGCCACGAAGTAGAGCCAGTTGCCGGGCGCCGGGTTCAGCGCGGCCTCGATCGCCGCGTTCCCCGGGCTGTCGATCGGCCCGGGCGGCAGCCCCTTGTGCAGGTAGGTGTTGTACGGGGTGTTCGTGCGGGTCTGCGCGAGGGTGGCACTCGTGCCGAACACATGCAGCCCGTAGAGCACCGTGCTGTCGAACTGCAGCGGCATCTTCGCGTTCAGCCGGTTGAGGACGACGCGGGCGATCTTCGAGTAGTCCGAGACCCGGCCGCCTTCGGCCTGCAGCAGGCTCGCGATCGTAATGACCTGGCCCGGGGTCATATGGGCCCGGGACGCGGCCGCGGTCAGGTTGATGCTCACCGCTTCCTGGCTGAAGCGGTTGACCGTGGTCTGCAGGACGGTCGTCGCGGACATGTTCGGCTGCACGTCGTAGGTGGCCGGGAACAGATACCCCTCCGGATTGCCGTTGGCGTAGCTCGGCAGGCCGAGCGAGCCCGGGCTGGCCAGGGCCTTCTGGTAGTCGGCCAGCGGGATACCGGATTTGGCCCCCAGCGCGGCCTCGATCTGGGAGAGCCGCCAGCCCTCCGGGATGGTGATCTTGTCCTCGATCCGCGCGGAGGGGCTGAGCAGCAGCGCAAAGGCCAGCGTCGCCTGCATCTGCTTGTGCATACGGTAGAAGCCGGGTTCCAGGCCACGCGAGTTCGTGCTGTGCTCCGCGGCCAGCTCGAACGCGCGGACGCTCTTGACCACGCCCAGCGTGACCAGCCGCTGGCCGACCTGGGCGGCCGTCTGGCCGGACTGCACCTGGACGATCGCCTGCCCGGTGCCGCCGCCCGTGTAGTCGGCGGGGTGGTACTTGCTCATGTACAAGCCGTACACGTAGACGCCGCCGATGATCAGCGGGGTCAGGATGACCGCGACCGCGATCAGCGGGGCGATCCAGCGCGACCGGCGGCGCTTGGCGCCGCCCCCGCCGGAGCCCCGGCCCCGGCGGCGCCCGCCGCCGTGGCCGTCCTCGTCATAACCGTCGTCGTCCTCGTCGCGACCATCGTCATCGTCCCGGTAGCGCGGCCCGCCGAGGCCGGGTACGAAGCGGTCGTCCTCCTCGTAGCCGCCGTCGTGCGAATCCTGCCATGACGGTCCACCGGGCACGGACGGCCCAGGCGGCCCGGGCGGCTCGTCGCGATGCCGCCGCCCGCGGTAGGCGGCGAGGTCGTCCGGTTCCTGCGGCACGTTCTGCGGGCGACGTCCCTGGTAGGAGCCGGGCTCATCCGGGCCCGGCGGCGCGTTTCGCTGGCGCCGTCCCCGGTAGGGACCAGCCGCATCTGATCCGGGTGGCGCGTTCTGCGGGCGCCGCTCCTGGTAGGAGTCCGGGTCGTCCGGTCCCGGCGGCGCGTTTCGCTCGCGCCGTCCCTGGTAGGAGCCGGGCTCATCCGGGCCCGGCGGCAGGCTCTGCGGGCGCCGTCCCTGGTAGGAGCCCGGATGGGCCTGTTCGGATGGCGCGTCGCGGTGGCGCCGGCCCTGGGGGGCGCCAGGCTGGGCGTACCGGCCGTCCCGCTGGGAGGGCCCGGTGGGCGGGGGCGCCGCGTCGCCCTCAGCGGGGGCGCCGGGCTGGTATGCGGCCGGGCGGTAGAGGTCGGCGCGCCCGTACTGCCCGTCGCGCGGGCCGTCGTCCGGGCGGCGGCCGTCACCCGGCCGGCCGTCACGCGGCCGGCCGTCTGGTGACCCGTCGCCGCGCGGATAACCGGACTGGCGCTGGTATCCGGCTGTCCCCTGATCGTCATCGTCACGCTGGTACCGGCCGCCACGCGGGCCGGGCTCGCGGCCCGGGTAGCTGTTCCCGCCGGAGCGGGCACCGGCACCGGGCCCGTAACCGGGCGAAGCGTTCGGAGCGTAGCCCGGTCTCTCCGGCCGGGAATCCCCGGTCCCCGGAGGCAACGAATGGGCCGGGCCTGACCCGGACCGCTGGGCGTAGCTCGGATCGGTCAGCGGATCAGGGCGTCCCGGCGCGTTGGGCTGGCGGCTGCGCCGGCTGCCCTGGTAAGACCCGTCCGACCGGTCCGGGGTATTCCCCTGGCCCGCGTGCCGCCCGCCCGGCGGAAGTGCGGCCCGAGCCGATGCGCCGCGCTGCTCGTAGCCGCCCGTGACAGCGCCGCCGGGCGTGCCACCGTAGCCGCCCGGGATCGTACCCGTGGTGTCCGGCGAACTGCCATAGCCGCCGGGGACCGTCCCCTCGGCGTCCGGCCCCCAGCGAACCGCCGCCGGCTGGCCGTACCCGGAGGGCGTCCTTGCCTCATCACCGGGCCCCGGCGGCTCCGGCTGGGCGGGCCGCGCGTGCCGGCGCACGCCGCGGGCCGGCTCCACTTGATCGTCGGTCATCCTGCGGCTCCGCCCGCGTGGGAGCCCGGGTCGCGGCCCGGCGCTTGGAGACGGGGCTGGGGCACGAGCTCGCCCGGCGGCTGGCCCGTGGCCCGCTCGGCGTCCAGCGCCGCCTGGAGCAGCACGGCGGCCGCCGCCTGGTCGACCACCTGGCGCCGGGCCCGGGAGTTCTTGCCGCCCTGCCGGAGCACCGCGTGCGCCGTCGTGGTGGTGAAACGCTCGTCGAACAGCCGGACCGCGACCGGCGCGATCCGGGCCGCGAGCACCGCCGCCACCTCGCGCGCGCCCGCGGCGGCGGGACCCTCCCGCCCGGCCAGCGTCGTGGGCAGCCCGATGATGACCTCCAGGACATCGTGCTCGGCGACCAGCCCGGCGAGCCGGTCCAGGTCACCGCGGCCATGTGTGATGACCTCGAGCGGGCTGGCCAGCACGCCGCCGGGGTCGCTGCGGGCGACACCGACGCGCACCGAGCCCACGTCCACGCCCAGCCGGACACCCGTCCTCACGCCGGTATCACCACGCAGCAGGGGCAGCATCCCATCACGTTAGCCTGCCGGTCTAGGCGGCGTCCCTCAAAGCATCCCGAACCGCCGCAAAGGCCCCGTCGATCACGCCTGGCCCACGGTCCGCCAGTGGCGCGCCGCCCCCCTGGGCAACGTCCGGCTTGCCGCCGCCGCCACCACCGAGGGCCCGCGCCGCGGCGCCGACCAGCTGGCCCGCGGCCAGGCCGCGGCTGCGCCCCGCGTCGTTCACGGCCACCACCACCACCGGCCGGTCGGCGGGGACGCCCGCCACCATGACCACGCCCGGGCGCCCGGAGGGCAGCCGGCCACGGATGTCGAGCGCGAGCGCGCGGATGCTGTCGGCGTCGGTGCCCGCCGGGACCTGGTGCGCGACGAACGCGACGCCGCCGATATCGTCGGGCCGGGCCGCCAGGTCACCGGCCACTTCGAGCAGCTGGGCGCTGCGCACGCGCTGCAGTTCGCGTTCGGCCTCGCGGAGCCTGCTCACCAGCGAGGAAACCCGTTCCGGCAGCTCCTCCCGGCGCGCCTTGAGCTGCTCGCTGAGCTGGCTGACCAGGATGTTCTCCTTGGCCAGGAACCGGAAGGCATCGATGCCGACCAGCGCCTCGACACGGCGCACCCCCGAGCCGATCGACGACTCGCTGAGCAGCTTGACCAGGCCGAGCTGGCCGGAGTGCGCCACGTGCGTGCCGCCGCACAGCTCGCGCGAGTAGTCGCCGACCTCGACGACCCGGACCTGGTTCCCGTACTTCTCGCCGAACAGGGCGAGCGCGCCCATCGCGCGTGCCTCGTCGATCGACGTGTGGAACGCACGGACGTCCAGGTCGTTGATGAGCACCTGGTTGACCTCATCTTCGGCCTCGCTCAGCACCGCCCGCGGCACGGCGCCCGGCGCGGTGAAGTCGAACCGCAGCCGCCCGGGCGCGTTCTCCGACCCGGCCTGCGCGGCCGCGTCGCCGAGCGCGCCGCGGATGGCGCGGTGCACGAGATGCGTCGCGGTGTGCGAGCGTGAGATGGCCCGCCGCCGTTCGATGTCGATCTCCGCGTACGCGGGCGCGCCCACCGTGACCTCGCCGGAGCGCACCACGCCCCGGTGCACGATCAGCCCGGGCAGCGGCGCCTGGACGTCGAAGACCTCGATCTCGCTGTCCGGCGTGCCGCCCACGCCGGCGACCCGGATCACGCCCGCGTCGGGCAGCTGGCCGCCGCTTTCCGCGTAGAAGGGCGTCCGGTCGAGCACCACGGAGACCTTCTCGCCCTGGGCTGCGGTGGTGACCGGCAGATCGTTGACCAGCAGGCCGGTGACCGTCGCCTCGGTGGCGAACTGGTCGTACCCGATGAAGGTGATGGCCCCGGTGCGCTCGCGCAGCTCGGCGAACACGGAGATGTCGGCGTTGCCGGTCTTCTTCTGCGCGGCGTCGGCCTTCGCACGGTCGCGCTGGACCGCCATCAGCCGCCGGAACCCCTCCTCGTCCACCGACAGCCCCTGCTCCTGGGCCATCTCGAGGGTCAGCTCAATCGGGAAACCGTAGGTGTCATGCAGCTGGAACGCCTGCTCGCCGGACAGCGTGGACGACTTCCTCCGCCGCGTCTCTTCCATCGCCGCGTCGAAGATCGCGGTGCCGGTGCGCAGCGTGCCCAGGAACGCCGCCTCCTCCGCGTCGAGCACGGTGTGGATGTTGGCCGCGTCGCGGCGCAGTTCCGGATACAGCGGGGCCATCGCCTCGATCGCGGTGATGCCCAGCTCGTGCAGGTACCGCTCGCCAGAGGCGCCGCCGCCGCGCTGGCCGCCGGCCAGCATGCGGAGGTTCCGTATACTGCGGCGCAGGATCCGGCGCAGCACGTAGCCGCGGCCCTCGTTGCTCGGCAGCACCCCGTCCTCGACCAGCATCACCGAGGCGCGCACGTGGTCGGCGACCACCTTCAGCGCGATGTCGGCCGGGGTGTCCTGGCCGTACCGCTGCTCGGTGAGCTCCGCCGCGCGGTCCAGGACCTTCCAGGTGGTGTCGATCTCGTAAATGTTGTCGACGCCCTGCAGGATGGCCGCCATCCGCTCCAGGCCCATCCCGGTGTCGACGTTGCGGAACGGCAGCGGGCCGGCGATGTCGAAGTCGGTCTTGCTGCGCACCGCGCTGAGCTGGTCCTGCATGAAGACGAGGTTCCACACCTCCAGGTAGCGGTCCTCATCCGCCTCCGGGCCGCCGTCCCGGCCGTACTCCGGGCCGCGGTCGTAGTAGATCTCCGAGCAGGGACCGCCGGGACCGGGCACCCCCATGCTCCAGTAGTTGTCGGCCAGGCCACGGCGCTGAATCCGGCTCTCCGGGAGCTTGACCACATCCCGCCAGATCTCGTACGCCTCCACGTCCTCCGGCAGGACGGTGGCCCAGAGCCGGTCCTCGGGGAAACCGAACCCGCCGTCACGCTCGGACCGGGTCAGCAGCTCCCAGGCGTACGGGATCGCCATGTCCTTGAAGTAGTCGCCGAATGACCAGTTGCCCAGCATCTGGAAGAACGTCGCGTGCCGGGTGGTCCGGCCGACTTCCTCGATGTCGAGGGTCCGCATGCACTTCTGCACGTCCGCGGCCCGCTTGTACGGCGGGGTCTGCTGGCCGAGCAGGTACGGCTTGAACGGCTGCATCCCGGCGATGACGAACAGTACCGTGGGATCGTCGGCCACCAGGCTGGCCGAGGGCACGATCGTGTGCCCGTGCTGCTCGAAATATCCCAGGAAGCGGCGCGCAATCTCTGCCGACTCCATCAGCGGCCATCCTTCACATTCTCAATGCGGCCGCGCGGGCGGCCGTTGGTGCCAGCGGCTCCGGGTGCCCCGCGTACTCCCGGTGCACTCGCCAGATTAGGGCCTGGCTCACCGTCGCGCCGATTCATATAAAGGTCCATGCCCTCGCGCACGTCGCGGGCGAACCGGCCGGCCGCCCGGACCTGGGCGATGGCGGCCTTCTGCGTACGCCACGCGGCCCGCGACGTGCGCCACGCGGCCCGGGCCGTGCTCCACTGCGGGTGCGGGCGGGGCCGCTGGGAAGGGCGGGGCTGCGCCGAGGGGCGAGGCTGCGGGGACGCGGCGGGCCGGCTGAGAGCGGGCGGGCGGGCCGCGGCCCCCACTGGGGTCCCCACCGTGGCGGGCGGCGGGCCGGAGGCGGGCCGCTGGCCGTTTCTGTTCGGTTGCGGCGGCCAGAAGGGTCCGGGAGCCGCGCTGGACCGGTCGCCGGCCACCCGGATCGAGATCGCGCGTCCCACGGCCGTGGCGCGCCGGTAGCTGGTGATCCCGGCCGCCGCGCCCACCGACAGCCAGAAGGCACGGCGGATCACCGGCGTCCTCCGGACTGGGCGAGGGACTGGCGGCGCGCGGCGGCCTCCTGGGCCCGAGCTGTTCGTGGCCCGGTGCTCATGGGCGGGACGGGCGGGACGGCGCGTCGTGGGCGCCCGGTTCCGTCCCGGCGGATCGCAACGGCGTGGCGCACGCCGTGCACCACGGCGGCGGCACGGCCCGCGGGGCCGGCCGCGATGGCCCGGCCCAGCCCGGCCAGGGCCGAGACCTGCTCGGTGAGCTGCGCCATGCCGGCGTTCAGCTCGTCCATGCCCTCGGTCACCGAACTGGTCGCGTCGAGCTGCTGATTGGCCCGGTCCACGGTGGCGTGCACCTGGTCGAAAACGGTGTCGCTGCGGGTGCGCATGTCGGCCAGCAGTCGGGTCCCCTCGGAGATGAGCCGGGCCAGCCGGACGAGCACGTAGACGCCGGCGCAGACGAGGACGGCGAAGAAGAAGGCGGCGACGAGCGCAGCCAGATCCCCTGCGTTCTGCATGCGTGCTTCCTAACGGTGGCAGGCGTTGTTACCGGGCCGACCCTATCGCGGGGCGGATCCGCCTGGCCTGCGGAGGATGGCACGGATCCGGCCGGCGCGCTCCGCGAAGCGGGCCTCCATCCCGTGGGCGGACGGCTCGTAGTAGACACGATCGGCCACCAAGTCAGGAGCATAACGCTGCGTGACGATTCCTTCGTCGAAATCGTGCGGGTACCGGTAGTCCTCGCCGTGGCCAATGGCCTCCGCCCCCGCGTAATGCGCGTCCCGCAGGTGCGCGGGCACCGGGCCGACCAGCCCCGCGCGCACGTCGGCCGAGGCGGCGCTGATCGCCTTGATGACCGCGTTCGACTTCGGCGCGAGGGCCAGATGGATCACGGCCTGGGCCAGGTTGATGCGCGCTTCGGGGAGCCCGACGAACTCCACCGCCTGCGCCGCGGCGATCGCCACCGGCAGCGCCGTCGGGTCCGCCATCCCGACGTCCTCGCTGGCGTGCACGATGATCCGGCGGGCGATGAAGCGCGGATCCTCCCCCGCCTCGATCATCCGCGCCAGGTAGTGCAGCGCGGCGTCGGCGTCGCTGCCCCGGATGCTCTTGATGAACGCGCTGATGACGTCGTAATGCTGATCCCCGGCCCGGTCGTAGCGCACGGCCGCGCGGTCCACCGCGCGCTCCAGGGCGGCGGTGTCGATCAGCCCGCCTGCGGGCACGCCGAGCGCGGCCGCCTCCAGGTAGGTCAGCGCCCGCCGGGCGTCGCCGCCGGCCAGCCGGACGAGATGCTCCAGGGCCTCGTCGTCCAGGCTGACCGATCCGGCCAGGCCCCGCTCGTCGGTGCTGGCCCGGCGGATCACGTCGCGGATGTCGTCGTCGGACAGCGGGGTCAGGGTCAGCAGCAGCGAGCGGGACAGCAGCGGGCTGACCACGGAGAAGAACGGGTTCTCGGTGGTCGCGCCGATGAAGGAGACCCACCGGTTCTCCACCGCGGGCAGCAGCGCGTCCTGCTGCGTCTTGCTGAACCGGTGCACCTCGTCGATGAACAGCACGGTCTGCTTGCCCGTCATGCCGAGTTCGCGCCGCGCGTTGTCCACCGCGGCGCGGACGTCCTTGACCCCGGCCGTCACCGCGGACAGCTCGACGAACCGCCGGCGGGTGACCTGCGACACCACGTAGGCAAGGGTGGTCTTGCCGGTGCCCGGCGGCCCCCACAGCACCAGGGACATCGGCGCGTCGTTGTCGGTCAGCTTGCGGAACGGGGTGCCTTGCCCGGTCAGGTGCTGCTGCCCGACGACCTCATCGAGGCTGCGCGGGCGCATTCGCACCGCGAGCGGCGCGGCGGCGGCCGCAGCCTGCTCCTCGGCTTCGTCGAACAGGCTGCCGGACTGGGCCGCCTGGCCTCCATATGCTCTGGCCACACACTGACAGTAACCCGGCGTTGCAGTAAATCGTCACAACGAGGGCTCTTTCCATGATCGTGTGTCGTTTTCCGCCGTAAAGACCGGTTTCCGCGCACCGTTTCGGTGCCCGGGGGGTCACTCCCCCGGGCTAACACGCGCGTCGATGCCGGCTTCCTTGCGCTGGGCGGGGGTGATCGGGGTAGGCGCCCCGGTCAGTGGGTCCAGGCCGGAGGCGGCCTTGGGGAAGGCGATGACCTCGCGGATGGTGTCCCGGCCGGCCAGCAGCATGACGAGCCGGTCCCAGCCGAACGCGATACCGCCGTGCGGGGGCGGCCCGTACTTGAACGCATCCAGCAGGAAGCCGAACTGCGACTGGGCTTCCTCGCGGGACAGCCCGATGACGTCGAAGACCTGCTGCTGCATCTGGGACCGGTGGATACGCACCGATCCGCCGCCGATCTCGTAACCGTTGCACACCATGTCGTAGGCGTCGGCGAGCGCGGCGCCTGGCTCGGTGGTGAACTTGTCGGCCCACTCGGGCAGCGGCGCGGTGAACGGGTGGTGCACCGACGTCCAGCCGCCGTTGCCGTCCTCCTCGAACATCGGCGCGTCCACCACCCAGGCAAAGGCCCAGGCGTCGGGGTCGATGAGGCCGCAGCGGTGCCCGATCTCCAGGCGCGCCGCGCCGAGCAGTTCCCGGGCCTGGGACGGCGGGCCGGCCGCGAAGAAGATGGCGTCGCCCGGTGACGCGCCAGCCGCGGCGACGAGCCCTGCCTGCTCTTTTCCAGAAAGATTCTTAACGACGGGCCCGGACATGGAGAGCGTCGCATCCGGCTGGACCAGCACGTAGGCGAGGCCACGAGCACCGCGGGCTCGGGCCCAGTCCTGCCAGGCGTCCAGCTCGCGCCGGGTCTGGGACGCCCCGCCGGGCATGACCACGGCCCCGACGTGGGGCGCCTGGAACACCCGGAATCCCGTCTCGGCGAAGTAGTCCGTCAGGTCGGTCAGCTCGCAGCCGAAGCGCAGGTCGGGCTTGTCCGAGCCATACCGGGCCATCGCGTCGGCGAACGTGATCCGGGGCAGCGGCAGCGGCAGCTCGTAGCCGGCGATGTCGCTCCACAGCCGGTGCACCAGGTCCTCGCCGACCGCGATCACGTCCTCCCGGGTGATGAAGGACATCTCCACGTCGATCTGGGTGAACTCGGGCTGCCGGTCGGCGCGGAAGTCCTCGTCGCGGAAGCAGCGGGCCAGCTGGTAGTACCGCTCCAGGCCGCCGACCATGAGGAGCTGCTTGAACAGCTGCGGGGACTGCGGCAGCGCGTACCAGTTGCCCGGGCGGAGCCGCACCGGCACGAGGAAGTCGCGCGCCCCCTCCGGGGTGGAACGGGTCAGGTACGGCGTCTCCACGTACACGAACCCGTGATCGCGCATGACGTCGCTGAGCAGGTAGGTGGCCCGGGAGCGGGTGCGCAGCGCGCGGGCCATCGGCTCCCGGCGGATGTCCAGGTAGCGGTGCTTGAGCCGGACTTCCTCGCTCAGGTCCGCGGTGCCCTCGATCGGGAACGGGAGCGGGTCGGCCTCGCTGAGCACCTCCAGGTCGTCGGCGATGACCTCGATGCGGCCGGTGGGCAGCTCGGGGTTCTCGTTCCCGGCCGGCCGTTCCCGCACGATGCCGGTGACGCGCACGCAGAACTCGGCGCGCAGCCCGTGCCCCGCGTCCTCGCCGGCCGCCGCCGCGTCGTCACCGCGCCAGACGACCTGCACGACGCCGCTGGCGTCCCGCAGGTCGATGAAGACGACGCCACCATGGTCGCGCCGCCGCGCCACCCAGCCCGCCAGTACCACCGTTTCACCAGCGTGCGACGCGCGCAGCGTCCCCGCCCCATGGGTGCGGATCATTAGCCTCGCCTCTCGAATGTGTGATTCCGAACGAGCCCTGGCCGGCGCGGTCCGCCCGCGCCGTCACAGCCCCCGGGCCGGGCCGCGTCCCGGTGCCAGGCCGGCCAGGAACGGATTACCCGCGCGTTCCGCGCCGATCGTGGTCGCGGGCCCATGCCCGGAAAGGACGATCGTCTCATCGGGCCGCGGCAGGCACACCCGGGCCAGGCTGGCCAGCATCGTCTGGTAGTCCCCGCCGGGCAGGTCGGTGCGGCCGATCGACCCCGCGAACAGCAGATCACCGGAGAACATCACGGGCGGCACGTCGCGCTCCGCGGCGTGGCCGAAGGTCACCGAACCCGGCGTATGGCCCGGGGCGTAGTCCACGGTCAGCTCCACCCCGGCCAGCTGCAGCGACAGCCCGTCGGCCAGCTCCAGCACGTCGTCGGGCTCGCTGAACGTGAGCCCGCCGAACAGCTGCTGGTCGACGCCGAGCGGGAAACCGCGGGCGGGATCGGACAGCAGCGCCCGGTCGGCCGGGTGGATGTAGGCCGGGATGTTCTTGGCCCCGCATACCGGCCCCACCGACCACATGTGGTCGAGGTGACCGTGGGTGAGCAGCACGGCGACCGGCTTGAGGCGGTGCTCGGCGAGGATCTCCTCGATCCCGCCGGCAGCGTCCTGTCCCGGGTCCACGATCACGCATTCCTCGCCGGGTGCGGGCGCGATCACATAACAGTTCGCCGCGAAGGCGCCCGCGGGGAACCCGGTGACCAGCACGGTCGTCCTTTCTGAGTAACACTGTGTAACAGTGTGCAGCACGCTGACCCGTACAGGCTACCGAGCCCGGCGGCACGGCTGCGAACCGATAACGGCGGTACCGCACTAACAGCTATCCAGGTACGATTCGCGAAGTTTCGCTGATTGCGGGACCGCCGGCACCACGGACATAGGAGGACCTGACCGGTGGCGGGAAAGAAGGAGCGTCAGCGCAAGCTCGCGCGTGACCGATACGCACGGCAAGCGGCGCGTCGTGCCCAGCATTCGCAGAAGATGCGCATCCGCGCGATCGCGACCGGTGGTGTCTGCGCGGTCGCGGCCGTCGGCGTCGGCGCGTATTTCCTGGTCGGCACCGGCGGCGGCAAGCCAGTGGCGGCATCCTCGGCCACCGCGACCCCCACCCCGTCGCCGTCCACATCGTCCGCGGCGGCGACCGTCGCCGAGCCGGCGCACCACTGCACCTACACCACGAGCGGGACGGCCGCCCGGAAGGTGACCCTGCCTCCGTCCAGCCCCAACTACACCACCAGTTACCAGGCCACGATCGTGACCAACCGGGGCACCATCGACATCAACCTGCTCAACAGCAAGGCGACGTGCACCGTTAACTCGTTCGTGCACCTGGCCGAGCAGAAGTATTTCAGCAACACCAAATGCCACAGGCTGACCACCACGGGCATCTTCGTGCTCCAGTGCGGCGATCCCACCGGCACCGGGACCGGGGGGCCCGGGTACGAGTTCGCCAGCGAGAACCTGAAAGGCGCCACGTACCCGGCCGGCACCGTGGCGATGGCGAACACGGGGCAGCCGGACAGCAACGGCAGCCAGTTCTTCCTCGTTTACAAGAACACGCCGCTGCCGGCGAGCTACACGCCGTTCGGCACGATCACCCAGGGACTGCCGGTTCTCACCGCGATCGCGAAGGCCGGCACCGACAATTCCAACGGCTCCGGCGACGGCCATGCCAAGGAAAACGTCGTCATCGACAGCGTCACTATCAAGCAGACCTGATGCACACTTACGAGCAGAACGACGTGACGACCGAGAAGACCTGAGGTCTTGTCTCGGCCCCTCCGGGGGGCACGAACAAGCAGGAGGTTCGCCGTGACCACCGCCAATCATCCGTGGGGCCGGGTTGATCCCGACGGGACGGTCTACGTGCGCACCGCCGACGGCGAGCGGGTGATCGGCTCATGGCAGGCGGGCAGCCCGGAGGAGGCGCTGGCCTTCTTCCGGCGGAAGTACGAGTCGCTGGAGACCGAGGTCTCCCTGCTGGAACAGCGGCTCGCTTCGACCGACCTGTCCCCGGCCCAGGCCCAGGCGTCGGTGGAGCGGCTGCGCGCGACCATCGTGGACGCCAGTGCGCTCGGTGACCTGGACGGGCTCTGCGGGCGGCTGGACAAGCTGACCGGGGTGGTCGGGCACAAGCGCGAAGAGGTCAAGGCCGCCCGGGAGCAGGCCCGGCGCGGCGCGCGGGAGATCAAGGAACGGATCGTCGACGAGGCCGAGCACATCGCCGCCGAGGCCACGCACTGGAAGAGCAGCGGCGAGCGGATGCGCGAACTGCTGGAGGAGTGGAAGGCGGCCCCGCACGCGGAGCGCGCCGTCGAGGCGGCGCTGTGGAAGCGGCTGTCGGCGGCGCGTAACGCGTTCACCAAACGGCGCAAGGCCTACTTCGCGAGCCTGGAAGAGCAGCGGGAAGACGTCCGGGTCCGCAAGGAGCGGCTGGTCACCGACGCCGAGTCGCTGGCCACCTCGACGGCCTGGGGCCCGACGGCGGGAACGTTCCGTGACCTGATGCGCGCGTGGAAGGCGGCGGGCCGGGCTGGGCGCGACGTCGAGGAGGATCTGTGGTCCCGGTTCAAGGCGGCCCAGGACACGTTCTTCGCCGCGCGCGCCGAGGCCCTGTCGGAGAAGGAATCCGAGCTGCGCGAGCATGCGGTGGCCAAGGAAGAATTGCTGGCCCAGGCGCAGTCGCTGCTGCCCGTCACCGACAGCCGGGGGGCGCGCAACGCGCTGCGCGGCATCCAGGAGAAGTGGGAGCAGATCGGCGGCGTGCCGCGCGATTCCCGTGAGCACCTGGAGGGCGGCCTGCGCAAGGTGGAGGAGGCCGTGCGCAAGGCCGAGGACTCCCAGTGGCGCCGGTCCAACCCGGAGGCCATCGCCCGCGCGGAAGACACGGTCACCCAGCTTCGTTCGGCCATCGAGCAGCTCGAGCAGCAGCTCGCGCGGGCCCAGGAGAAGGACGACGAGGCGGCCGCGCGCAAAGCCGAGGAAGCCCTGGAAGCCCGCCGCGCCTGGCTGGAGGAAGCCGAGCGCACCCTCGCCGAATTCAGCGGCTAGCTGTGTTGACCCGGGGGGGCGACCCCCCGGACCCCCCGCTGCGCTCCGCGCCCCGCGGGGGTAACTCGCCGACACACCGACCACTCGCCGGGCCAAGGCCCGGGCTCGCTAGGCCGGTAACGAGCGCCTCGCCGTAACCGGTTGTGGTACTTCGCCGATAGCACCGGCCTCCGGCCGGTAACGAGCGTTCTCGCCGTAGCCCGACGTGCTGGCCGCTGGCTAACCATGTTACTCCTTAGTAACCTCTGGTTAGGGGAGGTGTTTGTCGATGGTGGTCAGGAATTTATTGATGTCGTAGGGCTTGACCAGGAAATCGACGGCGCCGTTCGCGAGGAGCTCGTTGATGGTGCCGCCGGCTGAGTCGCCGCTGATGATGATGACGGGAATCTGAGCCGTGGCCGGGTTGGCCGTGAGCTGGCGCAGGACGTCGCCGCCGGTGGCGTCGGGTAGCTGGTTGTCGAGCAGGATGAGCGCGGGCTGTCCGTCGACCGCGGCCGCGACTCCGTCGCGGCCGTTTGTCGCCACGCGTAGTTCGGCCTGCGGGCGGCGCCTGAGCAGCCGTCCGACGAGGACGACGTTGGCCGCGTCGTCCTCGATGTACAGCACGGTGGCGTTCATATGTCCCGCATTCGCTGGCCGCCCCGCTCCCCGGCGGCGAGCGCGCCACAGGTGGCGTGGTCGGCGTGTACCGGAAGACGGCCAATCGGGGGATGCGCGGCGGCGGTGACCGAATCGAGCAGATTACCGAGCTCGGTGAGGTCGAGGGGTTTGGTGAGATACGCCAGCGCGCCCTTGGTCTTCAGGCGGCGAATCGTGCCGGGAGTGGCATCGGCAGACAGGATCGCTATGGGGACGGCGGCGGTAGCGGGTTCGGCCCTGAGTTCGGCGAGGACGTTCTCGCCGGACATGTCGCTGAGGTGGAGGTCGAGGAGAACGATGCTGGGAGCCTTTCGGAGAGCGCTTTCGATGCCCGCTTGCCCCGACGAGGCGGAGCGGATCCGTACGCCGGGCCAGGTCTTCAGGTATCTGGCGACGACCTCGACGTTGGCCGGGTTGTCTTCGATGTAAAGGACGTCGATGGTGCCGGTACCCGGGTCCTCCGGCGGAGCGGCCGTTACCGGCGTGATCGTGCTGGCCGGGATCGGTGCCATGTCGGGGGCGCGGGGCAGGCTGATGATGAACACCGAGCCCTGTCCGGGCGTGCTTGTGGCGGCTAGCTGGCCGTCCATGGCTTCGGTGAGGGTCCGCGCCAGCGGCAGCCCAATTCCCGTTCCTTCGATTTCCGTTTGCTCGGCGCCGAGACGCTCGAAGGGCATGAAGATGCGATCGAGTTCGTCTTCGGTCAGGCCGGCCCCGGTGTCGGCGACCTCGATGACGGCCCGGCCATCGCTGCCCACACGGCTGGTGATCGCAATTGAGCCGCCGCGGCGGTTGTATTTAACGGCGTTGGAGACCAGATTCACCAGGATCTGTGAAAGGCGCCTGCGGTCGGCGCGGACCGCCAGGCTTGACTCGCCGCCCTGCCGGGTGATCGTGATCGCGCGTTCCGCAGCGAGGGGCCGCATGAGCTGGCTGGTTTCCTCGATCAGGGCGGCAACCGGTACCGGCTCGATGGACAGGCTGAGCTCACCCGACTCGATGCGCGCGATGTCGATGACGTCGTTGATGAGGGCGAGCAGGTGGCGCCCCGCGCCGAGAATGTACTGGACGTTCTCGCGGTCTTCGCTGCTGAGCTCGGACAGCTCCAGGAGCTGGGCGAAGCCGAGGATGGAGTTGAGCGGGGTTCGCAGCTCGTGGCTCGTCCTGGACAGGAACATGGTCTTCGCCCGGGTGGCCTGCAGCGCCTGATCTCGCGCCGTGGTCAGCTCCGCGGCGCGGTAGTCGAGCAGCTCTTCGGCGGAGCGGTGAGCCCGGGCCAGGCGGCCGATCTCGTCTTGTGATCGCGGGCGTGGTTCGAGCGGCAGTCCCTGACCGAGCAGGTCGGCGTTGACCGCCGCGGCGATGATACGGCGGGAGATGCCGGAGGTGAACAGGGCGACGCCGGCCAGCCCGGCGAGCAGTCCCAGCGCCAGGCCCGAGATGGTCAGCCAGTCGATGGCCGATTCCAGCGCGTTGATCCGGCTGCGCCGGGCGGCCACGATGGCCGCCGGGCCCCGGGACAGGCCGGTGATCTGGCCGCGGAGCAGATCCATCGTGGTTTTCCCGTTTTCCAGCCCGGCCTGGAGCGTGGCGGCGGGCGCGTGGCTGCTGACGTCCGAACGGATCTGCCTGAGCTCGGACAGCACACGGTGGCGTCGGCCTGCCGCTGCGCAGGGACGCTGCCCGCGTTGACCGCAGCAACGCGCAGCGCCCGGCGATCCGCGCCGACCCGGATCATGGAGGCGTGATAGGGGGCCAGGAAGAGCGGGTCCGCCGTGACGGCGTATCCGCGCACGCCCGTTTCCGCGTTCACCGCGTCCGCTAGGACCTGGCTGGCCGCGGACTCGAGCGTGAAAGAGGCGAGCGACGCCGCGCGTTCGGAGCGCTCCTGGTATTGCAGCGCCGAGCTGGCCACCGCCGTGCCCGCGAGGGCGATCAGCGGGACAGCGACGACGATCAGGCCCTTCACGCGGACCGACCGGTCGAGCCACCAGTGCTGCAGCCGATACCGGCCTTCCGCTGGCGGAGGGGCCGAACGCGGCGGCTCCCGGTCCATCGCACCACCCCCATCACTCTCAGTAAAAAGGAATACACGAAAAGTGATGACGGGCGGCTTCATGAGGGCCGGTGATGTCTTGGTCACACGGCGGTGAAATTGAGTAACCTTGGCCGAAACGCTGGGGGCTGCCGTGTTTCGCGGCGGTGGGTGCCGTTTGGGTGGCTGGGGGTCGGCGCGGCATGTCGGATGCTCATCATGGCGATGACGCGAGCCGGGGGGCGGGCGGTCCGGTGCGGGCGTTTATTTCTTACGCCCACGATGACCCGGAGCATGAGGAGCGGGTCCGGCAGTTCTGGCTTTTCCTGCGCGCGAACGGGGTGGACGCGGTCCTGGACCTGGCCGCTACCGATCAGCGGACAGGCTGGACGCAGTGGATGACCCAGCAGGTCCGGGACGCTGATCGGGTCCTGGTGGTGGCCTCCCCGGCCTACAGACGGCGGGCCGAGGGGGACGCCGGGCCGGCCGAGGGCCGGGGGGCGCAGTGGGAAGCCGGGTTAATCCAGGAGCTTTTCTTCGCCGACCAGCAAGCGGGGCTGGGCCGGTTTCTGCCGGTGGTGCTGCCCGGCTGTTCCGCCACTGACATCCCGTTGTGGATGAGGCCGGAGTCCGCGACGCGTTACGAGATCACGGATTTCACCGTGGCCGGCGCGAAGGCCCTGCTGCGCGTGCTGACGAGCCAGCCAGGGGTGATCGTGCCGCCGGTGGGGCCGGCCCCGTTCCTGCCGCCGGACGATGCCGGGCGGGCCGGGCCAGCCGCGACGCAACAGCCGGTGCTGGATACCGGGGTGGTGATCGAGGCGGCTCTGTCGGCGGGTGTGCTGGAGTCGGCGGTGTGGGTGGCCGGGTCGATGCTGAGCCACCGGCAGGCGCCGCTGCCGGCCGAGGTGACGCGGGTGTGGGGCGCGCTGACGTTGCCCGCTGTGGTGGCCGAGGAGCGGATGGCGGCGGCCGGCCGCCACCTGGCCGGGGCGCTGCTGGCCGACGCCGACCAGCATCTGCTGGCCCGGATGCTGAACCGGCTGCCGCCGGGCGGCACGGCGCAGGTGGTGCTGTGCGCTGATCCGGCCGCACTGTCGCTGCCGGTGGAACTGATCCGGCTGGCCACCGGCGACGGGCCGGAGACCGCGCCGCTGGGGTTGCTGCCCACGGTCAGCGTGGTCCGGCGGCCGCCGGCCCCGGCCGGGAACCGGGCACCCCGCCCGGGCCCGCCGCCGCGGCGGCGGGCCCCGCGCTGGCCGGGCCGCTGAAGATACTGGCCGCGGTCGCCGCGCCCGATGAGACCAAGACGAAGAACGCGCCGCTGGATACCGAGGCGGAGATGGCCGCGGTCCTGAACGCGGTCACCGAGGTGGCCGCCGGCACTCCCGCCCAGGTGCGGATCCTGGAGGTCGCGTCGTTGCCGGCCATCCGCCAGGCCCTGGCCGATGACGCCTACCATGTGCTGCACCTGTCCGCGCACGGCTCCCCCGACACGATCGAACTGGAAGACGAAGACGGCGCCCCAGTGACGGTGACGCAGGCCGACCTGATGGGGGCGCTCAAGCACGCCGGAAGGCCGGTCCCGCTGATCGTCTTGTCGTCGTGTTCGGGGGGCGCGGCGGCAGGATCTGAGGCGATGGCGGCCAGCCTGGTGCGGCAGGGCGCCGACCGGGTGATCGCGATGCTCGCCCCGGTCACCGACCCCTATGCCACCGCCCTGGCTGGTCATCTCTACCACGCACTGGCGGCGCGGCCCGGGCTGACGGCCGGCCAGGCACTGACCGGGGCCCGGTACCTGTCCGAGGAAGAACGCCGCGCTCACGAGGTGGACCGGCGGCCGCCACCGGAGTATGGGGTGCCGGTGCTGCTGGCGGCGGGCGGGGACGGCGCGCTGACCGACCCCGCCGCCCCGGAAGAGCCGCTGAAGACGGCGACGGAACCGCCGGGCGGCAAGCTGGCCCGGGACCTGCCGATGGGCGCGCTGATCGGCCGGCGCGCCCAGATGCGGACGGCGATGGGGGTGCTGCGCCGCACCGATCGCGCGGTCGAGCAGTTCGGGGTTACCGGCGGGGTGATGCTGACCGGGGTCGGCGGGATCGGCAAGACCGCCGTGGCCGGGCGGGTCCTCGCCCGGCTCCGCGGCGACGGCTGGCTGGTCACGGTACACGAGGGCCGGTGGAACCCCACCGCCCTGATCGGCGCCACCGCCCAGGCCCTGTACGACGGACTGCCCGGGGTCATCGACCCAGGAAAAGCAGAGGTTCTGCGCGCTGTCCTGGCCCGCCTGACCGACCCCGGCGCCGACGACGGCCCGAAACTGGCCGCCGTGGCCTTCTTGCTGCGCACCCAGCAGCTGCTGGTGGCCTTCGACGATTTCGAGCAGAACCTGTCCCCCGGCGGCGAGACGTTCCTTGACCCCGCTATCGACGACATGCTGGCCGCGCTGGCCGACGCCGCCCAGACCGGGGCGCTGCTGCTCACGTGCCGGTACCCGCTGCCCGGCCCGGACCGGTTCCTGGCCCCTATCCCGATCCCGCCCTTGTCGCAGGCCGAACTGCGGCGGCTGTTCCTGCGCCTGCCAAAGCTGCGGGACCTGGACATCGAGGACCGGCGGCTGCTGACCCGAACCATCGGCGGGCACCCCCGGCTGATCGAGTTCACCGACGCCCTGCTGCGCGGCGGGCACGCCAGCTTCCGGCACGTCCAGGCCAGGCTCCGCGACCTGGCCCGCGCCGAAGGCCTTGACCTGCGGCCAGGCCGGCCGCTGGAGACGGCGCTGGATCAGGCGATGCTGCTGGGCAGCGCCGACATCCTGCTCACCGAGCTACTCACCCTGCTCACCCCCGCCCAGGAAGCTATTCTGCGCCAGGCCGCGGTCTGCCGCGCCCCGATGACCCTGGACGACCTGGCCTTCACCCTCATCCCCGACGCCGGCGACGGCACCGAGACACACGGCCCGCCGGACAAGGCGGCACTGCAGCACGACGTGGACCGGCTGGCCGGCCTGACCCTGCTCACCGCCGGCGACGGCATCGTCATGCACCCGTGGACCGCCGCCCTCGTCACCCGCAACACCCCCGGCGATCCGGCCGCCCAGCACGAACGGGCCCTGGCTATGCGATACCGGCGGTTCGCACAGAAGCACGGCAGCTACGACGATCTCCTCGACATCCCCCGCCACCTCGCCGCCCTCGGCCGCTACAACGACATCGCAGATATCGCACAGCGGGCCACCCAGATGCTGCCCGGCACCCTGGGGACCGTGGCCTGCCTGGCCGAGATCCGCCCCCTGATCCCGCCGCCCGAACGAGCCTGGATCCTCGTTGCCGAGCTTGAGGTGCAGGCGCTCCTCAATGCCGGCGATCTGCCATCGGCAAC
This sequence comes from uncultured Actinomycetes bacterium, assembly GCA_963824545.1. Lineage (GTDB taxonomy): Bacteria > Actinomycetota > Actinomycetes > Streptosporangiales > Streptosporangiaceae > Bog-532. The sequence continues at coordinate 114,749 of CAWGPP010000007.1, read as the reverse complement.
CCGACAATGGCACGCCATCCACCAGCAGGTCCAAGCTCGGGCCGCCGCCGACCCCGCCAACACCGAATGGCAACGCGACCTGTCGGTCAGCCACGAAAAGCTAGGGGACATGGCGAGAGCGGCCGGGGACCTGACCGCCGCCCGCACCAACTACCAAGCCAGCCTGGACATCGCCGCGCGGCTGGCCGCCGCCGACCCCGCCAACGCCGAATGGCAGCGGGACCTGTCGGTCAGCCACGAAAAGCTAGGGAATGTGGCGATCGCGGCCGGGGACCTGACCGCCGCCCGCACCGCCTACCAGGCCAGCCAGGACATCCGCACCCGGCTGGCCGCCGCCGACCCCGCCAACACCGAATGGCAACGCGACCTGTCGGTCAGCCACAACAAGCTGGGGGACGTGGCGAGAGCGGCCGGGGACCTGACCGCCGCCCGCACCGCCTACCAGGCCAGCCTGGACATCCGTACCCGGCTGGCCGCCGCCGACCCCGCCAACACCGAATGGCAGCGGGACCTGTCGGTCAGCCACGACCGGCTGGGGGACGTGGCGATCGTAGCCGGGGACCTGACCGCCGCCCGCACCGCTCACCAGGCCAGCCTGGATATCGCCGCGCGGCTGACCGCCGCCGACCCCGCCAACACCGAATGGCAGCGCGACCTGTCGATCAGCCACAACAAGCTGGGCGATGTGGCGGCCGCGGCCGGGGACCTGACCGCCGCCCGCACCGCTCACCAGGCCAGCCTGGACATCCGTACCCGGCTGACCGCCGCCGACCCCGCCAACACCGGATGGCAGCGGGACCTGTCGATCAGCCACGAACGGCTGGGGGACGTGGCGAGGGCGGCAGGGGACCTGACCGCCGCCCGCACCGCCTACCAGGCCAGCCTGGACATCCGTAGCCGGCTGGCCGCCGCCGACCCCGCCAACACCGAATGGCAGCGGGACCTGTCGGTCAGCCACAGCAAGCTGGGGGATGCGGCGATCGCGGCCGGGGACCTGACCGCCGCCCGCACCGCCTACCAGGCCAGCCTGGATATCGCCGTGCGGCTGGCCGCCGCCGACCCCGCCAACACCGGATGGCAGCGGGACCTGTCGATCAGCCAAGACCGGCTGGGGGACGTGGCGATCGTAGCCGGGGACCTGACCGCCGCCCGCACCGCCTACCAGGCCAGCCTGGACATCTTTTCCCGGCTGGCCGCCGCCGACCCCGCCAACACGCAATGGCAGCGGGACCTGTCGGTCAGCCACGAACGGCTTGGGGACGTGGCGATCGCGGCCGGGGACCTGACCGCCGCCCGCACCGCCTACCAGGCCAGCCTGGACATCCGCACCCGGCTGGCCGCCGCTGACCCCGCCAACACCGGATGGCAGCGGGACCTGTCGATCAGCCACAACAAGCTCGGGGACGTGGCGATCGCGGCCGGGGACCTGACCGCCGCCCGCACCGCCTACCAGGCCAGCCTGGATATCGCCGTGCGGCTGGGCGCCGCCGACCCCACGAACACCCAATGGCAGCGCGAGGCGGAGGTAGCGCGGAAGAAGCTCACTGACGTTCTCGGTGGAACGTCATAGTGCGGCCATCAACGGGGCCAAATAGGGCTGCCAGTCGGGGGGGCAGGCATCAGTTGGTGATGCGGTAGACGTCGTAGACGCCGTTGATGGCGCGGACGGCGCGCAGGACGTGGCCGAGGTGCTTGGGGGCGCCCATCTCGAACGTGAAACGGCTGACCGCGACGCGGTCCCGTGAGGTGGTCACCGACGCGGACAGGATGTTGACGTGCTGGTCGGATAGCACCCGAGTGACGTCCGACAGCAGCCGCGTGCGGTCCAGCGCCTCGACCTGGATCGCGACCAGGAACACCGATTCGTCCGTGGGCGACCAGTGCACGTCGACCAGGCGCTCGGGCTGGGTCTCGGCCAGGTGGATGAAGTTCACGCAGTCGTTGCGGTGCACCGAGACGCCGTGCCCGTGCGTGACGAAGCCGCCGATCTCGTCGCCGGGGACCGGTGTGCAGCACTTGGACAGCCGGGCCCACACGTCGGTGGCGCCCTCGACGACGACCCCGGAATCGCCGGCGGCGTGCGGGCGGGTTGCCTCCGGGGTGATGGGCAGGGTCGCCTCGGCGAGGTCTTCCTGCGCCCCGGCCAGGCCACCGAGCGAGCGGACCAGCTTGGTGACCACGGACTGGGCGCTGACCCGGCCTTCGCCGACGGCCGCGTACAGCGCGGTCAGGTCGGGGTAGTGCAGGTCGCTGGCGACCTGCAAGAGCGCGTCCGCGGTAGCCAGCCGCTGCACGGGCAGGTTCTGCTTGCGCATCGCGCGGGCGATCGAGTCCTTGCCGGACTCGGCGGCCGCCTCGCGGCGTTCCTTGGAGAACCACTGGCGGATCTTGTTCCGGGCGCGGGCGCTCTTGACGAACTGGAGCCAGTCGCGGCTGGGTCCGGCCTCCTGCGCCTTGGAGGTGAAGATCTCGACCGTGTTGCCGTTGTCGAGCGTGCTCTCCAGCGCGACGAGCCGTCCGTTCACCCGGGCGCCGATGGTCCGGTGCCCGACCTCGGTGTGGATCGCGTAGGCGAAGTCGACCGGCGTGGCGCCCTGCGGCAGCGCGATCACCTCGCCGCGCGGGGTGAAGACGTAGACCTCGGCGGCGGCCAGGGCGAACCGGAGCGATTCGAGGAACTCGGCCGGGTCGGTGGCCTCACGCTGCCAGTCGACCAGCTGGCGGAGCCAGGCCATGTCGGGGCCGCTGCCGTCCTTGACCCGGTTGCCGAAGACCGACTCTTCCTTGTACTTCCAGTGCGCGGCGACGCCGTACTCGGACCGCCGGTGCATCCCCCACGTGCGGATCTGCAGTTCGACGGGCTTGCCGCCGGGGCCGATGACCGTCGTGTGCAGCGACTGGTACATGTTGAACTTCGGCATCGCGATGTAGTCCTTGAACCGCCCCGGCACCGGGTTCCAGCGCGCGTGGATGGTGCCGAGCGCCGCGTAGCAGTCGCGGACCGAATCGACGAGGACGCGGATGCCCACCAGGTCGTAGATGTCGTCGAACCCGACGTTGCGGGCGATCATCTTCTGGTAGATCGAGTAGTAGTGCTTGGGGCGCCCGGTGACGGTAGAGCGGATCTTGGCGTCCCGCAGGTCGCCGGAGACGTCCTCGATGACCTCCTGCAGGAACACGTCGCGGCGCGGCGACCGCTCGGAGACCAGCCGGGCGATCTCGTCGTACCGCTTCGGGTACATGGTCGCGAACGCGAGGTCTTCCAGCTCCCACTTGATCGTGTTCATACCGAGCCGGTGGGCCAGCGGCGCGAAGATCTCCAGCACCTCGCGGGACTTGCGCTCCTGCTTGTCCCGGGGCAGGTAGCGCAGGGTCCGCATGTTGTGCAGCCGGTCGGCCAGCTTGATGACCAGGACGCGGATATCGCGGGACATCGCGACAACCATCTTGCGGACCGTCTCGGCCTCGGCGGAGTCGCCGTACTTGACCTTGTCCAGCTTGGTCACGCCGTCGACCAGGGCCGCGATGTCCTCGCCGAACTCGCCGCGCAGCTCGGCCAGCGAGTAGGGGGTGTCCTCGACCGTGTCGTGCAGCAGGGCAGCGCTGATCGTGTCGGTGTTCATGCCAAGCTCGGCCAGAATCGTGGCCACCGCCAGCGGGTGGGTGATGTAGGGGTCGCCGCTCTTGCGCTTCTGGTTCCGGTGCCAGTACGCGGCGACGTCGTAGGCGCGCTCGATCAGCCGGACATCCGCCTTCGGGTGCGTGGCCCGCACCGTCTTGATGAGCGGTTCGAGGACAGGGTTCACTGCGGCTCCCCGCTGCGCCCCGAGCCGGGCGAGCCGGCGGCGCACACCCGCACCAGAGGCCGCGCCACCCGGTGAACTCGCGCCGCCCGCGGCACCCGCGGCTGCGGCGCGACCGCGTCCGGCGGATTCACGCGGCTGGCGCGGCGCACGCGCCGGAGACGGGGCTGGTGCCGGGGTGGCCGTCTCAGGCGCAGCTGATGGCGCGGATGTGACGGGAGTGGCGGACGAGGCTTCGAGGGCGGGACTGGCGGGCGCGGCATCCGCGGCGGGATCTTCGGCGACGCCAGCGGGACTTTGCTTATCGGCGGCCAGATCGTCTGTAACGGAGGCGGGTTCCTCCGGGCTGCGGGCGGAATTGTCCCGGCCAGCAGCGGCATCGTCCGTAACGGCGGCAGGATCCTCGGCACGGCGCGCGGAATTGTCCCGGCCAGCAGCGGCATCGTCCGTAACGGCGGCAGGATCCTCGGCACGGCGCGCGGAATTGTCCCGGCCAGCAGCGGCATCGTCCGTAACGGCGGCAGGATCCTCGGCACGGCGCGCGGAATTGTCCCGGCCAGCAGCGGCATCGTCCGTAACGGCGGCAGGATCCTCGGCACGGCGCGCGGAATTGTCCCGGCCAGCAGCGGCATCGTCCGTAACGGCGGCAGGATCCTCGGCACGGCGCGCGGAATTGTCCCGGCCAGCAGCGGCATCGTCCGTAACGGCGGCAGGATCCTCGGCACGGCGCGCGGAATTGTCCCGGCCAGCAGCGGGATCGTCCGTAGCGGCGGCGGGATCGTCCGGGCCGGAGGCTGCGGCGGGGGCGGGCGGAATGGTCCCTTGCGTCACTGGCGTACCAGCGACTGACGCCTCGGCGTCCGGCGCGGCCGGGGCCGGGGCCTGCGGAACGGGCCCTTCCTCCGCCATCACCTCACCTGGCACTCGCGCTCCTGTCTGTCTGCCGAAATGCCAGTCTACCGGCGGACGTTTACAGAGGTTGCGAGCGTGGGCCAGACGGTAACAGAGGTCACCGGCGTGCCGCGGACGGTTACAGTGCCGCCTCAGACGGTCAGCAGCGCGCGGAAGCCGATGTCGCCGAGTTTGGCCCGGCCGTCCAGGAACGCCAGTTCCAGGAGGACTGCCACCCCGGTGACTTCGCCGCCGGCCCGGCGGACCAGTTCGGCGGTGGCCAGCGCGGTGCCCCCGGTGGCCAGCACGTCGTCCACGATGAGCACCCGGTCGCCCGGGTCGAAGGCGTCGGTGTGCACCTCGATCGTGGCCGTGCCGTATTCCAGCTGGTAGTCCTCGTGGTAGGTGGCCGCGGGCAGTTTGCCGGCCTTACGTACCGGGATGAACCCGGCGCCCAGGCGGGCTGCGACCGGAGCGGCGAGAATGAACCCGCGCGCCTCGATCCCGGCCACCTTGTCGACCGGCCCGAGCCCGGCGGCCAGTTCGCCCACCACCGAGGCGAACGCGGGCCCGTCGGCCAGCAGCGGCGTGATGTCCTTGAACGAGATGCCCGGCTGGGGGTAGTCGGGTACGTCGCGGATGCGCTTCCTAATCAGGTTCGCGAGCGCCTCAGGCCCGTCATCCGGACTCTCCCCAGTGGCCCCAGTGGCCCCAGTGGCCCCGTCCGGCCCGGCGGCCCCGGCTGGCGGCACCGTCTACCGCCTCTTCTTCTTGGCGTTGCTGCTGGGGCGACGTTTGGCCGCGCTGGTGCGGCGTGGCTGCTGGCGGGCGCCGGGAGTGCCCGGAGCGCCGGGACGGCCGGCGGCGCGGCCGGCCCCGACCGCGGATCGTGACGGCGGGCCGGCGTCGGCCTGGCCGGCCCGGCCGGCCTCGTCGGCCCCGGGTTCCGCCGCGTCGTCATAGACGGCGGCGTCATCGTCCGGCTCGCGGCCGGCGGCCTGGTCACCGGCGGTGCTGGCCGCGTTGCCGCGGCCCGCTGAGACGCCCGGGCTCGCCGGGCCTGCCGGGACCGGCGCCTGTGCCCGCGCCCCGGCCTGCTTGGCCGCCACCCGGGGACTGGCCGCGCGGGCCTGCAGGCGCTTGGTCAGCGCCTTGAACTGCGGCTCGCGCTCCTTGAGGTCGGCCAGGACCGGGGTGGCGATGAAGATCGAGGAGTACGTGCCGGACAGCATGCCGACGAACAGCACCAGCGCCAGGTCGGACAGCTCACCGGTGCCGAGCAGCACCACCCCGGCGATGAGGATGGCGGCCACCGGCAGCAGCGCGATCACCGAAGTGTTGATCGACCGGACCAGGGTCTGGTTCAGCGCGAGGTTGGCGGCCTGGCTGTACGTGCTCCGGGCGCTGGTGACCAGGCCGGCGGTATTCTCCCGCACCTTGTCGAAGACGACCACGGTGTCGTACAGCGAATAACCGAGGATCGTGAGCAGGCCGATGACCGAAGCCGGGCTGACCTGGAATCCGGCGAGCGCGTAGATACCGACGGTGATCAGGATGTCGTGCAGCAGCGCCACGAACGCGGCGGACGCCATCTTCCACTCGAACGCGATCGACAGGTAGATCACGATCACGATAAGGAACGCGATCAGCGCCTGGGTGGCCTTGCTGGAGATCTGGCTGCCCCAGGTCGGGCCGACGAACTCGGTGTTGATGCTGTTGACGCTGACGCCCAGTTCCTTGGCGATGGAGTTCTGGACGTGCTCGGCCTGCGTGATGGTCAGCGGCGCGGTCTGGGCCTGCCACTGGGCCTTGCTGCCCACGCCGACCTTCTGGACGACGGGGCTCCCGCCGCCACCGTCGGTCACCGCCTTCTCGACCTGGCTGATGGTCGCGTTCGGCGCCTTGACCTGGAAGACCGAACCGCCCTTGAACTCCACGCTGAAGTTCAGCCCGCGGATGATCAGCGCGGCGATGGCGATGACCAGGATGCAGCCGGAGATCGTGTACCAGAGCTTCTGCCGGCCAACGAAGTTGATCGAGACATCGCCGCGGTACAGCCGGCCGCCGATGCCACCCAGGCGCGACATCATGCCTCCCTTGAGGTGGTCCGCGGCGTCCGCGGGGCACCGGGCGTCGTCGGGCGGGCGCTGCGGCGGGGTACGCCCGAGCGCCAGGGCGCCCGCGCCCCGAGCCGGGCCGGATCCAGGCCGGACCATTTGTGCCCCTGCCCGAAGAACCGGGTCCGGGCCAGCAGGGTCACCATCGGCTTGGTGAACAGGAACACCACCACGACGTCGATGAGCGTGGTCAGGCCGAGCGTGTAGGCGAAGCCCTTCACGTCGCCGACCGAGAAGATGTACAGCAGCAGGGCGGCCAGGAAGGACACCGTGTCGGACACCAGGATCGTCCGCCGGGCCCGTTTCCAGCCGCTTTCCACCGCACCGCGCAGCGAGCGCCCCTCGCGTACCTCGTCACGCAATCGCTCGAAGAACACCACGAACGAGTCGGCGGTGATGCCGATGGCGACGATCAGGCCCGCGATGCCGGCCAGCGACAGGGTGAAGTTCTGGTACCGGCTGAGCAGCACGATCGCGAGGTAGCCGATCAGCGCGGCGATCAGCAGGCTGGAGACCGACACGATGCCGAGGCCCCGGTAGTACAGGAACGAGTAGATGACCACCAGGAGCAGGCCAATGGCCCCGGCGATGAGGCCCGCGTCGAGCTGGTTGCGGCCGAGCTGGGCGGTGACGGTCGTCGTGTTCGTGATCCTGAACGACAGCGGCAGGGCGCCGTACTTCAGCTCATTGACGAGCTGATTGGCCTGGGTCTGGCCGCCGATGTTGGTGATCTGCACCTGGCCCGCCGGGATGGCCTGCGTGGTCTGCGGCGCCTCGACCACGTTCCCGTCCAGCACGATCGCCGTCTGGTCCAGCACCGAGTCGTTGGCGTTGCTCTTGACGCTCGGGTAGTACTTGCTGACCTGAGTCTCGGTCAGGTTGCCGAACGCCTTGGTCGCCTTGCCGTTGAGGGTCAGGTTCACCACCCACCCGTTGGTGGTGGTGTCGATCGCGGCGGACTCCGACAACACGTCGGTGCCGAGGATGACCGCCTGACCGAGGACGTACTTCACGCCGTTCGGGCCGCACGCCACCGTCTGGCTGCTCGGCGCGTCCCACTGCGGCTCGGAGTAGGCGAGCTTCGCCTTCCAGGTGCTCAGGTTGCTGCAGTCGAGCTTCTCGAACAGCTTCATCGTGGCCGGGTTGACCGCGGACGGATCACCGGCCGTGGTGGCCGTCGCGGACGAGCTGGTCGCGCCGGGGCTCGGAGAGGCGGTGGCCTTCGGCGTCGCGCTGGCGCTGCCGCTCGCCTTGGCGGCCGGGGTGGCCGCGGCGTGCCCGATGAACGCCTTGGTGCTCGCGGACGGCGAGGCGGTGGCCTTCGGCGTCGCCTGGGTGCCCGTCGCGCTCGGGCTGGGTGTCGGCGTCGCGGAGGTGGCCGGCGTGGACGAGCCCTCCAGCAGCACCGGGCGGAACCGGAGCTGCGCGGTGGTGCTCACCTCGTTGATCACTTCCTGCGAGCCCTTGCCCGGGACCGTCACGGTGATGTCGTTGGCGCCCTGGCGCTGAACGGAGACACCAGTGGTGCCCGAGGAGTTCACCCGGCTGGTGATGATCGAGACAGCCTGCTGCATTTCCGCGTCGGGCGCCGCCTTGCCCTGCGGGGTCACCGCGGCCAGGGTGGCCTGCGTTCCGCTGGACAGGTCGAGCCCGAGCTGGATCTTGAAGTCGTGGTGCCACTTCCCCGGGCTGAACGCATTCGCGCCAACGATGCCGATCAGCATGACCACGATCAGCGCGACCAGGCACGCGAGCGCGCGCCCCGGCCGCGAGCGGGTGTTCCTAGGCGGAGCCACTTGTCCTGTCGTCCTTCAATCAGTTCCTGCGAAGCCAGCGCGGTGCCGCCGCGGCCGGAACCGCGGTGCGGTGCGGTCATTCCTTGGTGGTGGCGCTCTCCGGCTTGGTTTCGCTGTGCTCGCCGTTAACGGACGGCGCGGCGGTGCCGTTCCCGGCCGCGTCACGCTGGCCGTTGATGACCAGGTTGTCGCCGTATTGGCCGGCCGGGGCGCGCAGGTCCGGCTCGGTCTCGTGCACAGTGTCGTCTTCGTGCGCCGTGTCGTCCTCGTACTCCGCCTCGGCCCCGTCGATCCCGGCCTCGTCTTCGGCCGGCACCTCGTCACCCGGGCTGAGCACTTCCATGATCGCGCGCTTCATGTAGCGGACCTCGACATCCGGCGAGACCTCAAGCACCACGTCATCACCGTCGACGGCCACCACCGTGGCGTACATGCCCGCCGTGGTGCGCACCCGCGCGCCCGGCAGGACGTTGTTCTGTTGCTGCTGCACGCGCTTCTGGCGGTTACGGCCCGGGCGGATGGCCATGAAGTAGATCAGGCCGATGAAGACGACGATCAGGATAAGAAACGTGGAACTGCCGCTGGAACTCGTAGCCGCCGCGGCTGCAGCGATTTCGTTCCCCATGTGCGGGGCACCTTTCCGATTGGTTTCTGCGGGGCTGGCCAGCGCAAGCCCGCACAGGGACCAGGGCAATCAGACCCGGTTCCGCGCGGGCGGCGGCCAGTGGCCAACTGCCGCAGTGTAGCGATCCATTGACCACGCACCAACAGGCTACGGTGTCTGCGCTGTGATCGTGACCTTGTTCTGTGCTGACCCGGGGGGCGACCCCCCGGACCCCCCGCTGCGCTCCGCGCCCGCGCGGTGGTACTTCGCCGACAGCGCTGACCCGGGGGGGCGACCCCCCGGACCCCCCGCTGCGCTCCGCGCCCGCGCGGTGGTACTTCGCGACACACCGGCCGCTCACCCGGCCTGACGGCCGGGATCGCTGGGCCGGTAACGAGCGCCTCGCCGTAACCCGTCGTGGTTGCCCGCCGACAGCACCGGCCGCTCACCCGGCCTGACGGCCGGGATCGCTGGGCCGGTAACGAGCGCCCCGCCGTAGGCGATTTAGCGTTTTCCGGCGTTATGGGCAGAGTTTTGGGGGGGGCCGCCGGGCAAATGCTGCCGCAAAGTCTGCCGGTAGGTAGGGGCGGGCGGAGGCGTGGCTTCTGAAACTGGGTGGGAAGTCGAAACGTGGGTTAGTCGAAGAGGGTGGGGGTTCCGGGGGCGGGGGTGCTGTCGGGGGGGGTGAGGCCGAGGTGCTGCCAGGCGGCCGGAGTGGCGACCCGGCCGCGCGGGGTCCGGGCCAGCAGGCCACGGCGGACCAGGAACGGCTCCGCCACCACCTCGACGGTCTCGGCCTCCTCTCCCACCAGGACGGCCAGGGTGGACAGCCCGACCGGTCCGCCGCCGTACCGGTGGATCAGCGCTTCGAGCACGGCGCGGTCGAGCCGGTCCAGGCCTTCCTCGTCGACCTCGTACAGGTCAAGCGCGGCGCGGGCCGCCGCGCGGTTCACCACCCCGTCGCCGCGTACCTCGGCGTAGTCACGGACCCGGCGGAGCAGCCGGTTGGCGATCCGCGGCGTACCGCGGCAGCGCCCGGCCAGCTCGGCCGCGCCGTCGTCGCGCAACGTGACGCCGAGCAGCCCGGCCGACCGGCGGATGATGACCTCCAGCTCCGCGGGCTGGTAGAAGTCCATGTGCGCGGTGAAGCCGAACCGGTCACGCAGCGGCGCGGGCAGCAGCCCGGACCGGGTGGTGGCGCCGACCAGTGTGAACGGCGCGATGTCGAGTGGGATCGCGGTCGCGCCGGGGCCCTTGCCGACCACCACGTCGACGCGGAAGTCCTCCATGGCCAGGTAGAGCATTTCCTCGGCGGGCCGCGCGAGCCGGTGGATCTCGTCGATGAAGACGACCTCGCCCTCGGACAGCGTGGACAGCACCGCGGCCAGGTCACCGGACCGCTCGATGGCGGGCCCGCTGGTGATCCGCAGCGGCATGCCCAGCTCGGCCGCGATGATCATGGCGATCGTGGTCTTGCCCAGCCCGGGCGGCCCGGACAGCAGCACGTGATCCGGCGGGTGGCCGCGGCGCAGGGCGCTCTCCAGGACCAGGGAAAGCTGGTCGCGGACCCGCTGCTGGCCGACGAAATCGGCCAGCCGCTTAGGCCGCAGCGCGGTCTCGATGGCGCGGTCGTCGGCGTCAGCCAGCGGCGACACGACCCGCCGGTCGTCCGCGTCACCCCGGCGGTCCGGAACGGCGGAACCCGAATCGGCGGAACGTGCCCGGTCGAGCGCCTCGGCCTCGCGCGCCGCCAGCTCGTCCTCATCCGTCCGCCGCGTCACTGGCGGCTCAGCTTCTTCATGGCGGCGCGCAGCACGGCCGCGACGTCCGCCGTTTCCGGCGCCACCCCGTCCACAGTGGCCAGATCGGCGGCGACCGCGTTCACCGCCTGCTCGGCGTCGCGGGCCGGCCAGCCCAGGTTGACCAGGCCGGACTGGGCCTGCTCGCGCCAGGACGGGAGGGCCGGGACCGCGCGCCCCCCGCCGGGCAGGCCAGCGCCGGCGGACCCGTCCATCGGCACGTCGCCCGGGGCCCCGAGCCGGTCCTTCAGCTCCAGCACGATGCGCTGCGCGCCCTTCTTGCCGATCCCGGGGACCAGCGTCAGCGCGTTGAGGTCCCCGGTCGAGACGGCTCGGCGCAGCGCGTCCGGGCTGTGCACGGCGAGCATAGCCAGCGCCAGCCGGGGGCCCACGCCGGTGGCGGTCTGCACAAGCTCGAACACGTTCCGCTCGTCATCGCTGGTGAAGCCGTACAGGGTGAGCGAATCCTCCCGCACGACCAGGCACGTCGCCACGCGGGCCGCCTCCCCAGGCCGCAGGGTGGCGAGCGTCCCCGGGGTGCACTGGACGCTCAGCCCGACCCCGCCCACCTCGATCACCGCGCCGTCCGGGGCGACGCCGCTGACCGTGCCACGCAGATGCGATATCACTGCTGCCTCCGGAGATTCGTTTCCGGCCGAGCGCGTGCCGCGCTCGCCGCGGCGGCCTCCAGCCGGGACCGGGCGCCACCCCGCCACAGGTGGCAGATCGCCAGCGCCAGGGCATCCGCGGCGTCCGCGGGCCGGGGCGGCGCGTCGAGCCGCAGCAGCCGCACGACCATGGCCGTCACCTGGTCCTTGTCCGCCCGGCCGTTGCCCGAGATGGCCGCCTTGACCTCGCTCGGCGTGTGCAGCGCGACGGGCAGGCCGCGGCGCGCGGCGCACACGATGGCCACCGCGCCCGCCTGCGCGGTCCCCATCACCGTACGCACGTTGCGCTGGCTGAACACCCGTTCCACGGCCACCGCGTCCGGCTGGTGCGCGGTCAGCCAGATCTCGACCTGCTCCTCCAGCGCGAGCAGCCGCGCGCCCACGTCATCATCCGGCGGCGTCCGGGCCACCCCGACCGCCACCAGGCTGAGCGCCCGGCCGGGAGTCCCCTCGACGACGCCCAGGCCGCAGCGGGTCAGGCCGGGGTCGACGCCCAGGACGCGCCGGGGGCGCGCGGCATGCGTCAGCGCCATGATCTCCCCAGCGTATGTCTTGGCCGAACAGATGTTCGGCTCCGAACTTACCGTCTGCGGGCCGGCCGCGTCGCGCACTCCGGCGGCGTGTCGGAGAGCCGGAGCGCCCGTTAAAAAGAATCCAGCATGAACGCGGACGCGCCGAAGGCGCCATCGAGCTCGCTGTCGGCGACCGGGTTGCCGCCCGCCGCCAGGCCGGCCAGCCGCAGTGTGGCCATCGGGGTGCCCGCGTACAGCGCCGCGAGCCCGCGGGCGCCGATGGTCAGCGGCTGGGCCGCCTCCGGGCTGTGCACCAGGGCGCCCCGGCCGCCGGTCACCGTAAGCTCCCACAGCCCGGCATTGCCGCCGAGGGCGTCGTCCTCAATCCAGAGCGGCACGGCCAGCTGCGCCGAGGCGGGAAAACCGCGCGCGGCAATCGCGGCGGGCGCGTCCACCACGCGCAGCATCCACAGCTCACGGTCGGTCAGCTGGGCGTCCGGCTCCCGGGTCAGCCAGAACAGCGGGTCCGCCGGGCCGATGTGGGCGCGGACGGCGGTGGCGATCGAGGAGTGCGACGCGACGATCGACCACAGCGCGCGGGTAGTCCGGTCGGAGGCGGCGATCGCCTGCTCGACCAGGATCTCGCCGTGGCCCCGGTGCCAGCGGTAAGCGAGAAACCCGTCCGCGGCCAGGTAGGCAAACAGATCGGGATCGGCCAGCCAGCGGGCCACGAGGCCGGCGTCCCGCGTGTTCGGCCCGCAGGCACGGGCGTGTTCGTGCACCCGGCCGATCACCGCGAGCACCTCGCCCGCGTCGTCCGGGCCCGCGCGCCGCACGTCCGGCTGCCGTTCGGCGGCGGCGCGCTCGTCGCCGGGCAGCACGGCCGGCCCGCTGGTCACGTCGGCGGGGAGGAAGGCGTGCAGCGTGCGCGCGGGGATAACCGCGTGGTGGTGACCGCCCGCCAGCTCCCAGCCCAGCGACCGGTAGATCGGCGTGGTGGCCGGATACAGCACGGACACCGGGTAGCCGCGCCCGGCGATCGCGTCCAGCAGCACGGTCATCAGGGAACGGCCGAGTCCCTGGCCGCGGTGCTCGGGCGCGACCATGACGGAGGCGACGCCGGCCATCGGCATGGACCGGCCATACCACCACTGGCGCATGTCGTAGTACCGGGCGGAGGCGACCAGCTGACCGTCCTGGAAGGCCCCCAGGATCCGGCGCTCGTTTATCGCGGCGTCGAGCTGGGCCCGCCGGGCGGCGAGGTGAACGGCCGGCTCCGGCGGCCCGGGCGGCGGCGGGCCGAACGCCCGCCGGGAGAGGTCGAACAGCGCGTCGAGGTCGTCGCCGGGGGCCACCTCGCGGATCTCCGCGCTACCCCGCGCGGTCAGGTGCGATGTCACAAAAGGACACGCTACGGCTCAGCGCGGACCGGAGGTCACCCAGGTCCGCGCCGGAGAGGGCTCAGCCGAGCTTCTCCATGATCTCGTCGGGGACCGAGTAGTTGGCGTAGACGTCCTGCACGTCGTCGGAGTCCTCGAGCGCGTCGATGACCCGGAACACGCGCTTGGCCTGCTCCTCGTCGACCGGGACCTCCATGGTCGGCACGAACGCGATGTCGGCCGACTCGTAGTCGATCCCGGCGTCCTGCAGCGCGCTGCGCACCCCGATCACGTCGGTCGCCTCGCTGGTCACCTCGAAGGAGTCGCCGAGGTCGTTGACCTCCTCGGCCCCGGCGTCGAGGACCGCGCCCACGATGTCGTCTTCCGTGACGCCGGGCGCCTTGGTGACGAGAACGACACCCTTCCGGTTGAACAGGTAGGACACCGAGCCGGGGTCGGCCATCGCGCCGCCGTTACGGCTGAACGCGGTGCGCACGTCCGAGGCGGCCCGGTTCCGGTTGTCGGTCAGGCACTCGACCAGGACCGCGACCCCGCCGGGGGCGTAGCCCTCGTAGGTGATGTTCTCGTAGGTGGCGCCGCCGGCTTCCTGCCCGGAGCCACGGCGGACGGCCCGGTCGATGTTGTCGTTCGGCACCGAGCTCTTCTTCGCCTTCTGGATGGCGTCGTACAGCGTCGGGTTGCCCGCGGGGTCACCGCCGCCGGTCCGCGCCGCCACTTCGACGTTCTTGATCAGCTTGGCGAAAAGCTTGCCGCGCTTGGCGTCGACCACCGCCTTCTTGTGCTTCGTGGTCGCCCACTTGGAGTGGCCGCTCATGTCTTTCCCTTCACGATGTCAATAAAAAGCTCGTGGATCCGCGTGTCCTGGGTCAGTTCCGGATGGAACGACGTGGCCAGGAGGGGGCCCTGCCGGACCGCGACGATCCTACCGGCGCGCTCGTCCGTGCCGAGGATCTCTACCGGCGAGCCCGCCTGCTCGACCCACGGCGCGCGGATGAAGACCGCCCGCAGCGGCGGGCCGCCGATGCCGGTCAGCCGGATGTCGGACTCGAAGGAGTCGACCTGCCGCCCGAACGCGTTGCGCCGCACCGTCATGTCGATCCCGCCGAACGTCTCCTGCCCGGCGACCCCGCCCGCCAGGCGGTCCGCCAGCATGATCATGCCCGCGCAGGAGCCGAACGCCGGCAGGCCGGCGGACAGCATCTTGCGCATCGGTTCCAGCATGTCGAAGGAGACCGCCAGCCGCCAGAGGGTGGTGGACTCCCCGCCCGGGATCACCAGGCCGTCCACGGCTTCCAATTCCGCGGGCCGGCGCACCGGGACGGCGCGGGCCCCGGACCGTTCCAGCGCGCGGACGTGCTCGCGGACGTCGCCCTGCAGGGCCAGGACGCCGACGAGCGGCGAGGCGGGGAACTCGGGCACCAGGGGCATCCTTCGGGCACGGCTGACACGCGGGCGGCCAGGGGATCTCAGGTCATAACGTCGGCCCCGGAGCTGTTCTTCCCCGTGAGGGCTCTCCCGGGCTGGGCTACCAGCCGCGGGCGGCGTAGTGCTGGCCGTCGGGCAGGTCGTCCAGGTTGATGCCGACCATCGCCTCGCCCAGGCCGCGGGACACCTTGGCCACCACGTCCGGGTCGTCGTGGAACGTGGTCGCCTTCACGATGGCCGCGGCGCGCCGGGCCGGGTCGCCGGACTTGAAGATGCCGGAGCCGACGAACACGCCGTCCGCGCCGAGTTGCATCATCATCGCCGCGTCGGCCGGGGTGGCGATGCCACCCGCGGTGAACAGCACGACGGGCAGCCGGCCTGCCGCCGCGACCTCGGTCACGATCTCGTACGGTGCCTGCAGGTCCTTGGCCGCGCCGAACAGCTCTTCCTCGGGCAGCGAGGCGAGGCGGGCGATCTCGCGGCGGATCTGCCGCATATGCCGGGTCGCCTCGACCACGTTGCCGGTGCCGGCCTCACCCTTGGACCGGATCATCGCCGCGCCCTCGGCCAGCCGGCGCAGCGCCTCGCCCAGGTTGGTCGCGCCGCACACGAACGGGACGGTGAACTTCCACTTGTCGACGTGGTGCGCCTCGTCGGCCGGGGTCAGTACCTCGGACTCGTCGATGTAGTCGACGCCGATCGCCTGCAGCACCTGGGCCTCGGCGAAGTGGCCAATCCGGCACTTGGCCATGACCGGGATCGAGACCGCCTCGATGATCCCGTCGATCATGTCGGGGTCGCTCATCCGCGCCACGCCGCCCTGGGCCCGGATGTCGGCGGGCACCCGCTCCAGCGCCATGACCGCGACCGCGCCCGCGTCCTCGGCGATCTTCGCCTGGTCGGGCGTGACGACGTCCATGATCACGCCGCCCTTGAGCATCTCCGCCATGCCCCGCTTGACCCGCGCGGTACCGGTGGCGGCCGCCGCGTCGCCGGGCCGGCGATGAACATCCGAACGGGACTCGGGGCGGGCCGGGCTGCCTGCGGAGTTGACGGTGGACACGGAAAACCTCACTCGATCAGCGGAAGTACCCCGTACCGCCGCGGCTGACGATGGTTACCTCCATGGTAGGCCGCCCCGGGGGGTTGGCCAGTGGGTGGTTCACGCCGAGGGGCCTACTGGGCTAGGCGCTGCATGTCGGCGCCGGCGCCGTCCCCGTCTTCGGCGACGAGTGAGTCGTCCATCTCGAAGAACTCCGGCAGCCCGGCGTTGCCGGCCAGCCGGAGCAGCCGGACCAGCGGCTTGCGGCGGGCCTCGCGGGTCGCGGCGACCGCATTGTTGTAGAACTTCCGGGCCACGAAGACCTGGTGCGCGGCCGCCTCGACCTCGGCCAGCAACTCGTCCGCACCCTCCTTGCCGGTCAGCGACGCCCGGAAGCCCGGCTGGGCGAACGCGGCCCGCAGCGCCCGGGACAGGTCGCTCTGCGCCAGCTCACTGCGGGTCAGCTCGTCACCGCTCGCCGGGGCGGAGCGGCGGGCCGCGCCGCCGTCAGGGGCCGCGCCGTTGGCGGCCGGATCGCCGGGGAGCGCGTCCGGGCCCGCGTCGCCGCCACGGGCGTCGTGCGCCGCGCCGGCCAGCAGCAGGCTGGTCGCCGGGTCGAGGAAACCGGAGGACGCCAGCTCCATCGCGACCGAACTGCGCCGGACCAGGGTCACGTCGAGGGCCGCGCGCGCCGCTTCCAGCCGGGTGTGCATCCGGTCCAGCCGCCCGGCCCGCCAGGACACGTAGACGCCCAGGAACAGCACCGCCGCGGCGATGAGGACGAGGTCGAGGATCACCGGACCCCCTAACGCGCCACGGCCACGGCCACGGCGGCGGTGCCGAGCACAACGGTCTCGTACACGTTGAGCACGTCCCGCGCCACCGTGGTCCAGTCGTACGCGCTGACCGCGCTGGTCGCGGCGGCGGACAGCACGGCCCGCCGGGCCGGGTCGTCGAGCAGCAGCCGGGCGGCGCGGGCGAGGTCCGCCGGGTCTCCCGGGGTGAACAGCTCGCCGGCCTTCCCGCCGCGCAGCACCCGGTGGAACGCGTCCAGGTCGCTGGCCACGATCGGCGCGCCGGCGGCCATCGCCTCGGTCAGCACGATGCCGAAGCTCTCCCCGCCCGTGTTGGGGGCGCAGAACACGTCCACCGAGTGCAGCATGCGCACCTTGTCCTGCTCGCTGACCTGCCCGAGCAGCACCACCCGGTCGCGCAGCCGGGCCGGCACCCGCTCGAGCACATCCTCCGGATCGCCCGGGCCGGCGATGAGCAGCCTGAGCCGGTCCCGTTCGGCGCCGAGGGCCTCGAACGCCTTCAGCAGGACGGCCAGGCCCTTGCGGGTCTCGTCCATCCGGCCAAGGAACCCGATCGCGCCGCCGTCGCCGGGCCAGCCGGGCAGCGGCTCGGCCGCCCGGTACCGGCGGGTGGCGACGCCGTTAGGGATGAGCACCGCGTCGCCGCCGAGATGCTCGACCAGCGTGGTCCGGGCGGCCTCGGACACCGCGATCCGGCCGTTGATCTTCTCCAGCGCGGAGCGCAGCATCGGCTCGAAGGCGTGCATGGCGCGCGAATTCGGGTTGGCGGTGTGCACGGTGGCCACGATCGGCCCGGTGGCGATCCAGCACGCGAGCAGCGACAGGCTCGGCGCGGCGGGCTCGTGCACGTGCAGCACGTCGAAGCTGCCTTCCCTGAGCCAGCGCCGGACCCGGCTGGCGGACAGGAACCCGAACGCGAGCCGGGCCACCGAGCCGTTGTACGGCACCGGCACCGCGCGCCCGGCCGACACCACGTAATCCGGCAGCGGCGTGTCCTCGTCGGCGGGCGAGATCACCGACACGGTGTGGCCCAGCTCGATCAGCGCCTCGGCCAGGTCCCTGATGTGCTGCTGCACGCCACCGGGGACGTCCCAGGTGTACGGGCAGACGATCCCGATCTTCATTAACGGGCCTCCGGCGATTCCGCGCCCGGGCCGGCCGGGCCGGGGAGCCGGGCCGGATCGAGGTCACTGAGAAACACCCGCTGCAGCATGTGCCAGTCCTCGGGGTGCTCGGCGATGCTCTTCTCGAAGGACGAGGCGAGCTGCTGGGTCATGGCCGTGACCTTTTCCTTGCGGCCGCCCTCGGCGGGGACCGGGATGGCCGGGCTGGCGTTCGCGACCCAGCCGTCCTCGGTGAACCACAGCGTCACCGCGTGCAGGGCGGCGCCGGTCTGCACGGCCAGCGCGGCAGGCCCGGCCGCCATCCGCGCCTTCTCGCCGAAGAAGTCCACCTCGACGCCGTTTTCCGTGAGGTCCCGGTCGCAGAGCAGGCAGACCAGGCTCCCGGCGCGCAGCCGCTGGGCGAGCACGCCGAACACGTTGCCAGGGCCGCCGGTCAGCGGCAGCACCTCCATGCCGAGGCTCTCCCGGAAGGCGAGGAACATGTCGAACACCGAATCCGGCTTGAGCCGTTCGGCGACGGTGGTGAATTTCAGCCCGCGCGCGGTGACGTAGGCGCCGGCCACCTCCCAGTTGCCCATGTGCGGGAGCGCGAAGACTACGCCCTTGCCGCTGGCCACGTCGTTCAGGGCGCGATCGCAATCCTCGTTGATCTGCATGTCGCGGAGGATGCGCTCCTTGCTGACGGCGGGCAGCCGGAACACCTCCATCCAGTACCGGCCGTAGGAGGCCATCCCGGCGCGGGAGACGGCGCGCAGCTCCTTGCCGGTGACGCCCGGGCCGAGCACGCGCAGCAGGTTGCCCTCCAGGACCTGGACACCGTGCCCCTGGCGCCGCCAGCCGATGTCGGTCACGGTGGTGAAGGCCCAGCGGACGAAGGATTCGGGCAGGTGGCAGATCGCCTTCCAGCCGAGCCAGTAGCCCGTTCCGGCCAGCAGGTCCTTCGCTCGGGACAACGCCGCGCCTCTCTCGCTGGTCTAGTCGATCGGTTGGGTGGCCTTGGCGGCCGGGGCGGGCGGTTCCGCGGCGGGCGGCACCGCGGCGGGCGGCACCGCGGTGGGCGGCCCCGCGGCGGGCGGCCCCGCGGCAGGCGGCACCGCGGCGGGCGGCCCCGCGGCGGCGGCCGCCATCCCCCGGTGCACGGCGACCATCCGCTGGCCCAGCGTGATGACGCTCGCCGCGGCCAGGCCCCAGAGGCCGATCTGAAGAATGTAGGGGACGCCGAGCCCGGACAGGCCCACCGCCACGTAGGTGACGACCATCCGTTCGGGACGTTCGGCGATGCCAACGTTGGCTTTGACGCCAAGACCCTCGGCGCGCGCCTTGACGTAGGACACGAGTGCGCCCGACACCAGGCAGAACAGCGACACCCCGGCCAGCAGCACGTTGTGGCCGCCGAGCACGAACCACGCGGCCAGGCCGGAGAAGGTGGCCGCGTCCGCGACCCGGTCCATGGTCGAGTCGAGGAACGCGCCCCAGGAACCGCTGGTGCCCTTGAGCCGGGCCAGCACCCCGTCCAGCATGTCCAGGAACACAAAGATGGTGGCGATGAGCGTGCCGAGGAACAGGTGCCCGGTCGGGTACCCCCACAGCACTCCGGCGGCCACGCCGATAGTGCCGGTCACGGTCACGGCGTTCGGCGTGACCGGGGTCCGGGCCAGGGCTTCACCGACCGGGGTCATCAGCCGCGTGAAGAAGGGGCGGGCCTTGTTCAGCATCGCCGTTCGATCCTACTGGCGGCCGGAGAACGGTGTGTCACGCGGGCGTTTCCGGCACCTTCCCGTAACCCTCCAGATTCTGCGCGGGGGTCTTGTGGTAACGCCGCCGACAGGTTCAGGCTGATCCCACGGGATGCAGCGCAGCACCGACATAGGAGGCGACGGCAGTGGCGGAGACAACAAGTACCTCAGGGGCCGCCGGAGGCGTACCAGCGGGCCAGCCGGGCAAGATCCGGAACGTCGCGCTGATCGGCCATTCCGGGGCCGGGAAGACGACGCTCGTGGAGGCCCTGCTGGCCACGACCGGGACCATCCAGCGAACCGGGCGGGTCGAGGAAGGCACGACCGTCAGCGACTTCGATGACATCGAGGTCCGGCAGCAGCGCTCGGTCAACCTCACCCTCGCCCCCATCACGTACGCCGGGATCAAGGTCAACCTGCTGGACACGCCGGGCTACGCCGACTTCACCGGCGACCTGCGGGCCGGGCTGCGCGGCGCCGACTCGGCGCTGTTCGCGGTGTCCGCCACCGAGGGCGTCGACGGCCTGACCCGGATGCTGTGGGAGGAGTGCGCGCGCGTGGGCATGCCGCGCGCCGTCGTCATCACCAAGATCGACCACCAGCGCGCCGACTTCGAAGCCGCGCTGGCCGCCTGCCGGGAGGCGTTCGGCGAGGCCGTGGCGCCGCTGTACCTGCCGGTGTCGGACGGCGAGGGAACGCCGGTCCGCGGCCTGATCGGCCTGCTGTCGCAGAAGATGTACGACTACTCCGATGCGAGCCGCGCGGAGGCCGCCGTGCCGGACGCCAGCGCCGAGCAGATGGAAGTGCTCCGCGGCGAGCTGATCGAGGGCATCATCCAGGAGAGCGAAGACGAGTCGCTCATGGACCGGTACCTGTCCGGCGAGGAGATCGACCCGAAGGTCCTCATCGAGGACCTGGAGAAGGCGGTGGCGCGGGGCAGCTTCTACCCGGTGCTGGCGGTGTCCTCCCCGCGCGGCATCGGCATGGAGGAGCTGCTCGAGGTGATGACCCAGGCGTTCCCGTCGCCCGAGGAGCACCCGATGCCCACGGTCACCACCCTCGACGGGACCCCGGTCGACGGGGTGACCTGCGATCCGGCCGGCCCGCTGCTCGCCGAGGTCGTCAAGACCACCTCGGACCCCTACGTCGGCCGGGTCAGCCTGGTCCGGGTGTTCTCCGGTACGCTGCGTGCGGACGCGGCGGTGCACGTGTCCGGGCACGGCCGTGCCCAGCAGGGGCACGCCGACCACGACACGGACGAGCGGATCGGCGCGCTGACCTGCCCGCTGGGCAAGCAGCAGCGGCCCATCACCGAGGCGGTAGCCGGTGACATCTGCGCGGTGGCCAAGCTCGCGACGGCCGAGACCGGCGACACGCTGTCGAGCAAGGAAGAGCCGCTGCTGATGGAGCCGTGGGTGATGCCCGACCCGCTGCTGCCGGTGGCCGTGTCGGCCAAGTCCAAGGCCGACGACGACAAGATGTCACAGGCGCTGTCCCGGCTGGTCGCCGAGGACCCCACACTCCGCCTGGAGATCAACCCCGAGACGCACCAGCTGGTGCTGTGGTGCATGGGCGAGGCCCACGTCGACGTGCTGCTGGACCGGCTGGGCAACCGCTACGGCGTGGCCGTGGGGACGTCCGCGCCGCGGGTGCCGCTGCGGGAGACGATCGCGGGCAAGGCCAACGGGCTGGGCCGCAACGTCAAGCAGACCGGCGGCCACGGCGAGTTCGCGATCTGCCACATCGACGTCGAGCCGATGCCCGGCAACGCCGGCTTCGAGTTCGTGGACAAGGTTGTCGGCGGCGTGGTGCCGCGCCAGTTCATCCCGTCGGTGGAGAAGGGCGTCCGGTCCCAGATGGAGCAGGGCGTGGTCGCGGGCTACCCGATGGTGGGGCTGCGCGTCACGCTGTACGACGGCAAGGCGCACTCGGTGGACTCCTCCGACATGGCGTTCCAGAAGGCGGGCCGGGCCGCGCTGCGGGACGCGGTGGAGAAGGCGCAGTCCATGCTGCTCGAGCCGGTCGACGAGGTGTCGGTCCTGATCCCCGACGACTACGTGGGGGCGGTCATGTCCGACCTGTCCTCCCGGCGGGGCCGGGTCCTCGGCACCGAGCCCGTCCCGGTGGGGCGGACCCTGGTCAAGGCGGAGATCCCCGAGCTGGAGATCACCCGTTACACGATCGACCTGCGCTCGGTGTCCCACGGAACCGGCTCGTTCACCCGCTCCTACCTGCGTCACGAGCCCCTCCCGCCCCACCTGGCCGCCAAAATCGCCGAGGAGTCCAAGGATTAGGGTCACCCGGCCACTATGGGCAGAGTTTTGGGCAGATACTGCCAGGCGGGTTCAACTCTGCCCATAACTAAGAGTCTGCCCGTAAGGAGGCGTCAGTCGGTGGGCCAGGCTTCGGCGAGGAGTTTGCGGGTGTCGCGGAGGAGTTCGGGCAGGACGCGGGTCTGGCCGACGACGGGCATGAAGTTGGTGTCGCCGCCCCAGCGGGGGACCACGTGCTGGTGCAGGTGCGCGGCGATGCCGGCGCCGGCTACGCCGCCGAGGTTCATCCCGACGTTGAAGCCCTGCGCGTTCGAGGCGGTGCGCAGGGCCCGGATCGAGCGCCGGGTGTGGCCGGCCAGCTCGGCGGACTCGGCCTCGTCCAGTTCCGTGTAGTCGGCCACGTGCCGGTACGGGCAGACCAGGATGTGGCCGCCGTTGTAGGGGTACAGGTTCAGCACGGTGAAGACGAGCCGCCCGCGCGCGACGATCAGCCCGTCCTCGTCGCTGAGCGACGGGGCGCGGCAGAACGGGCAGCTGTCCCCGGACCCGGACGGCTTGTTCTCGCCCTTGAGGTAGGCCATCCGGTGCGGCATCCACAGCCGCGCGAACCCGTCCGGGATGCCGACCCCGGTCTGGGGCCAGGTCATTCCGGGCGTCCCCGTCGTCCCGCCGGATTCCGCGTCGCTGGCCATCGGCGTCATACCTGGATGCGGTCGCGGACCGCGGTAACGATCTCCGCGACGGCATCCCCGATCGGGACGCCGTTCTTCTGCGAGCCGTCCCGGTAGCGGAACGACACCGCCTCATGGGCGAGATCCTCGTCCCCCGCGATCAGCATGAACGGGATCTTCTGCCGCTGCGCCGTCCTGATCTTCTTCTGCATCCGGTCGTCGCTGGTGTCGACCTCGGCCCGGATGCCGTGGGTGCGGAGCAGGGCCACCACCTTGTCCAGGTAGGGGGCGTGCGCGTCCGCGATCGGGATCCCGACGACCTGAACCGGCGCGAGCCAGGGCGGGAAGGCGCCCGCGTAGTGCTCGACCAGGATGCCGAAGAACCGCTCGATCGAGCCGAACAGCGCCCGGTGGATCATGTACGGGCGCTGCCGCGACCCGTCGGCGGCCTGGTACTCGATGCCGAACCGGCCCGGCTCCTGGAAGTCGACCTGCAGGGTGGACAGCTGCCAGCGGCGGCCGATCGCGTCCTTGACGTGCACGTCGATCTTGGGCGCGTAGAAGGCGCCGTCGCCCTCGGCCACGGTGTACGGCAGCCCGGATTCATCGAGCGCGTGCCGCAGGGCCGCCTCCGCAGCGTCCCATTCCTCCGGCTCGCCGATGAACTTGTCCGGCCGGGTGGACAGCTCGGCCTCGAACTCGGTCAGCCCGAAGTCGCGCAGCAGGCCGACCACGAAGTCGAGCAGCGAGGCCAGCTCGGGGGCCAGCTGCTCGGGGGTGCAGAAGATGTGCGAGTCGTCCTGGGTGAAGCCGCGGGCCCGGGTCAGGCCGTGCACGACCCCGGACTTCTCGTACCGGTACACGGTGCCGAACTCGAACAGCCGCAGCGGCAGTTCCCGGTAGGACCGCCCGCGCGACTGGTAGATCAGTACGTGCATCGGGCAGTTCATCGGCTTGTTGTAGTAGACCTGCCCGTCCATCTCCATGGGCGGGAACATGCCGTCCTTGTACCAGCCCAGATGACCAGAGGTCTCGAACAGCTCGGCCTTGGTCACGTGCGGGGTGGTGACGTACTGGTACCCGGCCGCCTCGTGCCGGCGCCGCGAGTAGTCCTCCATCACCTGGCGGATGATCGCGCCCTTGGGGTGGAACACCGGCAGCCCGCTGCCGATCTCGGTGGGGAAGGAGAACAGGTCCAGCTCCGCGCCGAGCTTGCGGTGGTCGCGCCGCTCGGCCTCGGCCAGCATGGTCAGGTACTCGTCCTGCCGCTCCCGCGATTCCCACGCGGTGCCGTAGATCCGCTGCAGCTGCGGGTTCTTCTCGCTGCCCCGCCAGTACGCCCCACCGGAGCGCATCAGCTTGAACGCCGGGATGTACCGGGTGGTCGGGATGTGCGGGCCGCGGCACAGGTCCTTCCAGATCACCTCGCCGGTGTCCGGGCTGAGGTTGTCGTAGATGGTCAGCTCGCTGCCGCCCACCTCGACCGACTCCTCGGCGTCCCGCGGCTCCTGGGTGCCCTTGAGCCCGATCAGCTCCAGCTTGTACGGCTCGCCGGCCAGTTCGGCGCGGGCGTCGCCGTCGGTGACCACGCGGCGGGAGAACCGCTGGCCCTGCTTGACGATCTGGCGCATGCGCAGCTCGATCGCCTTGAGGTCCGCGGGATCGAACGGGCGGCCGGAATCGAAGTCGTAATAGTAGCCGTTCTCCACCGGCGGGCCGATGCCCAGCTTGGCGTCGGGGAACAGGTCCTGCACGGCCTGCGCCATGACGTGGGTGGTGGAGTGCCGCAGGATCGCCCGGCCGTCCGGGTCGTCGATCAGGACCGGCTCGATCACGTCCCCGTCGGCGACCGGGCAGGCCAGATCGCGCAGCTCGCCGTTGACCCGCGCGGCGATGACCGCGTGCGCGCCGGGAGCCTGCTCGCCCTGGCCGCCTGCCGCGAGCGCCGCACCGGCCGTCGTGCCAGCCCCGGCCACATGCTCGCGTCCGGCGAGAGTGAGACGAAGCTGCTGCGTTGACACGGTGACTCCTTGGCGTGGGACAGCGGATGGCGGGGCGTGGGCCCTTGACCGATGCTATCGGGGCGCGCTGCGTTACGCGCGCGGGTATTGCACCGCGTGACCGGTGGGCAACGCAGGAGAGCTCAGGCGGCGCGGCCGGCCAGCGCAAGCAGGTTGTCGAGAATCTGGCCGTAATGATTCACCGACAGGCTGAGATGGCCTTCGCCGGGCAGCAGGTGGGCCTGCGCACCCGGGATGTGGGCGGCGAGCCATTGACCGTGGCCGAACGGGACCATGCGGTCGTCATCGCCCTGCCAGATGGCGACCGGGGCCGCGTCCGCGCCGAACGAGAAACCCCAGCCGGCCACGAACGCCTGGTCGTCCTCGAACCAGCCGTCCAGGCCTGGGCCCACCGAGGCGTGCAGGGACGCCGCCATGTGGTCGGCGTACCTGCCGGTGAGCACGGCCTTGTCCGCGTCGCCGATCAGGCCCCCGAGGCCCTCGATGATGCTGGCGCCGGTGACGGAGCCGAGATCGGCCGCATCCTTCTCCAGGAAGGCGGTCAGATCCGCCGGGCCGGCCTCGGCCGCGCGGAACTCCTCGATGTTCTCCGGTCCCATCCCGGCCAGCCAGTCCAGGCCGGCCGCCTCCCGCGGGGCCACCCCGGCGACCGAGGCGGCCGCGAGGCACCGGCCCGGCAGCAGCGCGGCGCAGGCGAGCGCGTGCGGGCCGCCACCGGACCAGCCGATGGTCAGGAACGTGCCCGCGCCGAGCTGGTCCAGGATCTCCGCGACGTCGCCGGCCACGTCCGCGACCCGGCGGCCGGGCCGGGGCGTGGACGGGCTGTAACCGGGCCGGGCGAGGTGGATGCTCCGGAACCCGCGGTCCAGCTCCGTCTCGGTCATCGGCGGGTAGGGCACCAGGCCGCCGCCGGGCGTGCCGTGGTGCCGTACCAGGGGTATCCCGTCCTCGGGCCCTTCGGCCAGGACCGCGATCCGGCGGCCGTCGGCCAGCGTGATCGTCGCGTGCAGCGTGTCGGTGGGCATGGGGCGGGCCTCCTGGCCGGCTAACGGGGGTTGGAGTAGACGCGGTCCGGGGTCAGCAGCACGGCCGCGCGCCGCTCCTCGGCCATGACCCGGTCGTAGGTGTCCCAGTCGTCGTGCGTACCGCCGGCCGCGGTGAAGATCTCCCGCAGCAGCAGCCGGAGCCGATCCGCGTCGACGCCGGGCGCCGGGTCGTCGGGGCCGATCAGCTCGGCCGTGCCCTCGGCCGCCGCCCACTCCCAGCCAGCCCGGATCACCACCGTGGCGCGGGGCCGGGCCCGCATGTTGCCCAGCTTGCGGGTGCCGCCGCGAGCCACGAAGCCGACCGCCGGCTTGCCGGTGAACGGATGGTCGAGCACCCCCGCGTTCACCACCGACGACTGGATCGTCCCGTCGCCGCGCAGCGTGGAGATCACGATCAGGCCGTGCTCACGCGGAACCAGCCGGGCGAAATCGGTAAGGTCCGTCACCGGTCCAGTATCCACCGGAGGCCGATCGGAGAGCCTACCCGCTCAGTATCTCCCTAACCTGGCGGGCGATCTCGAGGTCTTCGCGGGCGGCCACGACGAACGCGCGGACGGCCGCGCCCGGCGCGGTGATGTCGGTGTCGCCGTGCGCGGCGGCGTTGCGGCCGGCGTCCACCGCCACCCCGAGGAAGCCGAGCCCGGCCGCGGCGCGGGCCCGGATCTCCGCCGCGTTCTCCCCAACGCCGCCGGTGAAGACCAGCGTGTCCAGGCCGCCCAGCGCCGCGGCCATCGACCCGATCAGGGCGCGCAGACGGTGCAGGTAGACCTGCAGGGCCAGGTCCGCGGCGCCGTCCCGCCGGTCGGCCCGGGCCAGCACCTCACGCATGTCCGCGGTCCCGGCCAGCCCCAGCAGCCCGGACCGGTTGTCCAGGGTGGCGGCCAGCTCGGCCGGCGGCGTGCCCACGTGCTCGGCGAGCCAGAGCACCAGCCCGGGGTCGATCGAGCCGGAGCGGGTGCCCATGACCAGGCCGTCCAGCGGCGTGAAGCCCATCGTGGTGTCGACCGACCGGCCATCGCGGACCGCGGCGAGCGACGCCCCCGAGCCGAGGTGGCAGACCACCAGCCGGGCCGGGACGTGCCCGAGCAGTTCGCCGGCCCGGCGGGTCGCGTAGGCGTGCGACAGCCCGTGGAAGCCGTACTTCCGCAGCTCCCACCGCTTCCGCCATTCCGGCGGGATCGCGTAGGTGGCCGCCGCGGCCGGCATCCCGGCGTGAAACGCGGTGTCGAAGCAGGCCACCGCCGGGACGCCCGGCAGCACCTTGCTCACCGCGTCGACGCCCGCCAGCGACTTGGGCTGGTGCAGCGGGGCCAGATCAACGAGATCTTCCAGCTTCTTCCGCACCGCGGCGTCCAGCCGGACCGGTTCGGTAAACTGCCGGCCGCCGTGCACGATGCGGTGGCCGACCGCCTCGGCGGTGTCCGCGCCGAGGCGGCCGAGCACGGCGGCCACCGCGCTGGGCTCGAACTGCCCGCGGCTGACGGGCAGGTCCTGCTGGCCGGCCACGGCGCCATCGCCGTCCAGCAGGCTCAGCTTGAGCGAGCTGGAGCCCGCGTTGACCACCAGCACGCGCATCAGTACGGCCACGCCCAGTCGCGGATCGACGGCATGTCCTCGCCGTGCTCGCGGGTGTAGGTGACGGCCTCGAGCCGGAGGTCGGTCATCAGCTGGCGGACGTGGCCAGCTTGGGCGCCCAGGCCCGGTACCCGGTCGATGACGTCGATCACCAGGTGGAACCGGTCCAGGTCGTTGAGCCGCACCATGTCGAAGGGCGTCGTGGTGGTGCCGCGCTCCTTGTACCCGCGCACGTGCAGGTTCGCGTGCCCGTGCCGCTTGTAGGCCAGCCGGTGGATCAGCCACGGGTACCCGTGGAACGCGAAGATGACCGGCCGGTTGACCGTGAACAGCGAGTCGAACTCCGGGTCGGACATGCCGTGCGGATGCTCGGTCTCCGGCAGCAGCCGCATCAGGTCGACCACGTTGACGACCCGGACCTTCAGCTCCGGCAGGTGCTGGCGGATCAGGTCCACCGCGGCCAGGATCTCCAGCGTCGGGATGTCACCGCAGCACGCCAGCACGACGTCCGGCTCGCCCGGTGAGTCGTTGCTGGCCCACTCCCAGATCCCGGCGCCGCGGGTGCAGTGGATGATCGCGTCGTTCATGGACAGCCAGTCCGGCTGCGGCTGCTTGCCCGCGACGATCACGTTGACGTAGTTGCGCGAGCGCAGGCAATGGTCGCCCACCGACAGCAGCGTGTTCGCGTCCGGCGGCAGGTAGACCCGGACGACCTCGGCCCGCTTGTTCAGCACCACGTCGAGGAAGCCGGGGTCCTGGTGTGAGAAGCCGTTATGGTCCTGCCGCCAGACCAGGCTGGACAGCAGGTAGTTCAGCGAGGAGACCGGCCGCCGCCATTCGATGTGGTTGCAGGACTCCAGCCACTTGGCGTGCTGGTTGAACATCGAGTCGACGATGTGGATGAACGCCTCATAGCAGTTGAACAGCCCGTGCCGGCCGGTCAGCAGGTAGCCCTCCAGCCAGCCCTCGCACTGGTGCTCCGACAGCACCTCCATCACCCGGCCGCCCGGGGCCAGGTGGTCGTCGGTGGGGAAGATCTCCGCGTCGAAGGCCCGGTTCGTCACCTCGAACACGTCCTGGAGCCGGTTGGAGGCCGTCTCGTCCGGGCCGAACAGCCGGAACGTCGCCGGATTACGCTTGATCACGTCCCGCAGCCACCGGCCGAGCAGCCGCGTGGGCTCGGTCGCCCCGGTGCCCGGCCTGGCCACCTCCACCGCGTAGTCGCGGAAGTCGGGCAGGTCGAGGTCGCGGCGCAGCAGGCCGCCGTTGGCGTGCGGGTTCGCGCTCATCCGGCGGTAGCTGCGCGGCGCCAGCGCGGCCAGTTCCCCGACCAGCTTCCCCTCCTCGCCGAACAGCTCGTGTGGCCGGTAGCTGCGCATCCACTCCTCAAGCTGGCGCAGGTGCTCCGGGTTGCCGCGGGCGTTGGCGATCGGCACCTGGTGCGCGCGGAACGTGCCTTCCACCTGCAGGCCGTCCACCACTTTGGGGCCCGTCCAGCCCTTGGGCGTGGTGAGCACGATCATCGGCCACCGCGGCCGGGTCAGATCGCCGTCTTCGCGGGCGCGCCGCTGGATGTCGCCGATCTGCTCGACCACCTGGTCGAATGTGGCGGCCAGCTGCTGGTGGACCTTTTCCGGGTCGTCCCCGGTCACCTGGTGCACCGTGTACCCGTAACCCTCGAACAGCGCGACCAGTTCCCGCTCAGGAATCCGCGCCAGCACGGTCGGGTTGGCGATCTTGTACCCGTTCAGGTGCAGGATCGGCAGCACCGCGCCGTCCTTGGCGGCGTCGAGGAACTTGTTGGAGTGCCACCCGGTGGCCAGCGGGCCGGTCTCGGCCTCGCCGTCGCCGACCACGCACAACGCGATGAGGTCCGGGTTGTCGAAGACCGCGCCGAAAGCGTGCGACAGCGAATAGCCCAGCTCACCACCCTCGTGGATGGACCCGGGCGTCTCCGGCGCGACGTGAGACGGGATCCCGCCGGGAAAGGAGAACTGGCGGAACAGCCGCTGCATCCCCGCCGCGTCCTGGCTGATGTTCGGGTACAGCTCGGTGTACGTGCCCTCCAGGTACGTGTTGGCCACGATGCCGGGGCCGCCGTGCCCGGGACCGGTCACGTAGATCATGCTGAGATCCCAGTTGCGGATCACCCGGTTGGCGTGCGCGTAGATGAGGTTGAGCCCGGGCGTGGTTCCCCAGTGGCCCAGCAGCCGCGGCTTGATGTGCTCCGGCCGCAGCGGCTCGGTCAGCAGCGGGTTGTCCATCAGGTATATCTGGCCGACGGACAGGTAATTCGCAGCCCGCCAGTAGGCATCAATTCTTTCCAGGTCGGTCTTGCTCAGTGGGGACTGCTCGGTCACGGTCACGGGCTGCTCCTGCGCTCGGAATCCGGGGGCCGAAAATGCGGACACAGCCGAGGATAGTCAGCGCCACCTGCTCCAATGCGGCCCGGTCGCGCTCCACCCGGCGTCCCAGGCAGCCATTCTGCTGCGGTCGAGTGTCCGCCGGATGACCAGCGCGCAAACAATCGGCGCGGGCGCCGGGCCGGTCAGGGCCGGCATCGCCGCGTTACCGGCGGTGTGCCGGTCAGCCGATGGGCCGGGGCTGCTCGCGCGCCCAGCCGACCCCGCGCAGCCGGCGGCCGGTGATGACGCCCGGGGTGATCCGGACGAAGTGCGTCCGCTCCCCCGCCACCCAGGGTTCCAGGCCGATCTCCTGGAGCCGGGCCACCTCGGCCGGGTCGGACACCTCCTGGGCCGTGCCCACGACGGTGACGCTCCATCCGGTGCGGGTCACGAAGTCGAGCGAGTCGGCCTCGAAGGCCACGACGGCGTGGCTGATAGCCGCGGCGAGCTTCCCGCCGCGATCAGTCCTGATCACAATCTGCCTATTGTCGAAGGCGAAGTTGACGGGCTCGACGGCCGGCATCGCGCGCACCGTGTAAACGATCCGCCCAACCGGAACCGAAGCCATCAGCCGCAGGCATTCACCGTCCGACAGCGTCTCGGGGACGCACTTGGCGGACCCGTCGGGGTTCATGCGTGGAGCATGGCAATTCGCGCGAAACCCGAGCCAGGGTCCAAAGTCCCGGCCGACTAGAGAGCGGAGTCCTCTTGTTAGGCGGTCTCGCCTTCGGTATGCCGTTCTGTTACCGTTCCTGTCTATCTGCCTCGCGGCCGGACAGCCGCGCCGCGTAGGCGGCCGCCTGGGTCCTGCGCTCCATGCCCAGCTTCGCCAGCAGCGTGGACACGTAGTTCTTGACCGTCTGCTCCGCCAGGAACAACCGCTGGCCGATCTGCCGGTTGGTCAGCCCCTCGCCGATCAGCTCGAGGATGCGCTGCTCCTGCGTGGTCAGCTCGCCGGGCGGGCGAATGTCGCTCATGGGTAAACCTGGCTTCCGCCCCACGTCGGGCCATTGCAGGCCAGCAGTCACGAATTCTGGTCCGCCCACTTTATGCGCGTCACGCGAATATCACTGGCAAAGGCGGGAATGCCCACGATTCCGGCGAAGATAACGGCCGAAATGGCCCGGTGTGTTATCTGCTGACCCCGTTACTGATCTTCTCGCGGCGGGGTTCCGGTGCCGCCGGCCAGCCCGGCGCGGCGGAGCGCGTCGGCCATCGCACTGCTGCGGCGCTGTTCCGGAGAGCCCCGCTGGCCGCCGCGCGGGGC
Source organism: uncultured Actinomycetes bacterium (assembly GCA_963824545.1). GTDB lineage: Bacteria > Actinomycetota > Actinomycetes > Streptosporangiales > Streptosporangiaceae > Bog-532. Next base: position 83,759 of record CAWGPP010000007.1, on the reverse strand, counting down.
GGGCGCGTCGCGGCGGTCCGGTTCGTCGTCCAGGCGCAGCGTGAGAGAGATCCGCTTGCGCGGGAGGTCCACGCCGAGCACCTTTACGCGCACCACGTCACCGGGCTTGGCCACCGCGCGCGGGTCCGAGACGAAGGTCCGGGACATCGCGGACACGTGCACCAGGCCGTCCTGGTGCACGCCAACGTCGACAAAGGCACCGAACGCGGCCACGTTGGTGACCACCCCTTCCAGTACCATGCCGGGCACCAGGTCGGCCATCGTCTCCACGCCGTCGGCGAAGGCCGCGGTCTTGAACGCCGGCCGCGGGTCCCGCCCGGGTTTTTCCAGTTCCCGCAGGATGTCCGTAACGGTCGGCACGCCGAACCGCTCGTCGGCGAAGCGCTGCGGCGTGAGCGAGCGCAGCAGGGCGGCGTTGCCGATCAGGCCGGGCATCGCCGTCCCGGCCGCGGCCAGGATGCGCCGGACCACGGGATAGGCCTCGGGGTGCACGCTGGACGCGTCGAGCGGGTCGTCACCGCCGGGGATGCGCAGGAAGCCCGCGCACTGCTCGAAGGCCTTCGGGCCCAGCCGCGGCACCCCGGTGAGCGCCCGGCGGCTGCGGAACGGCCCGGCGGCGTCGCGGTGGGCCACGATGCCGTCGGCGAGGCCGGCGCTGATCCCGGACACCCGGGCCAGCAGCGGCGCGGAGGCCGTGTTGACGTCGACGCCGACCGCGTTGACGGCATCCTCGACCACGGCGTCGAGCGAGCGGGACAGCTTGCTTTCCAAGACGTCGTGCTGGTATTGGCCCACGCCGATGGACTTTGGGTCGATCTTGACCAGCTCGGCCAGCGGGTCCTGCAGGCGCCGCGCGATCGACACCGCGCCGCGCAGCGATACGTCCATGCCCGGCAGTTCGCGCGAGGCGTACGCGGACGCCGAGTACACCGACGCGCCGGCCTCGGAGACGACCACCTTGGTCAGCGTGAGCTCCGGGTGCGTCTTGATCAGGTCCGCCGCCAGCCGGTCGGTCTCGCGCGAGGCGGTCCCGTTGCCGATCGCGATCAGCTCGACGCCGTGCGCGGCGGCCAGCCGGGCCAGGATCGCGATCGACTCGTCCCAGCGCCGCCGCGGCTCGTGCGGGTAGATCGTCTCGGTCGCGACCGCCTTGCCGGTCCGGTCGGTGACCGCGACCTTGACCCCGGTGCGGAACCCCGGGTCCAGCCCCATCGTCGGGCGGGCTCCGGCCGGCGCGGCCAGCAGCAGGTCGCGGAGGTTGGCGGCGAACACGCGCACGGCCTCGTCCTCGGCGCGCTGCCACAGGCGCATCCGCAGGTCGACCCCGAGGTGGACCCGGACGCGGGTGCGCCACGCCCAGCGCACGGTCTCGGCCAGCCACCGGTCGGCGGGCAGGCCGGCGTCGGTGATGCCGAAACGGAGAGCCATGGACTCCTCATATGGCACATCGTCCTGGGCGTCCATGGTCAGCTCGAGGATCTCCTCCTTCTCGCCGCGGAACGCCGCCAGGATGCGGTGCGACGGCAGCCGGGTGAACGGCTCGGCGAAGTCGAAGTAGTCGGCGAACTTCGCGCCCGCCTCCTGCTGGCCATCGCGTACCCGGGAGACCAGCCGCCCCGCCGACCACATCCGCTCCCGCAGTTCGCCGATCAGGTCGGCGTCCTCGGCGAAGCGCTCCACCAGGATGGCGCGCGCCCCGTCCAGGGCGGCCTGCGCGTCGGCGACCCCCCGGTCCGGGTCGACGTAGGCCGCCGCCTCCTGCCGCGGGTCGCCGACGGCCGCCCCGGACAGCAGCAGCCCGGCCAGCGGCTCCAGGCCGGCTTCGCGGGCGATCTGCGCCCGGGTACGGCGCTTGGGCTTGTAGGGCAGGTAAATGTCCTCCAGGCGCGCCTTGGAATCGGCGGCCATGAGCTGCCGCTCGAGCGCGTCGTCGAGCTTGCCTTGCGCGCGGATCGACTCCAGGATCGCGGTCCGCCGCTCGTCCAGCTCACGCAGGTAGCGGAGCCGTTCCTCCAGCGTGCGGAGCTGCGCGTCGTCCAGCGTCCCGGTCAGTTCCTTGCGGTACCTGGCGATGAACGGCACCGTGGCTCCGCCGTCGAGCAACTCGACCGCGGCGGCGACCTGGCTCTCCCGGACGCCGAGCTCATCGGCGATCCGGAGGCTGACCGGTGAGGGAACGGGCGTCGTCACGCAAGCATTGTGCCGTGCCGGCCGCGCCCTTCGCACGCCAGAGGGTCTGGTCGGCTTTTTTCGAAATTGGTACCGCCCGCTATACCGAGTGTGTCATTTATGGTTTTTTTATGCCTCGGTGACCGTTTACGGGCAGTTCAACCCTTCAGGGGCTGGTAGATGCCGTGTTAATTTGTTGATCATTTCGTTCCATACCGGCCCAGAGTTGGTCCAAAGGTGGTCGGGTCCGAGGAGCTCGGCAAGGGCGCGGCCGTCAACCTGGGGCCGACGGTCAACATCGACCGCGACCCGCGCTGGGGCCGGTCGTTCGAGACCTACACAGAGGACCCGTACCTGAACGCGTCGCTGGCCACCAGCGAGATCGACGGCCTGCAGGGCACGGGTGAGATGGACCAGGTGAAGCACTACGCCGTCTACAACCAGGAGACGTACCGCAACACCCCGCAGGACGACGTCATCATCGATAACCGCACGCTGCAGGAGATCTACCTGCCGGCCTTCCAGGCCGCGGTGCAGCAGGCGCAGGCGGCCTCGGCGATGTGCTCCTACGCGGTGATCAACGGGGACTTCGCCTGCAACAACAAGTTCCTCGAGACCACGATGCTGCGCGACGCCTGGAACTTCCCGGGGTTCGTCACCTCGGACTACGGCGCGCTGCACGGCACGGACGGCGCCGCCGACGGCACCGACCAGGAGCAGCCATTCAACACTTACTTCGGCGCCGCCCTGCAGACCGCGGTGCAGAACGGCACCATCCCCCGGTCCGTGCTGAACACCATGGTGCAGCGGATCCTCACCGAGATGTTCCGCTTCAACCTGATCGCCAAGCCGGCGGGTGGCTCCACGTCGGCCACCGTCACCACGCCCGCGCACCAGGCGCTCGGCACCGACGTCGCCGAGGCGAGCACCACGCTGCTGAAGAACTCAGGCTCGGTACTCCCGCTGTCCGCCAGTAAGGGCGGCAACGTGGCGGTGATCGGCCCGGCCGTGTCGGCGTCGGCGGCCTACGGCGGCGGCGGCAGCGCCGCCGTGCTCCCGTCGTCGACGGTCAGCCCGCTGCAGGGCATCCAGGCGGCGGCCGGCCCGGGCACCAGCGTCGGCTACACGCAGGGCCTGCCGACCGACACCTCACTGCCGGCCATCCCGGCGGCCAACCTGACCCCCGCGTACGCGCCGACCCCGTTCGGCGGCAGCTACACCGGGACGCTGACGGCCCCCGAGACCGGCACGTACGTGCTCGCGATCACGAACGACTGCGGCTGCTACACCTCGACGTACCTGACCCTCAACGGGACGCAGATCCTCGACGATCCCAGCACGCCCCCGGTGCACACCTACTCGGTGGCGGTGAACCTGACCGCCGGGCAGACCTACACGCTCGGCATATCCGGCGATTCTGACGCGCTGACCTGGGGCACCCCGTCCGCGCTGGCGCCGGGCATCGCGGCCGCGGTCAGCGCGGCCAAGGCGGCGAGGACCGCGGTGGTCGTGGTCTCCGATGACACGGAGTCCGAAGCCACCGACCGGCTCAGCCTGAACCTGCCATCCGCCCAGGACGAGCTGATCGCGGCGGTCGCGGCGGCCAACCCGCACACGGTGGTCGTGATCAACGCAGGCGCGCCGGTCGTCATGCCGTGGCTGAACCAGGTGGCCGGCGTCGTTGACGCCTGGTACCCGGGCCAGAGCAGCGGGACGGCGCTGGCGAACGTGCTCTTCGGCCAGGCCGACCCGAGCGGTCACCTGCCGGTCACGTTCCCGCAGAGCCTGTCCCAGGTGCCGGCGAGCACGACCGCGCAGTTCCCCGGCAACGGCAGCACGGTCCAGTACTCCGAGGGCCTGGACGTCGGGTACCGCTGGTACAACGCCAAGAACCTGCAGCCGCTGTTCCCCTTCGGGTACGGCCTGTCTTACACCACGTTCGCCTACAGCAACCTGCGGGTCAGCCCGGTGGTCAACGGCACGCAGGACGTGCAGGTGTCGGCGACCGTCACCAACACCGGCCACCGGTCCGGCACCGACGTCGCCCAGCTGTACCTGACCGAGCCCGCCGCGGCCGGGGAGCCACCCCGCCAGCTCAAGGGCTTCCAGCGGGTGAACCTCGCCCCCGGGCAGTCCACCCGGGTGCAGTTCACAGTGACCCCGGCCGACATCTCCTGGTTCGACACCTCCGCGCCGGGGGCCAGCGCCACCGGCGGCGGGTGGAGCCAGACGGCCGGCCAGTACCAGGTGTACGTGGGCGACTCCTCGTCGCTGGCCAACCTGCCGCTGCACGGCGGGTTCCTGGTCACCTCGACGCCGGGCGCACGCCAGGTCGTGGTCAGCGCGCCCAGCACGATGACGCCGGGTAAGGCCTCGACGGTCACCGTCCAGCTGACGGCGGCGGGCGATCAGACGCTGTTCGGTGTCCGCGTCTCGCTGCAGGTCCCGCAGGGCTGGACCGCGGTCCCGCGGACGGACGTGTTCGGTGTGGTCCGGCCGGGTGACGCCCCGACGGCGACCTTCACCGTCACACCGCCGGCGTACGCGCCGGACACCAGCCAGACCGTGCACGCGACGGCCGACCTCGGCGGGTCGGATACCCGCGAGGCCGGCGTGACCGTCACCGTAGGCGGGTGAGGCGGAGAGCCAAGAGATCGGTGCCCCGCCGTGTGCGGGGCACCGGTTTCCTGCGTCGCCGGAGGGCGAGCTGCCAGTAGAAGGCGTGATCGTTCCGGTTCAGACGGCGGGCCGCGTGACCTGGCCGAGGAACAGCGGCAGGCCGGTCGCCGTGTCCATGATGGCGAACAGGAAGGGCCGGTCCACGACCATCGGGATCGGGTCGGGTTCGCGCCGCAAGGCCATCGGGCGCATCGCGATCGCGGTCGCGGCGGCGGCCTCGGTGCCCTGCTCGTCAACGTCAACGTAGGCCTGGTGCACGACGGCGCTGATGAACAGGCGTTCCTGCGGCGTGATCCCGCGGAAGTCCGCCGCGCCGGTGAACGCGTCCTCGACGCCGAGCTGCCGGAGCACGGGGATGAGCCCGAAGCCGGCCCGCTGGCGGAACTTCGGCAGCGAGAGTGCCACGCTCTGCCGCGCCGCGCCCGCGAGCAGCGGACCGACCCCGCCGGCCAGCCGCGCCGCCAGCGCGGGCAGCGGCCCGTCCGGCAGCACGATGGCCATGGCCAGGCTGCTCCCCCGGTACGGCAGCAGAACGGCCTGGTAGCCGTCGGCGCGCCGGTAGGCCAGGTCCGCCGTGCGCCGCATCATCGGCACGGAGAGCGTGGGGCCAGAGGTCGGGTGGAAGGGGGCGTCGGCCGTGGCGTGGGCCGGGAACGGGAACGCCCAGCGCGCCTTGAGGTAGACGGCATTGGCCAGCAGGAGCCGGGTCGCCGCGCCGACCGCGTCCGGGCCGAGCAGATCCGTGATCTTGCCGGCCGTCTGCTCCGCGATGAGCTCGTTGATCTGCGCGCGGGCCGCCTGCGGCGCGCCACGGAAATCCGCCGGCCGGACGGTCACCGCCGCGGCGTCGCCGAGCCGGCTGGTGAAGTCGGGCGACAGCGGCAGCCCGGCCTGCACCCACATCGTGTTCGGGGCGCGGAGCACCATATCGCCGCCGCCGCCGCCGCCGTCGCCGCCGCCGCCGTCGCCGTCGGCGTCGGCGCCCAGCACGCCGGACAGCAGCCGCAGGCCGTCGGCGGCGGCGTCCGGGTTCCCCAGGTGCAGGGCGGCGGCCATCTGCGCGGCCGTTTCCCCGCGCGCCCCGCACAGCGCCATCTGCAGCGCCGCCGCGATGCTGGCCGGCGAGAACACCACGTTGCCGCGGCCGGCGGCGAGCAGCCGGTAAAGATCGGCACCGAAGGCGTCGTCCGCCGCGGCGGCGGCCTGCCCCGCGGCGTCCGTGCCCGTCATCGTCTCCCGTGGCATACGGTCCTCCCCAGTCGTTCTCATCAGGTTCCCTGCCCATCAGATCACGGGCCCAGAGGGCCTGGCGGCAACCGGCAGAATTGGCCGATGCAATTGCGTATAGCAACGCATTACGGGAAAGCGCCAGCGGGTCAGCGCGCTATTAACGGTAAATTAATGCACACGTGAAGCACAGCAGGAAGTGTCGTCAATAGCAGCAGCTGACGCGCCGCGCCGCGGCATCCATGTGTGCTTATAAAGCCCAGAGAGCATATGGGCGCCTGCCCGTTGGCTCCACATCGGCCACGACGGGCTGCGGACCGTCCGGCTGGGGGGGGAAGCCGGACGGTCCGCAGCCGGGCGTGACCGGCTGCCGACGGCGCAGGCGCCCCTCGGTTCTGGCTGGCTGTCGCCAGTGACCCGAAAGCCGCCGTTGCGCAGATCGCGATACCTATATGCGCAGACTAAATCCTTGCTCTCCGCAAACCCTATCTTAGGAAGCCCCGCTCAGGGCCGCAACACCAGAAACGCGATTCATTTAAAGGCACCGCATTCACGTGTAGAGCTGGAGGCTACTCTTGCGTAACTCGACGCGCAACCGGAACACGGGCAAATCCAGGATCAGAATCCCAGTTCATTTTTTCTTAGCATCGAAGCTACAGGTCGCACCCGTTTTTTGTCACCGAGTGAGCGCCCACATCGGGCCACCGCCGCCCGCACGGGCCCGGCGGTTTGCTCACGCGGCGGACGGCATCGTGTCGCGTCGCGTAACGCCGTGATATCCCTGCCGTTACCAGAATGTATGAAGTCAATGCTGCGAGGCCGCTATGCCCGGGTTTACCGTCGAGCATGTGCAGGTCGCCCGGGCGGCCGCAACGCGGCGGGGACGGAGCCATCGACAAATGACGCGGAGTACCGAACACGGCGCGGAGGACGAGCAGCCCAACGTGCTGCCGCCGGCTCTGGCCGCCGTTCTCCGTCCCGAGCTTCCGAGTCTCGCCGACGAGATCATCACCGCGATCCGGGACAAGATCCCGGAGTACGCACGGCCCATCGACGGGCCGTACGGCCAGATCATGCGCACCGGCGTGGAGCAGGCCCTTACGTCGTTCGTGGATCTCGTTGCGGACCCGGCCACCTCACGGGCCGACCGCGACGGGGTCGCGCGGATGCTCGGGCAGCACGAGGCCGAGGAGGGCCGCAGCCTGGACTCCCTGCAGGCCGCCTACCGGGTCGGCGCGCAGGTCGCCTGGCACCGCGCCATGGAGGTCGGCCGGGCCGCCAAGCTGTCCTCCTCGGTCATGTCGACGCTCGCGGACGCCGTCTTCGCGTACATGAACGACCTGGCCACGCTGTCGTTCGAGGGTTACCGCGAGGTGAAGGCGCACACGGTGGAGGAACAGCACGCGGCGCGGCGGCGACTCCTCCAGCTCATCCTGGACCGCGACAACCCGGTGCCATTGCGCGCGCTCGCCGACCTGGCCGAGACCGCGTGCTGGCCACTGCCGGAGAAGGTCATCGCGGTCGCCCTGAGAGCCGCAGCCCCTCCGGCGTTCCCCATGGAGGTCCTCGCCAACCTTGACGATCCGCAGCCGCATCTGCTGCTCCCCGCGGATTCCGGCGCGTTGCGGTGGGAGGCGCTGCAGCCGGGGCTCGGCGGGCGGCGCGCCGCCATCGGGCTGGCTGTCCCGCTCGCGGACGCGGCCGACTCGCTGCGCTGGGCCCGGCAGGCCCTCGCCCTGGCCGAATCCGGCACCATCGAAACCGGCCCGGCCGTGTACTGCGAGGATCACCTGGTCACCCTCTGGCTGCTGTCCGACAGCGCACTGGCTGACCAGGTGAGCAGGCGGCATTTCGGCGCGCTGGAGGGGCTGACGCCGCGCCAGCAGGAACGGCTGACCGAAACGTTCGGGGCGTGGCTGGAGACCCGCGGGACGGCCGCGGAGATCGCGGATCGCCTCCAGGTGCACCCGCAGACCGTCCGCTACCGCATCCGCCAGCTCGAACGGACCCTGGGCGACCAGTTCGGCGATCCCGACGCGCGGTTCGCGATGGAAATGGTGCTGCGCGTGATGCGGCTGAGGGAAAAGAAGTTCCAGAGAGGTGACCGTAGGGCTAGCCCGGTGTTACCGGCGGTGCCCGGCCCGGCCGGGCGGGCCGCACGTGGGCACGGCGTATCGCGGCCCGTTAAGTTGCTCAATCACGAACGTCAGGCCTGGCGGGCCCCGCACGAGCCGCCTTACCAGTGGTTGAGGTGCATGACCTCCTGCACCGGGCGGCGCGGCGCGGGCCGGAACGTCTCGCCGGTGTAGTAGGCGGTCGGGATGAGCACGCCCTGGCGCACGTTGCTGGGCAGCCCGAGGATGTCGGCCGCCTCCTTCTCGTAGACGAGGTGCAGCGTCGTCCACGCCGTGCCCAGCTGCCGGGCGCGGGCCGCGAGCATGTAACTCCACGCCGCGGGCAGGACGGACCCCCACAGCCCGGCCTGGTTGCCGTCCGCCAGCGCGTTCACCTCGATGCAGGCGATGACCTGCACCGGAACGTCGCCCATGTGCTGCCCCAGGTAGGCCGAGCTGTCCCGGATCCGCAGCATCGTATTCAGCTGGTCGGGGGCGGGGGCCGGGCCGCCGCCTTGCTGGGCCTCGCGTTGCCGTGCCGCCAGGTACTGCTCGGTCGAGCGGCGGTACAGCTCACCGATGGCGGCCCGCGTCTCCTGATCCGTGATCACCAGCCAGTGCCAGCCCTGCGAGTTGCCGCCGCTGGGTGACTGGAGCGCGATCTGCAGGCACTCCGTGATCAGGTCCATCGGGACGGGGCGCGTCAGGTCGAGGCGCTTGCGTACGGACCGGGTGGTGGTCAGCAGTTCGTCTGGAGTCAGCGGCAGGACGGTCATGCCCCGTATGCTGCCATGGCCACGCCAGGTGACCGGCGGCGGCCCGGACGGCCGGCAGCGAGCCGTCAGGTGGCGTCGCGCTCGCGGCGTTCGGCGGTCTCCCGTGGGTCATGGATCGTGGTCGTCATGCCGGGATCGGGTTCCGTGTGGTGCTGGTGGGTGTAGAAGCGAACCTCGTGACCATCCGGATCGTGTGTGTAGGGCAAGATCCACCCCAGGCTGGCCCCATGGACTCCCGCGTGCTCCTCCCCCAATGCGCTGAGCCGCTCGGCGAGCGCCTCGATCGCGGGCTTGTCCGGCACGCCGATGGCGAAATAGTCGAAGCCAGCCGATGCGGCGGCGCGGTCAGGATCGAGCCGGAGCGCCAGCGGGGGCCCGCCGCCGGGATGACGGAGCGCGACCCCCATCCGCACGCCGCCTTCGATGAACTCAACAGCCAGCTCGTAACCGAGACGGGTCCGATACCACGCCGTTGACCGGTCCAGGTCGGCGACGGGCAGCTTCAGATGATGGATTCCGGCGAGGATGGGCGCCTTCGGTGTGCCCGGCGCCTTCGGCGTGCCCGGCGCCCTCGGTGTGCCCGCAGCGTTCAGCGGGCTCGGCGGGCTCGTCTGCCGCGGCGATCCGGCAGATCATGCAACGTACCGGCGCCCTGTTCGCCGTCGCCCAACAGGCCGCCGCCGTCGAGCCACTGATCGCCGGGTTCTGGCAGCAGGGCCGCGAGCAGTCCCGCCAGGCCCAGGCCGTGTTCTGGACGCGCATGGCCGACGACGGCCTGCTCGATCCGGCCATCGACCTCGGCTGGCTGATCGACACCGCCAGCATCCTCGGGGCCGCGGAAACTTACTTGCTGATCACCCGCGTGAACGGCTGGGACCTGGACCATTATCAGGACTGGCTTACCGTCACGCTGACCCGGCTGTCCACAGCGGCACCGTGAGGGACGGCGTCAGAGGGGGTCGCTGGGGCGCGCTGCGGGGGCGCACTTGGGGGGCCAGAGCGGGTGGCGCGCTGTGGGTGACGCGCTGGGGGGCCGGAGCGGGTGGCGCGCTGTGGGGCCGGAACGGGGAGGCCGGAGCGGGGGCCGGGCTGCGGGCTGGCTCAGCGGCGCGTGTAAAACTTGCGGCTGAGGCAGTTCGGTGGGCACAGATGTGGCAGTTGGGCCGACACAAGCGTGACAGCCCGGCGTGACAGCCCGGAGGATTCGATGGCGGAACGGCTCGATGGAACCGTGGCCCTGGTAACCGGGGCGTCCAGCGGCATCGGTGCCGCAACCGCGCTGGAACTGGCCGGGCTCGGGGCGTCGGTGGCATTGGTCGCCCGGCGGTCTGACCGGCTCGAGGACCTGGCGACCACCATCCGCGGCCAGGGCGGAAAGGCCCTGGTCCTCGCGGCTGACATTACCGACGAACCCCAGGCGCGGGCGGTCGTCACACGGACCGCCGCCGAGCTCGGCCGCCTCGATACCCTCGTCAACAACGCCGGCGTCATGTTGCTGGGACCGGTCCAGGATGCACCGCTGACCGAATGGCAGCGGATGATCAACATCAACCTGCTCGGTCTGCTGTACTGCACCCACGCCGCGCTGCCGCTGCTCCTGGACGCAACTGCCAGCAGCCCGCGGCACGTAGCAGACCTGATCAACATCAGTTCCGTGGCCGGGCGCACCGCGCGTAGCGGGAGCGCCGTGTACAACGCGACCAAGCATGCGGTGGGCGCCTTCAGCGAGGCACTCCGGCAGGAGGTTACGACGCGATACCTGCGGGTTTCGCTGGTGGAGCCGGGCGCGGTCGACACCGAACTTGTCGAGCACAACCGGCCGGAGATCCTGGCTGGGCTGACCGAGCGGTTCGCGCACCAGGAGCGCATGCAGGCCAGCGACATTGCCGAGATCATCAGCTTCATCGTGACCAGGCCGCGGCGAACCGCACTTAACGAGGTTCTGGTCCGGCCCACTCAGCAGGAGCGCTAAGCCCGGACTCTGGCGTCAAGCCCCGGCTCTGGCGTCAAGCCCCGGCTCTAGCGTCAAGCCCCGGCCTCCGTCTTTCACCGAGATTGGCGACACGCCGGGCGTGAAACGGCTTGAACGAGGGTGAGGTGCACCCGACCAGCCAGAATGCGATTTGTCTAGGATCGCAATCGAGCTGAGGCGGGTGCACCCCTTCCGTGCAAGGTACTTCATGGGCGCGCGGGCTGGAACTCACCGGGGACGACGAGCGGCTGGTCGCGCACGCGGGGGTTCTGCCGATGCGGCTGCTCGCGGGGCGGCTGGGCCTGGTCCGCGGGTTGTCGGCCGGGATGCGGCGGCGGGGGTTCGAGCCCGTCTACGACCGCGGCCAGGTGCTGCTGGACCTAGCGTTAATGCTGATCGATGGCGGTGAGGCGATCAGCGACTTTCAGGCACTGGCGCACCTGGCCCCGGTGATCGGGCCGGTTCCCTCGGTCCCGACGGTGTGGCGGACCCTGAACGAGGCCGGTGACCTGCAGCTGGCCCGCGTGAACGCGGCGGTGGCCGAGTTTCGCCGCTACTGGTGGGAACTGCTGGCCGCGCGGCCGGAGGGGTTCCCGTGGCTGCGGGTCGCCGCGAAGAAACTGACCGGGATCACGGTGATTGACCTGGATGCGTCGGTCGTGTTCGCGGGCTCGGAGAAAGAGAACGCGAAGGCGACCTATAAGGGCGGCATCGGGTTCTGCCCGAACCTCGCGGCCTGCGACAACACCGGAGACATGCTGGCCATTGACCCGCGCCCGGGTAACTCGGCCTCCAACTGCGCGGACGACAATATCGCCCTGCTGGACCTGGCGGTCTCCCGGCTGCCGGGATCGTTCCGGCATAACGTGCTGGTCCGGCTGGACGGGGCCGGGTTCTCCCACGAGCTGCTTGAGCACATCGCCGCGAATGGCGGCAAGCGGGGGCGGCACTGGGAGTTCTCGGTGGGCTGGTCTTGCACCGACGTGGAGATGGACGCGATCGCCCGGCTCCCGAAGGCAGCCTGGACCTCCGGGACGGACCAGAACGAAGACGTCCTGGATGACACGCTCGTCGCCGAGCTGACCGGCCTGCTCGACCTGGACAGGTGGACCGGGAAGATCCCTGGCCTGCGGATCCTGGTCCGGGAGGAGCCGCTGCATCCTCGGTATCGCAAGCGGGCCACCGAACGGGAGAAGCAGCTCGGCAAGCGCTATCAGCTGATCGCCACCAATACCCAGCGGGGGCAGGTCGCCTGGCTGGATGCCCGCCACCGCTCCCACGTCCACGTAGAGAACGACGTGAAGCAGGCCAAGTCGCTAGGGCTGAGCCGGTGGCCGTCGCGGCACTGGGCGATCAACGTCGCGTGGACCCAGGTCGTCGCAGTGGCCGCGAACCTCCTCGCGGCCTTTCGCCACCTCGCCCTGCCAGCCGGCGAACTGCGGGACGCGGCCCCCAAGCTGCTGCGGTTCCGGCTCCTGCACGTACCCGGCCGCCTTACCCGCGGTCAGCGGAAACGCTGGCTCCACCTCCGCCGGGACTGGCCATGGACCACCGACCTCACCGGCGCCTGGCACGCGGTGCGGGCACTGCCCGTCCCGACCTGACCCCGGCACCGCCGACCCGACGACAAGAAAAGGCCCGCCCGGAACGTGGAACCCGGCGACCCCGGCGCGACAGCCGGACCCCAGCCCTGCCCGCAGAACGGAAACCTTGATCAAAAAGCCGGACTCGTGATCAAGGGACCAACCCCGCCACCCCGTGAAAGATCCAGGCCGGCTCTAGCGTCAAGCCCCGGCTCTAGCGTCAAGCCCCGGCTCTAGCGTCAAGCCCGGCCGCGGCGCCGAGCCTCTGCTGTCGGGTTCAGCCCCTGCTTTGATGCCCAGCCCCTGCCCTAGCGCTCAGCCCCTGCCCTAGCGCTCAGCCCCTGCCGTGGGGACTCCCTGTACCCGCGGCAGTCGGCGTGGCCCTACACTGTGTCGATCATGTTCGGCCGAACCAATCCGCTGAACCAGCGGCTCACCCCCCGCCAGAAGCGCACCATGGCGATCGTCTGCGCAGTCGTCGTGGTCATCTTCGTGGGCCTTGGCGTCTGGGGCTCGCTAGCGTCGGATTCCTACAGCCAATCGGCGAAAGGCTGCATCAACGTCACGCTGCCTAGCTCAACCGGCGGCGGAGTGCTGCATTATTGCGGGGCTGACGCGAAGAACTTCTGCCATTCGTCCAACGTCCAGGGGCAGTCGGTACTGGCGACACACGCGCGGCCGCAATGCGTTGACGCAGGGTTGCTCCCCTCGGCCTCGGCCGTCCCATCGCCCTGAGGCGCCGGAGTTTACTCCCCAGGGTCAGTGCGCCTGGGCTCCGGCGCTGCATCGCCCTAAGCATGCCGTTTATCCTGCGCATTCGACGTCCCTCGCCCGCGTGCACACCTTTCCTGCGGGCTCGACGTCCCTCGCCCCGCATGCCCACCCTTCTTGCGGGCTCGACGTCGCTCGCCGGGCTTGATCACTGTCCCCCACGGCCGCCATCCCTCGCCCGACCTGGTCGTCCTCCTCGTTGAGCTCGACGCTCTCCGGGCGCGGCTCAGTACCGACCCCGGCAGGCTCGATCTTTGCTCAGTCGGTCTGCGAGTAAGGGTTGCGCTATCCAGTGCTATTCGATATTATATTCGAGTAAGTTCTCATTGGAGAGATATCGATCGAACGGGGATGTGGGGCCCGTGTCAGCGTCAGCTCCTGGCATTCCGGCGGACGAAGGTACGCCGCGTGACGGTGACCGCGGCGGCCGGGCTGACGATGGCGTTGGCAGTCTCCCCGCCGGACGCGGCAACGCTGGCCCTGACGGTTACCGCGCTGACGACCTCAGCCAGGAAGAGATCCTCGATTTGATCGTCGAAGCCATGATCGCGCGGGGAGGGCCATCCCCAGAGGAAGACGATCCAGCGGACGAGGACGAGTGGGACGCCGACGATCCCTGGGACACGCCAGATGCGCGCGGCCCGCAGGACACGGAAGAACAAGGCTCCGCCCCCGGCTGCGGATTTGGCTCGGACAAAACTCTCGATGTACTGCGACCGGGACCGGCGCTGGCCGGGATGGCCGACAAGGTTCATACCAGCGCGCTGCGGCTGGTCAGCGACGACGAACTGACCGGGATGATCAAGGCCTGGCGGCGGCTCACCTCATGGGCAACGGCCCGGGAGCTCAGCGCCATCGCCGAGATGGCACGCCGCAGCCCGGAGGAGGTCATCGACACTCCCCTGGCCCGGCGTATCAAAGCGCGTCGGGCCGCCAGCGATCCAGAGGCGGTGAAGCGAGTCGACGCAACCCGGACTTCCCCGGCTGATGGAGCTGCGGCAGACCCAGCAGGTCAAGCTGCGCCAGATGCTGAGGCAAATTCGGCAGCTCAACATGCTCCGGCGGCTGGCACAGGCTCAGCCGCCCATGCGGGAGCATGCGCCGATGGGCAGTCCGGTGCCGAATCAGACTTCCCCGAGGTGGTCAGCCCGTTCGCCTCCTACGAGCTGGCGTTGGCGTTGACGCTGACGGGGCGGAGCGCCGATGCGCATCTGGGTTTCGCGATCGATCTGGCCACCAAGCTGCCGAAGACTGCAGCGGCGCTGGAAGCCGGGGAGATCGACATCGTCCGCGCGCGGATCATCGCCGAAGCGACCAACGTACTGAGCAAAGAGCACACCGCAGCGGTGGAAGACCTCATCTTCCCCAGAGCCGGACAGCAGACCAGCGGGCAACTGCGGGCTGCACTGGCACGAGCGGTCCTCTCTGCTGACCCCGATGCCGCGCGCCGTCGCCGAGAAGAAGCGCAGCGCGACGCCCGCGTCTTGCGGTGGCGCGAAGACGCGGGGACGGCTGCGCTTTGCGGCCGTGATCTGCCATCGGCGGAAGTTCTAGCTGCGGACCAGCGGATATCGGCGCGAGCGCGTGAGCTGAAGTCCGCTGGCATCAAGGGCACGATGGATGAGCTACGCGCCCGCGCCTACCTCGACTTCCTGCTCGGGCGGGACAGCATGCCGAGGGAGCCCAACGACGAACCCCAGCAGGCGACACCAGCGAATGACTCTCCAGCGGATGAACACCCCGCGAGCGGCCCCCCAGCGGATGAACATCCCGTCGGTGAACCTCCCGTCAGCGGCCCCCCAGCGGATGAACATCCCGTCGGTGAACCTCCCGTCAGCGGCCCCCCAGCGGATGAACATCCCGTCGGTGAACCTCCCGTCAGCGGCCCCCCAGCGGATGAACATCCCGTCGGTGAACCTCCCGTCAGCGGCCCCCCAGCGGATGAACATCCCGTCGGTGAACCTCCCGTCAGCGGCCCCCCAGCGGATGAACATCCCGTCGGTGAACCTCCCGTCAGCGGCCCCCCAGCGGATGAACATCCCGTCGGTGAACCTCCGGTGGGCAGTCCCCCGGCGAACGAACGCCTCGCGAGCGGCCCTCCAGGGAGTGAACCTCCAGCGGACGGCCCGGCAGCGGACGGTTTCTCGGGGATTACGGGGTGGACCGCCTCCGGGATGCCCCCGGGATCCGCGGATGGCCTCCGCGTCACCCCGTGGACGACCGGTGGGCCGCCGGGCAGTCTGGCCGCGCTGATCAACGTGACCGTTCCTTTGTCGACAATGCTTGGGTTCTCCGACGCACCTGGCGAGGTGGCAGCATTTGGGCCGCTCGACGCGGACGTGACCCGGGACCTTGTTGGTGCCGCTGGGCTGCATCCGGCGACGCGGTGGTGCGTGACAGTCGTTGATCCGGACGGCCAGGCAGTCGGGCACGGATGTGCTCGAGGCAAGCACAGTCCTCCGACATTCTCGCCCGCTGGCGACAGCGATCCTCCGGGCGACCCTCCCGACGGGAATGATCGCCCGTCCGGCAGCGGCAACCGTCCCGGCGACGGGGGGCTCCGGAACGGCGGCGGTGAACGCCGTCCCGAGGGTGGGCCGGGGAAATCAGCGCCGGATCCGCTATCGACGCTGCACGGCCTGAACCTGAGGACGTTCGTCCAGCAGCTGGGCGTAAAGATCACACCGCTGGCCGTGGGGACGTGTGATCACCGCAACGAGGAGCAGGGCTACCAGCTAAGCCGACGATTGCGGCATCTGATCGCGGCTCGGACCAGGTACTGTTCCGCCCCGGGTTGCCGGCGCCCCGCGACCCGGTGCGACTTCGACCATACGATCGCCTACGAGGCGGGTGGCCGGTCTTGCGAGTGCAACGTGAGGCCGTTGTGCCGACGACATCATCGGTGCAAGCAGGCACCAAGGTGGGCACTCGAGCAGCCGAATCCCGGGACCATGATCTGGACGACACCCGCCGGCCGGCGGTACAAGACCGAGGCCACCCGTTACTACGTATGACAGGCACGGGCGGAAGCCGGTTCGGACGAGTCTGAGGCTGAACGGCCGCCGCAGTACGGCCGCCGCAGTACGGCCGCCGCAGTGGAGAGGCTGGACGGCCGTCAGGGCTGACCGCTGGGGTTCGTGAATGAGTGGCCCGCTGACTGACCGATCTGCAGCGAACCGCCGCCACTGGTCACGGTGATGGAACGGCGGGCGCTAGCGTCGGTGGCCAATCCCACCAATTGCGGGCCGCCGTCGCTTTCAGCGGTAACCGCATAAGGTCCGCCGGGTACGGTCAGCATCGCCGGGCCGCCGTCGGTGTCGAGCGTCACCGTGTCCGGTGCCGCGGAAAAGTCGATCCGCGCCGAACCGCCGCCCGTGCTGGCCGTGGCCGTCGCGGCGTTGACGCCCTGCATGAGCAGCGGTCCGCCGCCGGTGTCGGCGCGCAGTGCGCCGACCAGCCCCTCCACCTGCAGCGAGCCGCCGTCGGTGCTGATGGTCAGCGGCCCATCGATCTGGGCGGCAGTCACCGGCCCGCCACCGGAATCCACGTTTGCCCCAGCCGTACCGCTCAGCTGCAGCGAGCCGCCTTCGGTGCTGGCGGTCAGCGGGCCGCTGATGTGCGCGATGTTCATCGGGCCGCCGCCGGAATCCACGTTTGCCCCCGCAGCCCCGGCGACGGCCACCGGGCCACCCTCGGTCCCCACGGTGACGGCCACGCCGGATGGCACGATGACCGCGAAACTGACCGTGCAGTTAGAGGTGGCGCACGCCGGATCGGCCAGCGTGAGGCGGCCGCCGGACACCGAGTGCACCACCGCGGGCGGGCCACCGTCCTGGCCGTCGTAACTGAGCGCCTCGGTGACCTGGACGTGGCGCACTGCTCCCGTCGTCACCTGCACTGAGCCGCCGTTGCTCTGCACGTCCAGGCTGGTGACGGACTGGTCCAGGGTCAGCGCGCGGGTGATGGTGTCCGGCACCGGTTGCCGGTGCCAGAGACCGCCGCTCGTGGTCAAGAAGCGCGTCCCCGGGATGACGAGCACCGCGGCGGTCACCAGGCCGCTGAGGCCCCAGACCCAGCGGCCCGGGACGGTAACCGCGCGCATGGCAGGTCCACCGTGAGCAGGGTCGGCCCGCCGGGCGGGCTGACGATCTCGAAGGTTCCGTCGACCGATTCGGCACGTTTGGCCAGGCCGGCCAGGCCGGTACCGCCGCCGGGGGCAGCGCCGCCCACACCGTCGTCGCTGACGATGATGTGCAGCCGATCCCCGGCACGTTGCAGGAACACCTCGGCCTGAGTCGCTTGCGCATGCTTGGTGATATTGGTCAGTCCTTCGGAAACCACGAAGTAAGCCACCGCCTCGATCGTGGGCGGCGGACGGCGGGGTACGTCCACCGTCAACCGGACCGGGATAGGCATACGCGCGGCCACGCCGGACAGCGCCGCGTCCAGGCCGCGGTCCTCAAGTACGGGCGGATGCAGGCCGCGGATGAGGTTGCGAAGCTCGGAGAGCGCCGCCTTGGTCTCCTCGTGGGCCTCCGCGATGACCTCGTGTGCCTGCGCCGCGTCGGCCGGGGTCGCGCGGGCCATGCCCAGCCGTATCGCCAGCGAGACCAGCCGCTGCTGGGTGCCGTCGTGCAGGTCACGCTCCAGGCGGCGCCGTTCGGCGTCGGCGGCGTCGACCGCGCCGGCCCGGGTATGGGTCAACTGCTCCACCCGGAGCTGCAGTTCCTCCGCACGGCTCGGGCCCAGCAGCGCCCGGGCGGCCCGGGCGTCGAGCGCGCCGACCGCGGCGGTCAGCCACGGCGCGGCGAGCAGCAGCGCGAGCCCGCCCGCGGTCAGGTACACATCAATCGGAATGTGAAGCACATGCACGAAGGGCCAGGGCGGCGGAGACGACTGGCCGCGCTGGAACAGGCTTCCCTGTGCCCGGCTCCCCGCGTAGACGTACACCAGCGTGTACACGACGCCCGTCAGCCACGCCGCGAAGGCGGCGACCGCGGCGACCGCCAGCGCCGGCGCGGCCAGCAGGTGGTAGCCGGCCTGCTGCCAGGTCGCCCGGGACCGCGCCGCGGCCGCGAGACCCTGCAGGCTCAGCCGGTTCGGTATGCCCGGCCGCGGCGGTATCACCACCCCGGCCGTGACCCGCAGCCGGTGGCGCTGGATCCGGGTCAGCCACGGCAGCGCGATGAAGACGAGCGCGAGGCCAAGAAGCGGCAGCGGCCACCGGGGATGAAGGGCAATGATCGGCGCCATCACGACGAACAGCGCGACGATTTGCGCCGGGATCCCGCCCACCAGGAACAGGGTCTGGCGCCACGCCGCCGGCGACCACGGGACGCGGCGGTACCGCGGCGGGGGTGTGTCGCGGCGGAGGGCAGGAGCGGCCATAGATCCCACGCTACGTGGCCGGCGGTCACGCCTCCATGCAGAGCGGTGCACGATCACGGGTGGTGCTAGCTACACCCCGATTCGGGGTTCTGGCCCAGTGCGCGAAGGCGTTCCGGGCGCCCATTCTGGTGCCGCGGCCGCTCGCCGGGCCGTTACGTACCCGAGAGGATCCTGATGCGAGAGCACAGTATGTCCGGAGAAGTGATCCGGCTGGCCACTGAGGTGATCCGGCTGGACGGCGTGACCAAGAGCTACCAGGCCGGTGTAACGCCGGCGCTGGCGGACGTCAGCATGGAGGTGGCGGCCGGGGAGGTGGTGGCCGTCATGGGCCCGTCGGGCAGCGGCAAGTCCACGCTGCTCAACCTCATCGCGGGGCTGGACCGGCCCACCGCCGGCACGGTAACCGTGGCGGGCAGGCGGATCGACAGCCTCAGCGAGAGCGCGCTGGCCCGGTTCCGCGCCCGGCACGTAGGGATCATCTTCCAGTTCTTCAACCTGCTGGACGACCTCACCGTGGAAGATAACGTGCTGCTGCCCGCCCAGCTCGCCGGGGCGTCCCGGCGGCAGGCACGGGCCCGGGCTGGTGAGCTGCTGGCGCGGATGGGCATCGCCGAGCACCGCAATGACTACCCGGCGCGGATGTCCGGAGGGCAGCGGCAGCGGGTGGCGATCGCGCGGGCGCTGGTGAACTCGCCGGAGCTGCTGCTGGCCGACGAGCCGACCGGGGCGCTGGACACCGCCACCGGCCAGGAGATCGGCACGCTGCTGCGCCAGCTCAACCAGGGCGGCCAGACGCTGGTGCTGGTCACGCACGACCGGACGCTGGCGGAACGGTACGCGGCCCGCACCGTGCAACTCGTGGACGGCCAGGTCGCCTCCGTGGGGGTGCCGGCATGAGCCGCCAGACCCTTCCCTGGCTGGGCGCGATACGCACCGCCACCGGCGGGATACTGCGGCACAAGGTGCAGGCGACCGTGATCGGCGTGGTGCTGCTGATCTCCACCGCCTCCGCCACGCTTGGCTTCGCGCTGCTCGCGGCCAGCAACGCGCCCTTCCAGAGCGCGTTCAGCAGCCAGCACGGCGCGCACGTGACCGTCACCGCGAACCCGGCGCACGCCAGCCCGGCCGAGCTGGCCGCCACCAGGACCCTCGGCGGCGTCACCGCAACGGCGGGGCCGTTCGCCGTCGCCACCGTCGCCGTGCAGTACGGCGCGCAGCCGTTCGGGCAGCTCGTCCTGGCCGGTCGGCCGTCACCTGGCGGGCCGGTCGACGACGTGGTCATGAACGCCGGGCACTGGCCGGACGCGCCGGGCCAGGTGGTGCTGGACGGCGTTGCCGCGCCGGGCGGTAAGCAGGGCCCGCGGGTGGGCAGCACGCTGACCGTTACCGGGCTGCGGGGAACCGTTCCGGCCTCCGGGCGGAAAGCCACCACGGCCACGCTCACCGTCGTCGGTTTCGCCAACTCGATCACGAACACCGCGGACGGCTGGCTCACCGCGGGCGAGGCCACCCGGCTGCAGGCATTTGGCGCCCCGGCCAGCGCGCAGATGATGTACCGGTTCACCCAGGCCGGCACCTACCCGCAGATCCGCGCCGACGTGGCCAAGGTGACCAGGGCGCTGCCACCGGGCAGCGTGACCGGGGCCGCCTCCTGGCTCAGTGCGGAGAACGACGCCACCGGGAACGGCGCGATCATGGAGCCGTTCGTCGTCGCCTTCGCGCTGATCGGCCTGGCCATGGCGGTGCTCATCGTGGGCAACGTGGTCAGCGGGGCGGTCGTCGCCGGCTACTACCGGATCGGCGTGCTGAAGAGCCTCGGCCTCACTCCGGCCCAGGTCGTGATCGCCTACCTGAGCCGGGTCGGCTGGCCGGCCGTGGCCGGATGCCTGGCCGGCGTGGTCGCGGGGAACGTGCTGGCGGCCCCGGTGCTGCACGATTCGGCCGGCGCCTACGGCGTGGGCAGCCAGCAGGTCCCGTGGTGGGCCTCGGTCGCCGCGCCGCTCCTGATGCTCGGGCTCACGGTGCTCGCCGCGCTCGGGCCGGCGCTGCGCGCCGGGCGGCTGTCCGCCGTGCAGGCCATCGCGGCCGGCCGGGCCCCCCGCACCGGCCGCGGGTACGCCGTGCACCGCCTCGCCGCCCGGCTGCGCCTGCCGCGCCCGGTTGGCCTCGGGCTCGCGGCGCCGTTCGCCAAGCCCGCCCGCACCGCGGTCAGCCTGGCCGCGATCGCGTTCGGGGCCACCGCGGTGATCTTCGCGTTCGGCCTGAACTCCTCGCTGAGCCGGGCCGCGCAGAGCCAGACCCACTCCGCCACCGTCCCGGTGCAGATCCAGCAGGTGGGCCCGGGCGCCGGCCCGCAGCAGATGCCCGACGCGGCGCAGGACTCGGCGGTGACCACGGCACTGCGCGCCCAGCCGGGCACGGCGCACGACGTCGCGGTGTACGACGCGCAGGTCAAGGTGCCCGGCATCGCGGGGAACGCCCACGCCGAGGCGTTCGGCGGTGACGCCGCCTGGATCGGTGACGGCCTCATCGCCGGGCGCTGGTACAACGCGCCGGGCGAGGTGGACGTCAACACCGCGTTCCTCACGCAGAGCGGCCTTGCGGTCGGTGACACGGTCACCGTGAACACCGGCACCGCCAACGTCACCGCACGGATCGCCGGGGAGGTGTTCGCCCCCTCCAGCGACCCTCGGCTGTTCGGCAGCGCGCAGACGCTGCCAGGCGTCGCCACCAGCCAGAACTTGCAGCAGTACGACGTGGGCCTGCGGCGCGGTACCAGTACCGCCGCGTACATCCAGGGGGTAAACAAGGCCCTGGGCACAAAAAGCCCCTGGCAGGCCGGCCCGCCGGACGGTGGCCAGTTCTACGCCATCGCCAGCAGCCTGATCAGTTTGCTGGCGCTCATGGTCGCGGCCGCCGCCGGGCTCGGCGTGCTCAACACCGTGCTGATGAGCACCCGGGACCGGGTGCACGACCTGGGGATCTACAAGGCGCTCGGCATGCGGCCCGGCCAGATGCTCACCATGGTGGTGTGCTGGATCGCGGGCCCCGCCGTGCTCGCCGCGGTGATCGCGGCACCCGCCGCAGTGGCGCTGAACACGGCCACCGTGCGGGCCATGGCCGGTACCGCGCACACCGGAATACCAGCCAGCTTCACCCAGGTGTTCCCCCCGTCCCGGCTGGCGCTGCTGTCGCTGGCCGCAATCGCGATCGCGGCTGCCGGGGCCCTGCTGCCGGCGAGCTGGGCGGCCCGCGCCCGGCCAGCCGTCGCGCTGCGCACCGAATGAACGCCCCGATGTGCGCAGTCCGCCGCCGGCCACCGTCGGCGGACTGCGGGCGGGAAGCGCGCCGGCCGTGGCGGAGCAGGCAACCGGTGGCGAAGCGCGCGGCCGCCAGCTGCGTGCGACGGGCGCGGCGATGCGGACCCTCTGGGCCGTCTGGGGCGGCGTAGCGTGGGTCCCGTGACGGATGCGCCGGTGGCCGGTCAGCGAGTGGTGATCGCCGAGGATTCCGTCCTGCTGCTGGCCGGCCTGACCAAGCTGCTGGAGAGCGCCGGCTTCGAGGTCGTGGCCACCGCCGGTGACGCCGAGGGCCTGCTCGCCGCGGTCGAGCAGAAACACCCGGACGTGGTAGTCGCCGACGTGCGGATGCCGCCCACCCACACCGACGAAGGCATCCGCGCGGCCCTGGTGATCCGCACGCAGTGGCCGGAGATCGCGATCCTGGTGCTCTCGCAGTACGTCGAGGAACGCTACGCGGCCGACCTGCTGTCGGCGCACACCCACGGCGTCGGTTATCTGCTGAAGGACCGGGTCGCCGACGTGGCCGAGTTCCTGGACGCGCTGCGCCGGGTGGCGGCGGGCGGCACCGCGCTGGACCCCGAGGTGGTGGCGCAGTTGCTGGTGCGCCGGGGCGGCGACCCGCTGGGCGGCCTGACCGAACGGGAACGCGACGTGCTGGCGCTGATGGCCGAGGGCCGCTCCAACGCGGAGATCGGCGCGTCCATGGTCGTCACCGACAGCGCAGTAAGCAAGCACATTAACTCGATCTTCGCCAAGCTCGGGCTGTACCCGGGGGACGCGGGCCACCGGCGGGTGCTCGCGGTGCTGCGCTACCTCGGTGCCGGGCTGCCCGGAAGCTGACGCGCTTTCCGGCTGGCTAACGCACGTGGGCTGACTCAGGCCACGCCGCGCCGGCCAGCGCCGCCTTGCCGCGGACCACCGGGTTGACCAGGTCGCCGATCTGCGCGATATGGATCCGGATCTCGTCGCCCGGCTGCAGCGTGAACGGAAGATCAGGGACCAGGCTGGTCCCGGTGGACAGAATCGCCCCGGCCGGGAACTCTTCCTCGCGGAACAGATACTCGGCGAGCTCGCCGATGCGGCGGCGCAGGCCGGACGTGCTCGACTGCCCCGCCCAGGCCACCGCACCGTCCCGGGAGATGGTCATGGCCATGGCGAGCGAATACGGATCGGGCACCTCCCAGGCCGGCCGGATCCACGGACCGAGCGCGCAGCCGCCGAAGTAGACCTTGGCCTGCGGGAGATACAGCGGGTTCTGCCCCTCGATGGAGCGCGAGCTCATGTCGTTACAGATTGTGTAACCCACGACCTCGCCGGCGTAGTTCAGCACGACGGCCAGTTCCGGCTCGGGGACATCGATGCCCGAGTCGGCGCGGACCGACACCGCGCGGCCCGGGCCGCGCACCCGCCAGGCCGCCGATTTGAAGAAGATCTCGGGCCGTTCGGCGGCGTAGACGCGGTCGTAGACGTCGGCGGATTCCTCGCTCTCCAGCACACGGGCGGCGCGGGACCGCTCGTAGGTGACGCCCGCGGCCCACACCTCGGTGCGGCCGTCAGCCGGCGCGAGCAGCTCGATCTCCTCGGGCCGGACCGGGTCGCCGCCGGGCTTTTCGCAGACCTCCCGGATCTCGCTGAGCGGGAGCGCCAGCAGGTCGGCCAGGGCGGGTGTGCCGGCCAGCGCCACCACCGGGCCGATTCCGCCCGCCGTACCGGCCGCTCCCGGTGCGTCGGTGCGTCCCTCCTCGAGGACGCCGAGCTGAGGTCCGCCGCCCTGGCCGATGGTCCGGAACCTGATGAGCCGCACTGCTCTACCTCCCTGGGCGCGCCCGACCGATGTGCCCAACGACTGCCCCGCGAGCGTACGGCGACACCTTCGTGCAGGTCAAGACTTCATCACACGAACGTTGACATTCATCAGATGAAGTATTGACGGACGGCGAAATGGTGACGTACCTTCGCGAGTGCTACCGAACACAGTGCTACCGAACCCGGGAGGGGACCGCCGTTGACCGCCGCATATCCGGCACGCGCTCGCCACGGGCAGGTTGTCCATGGGCTGGGGGCCCGGATTGTCCGCGGTGCGCTGGCGCCGGGTGACGCCGTGCCGACCGAGGATGAACTGGTCAGCCAGCTGAACGTGGGGCGGTCCGCACTGCGCGAGGGCGTGAAGGTGCTCGCCGGGAAGGGGCTGCTGGAGAGCCGGACCAGCGCCGGTACCCGGGTCCGCCCACGGGAATCCTGGAACCTGCTCGATCCCGACGTCCTCACCTGGCGTTTCGCCCCTTCGCCGAGCCCTGAGGACATCCGGGCCCTGGTCGGCCTGCGCGTCGCGCTCGAACCCGGCGCGGCCCGGCTGGCCGCCGAGAGTGCCACCCCGGAGCAGCGCAGCGCCATCGCGGTGGCCATGGCGCGGCTGTGGGCCACGGTCGACGATCCCGAGGCGTTCGTCGAGGCCGACCTCGAGTTTCACCGCGCGGTGTTCGGCGCCGCCAACAACGATCTGCTGGTCTACATCCACGATGTGGTCAGCGTCGCGCTGGGAGCGATCCGCCCGTTGCACAGCCGCTCGGTCGGGCACAACCGCGAAACGCTGGCCAACCACGAACGGGTGGCGGTCGCCATCCGGCGCGGCCACCACCGCAAGGCGGAGGACGCCATGCGCGAGATCGTCGAGGTGGCGCGGGCCGGCGCGCTTCGGGAGCACGCATGACGACGCGGCCGCTCGCTGGAACGGCGCGGCCGCATCGGCATGGGGGTCGGTGAACTGTTCGCCCGCTCGGTACTGGGCACATATACGCGGAGGAGGCCAGGGTGGGTACTGCGGTAGTGACGGGGGCCGGGGGAGCACTCGGCCGGGCGATCGCCCGGCGGCTGGCGGTCGACGGCCACGCGGTCGCGGTCGCCGACATCGACACGGACGCGGTGGAAGCGACGCGGAAGGACGTCGCGGCGCACGGCGGCGCGGTCCGCGGCTGGACCCTGGACCTGCGGGACGCGGACGCGGTGAACGAGATGTTCGACGTGGTGGCGATGCAGTCGGGCGGCGCGGACATTCTCGTCAACAACGCGGCGATCTACCCGGCCACCCCGTTCCTGGCGATCTCGCCGGCCGAGTATGACGATGTGCACGCGGTCAACCAGCGCGGTTACTGGCTCTGCGCCCAGGCCGCGGCACGCCAGATGACGGCGGCGGGCGGCGGCGCGATCGTCAACATCGCCTCGATCGTCACACACGGCGGCTGGTCCGGGCTCGCCTCGTACGCGGCGTCCAAGGGCGCGGCCGTCGCGCTGACCCGGGCGCTGGCCCGCGAGCTGGGGCCGTCGGGCATCCGCGTCAACGCGGTCTCCCCCGGCGTGTTCCCGGCCGCGGCCGAGCAGCTCCATGAGGACCCGGACGCCTACAACCAGTTCGTCCTCGACCATCAGGCGCTGAAGCGGCGCGGGGCACCGGAGGAGCTGGCCGCCGTGGTGGCGTTCCTGACCGGGCCGGACTCCTCGTTCGTTACCGGCCAGACGATCGAGGTCAACGGCGGCTGGGTGATGAGCTGAACGAGCGGACGCGCTATGACGACGCAGGTCTGGGACAACTTCGCGGTGATTTCCGGGAGCGCGGCGGGCGCGCTGACCGGGCTGCTGTTCGTCGCGGTCTCACTGAACCGGGATCGCATCGTCGGCCACGAAGCCCTGCACGGCGAGGCTGGCCAGACCCTGGTGCTGTTCCTGCTCGCGTTGCTGCTGTCGCTGGTGCTGGTGATCCCGGGGGTGTCGGTCCGGACCCTCGGGGTGGTGCTCGTCGCGATCGCGCTCGTGGCCGGCACGATCCTGTCGCTCATCGGGCGCCCCGGCCGGGACAGCATCGGGCGCCGGGATCCCAGCCAGAGCAGGGACGCCGGCCGGGGGCGGGGTATGGCCGGGGCCGAACCCGCCGGAGCCGCGGACCGGCTGGCGCGGCTGGTCGATGCGGTCAGCCCGAACCTGTTCACCGTGCTCCTCATCACCGTGACCGGGTGTCTCAGCTCGCCGGGGACAACGGCCTGTACTGGCTGGCCGCCGCCATCGTGCTGTCCCTGATCAGCGGCGTGGTCAACGCCTGGCTGTTCCTGACCCGCTGATGCTGTCCGGCATCGCGACACGCCGTGATAGATATGCCTGCATGGCAGTCATCGTCGTTACCGCCGAGAAGACCGTGGACGCGCCCGCCGACACCGTGTTCGGGTACATCAGGGACATGCGCGAGCATCACCCGAAGTTCCTTCCGCCCGCGTTTTCCGACTTCCAGGTCGAGTCCGGCGGGGTGGGGCCCGGCACGATCACGCGGTTCACGGTGACGGCCGGCGGCCGCACCCGCAACTACCGGATGCAGGTCGACGAGCCCGAGCCCGGCCGGGTCATCGCCGAGTCCGACACCGGCTCCAGCCTGGTCACCAAGACCACCGTCACGCCCAAGGAGGGCGGCGTCTGCCTGGTGCAGATCGCCACGAGCTGGCAGGGCGCGGGCGGCATCGGCGGTTTCTTCGAGCGCACGTTCGCCCCCCGGGTGATGCGCTCCCTCTACGAGGACCAGCTCAACCGGCTCGACGCCTACGCCCGCGAGCGCCGCCTTTCCCAAGCCGGCTCCTGAGCCCGGCGCCGCGCCCCACCCCCACCGGGGTTTTCTGCCTTGCGAGGGGGCCGCGCGGCGCTCATGATCGGCGGTAGCGGCGGGAGCTTCCGCCGCCTCCGGGCAGATCGGATCGATGGCGAGGATGGACCGTGGGATTGCTCACCGAACGCGTGGTGCTGGTCAGTGGCGGCAGCCAGGGCGTGGGCGGGGGGATCGCGCGGGCGGCGGTCCGCGAGGGCGCCGCCGTCGTGCTGACCGGCCGCCATCCCGGGATCGGTGAGGCGCTGGCCGCCGACCTCCGGGCGGGCGGGGCAGAGGCCCTGTTCGTCCGGGCCGACGTGGCCGACGTGGCCAGCGCGCAGGCGTCGGCGGCGGCCGCCATCGAGCGGTTCGGCCGGGTCGACGGCCTGGTCAACGCGGCCGGGGAGACGACCCGCGGGACGCTGCTTGACACCACGCCCGAACTGTTCGACCGGCACATCGCGGTGAACCTGCGCGGCCCGTTCTTCCTCATGCAGGCGGTGGCCGCGGACATGGTGCGCCGCGGCGCACCGGGCACGATCGTGAACATCATCTCCTCCTCCGAGCTCGGCGGGCAGCCCTACCTGGCGCCGTACGTCGCGGCGAAGGCGGGGCTGGCGGGCCTGACGCGCAACGCCGCGCATGCGCACCGGTTCGACCGCATCCGGATCAACGGCCTGGACATCGGCTGGACCGACACCGAGGGCGAGGACCAGGTCCAGCGGCGCTTCCACGGCGCCCAGGACGACTGGCGGGAACGCGCCGCCAAGGAACTCCCGATGGGAAAGCTCGCGCAGGTCGACGAGATCGCGGACTTCGTGGTGTTCCTGCTGTCCGACCGGAGCGGCGTGGTCACCGGCTCGGTGATCGACTGGGACCAGAAGGTCGCGGGCGCCTTCGACTAGCGGCAAGGCGAGGTAAGCGCCCGGCTTCAGCCGGGGGTTCCGGCGCCGCCGCCGGGGCCGAGCTGTTCGGCGATGCCGTGCACCCAGGCCCTGATCTGCGCCGGATCGCGCCAGTCACCCGCTTTCGCCTTGGCCATGGCGCTGGCCGGGAAACCCTTGGCGTCGGGTTCGAGCCGGCCGCCGAACGTCACGTGGTCCCGTGCGTTGACCCGGCGCATCAGGGCATGGACCCCCTTGACCTCGGGGATCGGCCCACGGCTGGCCGAGTCGTCCAGCGGGCCGCTGGAAAAGAAGTACGTCGGGCGCTGCCGGAGCTCGCGCGCGTGCCGCCGGACGAACCGGCGGGCTTCCTTGTGCCACCGGGACGCGTACAGGGCGCCGCCCACGACGACGGCCCCGTATTCGTCCAGCGTCCGTACCTTGCGGGGCGCCAGCAGATCGACGGGGAAGCCTTCCTCGCGCAGATCGTCGGCCACCACGGCGGCCAGTTGCTCAGTGCCCCCGCGTGTCGAACCATAGGTAACCAGGACTCGCATCGGGCACCTCCCTTCGCCCTTCCACGCAACGCGCGCCGGATCCGTGGCAATAGGGCCGATGGTCATTCTCTGGTGGCGGTGCCCTCGAAGGTGTAGCCGACCGTGCGGGACCCCTTGACGTAGTACGTCTTTAGGTCGGTCAGCTCGAAACCGGCCCCCGCCACGAGGGCGTCGATGGGCCGGTTGAGGTGGCAGCCGCCGAACAGGCGCCCCTGCAGCGCGTCGAACCGGTCCTGGCGGCGGGCCACCTTCGCGTCGGGGGAAAGGCCGTGCTCGATGAAGCGCAGCGCTCCCCCGGGCCGCAGCAGCCCATCAGTCCCTCTCTGGATCAGCCCGCGCCCTCTGTGGATCAGCCCGCGCCCGACGGGACGTGGCCGCCGCTGACCAGGGCGCCGACGCCGGGAGCGTTGCCGTCGCGCAGCATGGTGGCCAGCGCCCCGGCCTGGCCGAGGACGTACCGGTTGAAGAAGGCCAGCGTGACACGGGCGGTGAGCCGTTCCAGGGGGTTCGTCCCCTCGTACGGGGCCAGGTGGCTGGCGCCGAACAGGTTCAGGTAATACCTGGGTCCGGTCTGGTCCGCGCGGTACAGCAGCACGCTCGCGGACGGCGGGTTGACCGCGTCCGCGTTACCCTGGGTGAACAGCATCGGCGGGGTGCCGCCCGGGAAGTACCGCCCGCGCATGGCGGGCCATTCCGCGCCCGACAGGACCGCCGCGGCTTTGAGCCGGTGATCCATGCAGCAGGTGTTGGCCGCGAGGGCCGCGACCGTGTCCCCGCCGTCGGACTGGCCGGCGACGCCGATCTCCTGGGCGCTCAGCAAGCCGCCGAACAGGCCGTGCTGTTGTTCGCTGAGGCTCAGCATGCTGCTGATCACGGCGGACATGTCGGCCGGCTGATCGACCAGGTCCGATTCGTTGGCCGCGTTGCCGAGATCGCAGTTCGTGACCGGAAACGTAACGGCGGCGACCACGTATCCGGCGCTGGCCCAGGTCTGCAGCAGTTCCCCGTAGGCGTCCACGCACTGCAGGTATCCGGGGCCGAACACGATCAGCGGCAGCGGCCCGGCGGCCGGCTGCGATCCTGACGACGGGGCGAGCGGGTAATCCACCTGCGTGACCAGCGTGCGCGGCCCCAGGCTCTGCCCCGAGGGGCCGGTATGGGCCGGTTCGGTGAAGGTCAGCTGCTGCGTGCCGACCTGGTAGCGGCCGGGGCTGCCGAGGAGAGCGCCCTCCGGGCTCGGGGAGGGATCGGAGCCGGTCGCCGCCGGCCGTTTCGTCGGCGCCGAGGTCGTGCGCTGCGCGGGGCTGTCGCCGCAGGCGGCCATCACCAGGACAGCGAGGATGGCCGCGACTACCCGGCTGATGAATGTCAGCCGGGTGCGCCCCGCCCGGTTAGCCGCCGACACCACTGATGAATGGTATTTGGTCCCGGGCCGGTGATGTGCCGCTCTCTCCGGCGTGGCGGCACTTGAGGTGTGCCAGACTCGCTGGCAGAGTGAACCTAGGACGCGAACGTCAGTTCGATACGGGAGTAGCGTGGAGGTCACGGAGCGCCAGCGGCGGCTGCTTGCGCTGTGCGCCATCCGCGTCGAGGGCACCAGCGTGGACTGGAGCCTCATCGCCCGGCAGGCGCAGTTCGACGAGGGGCTCGACGCGCTGTGGGCGGGGCGCCTGTTCGAGACGTCGGCCGCCGCCAAACGCTGCCTGCCGGTCCTGCGCCGCGGCGTCCGGGACGCGGGGCCGCCGGCCGAACGGGTGGAGGCCGAGATCCAGGCGGCCGACCGGGCCGGCGCGCGGCTCGTTACCGTGCTGGACGAGGAGTACCCGCCGAACCTGCGGCTGATCCCGAACCTGCCGCCGTTCCTGTTCTACCGGGGCACGCTGGGCGAGGCGGACACCCGGTCGGTCGCCGTCGTCGGCACGCGGAACGCGTCGGCAGCCGGCCTCGAGCGCGCGGCGCGGCTGTCCGGCCTGCTCGCGAGCCACCACGTCACGGTCATCTCCGGCCTGGCCCGGGGCATCGACACGGCCGCCCACCGGGCCACCCTGGACCGCGGCGGGCGGACGATCGCCGTGCTGGGGACCGGCATCACCCACTGCTATCCCGCGGAAAACCGCGCGCTGGCCGATCAGATCGCCCAGGCCGGCATCGTCGTCTCGCAGTTCTGGCCGACACGGGCGCCCGGGCGGGACACATTTCCGCGCCGGAACGTCGTGACATCCGGCCTCAGCCAGGGCACCGTGGTCATTGAGGCAAGCCAAACGTCTGGAGCCAAGATGCAAGCGCGCCTGGCGCTGGAGCACGGGAAGAAGGTGTTCCTCGTGTCGACGCTGGTCACGGACCAGGCCTGGGCGCGCGACTACGTGGCCCGGCGGGGGGCGATCGCCATCGGCAGCGTGGACGAGGTCCTCCCGCACCTGGCGGCGCCCGAGCGGGTCCGGCAGAAGGCGCGCCAGAACCAGCAGCTCTCCCTGACGCTGCTGTAACGTCATGGCGCCGTCTGCCTTACTGCCGGCCGGGCTGCCGCCCGGTTTCCCGCAGTGCCGGCGGTGCCCGTACGTGCGCACCGGCCCCGCGGTCATCTGCGTCGTCTGCGCGAGCCGGAGTTTCGAGGACATCGCGGCCGACGCCTGCCCGGTCTGCAGCCAGATGCTGGACGCCGACGGTTCCTGCCCGAACTGGCTGTGCGGCGATCCCGATCGCCGGATCGGCCGGATCCACGCGATCGCCTACCAGTCGGGGCCGCTGCGCCGGGTCATCAACGCCTACAAGTACGAGGGGGCGCGGGACTGGGCGCTGATCTTCGGCAGGCTCGTGCTTGGCTGGCTGGAGCAGCACGCGAGGAAGGCGCCGCCCGACCTGATCGTGGTCAACCCCACGTACACCGGGCCCGGCGGCCGGGCGTTCGCGCATGCCGAGGCGGTCCTGCGGGCCGCCGCGCAGGCGGACATGCTGCGCCGGTGGCCGTTCGACCCGGGCGATCCGCCTGCCCTGGTCAAGACCCGCGCGACCGCCATGTCGGCGTGCGCCACCGCGAAGGCGAAACGCGCCGCGGCGCGCGAGCTGCGCTCGGCTCTGGTGATCCCCGACGTGCGGCGCACGGCCCGGCGGCGCATCCTCGTCTACGACGACGTCTGCACGACCGCCAGCCAGCTCGACGTGGTCGCGGAATGCCTGCTCGATGACGGGCAGGCGGCACAGGTCGATGGGCTCGTCCTGGCCCGGGCGCCGTGGCGGCGGCGCACATAGCAGTCAGTCTGGCCGCCACGGCTCAGGACGGGTAAGACAGGACAGGGACTCATGAGGAATGGGTGAGCCATGACCGGCTTCGACACGCTCCCGGTGACGGTCGCCTAATCGGCGCGGGCTATGCCGTCATCCTCCGGGCGGGCCCTCCGGTTCGGGGGTGGCGCACGCAGCATCGCAGAAGGGCTGGCGGGCGCTGCGAGTACACCGGCACAGCGCCGCCCGGGTATCGGTCACCCAGCCGCCGGCTGCCTGTATCCGCAGATCACCGCGCAGGAGGAAAGGGCCGCGCTCGACGGCGCGGATAGTGGCCGGAACATCGGGCTGCTCGCCGGCGATACCCGATGCCTGGTAGTGCAGGGCCCCGGACGGGCAGCGGCCGATGACCTCGGCGACCAGCGCCGCACTCGCGGCGTCCGGGGCGATCCAGGGCCGCTGCTTGCCATTGAATACCTCGGGAAGCCCGCGGAGGCACTCGGCGGAATGCCGGCATCGCTGCCCGTCGAAGTACACCGTGATCTCGCTGCCCTGGTACGCCTTGCCCGGCCATGGCCCGGCTGACGGCGATCCCGGCCCGGCATCAGATGCTGACATGGGATCAGGCTAAGCTACGGCCCGGTCCTGAGCAGCCCCGGGCGTTGGTGCGGGGTTGGTCAGGGGAGCGCTGATAGGGCTACGGTGTCGCCGGTGGCGCGTGACCCGGCCAGGGTGCGCCCGTCCGCGGACAACGCTACGGGCCCGGCACCGATGCTGGACAGGGTGCTGGTGGCAAGGCGGGTGACTGCGCGGGGGCGGGCGACATTCCACTGCGTCACCGTGCTGCTGTCCTCGACCACGGTCAGCGTGCGGCCGCCGGCGGAGAACGCGAGCGCGGCGTCCGGGGTGGAGTTGGCGGGTGCCTGCGGCGGGACCGGGGCGTGCAGCGTGGCGGCCCTGGCCAGGTGAGCCGTGCCGGCGATGTTCCACAGGACCACGGTGCCGCCGTCGCTCGCGCTGGCCAGCAGGTGCCCGTCCGGGGAGAACGACAGGGCCACGTCAGGTCCCGGCTGGTTGGGCACAGCCGGCGGCGGGACGGTGAGCGCGGCCAGGTGCGCCACGCGGGCCCGGCCGGCGATGTCCCACAGGGCCACCGTGCCGTGCTCGCTGGCGCTGGCCAGCAGGTGCCCGCCGGGGGAGAACGACAGCGCGGCAATGCCGCCGGGCTGGCGGGCGAGGGTAGCGATGCGGGTGACCCGGGCCGGGTCGGCGGTGTTCCACAAGGCCACCGTGCCGTCGTCGTAGCCGCTGGCCAGGGTGCGCCCGTCCGGGGAGAACGCGACCGCTCTTACCCCGCCGGGACCGGCCGGCAGGACGGTGATCTGGGCGGGCCGGCCGGGATGGCGGGCCACGCTCCACAAGATCACGGTCTTGCCGCCGGCGGTGGCCAGGACGTGCCCGTCCGGCGAGAACGCCGGATTTGTCCCGGTGACGATGTCCCCTCTGGAGTAGCCGAGCCGCTCGGGGCGGCCCGGGTCCGCGGCATTCCAGATCTCCAGGCTGGTGTTGATCGTGGCCACG
Organism: uncultured Actinomycetes bacterium; assembly: GCA_963824545.1. Lineage (GTDB taxonomy): Bacteria > Actinomycetota > Actinomycetes > Streptosporangiales > Streptosporangiaceae > Bog-532. The sequence continues at coordinate 50,910 of CAWGPP010000007.1, read as the reverse complement.
GTGCGCCCGTCCGGGGAGAATGCCACCCCGTACACTCCCTGGCTCAGCGGCGGCGGCGGCCCTTGATTGCCCTCGTCGTCCTGCCAGGCCACGACGCCCGCGAGCAAGACGAGCACCATGAGGCCCCCGAGGACGGCAGCGGCGGTGGCAAGGCCCTTCTTGTGCATGCGGATCATGGGGAGCAACTCCATCCGGTAGGCCGGGTCCAGGTGCGCGCCGAGGGCGCTGGCGGCCAGGTTGAGCACGGTCCGCATGCCCGCGTGGTGCTGGTCCAGGACCTCGAGCAGTTCCTCGCCGTAGCGCTGCCGCCAGCGGCGCGGGTAGCAGCCGGCCAGCGCGCGGGACAGCCGGGCGGCCAGCGTGCGCCTCATCAGGTGCCCGGCGCGGTGGCGGTGCGCCCGCGGGCGACGCGGACGATCTGCTGCATCGCAGCCAGCTGCGCGGCCAGCACCTCTTGCCCGGCCGCGGTGATCTCATACGGGCGGCGGCGCTCGCCGGTGGCCAGCGGCCGCACCCAGCCGCGGCGCTCCAGCCGCGACAGCGCGCCGTACAAGGTGCCCGGCTCCATCTGCACGCCGCTGAAGCCGGCGACGTCGGTCATGATCGCGTAGCCGTGCTTGGGGCCGCCGGACAGGCTGGTCAAGATCAGCACCGACGGGTCCGCGAACCGGCCCAGGCCGTCGAACTTGCCATGCACGCCGGCCACCCCCCGCTCGCTCAGCACCGCTTACTAAGCTGTAGTGAATAGCGTGCCGGGCGCGCCTGTCAACCCGGGGGTCAGGGTCAGTCGTGGCCTGCTTGGCGTTCCTGCAGGCGCGGTGGGTGCGGATAGTCCGGTGAACGGTGCTGGAAAGACAGGATGCGCGGATTGCGGATGATCCCGTCGCGGATTTCGATGGCCCGCCGGATCGTCTGGTCCGCGTCCCAGGCCGGGGGGCCGGTGAGCACCGGGCGCAGGTGCGGGAGCAGGGCTTCGCTTATCTCCCAGGTAGCGGAGTTCCACAGGTGCGACGGGCTGTGGTCCACGGCGTAGTAGCAGACGTGATCGCCGACCATGATCATGGGCTCGGCGAAGCTTGTCGGGCGCGCCCAGCCGAAGCCCATGCCCTCGTCGCAGGACACGTCCACAATGAGGCTGCCGCGCGCGAACGAGCCCAGCTCGCTGGTGGGGACGAACATCAGCGGTGCGTCGGTGTCCTGCAGCACGCAGTTGACCACGATGTCGTACTCGGCGAGGAAGGCCGCCATCGGTATCTGGCCGGTCCCGGACAGCACGCGGCAGCGGCCGGGGTCGCCGGTGTCCGGCTCGAAGTGCACCATGCGCGCCGAGTGGATCGGGGAGGCGACGGCGTTGATGTCGCGTTGGGTCAGGACGTCAACGTCGGTCACGCCGTGCGCGTTGAGGGCCGTCACCGCGCCCCGGCCGGTAGCCCCGAAGCCGATGACGGCCGCCCGGAGCCGGCGGCCGTATTCACCCGTCGTCCCGATGAGCGCCAGCGCATGCAGCACCGAGCAGTAACCGGCCAGCTCGTTGTTCTTGTGAAAGACATGCAAGCCGAACGAGCCATCGGCATCCCAGTAGTTCATCGCCTCAAAGGCGATCAGGGTCAGCCGCCGGTCGATGCTCAGCTGCGTGATCTCCTGGTCCTGGACACAATGCGGCCAGCCCCACAGGACCTGCCCGTCCCGCATCTGCGCCAGGTCCGCGGGCTGCGGTTTGGGCAGCAGGATGACATCACATTCTGCGAGGAGTTCCGCACGGGAGCGAAGCCCGGCCACGGACGATGCCAGCTGCTCATCGGGCACACCGAACCGCTCGCCATAGCCGCGCTCGAGATAGACACGCTCCCGCAGGTCGGCATCGATCCGCTCGACGTGCAGCGGATGGATCGGGAGCCGCCGTTCGTGCTCCTTCCGTGACCGCGATATCACTCCGAGGCTGAGCTGATCCACGCGCGCTCCCTTACCCGAGGCCGGCCTGAGAAATCCACGGTTCCCCTAAGCCGGGATCACCCGAAGCTCATGCGCAGAGTCTGTCACTGACACTCAGCGAACGACGAGAACAGCGAGCTTTGTGACCTACGTTCACAGGCCGAGGACGTGGCGGAGTCCACGGTCGACGTCGTTCACGAGGAGGCGCGCGATGGATCGCCGCGTCTGGCCGGATCACTACCTCCGAACGCGGCGACTGAGCTCGCCGGCCGTCACCGAGGCAGGTGCAGGAAAGGGCAGATGAACACCGAAGCGATACCCACCATCCGCCGCTGGCGCGCGTTCGCCGTGCTGGCCGTCTCATTTTTCATGACCGTCGTCGATCTCACCATCGTCAACGTCGCGCTGCCCACGATCGGCCGCGACCTCCACTTCGCCGAATCCAGTTTGCAGTGGGTCGTGACCGCGTACGGGATCACCTTCGGCGGCTTCCTGCTCCTCGGCGGCCGGCTCGCTGACCTGCTCGGGCGCCGCCGGATCCTGATGCTGGGCCTGGCCGTGTTCACGGCGGCGTCGCTCGGCGCCGGGCTGGCGACCAGCGCTGGCTTCCTGATCGCGATGCGCGGGCTGCAGGGCTTCGGCGCGGCGGTGGTCCTGCCGGCGGCGCTCTCGATCGTGATGAACATGTTCGCGGAGGGCGCCGAGCGCAACAAGGCGCTGGGTCTGTGGGGCGGCATCGGGGCGGGCGGCGCGACGATCGGCCTGATCGCCGGCGGAGCCCTCACCCGGTACGTCGGCTGGGAGTACATCTTCTTCCTCAACGTGCCGGTCGGGGCCGCGGCGTTGCTGCTCGCGCCGCGCATCGTTCCCGAGAGCCGGCTCCAGGGGGCCCGCCGCCGCTTTGACCCGCTCGGCGCCGTCACCGTGACCGGGGCGCTGCTTCTCCTGGTCTACGCGATTTCGACGGCGCCGCAGGCCGGCTGGGGCTCGGCCCGCACGGTGGCGCTGCTGGCCGTGTCGGCGGCGTTGCTGCTCGCCTTCGTCGTGGTGGAGACGCGCGTCGAGGCGCCGCTGATGCCGTTGCGGATCTTCCGGCTGCGGACGGTGGCGGTCGCGAACGGCGTAGGGCTTCTGCTCGGCGGCAGCTTCTTTGCCTTCATCTTCGTCGGCACCCTGTACATGCAGCAGGTGCTGGGCTATTCGGCCCTTCAGGCGGGGGTCGCCTGGCTGGCCGCCTCGCTCACCTCGGTCGCGCTCGCCGGGCTCTCCCAGCTGCTCGTCACGCGCATCTCGGCGGGGCCGGTGATGGCGCTGGGGATGGCGCTGATCGCCGGCGGCGTGCTGTGGGCGACGCAGGTGCCGGTGCACGGGCACTTCTGGAGCGCACTGGCGGGGCCGTTCTTCGTCGCCGGGGCCGGCACGGCCTTCGGTTTCGTCCCCATTTCCATCGCCGGCCTCGCCGGCGTCTCCGGACCGGAGGCCGGGCTCGCTTCGGGGCTGCTCAACACCTCCCAGCAGCTCGGCGGGGCCATCGGTGTCGCGATCGCCTCGACGGTCGCCGCCACGCACCTCAAGACGCTGTTCGGCAGAGGCCAGGCGGCAAACGTCGCGCTGACCGGTGGCTTCCACTGGGCCCTCTGGGTCTGCGGAACGATCGCGCTGCTCGCGCTGCCCGTGGCCGCCACCCTCACCGGCCGCGGCGCGGCCCCGGCTCACCGGGAACCCGCCGTTCTGGCGCCCGGTACCGGACGGCGTGAGCCAAGCCGAAGCTCGGGCTAAGCACGCACCCAGCTGGCTACGCAAGACTGAAGGCCCCGGCACGGGAGCGCCAGCGGAGGGGCGTATCGCGCCCCTCCGCTGGCGTCACTCACGCGCGCCATGCACACCGCGCCCGAGAATTTTCTTGAGGATTATGCGCCGGCGGCGATGGATTCCGGCCTGCGCGCGGGTCACAAGGAACATGAACATGCATGTGTCGGCGCCCAGGCGCGTCGTTCACCTGGAGCGCCACACCGCTGCTCGCGCGGCGGCGGCAACGGCGGACGAGCCCGGACTGCTCTCCGGGCTGCTCGAGGGCGCCCGGCGGGGTGACGCGGACGCCTACGGCCACCTCGTCGGGCCGTACCGCGCCGAGCTGGCCGCGCACTGCTACCGGATGCTCGGCTCGGCGGCGGATGCGGAGGATGCGCTCCAGGAGGCGCTGTTGCGTTCCTGGCGCGCACTCCCGCGCTTCGAGGGCCGAAGCTCGTTTCGTTCCTGGCTCTACAAGATCGCGACCAACGTCTGCCTGCGCGCGATCGAGCGGCGGCCCAAGCGGGTGCTCCCGACCGACTACGGGCCCGCGGCCGACCCGCACGACGGCCTCGCCGCACCCGTAACGGAAGCGGTGTGGCTGGAGCCCTATCCGGATGACAGGCTCGGCCTGGCGAGCAGCCTGGCCGGCCCGGACGCTCACTATGAACAGCGCGAAAGCGTCGAACTCGCCTTCATCGCGGCGCTCCAGCACCTGCCCGCGCGGCAGCGTGCCGTGCTGATCATCCGCGACGTGCTCGGATTCTCGGCCCGCGAAACCGCCGAGGCGCTGGAAACGACGCCGGTGTCGGTCGACAGCGCCTTGCAGCGCGCGCACAAGACGGTGGACGAACGCCTGCCGGAACAAAGCCAGCAGGCGACGCTGCGCACGCTGGGTGACGCCGCGCTGCGGCGCCTGGTGGAGCGGTACGTCGCCGCCTGGGAACGCAACGACGTCGACGCCGTGGTGGCCATGCTGGCCGAGGACGCGAGGATGGCGATGCCGCCGCTGCCCAGCTGGTACCGCGGACGCCCGCAGATCGGCACGTTCCTGCGCGGCATGCCGCTAGCGGGGACGACGCGCTGGCGGCTCATCCCGGCCCGCGCCAACGCGCAGGTCGCCTTCGGCGCCTACCGATGGGATCAGGCGACGCAGACGTTCCTGCCGCACGCCCTCAACGTGCTCACCCTGCGCGGCGCGCAGATCGAGGAGACCACCGCCTTCCTCACTCCGGGCGCGTTCCGCGGATTCGGCCTCCCCGGCGCCATCCCCGCCAGCTCATAGCAGCAGTGGCCCGGCGTACCCGGTGGTTCGTCAGCTGGCGGCCAGACGCAGCAGATCGGCGATATGTACCGCTCGCGCCGTCGACTTCCGGCGGCGCAGCCCCTGGCGGAGCTGACGCAGGCAGCCGGGATTGACCGCCACCACGTAATCGACCCCGGCCGCTTCGATCTCGTCGAGCTTGGGATCGAGGACCCGCCGGGAGTCGCGCGGCCGCACCAGCGCATAGGTGCCCGCCGCTCCGCAGCATCGCCCCGCGCCGGGCAGCTCCACGTACTCGGCGACCGCGCCGAGCAGCGCCCGCGGCTCGCGCCACACGCCCAGGCCATTGCGCAGATGGCAGGAATCCTGCAGGGTGACCCGGGCCCGCCGGTCCCCGATCCGCACCTGGCCGGCGACCTTGCCCTGCAGGTATTCCGACAGCTCAGCGACCCGGTCCCGGCCGATCACGCCGGCCAGGTACGCGGCGCAGCCACCTGAGGTGGTGACGATCTGCCCCGGCAACTCGGCGCCGAGCCGCTCGGCTAGCTGCCTGCCCCGCTCAGGCTCGCCGTTATGTGCGTGCAGCGCCCCGCAGCAGCCCTGGCGGCCAGGGATGGCGAGTTCGGGCGCCAGCGCCCGCGCCGATCTGCTCACCCCCGGAAACAGGCTCCGCTCGAAGCAGCCGAGCATCAGCGAGGGCCCTGACGCCGACGCCGGGCTACGGGCGGCACCGCGTAGCCGCCCGGCAATCCGGTGCGCCCGGGCGCGTTCGGCCGCGAAGATCAGGAAGCGGACGGCCAGCGGCCGGTGCCGCCCGGTCCATTGGTAGCCGCGCCACTGCTCGAGGAGCTCGCCGTACTGCACTCCCGCCGGGCACACGGGCTCGCACGCCCGGCAGCCCAGGCAGAAGGATGCCTGCTCGGCCAGCGTCGGGTCGCCGGGTGGCAGCGTGCCGGAATCCAGCGCCCGCATCAAGGTGATCCTGCCTCGCGGAGAGGACGTCTCGTCGCCGGTCAGCGCATAGGTCGGGCAGGCCGGCAGGCAGAAGCCACAGGAGATGCAGCGGCTCAGCAACTGCGGGTCGAAGATCGGGCCTTTGGCGCGGGGCATCAAGATCCCAGCTTTCCCGGGTTGAGGATGCCAGCCGGGTCGAAGGCCGCCTTGATCCGGCGGAGCAGCTCCATCTGCCCGGTTCCCAGGCGCTGCTCCAGGTAGGGCAGCTTGGCCGCGCCGACCCCGTGCTCACCGGTGATGGTGCCACCGAACTCGATGGCGGTGGCGAAGATGTCGGCAAACGCCTTCTCGGCGCGGGCGATTCCCTCGGTGTCCTCGGCGGATTCCAGTACGCAGGTCGGATGCAGGTTGCCGTCGCCGGCGTGCCCGAACGTCGCGATCGTGACCTGATGCCGGGCCGCGATCGTGTCGATGCGCGCGACCATCTCGGCCAGCCGCGGCCTCGGCACGCTGGCGTCCTCCAGAATCGTCAGCGAGCCCAGCCGGGACAGTGCGGGCAGCGTGCAGCGCCTGGCGGTCAGCAGCGCCTCGGACTCGGTCGCATCACCAGCGGTCTGGACCGCAAGCGCGCCGCAGCCTACGCAGGCGGCGGCAATCCGCTCGAAGCTGCGGGTCAGGACCGCCTCATCACCGTCATCACCGAACAGCAGCAGCGCGCCCGCGTCGGAATGCAACCCTAGGTGCGCGTACTGCTCGACCGCGTCCATGCAGCTGCGGTCCAGGAACTCCAGCGTCGACGGGATGACTCCGGCCGCGAGGATGTCGGATACCGCGTGGCCGGCCTGCACCAGCGAGCCGAAGTACGCCAGGCCGGTGCGGCTGATGGCCGGTCTCGGCAGCAGCGCCACCGTCACCTCGGTGATCACGCCGAGGGTGCCCTCGGACCCGGTGAGCAGCCGGGTCAGGTCGTAGCCGGCGACATCCTTCCAGAGCCGGCCGCCGGTCCGGATGATCTCGCCGGTCGGCAGGGCGACCGTCAGCCCCAGCACGTAGTTGCGGGTGACGCCGTACTTGAGCCCATGCAGGCCGCCCGCGCAGGTGGCGACGTTGCCGCCGATCGTGGAGACGGTGTGGCTGCCCGGATCCGGCGGGTAGAACAGCCCGTGAGCCACCGCAGCGTCGTTGAGCGCCTGCGTGGTGACGCCGGTTTGCGCGCGGACCAGCATCTCCTGCGGCGCCACCTCGAGGATGCGGTTCATCCGCACCGTCGACAGCACGATGCCGCCGGTCAGCGGCACGGTGCCGGCGCAAAGGTTAGAGCCGGCGCCCCGCGGTACGACAGGGATTCGGTGCTCGGTAGCCAACCGCAGGATCCGGGCGACCTGCCCGGTATCGGCCGGCGCGACGACGGCATCCGGCATGCCGTGAAACAGCGGTGTCGCGTCCCGCGCGTACACGGTCAGCTCGCCGTCACTCAGCCGGACGTTCTCCGCTCCGGCGATGGCCCGCAGCTCAGCCAGCACCGGCGGCGGTATACGCGTCTCAGCTAGCATCCTCAGCCAAGCAAACCTCCATGACACGACGTTTGTCCATCAGCAGGCCGCCAGGTCCGGCAGCCGGATCTGCTGGTGGCGGATGTACTGCGCTTCCTAGGCGACGAGGCACTCTCCGGCCCGGCTCTGGGAGGGCTGCGGGTGGGTCCGGTGCCGGGCCAGGTGGGGCGGGGTGCGCGACGGCTTTTCCTTGTATACGAAGGCCTGGCGCAGCTGCGGGTACGGCTCGCCCGGCGCGGAGAAGTTGCGGCTCATGACGGCCAGTTGGGCGGCACGGTAGGCGGCCAGCGGCCGTTGCCGCTCGGCCGCGGCGAGCTGCCGGACCTTCGTGGCCAGCCGCGCCGGGTAACCGGGACTGGCCGCCAGCTGCCCGGCGAGGGCGGCCACCTGCGCGCGGAAACCGGCCGCGTCGCCGGCGATGACCCGGTTGACCAGGCCGGTCCGCAGGGCGGAGGCGGGAGTGACCGGCAGGCAGGCCTGGGTGAGCCGGGCCGCCTCCTCCGCGCCGACGCGCCGGGGCAGCGTGAAGGTCCAGTACTCCGAGCCGTGCAGGCCCATCAGCCGGTAGTGCGGGTTGAGGACCGCCCCGGCCCGGCACCAGACCTGGTCGGCGGCCAGCGCGAGCATCAGGCCGCCGGCCGCGGCGTTGCCCGCCAGCGCCGCGACCGTGAGCTGGCCGGTGTTGGTCAAGATCGCCTGCACCAGGTCGTCGATGGCGTTGATGTTCCGCCAGGACTCTGCGGCCGGATCGCCGGCGGCCTGGATCACGTTCAGGTGGATGCCGTTCGCGAACATGTCCCGGCGCCCGCCGAGCACGATCACCCGCACCGGGCGGCTCTGGGCAAACCGGTACGCGGCCAGCAGGCGGCGGCACTGGCCGGTGCTCATCGCCCCGCCGGGGAAGGAAAACTCCAGGTGACCGACGCCGCCCCACTCGCCGTAACTGATCTGCTGGTAGGTGCGCCGGCCGGGTGGTTTCATCAACGGCGCCGGGATCTCCGGCACGCCGTCGAGGCCTTCGCGCAATGCCAAAGTGGCCGGAAGCTTGAAGCTTTTCGGCCCGCCGGGAGCCGGCCGCTGGCGCACCTGCGGGATCCACACCGCTCCGTCGGCGGTCGCCCGGCAGATCGCGCCGTCCCGCCGGGCCAGGATCGTCCCGGGCGGCCCGCTCAGCTCGTCTTCTTCGTGCCCGCCGGCCAGGTAGTACTCGGCACCGCCGATCACGTCCAGGACACCGGGGCTGGAATCGGCCGCCCGCAGCGTGGCCAGCACCGAGGAGGTGGGGTCGGCCTGCCAGTCGATTCTGCGGTCGGCCTGCCGGCAGGGCGGGCGGCACGTTCCGGTCACGCCGGGGCGGCTGTAGTCCAGCGGCTCGGGCCGGTAGCCGCCGCCGAACCGCGCCACCGCGAGCAGCACCGCCGCCACCGCGGCGTCCGCGACTTCGGTGCGGTACACCGAGCTCTTCGAGCAGCGGGGCATCGTGAACTCCACGCTGGCCCAGATGTCGCCGGCGTCCATCTCGGCGTTGGCCTGCAGCACGGTGACCCCCCAGCCCCTGGCGCCGTCCATGATCGCCCAGTCCAGCGAGGATGGGCCGCGGTCCCCCCGGGGGCCCGGGTGAACGATGAAGCACGGCCGGGCCGACCAGATGTCCGCGGGAATCGCCGTGGTCAGCATCGGCGCGATGACCAGGTCCGGGTCATAGCGGCGGACCCCTTCGCGCATCACCTCATCCCCCAGCGCCAGCTCGACCGACACCTCATGCCCGCGATCAGCCAGCTCGCCGTGCACCCGCTGCGTCAGGCTGTTGTAAGCGCTGGAAATAAGCAAGATCCGCATCAGCTTCCCCCTATGGCCCGTACGCGGTGCGGCCTTTCTTGCCCGGAGCGCGCCGACCCGGCGTTGATACACCGCCGGGTCGGCGGCCTGATCAGGTGATCGCGATGGCGTCGGGACCAGTCCCGACAGTGATCGGTGGCCCCGCGGTGTTGGTGGCGGTCCGGATCGGCGTCACCGCGCCCGGGCCGAGGCCGCTGCCGCTGACGACATAGGCGGTCACCGGGCGCCTGAACCGCGGCCCGCGGGCGGCTCGGGACACGCGGGCCGCGGATGGAGTAGAGGCAGCCATCGTTCATGATCCTTTCCGGGGCGCCGGGGTGACATCCCTGTGTCGATCCGGAGGCGCCAGCGGACGATCAGATACATAGATCGCGGCCGGTGAAACAGCTCCCCGGGGCGCTGGCGATCACCGCGATGTCCTCGTCGGCCAGGGATTGCCGAGCGCTGTCACGGACGACGTAGAGGTCCTCATGACAGGGGACGCGGGTGCCGGTCGCGGCAAAGGCACCTCTACGTACACCCGGGTCGCGGCGAAGGCACCTCTGCGTACAACGAGATCGCGGCACAGGCACCTCTACGTACACCCGGGTCGCGGCGAAGGCACCTCTGCGTACAACGAGATCGCGGCACAGGCACCTCTACGTACACCCGGGTCGCGGCACAGGCACCTCTGCGTACAACGAGATCGCGGCGAGGCCACCGGCGGCGATCGTCCGGCCCAGTGACGGCACGGTCAGCCGCCTGATCACGGGCACCGCCCAGGGCAGCAACACCAGCGCGGCCACGGTCAGCCGGAGCACCAGCAGCGGCAGCGGGCCGAGGTGGGCGACGGCGGCCCGGGTGGCGACCGGCGCGAGCCCCCAAAAGACGACGGCCACCAAGCCCCCGGCCATGGGGCCCGGCTCAAGCCGGTGCCACATCCGCCGGGCGAGCCGGTAGCCGGCTGGTGCCATGACCCACCTTCATGAGCCGCTACGGCCCCGACGACGTGGAAGGCCGGGAGGCTCAGGTCCGTCCCGGCCCTAAGGTTCGCTGGACCTGGTGTACTCGGTCTATTACCCTCCTCAGAGTGCCGCGACATTGACCGGCGAATGGGAGATACGGCCGTGAACCAGGGCCCGGGCAGGCTCGCGATCCGTGCGGGCAGGGCATTCGACGGGCGCGCGATGATCCCCGGCGGGGCACTGGTCCTTTGCGCGAGCGGCCGGATCGTGGGCGTCGAGCCCGCCACCGCGCCGGTGCCGGATGGCTGGCCAGTGGCGGAGTTTCAGCGCGCTACCGTGCTCCCCGGCATGATCGACTGTCACGTCCATTTATGCGGGGATTCACGCAACGGAGCGCTTGACCGTCTGCCGGGCTACAGCGCCGAAGAACTCGGCCGGGTTATCGGGGCAGCGCTGCGCGCGCAGCTCGCGGCCGGCGTCACCACCGTACGGGACCTGGGTGACCGCCGCTGGGCCGTCCTCGACTGGCGTCAGCGTGCCCCGGCTGGCGCGGCCAGCTTGCCGAGCCCGGCGATTGTCGCATCAGGACCGCCGATTACCATCCCGGGCGGCCACTGCTGGCACATGGGCGGCGTGGCCGCGCGCCTGCCCGAGCTTCGCGCCGCCGTCCGCGAGCGCGCCGAACGCGGCGCGGACATCATCAAGATCATGGCCAGCGGCGGGGTGTTGACGGCCGGCACCGATGTCCTCGCATGTCAGTACAGCCTGGAGCAACTGCGGACCGTGGCCGACGCGGCGCACGCCCGCGGACTCGCGGTGACCGCGCACGCGCACGGGCTGGCCGCGGTGATCCAGGCCGTCGACGCCGGCGTCGACGGAATCGAGCACTGCCGCTGCCTGACCGAGCGCGGCATCGACGTGCCCGAGGACCTGCTCGAACGGCTCGCCGTCAACCGGATCACTGTGTGCCCGACGCTGGGCCGGAACCCCGGCGCCACGCCCCTGCCAGCGCTGGCGGCGATACAGCGACGCACCGGGCTGACCTGGGAGGCTCGCCAGGCCATGGCCGGCCAGCTGCACGCGGCCGGGGTCGTCATTGCCTCAGGCGATGACGCCGGCATCAGCGGCAGCAAACCGCACGGCATCCTCGCGAACTCCATCGCCGACCTGGTCGCCGGCGGCATCCCGGCCGCAGACGCCCTCGCCTCAGCCACCTCGGTCGCGGCCGACGCCTGCGGCCTGGGCGACCGCAAAGGACGGCTGCACGCCGGCTATGACGCGGACCTGATCGTCGTCGGTGGTGATCCCCGCACCGACATCCGCGCCCTCACTTCGGTCCAGGCCGTTTACGTGAACGGCCAAGCCGTCACCTAGCCGGCCGGCTGAATGCCTGCCACCCTCCCAGGTTCCGCGCCTGGCACCTGGGAGGTGGCCCAGCGTTGCTCGATGTACCGCCCGCTGATCCGGGTCGGCGTGATGCGCACGTACACGTCGCGGGCGCCGTCTGCCCACGGCTCGACGTGCGTTGCGTCCTCAAGATGCCTGACGTCACGCTCATCAGTGACCTTGTGCGCGTGACCTTGCGCCAGGACGCTCCAGCCTTCATGGAGCGCCTCGTCGTAGCGGTCGACCTCGAAGCTGACCTGGACATTGGCGTATAGAGCCAGCAGCGTGTCCGGTGCGGTGCGGAAGATAATGGTCTTTCCCGTGACCGCGAAATTGACCGGCAGCACCATGATTCCGTCTGCGGACATGAACGCGACGCGGCCGATGCCGCCCGGTTCCAGCAGGTCGAAGCACGCCTCTGGGCTGAGCGTCCGCAGGGCGCGCCCGTGGGCAGCGGGCTCGGGGCCTGCGGACTCCCGGTTGGGCATGGCTCGTAGCGCGTCCCGGCTGTTCGTCGGTCCCCTCCCGGTAGTCATAAATATTCACCTCTGCCATTCGCGGGCTGTTTCGTTTCGTTAGTTTCGCTAGCCTCGTCGTGCGCGCCGGTGGGCGCTGCGGCCCGAGGTCCCGCTTGACCGGGCCGTTCGGCCCGGCCGCCGGTCGTGCCAGTGCCGGTACCAGTTACGATGCATCCGGCCCCGCGAACTCTGCCTGGCCCGCACCAGGGTGTGCCGCGGCGGCGTCTGCGTTGTGGTTTCCGGGCTCCAAGCGTCAGGAGACGACCCGCCGTGAGCGTGACCGCCAACTCCGCCGCAATGCTGCGCAGCCAGGCCGCCGCGGTGCTGCGCGGCAATGACGCGGGCAGCTGGACGAAGGCGGCGCCGCGGCTGTATCCGCACCAGTGGAGCTGGGACAGCGCCTTCATCGCCATCGGATGGGCGCACCTGGACGTCCGGCGGGCGATTGCCGAGCTCGAGCAGCTGTTCGCGGCGCAGTGGCAGTCGGGCATGGTGCCGCATATCGTGTTCCGGGCGGGCGCGGGCGATACCTACTTTCCCGGGCCGGAGTGGTGGGATTGCGCCATCTCGCCGTCGGCGCCCCCGCTCCCCATTCAGACGACCGGGATCTGCCAGCCGCCGGTCCACGCCATGGCGATGCAGCGGATCTGGCAGCTGACGCCGGAGGCACAACGGCCGGAGATCCGCGAGCGCATACGGGCGCTCTACCCGCGGATGGTCAAGTGGCACCGCTACCTTGCCACGCAGCGGGATCCCGAGACATCGGGACTGGTCACCGTCTACCACCCGTGGGAGGGCACGGACAACTCCCCACGCTGGGACCGCACGCTGGCGCGCATCGACGTTGCCAAGCCCCGCCGGTACACCCGCCTGGACACCGGCCGGGTATCGGACCCGTCGCAGCGGCCCACCGACTGGGACTACGACCGGTACCTGTGGCTGGTCGGCCAGCTGAGGAAATACCGGTACGACGACGCGCAGATATACCGCCAGTATCCGTTCCTGATCAAGGACGTGTTCTTCAGCGCCGTCCTCGCCATGGCGAACGCCGCGCTCATCGACCTGGCCGACGTGGCCGGAGCCAGTGATGCCGACCGCGGGCAGCTGGCCCGCTGGCTGGACCGCGGCCGCGAAGGGCTGGCGCGCCGTTTCGACGCGGAGTCCGGCCTGTGCCTCGACTACGACGTCCGCGCCTGGGAGCAGATCCGGCTGCGGACGTTCGCAAGTTTCGCGCCGCTCTTCGCGCGGGCCGCGGACGCCGGCCTGCGCGCGGCCCAGCTGCGGCTACTTGACTCCGCGGACTTCTGCGGCAACCCGCAGTTCCGATGGCGCCTGCTGCCGAGCACGAGCCCCGCCGAGCCGATGTTCGAGCCGAGCAACTACTGGCGTGGCCCGGTCTGGCCGGTCATCAACTGGCTGCTGTGGCACTCGCTGAGCCTGCTCGGCTACTCCAGCCGCGCGGACGAGCTCCGCCGCGACTCGCTCGGCCAGATCGCCGCCGCCGGGGAGTTCGCCGAGTATTTCGAGCCGTTCACCGGTGCGCCGCTCGGCTCGCTGCAGCAGTCCTGGACGGCCGCCGTCTCGCTGGACTGGCTGGCCGCCGACGGCGACTCCTCCCGGGGGCACCACGACTTACGGGCAGACTTTTCGGCAGCATCTGCCCGGCAAAACTCTGCCCGTAAGCACGAGGCCGAAGCGCCGTCTGGTAGCGGCGTCCGGGTCCCGCCGCAGCGCGTCAGGAACGAGCCGCCGCCACCACCTCGTGGCCGTGGTCGCGGAGCCTGGTGACGACCTTCGATCCGATGAGCCCGCTGCCGCCTATGACGACGATCTTCATGATGGGTCCTTTCCGTGCTGGCGCTTGTCCGTGGCCTCACTGTCACGCTCGCCCGCGGGGTTCGCCTCCGTGGGAATCCCCAGTGGGCCCCCAGCGGGTCCCTAGGGGATCTCCATGAACTATTCTGGGTGGGGTCGTTTTCAGTGGTTGCTGCGGTCTCGGCGGTGGCCAATGTCCAACAGTCATCCTGGGCCTGGATTGCGTGGCCGGCGGACCGAGCGTGCGGAGCTGGACCGGCTGCTGGCTGAGGCGCGGGCGGGTCAGAGCCGGGTGCTTGTCCTGCACGGCGAGGCGGGCGGCGGCCGCGTTCTTGCAGCGGTCGGCCGAGTTGACGCCGGATCCGGCGCGGCGTGCAGCGCGCGCGCTGGCCGCCGCGCGGGCCAAATTCGCGGCCGGCGCGCCCGATGCGGCCTGCGAGCTCCTCGCGATGGCGGAGCTCGGCCGGCTGGACGAACTCCAGCGCGCCGAGCTGGCGCGGTTGCGCGCTCAGATGGCCTTTGCCGAACGGCGCGGGAGCGACGCTTCAAGGCCACCGCCGTTCCGTAACGCACGATGCACTCGACAGCCGGGATCACGAAAGAAGGTAAGGAAGCATGAGCACGTCGAACGCCATGAAGAGAACCGCCGCCGGCCGCAGCGGCCGGATCGTGATCGCCGGCGCGGGCTACGCCGGGCTGCACGTCGCCTTGCGCCTGGCGGCCAAGCTGCGCAGCAACCCCCAAGTGGAACTGACCCTGGTCGACCGGCACGACTACCACCAGACGGTCACCGAGCTCCCCCGGGTCGCCGGCGGCACCCGCGCCGCCGACGCCGTGCGCATCCCGCTCCAGGACCTGCTGGCCAGCCGGGTCCGCTTCGTCCGGACCGAGATCAATGATTTCGACCTGGCCGGCCGGCGGCTGCTCACCGGGGCCGGGCCGATCGGCTGGAGCCGGCTGGTGCTGGCGCTCGGCAGCAGGCCCAACGACTTCGCCATCCCGGGCCTGGCCCAGCGCGCGCTGTCGCTGTATTCGGCCGACGACGCCGAGCGCGTCTGGGCCGCGGCCCGCAAAGCGCTCGCGGCCGCCGCGGCCGCCACCGACCCGGAGCGGCAGCGCCGCCTGGCGACCGTGGTGGTCGGCGGCGGCGGCGCCACCGGGGTCGAGCTGGCCGGCCAGCTGGCCGAGACGCTGCCCGAGGTGGCCAAGGACCACGGCCTGGCGCCCGACCGGCCCGCCGTGTGGCTCATCGAGGCGGGCCCGACCATCCTGGCCGGCTCCTCACCGCACCTGATCGACAAGGCCACCAGGATCCTCTCCGACCTTGGGGTCCAGGTCCGCACCAACGCGGCGATCGCCGCCGCGACCGAGGAGGGCTTCCGGCTCACGGACGGCCAGCTCGTGGAGGGCGGCGTATTCGTGTGGGCGGGCGGGGTGAAGGCACCCGAGCTGGTGGCCGATTCGAGCTTGCCGACCGGCCACAACGGCCGCGTCAAGGTCGACCGGTACCTGCGCGTGCTGGACCACCCGGAGATCTACGTCGCGGGCGACCTGGCCTCGGTGGTAAATCCAGGCACCGGGCACGTGCTGCCGCCGCTGGCGCAGGTGGCGCTGGAAGAGGGCGAGACGGTGGCCCGCAACCTGGACGCGGAGCTGAACGGCAGGCCGCTGGAGGCATTCACCTTCCACGACAAGGGGTTCGTCGTCTCTGTCGGGACCCACCGCGGGGTCGCCGAGATCGCCGGCATCACCAGCGGCGGGCGGCTGGCCCACCTGCTCAAAGACGCCATCGAGTGGGAGTACCGCCAGTCCGTTACGCACCTGCGCGGCTGGGACCCGGTAGCCGTGTGACCGCGGCCCGCCCTGCCGCCGGTCCGCGGGGATCCGGGGACTGCCGTGGCCGAACTCACCGAATGTGTGCAATAAGGGCTGGGCGGGCGCCGGGCCCGGTGGTCTTGACCTACGGCCCCGTCGCTGTCCTCGGGGAACTGCTCGCCTCGGTACCCGGAGTCGCGGAGGCCTACGTGTACGGGTCGTGGGCCGCTCGGTATCGGGGTCAAGCGGGAGACGTGCCGCGCGACGTGGACGTCCTGGTGATCGGAGATGCCGACGAGGATGACTTGTACGAAGCCGCCCGAGCCGCCGAGCGTACGCGGCTGGCAGCCCAGCTGAGGCCGGCCTCCCTCTGATCTGGGCAGCGTTCTCGGCGAATGGTGGGGGAAACTCTGCCCAACCCGGCGTTAGGCGCCCTTGGCGCGCCCCGGCGAGCCCGAAGGCGGCAACCAGCTGAGCGACGGGAACCCCGCGGTCAATAATGGCGGAGATCCGCAGGCGGGCCCGGTCGTCATTGATGGCGTAACGTATACGCATTCAGTGGCCTCAACTGTTACGGCGCCAGTAAGCCTGGGGAACGCGCGACGGTAGCAACCGGAGGGTCTCTATGAAGTTCGCTGGTCACCGGTTCGGGCGTGATCGTAGAGTGACTGCCATGTCAGCCGCCCTGCCCCCCGCGGACGCGCCGGCCGCCGAACCCACCCCGAACGCGCGCGGCGGGCCGGACGGGCCGGTGACCTCGGTGGCAGGGGCGATCGCTCGCATGGAGGCCATCGGGGCGGCGCTTCCGGCAGCCGATGGGCTCGCGTGCTTCAACCGCATGTACCTGGACGTGACCAGCCAGGTGTACAGCGAACTGGGGCAGGGCTTTTACGCCGACCCCGCGTTCATGACCCAGCTGGACGTGACATTCGCCAACCTGTACTTCGCCGCGGCCGGCGTGGCGGGCGACCCGGCGGCGGTGCCGCTGGCCTGGCGGCCGCTGGCGGAGCGGCGCACCCAGGCCGGGATCGAGCCGATCCAGTTCGCGCTGGCGGGCATGAACGCCCATATCAACCACGACCTGCCGGTGGCCGTGGTCAGCGCCTGCGCCGCCCTGGCCACCGCACCGGAGGCCGGCCAGCATTTTGCTGACTACCAGAAGGTGGACCAGTTGCTGGACGGCGCCGAGCAGGCGATCCGGCAGTCCTTCGAATCCGCCGCGGAGCTGGCCGTTGATCATCATCTGCGCGCGGTGGCCACCTTGACCTGCAACTGGAGTATCAATACCGCACGGGACCTGGCGTGGAACAACTCCCTGCTGCTGTGGGCGCTCCGCGACAATCCGCCCGCGCGCGGGCTCTTCCTGGACAGCCTGGCCACCTCGACCGCGCTCGCCAGCCGGATGCTGCTGGTGGCGGTCTGAAGGGTTAGGCCCGTTGATCTTCTGCCAATCGGTGAACGATTATTAACGTGCTGCATCGTGGACCGGGCTGCGGACGCTTACGGATGGCCGGTCCCGGAAATGGCCCGGCGATCAGGCAGAGATCCTCAGCGAGCTCCGGGGAGGGCAACGTGAGCGCACACGCCGAGGACAGCGCCTACGCTCTGCTGACCGACGGCACCACGGTCCAGATCCGGCCCGCCCGGCCGGAGGACTTCGACGCGGTGCGGGACCTGCACGCCAAGCTGTCCCCGGACAGCCTCTACCTGCGCTTCTTCAGCATGAGCCCGGTGGCGGCCGAGAGGGAGGCTGGCCGGCTCTGCCGCGCGCCCGCGCCGGACCACGTCGCGCTGCTCGTCCTGATGGACGGCGAGCTGATCGGCTGCGGCAGCTACGAGTGTGACGATCCCCCGTCCCAATCGGCCGAGGTCGCCTTCACGGTCGCCGACGACATGCACAACCGCGGGGCCGGCATGCTCCTGCTGGAGCACCTGGTCTCGCTGGCCCGCGGCCGCGGCATCAACGTCTTCACCGCGGAGACGCTGAGCGAGAATGCGCGCATGCTGCGGGTATTCGCCGACGCCGGGCTGCAGGCGCACCGCGCCCTGGCCGACGGCGTGTACGATCTCACGTTCCCGCTGCCGGCCGGGGAGGCGGACACCGCCCTCGGCGCCTACCGTGACGCGGTGGCCGAGCGGGAGCGGTCGGCCAACGTGGCCAGCCTGCGGCACGTCCTGGCTCCGGCCTCGGTCGCGGTCACCGGCGCCGGCCGACGGCCTGGCTCGGCCGGGCGGGCCATCCTGCGCAGCATCGTGACCGGCGGCTTCCCCGGCCCGGTGTACGCGGTCAACCCGGCCGCGGCCGAGCTGGACGGCGTTCCCTGCCTGCCGTCGGCGGCCGATCTGCCGCAGGACGTCGACCTGGCGGTCATTGCCGCGCCGGCCGCCGCGGTGACCGGTATCGCCGCAGAATGCGGGCGACGCGGGGTCAAGGCGCTGGTGGTGCTCGCGGGGGGGCTCGACCTTGCGGCCCGGACGGACCTGCTGGGCATCTGCCGCCGCTACGGCATGCGGATGGTCGGGCCGGCCAGCCTTGGCGTGGCCAGCACCAGCATCGGCCTCAACGCGATGTATTCGGCCCGCAACCCCACGCCGGGAAGCGTGGGCCTGGCGCTGCAGTCCACCGGAGGCACCGGCTTCGTCCTGGTCGAGCACCTGTCCCGGCTGGGCATCGGGATCTCTTCCCTCGTCTCGCTGGGCGACAAAGATGACGTATCCGGCACCGACATGCTGCTGTGGTGGGAGTCCGACCCGGCGACAAAGCTGGCCCTGCTGTACCTGGAGTCGGTCAAGAACCCGGCCAAGTCCGTCCGCACCGCCCGCCGGGTCGGCCGCAGCATGCCGGTGCTGACCGTGTACGTGGGCCGTTCCACGACGGGCCGGCGGCTGACCGGGGCGCGCGCCACGGCGGCGACCCCGCTGCTGACCCGGCAGGCCCTGTTCGAGCAGGCCGGAATGATCGCCACCGCGAACCTCGGCGAACTGCTCGACACCGTGACGCTGCTCGCCGCGCAGCCGCCACCCGCCGGGGACCGGGTGGCCGTGGTGTCCAACACCCGCGGCGCCGCGATCCTCGCCGCCGACGCGTGCGGCGACGCAGGCCTGCAGGTCGCCGCCCTGACCACGGACACCCAGCGGGCGCTGCGGGACCTGCTTTCCCGCCCGGCCACGGTGACCGGGCCGGTCGACACCACCCTGCAGGTCGCCCCGGGCCAATTCCGGCAATGCCTGGAGCTGGCCGGCGCCGATCCGGGCGTCGACGCGGTGCTGGCGCTGACCGCCACCAGCGCGAGCCATGACCTGGTGCCCGAGATACCCGCCGCGCGGCTGCGCGTGCCGATCGCCGCCGCCGTGCTGGACCAGGTGGAAGTCGTCCGGCTGCTCCGGGCCCCGGGCGCGGACTCCCCCGCCGTCCCGGCCTACGCCTACGCCGAGTCCGCCGCCCGCGCCCTCGGCCACGCCGCCCGCTACGGCACGTGGCGGGCGACCCCGCCGGGAACCGTGCCCGACCTCGACGGCCTGCGCCCGGACCGGGCCAGGGAACTGGTCACCGGTTTTCTGGCCGATTGGCCGCGGGCCGGCGGCTGGCTGCCGCTGGACCCGACCGTGGAGTTGTTCGCCTGCTACGGGGTGCCGCTGGCCGACAGCACCGGGGTCGTCACCGAGGACGGCGCCGTCGCGGCGGCGGTACGGTTCGGCGGGGCGGTCACGCTCCGGGCGGACGTGCCCGGCCTGGTGCGGGCGCGTCGCGCCGGCGCCCTGCTGATCGACCTGCACGGCGCGGCCGAGGTCCGGCGCGGGTTCCGCTCGCTGACCGAGACGTTCGGCCGACGGCTGGCCGGTGTGATCGTCAAGCCGATGGTCACCGGCGGTATCGAGGTGGCGATCAGCGTGCTGCAGGAAGAGGTCGCCGGCCCGCTGGTGCTGTTCGGGGCCGGCGGCGCGGCCGCCGATGCGCTGGCCGACCGCGCGGCGCGGCTGGCCCCGCTCACCGACGCCGACGCCGACGCGCTGATCCGCTCGATCCGCGCCGCCCCGCTCCTGCTCGGGCGCCCCGGCACCCCGGGCGCCGATCTGGCCGCGCTGCGGGACCTGCTGCTGCGCGTCTCCCGGATGGCCGATGACCTGCCGCAGATCGCCGAACTCGAGCTGAGCCCGGTTTTCGCCCGCCCGCACGGCGCGCAGGCCGTCGATGCCCGGATCCGCCTTCAGGCCGCCGAGCCCACCGACGCCCACCTGCGCCAACTGCAGCGGCAGGCCGGTCGCCGCCCATGAGTATGTCGATGTCCAGTGGGAGCCCCGGGCGGCCGGGCGAGGTGGCCTTGCGCGCGGGGCCGGCAGGTCGTCAACCGCCAGCGATCACGCGGGCGGTGTCGCGGGCGATCAGCAGCTCCTCATCCGTTGGCACGACGAGCGCCTGGACCGGGCCGGGGAGGCTGATGCGTCCCCCGGTGTGCCGGCCATGGACGGCGTTGGCCGGGACGTCTTCGGCCACGCCCAGGAAGCCCAGCCGGCTGAGCACCAGGCTGCGGACCATAGTGCTGTTTTCGCCGATGCCGCCGGTGAAGACCAGGGCATCCAGCCGCTGAAGCCCGACGACCAGCCCGGCGATCGCCTTGGACAGCCGGTGCACGAAAATTTCGAGGGCGAGCTGCGCCTGCTCGTTCCCGTCAGCGGCCGCCGTTTCTACGGCGCGCATATCGTGGCCCACGCCCGACAGCCCCCGCAGCCCGCTGTCGAGGTTCAGCGCCCGGGTGAGCTCATCGAGACCCATCCCGGTCCGGCCGGCCAGGTAGCCGAGCAGGCCCGGATCGACGTCGCCGGAGCGGGTCCCCATCACCAGGCCATCCAAGGGGGTCAGCCCCATGGTGGTGTCCACCGACTCGCCGTCCCGCACCGCGGTCGCGCTGCACCCGTTGCCTAGGTGGGCGGTGACCAGCCGTAGCTCACCAAGTGGCCGGCCGAGCATGGCGGCGGCCTGCTCGCTGACAAAGCGGTGGCTGATGCCATGAAAACCGTAACGTCGCACCCCATACCGCCGGTACCACTCCTCGGGCACCGCGTAGCGGAACGCATGCGGCGGCATCGTCTGATGGAACGCGGTGTCGAATACCACGACCTGCGGCAGGTCCGGCAAAATAGCGCGCACGGCCTCGATGCCGGCCACATTCGCCGGGTTGTGCAACGGCGCCAGATGACTGAACGAGCGCAACGCGGCGATAACCGTGTCATCCACGAGGATCGACGAGGTGAACCGCTCTCCGCCGTGCACCACCCGGTGACCGGCCCCGATCAGATGAACGCCGGCCTGCCCGGCGCCAGACACGTGTTCCAGCACACGCGCAATGACAGCCTTGTGACTGCCCTCGGGAAGCCGTTCTTCGACCGCCGCCGCCGGAAACCACTGAACCCGCAGCACCGCCTCGGGCGTGCCGAGCCGGTCGGCCATCCCCCCGAACACGCGCTCGCCAGTGCCGGGGACCAGTAGAGCGAACTTGACCGACGAACTGCCCGAGTTGAGCACCAGCACCAAGCTGCCAGAACCGCCAGCGGCGGGCTGATCGCGGCTCCCTGACATCATCGTCATCGTCCGGATGCTACCCCCCGCAAATCGTCACGTTCTACGCCGGGCCACCCAGACCGGGCTGTCCTCGCGGGGATGGCTATCCGGCGCGTGATTGGATGGCGGTCAGCGCGATCGTGTAGACGATGTCCTCGACCTGGGCGCCGCGGCTGAGGTCGTTCACCGGCTTGGCCAGGCCCTGAAGTATCGGGCCGATACTCACTACTTGCGCGCTGCGCTGCACCGCCTTGTAGGTGGTGTTGCCGGTGTCGAGGTCGGGGAAGATGAAGACGCTGGCGCGCCCGGCCACCGTGCTACCTGGCCGCTTGCTTTGCGCTACCGAGGCGATCGCGGCGGCATCGTATTGCAGCGGGCCATCGACGGCCAGATCGGGTTCGCGTTCGTGCACGATCCGGGTCGCCTCGGCGACCTTGTTGACGTCGCTGCCCGTGCTGGAGGTTCCGGTGCTGAAGCTGATCATCGCCACCCGGGGTTCGATGCCCAGGGCCCGTGCCGATGCCGCGCTCTGGATGGCTATGTCGGCCAGGTCTTCGGCGCCGGGCCGTGGGTTGATGGCGCAATCGCCGTAGATGACCACCTCATCGGGCAGGCACATGAAGAACACCGACGACACCAGCCGGGTGCCTGGCTTGGTGCCGAGGACTTGCAGCGCCGGGCGGACCGTGGCCGCGGTGGTATGGCGCGCGCCCGCGACCAGGCCGTCCACTTCGCCTTGCTGGAGCATCATGGTCCCGACCATGACGGGGTCGGTGAGGTGCTCGCGGGCTAGATCCTCGGTCCAGCCGCGGTGGCGCCGCAGCTCGGTGAGCGGGGCGACGTAGCGCTCGGCGACGTCCTGGGGGTCGACCACGGCGACGCCGCCGGGCAGCTCCAGGCCGAGGCCGCGGGCCGCCGTGGCGACCTGGTCGGGCGGCCCCAGCAGGACGCTGCGGGCGATGCCCCGCTCGGCGCACTCGACAGCGGCCTGCAGCGTGCGCGGCTCGGTTCCCTCGGGCAGGACGATGGTCGCGCCGGCGGCGCGGGCCAGCTCGACGACCTGGTAGCGGAAGGCTGCGGGGCTGAGCCGGCGGGACTGCGCGGGGCCCGGCAGCGACTCCAGCCAGGACGCGTCGAACGCGTCGGCGATGTTGTTGACCACGCCGTCGATCCGGGCCAGGTCATCGGCCGGCAGGCCCGGGTCGACGTCGCGTACCCGGGTTGCGGTCTCGTAGCTGTTGTCTTTGGCGACCAGAATGGGCAGGCCGGTGGCGGACGCGGCCTGGGTGAGTTCCCAGACCCGCGGATCCGGCGCGATCCCGGCCGACAGGAGCAGCGCGGCCAGCCGGGTCCCGTTGAGCGCGGCGAGGCAGGCGGCCATGACCACCTCGTGGCGGTCGCCGGGGACCACGACGAGCCGGCCCTCGGTCAGCACGCGCAGGCCCCCGGGGACGCCCTGGGCAAACACGGCCACGTCCTTGATGCGCCGGGACTGGTCACCTTCGTAGAGAATCTGCGGGTGCAGCTCGCGGACCAGGTTGCGTACCCGCAGCCAGGCCAGCTCGGGGCGATGCGGCACCGCGGCGAGGAGGCGGAGGCCGTGCCGGGTCAACGCCTCGCCCAGCTGCGCCGCGACCGAGGGACCCGTGACCGGGAGGCTGCGGATCACGCAGCCGACTACGCGCGCGCGCTCGCCGGACAGGTACCGGCTGGCCGTGATGGCCAGCGTCTCGGCGAGGTCTTCAACGATTCCCTTGGGGAGGCTTAGCCCTGGCTCCGCTGCGCGGCCTGCCCTGTCCTGGCGGCCCGCGTCTGCCGCCGGCCAGCGGCCGACCACCACGACGTCGGCGTCGAGTGCCCTGGCCAGCGCCTGGTTGAGTTCGCTGGCGTAGAGCCAGGCCGGGCCCGGGCTGAGCCCCTCGACGATAACGACGTCGGATCGCTCATAGACCGGCTGCCAGGCAGCGACGGTTTTCTCGAGCACGGCGTCGACCCCGCCCTCGCCGAGTTGCTGCTCCAGCTCGGCGGTGGACAGCGGCTGGGGAGGGCGCAGCGCAGAGATGGCCGCGAGCAGCGCGGCCGAGCGGTCCGGGCTGCCGTCGTGCCGGGGCTGGGCCACCGGCTTGACGTAGGCGACGTTCACGCCGCGGCGGTCGAGCGCCCGGACCAGGCCCAGGGATGTCCTGGCCAGGCCTGCGTCAGCCGCGCTCGGCACGACCAGTAGGGTCCGGGTCATGACCTGATCCTCAATCGCGGCGAAAGGCCCCGTCAACCGTCGGCCAGGGGGCGGGCGGTGTCACCGGCGATCAGGAGTTCCCAAAGCACGACGACATCTGGCCGTTCTCTGGGTTGCTGTCTCAGGAATGCTGGCAAACTGTACTGATGGCGCAGGTATTGTGCCCGATCGTGATCGGCAGGAATGCCGAGCTGGAGGCGGTTGACGCGGCGCTGACGGCCGCGATGGCTGGGCACGGCGGGTGTGTAGTGATCACCGGTGAGCCGGGGATCGGCAAGTCGCGGCTGGCCCTGGAGACGGCCAGCCGGGCTGCCAGCCGTGGCATGCGGGTCGTCACCGGCCGGGCGGTGCCGCAGTCGGCGACCGCCGCGTACCGGCCGCTGACGGACGCGCTGGTGCAGCTCCTCCGGGACGGGGCCGTTCCCGGTGACACGACGATGGAGCCCTGGCTGCCCGCGCTGAACGCGCTGCTGCCGGGGATGGCTGACCGCGTTCCGGCCAGCGGACCGGCCGGCGGGGAGGTCAGCGGGCCGGTCAGCGAAGACGTCTCGCCCGGGATCCGCGGCGAGGCGCTGATCCAGCTTCTTCGGCGCCTCGTGCCACAAGGCCTGGTCATCGTGCTGGAGGACCTGCACTGGGCGGACCCGGACACCGTGGCCCTGATGGAGTACCTCGGCGAGCACCTTGATGGCGAGTCGTTGCTGTGCGTGCTGACCCTGCGTACCAGCCCGCCGTCGGCCGCGCTGGAAGTGACCCGCCGGCTGCGGGGCCGGCCAGGCGTCCTGCACCTCGGTCTTGACCGGCTCAGCGATGAGGACATGGCGCGGATGGTCCATGCCTGCATTCCGGGCGCAGACGCCAAACTCCTGCGCCGGGTGCAAGTCTCCGCCGAGGGAGTGCCGCTGCTGGTGGAGGACCTGCTGGCGTCTCCGGGGCTGCCGGAGTCGTTCACCGAGACGGTCCGCGAGCGCCTGGCCGGGTTGAGCGAGCCGCAGCGATCGGTGATCGAGGCCGCCGCCATCCTCGGCCGGCACTTCGACTGGGAACTGCTCCCGGCCGTGAGCGGCCAGACCGCGGCGCCGGTCGCCGAGACGCTCGGGCTCGCGGTCGAGCAACTGCTGGTGAGCGCGGACGGCACGGCCTTCCGCTTCCGCCACGCGCTGACCCGCGAAGCGCTGCTCGATGGCATGCTGCCACCCCGCCAGCGGGCCCTGGCCTCGGCGGCACTCGCCGCTCTTGACGCCGCGCACCCGCGCCTGGAAGGCGGCCTGCGCGAGCTGGCCGTTGACCTGGCGAACCGGGCCGGGGACCGCCGCCGCGCCGGAACGCTGCTGCGCGAGTCCGGCGGCCAGGCGCTGGCCTGGGGGGCATTGGTAACGGCGATCGGCACCCTGCGACGCGCCGCTGACCTGCTCGAAGGCTTTCCCGAGCGGGAACAGGCGGAACTTCTCCTGGTCGAAGCGCTGGCCCTGGCCGGGCGGGTCGAGGAGGGGGCCGCGGCCGGCGGCCAGCTCATCACGCGGCTCGGGACCGAGGCGCCGGACCTCCGTACGGAGGTCCACCTTCGCCTCAGCCAGGCGGCGGTGGCCGCCTCGCGGTGGCAGATGGCACGTCACCACCTCGGCGCCGCCCGGCGCCTGGCGGAACCCAGCCCGCCGGCCGGCGGGCGTGCCGGCCCGCCGGCTGGCGTGCGCGCCCGGATGGGCGTCCTCGACGCCGAGATTGCCTTCGCCGCCGATGACCTCGATCAGGCCCGGCTTCTGGCCGGGGGCGTCCTCGACACCGAGGGCGTCACGCCAGATGTCCGCTGTCACGCACTGGAGCTCATCGGCCGCAGCCACCGGCTGCGTGATCTATCCGCCGCCCGCGCCGCGTTCGAGCGCGCGCTGGTGACCGCGGAGACCGCCGGCCTGCCGTTGTGGCGGCTGCGGGCCCTGCACGAACTGGGCACCATCGACCTGTTTGATCACGCCGGAGTGAAGCGGCTGTCCGAGGCGCGGCGCGCCGCCGAGCAGATGGGCGCGCTGAGTACCGTTGCGATTCTGGATCTCCAGCTCGCCGCGGGCTTCACCTGCCGCTGGGAGCTGGCCACCTGTGACGCGCACGCCCAGGCCGCGGTCGCCGCCGCCGAGCGGCTCGGCCTGGACCAGGTCCGGGCCAAGGCGCTGGCCGTCCTTACCGGCAGCGCCAGCATGCGCGCCGACGCGGGGCAGATGGAGTGGTACGCCGCCCGGGCCATCGCGGCCGATCCGGACGACCGGATGCTCGACGGCTTCTGCTGGGCCAGCCGGGGAGCGGTGGTTCTGCTCAGCGGCGATGCCGCGGCGGCCGTGGAACCCTACGCCCGGGGGATGGCGATCCTGGCCCGCCTGCCGCATGCCGAACCGGCGGGGCTGCGGGCGCTATGGCCGCTGCTGCTGGCCGCACTCGGTGATCGCCGGGCGGCACCGGCGATCGACGAGGCCCGCCAGCTGGGCGTGGGCGCCTTCCGGATGAACCGGAGCCTGATCGGCTACGCCGAGGCGGTCCTGGCCGGGCGGGCCGGGCAGCGGCAGCGGGCCAACGAACTGGCGGCGGGCGCCGATGTCGGCTTCACGCACTGCGACGGCTGGGGCGACCTGGCGAGGTTCTGCGCCGCGCCCGCCGCGCTCGCCGGCGGCTGGGGCGACCCGCTTCGCTGGCTGGCCGAGGCCGAGGCCGGATTTGACCGCCGGGACCTGCCCCACCTGGCCGAGCGCTGCCGCGAACTGCGCAAGGAGTCGCAGCCCAATCCCTGGGTGGCGGCGGGCATCACCGCCCGGGAGGCGGACGTGCTGCACCTCGTCGGCGCCGGGCTGCCCAACAAGGAGATCGCGGAGCGGCTGCACCTGTCGCCACGCACCGTGGAGAAGCACGTCGAGAGCCTGCTGCGCAAGACCGGCGCCCGCTCCCGCACCGGCCTGATGGCGGCCGCGGCACAGGCCACGGCCCGCGACTCCCAGCGGGGATCTCCTCCCCCGGGCGCCACTACGTAGGCCCGCCGGGCATCTACGTGTTCTCCCCGATGTGACGGTCGGTGGCCGGCTGGCACGCTTTTCTCGCCAGGCAGGCCAAGGGAGGCGCGACCAGATGCTCGAGGCTACGAGACACATCGTGGCGGCCAAGAACATTGAGACGCCCGATGAGCGGCGCGCGTTCGAACACGCCTCGCTCAGCGTCGTCAACTTGCCTGGCGTCACGATCACCCGTGCGGTGTACCAGCCCGGCTGGAAGTGGTCGACCGACGTCAAGCCGGTCGTCGGCACGGAGGCCTGCCAGGTGGTCCACACCGGCTACGTCATCTCCGGCCGGTTGCGGGCCCGCATGGACGACGGCCGCGAATACGACTTCGGCCCGGGCGACGCGCACGTGGTGCCTGCCGGTCACGACGCCTGGGTGGAGGGCGGTGACCCGTGCGTCTGTCTTGACATCGCTTTTACCGGACGTGCCCTGGCTGGGCACGTCGGCCGCTGCCCCTGCGGGGTTGAGTTCCGGGTCGCCAGCGACGACCAGTTCGGTCATCTTGTGGCCGCCATCCGCGAGCACGCGCGCTGCTCCCACGGCCAGGAGCTCACCGCCCAGCAGGTGCTCGCCGAGGTGACGGCATGATCAGCTCCGGTCTGGAAGGCGCCGACCTGGCGGGCCCCGACTTGACAGGCACCGACCTGGAAAGCCGCGTGGCGAGCTGGGCCGCCGCCCGCGCCAGTGACGACGCGGCGGCCGTGCGTGCGGTGATCGAGGCCTACGGCGACCGGGTGTCGGCGGCCGATGTGGCCGGCGTCGTCAGCCAGTTCACCGGCAGCGCCGCCGTCATGCCGCCCGAGCACAAGACCGTCGTCGGGAGCCAGCAGCTTACGGCCACATACGACGCTGTTTTCGAGAACATGCGCCTGGACTTCACGTCCCGATTCGGCGACGTCACCGTCAACGGCGACCTTGCGGCCGTCAGGACAACAAGCCAGGGGTCGATCACGATCCGCGCGACCGGCGAGACACAACCAGCGCGCCTGCGCCAGCTATTCGTTCTGGAACGGACCGGAGGCGAATGGAAGATCGCGCAGTACATGTACCAGCAGATGCCGGAGCAGTCAGGAGGGGGCTGCTCCGGCATCTGATGGGTCCGCCATCCGGATCCAGGCACGTTCTGGCGGCCGCTTGCTGCCGCTGAGCACGACGCGGCGCCGCGGTTACGTCGATTTACCTGCCCGCGCAGGGGCCGGGCAGGTAGCCGCCGACGAGACCGGAGGTGGCCCGGGTACGGCTCTTGGGGGCGGCCCTGGTGGTTCCGTTCCGTTTCGTTACCAGGGTTGGGTGTTATCGGCTGGTGGCCGCGGTGCCCACGCCGTGGCGCTTGGCGACGTCGCGGATGGCTGTGGCGAGAAGGTCGGGGTGCTCGCTGGTGGTCAGGTGGCCGCCGGGGAAGGTCAGGACTTCGGCCCCGGGCACGCGCTCACGGGTGGCCTGGATCTGCCGGTGCTCGTAGGGGTCCTCGTCGCTGCCGCCGACGTAGAGGGCGACCGTGCCGTCCAGGTCGCGGGCGATCGCGGCAAGATCCCACCGTTGCGCATGGCGGCGGTGCTCGCCGACGAATCCCGCGGCGTTGTGCAGGAACGCCGCCCCGTCCCGGCGGGTGATCGCCGACCGCAGCTCGGCGAGCTCGGCCGGGGCGGGACGGTAGCCGCGGGAGTACAGGCGTGCCTGCATCATCGACGCATCGAACACGCGCGGCGAGCGCTGCGCCCGCCACATCCCCAGCGCGCCCAGCGGGGTGCGCAGCAGCGGCGTGCCCTGCCACGGGTGCGTGTGCGCGTCGGCGAACAGGCCGCCGTTCACCATGAGCACGGCCGTGATCGCCGGGCGGGCGGTGCCGCCGGAAGTGGCCTGCTCCAGCTGGCGGCGGAGCAGTTCGAGCAGGGCCAGCGACGTGTAGTCGAACGTGACGACGACGGTGCGGCGCACACCGTGGTGCCGCCACAGCGCCTGGATCAGGTCCGCGCGCTCGACGGTGGAGTACGGGTAGTCCCGCGGCTTGTCCGAGTCACCCTGCCCCACCGGCTCCACGTACAGCCGTGGGCCGAGGCCGTCGCCGAGCAACCGGTCCACCTGCGCCCAGCCGTAGGACCCGTCCGGGAATCCCGGCAGCAGCGTGAGCCACACGGTGTCCGCGTCCTGCTCCGCCCCGGCCACGCGCTGGAAAACCCGTAGCGCGCCCGGGGTCGCGGCGGCCTCCTTCTCCGTCAGTACGCGCGCGGATCCGGGGTCGTACCAGATCCGATCCCCGCCGGCGAACCACTCCGCCGCTGTCACCGCCGCGTAGTCCTGCGCCGGCAGATCTGCCGTCTTGTTCCTGCTCATCGCGAGCCTCCCTCGGCATTTAGTGGACGCTGTACACCGTAACCGGATTAGTGGACGCTGTCCACTTGTTATCGTGTCAGCGTGACTGCCGACCGATCAGCGGGGAAGATCCGCCAGGCGGAGCGGCGGCGCCGGCCGCGAGGCGCCGTCCGCGACGGCCTGGTCGCCGCGGGGCTCGAGCTAGCCCGGACCGGCGGCCCGGACGCCGTGGTGCTCCGCGAGGCGACGCGGATGGTGGGCGTCGTGCCCAATGCCGCCTACCGGCACTTCGCCGACCATGACGAGCTCCTCGCCGCAGTCTGCACGGCGGCCATGCACGAGCTCGCCGGCCGGATGGCCGCCGGCGTCGCCCGCGTTCACGGCCAGCACGGCGATCCCGCCGCAGCCGGCCGCCGGCTGGGCGCGATCGGTACCGCATACCTGGAATTCGCCCGCGAGGAACCGGGGCTGTTCGCGACCGCGTTCGCCCTCCCGCAGCAGCACGCCTACGGCGCCCCGGATGACGGGGCCGGGCAGGACCGCACGCCCCTAGGTCAGCTGCGCACCGCGCTGGACGAACTGGTCGACGCCGGCGTGCTCGATCCGCAACGCCGTGCGGGCATCGAGTACCCCATCTGGTCCGCGGTGCACGGGCTGGCCGTGCTCGCCGGGGAAGGGCCCCTGCGCGAGGTCCCCGATGCCACCCGCCATCACCTCGAGGAGCTCACCCTCGCCTTCATCGGCGACAGCCTGACCTCCGGGCCTTGAAGTGCCTGATTCCACGCCTATCATTGTGATATCAAATTTTAACGGAGAGCGGTGAGCCGGATGAGAGCGAAGCCGACGTTGCGTGCCGGCCTCGGAGCGCGGATGTCCCTCCCGCTAATGATGTTTGTCTCGGTCACTGTGCTGGCCGCGGCGGGCTGCGGGAGCAGCAGCCCGGCGCCGGTCAGCACGACGTTCCCCGGCGCGGCGGCGCCCTCGGGGTCGTGGCCGTATCCGAACGGCGACATCGCCAACACCAGGGACGCGCCAGGCTCGGCGATCTCGGCGGCGAACGTGTCCGGGCTGCGGGAGGCCTGGACGTTCAAGCTAGCGGGCCCGGCCGCGGCCGTCTCGGCGACCGGCTCACTGACCGCGCCGCCGGTCGTCCAGCGTGGTGTCGTGTACCTGCAGGACGAGGACGCCAACGTGTACGCGCTGGCGCTCGCCACGGGCAAGCTGAAGTGGGAATATCCGGTAAACCTCCCGGAGAAGAGCGGGCCAGGGCCGGACGGGGTGGCGGTCACGGGCGGCATCGTATACGGGGATTCGTCGACCTCGGCGTTCGCGCTGAACGCCGCGACCGGCAAGACGATCTGGGTGGACGGCAACCTGCTGAACAGCGGCCAGGGGGCCTTCGAGATCCAGCCGCAAGTGGCGGACGGACGGATTTACCTGGCCAGCGCCTACGGCTCGGGTCCGGGCGGCGGCGCGGCGATGGCGCTCAGCGCGGCCACGGGCCGCCTGCTCTGGAGGTTCAATACCGTCCTCGGCCCGGAAAAAGGGGTGCAGGCGCTCGGTGTCGGCTCGGGCGGCGCCTGGGAGACGCCGCTCGTCGGGAGCGACGGATCGGTGACGTTCGGCGTCGGGAACCCGTACCAGAGCATCGCGTCGGCGATCGCGAACCCGTCGCGGCAGCTCTACACCGACAGCGCGGTGAACCTGGACGCGGCGACCGGGAAGCTGCGCTGGTACTACCAGGCCGTGCCGAACGACTTCGAAGACCACGATCTGCAGGCGTCGCCGATCTCGGCTTCGGCCAGCGGGGTTCCGGTGATCGTCACCGGCGGCAAGCTGGGATACGTCGACGCGCTCAACGCACGGTCCGGCGCGCCGCTGTGGAAGACGCCGGTCGGCGAGCACAACGGGCACGACAACGACTCCCTGCTGGCGCTGTCGCACAAGCTCACGATCAAGCTGCCGTACACCATGCTGCCCGGATCGCTGGGCGGCATCCTGTCGAACATGGCGGTGGCGGGCGGCAGCGTGTACGTGGCCACCATTGATCTCCCGATCACCGCCACCACCCTGAACTCGGTCGACGGCGACAAGGCCACCGTTCCCCCTACCGGGGAGGTGGAGGCGCTCAGCCTAGCCACCGGCAAGGTCGAATGGGACACCAAGGTCCCCACGCTGCCGCTCGGCGCGGCCACGGTCTCCAACGCCCTGGTCTTCACCACGCTCTACAACGGCGTCCTGATCGCCCTCAACCGCGACACCGGCGCGATCGTCTACCGCCACCAGCTGCCCACATCGACGAACGCGCCGATCGCCGTTTTCGGCAACACGGTGCTGGTCCCGGCGGGCGGCCCCAAGACGTCGAGTTCGGGTGGCGGCGGGAAGCCGCAACTGGTGGCTTATACCGTTCCGTGACCGCGTTTCGTTCCGGCCGCAGCTGTCAGGCGCCTGGGATGAGCTGGTAGGTGAGGAAGGCGAGGCCTTCACCAATGGTCTGGGTGCTGAGGAGGCGCATGGGCTTCTTGCCGCTGGTTTCGCCGAACAGGCGCTCGCCAGCCCCGAGCACGACCGGGAAGACCATCAGCCGCAACTCGTCGGCCAGGTCGTGCTCGATCAGCGTACGCACGAGCTGATAGCTGGCGTAGACGAGGAGGTCGCCGTCTAGCTCCTGCTTCAGCCTCGAGACCTCGTTCACGACGTTGCCGTTGAGGACCGTCGAGTTGCTCCATTTAGGCTCTTTGAGGGTTGAGGACACCACGTACTTGGGCATGCTGTTCAGCTTGTCCGCCCACTCGCCGCTCCGGGATGCCCACCGCGTGGCGAACCACTCGTCGCTCCGTCGGCCCAGCAGCATGGCCTCGGCGCCCAGCGCCTCGGCGGTCTCGACCTTGGCCCACTCATCGAGGTCCTTGCCCCCAAACTGGCCGAACCAGCCGCCGTACCGGAATCCCTCCGCACCGTCCGGGTCCTGGATGACCCCGTTGAGCGTGGCGTTCGTGGTCACAATGATCTTTCCCATTCCGGGTCTCCTTCGCTGCTGGTGTCAGCTACCACCGATGCAGTCCCCGCGGCCCCGGAAAACTGGGCGTCGGCCAGCCGCCCAGTTCACCCCTCGGCCGGTGTCCATACAGTATGGAACCGCGGCGAGCTACAGGAAGAAGGTGACGCGAGGGTGCTAGCAGGCGACTTGATGTCCCGGGCGCGGGCCGGAGACGGTGACGCGTTCCGCGAGCTGACCGAGCCGCACCGCCGGGAGCTGCAGGTGCACTGCTACCGGATGCTCGGATCCCTCCAAGACGCCGAGGACGCCGTCCAGGACACGCTGCTGGCCGCCTGGCAGGGCCTCGCAGGGTTCGAGGGACGCGCCTCGCTGCGCACCTGGCTTTACCGGATCGCCACCAACCGGTGCCTCAACGCGCGCCGCTCGGCCAGCCGACGCCCGGCTAAGGAGTGGGACGTGCCCAATGTTGAACCGCCCGAGCCGACCCGGCTCGGCGAAGTCGTCTGGCTCCAGCCGTATCCCGACGCCCTCCTCGACGGCGCGACCGCCGCGCCGCCCGGCCCGGAGGCCCGCTACGAGCAGATCGAAGCCGTCTCCCTGGCCTTCGTCACCGCCCTTCAGGTCCTGCCACCCCGCCAGGTCGCCGTGCTCATCTTGCGCGACGTCCTCGGATTCCACGCGCACGAGGTGGCCGGCATGCTGGACTCGACCGTCGAATCCGTCACCAGCGCCCTCAAGCGGGCGCGCGCCAGCCTGCAGCGCCAGCTGCCCGCGGCGGCCGGCCGTGAGCCACCTCCCGCCTCCGGCTCACCCGCCGAGGAGGCGATCGTGGCGAAGTTCGCCAGCGCGTGGGAGTCCGCCGATCTCGACGCGCTGGTGACCCTGCTGACCGACGACGTCTTCAGCTCGATGCCGCCAATGCCCTTCGAATACCAGGGCCGCGACGTCGTGGCCCGCTTCTGCGCCGGCATTTTCGGCGCGGGCCGCAGGTTTCGACCTGGTGGCAACGCGAGCCAACGGCCAGCCGGCGTTCGGAGCCTACCTGCGCGCCCCCGACGGCGTCAGCCATGGGGTGGGCCTCTACGTCCTCACCCTCACCGGCAACCGGATCTGCGCCATGACCCGCTTCGACAACAGCACGCTCCCCTGGTTCGGCCTACCGCGATCCCTCCCGAGCCGCTAGCCAGCTTCCGGGCGATGGGGCGTGCGGGACAGCGAAAGCCCAGCCCGCGGGCTCGACGGCCCAGCGTGTGCTAGTGCCGAGGTAATTCCCCGTCAGGGCCGCCTCAGCCGGCCGGCATCAACGTTCGGCGAGGAACGCGGCTATCGCCGCGGCCAGCTCAGGCGCGGCAAACGCGCTCTCGTGGTCCCCCGGCACGCGGACGAACCGGGCATCGCACAGGAGCGCGGCCAGCTCGTCGGCGTCAGAGCGCTCATCCCGGTCACCGATCGCGATGAGCGCCGGGATGGTGATCTGGCGCAGGGCATCCTCGGGAGTCGGGACGGACGAGTCCAGCACGTGCAGCAGCGCCTGGGGGTCGGCGCCGAGCCGTGAGATCCATTGCGCCATCAGCGCATCGCGTGAGCCGGGCTCGATCGCGACCCCGTTGGCGTACGCGGTGAGCACGCGGCGGCTCGCCTCGCCCTGGGGACCGCTCACCTTCGCCAGTCCCTGCCCGGCCACGATCGCGCGGCCCGGCTTGGCGCCCCGCACGAGCATGCGCAGCACGATCCGCGCGCCGAGCGAGTAGCCGCCAAGGTCGTAGCCCCCGTCGCCGAACTCGAGATGCTCAACCAGAGCGAGCCCGTCATCGGCCAGCACGTCCGGCGGATAGGCGGCGGGATCGTGCGGCTTCGCACTGTCCCCGTGGCCACGCAAGTCCGGAACAACGACGCGATGCCCCTGCCCGGCCAACGGGCCGGCCCAGCCGTCCATGTACGAACCTGCGCCCATGAAGCCGTGCAGCAGGATCAGTGGCCGGCCGGACCCCGTCTCACGACACGCAAGCTCCACGCCGTCGCGGCCGGCGAATCGATAACCGTCCATATCGTGGTCGATCCTAGCCGAGTGATTCCTTATCCGTGCCGCAGCGATCCGGACCTCGGGCGGCCACCAGCAACATCAGCGTCGTAGACGCCGCCTACGTGACCACCCGGCTGCATGTGGGTCCGATGGCCAGGACCGGCTCCTGTACGCACCTGTTCACCTCGGCTGCGGGACGATGCGGATGTAAGGCTTGACGGACTCCTTGGGGTGCGAGAACAGCACCGCCCAGGAATCTGCGATCCATTCGTGGAAGCTGATCCTGCCCTGGGTGGTGTCGGCCTCGAAATCTGGTGCGGTGTCGTTGATGGACAATCCCATTTTCCGTACTCCTCTTTCGTTTGTGATGGTTGTTGCTCTACCGGGCCATTACCGGGCCATCAGTAGGTTTCTGGCGTCCAGAAGGTGCGAATCGAGCACGTCCGCCGCCATACGTGCTTACTGAATAGAGGAAGCAGCACGCCCGCTGATACACCCCGCAGGTCTGACATCCACCCGGAGAAAGAATCTGTAACCAAAACGCATCCACTAAGGCGTGGCCAGAACGTGGCTGCGGTCGCGATCGAATCGATGACCAGCCCCGGCGCTACCATTGATCATGGCTGGTCAGGCTTTGCATAAGCAATAAATAATCTGTAAACAGGCTGCGGGTTACGAGAAAGAATCTGTAAACAAATCGCATTCGCTGAGGCGTGGCCAGAACGTGACTGAGGCTGCGATCGAAATCGCTGACCAGTCCCGGCGCCGCAATCGATCTCGGCCGAAACCCGTGCCGACCTCCGGTGGGCTCTCGGCGGCAATGTCATGCGCTATTACCCGGTCCGGGTAGATGGCCTTCAGCAGCGGCCCGCTCATCGCGGTGGTGACCAGGGCCATGATGACCATCAGGGAGTGCAGCGGCTTGCTCAGGATGTGCAACTGGAGTCCGACACCGAGGATGACGAGCTCGGTCAGCCCCCGGGTGTTCATCAGCGTGGCCATCACGCCGGCGTTGCGGCCGCGGATACTGGCGATTTGGGCGGCGCCGTAGGCGCCGACCAGCTTCCCGCCGATGGCGACAACCAGGATCGCGCCGAGTTCCTCCAGTCCCGAGTGCCCGATCATGGACAGGTTGATGCTCAGCCCCGCCACCACGAAATGAATCGGGAGCAGCACCAGGAGGCTGATCTGCTCTAGGCACCTTCGGTGCCACGATTTGGACTTCGTCCTGAGTGTCACGGCGGGTGATGCCGTGCCGGTGATCAGCGGGCATGCTGGAGGGCGGTCTCGGCATTGAGTACGGACCGTGACGGTTGTCAGGCTGCGGTCGGGACGCGGGCCTTGGTGATGTGGTCGGCGGCGAGCCGGTCGAGGGTGGCCAGCGCGGCGGCGAGTTCGGGAGGCGCGTTGGGCCGGTCGGGTGCCATCAGCGGGCGCAGCACGTGGTCGTAGACCTTGGTGTAGAAGTGGGCGAACAGCAGCCCGTCGCGGGTGAGGGTGTAGCGGTTGCGGCAGGGGACGCGCTGGATGAGCCCGTTTCTGGCCAGCCGGGATAGGTCGTAGCTGGCCTGGTTCATGCTGTAGGGGCGGTGCAGCAGGCCGGTCATCAAGCCGCGGAGGGTCTTGTTCGTGATGCCGGTGACCGTGAACAGCATGGCGGCGATCGCGCCGGCCAGGGCCTGCACTCGAAGGTCGCCGAACCGCAGTGCGGGCGCCTTCCTGCCGCCGTCGGTGACGGTGGGCCTGGTGATCCGCTCGATGACTGGACTCACAAGTGCCGTGCCCTGGCCGGCTGTCTCAGTTTCCAGCAGGCGGGCGTTGATCGCACGCGCCTTATCCTGCAGTTCTGGCAGGTTTTGCAGCTGGCGGTTGCAGCGCAGGTCCCTGGGGTCGTTGACGACGGTTTCGATGCGCAGCGCGACGCCGTCTTTCAGGTACTGCTTCAGCCGGGAATTCCGGTAGAACACGTTGAGGGTGACCAGGTCGCAGTACCGGTCGATCTTGGTCTTGAACCCGCCGCCGGCGGGCGGGAGGGTCGGCCGCCCGAGCCGCTGGCCGCGGCGGAACAGCAGCTCAACGTTCTCCGGGCGGCCCAGGTCCATGTTCTCGCACAGCAGCGCTTCGAAGAACGCGCGGGCGTGAACATCGTCGTCGAAGACCAGGGTGCGGGAGGTTTCGGTCTGCCGCATCGACAGCTCCCACCAGTACCCGGCGTCCCGGTCGGCGTCAGTGAGCGGGAGGGGGAGCCTGGCCATCCAGCGTTCGAACCACACCTGCACCGTGCCGGGGCCGAACCTGTCGCAGATGGCCTGCAGCCCGGCGGGGTCGTCGCAGGAGGCGAACCCGTTGGACAGCGCGGTGAATTCGATCCCGGCGGCCAGGGCCTGCCGCTTGGCCCACTCGTGCCCGTTGACCCACGCCTTGACCGGATACGGGAAGTAGGTGCAGATCTTGATGAACCCCGGCCCCATCCGCTCGTCGAAGATGTAGATGTAAAACACCGACACCCGGCGCTGCTCTTTGGTGAAGGAGAACTGCGGGCACCCGCCCGATCGGTGTCCCGCTTACGCGCCGTCCACACCAGCTGGAACTCCTGCGCGCAGCCGACCGCCACCACCTGCGACCGCCCCGCCGCAGCGGCAGCTTCCAGGTAGGGGGCCATCACCTCGGCTTTGCGCTGCCCTGCCGTGAAGCGGATCATCGGGATGCCGTTGGCCTGCGCCCAGTCCCTGATGTCCTTCCGGAACTTCTCCCCGATCGGCTCGAACAGCGCCGGGGACACGATCGGCTTGCCCCGGTGATCGCGGAAGAAGTAGACCACCCCGCCGGGAGTCTGCAGCTTGGCGACATAGCCATTGAGGTACAGGCGGTCCAGGCAGGAGATATCCAGCGTGACGTGCCCGGCCACCACGTCCGCGGCGGTCACCACCGCCGGGCCGTCGCAGCCAATCCATTACGTTCCACCATGATCACCCTCAGCGCGTGCTTCTACGGTCTGAGGATGAACCTCCAGTCAGCTATGTGCGGCCGGACCACGAAACTTGGCGGTCCGAGGCGGAGCCTCTAGGAGGCCGCTGAATAACCCTGTTTCCGATCATGAAGCAATCCACTGACCTGCGGTTTTGCAAAGTTGATCACGGCAAAATGGGCCTTTTTCAGCACGCTCCTAGCCCGAGTTTCCGGTGATCATGCTCCCTGTCAGGGTGTTCTGCCTGGCAGGGAGGGGTTCAGGGGGCCGTTTGGTCCTATGACCTAACTTTGGGTGCTTGGCGGTCGAGCTGGAAGACCTGGCTGAGTTTGTCCTGGATGCCGGTGGTCTCGGTGAGCATCCGGCGGGCTTTGGGCCTGCCTCGTGCGGCGGGGTAGATCAAGATGGTCTCGCCGATGCCGGCGAGCTGGGTCAGCAGCTCGCGGACGGACATGCGCAGCCCGGCGCGCTGGGCCTGCATGCGCATTAGGTGGGCGATCTGCAGGGCCAGGACGCAGGTGAAGGTGTGCACGCGGATGTTGTGCTCGGTCCAGTGGAACATCGGCGAGAACGACACCGCGTGCGGGTCTTTCATCTGCCGGAAAGAGAACTCGGCCTCGGACTGGGACCGGTAGCCGGCGATCACCTCGGCGGCGGGCCAGTCGTCGTGATCGGTGATCAGCACGTGCTTGCCGAAGATCTCCTGTTCCAGCGCGGCGCGCCCGGCGGCGTCGATGGACCAGGCCAGCCGCAGGTCGCGGGGGGTATCCCCGGTCAGCTGCCAGGTGACGACGCGGCGGACCCAGGCGTCATAGGTGATCTTGGCGATCTCTGCCTCCACCTTGTCCCTGGCCCGGCGGGTCTTGCCGCGGGCCAGAGTGGCGGCCAGCTCATCAAGCTGCCGGGCGGCCTTGGCTAGCGTGGTGCCGTCGAACCCGCGGGCCTGATGGGCGTGGAGCTCGGGGGAATGGGTCAAGATCGCCCGGCGCCCGGTGCCGTAGATGACGCGGCGGGTGTCATAGGCGGTCAGCTGGCCGAACCGGTCCGCATCGACGACGGCCCGGGCGGACGCGGGCACGGCGAGCAGGTCACGGCAGTCACTGGCGGGCACCGACCCCACGTAGTGCAGGTTCGTGCCCGCCAGAAGCGCGAAGTTGGCCTCGGAGTTCTGCCCGGCGTCGAAGACCACGGTCATCTCGGCGCCGTCCTGCCCGGCCGCGGCGGCCAGGGCAGCGTGCCGACCGGCCAGGGTCTTGATCATCTCCGGGAACTGGGTGACATCGGGCTTGTTCCCGGGATAGGCATGGGACAGCAGCGGGACGCCGCCGTCCCGGGTCACCACCAGGCCCAGCCCGACCAGCCGCAGGTCCGCGCGTTTCTGCTTGGCCTTGCCCCGCTGCGCGACCGGCGCCCTGGCGTTGCCGGTATCGATGAACGTCGCGAAATTCGTCATGTCCAGCGCCACCGAGCTGGTATCCAGCCCGAACCGGGCACACGCCGCCAGCGCCAGCTTCTCCTCGATCCGCGGCACCGCATCCAGCGGCACCGCGTGCATCGCGTCCCAGAACCGGCGGTGATCCAGTGCCGAGGCCGGGATCTTGGTGAACCGGTCCGCCGCCGTGGTGCGCCACCAGTCCGCGAACCCGCGTTTGGAGCAGGGATCCACCACCCGGTTCAGCGCGGCCAGCGCCAGGTAGGTGCCCGGTGACAGCGGCAGCCCCGGCGGCCTTGCCCCGGCCTCCCCATCGATGATCGCGGCCACGCCCAGATCGGCCAGCAGCCCCCACGCCGCGGCCACCGCCCCGAAGTCCAGGTGCCGTGTCCGCTCCGGCAGCATCCGTTCCTCGCGGGCGTCCAGCAGCGCCTCAATATCGGCTGCAGTACCCACATACCGGTCCGAGACCATCTTCGGCTTGCCGTCCACCCAGCCCATCTCGCGCAGGTACCAGTACGGCTTCCCGCTGATCACCTTCTTATACAGGCTCGCCATGAATTTAGGTCATAAGCTAGACCGCAGAGGCAGTCAAGCACCGCAAGC
The DNA here is from genome assembly GCA_963824545.1 of uncultured Actinomycetes bacterium. GTDB lineage: Bacteria > Actinomycetota > Actinomycetes > Streptosporangiales > Streptosporangiaceae > Bog-532. Next base: position 11,921 of record CAWGPP010000007.1, on the reverse strand, counting down.
GCGTGTCACAAGGGAAAACAGATCAGCCGAGACCCTGGCCAGGAGTCAGAAGAGTCGCGGTAGGAACCGCCCTTGCGGGCGGCCCCCCGCGCAGATCCCAGCGAGCGGGATTACCGCACTGGGCTCCTACCATGGGTGGCTGGCGGCGAAGCGCTGTTCGGGGAACGGGTGCACGATGCGGGTCGGGGGCAGCCAGCGGGTTACGAGGCGGTTCATCCTGACCCAGGTGAGCCGGGTTTTCTGGCTGCGGCGCCGCAGCGCGTGGTGCCAGTGCCGGGTTACCTGGGTGCGGAAGGCGTGCACCGCGTCGTAGTTGCCGGGCACGGCGTAATAGGCCTGATGCCCGGTTACCACGCTTGCCAGCCATCTCCCCTGTTCGGGGACGGGCAGGTGCCGGCGTCGCATGATCTCGGCCTTGGCCTGCTTCAGCTTCGCCCGCAGCCTTTTGGTGTCGGTTTTCCGCCTGATCCAGAACCGCCTGCTCCTGGTGGTCGCGCAGATGTGCGTGAACCCCAGGAACGAGAACGTCTCCGGCTTCCCCTCGCCCCGGGCTGCCCGCCGCCGGGCCGCGTGCGGCCCGAACTCGATCAGCCTGGTTTTGTCCGGGTGCAGTTCCAGGCTGAACTTCGCGAATCGCTCGCGCAGCCCTTCCAGGAACCTCTCGGCGTCATCCTGGTACTCGAACCCGACGATGAAGTCGTCCGCGAAGCGCACGATGATCACGTTCCCGCGCGCATGCCGCTTCCGCCACCAGCCGGCCCACAAGTCCAGGACGTGGTGCAGGTACACGTTCGCGAGCAGCGGCGATACCGATGCCCCCTGCGGTGACCCCCGCCCCGTGTCCGACCACTGCCCTTCTTCGATGACTCCTGCGGCCAGCCACTTGCCGATCAGCCGCAGGACCCTTTCATCCGCGATCCGGTGCCGGAGAAACCTCGCCAGCCAGTCCCGGTCAAGACTGCCGAAGAAGTCGCGGATATCCGCGTCCAGCACCCAGTTCACCCTCTTCCGGTAGATCCCGGCCGCCAGCGCGTCCAGCGCCTTGTGCGGGCTGCGCCCCGGCCGGAACCCGTAGGAGAACTCCCGGAAATCCGCCTCGAACACCGCGTTCAGCACCTCGGTGACGGCCCGCTGGACGATCTTGTCTTCCAGCGACGCGATGGCGAGCGGCCTTTGCCGCCCGTCCGCCTTCGGGATGTACACGCGCCTTGACGGACTCGCCCGGTAGCGCCCTGACTGCACCCGCCCGTGCAGGTCCCGCAGGTTCTCCTGCAGGTTCTGCTCGTACTCCCGCCAGGTCACACCGTCAATGCCAGCCGCCGCCCTCGGGTTGAGGTCCTCAAACGCCAGCATCAGCCGGTGCACGCTGACATGGTGCAGCAGCGCGGTGAACCGCGCATCCTTGTCTCGTCGTGCCACTTGCCGCACACGGTCCAGCTCGCTTGACACGCCTTCTCCGGCGCTGCGTCCGGGGCGTGTTTCACTGCCCGTGTTCCCCACGGTTCGCTCCCTTTCCTCCCCCGCCTCCGCAGCCGCAGCCTTGTTCGGCGGGTTCGCAGGTACTACGGAGCGATCCGACTGCCCATGACCGTTCATCCCAGGATTACCGCCTCAGCGTTCCCTGGGCGGCCCGCCCGCAGACCACGCGGACGGGCGGGCACAGGCTCTCCCGGTTCTCGCGCATGGAGGTTCCGCACATGCCCTGGTTCTCTGACCGCGCGGGGTCCCTGGCGGCTCGCGCTAGCGCCGCCAGCAGTGTTGCCTTCCGCTTCATGGACAGCGTCAGCACCCCGGATTCACATTTCGCGGCTCAATAGCCCGGCCTACGCGTGCCCCTGCCAACGCTTCGCCACGCCCCTCACGGGACGCCACGCATGACTCGGGGCCGCCGCGGGTCGCTAGCCCTTCGGCGTAGAGCTCTTCCATCTCCTCCTCCATGCCGGTTTAACCCGGCGCATCCATGATCACCGGAAACTCGGGCTAGGAGGCCGCTGAATAACCCTGTTTCCGATCATGAAGCAATCCACTGACCTGCGGTTTTGCAAAGTTGATCACGGCAAAATGGGCCTTTTTCAGCAGGCTCCTAAGAGGCTCCGCCTCGGACCGCCAAGTTTCGTGGTTCCGGCCGCACATAGCTGACTGGAGGTTCATCCTCAGACCGTAGAAGCACGCGCTGAGGGTGATCATGGTGGAACGTAATGGATTGGCTGCGACCGGCCCGGCGGTGGTGACCGCCGCGGACGTGGTGGCCGGGCACGTCACGCTGGATATCTCCTGCCTGGACCGCCTGTACCTCAATGGCTATGTCGCCAAGCTGCAGACTCCCGGCGGGGTGGTCTACTTCTTCCGCGATCACCGGGGCAAGCCGATCGTGTCCCCGGCGCTGTTCGAGCCGATCGGGGAGAAGTTCCGGAAGGACATCAGGGACTGGGCGCAGGCCAACGGCATCCCGATGATCCGCTTCACGGCAGGGCAGCGCAAAGCCGAGGTGATGGCCCCCTACCTGGAAGCTGCCGCTGCGGCGGGGCGGTCGCAGGTGGTGGCGGTCGGCTGCGCGCAGGAGTTCCAGCTGGTGTGGACGGCGCGTAAGCGGGACACCGATCCGGGCGGGTGCCCGCAGTTCTCCTTCACCAAAGAGCAGCGCCGGGTGTCGGTGTTTTACATCTACATCTTCGACGAGCGGATGGGGCCGGGGTTCATCAAGATCTGCACCTACTTCCCGTATCCGGTCAAGGCGTGGGTCAACGGGCACGAGTGGGCCAAGCGGCAGGCCCTGGCCGCCGGGATCGAATTCACCGCGCTGTCCAACGGGTTCGCCTCCTGCGACGACCCCGCCGGGCTGCAGGCCATCTGCGACAGGTTCGGCCCCGGCACGGTGCAGGTGTGGTTCGAACGCTGGATGGCCAGGCTCCCCCTCCCGCTCACTGACGCCGACCGGGACGCCGGGTACTGGTGGGAGCTGTCGATGCGGCAGACCGAAACCTCCCGCACCCTGGTCTTCGACGACGATGTTCACGCCCGCGCGTTCTTCGAAGCGCTGCTGTGCGAGAACATGGACCTGGGCCGCCCGGAGAACGTTGAGCTGCTGTTCCGCCGCGGCCAGCGGCTCGGGCGGCCGACCCTCCCGCCCGCCGGCGGCGGGTTCAAGACCAAGATCGACCGGTACTGCAACCTGGTCACCCTCAACGTGTTCTACCGGAATTCCCGGCTGAAGCAGTACCTGAAAGACGGCGTCGCGCTGCGCATCGAAACCGTCGTCAACGACCCCAGGGACCTGCGCTGCAACCGCCAGCTGCAAAACCTGCCAGAACTGCAGGATAAGGCGCGTGCGATCAACGCCCGCCTGCTGGAAACTGAGACAGCCGGCCAGGGCACGGCACTTGTGAGTCCAGTCATCGAGCGGATCACCAGGCCCACCGTCACCGACGGCGGCAGGAAGGCGCCCGCACTGCGGTTCGGCGACCTTCGAGTGCAGGCCCTGGCCGGCGCGATCGCCGCCATGCTGTTCACGGTCACCGGCATCACGAACAAGACCCTCCGCGGCTTGATGACCGGCCTGCTGCACCGCCCCTACAGCATGAACCAGGCCAGCTACGACCTATCCCGGCTGGCCAGAAACGGGCTCATCCAGCGCGTCCCCTGCCGCAACCGCTACACCCTCACCCGCGACGGGCTGCTGTTCGCCCACTTCTACACCAAGGTCTACGACCACGTGCTGCGCCCGCTGATGGCACCCGACCGGCCCAACGCGCCTCCCGAACTCGCCGCCGCGCTGGCCACCCTCGACCGGCTCGCCGCCGACCACATCACCAAGGCCCGCGTCCCGACCGCAGCCTGACAACCGTCACGGTCCGTACTCAATGCCGAGACCGCCCTCCAGCATGCCCGCTGATCACCGGCACGGCATCACCCGCCGTGACACTCAGGACGAACGTCCAAATCGTGGCACCGAAGGTGCCCTAGGCGGACGAGGATTTCCCCGCGCAGCCCGAGGACGGCCTCCCTGGGCATGACGACCCCGAACAGGAACGCGCCGAAGATAAAGTGCAGGCCTATCCAGTTGGTGGCATAGGAGGACAGCAGCAGCCCGGCCAGCACGGTGGCCAGGATGCTGGGGGTGAGCCGGCCCGCCTGCTGGTAGGCAGGCTCATCCTGGGCTTCCCTCTCGGGTCGCGTCACTCACCGGTGACGATGTGACACCTGGATCCATGTCCTGGCCGCAAGCCGGGCACCGCCCCAGGGTCGCGTTGACGGCCTGACGGCAGGCCGGGCAGGAGACGGCGGCGAACACGCCGGGCTGCGCCACCTCAGCGGCATTCTCATGCCGGACCAGGTTGTCGTCGTAGTAGCTGAGGAACCGGCCCAAGCGTGCTTCGATCGTCTCGGGCTCGGTGCGCAGTTCCTCCCGGTACCGGCGCGTAACTGCCTCGATCTGCGGCGAGCGGTCCGTCCGGTGTGACCCGGCGTCGCGCGTCCGGGCGACGAGGTTGGTGAAGACCTTCGCGTGCCTGGGTTCCAGGAGCCGGTAGGGCACGCGTCCTCGTGGACCAAGCCCTCGGCTCGGTTCCTCACCTCGCGAAGCGCCCCGGCGAGCATGGCCATGAGTACGTGCTCGAATCCTGCCGGCGAGGCCCAGGATCGGTACAAGGCCTCGTTCTCCGCGGACAGCGCGCGGTAGACCGAATGGAGAAGCCTGTCGTACCTGGCGAAATCGCCGCGCGCCGGGTCGTTCAGGTGCCCGGCCGTCGCCCTCGCCGCTTCTTTTGCGCCGAACATGCCGAACGCGAGACCGAAGGAGAACAGCGGATTGACGAAAAATGCGGCATCTCCCACCGCGAGGAAACCCGCGCCAGCGCATGAGGTGCTGTAATGCTCGATCTCCTTCAGATAACCGTAAGCGGGCTTTCCCTGGTATGGATCCGGCACCTCTTTGTAATAACGCATGATCTGCTGGATGGCCGGGTAGGCGTCGACGTAGTGCCAGAACCGCTCCGCCGAGCCGGGCGTCCGGCCGGCCCACTACTCCGGCCTGTGCGACCGCCGGGTGGGCCCGTCGGTCCCCGACGACGCGCTGGTCACCACTGTCACACGTCCGTCCTCCACAGCTGGCTCTCCTCGCTCTGGGCGCCTGCATCGTCCCGGCTGGGGATGAAGCGGGGGGCCTTGCCGGTGTCGGGGCGGCGCGCGATGGCGGCGACGACGCGGAGGGAGACCTCGGGATCGGGCAGGCCGGCCCGGCGCAGGGCGCCGGCCAGCGCGGCGGTCAGCGCCGCCTGGTCCAGGCCGCGGGCCGCGACCACGGCGACGTCGATGCCCCGCTCGGTCTGGCGGACCTGATACTCGGTCACCGGGGCCGAGGAAGCCAGCACGGCGCTGAGGGTGTGCGCGTGGATGCCTGTACGGCCGTAGCGGAGTGTGCCGTCGTCGCGGCCCTCCACCGTGGCCCGCAGATAGCCGCCGGGTTCCGTGCCGGGGCGGGCGGTGAAGCTGTCGGTCAGCTCGTAGCGGATCAGCGGCTGGGTGAGGTTGTGCAGGTTGGTGATGAGCACCTTGGCCGAGGGCGTCCTGGCCGGTACCGGTTCTCCGCGGGCGTCGACGAGCTCGGCGATGCACAAGTCGGTGGCGAAGGTGAGCACTGGCTCGCCGGGCTCGCTTTGGCCGGCCAGGCCCTCGGTGCAAGCGAAGGAGTTGCTGACGGGGACGCTGAACCCGGCGGTGATGGCCGCCCGGGTGGCGTCGGTGAGCGCCTCGCTGGTCCCGGCCACCGACTGCGGCGCGATGCGGAGGCGGCCTGCCCGCTGCTCGGCGGCCAGCTGCGCGAGCCTGGAGGGGTATCCGACGAGCGCGGCCGGCTGCAGGGCATTGAGCCGCTCGACGGCCTCGTTGAGCGGGAGGGTGACGGGTACCGGTACCATCCGGACCGGGCCGCCGCCGGTGGCGGCCGCGACGAACCCGCTGGTGTGCACGGGCGCGGCGGCGGCAATCATCGCGATGACCATCCCGTCCGGTGACCGGCCGGCCGCCAGCTGGCGGGCGATGGTGTTGCGCCTCAGCGAGGCGGCCATGTCGGCGTATTCGCCGATGGTCTGCACGAACACGCCGCGCTGCCCGGAGCTGCCGCCCGAGGCCAGGCACACGTAATCGCCGAGCAGCAGGGCCGCCTGACGGCCGCCGCCGCGCAGGTGGTCTTGCACCCGGCGGCGGGTAAGCCGCCGGTCGGTGACCACCTCATCGAAGCCGGCCATCATCTCCGCCTTGGTCATTGTCGGCAGGCGGGGCAGGTTGGCCAGCTCGAACCGGGCCGGATCGATGTGCCCGAGGCGGCGGGCATGGAATGGGGAGCCCTGGATCGCCCGGGCCAGCAGCGCACGCAGGCGCTCTGCCTGGTGGGCGGCGAGCCGGTCAGCATCCCAGTTCAGGCGCTGCAGCTGGGCCATCAGCCGCGGGGCGAGCTCGGCCTGGGTGCGGGCCTGCAGGCCGTCCAGGCCGGGTTCGGTCGTCATGGTCATGTCCTGCTCCGTCCGGTCATGGTGATCATGCCGCGTCATCCGGGCCCGCCGCGTTCCGCGCGGCCAGCAGGCGGCCCAGCACCTCAGCCCGGAACGAGGCGGGCAGCGCCGCCGGGCTGGCGGCATGCTCGAGCTGCGCGCCCGAGCCGATTGCGGCCAGCAGCTCGGCCAGCTGACCGGCCGGAAACGGTGGATCCTGGCCCGCGCGCTCATACACGCCGGCCAGGACCGCCGCGAGTCCCGCGGTCGTCCGCCGGTGCGCGGCGGCGTAGCGCTGGTTCAGCCCGGGGTCCCGTGCGGCGTGCACCCGGAACTCGATCAGCAGCAGCCCCCACCCCGGATCGTCATGGACCCGGCCGGCTACCTGGTCCATCAGCGCGACCGCGCCGCGGTCCCCGGACAGGTCACGCGCCAGCGCGGCATTCTGCTCGGCGAGCTCATCGATCCGCCGGTCCAGCAGGGCCAGCATCAGGTCGGCCTTGGTGCCGAACCGGGAATACACCACTCCCCGGGAGAACCCCGCCTTGTCAGCAATTTCCTCCACCGTCGCGGCGTGGTAGCCGCAGGCCAGGAAGACGCTCCGGGCGGCATCCAGCACCAGGGCATGGTTGCGCTCGCTCTGCTCGGCACGGGTCAGACGCTTCACATTGAGCATTGAAATACACGCTGCATCGTAATGTCAAGTGCATCATTTGGGTACCTGCAGAACGCGGAGCGGCGGCCCGAGCCCGGCGGACTGGCCCCTGCCAGTGCCGGGGTCGGCGGCGCCGCGGCGCGGCCAGCCCGGCGGAGCTGGTCGCCCGTCTTCGCGAATCGGCACCGGGGAGGCGTTGCTGATGGCCGTGACCGGCCGGGGCCCTGGCCTCGCGGCTCTCCGGTCCCGGCGCGGCCCTGTTGGCCGAACGCTGCCAGGCCGGCGCACCCCGATCCGGCGGCGCTGATCCGGGTCGTGGACGTGCTGGCATTGTGCGTCACTGACGACGACGGTATCCGCGAGATCACCCCTGCGCGGATGACACAGGGCACCGGCAGACGCATCGCTGATGGGCAAATTCGCGCGCGATTACCGCGCGCGGGTTCAACGTCCTCATGGCGAACAACCGCGCCCACGGCGACAGCGGCGGACGCTACGTCGGCATGGGCTGGCTCGTCGTCGGCAACGAGGGCTGGTACTCGACCAGGGCCGATGTCCGGCCGGCTGAACTGACCTGGCGGCTATTTCGTTAAGAGGTCGTATGGCACCGTGGCGAATGTGGTGCTAATGGTGAGCATGTGAGGTTTTCCCCGACTGGGGTGTCGTGTGAGCCTGATTCCCGATGACTCACCGGCCTGGCCGTTTGCCCTGGGCCAGGCCGCTCCGTCTGCCCTGGGCCAGGCCGCTGCGATCGGATCGGAGATCGAATCGGTCCAGCGGCAGATCCGCCAGCTGACCGAACTGCTGGCCGAGCTTCGCCGCCGGCGGCAGGCCTGGGAGACCGGCGGCCGGGGCGAACAGGCGGTCATGCGGGTTCTGGTCGGCATGGACGCGGCCTGGCACGTCCTGGCCGACCGGCGCTGGCCCGGCACCCGGCGGGCCAACATCGACGTGATCCTGGCCGGGCCGGCCGGAGTGTTCGTGATCGACGTCAAGACCTGGCGGGCCGAGGTGCGGGTGGAACGGGGCCGGCTATGGCGCGGTGATGCCGATGCCCAGGACGAGGTCACCAAGCTGCTGGACCAGACCACCGCGGTGGAGGAGGTCCTCGCCGGAGCGGGTTTAGCCCCCACCGAGGTCGTGCCGCTGCTGGTGCTGGCGGGCCGCCGGAACGTCCGTGCGCACCTGGACCGGGTCGTCCTGCTGGGTGAGAAGGACCTCGTCCGGGAGCTGGTCAGGTGGGGAGTGCGGCTCCCCCCGGAGCTGATCGATCGGCTCATCGCCACCCTGGACCGGGAATGCCCGCCGATGCCGGGCGGGGACGCGCCGATGCCGGACGGGGATGGGCGCGATCCGCCTCGTGCCGTGGCCGGCTCGTTGCGGCGCTCCCCGAGTCAGTCCCGGCGTTCAGGTATTCCGGACCGGCAACCGGGCTCCCCGGTAGCCGGTCCGGAGAACGCGCTGGTGAGCCGGGAAGAACTTTGGCAGGCCCTGCTGGAGGCGGCGGGACGGGAACCGATCGAATCCTGGATGACCTGGCTGCACCCGCTGCAGGCCCGGCAGGTGAACCGGGAGTTCTCCGGGCCGTCCCGGATCCGTGGCGGAGCCGGCACCGGGAAAACCGTCCTGGCCCTGCACCGGGCCAGCTACCTGGCCAGCCGGGGCCGGCGGGTGCTGTTCACGTCCTTCGTCCGGACCCTGCCGGCGGTGCACGAGGCCCTGTTCGCCCGGCTCGCACCGGCCCGGCCCGGCCCCGTGACGTTCGTGGGGGTGCACGCGCTGGCCAGCCGGCGGCTCAGGGAGAACCAGAACCGCGGCCGGGTGGACGAACGGGGCGCGAAGGCCTGCTTCGAGCAGGCCTGGGAGTCGGCCGGCGAGGGGTCGTCCCTGCCCGGGCTGGGCCGGGACAAGAAGTACTGGCACGACGAGATCAGCCTGGTCATCAAGGGCCGCGGCCTGATGGATTTCGGTGAGTACGCGCGGCTGGCCCGGGTCGGGCGCCGGGCCCCACTGACTCCGGCCGCTCGCGCCGACGTGTGGCACCTGTACGAGGACTACCAGGACCGCCTGACCGGACGGGGCATCCTGGATTGGGCCGACACGCTACGCATCGCGCGGGACCTGGCCCGGAGTCAGGCGGCGGGCGGAACCGACACCGGGTTCGACGCGGTCATCGTCGATGAGGTCCAGGACCTCACCTGCGTCGGGTTGCAGTTCCTGCACGCCCTGGTCGGGGACCGGCCGGACGGCTTGCTGATGGTCGGCGACGGCCAGCAGTCGATCTACCCCGGCGGCTTCACCCTGTCCGAGGCGGGCATCTCCGTCGTCGGCCGGTCCACCGTGCTGAACCGCAACTACCGCAACGGCGAGCGGATCCTGCGCTACGCCCTCACGATCGTGGCCGCTGACCCGTTCGACGACCTGGACGCCGACCCGGTCCCCGGGCTGCGCGATGTGGAGACCGCGCGCCGCGGCGGCACGGTGGTAGAAGCTTCGGAAGGCCCGGCCACGCAGGGCGCCGCGATGCGGGCGCACATCCGGAAACTCCACCACCAAGACGGCGTCCGCTACGGCGACATGGCCGTGCTGGCCCCCACCAACACCGCAGCGGCGCGATGGCGGGATGTCCTGGCCGACGGGGAGATCCCGGTCATCCCGCTGGAGGAGTACGCGGGGACCCCACGCGACCGGGTCAAGGTCGGGACGTTCCACCGGGCGAAAGGGCTGGAGTTCGCTCACGTGCTCATCCCGGACCGCGATCGCTATCCCCGGCCCCGGTTTGCCCGCGAGTCCGACGACGCCTACCGGGAGCGCACCGAACGGGAGCGCCGGGTCCTGTTCGTCGCCATGACCCGGGCCCGGGACGGCCTGTGGCTCGGCACCGGGCCGGGATCTGGCTGACGGTTCTGGAGCAGGAGCGTTCTGCCGCTGCGGCTGGCGGTCACGGCCTGGCCGATCTCCGGGCGGGCGGCTAGGGCAGGAGTCTGGCGAACGTCTTCCTGGCCCGGCTGATGACCTCGCCGTCGCCGTTGGCCGTGCCCCAGCCGAGGCCGCTGGCTGCGTCAAGGACAGTGAGGCAGGTCAGCGCCTCCTCTTCGATGCCGGACAGCGCACGACCGTAGCCCGTGAAGAAGGCCTGCGCCAGATCCGGCCGGCCATCCCACGCCCCGTCGACCAGCCGCACCAGGTCACGGACGGCCGGGGCCACTTCCGCACGCTCGAAGTCAATCATCGCCAGGCGGCGAGCGGCCGGGTCCCAGAGCCAGTTACGCGGCTGCGTGTCTCCGTGAATGGGGACAGCAGGCAGCACCGCGGCCAGGTGGACGAAATGCTCAGCGCTGTGCCGCGCCAGGGCGGACTGAGCCGGGGTGAGCAGGTGTCCGGCACGCTGCAGATGTCCTTCTGCCTGAGTGGCGATGTGGCGGATGCCAGCATCGGAGGCGGCTGGGCGCGCGGCCTCATGCAGGCGCCGAAGGAGGGTGCCCGCCTGCCGGTGTACCTCCTGTTGGTCGTCCTTCCCGAGCCCAAGCTCGCGTACGGGCTGCCCGGGCAGCGCCGTCATCACCACGGCCAGCAGGTCGTTATCGGCAGTGACGAGGGATGGTGCCTGCCCCGGGCCCAGGGCGTGGCCCCAGTGCCGCAAGGCGGTTACCTCCCGCTGATGGAAGATGGCGGAGGAGTGCCGCTTGAGGAACCAGCAGCCGTGCACCCCGGTGACCCGCCACACAGCCGACCCGTCGCGGGGCCAGGAGCAATCGGTTACACCGGTGATCTCACCGATCGCGCGCCGCGCCAGCGCCGCCAATGGCCCGGCGAATTCCACCATGCCCAGCAGCCTCCCATGAGTGTGCCGGTAGGTTGCCAGATCATGTCCCCCGCACCAAACACGCCGCTTGAGCCGGAGGATTCAGTGGACATCAGGTCAGGGCAGAGGATCGCCTGGGAGAACAAGATCGCCAAAGGCTTCAATACGACCGATGTCCCGCTGGAGTTCTGCCTGCTACAGGGTGAGATGGCAGAAGCGTTTGAAGCCTGGCGTAAAGCCCGCGGGAATCTGGGCGAGGAACTGGCGGATATTGCGATCTACCTGTTCAGCTTGGCCCAGATGACCGGTGTCGACCTGCAAGACGAGATCGACGCGAAGCTAGCCAAGAACGCATCCCGCAGCTACCGCCAGCTCCCCAACGGCGTCCTGGTGAAGAGCGAAGATCCCGGAGGTGCAGTAAACGTCTAGGTTCCACTCCGCTGACTGACGGCAAATCGGTCTAGCTTTAACGGATACGCGACGGCATCGGTATGGACGTGGACGATCTGGCCGCAAAGACCACGCGCCGGACGAAGGCCGTCGAGGCCGTGTACCTGTGGGGCCGTTCCGGTAATGCGCGCGAACTTGCTGAGGCGGCCAGCGCGGACGGGTTGGCTCTCATCGAGGACGCGTGCCAAGCCCACGGGACCCGCTTCGGCGGCCGGATGCTGGGCAGCTTCGGCGACGCAGCCGCCCTGAGCTTTCATCACGAGCTATTGTCAAGACCTGTGGATCAAGATCTTTTAGGCTGCGTCTTCCTGAGCCTTCTCGCCGGGTCGCTCGACGAGTTTGCCGTTGGTGAAGGTCGCTCCGGCGCGGACCAGGGCGACGAGGTGCGGGGCGTTGACGGCGCGCCAGCGGTCCTGCGCTGACTCGATGAGCTTGAACGCCATCGCCAGGCCTGCTGCCCGGGAGCCCGGCCCCTTGGTGACCTTGGTCCGGTGCCTGACGGTGGCGAACGTTGACTCGATCG
>CAWGPP010000006.1:0-729145 GCA_963824545.1 uncultured Actinomycetes bacterium | reverse complement strand
CGGGGGCCTTCAGCACCGAGCCGGCACCCGGACCCGGGCCGTTCTCGCAGCTGTGGACCCTCACCGCGGCACCCGGCTCACCGCCGGGCCCGGGCTTTACCGTGACCGACGGTGACCAGCTGTCCGCTGTTTTCCCCGGGACGGAGGTGTTCGTCGGCAACAACGCCACCACCCTGGCCGCCGCTGTCGCCGGCCAGGGCCTGCTCGATACGACCAGCACAGGCGACGTGACCGCCTATACCTCGGTGCGGGGCAGCCCGCCGGCCAGCGTTCCCTTCGTCACGGTCGGCTATATCCCGAACACCCAGACCCCCGAAGGCACCATCCCGGCCCGCCTTGAGCTGTGGTTCCACCCGCAACCGCAGGGCGTCAAAGAGAACGTCTTTGTCACTCTCAACCGTCCCTCGGTGCAGGTGCTGGACGACCTGACCGGCACGCCGGTCTTCCCCGTGGCCAAGGAAATCCCCATCAAGACGAAAGACAACATCTGGACGATCAGCTGGCCTGGCCTCGCGAGAGGCCCCTTTCCCCTCTATCTGCGGCTGGTGTTCTCGACCGAGGAGACGCCGGTGGACATCACCTCGCTGCCGCAGGTCAACTCGCCGGCACCGGGCTCGCCGACATCCGGCCCGATGAAACTGGCCGACTGGATCAAGCTGAGCGGCGTGCGCTACGTCGGGTGGGAGGGCGCGACCATCGTGTCCTTCGCCCGGGTCACCGGCCAAGGGATCGTCAATGAGTAGCCGGCTCGTCGGGTCCAGCTTCGCCAACGGCGCCCTGCTCCCGAACTACGTGAACGGGCGGCTGCTGGCCGCCGAGGACCTGGCCACCGGCCAGTCCACGCTGCTGCGGCGGGACACCTGGACTGGCCGGGCCGCGGGGCCGGGCATCGTCAACGGCCTCGCCGTGACCGCGGCCGCGACCACGCTCACGGTGGCGGCCGGCCTGGGGATCACCCCGTCCGGCGAGCCCGTCTCGGTCCCGGCCGCCGTCACCCTGCCGCTCTCCATCGCCGGGACCCCCGCCGCGCCGGCCGGCGGCAGCTTTGCCACCTGCACCACGGCCTCGAGCGGCGCGCAGGCAGCCGTCGGGACCGGCGCCTACCTGCTGACCGCCCTGCCCGCCTGCCAGTTCCAGGGCCAGGCCCCGATGGCCGTCCCCCCGGGCAGCGACACCCCGGTCGCGTGCACGGCCCAGTGGCAGGCGGAGGGGGTCCAGTTCAAGGCCATTCTCCTGCCCGTCGCGCTGACCCCCGGCAACCAGGTGGACGGCATCAACGTCACCGCCGACAACCCCCGAGACAACCGCCGCAACCTGCTGGCCCACTGGTTCCTGGGCACAGCCCAGCTGGCGAACCTGGGGGTTGACCCGTTCAGCTTCAACCTGGCCTACCGCGGGCTGGACCAACTGGCCTCCACCGATCTCACGCCCTGCGACCTTCCCCTCTGCGTCTTCTACTGGGACGCCGGGACGATCACCTTCATCGACAATTGGTCGGCCCGGCGGCGGACGACCCGGCCCGACGTCTCCGGCACCCCCTGGAGCGCGGCCGTAGCCGATCAGCGGTCCGCCGACGGCGAGGCGCGGTTCCTGCAGTTCCAGGATCAGCTCTCGGATCTCGTGACGGCCGGGGTCTCGCGGAGGACGGTGGCCTCGGACGTCTTCGGGCTGCTTCCTCCCGTGGGTTTCCTGCCGATCGCCCCCGAACAGGACACTTTCGACGAGATCACCAACCTCGCCCAGGTGACCGATGACGCCAAGGCCACAGCCAGCGAGGCAGTCACCGGTCAGCCGATCGACATCCTGTCTTCCGACACCATCAAGCTGCTGCGATCCCGGCTGTCCCAGCTCGCTCCGCAGTCAGGATTCGTGATCGGCACCTTCTTCGGGCGCCTGGCCCGCTTCGGCGGGCTCCTCAACTGGGACACGGCCTATTTCGCCCTCCGGCAGTCCTACTTCGTGGAGCCAGTGGCCACGGCGGGCCCCGGCGAGGACGAGAAGGGGACGGTCATCACCTATTACTACGTCTTCGAGAACTGGTCGGCCTGGGTCAATGAACGCGGCGAGGGGACGGTGCCCCTGTACGTCGTCTTCATGAAGAACCAGTACTACTGGCCGCAGGGCATTAAGCCGCCCTTCGTCGTCCGGCAGCCTTTCACCGGCACGTCCTGAACGATGACCGTTCAGGTCGGCAAGCTGATGGTGCGTACCAGCCAGCGGGGGGCGGGACGCGACGCCGGATTCCGGGTGCGCACCGAGTCCCGCCTGCGCTCTCTCGACCTGCATCCTCCCGGCCTGCCCGACCGCGCCGTCCTCGTCGTGCGCCGGATGGACCTGGCCCGCGTCGATGGCAGCACCGCCCAGCGCACCCGGGCCGCCCTCGCCGACCTCCGCCAAGGGGCGCCCCGCCCGGCGGCCGGCCCGGTCGGGGCTTCGGCGAACGCCGTGCTCTTCGGCGATGAGGTGGAACTGCTCGCCTGCCTCACCGCCGACCTCGCGCACGGCGTGGCCAGCCGCCGCTGGTACTGGCGGGCAGTCCTCCCGGCCGCCTCCGCCGAGGGCGGCACCGCGCTGGCCGCCGCCTGGATGTCGCAGATACGCTGGCTGCCGGCCAGCCTCGCCCGGCTCCCCGAGCCCGAGGCCCGGAGCGCCGTGTCCCTCCTCTCCCGGCCCGACACGTCGAGGGTGCTGCAGGCCCTGCTGGCCGCCTTCGGGGTCGAAGAGCGGCCTTCCCTACGTTCGCCACAGGGCACACCGAGCCCACCGAGCCCACCGAGCCCAGCGGAGCCGCTGGCCCCACTGGCCCCACCGGTGCCGGCCGACCGGCGCCCGGTGGACCCCCCATGGCGGCGATGGCTCCCAGCCACCTCCCTTCCCCCGCACGCCGAGGCCCTGCTTGGGGTGGCGCTCTCCCTCCACCACGCCCCGGCCCTCGTGCGCCGGCCCTCCTACGCCGAGCACCTGGCGGCCTGGCGGGCAGCAGGCGACGATGCCAACGGGCCACAGGCCCCGGCCGGAAGGGCCGCGCGCCCGGGAGGCCCGCCAAGAACCGCCTCGCCGGGAACCGCCCCGCCAGGAACCGCCCCGCCAGGAACCGCCCCGCCAGGAACCGCCCCGCCAGGAACCGCCCCGCCAGGAACCGCCCCGCCAGGAACCGCCCCGCCAGGAACCGCCCCGCCAGGAACCGCCCCGCCAGGAACCGCCCCGCCAGGAACCGCCCCGCCAGGAACCGCCCCGCCAGGAACCGCCCCGCCAGGAACCGCCCCGCCAGGAACGGCCCCGTCCATGGGCACCCCGCCAGCTCAGGCTGGCCGGGGCACCGGCCCGCTGACATCCGCCCCGTCGGCTGAGGCTCTCACGGCGGCGGAGTCACCGGCCGTCCTGGCCGACGCCGGAACGACCCGCCACACGCCAACCGCGGTTCCGGCCCGTGCATCGCACGCCCAGGCGGCGGGCTGCCCCGAGGCGAGCGGAGCGCCGGCTCTCCGGCAGCCCCCGGTGGAACCGCCCGGGGGTGATGACGTGGCGAGCCCCGGGACCTGGACACCAGCGGACGGCGGGATCGCCACCGGCTTGGCGTCGCTCCTGTTTCTCGTTAATTTCGCCGTCTGGCTCGACGACACGGATGACGCGGTCGGGCCGGCCGGGTGGGCGCTGGTGGAGCTGCTGGGGCGCCACCTCCTCGGAGCCCAGCTCAGCGACTACGCCGACGACCCCCTGTGGGACGTGCTGGCCGAGCTCGACGGCCGCCGCCCCGGGACCCCGCCCGCCGTTGAGCTTGGGTCCGAAGATCCCCTTCGCCTGCCGCAGGCCTGGCTGCGGCGGTGGCCACCGCCGCACCCCACCTACATTGCCCGGCAGAGCGGCGAACAGCTGGTGATCCGGCACCCGGAGGCAGGCTTCGTCGCCGCCGATGTCCGCTGCCCGCCCTCCCGGCTGGACGAGGTATGCGCGGCCGAGGCCGCGCTGCTGGGAGGGGCCGAGATCATCATGGCGGCCCAGGGCCCGGCGGCCGGCGCTGCCCCGCACCCCGAGCAGCGCTTCGGGGACTCCGTCGGGGCCTTCGTGAGCTGGCTGCTCCGCTCACGGGCGATCGGCGTCTCGTCGCTGGTCTCACCGGGCCGGGTGCTGGTGACCGCCACCCACGTCGACGTGGTGCTGAGCCTCCAGCACGTGGATCTGGCCGCGCGCGTGGCCGGCCTCGACCGAGACCCGGGCTGGGTGCCCGCGCTCGGCCGCATCGTGCTCTTCCACTTCCTGGAGGCTCCGTGACCGAGCTCTGCGACGTGAGCACGGCGGCGCGCCACGCCGAGCTTTACCGCCACGCGGTGGTCGCCAGGCTCCTGGCCCGCCTCCCCGCCGAAGAGAAGCTGGCGCCCTGGCTCGACGAGTACCGGGCGCTGTCGGACGTGGACGGGGATCAGGAGATCGATGAGCTGGAAGCGGGCGCCGCCGCGCACCTGCCGCTGGTGCAGCTCGAACGACCCGACGCGCTCGTGCTCATGGCCGCCGGTCTCATCGAGGAAGACATCCGCTTCGGTTCCCTCTTCGCCGCCCTCCAGGCGCCGCTGGCCGCACGCCGGCCGTGCTTCGGGCTGCTGGGCTGGCTCCTGGCCGCAGGCCCGACGACCGCCGGCGAGGTGATGGAACGGTGCCGGCGGCTGGCCCGGGCGGGGCTGCTCATGGTCGACAATCCGGCCGATCCCCGGTCCGAGTGGGTCGCCCGTCTGCCCGTGGCCGTCTGGGACCTGCTCAGCGGGGGGACCATCGCCGCCTCATCTCTCCCTCCGTCCCTCGAGCTGCGGCCGGCTCGTTCCCCCCGCTCGACGAGGTGGTCGTCCCGCCCGGGCTGCGGGCGAGCCTGCCCCGGATCGCCGGGCTCCTCGCCTCGGGAGCCGTGTCCACCCTCGTCGTGCGCGGCCCGGAATCCAGCGGCCGCCTGACCCTGCTCGGGGCCATCGCCAGCCGGCTCGGGCGTGACGTGCTGGTGCACACCGGAGCGGTCGGCGACGAGGGCTGGCGGCTGCTTGGGCCAATGGCGGCCCTGAGCGGTGCCATGGCCGTGACCGTGGCCACGCCCGCTCCCGGTGAGACCTGCCGGATCCCGGCCTTCCCGCCGCTCGGCACGAGCGACGGGAAGGGGCCGGTCCCGCTCGGGGTGGTCGCCGGACGCCACGGTGGACTGTCCGGGCCGGCTCTCGACAGCGCCCTGTCTCTCGCCCTGCACAGCGGCGACGCCGACGACCGCTGTCGTCTCTGGCTCGACAGTGGCCTGGAGGCCGACCCGGCCGATCTGGCGGAGATCATCGAGCGGTTCCTGCTCACGCCGGGCAACATCCGGCGGGCCGCGCCCCTCGCCCGGGCGGTCGCGGCGAGCCAGGGGCGGAGCGAGGTGCTGCCGTCCGACGTGCGGGCCGCCACCGGGGCCCTCAGCCGCCAGGTCCTGGAAACCCTGGCCACCCACCTTCAGCCGCTCGACGGCGCCGCTCCCCCGGTCCTGGCGCCGGTAGCTGCCTCGGAATTGTCGACTCTGCTGGCCCTGTGCCGGCACCGCGAACGACTGGCGGCCCAGGCCGGCGCGGCCATCTCAAGCACCATGAACCGTGGCGTGCGGGCCCTGTTCAGCGGGCCCAGCGGCACGGGTAAGACCCTGGCCGCCCGCTACGTCGGCGCCCAGCTGGGCCTGGACGTCTACCGCATCGACCTGGCCGCCGTGGTCAGCAAGTACATCGGCGAGACGGAGCGGAACCTCGACCAGGTGCTGGGCCGGGCCGAAGAACTCGACGTGGTTCTGCTCCTTGACGAGGGCGACGCCCTTATGACCGGGCGCACCGAGGTCGGGAACGCCAACGACCGTTACGCCAACCTCGAGACCAACTTCCTGCTGCAGCGGCTCGAGACCTTCGAGGGCATCGTCATCATTACTTCCAACGCCTCGAGCCGGATCGACGCGGCGTTCCAGCGCCGGATCGACGTCACGGTCGAGTTCCTGCCCCCCGACGCCGACGCCCGCCACCAGATATGGGCCGCTCACCTGCCCCTCGACCACGCCGTGTCCGCCCGGCTGCTCGATGAGGTCGCCCGGCGGTGCACGCTGACCGGCGGCCGGATCCGCAACGCCGCCCTGCACGCCTGCCTCCTCGCGCTGGAAGCCGGCCGGCCGGTCCTCGACGAGGACCTCATCTCGGCGATCCAGCGCGAATACCGCCGGATGGGAGCGACCTTCCCCCTCGTCTCTCGTCGCTGAAGCGACGGGCGGTCCACGGGCGTCGGCCGGGCCCCCGTTGTCGGCCCGAGCTGGGGGCCCGGCGCAGTCCTCCTCGACGAGCCCGACCCGCCCGAACAGCCCTCATCGTGACGGTCGGCCACGCTTGGTCTGGTTGCGGGCGGGGCACAGCATGCGCCTGGGCATCTCCTAGTGCCGGGGCCGTCGGCACCGATCAGTGGTCGCCGGGCCTACCGAGCGGGGCCTGTGCCCGTGCCCCATAGGCCGACGACCTGGGTCCATTCCCAGCCGGTATCCGTGAACTGGATGGGACGGTCGCCGTCCGTACTCAGGATCACTCCCGCCGGAGGGTGCGCCTTGTACTGGGCCAGCCACTGGAACCCGCCTTCGGCCGCGTGTGGCCCGGCGTAGGTCCACTGCATCGGGATGATGTACGTGAGCCGAGCGTCGGCGACCTGAATGATCCACTGGGCTGGCAGGTCAAGCTTCTGGGGCACCCCTTTCAGTTGCTCGGCGGTAGGTTCGAGGGTGCCGATCGTGACTTGACCGGTGCTGACGAGGGGTTGCAGCTGGAGCTGTCTCAACTTGCCAAGGGCGGCGAGCGACCCTCCCGTCGAGCTCGGTGTGGTGTGGCCCGTCTGGCCGGCGGTTCCCGCCTGTGTCGTGGGAAGACCACCGCCGCCCTGGGCGGTGGGGGCCGTCGGCGCGGCGGCTCCAGCGGTCCCTCCGGATTTTGCGGTGGCCGTCTGCACGGCTTTGTCCATCTGCTGCTCGATCTTCTGGTCCTCGGACACGAGCAACTGCTCGAGCGGCTCGATGACATCCTTTATGGGATCCTGGGCCGGGATGCTCGGCATCTGGGCCAACAACGTGGCGATCCTCTTCTCGTTGCGGCTGAGGAGGGGCCGCAACGCCAGGAGGCGCTGGAGGAACTCCGCGGTTGGCACCGCGCCCTCCCTGGTCAGCAGGGCCCGGTAGGTCGCCGCTGTCACTTTGTCGGCGAGCACCTGGCGCTCGAGCTCGACTCGGTCGGCCCCCGGTGGGCTTCCCCCGACGGTGGCGGTCCCGGCCCCCGCTCCCGAACCGCCCGCGGGTCCGGTCGGCGTCGTGGGAGTCCCGGCCGCCCCGGTACCCGGCGGGGTGCCGCCGGCTCCCGTCCCGGCGCCTCCGCTCCCCGGTCGGGTGACGTTGATCTTGACCCCGGTGATGGTCACGCTTTCGCCCGACTTGCGCGCCGGACTCACAGTGCCCGGTGGCAGGTTGACCTCGATCTGGGAGTCCTGCAGCGTCACGTCACCGGTGACCACATTGCCGCCCTTCATCACACCCGTACGGGCGAAGGTGATCGTCGTATTTTTGACCTGGGCCTTGATGTTGAGCTGGACCCGTCCCCGTCGTCGCCCCCGGCCGCCCCGCGCACGGTTACCTTGTCGGCCGTGATGTCGGCGCTCCCCCCGATCTGGGGGACCCCCTTGGTCTCGATATCGATGACGGTGTCGTTCAGCGTCACATCACCCGGCACGTCGGCGGACTGATCCTTTCCAGGGCCCTTGACGTCGATCTTGGTCTCACCGGTCAGTTCCTTCGTATCGAGGCTGGGACCAAGTTCGATGGTGCCGCCCTTGTCCACATGGTCGATCGCCGCCTTGGCGTCGGCGGCCACGAACACGATGGTGAGGACGATGCTTACCTTGCCGAGACCCTCTGCCGCCTTCGGCCCGAATTTCCTAAAGAACGTCGGCGATTTCTTGGCCGCGACCCCGAGGCCCTTCTCGGTGGCCCGCAGGTGGGCTCGGGGCCAGGCCGCGTTCTGGCACCCCGGCCACTGTCTGCGTGGGCGAACACCATTGTCTTCTCCTACCAAGGAGGCGTCACCGTGCCGTCACCCCGGACGGCTCTGACCTCCACGGCGGAGACTGTCCCACGACGGTGAGAGTGGTCGAGCTGCGAGGCCGCCCGACGGTGACGAGCTGGTGACGGACAGGTAACCGCAGGTGAGGCACAGTTGGCCTATGCGTCCGGGTGTCGTGGTGGGGGTGCATGCGCACGCCGAGCCGGCGCGCCTGATCGAGACCGTGCGGTCGCTGGAGGCCGGCGGCGAAGACGGGACCGGGATCGTGCTGCTGCCCGATGGCCCGGATGCCGCACTCGGGAATGCGCTCACGACCGAGCCGACGCTGGCCAGTCTTCCGCGATGGGGAACCACGGAGCCGCTGGGACCGCCCGCCTGTTTCAACCGGCTGGCTTCCGGCAGCGACGCGGCGGTCGTGGTTCTCGTCGAGAGCGGCACGGTGCTCGGGCCGGGATGCCTGCAACTGCTGGTCGAGGCGCTCGCCGAACCGGGGCGGGGGCTGGCTGGCCCCTCGACCAACCGCTCGTGGAACGAGCAGGGGGTGTTCAGCCGCGCGGGCGCGTCGGAAGTGGCCCGGACCGCCGCGCTGGCCCGTCAGCGCTTCGGCACGGCGGCGCGCTCGCTGGAGCCGCTGCACAGCCTGGCGGACTTCTGCCTGGCCGTCGGGCGCCCGGTCATCGAGGCGATCGGCGGCGCCGACGAGGCGTACGGCCTCGGGCCCTGCTGGGAGATGGATTACAACATCCGGGCCGCCCGGGCCGGCTTCCAGGGGGTGTGGGTCGGCGCCGCCTACGCCTACCGCCACCCGCATACGGAGCGGCGCCATGCCGCCGAAGTCCGGCAGATGGACCAGGCCCGCCACCTCTACCAGGACCGTTTCTGCGGCCTCCGGCTCCGCCAGCAGCGCAATGACTACGAGGACCACTGCCGGGGTGAGGCCTGCGAGCACTTCGCACCCGCCACCCTCATCACCCTCCGCCGGCCGCTCGGCGGGCCGGGGCCGGCCACAGCGCCTGCGGTGGCCACGGCGCCTGCGCTGGCCGGGCACGCGGGGCAGCCCGGGCCGCCAGCCCGGCCGGTCACGGCCGCCGCGGTCAAGCCCGCGCTGCCGCTGGTCACCGCCATCATGCCCACCCGGCAGCGGCCGGAGTTCGCGCTGCAGGCCGTGCGCTACTTCTTCGCGCAGGACTATGCGAACAAGGAGCTGCTGGTGCTGGAGGACGGCACTCCTTCGCTGGCGGGGCGCCTGCCGGACGACCCCCGCGTTCGTTACGTCGCCACCGGGGGGGCGGCGCGCAGCATCGGGGCCATGCGCAACGAAGCGTGCCGGCTGGGTCGCGGCGACATCGTGGCCCACTGGGACGACGACGACTGGTACGGACCCGAGCGGCTCACCCGCCAGGTGGCGGCCATCCGGGCGGGCGAGGCCGACGTCACGGCGCTGCGCGACAGCCTCATGCTCGACTTGGCGGCCTGGCGTTTCTGGCGCTGCCGGCCCGAGCTCCACCGGCGCCTGTTCGTCCGCGACGTGCACGGGGGGACCCTCGTCTACCGGCGCCGGATCTGGCAGGAAAAGGCCCAGTTCCCCAACCGTTCCCTGGCCGAGGACGCCGTCTTCCTCGACCAGGCCGTGCGGAGAGGCGCCCGGCTCCGGGCGGTCGAGGCGGAGGGCATCTTCGTCTACATTCGTCACGACGCCAACGCCTGGAGCATCGCCTGCGGCCGCACCGGAGGCGCCGCCGGCTGGGAGCCCGCACCCGAACCGGACCTCCCGCCCGAGGCACGGGCGTTTTACACCGCCCGCTCGGCGGCCGCCCCCGAGCCGAGCACCAGCCCGCTCGTCAGCTGCGTCATGCCCACCTTCGACCGCCGCTCGTTCGTGCCCCAGGCGGTCACCTATTTCCTGCGCCAGGACTACCCGGCCAAAGAGCTGATCGTCGTCGACGACGGCCCGGAGCCGGTGAGCGATCTCCTGCCGGCCGATCCCCGCATCCGCTACCACCGGCTCGACGTACGGACCGTCCTCGGGGCAAAGCGCAACCTGGCCTGTGACCTGGCCCGCGGATCGATCATCGTGCACTGGGACGACGATGACTGGGCCTCACCCGAGCGGGTCAGCGTGCAGGTAGCGACGCTGAACAAAGGTGACGCCGACATCTGCGGGGTGGGCAGCCTGCTGTACTACGACCCGGCCAGCTCGTCGGCGTGGCGGTTCACGTGGCCCGACGGGCACCGCCCGTGGGCGGCCGGGCCCAGCCTGTGCTTCCCCAAGGAGCTATGGAGCCGCTCCCCCTTCCCGGACGTGGCGATCGGCGAGGATACCCGCTTCGTCTTCAACCCCGCCGTGCGCCGCGTCGCCGACGTCCGCGCGGCCGGCTGCATCGTCGGGATCATCCACCGCCGGAACACCGCCCCCAAGTCCGTCCGGGGGGTGCACTGGAGCCCCCGGCCCATCCGCGAGGTGGAGGATCTCCTCGGCGAGGACATCGCGTTCTACCGTCGGCTCGCCACCGCGGCACCGAGCAAGGCCATTGTTTCTTAACGGGAGCGTCGTGCCTGCTGGTACAGGGCCGGAGACCGGCGCGGCAGCCGGCTCAAGGCGAAGACCTGCCCGGCCCACGCATGGATCGCGGACGCTGTGGCGGCCCCGCCGAGCTCACCCGCGAACGCACGGACGAACCCGGCGGGGTCGTAGCGCGCGACGGCGAGTGCCGAGCCGAGATTATGGCGGAGCAGGACAGCCAGGCTCGCGTCGTCGTGCGTCAGCTGATAGGCCTGCTGGAGCCGCTTGACCTGGGTTATCACCCCGGCGGGCGTCCCGGTCAGGCCGGTCCGTGCGATGTAGGCCTCGACCGGCTCGACGCCGATCTCGAACCTGCCCTGATCGGAGGTCAGGAAATTGGCGACTGCCGTCGCAACGTCTGGGGTGTCCGCGATCGGCAGGATGTTGCGCCGGACCTGATCGGCCAGGACCGCGGTGGGGAAGGCGATGCCGACCTGCGCTGCCAGTAGCTGCGCGTAGTTGCTCGCCTGTTCCCCGGCGTCCGCGCCGGGAATTCCGGGCGGGATGGCCGCGCCGATAACCGGCACCCATGTCGCCGCGTCGTAGTACCCGTGGGCGGCAAGGTCCATCGCGGACGTGAGCGGGCTGTCAGCCTCTGCCGCCAGCAGCGCCGCCACCAGCGGCTCGTCGCCAGCAGTGAGATGGAGCAGCCGGCTCATCAGCTGCAGCTGCTTCATGGGCCCGGTGCCGAGCGCCTCCTCAGCCGCCGGCCAGAAGCTGGCCCCGTTGCCCCCGTACTCGGCGCAGAGCTGGGTGAGCCGCTCCTGCTGTGCTGCCTCCGGGATCGTTGCCTGCAGCATCTCCCCCAGCATCGATATGTCGACCGGCGGGACGGCGCCGAGCGCATGGGCCGCGCTTATGGCCTGCAAGCTCGCCACCGCGCCGGGCACATCGGTGGCGAGCGCCTGCGGGATGACACCGTGCGTGCTCGCCTGCCGCCAGATCGCCCGGACCACGGCGGGGCTGGCCTGGGTCAGGCCGTCCTCGTTGGCGGGAAGACCTGCCCGGAACAGCGCGTAGTAGAACTCCGGCCTGAGACTGATCGCCGCCGGCTGCGCCTGGGGCTGCGCCGGTTCGCTGCTCCCCACCGGGGCGGGCACGGTGATCTGGCCGAACTGGTCGGCGAGCACTGCGAGCGCTACCGCGTGCGCGTCCCAACCGGTCGTGCCGGCGCGGTCGGTGATGTCCTGCTGGCCGGCTTCGGCCGGCAGGGTGCCGGGACGGCCCGGGTAAAGAGCCGCCAGCGCGGCCGTCAGCGACTCATACTCACTGGACCGGCCCGGTGCGCTGGCCGACGGGGTGGCAGTCGCCGACGCCGACGCCGCAACCGGCGCGTCAGCCTCGGGTACCGGCTCATGATCGGCCGGCGGCGTCGCGGTACTCTCGGCATCCACGTCCTGCGGCGGGTCCGTATCTGCGTCCTGCGGCGCGTCCGTGCCGGGGTAGACCGACAGGGATTGCGTAACGGCTTCCTCAGCCATCGGGATATCCGATGAGCTGCCCGACTCAAACCGGAGAAAGAGATCGGCGAACTGCACCACGTCCCCGGGACGCAGAACGCGCGGGCCCCCGAGCCGCTCGTCGTTGACGAATGTTCCGCCGGTCGACTTTAGATCATGAACTGTTACCACGCCATTATCAACCGATATGAGAGCGTGACGGCGGCTCAGATAGGGATCGTCAAGGACGATATCTGCGGTGTCGGAATGGCCGATCACCAGCTCCGGCTGTGACAGATTAAAGGCGAGCCCCTCGTGTTCTTCCGGGCCGATGACAACCAGCCGTGGGACATCAGGGTCACTTGTAGCCATTCCGCTTACCTGCTCTTATTGCGCCAAATTAGGTACACGCTCACCTGGCCATGTCCCTCCCGCCCGGAGTGCCGACGTAAAAGCACCCTTCCACCGGGCCGTGTCCATCGCGTCTCCGCACCGTCACCCACGGAGCCAGCTTGGGTTGCTGGGCAGCGCACAGGGCCCGGCACATGCCATTGCGAAAGGCGGCCGGGCTGCGATGCTGGAGTGGTGCCTCATAGCTGGTGACAAGCGGGTGACGCTGGCCGCATATGGTCGCGACGGCGGGTTCATGACGGGGGAGATTGCCGTGGACACACATCAGGCTAACGGGCTGGTCCGCTACGTCGAGCATCCCGGCTGTCCGGTGGTGCATCTGTTCCATGGCCCGTACGTCACCATGGGCGCGCAGCGTCAGGAGGTGCCGGAAGGCAGCAAGCAGTTGCTGGCGTTCATCGCCTTGCGCCGCCGGCGGGTGGAGCGCCGCCAGGCCGCGGGAACCCTCTGGCCGTTTGGTGATGAGGGCCGGGCGGCCGGCAACCTGCGCTCTGCCCTCTGGCGGCTGCGCCGCGCCGGGATCGACCTTGTGATCGCGGACAAATGCTCACTGCGGCTGAGCGCCGAGGTACTGGTAGACCTGCACGTCATGGACCAGTGGGCCACCCGGTTAATCGAGGGCACGGCATCGGGACGCGACCTGGCCATCTCACCGCTTCTGGCCGACGCCCTCGACCTGCTGCCCGGCTGGTATGACGACTGGGCGCTGATGGAACGAGAACGCATCCGGCAGCGCATCCTGCACGCACTGGAAGCCCTCAGCGCCCAACTGGCCGACGCCGGCCGCTACGCCGACGCCATCGACGCCGCGATGCTCGCCGTCAGCGCCGAGCCGCTGCGCGAGACTGCTCAGCGGGCACTGATACACGCCCACGTCGCCGAGGGCAATCTCGCCGAAGCCCACCGCAGCTACCGGGCCTATCGAGATCTCCTCCGGCACGAACTCAGCATCGATCCCTCCAGCGACCTATCCACCGCCCTTGCCCCCCTCCAACCCGCCCAGGATGACCGCCCTAGATAGTCGCGACCTGCGGTCGTCCAGGTCGGCTAGCAGCCCCGAAGCGAGTCACCCCACGGTGCCGCATCCTCGCCAATCAGGCGAGGCAACGACCAGAGTGACGATAACCGGCCCAAACGGGCCTGAGCCGCATGGGAAAACTGCTCCAGCCAGTCGCGGATCGGTGCGAGTGCGCCCTCGATCGTCGAGGCCGATGCCGTTTCCTCAACGTCCCTGGTCACGTCTTGTCGGCCGATCAGGCGTATCCGCAGCTGCGGATCGTCGGCGGTTCCTTCCAGCCACACCCTAATGACGAGCGCTCCGACCCTCCCTGATTCCGGGCGGTCCGGTACATTGCCCATCATTGAATCATGTGCGTACACCGTCACCAGTGCGTAGTGCCCGCCGTCGGCCGCATGGTTCAGCCCAGCCGGGTCAGCGTAATCACCGTCTGTATCTGCCGTTCCAGAGCATCTGTCATCGACCGGTAGATGGTGAACGAGTCAGCCAGCGCCCGGGCCAGCTTCATCAGGTTCTGCGCGGCCTGCATGCCGCCATGCACGGCGATGACACCCGGCCCGCGGCCGAGCTGGCGGTAGCCGATGGTCGTGCCGTCGCGGGAGGTCACCGAGCCCGTCTGGTAAGCCGGCGATCCCGCGCCGCCGTTCACGCCGGGAGCCCGGGTATGGCGGCCGCGTACTCGTTGACCCGATCGATCAGGCCGCCCGCGTTGACGTGGTAGATGAAGCAGACCGGGACCTCGAACGTTTGGCCCGCCAGCTCCTCCGCGCCGAGCGCGGCAATCCCGGTCTTCGCCGCGAACTGGGCTGCCCGCCCGGCGTCTATTACGCCCCGGCTGGTGTATTCGAATGCTCCCCAGTCGTCGGTGCCGAACTCGTTCCGCACGTCGGCTTCCTCCCGCTCGGCCGCGGCATTGAACCCGCCCTGCCTGAACCGGGCGATCTCGGCCGGCCCGCGGAATGTCGTGCCCGGCGGCATCAGCGTCCAGGTGCAGTCCGGCGCGAAGTACCCGGACATCGTGTCCCAGTCGCCCCCGCGGACCGCTTCCATCTGCGCGTGCCAGATAGCTTGGGCTGACATGCTGTTCTCCTCATCGTGTTATCGTGCGCGTTCCTGCGGCTCCCCGGCCCGCGGCTGCGGCTGCGGCTGCGGCTGCGGCTCAAGCATCCTGGTGATGATCTGCGCGGCCGGGAAGTGCCCGGTGGCCTGTGCGGGGTTAGCAAGCGTGAACCTGCCCAGGCCATCCAGGCAGGCCATGACGGCGATCACCAGCTGGTCCGGGTCATCTGCGGCGACTTCGCCTGCGGCTTGCGCCTCGGTCACCAGCTGCCGCATCGCCTCCGCCACGGCGCGCCCCCGGGACTGGATGAGCTCTAGGAGGTCGCGAGGCGTCGCCGGGTCGCTGACGACGTGCTGGAACATCAGGAAAAGCTCCGGCCGAGCCCGCCGCGCCTCAACCAGGCTGGTCACAAGGCGGCCCAGCCGCTCAGCGGCGCTCCCCGGCGATGCCAGCGGTGAGCCTTCCGCATCCGCCTGCTGCACCGCCTCGGTCACCAGGGCGCGGACCAGGTCATCCTTGTCCCTGAAGTAGCGGTACGGCAGTCCCTGGCTGACCCCCGCCGAGGCGGCCACGTCCGCCATCGTGGCGGCCAGGCCCTTACGGGCGAAGACCGCCCTGGCCCCGGCCAGGATCCGGGCCCGCGCGTCCCGGCGGACCCGCTCGTTCGCCACCTCGGTCCGCGGCACGAGCACCCTCCACAGTTTGAATGACATATTCATTCAACAAGCGTGAACGCGGCCTGTCATCCCTGAAGGAGCGTGTGGGGTGCCAGAACTGCATCCATGGCCTCTGGCCGGCGGTTTCTGGGTTAGCCGGTGATCTTCATGCTGCTCGCTCGCACTCGTTGATCAGCCCGCCGAGAACTCTCCGCCGACGGATGTCCGCCATCGCCGGGCCGGTGATCTTGGCCGGGACGTTCTCGCTGCCATCTGGTGGCCGCAGGTCCGGCCCGGTCCCGGATCCGGAAGCGGACCGCGAGCGTCCATGACGGGGCGACCGCACGTCAGCGGGCGGAGACTGGCAGGCTGGTGAGGCCGTGGAGAACGAGCCCGTCCCGGTAGGCCGGCTCGCCGGTGAGGGCCAGGCGGGAGAACCGGGACAGCAACGCCGGGAACGCGATCTGTGCCTCCAGCCGGGCGAGCGGGGCGCCCAGGCAGTAATGGATCCCGCCGCCGAACGACAGCGGAGGCTGCTCGGCCCGGTCCAGGATCAGCCGGTCCGGCGCGCTGAACACCTCCGGGTCGCGGTTGGCGGCCCCGAGCAGTGCCACCAGCCGCTGCCCTTGGGAGGTGGTTATCCCGGCGACATCGAGGCCAGCCGGAGCGCTGCGCACGGCGAGCTGTACAGGTGAGTCATACCGCAGCAGTTCCTCCACCGCCGGCGCGGCGAGTTCCGCCTCGGTGCGCAGCCGCCGGGCTTGGCCGGGATGGGCGAGCAGGGCCAGCAGGCCGTTGGCCAGCAGCCCGGTGGTGGTCTCGAAACCAGCCGCGAGCAGCAGCGCGGCCATGGTCACCAGTTCGTCCTGGGTGAGCTTGTCACCGGCCTCGGCGGCGGCCAGCGCCGAGACCAGGTCGCCGGCGGGATGGCTGCGCCGGCGGGCGGCCAGGTCGGCCAGGTAGTCGCCGATCGCGGACGCGGCCACATCGGCGCGGTCCACGACCAGCGGGGTGAGGATCTCGAGCACCGCTGCCCAGTCCCGGACCAGGTCCCGGAACATCGGCCGGTCGGCGGCGGGGATGCCGAGCAGTTCCCCGATCACCGTGACCGGCACCGGGAATGCGAAGTTGGCGACGAAATCGTTCTCCCCCGCGACCTGCTCGCACGCCTGCGCCACGATCTGCTCCACGGCTGGCCGCAGCCCCTGTACGCGGCGGGCGGTGAAGGCCGCCGAGACCAGGCGGCGTAGCCGGGTATGCGCTGGCGGGTCGAGGGTCAAGATACTGGTGAACATCAGTCGCAGCGACGGCCGGTCCCGCCAGTCCGGGTAGCCCAAGGCGGCCAGCGCCCGCTCCGGTTCCTTGCGCAGCCGGTGATCGCGCAACAGCGCCGAGCAGTCCTGGTAGCCGGTGACGACCAGCGCTCCGTCGGGCGCGGTCACCGTGGGCCCCAGCGCACGCAGCCGGTCATACAACGGGTAAGGGTCGGCCCGGCCCGCCGGCTCGGCCAGCGCGGCCAGCAACTCTTCGGCCCGGCGGCCGTCCGCGAGCGCGTCTGTGGTCATCGTGATTCCTCCTGGTGGTCAGGGTCCGCGGCAGCACGGTGGCGGCGGAGCTGGGCGCACCGCGCCCTTGACGTCAATGCCCGTGATGCGGTCTGTGGCTACCAGCACCAGAGGCCGGGTGCGCAGATGCAGGCCGTCCAACATCGGGGCGGCGCGGATGGCGAGCATGACCATCCCCTCTCCTAAGACTGGACAGGGGAAGCCGATCGCCTCCGGGCGCTGCGGTTGGCCGGATTACGCTGGATCAAGATTCTTACTGGAAGATGATTCCTACTAGAATGCTGTTACATTAAGCGGCAGATCCCGGTTTCGTCAACCCTCCCGGCCAGGCGGTCTTGCCGCCAGGCGCGCCGCGGTGCTTGGGGGCGGCGGCCTCACAGCGGCCAGGCGAGAACCATGCGCCGCTCTCCTAGATGTCCGCAGCACGAGAAGCAGTGTCCTGCCAGCCGGGGCGAGCGCGTCCGCGAAACGAGGCTCAGCCCTCGGCCCTGCGCCGCCAGCACCCAGGGTTGCGGAATACGGCAAGCACATTCCTGCCGGCGCCTAGCGCCTTACCGGCCCGGCGGCCTGCGAGTCCTGCAACTGCGAGAGTCCGGGCCGAGCCAGCTGCCATCGCCTAGCGCGGCAGGGTCATCGCTACTGGACAGGCTGATCGAACAGAGCGGCCACGATAGCATCGGCGATCCAGGCCGCGACGTCGGCCGGTGACCAGCCGCGCTGGAGCACCAGCAAGTCGTACGTTTCCGGGCTGGCGATCACCCAGACCAGGTCGGCGGCACGCTCGCCGCCCAGGCCGGGGCGCACTCCGTGCAGCGCGCTCACCACGGCCCGCATGGTCTGCCACCGCAGTTCGACCGACCGCTGCCACGCCGCGGCGACCTCCGGATCACCGGCCGCGGCGGCGCGCATCATCAAGAGCAGCGGAACCACCCGAGCACCGATCGAGGTCATCTCGTCGGCAAAGATGCGTACCTGCCGCCGCGGATCGGGCTCGGCACGCAACGCCGTCATCCACTCGCGATCCAGAAGCATCACATCGCGGTCATCTCCAGCCACCGTCCGGTTGACCACCTCAATGAGCAGATCTGCCTTGCCACCGACCGCGGAGTACACCGTCTGCACGGCGACCCCCGCCGCGCGTGCCACCTCAGCGATGGTGGTCGCCCCATAGCCCGCCTCCAGGAAACGCTGCCCGGCGGCGGCCACCACCCGTCGCCGGGTCTCAAGCCGTTGCTGCTCAGCCAGGCGCCGGCGTTCGGTCGCGTCATAGGGGCGGGGACTTACACCACGGGCCACAACCCTTGCCATAACAACATTCTAGCGAGAATGCCGCTCTATCAGGTCGGCCTGGCGCGGGCTGGCCGGCCGAGCTGGTCCGGTGCGCGGTCAGAGGTGTGCGCCGAAGACTTCGACTCCGCAGCGGGCCGCTCCGCTTCGGTCGATACGGGCATCGGCGGTGACCAAACAGGCGTGGAGGGCTTCGGCTAGGGCGACATACTGCGCGTCGTAGGCGGACAGGTTGGCGGAGAGGCTTTTGATGCGTGGCCACAAGGGAAGTACGTCTTGCCGCTCGATGGGGAACGCGCGGTAATTAAAGAGCGCCGCTTCGGCTTCTCGTTCGGTGATCTTCCTCCCTCGCATGAGCCCGAGCAGCGCGGAGATAACTTCCCCGTCGAGCACGTACGGTGCGTACAGGGTCTGCGCCGTGGTCAGCCGCTGTGCGATGGATTCTCCCGCCTGAGTCTTCGCCGCCAGCAGTTCGACCATGGCCGAGCAGTCAACGACGGTCAACGTCTGGCCCTGCCTTCGTCGATGGCCGCGAGAATGTCGGCGGTGCTGATGTCAGCGGTTGCCTCCCTGCGGGCTTGCTCCACGGCTTCCGCCACGGTGAGCTTCGCGGCCTCTTTCTCGATCAGGCCACGGAGGTATGCCTGCAAGGACTGGCCCGCCTGCGCCGCGCGGATCTTCATGGTACGTACGGCGTCGTCGGAGACATCCCGGATGGTCAGCGCAGTCATGAAGTAATTTTAGCATCATTGACTGCATAATGCAGTCAGCTTGGCGCGCCAAGGCCGCGTGCCTCTCGGCTTGGTCTCTCCGGCTAGGCTACCCGCTGTGATCATCGCGGTCGCTGGGTTCTCCCTTGATGACACCGGGCTAGCGGTCGTCATCGCCCGCGCGCTGGCCGCTGTCGAATACTTCCGCTTCAGGCGTCGACCATGCCATCGCAGCCCGGCGCCGGATGGCAGCTGAGCGCTCTGCATGCCACCTTGCCGGCGCGGCGCGCAGCGCGGTCGGCTGACCACATGCTGGCTGCCGGCGAATCGGGTCCTGCCAAGACTCTGAACGACTGGCCCTCCCCACGCCAGCCCGCCGGTGATTGCCCGGAGCCAAGCAGTAAAGACATCTGGGGGTGAAGGAGCCCGTGGGGATGAGAGCTGCGATAGTAGGCGGACCTGAAGCGGTGCGAACACTTCGGCCGACCCAGCCGGCGTCGGCGCCTACGCGCTGGCACGCCTCTGGCGGGCTAACCTGACATCATGCTGATCACCCCCGACATCGAGATTGATGAGGGACGCCTGGCCGCCATCTGCGACCGGTACGGGATCGCCGAGCTCCGGATCTTTGGCTCCCAGGCCCGCGGAGCCGCCGGCCCCGCCAGCGACATCGACGTTCTCTACACTCTCCGCCCCAATCGGCGGCTGGGGTGGGAGATCGAGCAGCTTACTGACGAGCTCAGTGATCTGTTCGGCCGCCGCGTCGACCTGGTGTCATTGCAATCCTTGCACCCGCTCCTGAAGCCGTCAGTCCTGGCCGAAGCCCGGCCCGTCTATGCGGCGTGACATCCTCCTGCTCACCGAGATGATCGATGCGGCGAGGCAGGCTCAGCAACTGGCAGCCGGAGTCACAGTCAGCCAGCTTGAAGCTGACCGCCAGCGCCGTGACGCCTTGCTGTGGAACTTCACCGTACTCGGCGAAGCCTCAGGACAGCTTTCCGCTGAGGTCAGGGCCAAGTTCCCGGACGTGCCCTGGCAGCAGCCGACCCGGCTGAGGAACCGTATAGTCCATGGCTATTGGTCCATCGACCTGGACGTTCTCCACACCACTGCTGTCGAGCAGCGGCCCGCATTCATAACGAGCCTTCGCAAGGTCCTGGTTAGCGTTAACGAAAACACCTAGCGCATAATCTGCCGCCGTCCGGGCACCTCCATCGGCCCGTGATGGCCTGGCTCCGGGCGAACAGGCGACGTCAGGTCATTGCCACACAGGTCCACGTGGGATTGCCTGGTAGCGCTACTCTGCTTCGTGGTGCCGAGAGGAAAAGGGCCACCGTCCCGCAGGATGATGAGGGGCCTGAGATGCTGGGTTTCGATGTGAAAGTGCCAACCCCGGCGCGGGTGTGGAACTACTGGGTCGGGGGTAAGGACAATTTCGCCGCTGACCGGGAGGCGGGAGAACAGATCCTGGAAGCCATGCCGACCCTGCGGGCGATCGCGCAGATGTCGCGGCGGTTCCTGATCGACGTGGTGCATGATCTGGCGGCGGAGCGCGGTATCCGGCAGTTCCTGGACATCGGCACCGGGCTGCCCACCGCGGACAACACCCACGACGTGGCGCAGGGGGCCGCGCCCGACGCCCGGATCGTGTACGCGGACTACGATCCGGTGGTCCTCACGCATGCCAGGGCGCTGCTGACCAGCACCCCTGAAGGGAAGACTGACTATATTCAGGCGGACGTGCGGGACCCGGAGGCGATCCTGTCAGCGGCCCGGCAAACGCTTGACTTCAGCGATCCGGTAGCGGTGATCCTTATCTTTGTCATGCACTTCGTCCCGGATGCCGAACGTCCGTACGATGTCGTGCGGAGGCTGATGGAACCTCTGCCGCCGGGCAGCTATCTCGTCATGGGTCACGCCGCCAGTGACATCGCGGCGGACTTCATGGCAGCGGGTGCCGACGCTTACAACGATCGCGTTTCTGCGCAGATCACGCCGCGGGACCGTGCGGGGGTCAGTCGTTTCTTCGACGGGCTGGACATGATCGGCCCTGGCGTGGTGCCGCTGGCTCAATGGTTCGGCGCCTCCGGCGACCGCGGGCTGCAGGCTTACTGTGGCGTCGGCAGGAAGCTGTAGGGCTCGGCCAGCAGGAAACCCCATCCGTGCAGCTCATGCTGCATGCTGGTACTCATAGCGCGCCTGGCCTCTTCGATGCTGACTCTCGCTATATTGGCGGCTTCTTCCACCGGGATGTGTCTCCTGCCGTGGCACGCAGGGCATGGCACGTGCTCATAGTCGGGGCTGCCTTGGTCCGGGGGGTCAGGGCTGGCGGCCCAGATACCCGAGGAGGTTGTTGTTCCAGATCAGCACGGTGTATTCGCCCAGATTGCAGCTGCTTACCGGCGGGCCGAAAGTGGCCCGGGCTTCGCTGGCGGTTGCGTACCAGGCGTTCCGCGGGCTCGTCGTGTCGATGACCAGAAAGGTCGCGTCGTGCAGGCCGGGGTTGTACCACGAGTCCTTCGACTCCCAGCGGTATTGCCCGACCCGGTCCATCCACGGGCTCACCGGCCGGACCTGGATCCGGCCTGCGCTGGCCAGGGTGATGTTGTTCGCCTGCCAGTAGCCGCCCAGGCCATAGCTGAGATGCCGGGCGGCCAGCCAGTCGGCGACGTTCTGGGCGGCCGCCGGTGACGGCGGCCGCCCAGCGTTATACGCGAGGATCCCCGCGCAGCCGAGGACGGCCGCCAGGACCACGGGGACGAGCTTGCCGGCGATCAGGCGCTGGGCAGTGAGCCGGGCGACCAGGACCGCGCCGAGCGGGAGCACCGCGGCAAGCTCCCGGGCGGAGCCGACGCCGGATATCGTGGCGCTGAAGGTGTACGCGGCCAGGTTGACCACGATGGCGACCACGATCACCTGGCTGACCCGGTCGCCGTCCCGCAAGATTCCCCTCAGGGAGACGCCGGACGCCAGGCCGGCCAGGGCCAGACCCGCCAGCTCAAGCAGGGCGACGAAGCGCAGGCCGCCAAGCCAGGTGTCAAAGAAGTCGGCGCTGTACAACAGGAGCACCGACTCGGCCGTCACCCGCAGGTGCTGCAGGATGTCACCGGCCGATACGACCATTATTAACGGGTTGCTGACCGCGAATCCCCCGGCGTGCCGGATGAGGCCGAGGACACCCTCGGCGACCGGCGCCGACACCAGTGCGGCGGCCAGCAGTTCCAGATCATAACGGCGCGCCGGATGCCGGCAAAGCCGGACGGCGGCCACCACCGCCAGCGGAATGGCGCCGACGAGCACGACGATCGGGTCGGCCATCTCCGCCCACACCAGCAGCGCGGCGATGACAACGGGCACATACCATCGCGGTTTCACCCGGTCGAGCACCAGCAGGATCAGCAGCAGCGGGACCTGGGTGCCAACATGATCAGGCGACAAGAGCAGCACGCCGCTGGCCGTGCCGAGCGCCGGCGCCAGCATAATCGCGGCCACCACCAGCGCGCGGACGGCGGCCTCCCGGCCGGTGGCGCGCCCGATGGCCAGCACCATCGCCAGCACCCCCACCAAGGTGTAGGTGATCGCGGCGGCCACATGGACGACGTCCGCGTTCAGCCCGCGCACCAGCTCCACCAGCATGTACTCCGGCAGCTCGGTTGTGTAGAACGACACATCCGACAGTGACCAGCCGCTCAGCAGGACGTTGCCGTGCAGCATGTCCCAGGCCTGCAGCGCATTACCCGCCCCGTCCGCGTCCGTCGGCAGGATCCGCGACTGCAGAAGATAGGCATAAAACAACCCACCCACGCCGGCCGCCACCACCGCAGCTACCGCTGCCCGGCCCAGCCACCCCGATAGGCTCCGCCCGGCGGAGCCACCGCCAGGCTGCCGCCCATCAGACCCCGCGGGCGGGCCGCCCCCGGCGCGCAGCGGCAGCCCTGCCGCGTCTGCCGCGGCTTCCCCGGCCCGGCTCCTCATCGGCAGGCTCCAAACCCAGTTCCGGCGAGCGAGGCCGCGCGGCCATCTCCAGCCGGGCCGCCAGCTAACCCGACGGCCAACAGCGTTCCGGGCAACGCACATCACCGGCGTCCGGCCGTCGCCCGACCGGCCACCTTCGCTGGCCGCCGGCACCCCACCCCTTCGGTGTCCCCAGCCGTCTCACCCGCGAACACAGCTAGGCGTCAGTCCTCAAACTAGCTCGCGCACAGCAGAATTCCTATTCAGCGCGCCATGAACGGCCAGCCACCAGCCGGAGACTGGCTCACAGAACGTCGGCAGTACGCGCCTCGCTACTGCGGAACTACCGGCGTTCACCGACTCTCGCCGGTGGCGTCACCACGAAAGAGCGGAGCTGGTCAGGTCCCTTGCCGACCACTCCGTAGCTGGCCTCGGGCATCTCGATCCAGGCCCCGTTCATCGCCCTGGGCGCTCGTGGCGGTGGCCACCGTGGTCAGCTGCCTTGTCGTGCACCGTCACCCGTGCGCCGGAGCAGGTGAAGGAGCGGCATTCCCCCGAACCTGAGCGGGCCGCGACCGGCGGGCAGCCTCACAGAGGTCGTGTGCGCTGCCTGCGGCGGTCAGCTGCTGCTCGCCAGGCTAATCAAAGTATTCAGCTCGTCCCGTAGGGTCGCTGTGATGGCTGCTGGTTCTGTGTCTGGTATCAGGGGAACGGTCATTACCACGACGCTGCCACCGCCGGGCCGGGGAATCACTCGGATATAGGCGCCTCCTTCCCGGCCAGGGGCGATCTCGCGCAGGTAGTCGACGGTGCCCGCATCGTGCTTCATGACGACTCGCAAGGCGAAGGTCTGGCCGCTTTTCAGGGCGCGCCAGCCCGACTGGTTGTCTGGTCCTGGACGACTATCACCTGATCGGCTCCCAGCATGTGCATCTGTCGCTGGAGTTCCTGCTCGAGCATCTGCCGCCCAGCGTGCACCTGGTGCTGGCCACCCGCGCCGATCCGCCGCTCCCGCTGGCGCGGCTGCGGGCCCGGGGACGGCTCACGGAGCTGCGGGCCGGCGAGCTGCGCTTCACCGCAGCGGAGGCCGCGGTGCTGCTGTCCGGGGTGACCGGTGCCGGCTTGCCCGCCGACTCGGTGGCCGCGCTGACGGCTCGCACCGAGGGGTGGGCCGCCGGCCTGCAGCTGGCCGGCCTGTCGCTGCGGGGGCAACCGGACGCCGCTGGTTTCGTGGCAGCGTTCAGCGGCAGCCACCGCTACGTCCTCGACTACCTGGCCGAGGAGGTCCTGGACGGCCAGCCCGAACGGGTGCGGGAGTTCCTGCTGGAAACTTCGGTGCTCGACCGGCTGTCCGGGGAGTTGTGCGATGTGGTCACCGGCCGATCCGGCAGCCAGGCGCTGCTGCAGCAGATCGAGGCGGCCGGCCTGTTCCTGACGCCGCTGGATGAGGTGCGCGGCTGGTGGCGCTACCACCACCTGTTCGCCGACCTGCTCCGCGCCCGCCTGCAGCAGGACCAGCCGGGCAAGGCCGCAGCACTGCACCGCAACGCGGCGGCCTGGTGTGCGGAGCACGGGCTCGCCGACGATGCCGTTCGCCACGCGCTATCCGGCGGGGATCCCATCGGGTCGGCGCGGTTGATCGAGCAGCACTTCGACGAGATCTTCCTGCACGGCGAAAGCGCGACGATTCAGCGGTGGCTTGCGGCGTTGCCCGCTGAGCTGGCCCGGTCACGCCTGCGGCTGGCGCTGGCGCAGGCGTGGATGGCGCTCGTGGGCGGCGATTTGGAAGCGGCCGGGGCGGCGCTGGACGCTGCCGGGCGCGCGCCCGCCGATGCTGCCCATGAGCCGTTCGAGCCTTCCGTCGGCCGGGCGGCAAGCCTGCTGGCGAACGTTCCAGCGGCGATCGCGCTCGGACGCACCTATCTCGCCGTGCTCTACGGCGATGCCGGGGCGGCGGCCGCGTCCGCTGCGCAAGCCCGTGCCGCACTCGGCGAGCGAGAGTGGGTGTTGCACTCGGTCAGCCTGTGGATGCTCGCGCTAGGAGCCTGCTGAAAAAGGCCCATTTTGCCGTGATCAACTTTGCAAAACCGCAGGTCAGTGGATTGCTTCATGATCGGAAACAGGGTTATTCAGCGGCCTCCTAGCTGAGCGGCTCCGCGGTCGGCTTGCAGACGCGGAACGCGGCTTCGCCGCCAGCGTCGTCGGATGGCGTGCGGCCGGCGAGCATCCCCTGGCCGCGTGGGCGTGCCATGACCTCGGCCGGGTGCAGCGTGCCCAGGGCCGCCTGGATGCGACGCTGGCCACCTACCGGCAGGTGCTTGAGATCGCCGCGCCGCCGGGCCGGGCGGCGATGCCCGCTGCCGGCATCGGGTACGTGGGCATGGCCGAAGTCGCCTACCAGCGGGACGACCTCGATGCCGCGCACCAGCACGTCACCGAGGGCATCCCGCTGTGCCGGCAGCTGAACTGGACCCAGCCGCTGGCGGCGGGCCTGGTGACCCTGGCATGGATTCGGCAGGCCGGCGGCGACCCAGGCGGGGCGCTGGAGGCGATGCGCGAGGCCGAGCGGATCGCGCCGAGCCCGTCGGTGACCGACCTGCTCAATCCCGTCCCGGTGCAGCGGGCGCGTCTGCTGCTGGCCCAAGGCGACATCGCCGCGGCAGCCCGCTGGGTACAGGAACGCGGCCTCCGCACCGGCGACGAGCCGATGTACCCAAAGGAACGGGAGCATCTCGTGCTGGCGCGGGTGCTGCTGGCCCAGGATCAGCCCGTCGAGGCGCTGGCACTGCTGGACCGGCTGCACCAAGCGGCAGCCACCCGGGACCGGGCCGACAGCCTGATCGAGATTGGTGCGCTGCGGGCGCTGGCACTGGCCGCCACTGGCCAGGAGGACGCCGCACTGGATGCCCTGGCCGGGGCACTCACGCTGGCCTGCCCACAGGGCTACGTCCGGGCCTTCGCCGACGAGGGGCCGCCCATGGCCGCGCTGCTGGCAAGGCTGATCGCGGCCCAGCAGGACGAGCCGGCCGCCGCGGAGCCCCTGCTGGGCTGCCTGGCCCGGGTGCAGCGCGCGTTCGGCAGGAAGCCCGCCGCACCGCTGGTTCGGCGTCTGGGCACCGCGACGGTACCGGGCCTGGCCGAGCCGCTGACCCCTCGCGAACTGGATGTGCTGCGGCTCCTCGCCGCCGGCACGACCAACCAGCGGATCGCCCGCGAGCTCGTGCTCACCCTCGACACCGTGAAAAAGCACGTCAGCCACGTTCTCGCCAAGCTCGGCGCGGCCAACCGGACCGAAGCCGTAACCCGAGCGCGCGAGCTGGACCTGATCTCCTAACGCCCCGTTGCGGTGTGCCGGCACCATGGTGCCGGCACACCGGCCCGCAACATTCCACCCGGACCGGCACGTTCGGGTGACGCTCTGGGCGGCGCCGGCTCCTAGCGTCAATTGCGCAAGACCAGTCCCGTCGGCAGGCAAGGACAGAGGTTCATGTCTGCCCGCGCGCCCGCGCAGGGGCCGCACGTCGCGCTGGCCGACCTAACCGGTCTTACCTGGAAGGAACCGCTCACATGACGTCGACTCGTTATGCGCGATCGGCGATCGCGGCGATGTACGCCGGCCTCGCCCTCACCCTCGTCGCGGTGCTCGTCCTGTACGTCGACCACGCCACGGCGAACGTGCTGGCCGGCCACATCCGGGCCGGTTATCCCTCGTACAGCCAGGCGCGCGTCGACTCGGCCGTCACTACCTACCTGATCTACCTGTCCGTCCTCGGGGCGCTCGGCGTCCTCAGCTGGCTCTGCACCATCTGGGCCGCGAGCACGAGGAAGCCGTGGGTGCGCTGGGCCGCGACGGGGCTGTTCGCGGCCGGCACGAGCATCGCCTTGGTCAACCTGCTCGTCAAAGACACCTCCGGCGATACCGGCCTGCCGCCGCTGCTGGGCTGGGTCGGCATGCTCCCCAGCCTGGCAGGACTCCTGACGGTCATCTTCTTGTGGAGCAAGCAGCCACAAGGGGCGAAAGCACACCCGTCGATTACGAAGGGACACGTGTCGTGAAGAACCCACTCGATCCTGCGGAGCTGCGAGCAGCCATGGCGAATGTCCACCGCGCGGGGATGCCGGGAGTGTTCGCGGAGGTGCGTGACGGCAAGCAGGTCTGGCGCGGCGCCGCTGGGGTTGCCGACGTCGCCACCGGCCGTCCCGTCACGGCCGATATGCGGCACCGCGTCGGCAGCATCACCAAGACCTTCACCGCTGCCGCTGTGCTGCAGCAAGTCGAGGGCGGTCAGATCGGGCTGGACTCGCCGATCAGCCGCTACCTGCCGCGGCTAGTTCCTGGAGAACGCGGTGCCACGATCACGGTCCGGATGCTGATCAACCACACCAGCGGCCTCGCCGAATACCTCCCCTACGCCTATCCGTCTCTCAAGGCATTTCCCGTCTTGGCGGACACGAGGCCGGAGAGCCTGGACGACAACCGGCTCACGCGGTTTCACCCGGCCGAGCTGATCGAGGTGGGGGTCGCAGCACCTGCCGTCCGTTCGCCTGGTGGTACTCCAGGGGTGTACTCCAACACCAATTACCTGCTGCTCTGCCAGCTCCTTGAGCACGTAACCGGTATCACGGCGGAAAAGTGCATCACCCAGAACGTCATTGAGCGCGCTGGGCTCCGGGATACCGAGCTTCCGTCCGGACCGCATGTCGACGGGCCGCACTCGCGGATCTACGAGGCGTGGTTCGGCATGATCGACCCGCCGCGCGACTACAGCGTCTATGACATGTCCTGGGTGGGACCGGCAGCCTCGCTGATATCGACCGTCGCGGATCTCAACCGCTTCTTCGGCATGCTGCTGGCCGGCGAGATCGTCAACCAGACGTCACTGGTGCAGATGCAACGCACCGTCCCGGTCATTTCCTTTGAGGGAAAGACCATCGACTACGGCCTTGGTCTGCACCGGATGGAGGTTCCCGGCCGCGGCACCTTCTGGGGTCATGACGGCTCGGTCTGGGGTGCCGGAGCGATATCCATGACACGCGCCGACGGCAGGCGCCAGATGTCCATCGCGGTGAACCTGCAGCGGTGGAACAAACTCGACCCCTCTGGGAAGCCGCAGCACCATCCCATCGACGACGCGCTTTCGGGTCTCTACCGGCTGGCGATGTGCGGTAGCGCCGGACTGTAGCACTGCGGGGCGTGGGCGCATGCCGCCAAGCGCTACGAGGAAGAGCATCTCGCCGTCCTGGTGTCCGTCATCGCCCTCATCAACGCCGCCAACCGCCTGGCCGTCATCACCCGCCAGCCTGGGGGCAACCATCAGCCTGGCCAGTTCGGATAACGAGGATTCTCCTGTGTGGAAGGAACGTCATGAGTTCAGCGCGTGAAACCCTTCGCCGTGACTTCGGCGGCGACATCATCGAACCGGGCGGAGCGGAGTACGAATCGGCGAGCCGCTCGGTATGGGCTTCGGGTAGTCCGGCGTATGTGCTGCGGCCCAGGAGCGTCGGGGACGTGCAGGCAGCTGTCGGATTCGCTGCCAGCGCCGGGCTCTCGCTGTCCGTCCGAGGCGGCGGCCATAGCTTTGCGGGCTTCGGCACCAGCGACGGCGGCATCGTGATCGACCTCAGCAACCTCGCGAACGTGGAGATCATCGACAAGGAGCGTCACCTGGTACGGATCGGCGGCGGCGCCACCTGGGGCCAGGTCGCCGCCGTCCTGGCCCCGCATTGCCTGGCGATCTCCTCGGGCGACACCAAGAGCGTCGGTGTCGGCGGGCTGACGCTGACCGGTGGCGTCGGCTGGAAGGTCAGGAAGCACGGCCTGGCCCTGGACAACGTGGCCGCCGCAGAGGTGGTCACCGCCAGCGGACAGGTCGTGCATGCGAGCGCGGAGGAGAACCCGGAGCTGTTCTGGGCGATCCGCGGTGGCGGCGGCAATTTCGGGATCGTGACCGCCTTCGAGTTCGCGGCACACCCGACGACGGACGTCTTCTACGGCACGATCGCCTTCCCGGCATCGCAGGCGGCCACCGTCCTCCAGGGGTGGGCGGACTACCTCCGCACCGCCCCCGACGAGCTCACATCCACCGCCGACTTCGCCAATCCATTCGCCGGCGGCCCCGAAGCGCCGGTCCAGATCCACGTCGCCTTCGACGGCGATGACCCGCAGCTCGCCGCGAAGGCAATCGACCCGATCCGCCGACTCGGCACGATGACCGGCGACGATATCGCGCTGACACCCTATGCGGACACGCTCGCGGACGGCGCGACCCCGCCGCCCGGCATCCAGTTTGTAACCCGAAGCGCATTTGCCGACAAGGAATCGGTGCCCGAGGTCCTGCAGATCCTTACCGAGGCCGGCGCATCGGGGCAGTCGCCGTTCATCGCCGTCCGCAGCGTCGGCGGCGCGGTATCCCGGATCCCCGACGATGCCACCGCCTACGCACACCGCCAGGCGGAGCTGGTGTTCGTGACCACCATCGCGGGCCCCGAGCCGGTCATCCAGGCCGCCCGTCCAGCCCTGGACGCGATCTGGGCAAGACTCGCACCCCACGTCAACGGCGCCTACGCCAACTTCCTCGCGTCTGCCACCGAGGAGGATGTCGCCGCGATCTACCCAACGGAGACCTATCAGCGGCTCGCCGCGGTCAAGCGTCAGTACGACCCCGGCAACCTGTTCACCCGCAACCACAACATCCGGCCCCAGTAAGCCCTGGCGGGCAAACGAGAAGATGCGCCAGGCCAAGGCGGCGACCGGCCTGCTGCCAACCTGAACCCGCCGGGGTCCCAGATTCTCGTCGTTCGCGGACGTGGGTCTTAATAGTGAGCACGGCGTCGTACTGCCCGCCACCGTGACGACCATGGCAACGCACCGCTAGAATCGGCTCAATGTCATCATCTGCCCAAGACGTGACATTCAGACTGACACCAACACTGCTTACCCGTTCTGTAAACTGCGGCACAGGAATACAACCGCCAATCACCACGTCGCCACCGAGAATCTAACGGCCGGGTACTGCGTTTTCAACAGCCAAGGGTGGACACGGCGTAGCCAAACTGGCACATCATTGTCGAGTAAGCCGGATAATTCGACACGCCGGGAGATCGGTCCGCAGACAATCCTTGTCCTGGTCGGCCCTATCGGGTTTTCCCTGGCTTTTCTTCCATCTCCTTAGGTTAATTGCCGGGCAACGGTAGCCGCGTTACGATCGTTGAATATTACCCCGGCAAACCTTCACAGCGTGCTTAGCGGGCGCGATCCTAAACGCACTATTCAGGCTTCACTTCACCGGTCAGGGTCGGCGCGCGCATCTCGGCCAGCGCGTGGACCTCGTAGCTGGCCATGTTATAGACGGGAGCCAGGGCCAGGAGGTTGTCGAGCTCCTCGTTCGATTCCACGTTGTAGATCCAGGCACCACCATGGCCACCCACCAGGTGGTACTGCACCTCGAGCTTGCCCTCCGCCAGCAGCCGGGCGCCGTAGTCCTGCTGCCGGAGCACGGCTCGGACCAGATCAGGGTTCGCCCGGCCTAGCTCCAGCTTCCAGACGACCAGGAACTTGCCTGCCATCAGTCCCTCCTCAGCCATCCGCCGTCGGATGATGTTGATCTGCACCAAAGTGTAGGCCGCAACGGCCGTCCGGTGTTTCCTGAGGCCTGCCCAGATGCAGTGCCGCAGTCAGCGACAGGATTCCGGCCACCGCGCCGAGCACTGTCGGGATGCAACTGCGACCCGCAGCGTTCCTCGTGATCAATCCAAGTCTATCGTGAGGCGGTCCGTGGTTCCCCGTTCGTATACTCAGCTCGCTCTAGAAAGGCTTCAGCAGATTCGCGGCAAATCTTCGCGGTCAGCACATGCACTTTCCAGGCTCAAACTGCGTAGCCGGTATTGATGGCAGTTGAATAGCTGATACGAATTCCCCGGTATGACGCAAGCTCAGGGCGATGTGACTTTAGGCATGCCGACAAGGAACCTTTGACCCTCTCAGCATGAACCTTTGGCCCTGCCAGAACCGAAGAGCAGCATCTCCGCTAAGCAAAAGCGCTGGTCATATACCAGAGACGGGAGGCGCCCCGTGGGCTCGTCATCGCTAGACTTTACACCAGGCCAGGCACCGGGTGCAGCCGACGGGGTGCTGCCGCAATTCTGCATTCAGTGCGGCACGTGCAGCGTCGTCTGCCCGATGATCGAATACATGGACCATTCTCCGCGGGTCCTCAACGCGATGCTGATGGCCGGAAGCTACGACGATGTTCTGCGTAGCCGCGCCATCTGGGTCTGCACAGGCTGCTACGCGTGCACGGTGGAATGCCCGAAGCAAATCCCGGTTACCGAGTCGATCTACGCACTGAAGCGGGCGTCTATGCGCGCCGGCGTCTATCCGCGGCGGTTCATCACGCCCGTCCTGGCGCGCCAGTTCGTCCGCCTCGTTGACCGGCGGGGACGGAGCAGCGAGGCGTGGATCTCGCTGGCCCTGTACCTGCGGACGCGCCCCTTCCAGCTGCTGCGGTACGCGCCGGTGGCGCTGCGCCTGATGCGGCGGGGCAGGCTGCCGCTGTGGCCTGATTCGATACGCAAACCTGCACAGCTCCAGAGGGTCTTCGATGCCCTCGACGTGACCAGCGGGGAGGACGCATGAGCTACACCTACTACCCCGGATGCTCGGCGAAGGGCACCGGCCGGTCCTACGAGGAGTCGCTGCGTGCCGTGTTCGGTGTGCTCGGCACCGGCCTGGATGAGCTCGAGGACTGGAACTGCTGCGGCGCCTCGGGGTACCCCGCCGTCGACGCGGCCAAGGCGGTGGCCCTGTCGGCCCGCAATCTCGCGCTGGCCGAGGGTGCCCGGCCCGGCCCGGAGCCGGTCGACGTCATTGCTCCGTGCGCAGGCTGCTACCGCGCGCTGCTCAAGACCGAGCGCGCGTTCGCCGACGGCGGGGCGGTGGCCGCTCGTGTTGGCGGGGCGCTGGACGCCGCCGGGCTGCGGTATGAGGGCCGCGCCCGGGTCCGGCACCCGCTGGACGTGCTGGTGAACGACGTCGGGCTTGACCGGATCGCCGAAGCCGCCATCCGGCCGCTGGCGGGACTGCGGGTCGCCTGCTACTACGGCTGCCTGCTCGTGCGACCGTACGCGACATTCGACGACCGGCGTTCGCCGACGTCGATGGAGCGACTGCTGGAGGCGGCCGGCGCCGAGCCCATCGACTGGCCGATGCGGACGCGCTGCTGCGGCGGCTCCTGTTACTGCGGCGGGCCGATCATCGGCGCGCTCCCCGAAGCGACACTGCGGCTCAGCCACCGGCTGCTGGAGGACGCGAAGCGG
The DNA here is from genome assembly GCA_963824545.1 of uncultured Actinomycetes bacterium. Classification (GTDB taxonomy): domain Bacteria; phylum Actinomycetota; class Actinomycetes; order Streptosporangiales; family Streptosporangiaceae; genus Bog-532. The sequence goes on along the minus strand of CAWGPP010000006.1, from coordinate 697,089 downwards.
CGCGGCGCAGACGCGATCGCCACGGTCTGCCCGCTGTGCCAGTTCAACCTGGAGGCGTTCCAGGACCAGATGACCCGCAAGTTCGGCGAGCCCATCAACATCACGGTCGGATTCTTCACGCAATTGCTGGGGACCGCGCTCGGGCTCGACGAGCGGGCGCTCGGCCTCCAGCGGATGCTGCGCTGGCGGCTGCCGGAGCTCGCGGGGACGCAGGGAGGTGCCCATGTCCGGGCCTAATGGACCTCGATCGCAGGCGGCGCTGCCCGCGAAGGTCGGCGTGTACGTGTGTCACTGCGGCCATAACATCGCCGCCAAGGTCGATGTCGAGCGCGTCGCCGCGTTCGCCGCCTCCCTGCCGGGCGTGGCGGTCGCGCGCGACTACAAGTTCATGTGCTCGGACCCGGGCCAGGAGCTGATCCAGCAGGACATCCGCGACGGCCTGGTGAACCGGGTCGTCGTCGCCTCATGCTCGCCGCTCATGCACGGGGCGACGTTCCGGCGGGCCACGGAGGCCGGCGGGATCAGTCCCTTCTACTCCCAGATGGCGAGCATCCGCGAGCACGTGAGCTGGGTAACCGCCGATAGCGGGGACGCGACGGAGAAGGCGAATGCGCTCGTCGCTGGCGCGGTGCGGCGCGTCGCCGCGCACGAGCAGCTCGACCGGCGCCGCGCGCCGGTCCACCCGGATGTGCTCGTCGTCGGCGGCGGGATCGGGGGGATCCATGCGGCGCTCACCCTCGCCGACGCCGGCAAGCACGTCTACCTGGTGGAGCGCGAGCCGTGCATCGGCGGCCAGATGGCCAAGTTCGACAAGACCTTCCCGACGCTCGACTGCGCGGCCTGCATCCTCACTCCCAAGATGGTGCAAGTCGGCCAGCACCCGAACATCGACCTGCTCTCCTTCAGCGAGGTGGAGGAGGTCTCCGGGTATGTGGGCAGCTTCAAGGTCAAGGTGCGCAGAAAGGCCCGCTACATCAACGAGGACGCCTGCACTGGCTGCAATCTGTGCGTCGAGAACTGCACCTGGGACGGGATCCTGTCGGAGTTCGACTACGGCCTCGGCACCCGCCCTGTCGCCTACAAGGCGTTCCCGCAGGCCGTGCCGGCCTGCCCGGTCATCGACCGCGCGGGCACCTCGCGGTGCACGGATCGCTGCCCGGCCGGCGTCAAGGCGCACGGCTACGTGTCACTCGTCAGGAAGGGTGAGTACGAGAAGGCGTTCAACCTCGTGCTCGACGCGACCCCCCTGGTCGGCAGCCTGGGCCGGGCCTGCTACGCGCAGTGCGAGACGGAGTGCACCAGGGCGAGCCTGGAGGGCCCGCTGCCGATCCGCCGGCTGAAGCGCTTCATCGCGGACGCCCACTACGAGCGGGGAGCGCCCGCCGCGATCGAGGCGGCTCCCCCGAACGGCAAGCAGGTCGCGGTGGTCGGCTCGGGGCCGGGCGGCCTGACCGCCGCCTGGCACCTCGCGCGCCAGGGCTACCGCGTCAAGATCTTCGAGGCTGCGCCCCAGCCTGGCGGCATGCTCAGGCTGGCCATCCCCGGCTACCGGCTGCCCGTGTCGGTAGTCGAGCGGGACATCGAGAACGTGACCTCGCTGGGTGTGGAGATCGCCACCAGCACGCGTGTCGGGAACCTCGAGGAACTGCGGCGTGAAGGGTACGACGCGATCCTGGTGGCAACGGGCGCGCCGGTCTCCACCAGCCTCGGCGTGCCGGGCGAGGACCTGGACGGCGTCGTCTCCGGCCTGGATTTCCTCGAGGCGGCTAAACGCGGTGAGGCGGCCGGCCTGCAGGGGAAGCGGGCCGTCATCGTGGGCGGCGGAAACGTGGCGATGGATGCCGCGCGGACCGCCCGTCGGCTCGGCGCGCTGGAGGAGCGGAGCGAGCCGGAGGAGCTGAGCGAGCCCGAGGAGATCATGGTGACGGACGCCGCGCGGACCGCCTGGCGGCTCGGCGCGCCAGAAGTGATCGTGGCGTACCGGCGGGGCCGCGGCGAGATGCCGGCCTACCCGGAGGAAGTGGACGCCGCCGAGCAGGAAGGGACCAGGTTCAGTTTCCAGGTCGCGCCGATCGAGGTCGTGGGCGACGAGCACGGGCGGGTGAGCGGGCTGCGCTGCGTCCGGACCGAGCTCGGCGCGCCTGACGGCTCCGGCCGCCGGCGCCCGGAGCCGGTGCCCGGCAGCGAGTTCGTGATCGCCTGCGAGGTGGTGGTGGCCGCGATCGGGCTGAGGCCGGAGGCGGCGACCCTCGCCCCCCGGCTGCTGACGGCCGCGAACGGGACGATCCAGGCCGACCCGGGAACGCTGCAGACCGATGTGCCGTACGTCTTCGCCGCCGGCGACGTCGTGTCGGGTGCGCTCGACATCGCACACGCGGTCGGGCGCGGGCAGCGGGCCGCCTTCATGATCGACCGCTGGCTGCAAGGTGAACAGCTGGATCCAGCGAGCTTCGACGCGACGCTGCCGGTCGTCGACCAGGCCGACGTGCTGGCGAAGCAGCATCCGGCGCGCGGCCACCTGGACCCGCGGGCGCCGGCCACCCGCTTTGCCGCCGCGCCGGCCGATTTCGCGGAGCTGGAGCCGCCGCTGACCGAGGCGGAGGCGCGGTACGGCGCCGAGCGGTGCCTCGACTGCGGCGTCTGCTCCGAATGCGGGCAGTGCATCGCGGTCTGCGAGGCCGGCGCGATCGACCTGACGATGCGTGACACGGAGGTCGAGCTCGACGTCGGGGCGATCATCGCGGCCACCGGCTACAAGCCCTTCGATGCCAGGCGGATCCCCGAGTACGGCTACGGCAGGTACCCGAACGTGTACACGGCCCCCGAGGTGGAACGCCTCCTCAACGCCTCCGGCCCGACCCAGGGCGAGATCGTGCTGCGCACCGGAGAGCGCCCGCGGACGGTTGGCATCATCCACTGCGTCGGCTCGCGCGACGCCAGGTACAACCCCTATTGCTCCAGCGTGTGCTGCATGTACTCGCTGAAGCTGGCCCACTTGATCAAAGAGCACACCGGGGCGGAGGTGTACAACTTCTACATCGACATGCGGACTCCGGGCAAAGGCTACGAGGAGTTCTACGGGAAGGTCATGAAGGAAGGGGTGCACCTCATCCGCGGCCGCGTCGTCGAGGTGAGCGACGAGGCGGACTCGCCCGCGGGCGAGGGGAAACTCGTCCTGCGCGCGGAGGATACGCTGGCCGGCCGCGTGCGGCAGATCCCGGTAGACATGGTCGTGCTCGCGGTGGCCCTGGAGCCGCAGGCCGACGCCGAGCATGTCGGCAGGCTGCTGAACATCAGCTGCGGCTCGGAGGGCTTCTTCACCGAACGGCACCCGAAGCTCGCCCCCGTGTCCACGTTCACCGACGGCGTCTTCTCGCCGGCGCCTGCCAGGGGCCCAAGGACATCCCGGACACCGTGGCCCAGGCCGGCGCGGCCGCGGCGGAGGCCCTGGTGATGATCGACCGCGGCTCCATGGAACTCGAGCCGAGCACGGCCTTCGTCGATGCGGCGAAGTGCTCCGGCTGCCGCACCTGCCTCGGCCTGTGCCCGTTCGGGGCGCTGTCCTTCGACGCCGAGGGGAACGTCGCGGTGGCCAACGAGGTGCTCTGCAAGGGGTGCGGCGTATGCGTCGCCGCCTGCCCGTCGGGCGCGCTGCAGCAGCACCTGTTCACCGACGAGCAGGTCCTTGCCGAGCTCGAGGGGGTGCTCAAGAGTGTCTGAGAATCCCTTCCAGCCCAAGATCGCCGCCTTCTTCTGCACCTGGTGCACGTACACGGCAGCCGACCTGACCGGCATCTCCCGGCTGGCGTACGCGCCGAACGTGCGAGTGATACGGCTGATGTGCTCGGGCAGGCTCGATCCGCAGTTCGTGCTCGCCGCGTTCCGGCACGGCGCGGACGGGGTGCTGATCGGCGGCTGCCACCCGGGTGACTGCCACTACCAGGAGGGCAACTACAAGACCCGCCGCCGGATCGAGCTGCTGCGGGCCGTGCTCCGCGACCTGGGCGTCGAGGACCAGCGGCTGCGCCTGGAGTGGATCTCGGCGTCCGAGGGCGAGAAGGTGCAGCGGGTCTGCAACGAGATGACCGAACAGCTGCGGAGGCTTGGGCCGTTGCGCCTGGAGCTGCCCCCAGCTCCAGGCCACCGAGTCGGCCGGGGAGGCACGATGACGAAGCCGAAGATCGCTTTCTACTGGTGCGCCTCCTGCGGCGGCTGCGAGGAGGCCGTCGTCGACCTCGGCGAGGACCTGCTGACCATCGTCGAGCTCGTGGAGGTCGCCTTCTGGCCGGTCGCGCTCGACTTCAAGCGCGCGGACGTCGAGGCGCTGGACGACGGCGCGCTGGCGGCGGCGTTCATCAACGGCGCCGTCCGCACATCGGAGCAGGAGGAGATGGCCCGGCTGCTGCGGCGCAAGTCCGCCGCGGTGGTCGCCTTCGGCAGCTGCGCGATGTTCGGCGGCGTCCCCGGCCTCGCCAACCTTTACGAGAGCCGGGACATCCTCGACGTCGTCTACCACGAGGCGCCGAGCGTCCAGAACGACGACGGGACGCTGCCCGCGCAGGAAAGCCGCGTCGCCGAGGGAGAGCTGACGTTGCCCGCGTTCAGCGCCTCCGTGCTCACGCTCGACCAGGTCATCGACGTCGACTACTATCTTCCCGGCTGCCCGCCGCCGGTGGGCCTGATCGCCTCGGCCGTCACGGCGCTCGTCGAGGGGAAGCTGCCCGGGAAGGGAGCCGTGCTCGCGCCCGACGTGGCGCTCTGCTCCGAGTGCCCGCGTGCCGCGACGAAGCCGGACAAGCTCCTGGTGCAGGCGTTCCGGCGGCCGCACCAGATGGTCATCGATCCGGAGCTCTGCCTGCTCGCGCAAGGCCTGATCTGCCTCGGCCCCGCTACCCGCGCGGGCTGCGCCGCTGCCTGCCCCGGCGGGAACATGCCGTGCACCGGCTGCATGGGGCCCACGAGCGGTGTCATCGACTACGGGGCGAAGGCGCTGTCCGCCATCGCATCGCTCCTCGACGCGGACGGCGAGGACGAGACCGCCGCTCGCGTCGCCGAGATCGCCGACCCGGTCGGCACCTTCTACCGCTACAGCCTGCCCGCTTCGCTGCTGCACCGCCGCGTGCGGCCGGCCGCGAGAGAGCACACCGAAGAGGTGGCGCCATGAGCCGCGAGATCCTCATCGACCCCATCACACGGCTGGAGGGCCACGGGCGGATACACATCTTCCTCGACGCCGACGGCGATGTCGACCGGGCCTACCTCCAGATCCCGGAGCTGCGCGGCTTCGAGAAGTTCGCCCAGGGCCGGCGCGCCGAGGACATGCCGCAGATCACCTCGCGCATCTGCGGCGTCTGCCCGATGGCCCACCACATGGCCGCCACGAAGGCCCTCGACGGCCTCTACCAGGTGGACCCGCCGCCCGCCGCGCGAAAGATCCGCGAGCTGCTCTACAGCGCCTTCATGGTCGAAGACCACGCGCTGCACTTCTTCTTCCTCGGCGGCCCCGACTTCATCGTCGGCCCGGCCGCGCCACCGCAGACGCGGAACATCCTCGGCGTCGTCGACGCGGTGGGGCTCGAGGTGGGCAAGGAGGTGATCGGCGTCCGCAAGCAGCTCCGTGACCTGGTGGCCGCGGTGGCGGGCAAGGCGATCCATCCCGTCTTCGGGCTCCCCGGCGGCGTGGCGCGCCCGCTGAGCGGCGAGGCCCAGCGGGAAGCGGCCGCGGCGGCGGCCCGCGCCATCGAGTTCAGCCAGTTCGCGCTGGGCGCGTTCCGCACGGCCGTGCTCGGCAACCCCGGCTACGTCGAGATGGTCACCTCCGAGGCCTACACCCAGCGCACCTACTACCTGGGCCTCGTCGACGACGCGAACAAGGTCACCTTCTACGACGGCAGGCTCAGGGTCGTCGGCCCGACCGGCAAGGAGCTGCTCACGTTCGACGGGAAGGACTACCTCAGCCATGTCGCCGAGCACGTCGAGCCGTGGACGTACATGAAGTTCTGCTTCCTGAAGGACATCGGCTGGAAGGGGTTCGCCGACGGGGCCGACAGCGGCGTCTACAGCGTCGCGCCGCTGGCCCGGCTGAACGTCGCTGACGGCATGGCCACGCCCCGCGCGCAGGAAGCCTATGAGGAGTTCATGGCCACCCTGGGCCCCGGGCCGGTCCACCACACGCTCGCCAACCACTGGGCCAGGATCATCGAGCTGATGTACGCGGCGGAGCGGATGGCCGAACTTGCCGACGACCCGGAGATCACCGACCCGCGGGTGCGCGAGCTGCCGGCTGCCGTGCCGCGCGAGGGTGTCGGAGTTGTGGAAGCCCCACGGGGGACCCTCTTCCACCACTACCGGACGGACGAGCGTGGGCTCATCACGGCCGCGAACATGATCGTCGCCACGCAGAACAACGCCGCGAGGATCGCGCTGTCCGTCGACAAGGCGGCGCACGCGCTGATCAGGAACGGCGAGGTCGACCAGGGGCTGCTGAACCAGGTCGAGATGGCGTTCCGCGCCTACGACCCGTGCATGGGCTGCTCGACGCACAGCCTGCCCGGCCACATGCCGCTGATCGTCGAGCTGCGGGACGCGGGCGGTGCGCTCCTGCAGGAGATCCGGCGGGACTGACCGTGCGAACGCTCGTCCTCGGCCTGGGCAACGAGTACGCCGGCGATGACGCCGTCGGCGTGCTCGCGGTGCGGGCGCTGCGCGGGAAGCTGGCCGGGGGCGCCGATGTCGTGGAGAGCGCCGCCTCGGGCCTCGCCCTGCTCGAGGTCTTCGCCGGGTACGACCGCGCGGTGATCGCCGACTCGATCCGCACGGGCCGCAGCCCGGCGGGCACGATCGTCGAGGTCAGGCTCGCCGATTTGGGCCAGGCGATAGCACCCAGCCTGCACCAGGCCGGCATACCCGAGCTTGCCGCGGTCGCCCGGCGGCTCGGCATGGGCTTCCCTGACCGGACGCGAGTGCTTGCCGTCGAGGTCGCAGGCCCGCTGATGTTCGGCGCGCCGCTGAGCGAGCCGGTGGCTGCGGCGGTAGCGCCGCTCGGCCGGCGGGTGCTGGAGCAGGTCCAGCGGTGGGCGTCGGAGGACTCCAGGTGCGGTCGGCCTGCGTGCGCCTGGCCCGTTAGTTCGGCGGCGTCACCGCGTGCTACTTGGCGGAGCGCGTTCATGGCACGGTGCCGCGCCTGCCACGGGTGTATCTAGGCGCTGCCTTTTGCCTCCGTTCAAGGGAGACACATTGCGTCGGAGGGGCTGACCGATGCTTTCCGCGGATCCGGTTCTGCATGGTAACCATGGGGATCACGGCATGGATGGTAATTGGCGTCACACGGATACGGCACGGCTGGTGCACACCAGGCAGTCACACTCTCAGCGCGATGAGTGTGCGTACATCTCCGTATGTCCCGTAGCGTGCTGAGCGCGTCCACGCACCGCTGCGGCATGGCCAGAGCCCGCCGAATCAGGTACGCCTTCTTGATCTGCGCGATGGTGGCACTACCGACTACCCAGGCGGTGTGCTTTGACTCCCGGGGTCCTGCTCGCCCTCCTCCCCGCCGCCCGGCTCCGCGTGGCCCCAGCGATTGTGCGCCCAGGCCCGCAGCCAGGCGTCGTGGAACCAGCGCCCGAACAACTGGCCGCCATAAACGACCCAGCCGACGCCGATCAGCCACGACTGCACGATTAGGACGGTGCCCAGCACGCCGTAGCTGACCGCGTTGCTGGCGATAAGCGGCTCGAAGACCAGGCCGGAGAAGACCCGCAGGCCACCCAGGCCCACTATCGTCGCCACCGCGCCCGGCATCGCCGCCAGATAGCCCACCCGGCCGCCGATCAGGAAGCGCAGCCCCCACCAGAAGAAGGCGATGCCGAGCACCACCGCCACCGCCGCCGTCTCGGCGAGCCCGGCGTGCGTCACCGTGCCGACCGTGGCCTCCGCGTAGATGTAGGCGGTGAGGGTGGCCAGCCACACGGTCTGACGCCAGATCTTGTGCCAGGGCCCGGCGGGAAGGCCCCAGATCCTCTCGAACCCGGCCTGCACGCTGCCCGCGAACGCGACCCCGGAGACGCCCAGCAGCAGGGCACTGAACACGCTCGTCGTGCCCAGCACCCGGGCCGGCGCCGAGAAGAGCCGTGTCACCGCGTCGGCAGAGGAGCCGGTCAGGCCCATGCCGTAGATCACCCACGAGGCGAGGCCGGGGTGCGGGGCAGGGTTGGCGGCGGCGATGACGATAAGCAGCGGGATCACGGTGAGGATGGCCAGGGCGGCGAAGCCTATGGCCCGGTGCATGAGCTCGAACTCCTTGCCGCTCCGGTAGAGGTCCTTGAACCGGAGGTCGTGCCAGACCCGCTCGGCGCCCCGGAGCACCGCTCGGTACGGGCTCCCGCCCATCACCGGCGGACACGCCCATCGCGCCGCTGCCGCATCGCGCTACCGCCTGTTGGACGGCGCTTTGGACCGCGACGGCCGCCACTCCGGCAACACGATCGTCGCGTCATCACGGAGCTCATTCTCCTGGTGATCAAGGGATCGCCTGGATCAGCAGGCGCAGCTCCTTGGAGGCGAGTTCTCCCGCCGCCGTCGCCCGGATGATGAAGTCGGTGAACCGCTCGAACCTGAACTCGGTGCCAGCCGAGCTTCTCCAGCGTCATGGTCATGCTCGGCCCCCCAGCGATGGCCGTTGTCAGCCCTACGCACTTATTCTGGTGAACACGAGCCAAGATCCACCGGTGCCCCATCCACTTACCGATGTCTGCCTCCCGCTCCGGCCGCGAGACAAGATCGCACTCGGACGGTCCGGCACACAAGGCCATGCCGCGGCAAGACCCGCGTTCTCAGCGAACCGCCTGGCAAGCGGACGCAGGCTTGATCCCGATCGGGATCAAACTATCCCAGACGACTGGGCCGACTGGGGCTGTGCAGCGGTCACTGGACGTCGTCGGTGAGGACGTCGTCGACGGTGACGTTGACCATGACGGACCGCAGCCCGATCTGGTCGCAGAGTGTCGTGGTGACGCGCCGCTGAATGTCGCGCGCTACCTCGTGCACGGGGTCCCCGTACGTGACCGCCACGGCGAGATCTACGACGGCTGTGCGGCCCAGGACGCCTACGGCGGCGTGGGGATGATGGTGCCCGAAGGTGGCCTGCTCGGCGAGCGGGGCCGCTTTGCTGTGGGTGCTGCGGCCGAGGGCGACGCGGACGCCGGGCACGGTCCGGGCGGTGTCGCGGGCCAAGGCGGCCACGGTCCGGGCGGCGATGCGGATGAAACCGAGGTCGGTGGTCTGCAGCGTGTACCAGACGTCCCGGACCAGTACCCGGATCTGGCTCATGATCGCCGCGGTCAGTCCCGGTGGGGCTGGTACCGGCCTGGCTGCTGTTTCGGCCACTGGGGCCCACACAACAGCGAATTCTGTGATCGCGGCCTGGCAGTGCACGCAGTCCCGCTGGTGAGTGTCCAGGTCGGCTGCGTGGCCGTCGGCGACCTGTTCGAGGAGTGGATCGATGTCAGCCCCGCACGGCAACGCGACCGCGTCCAGCAGCTGCCTGGCTGCCCGGCCGCCCGCGGGTGACTCGCTCACCGACCCGGTCACCTCCATTCCTCCAGCATGATGCCCAGCGCACGCCGTGCCCGAAACAAGTGGCTCCGGACCGCCGGGACGGTGCTGTGAGTGATTCCTGCCACCTCAGCGTAGGACAATCCCTCAAGGTGGTGCAGGACGACGACGGCGCGCTGGCGGAAGGGCAGCGTGGCGAGGGCGTCGGTGACCGCGTCGACGGTGAGGTTACGCTCGGCTTGCGCGGCGGGACCGGCGATGGGATCGGCTTCCTCCTGGAGGAAGTCCACCTGGTCGGTGCCCCGGCCGCGGGTGAGCCTATTGAGGGCTCGCCGGGTGACGATCTGGTAGAGCCAGGTCGAGAACGAGGAGTCGGCCCTGAACCGGGTCAGGTTCTCCCAGGCCGCTATCAGGGCCTCCTGGGCGATGTCCTGGGCATCGTGGTGGTCACCGCAAAGCCGCAGGGCCACGCGGTATGCCATCGCGGAATGCCGCTGCACGAGCATCTCGTAGGCGTCGAGGTAACCCTCCTGGGCACGGGTAACGAGATAGGCGTCCCCGACCGTCTGGTTCAGCTGCATTCCCTCTCGCATCAATTCGCGGCTCTTGTGCCGTGCCAGCTGCCCAGGCTGCAACGGAATACGCCGGATGGGCCGCGGCGTGCGGGCCTATGGGCCCTAGCCGCCGCACCCGGCGGCTAGGGCCGGGAAAACACGCGGGAAATGCTGCGACGATCTGCCCGGCGCGGTGTCTAAGTGAGTGACGGCCCGGCGGGGAAACCCCCGCCGGGCCGCATGCCACACCAGTACCGGCATTCAAGGGAGCGTGTCAGATGAGCGAGCTTGCAGCGTCGAGGACCAGCGAGACCCCGGTAACCTCCACGAACGCCAGCCCGGCCACCCGGGACCGGCTGGCCACCAGCGACGGGCAGATATCGGTCGCTGAAGGCGTCGTGCAGAAGATCGCCGGGAAGGCCTGCCGGGAAATCCCGGGGGTGCACGCGATGGGCACCAGCGGCTCCCGTGCCTTCGGCTCGATCCGTGAGCGCATCCCCGGCAGCTCGGGCCCGAGCGTTTCTCAGGGCGTCGGCGTCGAGGTCGGCGAGACCGAAGCCGCGATCGACCTGGACATCGTGGTCGACTACGGTGTGGCCATCACCGAGCTGGGTCGCGGCATCCAGCGGAACGTCAAGCAGGCGGTCGAGCGGATGACCGGTCTGCGGGTGGTCGAAGTCAATGTCGCCGTAGACGACGTTTACCTCCCCGCCGACGATGACCAGGACGCCGCTCCCTCCCGCGTGGCATGACCGTGCCGGCCGGGGGCAGCGTGACCGGATCCGCCGTTATCGACGGTATTGACGTGGACGCCGTCGCTGCGGGCGTCGGGGAATGCGCGGGAGTGTCTGGGCTTGACGGCGGCCGGTTCGGCGAGGTCGCCTCCTATCTGCCCGGCCGCAAAGTCGAGGGCATCATGGTCGGCGGCGGCCGGGTGACCGTGCAGATCCGGTCTCAATGGGCGGTCCCGGCCCGTGCACTTGCCGCCCTGGTCACCGCGGTGCTGGCCCCGCTCACCGGCGGCCGCCCGGTCGACGTGGTGGTCGCCGACATCGACGATCCTCCCCAGGTGCCGCTGCCCGCGCGCCTGCCGGCCGCGGCCGCCCAAGCGGCCCCGGGGCTGCCGCCGGCCTGAACGGCCGCGGGACCTTGTCTTCGCCTGAGTCTGGATGTGAGTAATGAACCGTACCGCGCTTGCCACCGTGACCGGCCTGATCCTGGGCCTCGCCCTCGTGTTCGGCAACTTTGGCGACATGCTGATCGTGGCCGTGCTCGGCGCGATCGGCTACGGCGCCGCCAAGGTTCTCGACGGTGACATGGATGTGCAGGGATGGCTGTCGCGCAGCCGCAGCCGCAGATGAGCGCCCCCGCCAGCCTTGAGCCAGCCGTCCTGGCTGGCCGTAACGAGCTGGGCACGATCAGCATCGCCGATGGGGTCGTTTCCAAAATCGCCGCGCAGGCCGCGGCCGAAAACCCGGACGCCGGAGCGGCCGCGGGCCGCATGCTGGGCCGTGCGGTTCCGGGCTCAGGGCACCTGGGCCTGCGCGGTACCGACCTGGACGCGCTGCCGAAAACGTCCGTCGAGGTCGATGGCTCAAAAGCGTTCGTCAACCTGGAGATCAGTGTCCGCTGGCCTGCATCGGTTCCCGAAGTCACTGGGCAGGTCCGCCGTCACGTCCGCGACCGGGTCCGGGAGCTGACCGGGCTAGAGACGGACGAGGTACACATTGTCGTTGCCGATCTGGCCACTGACATCGCCCCGCCACCCCGGGTCAGGTAACGGAGAAACCGCGAATGCGCCTGCTCAACCGCCCGCTCGGCTTCATACTCGCCGCGGCCCTGGCCGTGGCCGCCATCATCGTCATCATTGAGGTCATCACCTTCCACATCAAGAGCGGCCCGCTGGTGCTGCACTGGACCACCTGGTACCACTGGGCCCGGAAAACCCACTGGTATGCGCTGGTGGTCCGGGTGTGGTCAGCCGTCCTGATCATCGTCGGCGCGCTCATCCTCGCGCTGGAGCTCAAGCCCCGCCGCGTCACCCGCCTGCAGCTGCGTTCCGGCGACGACGCCACCGATGCGGCCGTGACCCGCGGCGGCCTGGCCGGGACGCTCCGCGCGGCAGCAACCGGAGTTGACGGCATCTCCGGCGCAACCGTCATCGTCCGCCGCCGCCGCGCCCGTGTTACAGCCACCTCGGCCGCCCGCGGCCGGGCGGCCGCTGGCGCGCTCAGGCAGCCCGTCACCCAGGCGCTGCGCGGCCGCCTGGACGACCTGGACCTGCGCCATCCGCCGCGCCTCGCAGTACGTGTCACTTCCCGGAGCCGCTGATGCACGCCGACCGCACCAACCGCTTCGCCCTGACCCTGTTCGGCCTGCTGGTCCTGCTCGCCGGCGCCGCCGCCATGACCGCATCAGCCGGCGTCTTCGGCGCGGCCTTCTCCAGGCGCACCCTGGTCGCCAATCGCGTCAGCACCTACATCGGCCAGCACGGAACCTGGGTATGGCCAGCCGCCGCGGGCGCCTGCCTGCTGATCGCCCTCGCTGCGCTGCGCTGGATCCTGGTCCTGCTGATCTCCACCGACCGGGCCGGCGACATCCCCATCCCCGTCAGCGACCGGGAAGGCACCACCATCCTTCAGCCCGCCGCCCTCACCGGCGCCCTGGCCCGGGAAATCGGGACCTACCACGGCGTCGACACCACCCGCGGCCGGGTCATCGGCGACTCCAGCGCCCCCGGAATCGTCATCGCCGTCACCGCTAGCCAGTCAGCCGACCTGCACGCACTGCACCTTCGCATAGAAGCCGAAGCTATTGCCCATACCCGGCGGGCGCTCGGCAAGACCGACCTTCCGGTCCAGCTCAACCTCGACGTCAGCCGACGTCCCTCCTGACCGGCACTCCCGACGCTGGCGTCGCCGCAGCCGGTGGTCGCCCGGACGATAGCCCCGTAGGGCGCCGAACAGCTGACCGCCGTGCACGCCACCGTGGAGGAGGCAGCCGGATATGGGTTCAGGCCGCGGTTACGGGGTAGCGGCGACACCTGGAAGATTCAGGGTGAGGGGGCCGCATGACCGAGAACCGCCCGAGCGAAAACCGCAGGCCCCCGCCTGCTAGCTGGCCGGACTGGCAGCGGTGGGTGGAGGGCGTGGACTGGCCGGACTGGCGCTCCTGGCTCAGGCAGATCGCTTCGACGGACTGGGCCTCGGGATCGTGGCCGGGAACCGGGTGGGAGCAGTCGCCTGAGGCGGGCGAAGTTCCCATCGTCCTGCGGGCATGGGAGGAAGACGAGCCCGGTGACCAGATCGGCCAGCACCTGGCACAGAGCTGGCCGGCCTTCCGGCGATGGTGGCGGGAAGGCACGAATACCCGCCCGACCGCGGGAGAGGCAAGGACGGCGCTCGAGAAGCATATGCCGGAACTCGTTCCTTCATGGGAGCGGCTGACCGCCATGCTTCCTGATGATGCCGACGCCGGCCCCGCGCTGGCGTTGTGGAACCCGCCGCCCTTCCTGACCGGCTGCTCGCAAGCAGCGGTCCTGCCGGGCGGACCGGCCCTGGTCCGCAATTACGACTGGGACTACCGGCTGTTCGACGGGGTGGTAGCCAGGACGGCGTTTACCGGCCGCGGGGTGCTCGGCATGCTCGATTGCCTCTGGGGACTGCTGGACGGGATCAACGACGCCGGGCTGGCCGTGTCGCTGACGTTCGGGGGACGGCCACAGGTGGGCGAGGGCTTCGGGATCCCGCTGGTGATCCGGTACGTCCTAGAGGTCTGCGGCACCGTCAAGGAGGCCGTGCAAGTGCTGCGCCGGGTGCCCGTCCACATGTCCTACAACGTCACCGTGCTGGACGGCTCCGGGCGGTGGGCCACGGCGTACCTGGCCCCCGACCGGCCGGCCCGCGTCACGGACCGGGCCGTGGTCACCAACCATCAGGGCGAGGGGGAATGGGCGCCGTACGCCGCGGCGATCCGCAGTGCAGAGCGCCAGAAGCACCTTGAGGAGCTACTGGCCGCCGGCGCGGACGTCTCCGGCGTCATCGCAGCCTGCCTGGGTTCACCGCTCTACGCCACCCGCTTCCACGAAGGCTTCGGGACCCTGTACACCGCCGAGTACCGGCCTGCCGAGGGCAGCGCGAGTTACCACTGGCCGGGCCAGTCCTGGGAGCAGTCCCTGGGCAAGTTCCAGCCCGGTAGTTTCCGGCTCCGTCTCGGAACCGCGTAACAGCGCGTGTCAGATGACTAGACAGACCCGTCCCACCTGGCCTGGCAGCGCCTGGACCTTGCCCAGGTCGGGGGTCACGGACTCGGCGGCGGGCTGGCGGGTGATCCGGTCGCGATCGCGGGGTCCGGAAGCTGCCGCCTGAGGAACGGGATCACCAGGGAGGCGACGCGAACCGTGGCGGCGTCAGCACCTGCGAGGGGACGGAACGGTGGTTGAACAGGTCCAGGAACGGGTCCAGCTTGCCCTGGTCGTACAAACGCTGCGCGATCTCCGGCAGCACCGCGGGCGCCAGGCCCGCCTTGCCGAGGTCGGTCGCGAGCCAGTAGTGCTCGCGGGCGTCGTCGTCGCGCCAGTGCGCCCAGCCCGCCAGCGCCTCGTCCAGCGCCGATGACGACCTGCCGATGGCGCCGAGGATCGCCGGCGCCAGGAACTCGGCCTGCCGGAACGCGTCCTGAATGCCCTGGCCTGGAGTCGGGTCCTTGAAATGGCCGGCGTCGCCGACGAGGACCCAGCCGGGCCCCGTGGCCTCGCGGAAGTACCCCTCCCAGTGGAGCGCCCCGAACAGCTTGCCGACCCGGCGTGCGTCCGACAGTGCGTGAGCCACCGGGTCGCAGCGCCTGATGTACTCCAGGTAGCTTTCCTCGAGGCTGCGCCGGAACCGCGGCAGGTCGCTGAGCTCCGGCAGCGCGAGCACCTGATACAGCCCGCTGTCCGACGGCATCGCGAACACGAGGTTGCCTGACCAGCGATGGAAGATCAACCTCGGCTCGGGCCCCGGATCCGCGCCCTCAAAGAACGACCAGTAGCCGAACCGCTCGTTCGGAGTCAGGTTGTACGTGCGCGACCCCGCCAGCCTGGCAACCGTCGAGTTGCGGCCGTCGGCGCCCACCACGAGCCTCGCCCCCAGCGCCTGCTCTGACCCGTTACGGGCGACGCGCACGCCCGTCACCCGGTCGCGGTCCCTCACCAGCGCGGTCACCTTCGCGGCCATCCGGACCTCAGCTCCTGCCTCGACGGCGGCCTGCATCAGAATGGGGTCAAGCACCAGCCGACGTACCGACATCGCCCCTCCCGCATCTCCGGGCCGCTGCGGTCCTCGCATTCGTGCCCGGAACCCCTCCTGCCGGAGGTCAACGTGATTGACGATCGGCGCCCCCGTGGCCCGCAGCTCGCTCAGCACGCCAAGCCGATCGAGAAAGGCGAGCGCCGCCGTCTCGAAGACGTGAGTCGAAAGCGTGTCCCGCGGGAACGTCGCCTGCTCCACGAGCGCAACCGATAGCCCCGCGCGCGCCAGTAGCGTCGCAAGCGGCGAGCCGGCGCACCGTCCGCCCACCACCACAACGTCAAACTCCTTACCCATTGAACCCTCCGATCACCGTGCAAGCCGACAGGCCTGCAACGATTTTCCGTTGGCCTGATCTGCTCATCCTTCGGCCTTTAGATCAAGGCATGCGCCGGTACGTGCACGTGCCGCGGGCATGGGCCCCGGGACCGTCGGCGCTCTAGTCGGGCGCGTGCATGAACGCGACGAGCTCGCCGCGGCGCTGGTGTCGCCGCGGAGCGGGTCCGGCGGGGTGCTGGTGATCGAGGGCGAGCCGGGGATCGGCAAGACGCGGTTGCTGTCCGAGCTGGCGCACCTCGCAGGCGGTGAGGGTTGCGCGGTGCTGAGCGCGCGCGCGTCGGAGTTCGAGCGCGATCTGCCCGACGCGTTGTGGAGCGAGGCGATCGGCCCGCATCTGGCCAGTTCGGGTGAGCGCCGGGTGCGGCTGCTGGGGCTCCTCGATCCTCAGGCTCTGGCGGGGCTGGCGCCGGGGCTACTGGCCGGATCCGTGCCGGGGAACGATCTGGGCGGGTCCTCTGCTGCCGATCGGCATCGGGTCCACCGGGCGCTGCGAAGTGCCCGCCAGGTCCGGGTGGCCGAATTGGCACAGCGTGTGATCCGTGTCGGGCTGGATTTGGCTTGCTCGCAGGTCAGCGCATCGGCTACGGACCAGATTCCGGGAGACTGGGCACCCGGTGGTGGCCGGGGCGGGATGGTCAGGACTTGTTCTTGCGGCCGATCCCGCACAGGTGCCATGCGGCTCCGGGGCCGCTCCCGGGCGGCCCGGGGGCGATTGGCTTGAGCACGGGTTCGTCGTCGCCAAGGTCTTGCTGGCGCTCCCGCAGCGGGTGGCCCAGGTCGGGTCTCCACTGCGCGGGGCTCACCAGGCCGGGCTCAACCAGCGTGAACCCGTCGAAGAACCGTGCGATGCCGGCGCGGCTACGCGAGATCAGCGGCGTGTTCCAGTGCAGGTCCTGGGTCATGCGGAACAGCGCCTCGGCCGCCTCGGGGTGGGCTTCGCCGGTCATGTGGCTCAGGGCCAGGTAGCTGCCCGGCGGCACGGCATCCCGGAACTGCCGGACGATCCCCCACGGGTCTTCCCGGTCCCACAGGCAGTGCAGCACGCACATGAACATGATCCCAACCGGCTGGCCGAAGTCGAACAGGCCGCGGACCCGCGAGTCGCCGAGCACCTGCCCCGGTTCGCGCAGATCCGCCTGGAGCGTGACGACGTTGGGCCCGGCCATCAGCGCGGCAGCATGCGACGCCACCAGCGGATCCAGGTCCACATAGACGATCCGCGCCCCGGGCGCCACCCGGTGGGCGATCTGGTGGGTGTTAGCCATGTTCGGCAGGCCCGAGCCAAGGTCAAGGAACTGGCGGACGCCCTGCCCGGCCATGTAGTCGACCATGCGCTGCAGCAGATGGCGGCTCTCCACGGCAGTATCGGCACCGGCCGGCACACCCATCCCCCGGACCATCGCATTGGCCGCCTGGGACGCCTCCCGGTCAACGGCGAAGTTGTCCTTGCCGCCGAGCTGGTAGTTCCAGATACGGGCCGTGTTGGGATAGCCGACGCCGATCGGGTCATCGGGGTCCAATCCAGAGGGCGCCGGCGGTGGGGCAGACATCAGGCATCTTCCTTCCGGGCCGAGAAGGGCACCCCGATGGTACGGGGTAATTCGGGATACACGGGATGGGGCTAGCCTACGGGACCAGCCGGCGTGGCGCACGGTCGTGAGCTGACTGGGCGCTCCAGGCCGCGTTCCTCAAGGCCATGGACCTGCTCGAAACCGAACTGCGGACCAAGGAAAGCCGAGGTTAATGGTTACGCCCGAACCCGGGACCGCCGGGTCGGCCTGCACGTGGTTCGGGCATCATGAAAGTAGCGGCCCGTGCCGCTGCCACCAGTCCATTGTCCGGTCCATCGTCCGCCGGGCCCACGATCCCTGGAGGTCTCACGGTCCCTGGAGGCCCCACGATCCCGCAACCGCCATCGCGGCTGGCACGTGATTCACAGCTGCAACGGCAGATCCGCTTTTGTGGCACGCCGGCCGGCGTTCGGATTGCGTATGCCACGGTCGGCCGGGGTCCGGCGCTGCTGATGCCTGCGGCCTGGATCAGCCATCTGGAGCTGTGGTGGCAGGACCCGGCCTACCGCGCTTTTTTCGCGCCCCTGACCGGGATCCGGACCGTGGTTCAGTACGACGGGCCCGGCTGCGGGCTCTCAGAACCCTGGCCTGGGCGCCAGACGCTCGGCACCGAACTGGAGGTGCTCCGGGCCGTGGCTGACCATCTCGAGCTGGACCGCCTCGATCTGCTGGGCGCCTCGATGGGCGCGCCGGTGGCACTGGCATTCGCGGCGGCCCACCCGGCCCGGGTCGCTCGGCTGGTCATCTATGGCGGCTACGCGGATGGCCGCCGGATCGCCACGGCCGAGGTCCGCACGGCCATGATCGCCATGATCCAGGCGCACTGGGGGCTGGGCTCGGACGTGCTGGCCGACGTCTTCTTGCCGGACGCCACCGCGGAGACCCGGGCGCACTTCGCGCAGCTCCAGCGAGGCGCCGCATCGGCTCACTTCGCGGCTGAGCTGCTGGCGCAGTGCTATGAGATCCGCGTCGATGATCTGCTGGACCAGGTGGTGGCGCCGACGCTGGTGCTGCACCGGCGCGACGACCGGGCGATCCCCTACCGGCTAGGTCGTGAGCTGGCCGCCGGGATCCAGGGCGCGCGCCTGGTCTCGCTGACGGGCAGGAGTCATTTTCCGTACGTGGGCGACGCAGCCGCGGTAGTCCGCGCGATCCTGGAGTTCCTCGGGGAGTCAGTCGCTACGCCCTCCCGTGGTCAGCCGCCAGCTACGCTCACCGCCCGGCAGCTTCAGGTGGCGGCCCTGGTCGCCGAGGGCCTGACCAACCGCCAGATTGCCCAGCGGCTGGGGATCGGGGAACGCTCGGCCGAGGGGCATCTGGAGCGGATCCGTCAGCGGCTCGGCGTCACCTCCCGAGCCCAGGTCGCCGCCTGGTGGGCCCGCGACGCCGCGGACCGCTGAGGTACCAGAGGCAGGTACCAAGTGGCGTAGTTTCCTCCTGGCAGCCCGTCCCGGCCATCGTGGATCCTCGGTCAGAGGACACATTCGCGAACGGGAGGACATACCGACATGACAGAACTGTATTTCGGGCGGCGCTTCTGCGGGCCACCCGGTGTGGCCAACGGCGGCTTCGCCTGCGGCTCCATCGCCGCGCTGCACGGCGGTGCCGTGGAGGTGACCTTGCGCCGGCCCCTGCCGCTGGAGCGCCCGCTGGCGGCGCGCCCCGACGGCCATGGCGCCTTGCTGGTCCGGGACGGCGACACGCTGCTCGCGGAGTCGCACTCAGCTGCCCCCGTCGAGCTGGCCGCGCCTGCCGTGTCGCTCGACGAAGCCCGCGCGGTCGCCGGCCGGTCACGCTACTACACCGATCCGGTCTTCCCGGCCTGCTTCGTGTGCGGGATGGACCGCCGGCCAGGCGACGGGCTGCGGATCTTCCCCGGGCCGGTGGCTGGCCGAGCGCTGTGGGTCGCGCCGTGGACACCGGACCCCTCGGTCGCGAGCGCGGACCGGAGCATCCGGCCCGAGGTGCTCTGGGCTGCGCTCGACTGTCCCAGCGGACTAGCCGCGGCCGAGGCGGTCGGCCTGGCCCAGGACACTGCCATCTTGCTCGGCCGGATGACGGTTAGTCTGGCCGGGTTGCCCCTGGCCGGCGACCAGTGCCGGGTGGTCGCCTGGCCCTGCGGGCGTGACGGCCGTAAGCTCATCGCCGGTTCGGCGCTGCTCGGCCCCGGCGACGAGGTGCTCGCCGCCGCCCGGGCCGTGTGGGTCACCGTGCCGCGCCCGGTCCCGGCTCTGGCCGCCGCAGGAGCGTCGTCATGACCGCACGCCGACGCGGCGTGGCCCTCACGCCGATGGAGACCCGGCTGGATGTCATCGTCCAGACCGCCGTGCTCGCCGACGAGCTGGGATACGAGGTGTTCGCACTGCCCGAGGGCTGGGGCCTGGACTCGACCACGGTGCTGACCAAGATCGCGCTAGGCACCCGGCGGATCCAGGTCGCCTCCAGCGTCCTCTCGGTGTGGGGACGTACTCCGGCCACGCTGGCGATGGCCGCCGCCACGCTCCAGCAGATCTCTGGCGGGCGATACGTGCTCGGCCTCGGTGCGAGCACCAAGGCCCTGGTGGAGGGATTCCACGACGCCGCGTTCGAGGACCCAGCCGGCCGGCTGCGCGACGTCGTGACGAAGGTCCGTGCGCTGCTGGCCGGCCAGCCCGCCCGGCTCGATCACGTCACGGCGGCGTTCCCGCTGCGCCTGGGTCAGCCGCCCGCGCCCGAGGTACCCATCTGGGTCGCCGCGCTGGGCCGCCGCACGCTCCAGGTAGCCGCCGAACTCGGTGACGGCTGGGTCCCGGTTATGGTGGCACGCGACCGCCTGGCCGGCTGGGTCACCTCGATGCGCGAAGCCGCCGACCCGCGAGCCCTGACCGTGGCGGCTGGGCCTCTGACCGTTGTCGACGAAGACGCCGGCGCGGCCCGGTCCATCGCGGCTAGCTGCGCCGCCTGGTACCTGACCGCCATGGGCGACGTTTACGCCCGGTCCGTGTCCGGTCAGGGCTATGGCGCCGAGGTCAGCGCCATCATCGCCGCGAACCCGCGGCCCAGCCCGCGGCAGGCGGCGGTCCCGGCTGACGCCCAGGTCATCCTCGACCAGCTGGCGGCCTACGGAACCCGCGATCAGGTCCGGGAGCAGCTCGAGCCCTGGGACAAGGCGGCCAACATCGTCATGATCGGCCTGCCACCCGGCCTACCCTGGGGCAACATCGAAGCGACCCTGCTGGCCGCGGCGCCCACACCGACCGCCGAACCCGCAGCGAGCCTTTTCAGGCGGTGACTTCGGTGCGCAGCCGGTTCAGTTTCTCGAACACGGGGGCGTCGGACGCCCTGTGCCGCAGGAACCGGCTGCGCGACGCCGACGCCGACGCCGAGGACGTCGGCCAGACCGTCTGGCTGCACCTAGTGGACCAGCTGGACAAAGTCCGCGATCCGGCCGCGCTACCCGGCTGGCTGGCCACCACAACCCGGCGAGAGTGCCTCCGGTCCTGCACGCGGCCCGGGAACCACTCGCGGCCGGGTACGGGCTGGACGCCCAGGTGCGGCAGATGCGCAGATAACGGCCGTGAGCTGGTGTGGCGAGCCGCGGTCGCACCGCGGCTCCCGCGTGGGCCGTGCGGGCGATAGGCGGTCGGCCCGCCGGGTCGGCGCGCACCTGGACCCCCGCGCCGGAAGCGCTGCCGAGGCTGATCCGCCCGTGTGTGACCAGCGGGCGGGCGAAGTCCATGAGGATGCAGGTGCCCCGACGCAGGTTGCCGCAGCGGGCGCTGGTCCACCAGTTGGGATACCTGACTGCGATGAGATCGCGGCCGATCGCCAGCGGCGGTGCTGACGGGGGTTCGCGCCCGCCGTTGGACGGGCGGGTGCGCTGGGACGGCAGCATATGCCCGCTGGTTCGGGCCGGGCTCATGCTGGGCCGTCGGCTGACCCCGGGCCCGCGGAGCGGCGGTCGCCGCATGACGCAAGCCGGGCAGCAGGCCGTACGCCGCGAACCCGAGCGCCAGCAGGAGTGCTGCCAGGACCGCCACCGCCAGCGCCTGCGTCTTATTCGGCCGGTGCCGCCCGCGCGTTGTGGCCGCTGTGCCCGGCATGATGGGTGTGGCCGGGGTGTCGTGGAAGATGTCGGCGAGTGTCAGCGCCTGCGGTATCTGGCGGGTGGCGTCGAACTCCCGGATCAGCGGCTCCGGGGCGGCCCCGGTCGCCTTGGCTATCGCGCGGATGTGGCCCCGGGCGTAAAAGTCGCCGCCACATGCGGAATAGTCGTTGGTCTCGATGTCGCGGATGAGTGCTTCCCTGATGCGGGTCCGCTGGCTGACCTCGGCGACAGTAAGGCCAGCCTGGTGGCGTACTTGTGCTAGTGCCTCGCCGATGCCCACGCTGCGCCTCCACACATCGCACCGCGCGCTGCCCGGATCACCGGGTGCGATGGTGCGGACACCATCGCCAGGTCCCCAAATGCTACACCTGCGCGTTCCGCCACCCGGCGCGGTGATCACGATCGCGGCCTTCACCGGCGGGCCCGTCGCCGCCGTGGAGCGGTTCGCCGTCACCGGTGCCCACGCCCGCTGACCGCATCACACAAAGATAGATCTTGTTCACACACGATCTCGCAGGCTCTCCCCCGGGGCTAGGATCACGCGTTGTGAATCAAAGCGCTCCCCCGCCCGAGCGCCCGCGGCGGCGCGCGATCATGCTTTGCGTGGCCGCGCTCGTCATCGTCACGGGCGGGTGCGCCGTCTTCGGGCACGGGGGCACCCCCGCGGTCCATCACCCCCGGGCCAGCGCGGCGGCCCCGTCACCCCGCCGCAGCGAGAGCCACAGCGTCCAGTTTGTCGTCGAGGCGAGCGGGGACCTGCTGATCCATTCCGCGATCTTCGAGCGGGCGCTGGCCCTGGGCGGCGGCCGGCACTACGACTTCGCCCCGTTCTTCGAGCAGATCAAGCCCTACGTAAAGGGCGCGGACCTGCCGCTGTGCCACGTCGAGACGCCGATGACACCGGCTCCCCCAACCGGCTACCCGACCTTCAACACACCCCCCGCGCTCGCCATCGCGATCGCTCAGACCGGGTGGCGAGCCTGCTCGACGGCCGCGACACATACCCTCGACCAGGGGCAGACGGGAGTCGATGACACAATCCGCGCGCTGGATCACGCTGGGGTGCTGCACACCGGCTCGTTCTCCTCGGCGGCCGCAGAGGCAACACCGCTGATCATGACGGTCAAGGGTGTCCGCGTCGCCTTCCTCGCCTATACCGAGCTCACCAACGGCATCCCCTCGCCGCACCCCTGGTCGGTCAACCGGGCCAACGCCGCGCAGATCCTCTCCGACGCCCACCGCGCGCGCATGGACGGCGCGCAGGTGGTCATCGTCAACCTGCATTGGGGCGATGAGAACGTCACCGTGCCCAGCAGCTTCCAGCTCGCACTCGCTGGCCAGCTCACCCGCTCCCCCGACATCACCGCGATCGTCGGCCAGCACGTGCACGTCGTCCAGCCCATCCGGACCCTCAACGGCAAGCTCGTCGTCTTCGGCGAAGGCAACCTGATCTCCAACGAGACCAGCGCCTGCTGCCCGGCCGCCTCCCAGGACGGGATGATCGTGCTGCTCACCATCAGCGTGGACAGCCGCGGAGCGCGCGTCACGTTCATCCACTACGTGCCGATCTGGGTTCGCCACCCCGACTTCGTGGTGCTCCCGGCCGGCACCGCATGGCGCACCGATCCCGCCGACGCCGCCGACCTGCGCGCATCGTATGACCGCACCGTCGCGGCGGCCGGGCGCGGCCCCCAGATCCAGCCGATCCCAGACCGCCTGCCGTAATACCGCGCAACGGCCCCGCGGCCCGGCAGACCATCCCGGGGCGCACGAGCACATCGCGGACGTCGCAGGCTCTGAATTCCGCTTCGTAACGCATGACCGCAGGCCAGTCAGACCCTTTCCGGGCTGGGAGCGGCCCGTCGGCCAGGTCCGGCATATTCGACTGCGCCCGCGTCTGGGGCCGCCAGCCTGATTCGCCAGGGCCCGGCCGCGCTGGCCCGCGCCGTTGTCGGCGCGATTGGTGTCTGCTGCGATCTCAGGTGCCCGGCAGTCAAAGCAGCCGGGCGGAGCCGCACCTGCCTGCCCATCCGGCCACAACGCGAAGCCAGAGGCGCGCCACACCTCAGGAATCTCTACGGTATTTGAGGAATCTGCACCTCAGTCAAGGCCCCGCTATAGGGCTGTGCACGGCGGCAGATCGAATACGCCAGCATTCTCATTCGCACCTACATTTCCCAATGCTGCGGCCCCCCGTACGTAAAGCTTCTATTGGGGACTGGCCAGTGCCAGGCGGGCGGCGCTGATGTCCTGGCGGCCGTACCCGGCGGTCACGGCGGCATGCCACTGACCAGAAAGCGCGGCCAAGAGCGGCGGCGCCTGGCCAGGCGCGGCACCGATCGCCAGGTCCACGTCCTTCAGCGCCCACTCCAGCGGGAACTCGGCTGCAAAGTCGCCCCGGTCCATCTTGTGGAACTTGGCATCGGCTATCGGCGCGTCAAGCGGGCCGCCCTCGATGACGTCGGCGAGCTGCTGGTGACCGATGCCCAGGCGATCGGCAAGCTCCATGGTCTCCGCCAGGCCCTCGATGAGGATGGACAGGTACGCGTTGACGACCAGCTTCACCTGGCTGCCCCGGCCGGCCTCTCCCAGCCACACGGTCTTGCGGCCGATGGCGTCGAATACCGGGCGCACCACGTCGGCCGCCGCGGCGGGCCCCGAGGCCAGGATCAGCAGCTGGCCCTGTTCAGCCGGTCCCTTGCTGCCCGATACCGGGGCGTCCACGAACATGACGTCGGGCCGCTGCGCGGCCAGCCGATCCCTGATGCGCAGGGTCGCCTCGACGCCGATCGTGCCCATCTGCGCCCATACACATCCGCCGGCGAACGCGCCGGCCGTGCCGCCGTCGAAGATAACCGAATCCACGGCATCGGCGGTGGGCAGCATCGTGATCACTACGCCCGCGTCCCGCACTGCCTCCCGCGCCGACGCCGCGGCGACCGCACCCGCCTCTGCCAGCGGACCGGTCACCGATGGTGACCGGTCCCACACCCGCGTGTTCAGGCCCGCGGCGGCCAGGCTGCGGGTCATAGCCGACCCCATGATGCCGGCGCCGATCACCGCCACCGCCGCGCGAGCATCGCTGCCGTTCGTCCCTGGCATCGTGGCTCCCTTCCTTCTGCGGACCACCCCGCTGGTGGGGATCCGGGCCATCGGCTCCAGCATGGCGGCCAGGACTGCGCAGCGCATTGCCGCTAGCGGGGATCCGGCAGGTACCGGTAGCCGGGGACGTCGTCGCGGCGCTGCACCATCTCACGCCCAGCTCGGCCGCCTACTGGCTCCTCATCGAGCGGAGCCGCGCCGGTACTGCTCCACGCGGCGACCACCCCTACAGCGCCGTCGGGGTCATACCGGCTCATCGTCGCGTGGCTGGCCGCCAGCAGCCGCCCGGCCTCCGCGGCGACCGCGGCGAATACCTCCTCCGGTGGTACCGCCCGCGCCACCAGCACCGCCATCCGGCGCAGCGCGGCCTGCTCCTCGGCGATCCCGTGCTCCCGGGGTCGCCCCACCGAGCCAGCCGTCACAACGAGTGCACCCCCTCCGCCGTCGCGGTCCCCGGGCGCCCGAGCGTCGCCCGACGGATGGGCCGAACAAGCCTGGCCATGAACCTAGTGGGCATTCTTGGCCCGCATCCCCGCCAGCGGCGCAGGTCAAGCGGCACGCTGGTGCGCGGCTGCCGGCAGGCTGCCGCCGCAGCCGAGCCTGGGGCGGCTCGCGGCCCGGTTCCTGCTAGCCGGTAGTGGGGGTTGCCCGCCTACCGGGCAGACTGGGCCACGTTTGTCCGCGATCGTGGGTGATAAGCGACCCGGCGCGGTGCGGCCGGGCCTTCACGAGATATGCGGAGGCAGTGATGGTGACCAGCGGACAGACCGCGGCTGGGGTGACGGTTCCGGACACGAAACTTGCCCGTGAAGCCACCGAGTTGGTGCGCGCGTCCGCCAGCGACCTGGTCTACGACCATTCCCGGCGGGTCTTCTGGTTCGGCAGCTTGCAGGGCCGGAACCGCGGGCTCAGCTTCGACCCCGAACTGCTGTACATCGGGGCGATGTTCCACGACCTGGGGCTGAACGAGCAGTTCCGGCACAGCGGGCGGCGCTTCGAGGTGGACAGCGCCGACGAAGCGCGCCGCTTCCTGCAGGGCCACGGCGTGCCCGAGGACAGCATCCGCCGGGTCTGGACCGCCATCGCCCTGCACACCACGCCCGGCATCCCGGAGTTCCTGGAACCCGAAGTCGCCCTGGTCACCGCGGGGGTCGAATACGACGTGCTCGGCATCGGGTACTACGACATCAGCGACGAGGAGCGCGCCGAGATCACCGCCCTGCATCCACGGCCGGGTTTCAAGCGCAGCATCCTGCGGGCGTTCACCGAGGGCATCGCGCCGAAGCCGGAAACGACGTTCGGCAACGTCAAGGCGGACGTCTTGGAACGATTCGTCCCCGGCTACCGGCGCGCCAACTTCGTGGACATCATCGAGAACTCGGACTGGCCGGGGTAGTCGCGAAGCTGGACACATGCGGCGCACGCGCTAGTAAGCCGCGAGGCGGAAGGAACGAGGCACGAACGATGGCGGAGATCCTGGGTACGAAAAGAGCGCTTCCCGAACGGGAGTCGCTGCCCGAACGGGAGATGCCGGGCACGTTCGAGACGGTCCGAGCCGAGGCGCTGTTCGCGTCGGCCCTGCAGCCCTCCGGGTCGCCCTCCTCCGACCAGATCCGTGGCGCCGTCGCGGCGACGCTACAGCGGCTGGGTGTCCGCGGCTGTGCCGCACGGGTGGCCGGCGAGTTCGGTGACCACCCGGACACCGCGGTAGCCAGGATGAGCTGGGCGCTGGCGACGATCGGCACGGTCTACCCAGCGCCGCCGGCGACCCCGGCTCCCGGACTGCGGCCGCTCGCCTGCGTGAGCTGATCGTGAGGTCACCGGCCGGGCTCCGGTCACGACCCGGACGCGAAGATCCCGAGACTGGAGGGCCACCGCGATGACGATTGTGAACATCGGCGTGTCGCACCGGTTGGCTCCCGCCGAAATACTCGAAAGGCTCGCCGTGCCTGCGGCAGAGCTGGGCGACGTGCTGACGCGGCTGCACACAGTGCCGTCCGTCGACGAGGTGGCCGTCTTGTCCACCTGCAACCGGGTGGAGGTCTACGCGGCCGCTTCAGGACCGGTTGAACAAGTGACCTCGTCTGTCGCGAGCCTGGTGGCCGCCCGGGCGCGGCTCCCGGCCGGCGAGGTCCTGCGGATGGCCCGCGTCCGGGTCGGCGGCGCGGCCGCCGAGCATTTGTTCTCCGTCGCCTGCGGGCTGGAGTCGATGGCCCTCGGTGAGGAGCAGATCGTCGCGCAGATCAAGGCCGCGGCCCGCGCGGCCGCCGCGGCGGAAACCACTGGCCCCGCGATCACAGGGCTGATCGACGCGGCGCTGCGGGCCAGCAAACGGGCTCGCACGCAAACCACGATCGGCACCGCGGGCATCTCGCTGGCCCGGGCCGGCCTGGACATCGCCGCCGCGCACCTGGGCGGCCTCGCCGGCCGCCACGCGGTGGTCCTGGGTACCGGCAGCACGGGCAAGCTCGCCGCGCGGCTGCTGCGCGAGGCCGGTGTCGCGCGGTTGTCGGTGGCCGGCCGTAACGCCGCGCGAGCCGCGGAGGTGGCCGCGGCGCTGCGCGCCAGGCACCTGCCGGTCAGTGACGTGCCTGCCCTGCTCGCCGGCGCCGACCTGATGGTCACCGCCATCGGGGCCGCCGCACCCGTCGTGGCCGCGGGGCCGGTACGGGCGGCGCGGGCTCAGGCTGGCAGCAGGCCGCTGTTCGTGCTCGACCTGGGCATGCCGCCTGATGTGGACGCTGCCGTCGGACGGCTGGCCGGGGTGAAGCTCGTCGACCTCACCGCCCTTGGCCGGCACCTGGCCGGCCGGGCGGTACCGGACCAGATCCCCCAGGTCCGCAACATCGTCGCCGCCGAGGCCGCCGGGTACATGGACCGGCGGGAGCAAGCGGCGGCAGCGCCCGTCATCGCCGCAATGCACGCACAGATCAGGCATTTCGCGGACGCCGAGCTAGCCCGGCTGGACCATCGGCTTCCGGAGCTCAGCGAGCAGCAGCGGGCCGAAACGGCGGCCACCGTTCACCGCATCCTCCGCAAGGTCCTGCACCGGCCGACCGTCCGGGCCAAGGAGTTCTCCACCGGCCCGCACGGACCGGTCTACCTGGATGCGCTGAAGCAGCTTTTCGACCTCCGGACAGATGAGGCTAGAACGTGAGCTCCCCGCACCAGCGTCCGCTGCGGCTGGGTACCCGCGGCAGTCCGCTCGCACTGGCCCAGGCCGGGCAGATCGCCCGGCAGTTGCGTCAGCAGTGCGGCCAGCCGTCCGTCGTGGTCACGGTGGCCACGCCCGGGGATGAGTCGACCGCGCCGATCGAGCGGATCGGTACGACCGGCGTGTTCACCACCACCCTGCGCGCGGCGCTGCTGCGCGGCGCGGTCGACTTCGTCGTCCACTCCGCCAAGGACCTGCCGACCGCGCCGGTACCGGGGCTACAGGTGGCGGCGTTCCCGGCCCGCGAGGACCCCCGCGACGCGCTGATCTGGCCGGGCGGGACGAGCCTCGACGCGCTGCCTCCCGGAGCGCGGATCGGCACCGGGTCACCCCGGCGAGCTGCGCTGCTGCGCGCCACGGGCCGCCCACTGCACATCGTGCCGGTGCGCGGCAACGTCGGCACCCGGCTGCGTAAGCTCGCCGACGGCGAGGTCGACGCCCTCATCCTGGCCATGGCGGGACTCTCGCGGCTCGGCCGGCTCGACGCCGTCGCCACGCCCCTCGAGCCATCGCTGCTCCTGCCTGCGCCGGCGCAGGGCGTGCTGGCCGTCGAGTGCCGCACCGACGACCCGGTTACCGCGGCCCAGCTCAGGGCGCTCGATCACGCACCGACCCGGGCAGCGGCGATCGCCGAACGCAGCTTCCTGGCCGCGCTGGACGCCGGCTGCAGCGCACCGGTCGGCGCCCTGGCCGAACTGGCCTCCGAGACCGGAGCCGAACCGGCGGTACACGTGTCCGGCCTCATCGCCGCCCCGGACGGCTCCTCGGTGATCCGGGGGCAGACCATCGGTGCGGTCAGGGACGGCGACACGCTCGGCCGCCGGCTAGCTCACATCCTGCTCGAACACGGCGGCGCTGCGCTGCTCGGCCGCACGGGTCATCGAGCGGTCGCGGATCCCAGCGGGAAGCGGTGGCAGCCGCGGGCCTGTGCCTGTTCCTCATCCCCGAAACCGTGAGCCCAGCCCCGCCGGGGAGGCGCGGTCAGGCCCTATCCGCCTTCTTCGTCGCGTGTTACACAGGCCTGATCATCCCCGTCGTCGGCGTCGGGGTGGCGTCCGGGTTCATCGGGGACTTCGCGGCCGTGCTGGCCTTTTCCATCCTGCTCGCCGCCCTGTGCATGTTCTCCCTCGCCAGCATCCGGAAGGCGCTGTGAGGGCGGGTCTGTCTGCGGGTCGTGGCCTCGGTTACGTCGTTGCGGCAGGCACCCGGCCACCCCCTGCCAGCGGTACCACGCGGATTACCGCCAGCGTCCATGGCTGACCGGCGCTGGCGGTGATGCCGGATCGCCGGCGCCGGGGCCATGCTGGCCGGGAAGCCCGCAGATCGGATGCTCGCGTGGTCGATAATCGTGGGGTGCCGGGATCGTCAGAAACACCCGAAACGGCGCCGGAGAGCCGGTCCAGGCCCCGGGCCGTGCTGGCCGACGACGATGTCCTGCTGCGTGAAGGGCTCGCCAGCTTGCTTGATCGTTCCGGGTTCGACGTCGCGGGCCAGGCAGGGAACGGGACGGAACTGCTCGCCCTGGCCCATTCGGTCCATCCGCAGCTAGCGATCATCGACATCCGGATGCCGCCGGCGCAAGCCACCGAGGGCTTGCAGGCCGCCCGGGTGATCCGCGCGGAACTGCCCGGCACCGCGATCCTCGTGCTGTCCGCGCATGTGGAGGTGGACGAGGCGATGGAACTGCTGGCGGGCGGGCCGGGCCTCGGCTACCTGCTGAAGAGCCGGGTGACCGATGTGACCGAGTTCATCGAGACGGTCAAGCGGATCACCGCAGGCGGCTCGATGGTGGACCCGTCCCTGGTACAGGAGCTCATCAAGGCCAGGCGGCGCCGTGATCCACTCGACGTCCTGTCGCCGCGGGAGCGCGAGGTGCTCGCCCTGATGGCCGAGGGTGCGTCCAACGCGGGCATCGCCCGGCGGATCTTCGTCACCGAGGGCACGGTCGAAAAGCACGTCCGGAGCATCTTGACCAAGCTCCATCTGCCGGAGAGCGAAGCCGAGCACCGGCGGGTGCTGGCGGTCCTGAGGTTCCTCGAAGCACGCTAGCCGAGTCGGGGCGGATGGTTCCTGCTAGCCGCAATGCGGCAGTGCCGCAGGCCTGGCAATCTGATCGCATGCCGCTGCGGTGCCTGCTCGTTGACGACAACGAGGCCTTCCTCAAGGCCGCGAGCCTTTTCCTTGACCGAGAGGGCCTCACCGTCATGGGCGTGGCGTCGAATATCGCCGGGGCACTCCGGCAAGCCAGCGCGCTGCGGCCGGACGTCATCCTCGTCGACATCGGGCTCGGCGACGAGAGCGGCTTTGACCTGGCCCAGCTGCTGGCCCAGGACGGTCAGGGCGGCGCCGAAGTGATCTTGATTTCAACCGGCGCCGAAGCAGACTATACGGAGCTGATCGCCGAAAGCCCGGCCGCCGGATTCCTGGCGAAGTCGGAGCTGTCGGCGCAGGGGATCAGCCGGGTCCTCGGCCACACGCCGTAAAGCCTTCCCGGCGGGCACGCGTTGCAGCTAGCAGGGGTTCAGCTGGTTCGGGTAGCCGGGGGCAAAGATGGGCGTTCGCAGCGATGGCACGCGCCCAGCCGCGCGAAATCCTGGTAGCCAGGGCGAGACAACGCCACAGTCGCAGTGCGAGCCCACCAGAAGAAAGGTGGCGTGGCTGATGCGCGACACGGGCCATGGCCTTCTGCAGCGGCAGCGGGACGCCGCGGAAATGGACTGGCGTGCCTACGCCGCCTGCCGCGACGTTGATCCCGATCTGTTCTTTCCTCTCGGCACCACAGATGCCTCTTTGCCTCAGATCGAAGCAGCCAAGCAGATATGCCGGACGTGCCCGGTATCCGCACCGTGTCTGCGGTGGGCGCTGGAGAGCGGCGACGATGGTGTCTGGGGCGGCACCACCGAAGACGAGCGGCGTTCTCACCGGCAGTTGCGCGCACCCCGTTAATGCAGCCTGGCTAATTAAGCGCGTTGATCTTAAGAAAACCCGGTCATCGGCATGGGTTTGCAGCTAGCAGGAATCCGGTGAGTTCGGTCAGCAGGAGGGATAAATGGCCGCTGGCCGCGATGACGGTGAACAGCACTCGCGCAATCGTTGAGTTAACCCGAAACTCAAGGAGGAAAGCAGATGGCGGAAGTCATCACGCGCGAACCAAAATCGGTGGCAGTTGCTCCCGCTTCCCAATTGGGGGTAGCAACCCGGAAGTACGTGGTCGAGTTCATCGGCGCGTTCTTCCTCACCTTGGTCGTCGTAGCGAGCGTGCTCAGCGGCAGCGTGTTCACGCCGCTGGCGGCCGGCGCGGCCCTGATGGTCATGATCTACGCCGGCGGCCACATCTCCGGCGGCCACTACAACCCGGCGGTGACGCTCGCGGCGCTGGTGCGGGGCCGGATCGGGATCCGCGATGCGGTGCCCTACTGGATCGCGCAGGTCGTCGGCGGCGTGGTCGCCGCGGTGATTGCCCGCGCCGCCGTCAACCCCGCGGCGGTCAAGACCCTGACCCTGTCCGGTCACGCCGAGGCGGCTGCCGCCGTGGTGGAACTGCTCTTCACCTTCGCGCTGTGCTACGTGGTGCTGAACGTGGCCACCAGCAAGGACCAGCCAGGCAACGGGTTCTTCGGGCTGGCGATCGGGTTCACCATCGCGGCCGGCGCGTTCGCCGTCGGCGGCATCTCCGGCGGCGTGTTCAACCCTGCCGTGGCGCTGGGCGGCGCCACCGGGGGCGTGTTCGCCTGGTCGACGATCTGGATCTACCTGCTCGTCGAGCTCGCCGGCGGCGTCGTGGCGGGACTGGCGTTCCGCGCGCTCAACCCCGCCGACAAGTGATCCTGCCCGCCGCGCCAGATCCAGCCTGGCGCCACCACCGCCCGGTAATCCATCGAGCACGGCCCTGGGTCCCATCCACAAAGGAGACACACGTATGACCAGCACGCAGCCCAACCCGGTCCAGACGACCGATGCCGGCATTCCGGTCGAGAGTGACCAGTATTCGCTGACCGTCGGCGCGGGCGGCCCGATCCTGCTGCAGGACAGTTACCTGATCGAGCAGATGGCCAACTTCAACCGGGAGCGGATCAAGGAGCGGCAGCCGCACGCCAAGGGCAGCGGCGCGTTCGGCCGGTTCGAGGTCACCGGCGACGTCAGCGCCTACACCAAGGCGGCGGTGTTCCAGCCGGGCACCACCACCCGGATGGTGGCCAGGTTCTCCACCGTGGCCGGGGAGCGCGGCAGCCCCGACATGTGGCGGGACCTGCGCGGCTTCGCGCTGAAGTTCTACACCACCGAGGGCAACTACGACCTGGTCGGCAACGACACGCCGGTGTTCTTCATGCGGGACCCGATCCACTTCCAGAACTTCATCCGGTCCCAGAAGCGGCTGGCCAAGGTCAACCTGCGGTCCAACGACATGCAATGGGACTACTGGACGCTGCTGCCGCAGACGGCGCACCAGGTGATCTGGCTGATGGGCGACCGCGGCTTCCCGAAGACCTTCCGGCACATGAACGGGTACAGCTCGCACACCTACATGTGGATCAATGCGGAAGGCGTGAAGTCCTGGGCCAAGTACCACTTCATCAGCGACCAGGGCATCGAGTTCTGGACCCAGGCCGAGGGCGACCGGCTGGCCGGCACCGACCCCGACCTGCACACCAAGGACCTGTACGAGGCGATCGAGCGCGGCGACCACCCGAGCTGGACGCTGAAGATGCAGATCATGCCGTACGAGGACGCCAAGACCTACCGGTTCAACCCGTTCGACATCACCAAGGTTTGGCCGCACGCGGACTACCCGCTGATCGAGGTCGGCACGATGACCCTCGACCGCAACCCGGTCGACTACCACACCGAGATCGAGCAGCTGGCTGTCGCGCCAGCCAACCTGGTGCCCGGCATCGGGCCGAGCCCCGACAAGCTGCTGCTCGGCCGGCTGTTCTCCTACCCCGACGCGCACCGCGCCCGGCTCGGCGTGAACTTCACGCAGATCCCGGTCAACGCCCCGGTCGCGCCGGTGCACGCCTACAGCAAGGACGGGATAGGGCGGATCCACAACGTCACCGACCCGGTGTACTTCCCGAACTCCAAGGGCGGACCGCAGGCCGACAGCGAGCACCACCAGCCGCCGAGCTGGTACGCCGACGGCGAGCTCGTGCGCACCGCCTACGACCTGCACGCCGAGGACGACGACTGGGGCCAGGCCGGCACGCTGGTCCGCGAGGTGATGGACGACGCCGCCCGTGACCGGCTGGTCAGCAACATCGTCGGAGCGCTGCTCGCCGGCGTGACCGAGCCCGTCCTCCAGCGCGCCTTCTGGTACCTCGGGAACGTGGACAAGGACCTGGGCGACCGGGTCGAGAAGGGCGTCCGCGCCGGGCAGCAGCCCTGACCAGCCGTTTGAGCCATGTTAGCCAGGGGCCCGGCGCCGGCAGGCGCCGGGCCCTCACCCGGCACGGGGTGGGTCCGGATCCTTGCGGCCGGCCGTAACCGGAAGCTCACAGGTCACCGTCGTGCCGCGGCCCACCGGGCTGTGCACGGAGAACGTCCCGCCCAGCGCCTCGATCCGGTCCTTCAGCCCGAGCAGTCCTGAGCCCCGCATGGGGTCGGCGCCGCCGATACCGTCGTCACGCACGCGCACCCGGAGCCTGCCGTCGGAGGCCTCCGCGCCCACCTCGACAACCGAGGCGCGCGCGTGCTTCTCCGCGTTGGCGAGCATCTCCGAGACGACGAAGTAAACGCCGGCTTCGACGGGCTCGGAAAGCCGGCCATCGACCCGCACGTCCAGTTCCAGCGGGACGACGGAGCGCCGCCCGAGCGCGCGCAGCGCCGGCCGCAGCCCGGCTTTGGACAGGATCGCCGGGTGGATGCCACGGGAGATCTCCCGCAGGTCATCGATCACGCCCATGAGCTCCGCGGCCACATCCGCCACCTCGGTACGCAGCTCGCCTTGTTCGGTGGATGGCTCCGCGGTCATACGCAGCCTGAGCGCCAGCGCGACGAGGCGTTGCTGTGCGCCGTCGTGCAGGTCGCGCTCGATCCGCCGGCGGGCCTCGTCCGACGCTGCGACGATCCGGGCGCGGGAGGTCATGAGCTCAGCCCGGCTCTGCGCATTCGCGACGGCTGTCGCGATCAGTTCGGTGAACTCGGTCATCCGCTGCTCGGTGTCGGGCGGCAGTGGCCCCTGCCCGGACCCGGCAGCGATCATTCCCCACAGCCTGCCCTGGACGTGGACCGGCACCGCGACCGCGGACCGTAGCCCCTCGGCCAGATAAGGTTCTCCACCCGGGATGTCGTGGTAGTCATCGACCCGGGCAGCCCGCCCGGTCCGCAGGACGGTGGCAGTCAGCCCGGTCGCCGGAGAGCCCTCCCAGCGTTCACCGACCCGCACCTGCGGGCCCGTCGTGCCTTCGTTGGCGACGAGCGTGGCCGTTCCATCGAGCTCAAACCTGATCATCCGGGCGGTGCCGATGCCGAAATGCCGCAGAGCTTCCCTGGTCGCGGCGGCGAACACCGCCTCGGGCGACTCGCCCCGCGCGACCAGCATGGCCAGGCGGCGCAGCGACGCCTGCGTATCGGCAAGTTCGTGCAGTCTCTCCTCGGCCTGGGCGTTAGCGATGGCCATCCCGGCGAGGTCGATGAAGTCCGCCATCCGCGACTCGGTGCCGGCCGGGAAGTCCTCCCGCGAGGTGGCGGCCACCGTCACGCCCCAGTAGCGTCCCTCCACGACGATGGGCGTGGCGATCGCGGCGCGCATGCCCAGCTTGCCGACGAGCGTGCCGAACGGGCCGTTCGCCAGCT
This sequence comes from uncultured Actinomycetes bacterium, assembly GCA_963824545.1. GTDB lineage: Bacteria > Actinomycetota > Actinomycetes > Streptosporangiales > Streptosporangiaceae > Bog-532. The sequence continues at coordinate 662,590 of CAWGPP010000006.1, read as the reverse complement.
TTTCGCCGTTGATCCGGGCCGAGCGCCGGGTCCGGATGGCGGCGGCGGTGGCCATCCCCGGCTGCACCCTGATCCGGAAGCCTATGGGCACCTCGTCACGTACCCGGCCGTACGATCCGACGACGACGGTGTACCGCTCAGGTTCCCGGCCCTCCCCAGACGAGTAAGCCCCGGGCGTGCCCGGCCCGCCGGAACTGAACCCGCCGTGGGCGGGCGGATCAACCCGGGACACGAAGGTCGCCTCGGCGCCGATCAGCTGGCCGAGTTCATCAGCGACCGCGGTGAACACCTCGGCCGGCCGGGCGCCGCCGGCGACGAGCGTGGCCACGCGCCGCAGCGCGGCCTGCTCATCGGCAAGCTGCCGTGGCCGGGCCTCGTCCGGCTGATCACGGCCCGGCCCCGCGCCGACGGTGCGGCCCACGCCGGTTCCGGCTCCTGGCGTGCTCACAAGGCTGACGGTAGCCCGATGCCCAGCGCGAAGCTAATCCGGACCCGGCGCCAGTATCTCGATCTGGCCTTCCCGGACTCGCGCGCCGAACACGGTCAGCTGGCAGTTGGCCGGATTGGTGCCCCTGCCGGTCAGCGCGTCGAATTCCCACTGGTGGTTCGCGCACGTCAGCGTGCGCCCGTCGATGTCGCCCTCACTGAGCTGGAAACCTAGATGGGGGCAGCGGTCCTCGAAGGCCCGGATCTCGCCTCCGACGTTGACCAGGACGATCTTCTTCCTGCCTAGCTGCACTCCAGTCAGTTCTCCTGCCCAGAGGTCTGCGGCCGGCATCACCGCCTGCCACGTCGGCATGATGTGGTCCTATCCCGCGAGCCCCGCGTCGCTGAGTACCCGGCGCCGGGCCGAGTTGGCCGCGTTCTGCACAGTCTCGGCCGAGCGGCCCCAGGATGGCAATTGCCCGAGCAACTGGCCGAGCCCGGCCGCCGCCGCCTCCGCGCGAGGGGTCCACCGGGCGATCCAGCGCTGCAGAACGTCCCGGTTGGCCGCCCGCTGCTGGATCGCGTACCCGGCGAGCGCGGTGCTCCAGCGGGTACAGCGGTCGGCGTCGGCGGCGAGGTTGCCGAGCAGCAGCCAGGTCAGGTCGTCGTTATTGTCGTGGGCCGCGATCGCGAGCTGCCGGATGAGGATCTGGTCCAGGGTGGGACGCAGGACCAGGTTCATCGCCGTGAAGCACTCGCCCCAGTCGTAGGCGGTCAGCAGCTTCTCCAGCGCTTCCCTGGCCGGCTGCCAGGCCTCGTTCCGCTCCCATACGGCCCGTTCGGTGCTGCCGATGGATGACCTGGCCGCGTCGGCGAGCTGCCGCGTCCGGTAGGCCACCAGCGACACCCGGCGCAGCAGGTCCCCGGCCCCGAACACGGCGCAGTTGGAGATGTAGGACGCGGGTGCTATGTGTCCCAGGTAGGCGGTGCACATCTGCAGTGCGTGCACGGGGAACCGGGTGGGCGTGAACAGGGTCGCGAGGCATTCCGCCCACTCCGCGGGCAGCGAGGCATCGTGCCCGGCCGAGCTGTACTCATCCAGCACCCGCCCGACGGCGGTTTCCTGCTCGTCCTGCATCGTCACGTATGTGCGGTAGGTGATCTCATCCGGATCGCGGAAGCCGCGCCAGTCATCCGCCTGCAGCGGCGACTTGTCCCGGTAGGTCAAGAACCACATGTTCGCCGGAGTGGTGGGGTTCGACTCCAACGCCGAGGTGCGGTTGGGGCGGGTGGTGTAGTTGAGATTATGCGTGACGACCTCGTACTCGCTGGGAATGCGCCCGAGCTGGCCCAGCGAGCTCCAGGTCTTCAGCCTCCGTCCCGGCCGCGGCGGGCGGGCCTCGGTCATGCCGGCTCCTCCGCTCGTCCGGACGTCGATGGCGGGCCGGATGCGGGGCTGTCGCTCCTGAGCCGCCACCGCACCTCTCCCGGGGCCATCTCGATGCGGCCGGCGAAGGCCGACATCAGCCCCTCGAGCTGGCGCATCTCGAAGTCACGCCCGAGATGACGCTCGATGGACGCACGGGTCACCCGCAGCTGGCCGTCACCGCTGACCCGGGTATACGCGCCCCGGTCGACGATGGTGACCTCCTGGCCGGGGTTATCGTCCACGATGGCGGCGACGATGGCGTCCACCTCGTCGGACATGCGCAGGACCGGCCCCACAGGCTTGCTCATCGGTGTCTTGCCGCCATTACCCGGCCCAGCCGACGTTCACGGCGTCCAGCGCGGTAATGCCGGACTCGGCCACGGTGACGTCGCCAGGGACAACCCTGCCGCCGAGGCGGACCACGAGCCCGGCATCCCGCGGGGCGACCCGCCTGCCGACCACCTGCGCGGCGACCTTCCTGGCCGCCTCCTCGACGGTGTCGGTGTCCAGCACGATCACGAGCTGGGTGAAGGAGTCGCCGCCGAACAGGGCGTTGACCGGCACGGGCCGCGCGTCATCTGGAGGCGGCGAGGCCTGGTTCGCCCGCATACCCGGCTCCCGGGCCCTGGCCGTCGTTCCTCCGTCAGGCCTTCCGGGCCGGTCCTGCTGACGGCGCGGGCCCGCATACGGCCCGGCCCACCGGCAGCCGTAGGCGTCATCACCCATGACGTCCGGGGTGAGGCCCATCCAGGTCAGGATTCCCTCGATCGTCGGGGGCTGGATCTCGCCGCCGAGGAGCCGCTCGATCACCGTCGGGTCGTACAAGGTATCCCGGTCCTCCCACCAGATCTGCCGGCAGGGCCGCGAGCAGAAGTGGTAGGTGTGGCCGTTGTAGCTGAGCGGGTAGCTGCGCACCGGGTACTTCTCGCTGCGCGGCGCGCCGGCGGTGCCGATGGGCAGGTGGCACAGGTTGCACAGCCATGGCAGCGTCTCCGGCAGGGTGAGCTCCATCCGGCCGTCGTTGATGTTGCCGATGATCACATCCCAGATCGGGCCGAACTGCTCTTCCCATCGCGGGTACTTGCTGCGGAGCCAGTCACGCTCCTCAGGAGATACCCCGCCCTGCGGGTTCCACCACACGGTCCGGCGCCAGTACCAGACACCGAGGTGCTGCGAGTGGTGCCAGGTGTCCAGCCCGGCCATGAACTCGTCCCAGTACCAGGGCTTCTTCAGCCCGTAGTCGCGGAGCTGGTCGACGAACTGCCCGGCGACCCATTCCTGCATGAACTCCCGGTAGGACTGCTTGCGCATCGGCAGCGGCGTGTAGTAGTCCATCGCCGGGCCGGTCAGGATGGAGAACAGCCGCGCGGACACCCAGAAGGTCTTGTCGATGATCCACTGGGCGCGGCGCGGATCGTGCTCGACGAGGATCTCCAGGGTCGGGCCGCCCTGCTGGGAGTGCCGTGCCTCATCGGTCTGGATCGACGAGATCATGTTGGCGAAGTTGATGTCGCCGGATTCCAGCGCGTCCGCGGCCAGCGCGACGAACTGGACGTTGGTGAACCCCGTCTCGAACGTGAACGGCAACTGGATCGCGACATCGACCACGTTCGGGTTCATCATCATGCCATCGAAGGTGGCCCGGGCGGCGACGATGCCCCACTGGTTGGTCTGGTAAGCCTTCTGCGCCCAGTCGTACTGCGGGTCCTTGCCGAGCAGCCCATGCGGGAAATACAGGCTGATCTGGGCATGACGCGTCTCGTCCAGGGCTCCGAAGACCGCCATGTTCCGCCAGGCCGGCGACAGGCCGAAACGTGCCATCCGCAGCTCCGCGTAGACGGCCAGGTCCTCGACGAGGGCGACCGCGCCGAAATGCTCTTTGGCCACCGATTTCCAGCCCTCGTCCAGCTGGTCGAAGACCCGGGATTTCTGCAGAACCGCCTTCACCGAGTAGGCGCCGGTCTCCTTTTCCCGCTGGGTCGATACGTACTCGGGATAGGTCACCTTGTAAGGCTCGTCCCACTTCGCCCAGGCCTCGCGGGGAACCTTTCCCTGCCCGGACATCCACTCCGGGAACACCGCCTCGTAGTCCACGTAGGACAGTTCCCAGTCGAGGTCGCGTGCGATGTCGTACCACTTTTCACGCGCCATCCGTGCCATGATCTCCTCCCGCCAAGGAGCGTTATGCAAAACCGGCTCGCGAGTGCAGGCCTTCTGGCCTGCGCGAGCGGCCGGTGCAGGCGCCACGGTCAGCAACCACAGCGGGTCTTTGCATAACGCGAACTTTTGCATAAGACAAGGCCTAATCGACCTCCAGGCAGCCAAGTTGCTTCTTCCAGCCCACGTTGTCCCAGTAGGCGACGATGTCGTCAATCAACCCGTCACCGGTCACATGGAACAAGAACAGATGCGCTACCTGGTAGTGGCCGCCAGTGCACGCGATGGCGCCGAAGTCCTTGGCCTGCGTCCCGCCGATGCCGGCCTCCGCCGCGACATTGCCGTCTCCGTCAGCGCGCAGGCTGTTAATGGCGTTGGCCAGATCGGGGAATGCGTCCATCAACGTTGTCCAGATCATCTTGCCGACGGTGCACACCTTGCCTTCGCCGTACAGCACCCGCTGACGGCTCCATGCCTCGAACGGCACGTAGCGAAAGCCGGCGCCCTCCGCGCACAGGTCAACCATGCGCTCGACATCATGGGCCTGGTAGGCGGCAAAGAACATGCGGACCGCCGCCTCGGCGCTCTGTTCGCGAGGTTCCGTCCCGGTGCCGATCCGGACTGTCTCGGTCGTCATCGGCCACCTCACCCCGCCGTGATCGTGATCTTGTCGAGCCGTTTGACGCCGAGCCGGCGATAGAGCTGGTTCTGGTCCCAGTGCGCGATGACCGCGCTGATCCGGTCGTCCGGGGTGATCTGGAGCATCCAGGCCTGGTCGAGATCGACGTGCTTCTCCTGGTTGGCCACCGCGAGAAAGGCATCGGCCTGGGTGCCGTCGATGGTGATCTCGGCCACCGCGGTGTTGTCGCCGGTCACGAACAGCCGCCGCACGCGCACCAGCAGGTCAGGGAAGGACCTGGCCAGCTCGCGCAGATAGGATGCACCGCCGGCCGCCATCGGGCCATGCCGGCCCAGCGGGACCAGGGACACGGTGGCCTCCGGCGTCATCATGCCCAGGATCTCGTCCACCTCTCCGGCCTGCATGTGAGCGAAGAACTCCTCCGCCAGGCTGCGCGCGCCCAACGGGATCACGTCCTCAGCCGCTTCAGCATGGCGCCAGCGGCGGCTTCGGCCGATCCCGGGTTCTGCCCGGTGATCAGGTTCCGGTCGATGGCTACGTGGGACACCCAGGCCGCGTCGCCGTCGTCGAAGATCGCGCCGCGGTTCTTGAGCGCCGCCTCCAGGTACCAGGGCATGCCGACCTTCCCCGCCTTGGTCTGGTCCTCTTCCTCGTCGGTGAATGCGGTCATCCGGTAGCCGTCGAACATCCACGTACCGTCGATCTCCGGGGCGGACAGCAGTGCCGCCGGCCCGTGGCACAGCGCGGTGATGGTCTTGCCCGCGCCCTGCATTAACCGCAGGACACGGCCGATATCGGGGCTGTCCGCAAGGTCAACCATCGCCCCGTGGCCGCCCGGGATGAATACCCCGTCGAAGTCCAGGATCTCCTCATCGGTGAGCGCGGTCAGATTGCCGGGCTGATGCAGCCCGTGCAGCCTGGCGAGAGCCCCGGCCGCGCTGTGCGCCCTGGCCCGGCTGGCCTGCCACACCTCGTCCCGGATCTCTCTGATCCGGTCCACCGAGAGCCGGCTCGTCACCTCATCGTCCGCCGCGAGCACCTCGATGAAGTCGATGTTGCGCCGCCAGGCCCTGTGCGCTGCCGATTCGACTGCCTTGCGCGCCTCGGCCGGCTCCATGCCAGTATCACGCAGGGCGAGGTAGACCCGCCGGACCGCCACCAGGTTCAGCTCGCTGAAATGCGTGAACGTCACCCGGACACGATCTGGGTGATAGGCGAACCTGCGCAGCACCGAGAACATGAAGTCCTCGTCCACCTGCGGATAGTGGAAGAACGGTTCGAGGCCCCACGGGTCCGGCTGTGGCACCTTCCCATCAGGAGTGGCGATCACCACCTCGACGCCCGCGGCGACGAACGCCTCATGGGGCTTGCGGACCTCTTCTGCCCGGTAGCCGGTCGGATGATCGCCGCCGTCCGCCAACCTGATCGTCCGCGCGCTGGATACGATCATGAGCAGCCTAGCCATGCGAGCTCCTGTGGATAACGAGGGTGGCGGGCTCGCCGCTGCCAGCGACGTATGGTAGACGTCACAACATCCTCCCCCGCCCAGAGCGGGGAAACAACCGAATGCCACCCGAACTTCGCGTATGGCGACGGCTCGCCGGGCAGCGCCCCCGTCGTGGTTGAAAACGCGCCGATCAGCGCGCGGTAGGTCCTGCGCGGCCGATCAGCACGCGGCCGGGGGCGGCGCCAGCCGCCCGCCGATGTGATCCGGCCCGGCTGGCTCCGGCCGGCCGCTGACGGGCAAGCCATTGGGCGCCGTTTTTGCGGAAACAGCCCCGGCGGGCACACGATCATGGGATCCGGACTTCCTCGATCTGGACCGGGCGGTGCTCGCGCAGCGACAGCGTGCAGGCTTCGGCCACCCAGCCGGTCTCGATCGCATCCAGGACCGTGCACGGTGAGGCGCGCCGGCCTGCCACCACCTCGGTGAACGCCGCCAGTTCGGCGCGAAACGCCCCGGCCAGCCGGTCCATGAAGAACGTGAACGGCTTGCCGTCCGGGAACGACACGCCCGGCTCGGCCGAGCGTAGCGGAAGCCCCGGTCCCAGTCCCGCCGCCAGGCTGTCCCTGAAATGCGCCGATCCGGCCGAGGCCGAGCAGTCCGAGCCGCATCAGTCCATCCCTCCCCGCACGTTCTGGTCCCAGTCGATCACTGAGCCGGTGACCACGCCGGACCGGCCGGGCAGACCGTGTGGCCCGCCCGGCTCTGCGGCCCCGCCCGTCTTCCCAGCACTGGGTGGGCGGCGCGAGCCCGTCGAGAGCTGGTCATCTGCTTGCTCCTCAAGAGTTCTCGTGCGCGGACACCACCGGCTTGATGACCGCCACGGTCGCGGTGTCGCGCCGGCAGGCGGTGCGCCGTCGCGTCACCGGGCGGTCAGCAGCTCGCGCAGGTAGGCGGCGCTGTGCCGGACGTCCGCGACCGGGCCTTCGCCGCGGGGTTCCTCGGCGAGGATGGTGTCTTGCTCCAGGACGTACCAGCCGTCGTAGTCGCGGCCGCGCAGGTAGCCGACGATGGCGGCGAAGTCCACGTCACCGCGGCCCAGCGGCTGATACATGCCGCGCCCGACGGCCTCGGTGTAGGTCAGCCGGCCCGACCGGACCTGGGCCGCGATCTGGTCGTTGACGTCCTTGAAGTGGGTGTGCGCGATGCGGTCGGGGGCCTGCCTGGTCAGCTCGGCCGGGTCAGTGCCGCCGATCAGCAGGTGGCCGGTGTCCAGGCAGAGCGAGATGGCCGACCCGTCCAGCACCCGCTGCACGTCGGTGCCGCGTTCGACCATGGTGCCGACGTGCGGGTGCAGGACGGCGCGGACGCCGCGCCTGCCGGCCAGGGCCCTCAGCCGGTCCAGGTTGCCGAGCAGCGTCCTCCAGCCGGATTCGTCCAGCTCAGGGCGGGTATCGTAGCCGTCCTGGCCGGTGGCGGCGGACAGTACGAGCACATCGGCGTGGGAGGCGTCGTAGCTGTCCAGCAGCCGGTCGATCCCGGGGACCGGGTCGTGGCCTGGCTCGTGCAGGACGACGGGGGTGAACCCGCCGACTGCGGTGAGGTGCCGGGCGGCTAGCAGCTCGGCCATGACCGTCGGGTCAGCAGGGAGGAACCCGTCCGGGCCGAACTCGGTGGCGGCCAGCCCGACCTGCTGCATTTCGGTCAGGACACGGTCGGGCGGGAGCTGGTAGCCCCAGCCGGGCACTTCGCACACACCCCAGGAGATGGGCGCGCCGGCGATCTTGTCAGCAGAGCTAGTCATGCGTGATCTCCTCCAGGGGGCGGTGGGTGCGCCAGGCTGGGTTGGCGACGGCCTGCGGCTCGCGGCCGGCGAGCACGTCCAGGACGCCCCGGGCGGCGGCGGTGAAGGTCGCCGCGGTGGCCCGACGGCTTAGCCCCATCAGGTGCGGGGTGAGGACAACGTCGGGGTGGCTGAACAGCGGATGGTGGCCGGGTGGTTCGGGGTCGAACACGTCGAGGCCGACCCCGGACAGCCGCCTGGTGTTCAGGGACCGCCACACGGCGTCGGTGTCGATGAGCCCGCCGCGGCTGCAGTTGACCAGCACCGCACCAGGCTTGACCCGCGCGAGGAAGGCGTCGTCGACCAGGTGGCGGGTCTGGCCGGTCAGCGGCAGGTGCAAGGTGATGACATCGCTGCGCCCGGCGAGGTCACCGAGGTCGGTGCAGCGCACGTCGGCGGGCGGCTCGCTGACCGGGTCGTAGGCCAGGATCCGCATGCCGAACGCCGCGCCGAGCTCGGCGGTCCGCTGGCCGATACGGCCGTAGCCGATCACGCCGAGGGTGGTGCCCCCGAGGTCGCCGACCGGGACTGTGCCGCGCTGCGCCCAGTGCCCGTCACGGACCAGCGCGGTGAGCGGGCCGAACCGCTTGACCAAGTGCAGGGCCATGCCGATCGCGCCCTCGGCCACCGCGGCGGCGCCGGCACCGGGGGTGATCACCACAGCGACGCCCCGGGCCGTAGCGGCGGCCACGTCGACCAGGTCGACGCCCACCCCGGTCCGGGCGACGACCCTGAGCGCGGGCGCCTTGTCGAGCAGCGCCTGGTCGACCCGGGCGTCGGCGCGGACGATGGCGCCCGCCGCGAGGCTGAGTTCGGTGTCGCCCGGGTCGGGGATGAACCGGCAGTGCCCGTCGAGTACCCCGGTCACCAGCGCTGGGTCAACCGATCCCAGCGCCACCACGACCGGCAGTTGGCCGGCCATCAGGCGTGCCCGAACGTGGCGTCGGGGACCGGGGTCACGCTGTGCCAGGCGCCGTCCCGGGCCGAGGCCGCCGTGGCCGAGATGACCCCGGCGTCGGCCAGTGCCTCCTCGATGGTGGAGTTGCGCTGCTCTCCCCCGCTCGCCGCGACGAGGAATTTCTTGGCTTCGATGACCTTGAGGTCGTCGTAGCTCATGCTGTTGCCCGGTCCCGGCTGGAACCGGCCGTAGTCGCCGAGATGGGCATTGCCCAGGACGGTGGTGTACCCGGCGTTGGCTCCGCCCCGGCCCAGGCAGAGCCGCAATTCGTTCATCTGCTCGAAGTTCCAGACCGCGGAGCCATCGGTGCCGTAGATCTCGAAGCCGAGCCCGCTCTGCGGGCCGACGCTAACGCGCGACGCCTCCAGCGTGCCGACGGCCCCGTCGGCCCCGTCGGCCCGCGAGCCGCCCGCGAAACGGACCAGGGCCGCTACGTAGTCGTCGTTCTCCACCTCGCCCATCTGGCCGTTCTCGATCACGGCGAAGTGGGTGGCCGACCCCATCGGCAGGATGGGCCGCTGGGTGTACACGGTGGACAGCAGCGAGCTGACCTCGGTGATCGGCGCCACGACGTACTGCACCAAGTCGATGACGTGGCTGAGCAGGTCGCCGAGCGCGCCGCTGCCGGCCTGGTCGCAGCGGAACCGCCAGGACAGGGCGCCGTTGGGCTCGGCCGCGTAGCTGTTGAAGAACACCGCGCGCACGTTGGTGATACGGCCGAGCTCGCCCGCCGCGATCAGCTCGCGGACCCGTTCCACGGCCGGGACATGCCGGTAGTTGTAGCCGATGGACGTCACGACGTCGGCCGCCCGGGCCGCCGCGGCCACCTCCGCGGTCTCGCTGACGTCCCGGCCTACCGGCTTCTCGATCCAGAACGGCTTGCCGGCCCGCGCCGCGGCCACGCCGATCTCGCGGTGCAGCATGTTGGGGGCGCAGATGGACACCACGTCGACGTCGGGGTCGGCGAGTACGTCGCGGTAGTCGGTCCCGGCCGTGGCGTAGCCGAGCACCTCCCGAGCGTAATCGGCGCGGTCCGGGGCGGTGTCGGCCGCGTGCACGAGCCGCGGCCGGATCTTCAGCTCGGGGTAGACCAGCGGGATGGCCTGGTAGGCGCGGCTGTGCAGCTTGCCCATCCAGCCCACGCTGATCAGGCCGATGCCGGGCCGGGCGTATCCGTCGTCGGTGGTCGTCATGGCGGGCGTCCTGTTCTGTCACTGAGGCTTGGGTGAGGTGCGGGCCCGGCCGAGCTCGGCGCTGACCGCGGCCGCGAGCAGGGTGGTGTCCGAGCCGATGGCCACGAAGGACCAGCCCTGCTCGAGCCGCCGGGCGGCGGCGGCACCGTCGGTCACGAGCAGGCCGCAGGCCTTTCCGTGCCGTCGGCAGGCCGCCAGCACGTGCCCGGCGGCCTCGGTGAACGCCGGGGCGGTGAGGTCACCGGGGACGCCCAGGTCGTGGCTGAGGTCACGGGGGCCGACGAACAGCACGTCCACGCCGTCCAGTCCGGCTATCTGGCCGGCGTCGCCGACCGCGGCGGCCGACTCGATCTGGACCACGCCGAGGACCTCGTCGTTGGCCCGGTCGAGGGCGCCCGGGTCCAGGCCGAACCGGCAGGCCCGGTTGTAGGTAGCCACGCCCCGGTCACCCGCCGGGGGGTAGCGCAGGTGCCGGACCGCCTCGGCGACCTCGGCCACGGTGTTGAGGCGGGGCAGCATGATGCCCGCGGCGCCGCTGTCGAGGACCCGGCCCATCCGGATCCGGGCCGCGGACTCGACCCGGACCACGGTGGGCACGCCGTAGCTCCCGGCGGCGGGCACTACGTCGCGGATCTGCTCCTCCCCCCCGGCCCCGTGCTCGAGATCGAGGAGCACCCAGTCGACCCCCGCCGCGGCGCAGACCTCGGCGGCCACCGGCGACGCGGCGCCGATGAACGTGCCCAGGGTGGGGACTCCGGACCGGACCGCGGCGGCCAGGGCGCCACGGTCGAGGGGGCCGGTGGGGACAGAGTTCAGCGGTCCCGCGCTCATCCGAACCACCGCTGGCCCTTCAGGTCGGTCTCGTACCCGGCCCGCAGCCCGGCCGTGGTCTCCAGGGCCGATACCTCGGCCGGGGCGACATCCCACCAGACCCCGGCGCCGGGCAGGTCGGCATGCGGGATGACCGGCACCACGATCACCACCGGGCCCGGGTGGCCGCGCGTCTCGTCCAGCGCCTGCCGCACGTCGGCCGCGGTCGTGGCGCGCAGGGCGCGGGCGCCGAGGCCCGCCGCAACCTGAACCAGGTCGAGGCGGAGGTAGTCGCCCTCCAGCCGCGCTGCCTTGGTCACCTCCCCGGCGGCCAGCTGCAGCGGCTCGGGCCGGTAGCGGAACTCGTTGCCGAACTCCCGGCCGCTGCGCAGCATCTGCAGTCGGTGGATGACCTGATAGCCGCGGTTGTCGGGGACGAGGAGGGTGACGGCCAGGCCCTCCTGGGCGGCGGTGACCAGCTCGGTCGGCGCCAGCAGGAACGTCCCGTCACCGAGGAAGGACACGACACGCGCGCCCGGCTGGGCGTCGGCCAGCCGGACGCCGATCGCGGCCGGGATCTCGTAACCCATGCAGGAGAAGCCGAACTCCAGGTGGCAGCGGCGGCCGCCGGTGGCGTCCCATACCTTGAGCAGGTCGCCGGGCGGGCCGCCGGCCGCGGCGATCACCACGTCGCCGGGCCGCGCGTGCTCCTGCAAGAGCCCGATGACCTGGCCCTGGGTGAGGACTGCATCGGTGGTGGTGACCACGTCCGGGTCCGCCTGCGCCGGGTCGAAGGCCCGGTCCGGCTCGAGCGCGGCGGCGCGGGCCGCGGCCCACTCGCCGTTCAGCTGCCCGGCGCGGGCCCGCCAGGCGTCCGGCGCGCGGATGCCGCGGCGGGCCGCGCCGTCGGCCAGCGCGGCCAGCGCCAGCCTGGCGTCGGCGATGATGCCGGTGGCGCCGAGCCGGTCTGCGTCGCGCGGGCTGACGTTGACGCTGGCGAACCGCACCCCGGGATCGGCGAACAGCGAGTGGGAGGCGGTCGCGAAGTCGGTCAGCCGCGCCCCGATGGTCAGCACCAGGTCGGCCTCGCGGGCCAGGGTGTTGGCGGCCGGGGTGCCCTCCAGCCCGATACCGCCGATCTGCCACCACGCCCGCTGCTGCACGGCGCCCTTGCCGGCGAAGGTCTCGGCCACCGGGATGCCGGCCGTCCCGGCTAGCCGCTCGAGCTCGGCCGTGGCGCCCGAGTAGATGGCACCGCCGCCCGCGATGATCAGCGGTCTGGCCGCGGCCGCCAGCATGGCCAGGACGGCCTCGACCTCGCTGGAGTCCGGCTGCGGCCGCCGGATGACCCAGTCCCGCTCGGCGAAGAACCCGGCCGGCCAGTCGTAGGCGTGCGACTGGATGTCCTGCGGCAGCGAGAGCACCACGGCGCCTGCGTCCACCGGGTCGGTCAGCACCCGCATGGCCGCGGGCAGCGCGGTGAGCAGCTGCTCGGGCCGGGTGATGCGGTCGAAGAAGCGGCAGACCGGGCGGAACGCGTCGTTGACGGTCACGTCGGCCTCCTGCGGGTGTTGCAGTTGCTGCAGCACCGGGCCCTGGTGCCGGGTGGCGTAGGTGTCGCCGGGTAGCAGCAGCACCGGCAGCCGGTTGACGGTCGCCAGCGCCGCCCCGGTGACCATGTTCAGCGCGCCCGGGCCGATGGACGAGGTCACGGCCAGGGTGGCGTGCCGGTGGCTGTGCTTGGCGAAGGCGGTGGCCGCGTGCACCAGGGCCTGCTCGTTGCGGCCCTGGATGAACGGCATCGCGTCGCTGAGCTGGTCCAGGGCCTGGCCGAGCCCGGCCACGTTGCCGTGCCCGAAGATGCCCAGGGTGGCGGGAATCAGCCGGCGGCGCTGACCGTCAGCGATCGAGTATTGCCGGGACAGGAACGTCACAACGGCTTGTGCGACGGTCAGCCGCACGGTCTGCTGGATCATCGTCGATCCTTCCTCTACCAGGGCCGGCCGTGCAGGATGACGGTCTTGGTGTCGGTCATCTCGGCCACCGCCGAGCGGGGGCCTTCCTTGCCGATGCCGCTCGCCTTCAGGCCGCCGTAGGGCATGAGGTCGGCCCGCTGCGTGATGCGCAGCCCGGTCGCCGTCGACCCGGTGAAGGAGACCTTGCGCACTCGCGGGTCGCTCACCAGCGCGTCGCCGAGGCTGCCGCCGGGGCCGGTGAGAACGGACAGCACCCCGTCCGGCAGCCCGGCGTCGGTGAAGCAGCGGGCCAGGGCCAGCGCGGTCAGCGGGGTGGTCCTGGCCGGCTTGAGCACCACCGCGTTGCCGGCCGCGAGCGCAGGCGCCAGCTTGTGCATCACCAGCAGGGCCGGGTAGTTGAACGGGGTGATCGCCACCACGACCCCGACCGGCTGGTGGATGGTGAACCCGAGCTTGTCCAGGCCGGTGCCGCGGTTGGCGTCCAGCGGCAACGCGTCGCCGTACAGCTGGGTGCCCTCGAACGCGGCCAGCCGGATCAGGTCGCCCGAGCGTGCCGCCTCGCCCCGGGCCTCGGTGATCGTCTTGCCGGCCTCGGCGCTGATGGTCTGCGCGATCTGCGCGGCCCGCCCGTCGGCCAGCTCGGCGGCGCGGAGCAGGATCCGCATCCGCTCGTGGGCCGGCGTGCGCCGCCAAGTGATCGCGCCGCCGGTGGCCCGGTCCAGCGCGGCGCGGACGTCGGCTACGTCGGCGACCGGGACCGTCCCGGTGACCGTCCCGTCGAACGGCGAGGTCACGTCCTCGGTGCGGCCGCTCGCGGCCGGCTGCCACGCGCCGCCGATCAGCATCTCCATGTGTCTGTACCCGCCCGTCAGCGTGTCGGGGCGGCCATCCGCCCTCGCGGTTCAATGAACTCGACACTGCGTGACCCGATCCGCCAAGTCAACAGTTCGCTAACCATCAAAAATCCATCATTTTGACGATCGTGTCATGATCTGGTATGTCAGCTTTCCGGCTTGGCGTAGCCGAGCAGGCGCCCGAGGCTGGTCTCCCTGCCAGTCGATGAGGTAAGTTAGGCCCACTAGATCCCGCTCGCACAGCTGCCTCACAGCAAGGGTTCGCGACGGCCGACTACCACCCGGCGCCCATCGACGCGCGGAAGACCATCAGTAATCCATCAGGATGACAGCATGCCCCACGCCTACCCGATCCGGGAGATAGCGCGCCAGGCCGGAGTCAGCGAGGCCACCGTGGACCGGGTCCTCAACCACCGTGGCGGCGTGCGGCAGAGCACTGTCAACGACATCAAGCAGGCCGTCGCCGATCTGGACCGGCAGGCCAGCCAGCTGCGGCTCAACGGCCAGGTCTTCATGATCGACATCGTGATGCAGACGCCCAGCCGGTTCTCCGCAGCCGTCAAGGCCGCGCTCGAGCACGAGCTGCCGTCGCTGCGGCCCGCGGTCGTACGGTCGCGGTTCGACTTCCGCGAGAAGGGCCATCCGCGCGAGATCGCCTGCGTGCTGGACACGATCGCCCGGCGAGGCTCACGCGGGGTCATCCTCAAGGCCCCGGAGGCGCCCGAGGTCGACACCGCGGTGCTGCGGCTAGCCGAGGCCGGCATCCCGGTCGTCACGCTGGTCACCGATCTGCCGTTCAGCAAGCGGGTGGCCTACGTCGGGACGGACAACCGCTCGGCCGGGGCCACCGCGGCCTACCTGGTCAACCAGTGGCTGGGAGAGCGGGACAGCCGCATCCTGGTCGCGCTGAGCCGCACCGTCTTCCGCGGGGAGGAGGAACGCGAGATCGGCTTCCGGGCCGCAATCCGTGAGCGCTGGCCGCACCGCGGCCTCGCCGAGATCACCGACACCGACGGCCTGGACAACTCGGTCTACCGGCTGGCGCTGGGTGCCCTGGACCACCACCCCGACATCGAGGCCGTCTACTCGATCGGCGGCGGCAACCGGGCCATCCTGGACGCCTTCGATGCACGGCACCGCCCCTGCCGCGCGTTCATCGCGCACGACCTGGACTCAGACAACCAGGAACTGCTCGAAACGGGCCGCCTCTCTGCCGTGCTCTACCACGACCTGCGCCGGGACATGCACCGCGCCTGCCAGATCATCATGGAAGCCCACGGCGCCCTGGACGGCCCGATCGTCACCGCGCCCGCGCCCATCCAGGTCATCACGCCCTTTAACATTCCGCCGGAAACTGCGGCGTAAGCATCACCCGCCGCCGGGGCAGCGTGGGTACCAAGGTGGACGCGAGAGCGACAACGGAAGTGCCAACGTAGCCGTAGCGGCAGGCGCGACCTGCTGCCCCAAGGCCCACTCCGGGTCCGATGCCGTAGGCGAGCCCCACCGGCCCCGCGTGTCCACGGCGTCCCATGCCCTATGTACGCAGAGGCGCCTCTGCCGCGACCCCGCTGTACGCAGAGGTGCCGCTGCCGCGACCCCGCTGTACGCAGAGGTGCCGCTGCCGCGACCCCGCTGTACGCAGAGGCGCCGCTGCCGCGACCCCGCTGTACGCAAAGGCACCGCTGCCGCGACATGGGGAAGACGTATGTCCGGGCGGTGTCCGGCAGGTCGACCTGCTGCGAGCCCAGCTTGATGGACCGGGCGTCCTCGCCGAGGACCGCGTCGTACAGGTTCATGGCCGGCGAGCCGATGAAGCGAGAGCGCCTAAGCGCTGAGCGCCTGCTGACCGAAGAAACATACGTATGTGATATAAATTGGTTATGGATATCTCGGCCGGGTCACCCGAACGCTCACTGGCAACGGAAGTGGCGGCCGGGCTGGAGCGCGCCGCCGGGCTGATCCGCTCGCTGAGCCCGCCGAGCGGGCTGTCGCTCACCGCCGCCTCGACCCTCGCGACACTGGAGCGGTCTGGTCCCTGCCGGCTCACCTCGCTCGCGGTCTCGCAGGGGGTGACGCAGCCGGCGATGACCCAGCTGATCGCCCGCCTGCGGGAGGCGGGCCTGGTCGAACGGGCCGCTGACCCCGGGGATGGGCGGGTCGTGCAGATCCACATCACCGCCGAGGGCCGGGCGCTGCTGGCCCGTCGCCGGGCCGTGCGGGCCGAGCGGCTCGTCGGTCTCCTGACCCAGCTCAGCCCGGAAGAACAGGCCGCTCTGGCCGCGGCCCTGCCGGCCATCGAGGCGCTCGCCAGCGCCCGCCCCGGCCCGCTGGCACCCGCCGGTCAGCTCACCTAACCGCACCGCAGCCGGGCCGGCCGCCCGGCTGTCGCACGTCACCGAATGGAGCACCTATGACTGGCAGGCCACGGGCCCGGCGGCGAGCCCGTTCAGGCAGCCAAAAGCCGTCTTCGCCGTCGCGTTCGCCTGCGTCGTGTCGTTCATGGGTATCGGCCTGGTCGACCCGATCCTGCCCGCGATCTCCCATCAGCTGCACGCCTCGCCGAGCGAGGTGACGCTGCTGTTCACCAGCTACCTGGTCGTCACCGCGGTGGCCATGCTCATCACCAACTGGGTGTCCAGCCGGCTGGGCGCCAAGCCGACCCTGATCGCCGGCCTGGCCCTTATCGTGATCTTCAGCGCGGCGGCCGGCGCCTCCCCCACCATCAGCGCGATCATCGGCTTTCGGGCCGGCTGGGGCATCGGCAACGCGCTGTTCATCGCCACCTCCCTGGCCGTCATCGTCGCGTCGGCCAGCGGCGGGTTCGCCGGCGCCATCGTCCTGTACGAAACCGCGCTGGGCATTGGCATCGCCATCGGCCCGCTGCTGGGCGGCATCCGGGCGCAGATCATCCCGAGCTGGCCCTGGTGCGCGCGATGGGCGACCTCGCCCAGGGGCGCCTGAACCAGGCGGCCGCCCACCTGGCGGTCGCCGCGACGCACGCCGGTACGGCGCCGCCGGAACGCCAGCGCCGCCTCCAGGTGGCAGTCGCGTCGCTGCAGCTGTCGCTGGCCAGGCGGCGCGGTGACCTGGCCGGCGTCGTCGAGCGCGTCAGGTTCCTGGCCTCTCCGGTAACCGGGCAGTCCGACGAGGACATCGCGCTCGGCAGCGACCTGCGCGCGGTGGCGCTGATGAACCTGGGGACCGCCGAGGCGTGGACGCTGGGGCGGCCAGACGCGCCGGACGCCGAACGCCACCTCCGGGAGGGCGCCGACCTGGCCCGTCAGATCGGCCGCCCCTACCTCGAAGTCGGCTGCCTGGCGCAGCTCGGATTCGCATCGCTAGTCCTCCACTCGTTCGCCACGACCCAGCGGCGCTGCCGCGAGGCGGTCGCGCTCGCCGAACGGCACGGCTGGGGCGCCGAACCGGTGATCGCGCCCGCGCTGATAATGCTCGCCGGCACGCTGGTCTGGACGGGGGAGTTCGAGGAGGGCGAGCGATGGCTGCAACGAACCAGACAGGCTCTGCAAACAGATACCGGGCCGGACATCACGCTCCTGCTGCACCAGACGGCTGGAATACTGCACGCTGGCCGCGGCCGCCACCACGAGGCACTGGAGGAACTCGGTGCGGCCGAACGCCTGGGGTCGCAGCTAGCGGACTCGCAGGCGCTGGCGAGCCGGGCGACCCGCTGGCTGCCGGCCACCCAGGCCCGCCTCGGGATGACCGGCGAGGCCCGCGCCTTCCTCGCGGCGCTCGATGACAAGCGGGCCAGCTCCGGTGAGATCCGTAACGCCCGCGCGGTCATCTGCCTCGCGGAAGGCAATCCGGCCGCGGCTCTAGCCGCGGTAGCCGATGTTCTGGATGGCGCGGCACCGGTCCTCGGGTACGTCACGGTCATGGAGGCTCACCTGCTGGCCGGGCTCGCTCACCGTGAGCTCGGTGACCAGCGCGCGGCCAGCCAGGCGGCGGAACGGGCGCTGGCCCTGGCGGAGTCTGACCGGCTGATCCTGCCGTTCGCGATGACCGGCTCAGCCGGGCTGCTGGAGGCGCTGCCCCGGCACCAGACAGCGCACGCCGCGCTGCTCGCCGATATTCTCGACGTCCTGCACGGTTCATCCCCGGCGGCCAAAGAGCAGTCCTCATCGCCGTCGGCAGAGGAGCTCAGCCCGGGCGAGCTCAGGGTGCTGCGATATCTGCCGACCAACCTGTCCCGGCCCGAGATCGCCGGCGAGCTGTCCGTCTCGCCGAACACCGTCAGCGCGCATATCCGCAGCATCTATGCCAAGCTCCAGGTTTGTGACCGGTCCTCGGCCGTGCGGCGTGCGCGGGAGCTGCGGTTGCTGGCGGCGGCCGGCCGGACGCGCTAGCCCGGCGGTAACCGGATCGTGGTGATGCGATGTCACCTGGCCACCTTCGACCATGGCCGCATGGACCTGGCACCTGCCCGCTACATGATCCGGATCAACGGGCACCTCGGCGCCACCATGCTGTCCGCGTTCCCGGCACTGGCCCCGCAGCACCACGGTGCGCACACCGTGCTCACCGGGCTCCTGGACCAGTCGGCACTATACGGCGTCCTAGCCGACATCGAGGCGCTCGGCCTGGACCTGCTCGAGATCCAGAAGCTCACCCCGGACCGCGAATCACCGGAAACCGGTGACCGCCGCTCACCTTGATGGCCACTAGCTTCGGCCGTACTCGATCAGCCAGTCAGCTGCCGGGGACCGCATGTTCCCGGCGCGATCGGCATCAAGTCGGCATCAAGTCGGCATCAAGGAGGACCAGCAAATGAGCACTACCACCGTCCCGGACCGATTTACCGCGCTGCCGGATGAAAACGACCTGCAGGCCACGGTGGTGGCGCTGGAGGAGCATGGCTTCAGTGTCGATATCGCCGATGATCTCGATGCTGCGCGCCAGGCGGTGCTGGCCCGCATCCCTGAGGGCTCGTCGGTGATGACCAACGCCTCGGTGACCCTGGCCGAGACCGGGATCGCGGACGCGATCAACGATCGCGACGGCCGGTGGGAGTCGGCGCGGAACAAGATGTTCGCGCTCGACTTCGCGACCCAGGCGCAGGAGATGAAGGCCATCGGCGGCCAGCCCGACTACGCACTGGGCAGCGTGCACGCGGTCACCGCCGACGGCACCCTGGTGATTGCCTCAGCCTCGGGCAGCCAGCTGGCCTCGTACGTCTGGGGCGCGGCCAACGTGATCTTCGTGGTCGGCGCGCATAAGCTGGTTCCCTCCCTGCAGGCCGCGCACGAGCGGATCTACCAGCACAGCCTGCCGCTGGAGGACGCCCGCGCGCAGGCCGCTTACGGGCAGCACAGCCAGGTGGCGAAGATCCTGGAGATCCACCAGGAGCTGCCCGGCCGTATCCACCTCGTCCTCATCCGCCAGCAGGTCGGCTTCTGAAACTGCCGAGCCAGCCGAATCCGCCCGCAGCTCCAGGAGGCGGTCCGGGTCCTCGGCGGGCGTAGTCACGGTGAGAGTGCGGAGACGTCAGGGACAATCACGAGTGGACCTGGGAGTCGACGCCGAGGTCGAGGCGGATCGATTCGAGAATTTGCGGCGACTCGGGCCTGGCGAGGATGGCAGGGCGTCCTTTCCTGAGTACTGGAGCGGAGCCGGTCAGGCGCCGTAGGCGGCCACGACTGCGCCGCTGACCGGCCCGGCGGCGTCACCGGCGAGGTAGGCGAGCAGGTCGGCGATGGCTTCCGGCGTGACCGCGTGCGCCAGCGCGTCCGGGGGTGTGAACTGGCGGGTCGCGGCGGTGTTGAGCAGCTGCGGCGCGACCGCGTTGACGCGAATCCCGGATGAGCGCAGCTCCAGGTCGAGGATCCGGATGAGGTGAACCAGGGCGGCCTTGCTCAGGGCGTAGGCGGCCTGCCCGGCGGCTGGCTCCAGGCCCGGGCGGGCGGCCACGTGCACGATGGAACCTGCGCCGCGGTCGCGCATGTACGGGACCACCGCCTGGGTCAGCCACAAGGCCGCGCCCAGGTTCACGTCAATCATCAGCTGTAGGTCGTCCGGTGTCACCGACTGCGCGTCGCCCAGGTGATAGGTGCCGATGGTGTTCACCAGCACCGCAGGCGGGCCTATCTCGGCGGCGATCCGGTCGATGGCGCTGCGGGCCGCGGCCGGGTCGACGGGGTCAGCGATCTCGCTCTTGATGCCGTCCGGCAGTTCCTTCAGCCCTTGTTCGTTGCGGTCGATCCCGGCCACGGTGAACCCGGCTGCCGTCAGCTTCTCTGCGGTCGCGCGGCCGAGCTCTCCACCCGCACCGGTCACGATCGCCACTCGTTCGCTCATGCGTTGCTCCTTCCGGTCGGGTCCAGGCTGGCCGCCGGAAAGGTGAGCGGACATCACCGGATTGCGGTGATTACCGGGCGCTCCACCGTGGATAACCGCGAGCGCGTGCCGCCGCGCCCTGGTTCAGGCCGGCTCGTGGGATGCGGTGGTGACCGGGCGGGACGTACGTTACTGGCGTGTGGTCCATTGACCGGCCGCCCCAGTGGGTGGGCCGCGGGCACGAGCTCGCGGTCCTCGGCGCTGGTGCCGAGGCTCTCGGGCGCGGTGAGGGCGCGGTGGTCTGGGTCGAGGGCGAACCCGGCATCGGCAAGTCGTCCCTGGTCGCTGAGGCCTTGACGGCGGCTGCGGCTGCGGCTGCGGCTTCGGGGTGGGAGATCGGGTGGGGAATCGCCGGCAAACTCACCGAACGGCTGCCACTGTGGGTGATGCTGGACTGCCTTCAGGTACAGGCGGGCTCGGGGGACCCGCGACACGCTGCGGACCAGCTCCGCGGCGTCCGGCAGGGATTGCTCGCAAACGGCGATGCGTCGGTTACCGGCATCGAGGTGCTGGTCGGGCTGGTGGACGAGCTCTGCGCGGCCGCACCCACCGTTATCATCGTTGATGACCTTCAGTGGGCCGACGACGCGTCGCTGATCGTCTGGCACCAGCTCGCCGCCTCGATCGGCCAGTTGCGGCTGCTGCTGATTACGACGTGCCGCCCCGCTCCGTACCGGCCGGAGGTGCAGGAACTCCGCGCGGCGGCAATCCGCCACGGGGGTGCGGTGGTCAGGCTCGGCCCGCTGACCCAGACCGACGTGACGGCGCTGGTGACGGCGATGCTGGGATCACCGCCCGGCGAAACGCTGCAGAAGCTGGCGGCGCGGGCCGCCGGCAACCCCCTGTACGTGCGTGAGCTCGTCGATGCCATGGTGCGCGCGGAGCACGCCAGCCGTTGATTGCCCGGGACGAGCTCGTCGCATGCCTCGATCACTTGGTGGCGCGGAAGGTGACGATCATCTCGGCGCCGGCTGGCAGCGGGAAGACGTCACTGCTGCGTGCCTGGGCCGAACGTCCGGACCGGGCGCACCAGCTCGCTGTCGTGCCGGTGCGTCGTGACCAGCACGACGCTCAGCCTTTCTGGCTTGACCTGCTCAAAGCCGTCCGCCAGGCCTTCGGCACGACGCACGGCGAACCGCAGGCCGCGACACCTGACTTCAACGGCCGGGCCATGGTCGACCGGGTACTGGCCGAGCTCACCGAGCACCGCGGTCGCGTCGTCCTCGTCATCGACGATGCGCACGAGCTGGCCTCGACGGAGGCGCTCGCCCAGCTCACCCGCCTGCTCGGGAACCTCCCGCCGCAGGCAAGCGCCATCGTGTCGACCCGCCGCGACCTCTGGCTGGGTCTGCACCGCCTGCGCCTGGCCGGTGAGCTGGCCGAGATCCGCGCGGCGGACCTGCGGTTCACTGAGCGGGAGGTCCGTGAGTTGCTCGACGCCTCGAGTGTCACGCTGTCGGCGGCAGGTGCGGCGCTGCTGCATCAGCGGACCGAAGGGTGGGCTGCGGGCCTGCGGCTGGCGGCGTTGTCGCTGGCGGGCCACCCCGATCCGGAACGGTTCGTCGCGGAGTTCTCCGGCACCGACCGCGCGGTCGCGGAGTACCTGCTCGCCGAGATGCTGGACCGCCAGCCCGGCGAGGTGCAGGACCTGCTCTTGCGCACCGCCCTGCTGGACCGGGTCAACGGCGAGCTGGCCGACCTGCTGACCGGCCGCCCGGGCTCGGAACGGATGCTGCTGGACCTGGAGGACGCGAACGCGTTTGTGGTATCCCTGGACCCCGGCCGGACCTGGTTCCGGTTCCATAACCTGTTCGCTGACCTGCTCCGGCTGGAGGCGCGCCGGAGGCTGCCCGGGGACATGCCGGTGCTGCACCGTCGCGCAGCCGCGTGGTTCGCGCAGCACGGCCAGGTGGTCGACGCCGTCCGGCATACGCAGGCCGCTGGTGCCTGGCCTGATGCGGCCCGGCTGCTGGCCGACCATGCGTTCAGCCTGACCATCGACGGGCAGGCCCGGACCGTCGATGTGCTGGTACGGGCTTTCCCGGCGGCCGCCGGTGCCGACCCCGAGCTGGCCCTGGTACGCGCGGGCAGTGACCTGGTCCAAGGACACCTGGACGAGGCGGCTGCGCACCTGGCCGTAGCCACGTCGCACGCCGAGACGACGCCCCCGGATCGCCAGCGGCGCCTCCGGATGGCGATCGCGGCGCTGGAGCTGTGGCTGGCCGGGCGCCGCGCTCACTTGGACGGCGTCGTCGAGCAGACCGGGTTCCTGGCCTCGCCGGTGACTGGACGGTGCGCCGAGGAGATCACGCTCGGCAACGACCTGCGGGCCGCCGCGCTGATGAACCTCGGAACCGTCGAGGCGTGGTCCCTGGCGCTGACCGACGCCGAACGCCATCTGCGGGAGGGCGCCGCCCTGGCCCGGGAGATTGGCCGCCCCTATCTCGAGGTCGGCTGCCTGGCCCAGCTCGGTTTCGCGTCGGCAACCGGTTCTCTGGCCACGGCCCGGGCACGCTGCCGTGAGGCAATTGCACTCGCCGAGCGGCATGGCTGGGCCACTCAGCCGGTGGTCGCGCCCGCCCTGCTCACGCTAGCCGAGAAGACGATCTGGATAGGGGAGCTCGGTGACGGTGAGCGGTGGCTGCGGCAGGCCGAACGAGCCCTGGAAGCGGACGACGCGCCCGGTATCAGGCTATGGCTGCACTTGGTGACCGGGATGCTCCACGCCGGGCGAGGGTGCCTGCAGGAGGCGTTCGAGGAGTTCCGTGCCGCCGGGCGCCTGGAACCTCGGCTGGCGAGCTCGCTGGGCCTGGGCGGCCAGGTGACCGGCTGGACGCTGGCCACCCAGGCCCGCCTCGGGCTGACCGGTGAGGCCCGCGCCGCGCTCGCGACGCTGGGTGAGGACAAGGCCCGCTCAGCCGAGATCCGCAATGCTCACGCAGTGATCTGCCTGGCTGACGGCGATCCGGCCGGGGCTCTGGACGCAGCGCGAGAGGTGCTGGACGGCGCGGCGCCGGTCGTCGGGTATGTCGCGGTGGTGGAGGCCGAGTTGCTGGCCGGGCTGGCCTACCGCGCGCTGGGCGACCAGCGCGCGGCGAACCAAGCGGCCGAACGGGCGCTTACCCTCGCTGAGGCTGACCGGCTGATGCTGCCGTTCGCGATGACTGATTCCCGGGAGCTGCTGGAGGCTTTGCCGCGGCATCAGACCGCGCATGCCGCGCTGCTCACCGACATCCTCGACGTCCTGCGTGGCGTATCCCCGGCGGCCGGGGACCAGCGCCATTATCCGCTGGAGGAAGAGCTCAGCCCGGGCGAACTGCGGATGCTGCGCTACCTGCCGACCAACCTGTCCCGGCCGCAGATCGCATCCGAGCTGACGGTGTCGGTCAACACCGTCAGCACCCACATCCGCAGCATCTACACCAAGCTCGGCGCCGAGGATCGCTCCGCGGCGGTCTACCGTGCCCGCGGGCTGCGTCTTCTCTCCGTCGTCGGCATGGTGGCGTCCGCCCCTACTGGCCAGGCGCCCGGCTGAGTTGGCGGACCTCGAGCAGGTCCAGGCCGAGCGCGTCGATCTCGGCCAGCACCCCGTTGAGCGCCGACCGGTCCAGCAGCCCGGTGAGCACGGTTTCCGCGCCCTGCCACTGCGGGACCATGGCGGGGAACGCAGACAGCATCATGGCGCCGAGGTGCCCGTTGATCCGGATCGTGTACCAGGCAGGAGCCGGGTCCATGCGGCCATGGTGGGCGGCGGGCAGGTGAGCCCGCGTCACCGGGATCGGATGATACGGGCTCATTCATACGTGACGCGCGTCGGCCTCGTGGTCGACGGTGGCATGAAGGTCTGGTGACCCGGCCGGCTCGAAGGCGGCCGAGAACAGATAGCTGGTCGCCAGCCTGCGATAGGGCCTCCACTTCTCGGCGATGGCCAGGACCTCCTGCTGGGCGGGGAGGTGATCGAGCTGATAGGCGGCCTGAAGCTGGTGAATCACCGTGATCCGGTGATGGCTTTTCACCTGGGTGACGGCGACGGTGAGGCCTGTTGCGAAAGCTGGCACGGCCGTCAGGGGACGTGCCCAGGAAAAGGGAGCTACCGTGACCTCACCTGCCGACGGCGCCGACGGCGTCCCGGACCTGTCCGACTACGCGCCGATCCCCCGGTCAGCGCTCGGCCCCGCCCTCAACGACGAGGGCTACTACGTCGGGCGGGTCCAGCGGAACCTGTACTGGGTCACCGACGGCGTCTACAACTCAGCCTTCCTGACCACCGACGACGGGGTTGTGTTGTTCGACGCGCCGCCGTCCATCGGCCACAACCTGCGACGGGCGGTGGACGAGATCGCCGCCGCCAACGGCGTGACCAACCGGGTCACCCACCTGGTTTACTCCCACCATCACGCCGACCACGGCGCCGCGGCCTCGCTGTTCGGCGGGGACGTGACCCGCATCGGGCACGAGGAGACCCGGCGGCTCCTGCTGCGGGACGACGACCCGGCCCGGCCGGTACCGGAGGTGACCTTCGCCGACCGCTACACCCTGCAGGTCGGGGGCGAGCGGGTCGAGCTGGCCTGGCACGGCCCCAATCACACGCCGGACAACATCTACATTCATTTCCCTGGCCACGACACCCTCATGTTCATCGATGTCGTCAACGCCGGCTGGGTCCCCATCTACAACCTCAATCTGTCCGAGGACGTTATCGGCTACATGGCCGCCCCCGACATCGCACGGTCCTACCCGTGGACCCACCTCATCTCCGGGCACCTGGGCCGGCTCGCCACCCACGACGACGTCACGGTCCACCAGCAGTACATCGCCGACATCGAAGCCAGCTCCAGAGAAGCCCTGGCCTCGGTCAACCCAGTGCCCTACTACGTCGCGGGCGGACAGAACGCCTGGGCCGGGGTCAAAGGCCACCTCGACGCCGTCACCGAACGCGCCGCCGCTCCCATCATCGCCAAATACACCGGCGTGCTCGCCGCCGCCGACATCGCGGAGTTCACCACCTCCACGACGTTCCAGATCATGCAGTCCCTACGGCTCGACCGAGGGCACAGCGGACCGGTTCACCCCTGACGCCGCCGCCCCAGGGCCGATGACGGCCCTGGGGCGCTGCCCGGGGCCAGGGGCGCCCGGCATGACAACTGGCGAGCCCGCCCCGGGTGCCGCCAGGCGAATTCCGACCGAAAAGAGATCCCCCGTGACCACCGAACAGCGAGAGACCCTCGACGCAATCCTGCGGCAGTCAGCCTTCCCGGCCGACAGCGACGTCAACGAGCAACGGCGGCTGCTCCGTGAGCTGTTGTCAGCGCAGCCGCTGCCCGCCGAGGTCACCGTGACCCGAACCGTTCTCGGCGGCGTCCCTGCCGCGGAGATCACGGTGGACGGAGTCGAACCTCGTCACGTTGTCCTGTACTTCCACAGCGGCGTCTACGCCATGGGGGACGCCTTCCTCGGCGCCGGCCTGGCCTCGCAGATCGGCCGGCGCACGCAGGCCAAGGTCATCTCCGTCGACTACCGGCTCGGCCCCGAGCACCCGTATCCGGCCGCGGTCGACGACGCCCTGGCCGCCTACCAAGCCCTCCTGCGGGGCGGCACGGCACCGGCCGACATCGCCTTCGCGGGAGAGTCCGCCGGTGGCGGGCTCTCCATCGCCACCCTGGTCAACGCCCGCGATCACGGTCTGCCCCTGGCCTCCGCGGCCCTCGTCATGTCACCGTATGCCGATCTCACCCTGGCCGGGACGACCATGGAGACCAAGCGCGAGGCCGACCCGCTGCTCAGCCGGGAAAGCCTCCAGGCCCGGGCCAGCGAGTACACGTCGGGACAAGACGCCGCTCTCGGCCTCATCAGCCCCATCTTCGCCGACCTATCCGGCCTGCCGCCCCTGATCATCCAGGCCGGGACGCACGAGGTACTTCTCGACGACGCCGTCCGCCTCGCGCGACAGGCCGCCACCGCCGACGTCGGGGTCACCCTCGACATCACTCCCGGGGTGCCGCATGTCTTCCAGGCCTATTACCCAATCCTCGACGAAGCGGTCGCGGCGCTGGACAGAGCCGGACGGTTCCTATCGGCGCATCTCGCCAGCGCAGAACGCGTTACTGCCTAGTGAAACGTAGAACGCACACTGGTCGCACTACCGCGGGCCGCGGGTTCAAGTCCTGCCTCCGCTACCAAAGTAAGTGCGTCGGAACCCTGCCTCTCTCGAGGGGCAGGGTTTTGGCTTTCTAGGGGCAGGATAACGACGCTCGTACTCCATCGACCTGGCCTCGGGTTACACGGTGTCACTAGGTCCGGCTCGGCCTCCGCCCTCGGCATTTTCGCCGGACGGCAACGGAGATCTGGAGAAGGTTTACTCGCGGCTTGAACTGCCGGCGAACAGCGGTAATCTACTGGCGGCTCTTCCGGATGGCGCCACGCCCACGTACCAGGAATGCTCGGCCGACACGGATTATCCCGGAATGATTATCCCTTATGTCGGGACCTCTTTTTGCCTCACCGAACCTTCGGGTCTAATCGCCGGAGGGAAGGTTACCGCGATAAGCAGCGGTGACTTCGCCAGTAATGTTCTCACCATCCATATTGTCATCTGGCGTCACGTTGAGTGAATAAAGGGTCGCGGATAAGGCGCGGCTGCTGATTGGCCTTCGAGCGGCCGATGGGGTCTGTCCAGGTTCTCAGGTGCCTGCCGGAGTGCGCCGGGCGGTGCGGTACAGGTCGGCCAGCTCGGTCGTGGTGGTGGCGTCTTCGGGGGCCTTGTCGTCGCGCCAGCGGCCGGTGAACCGGGGGAAGCGCATGGCCAGGCCGGCGTCGGGGGTGATCTGGTCCCAGGCGGCGGTGTAGTTCGGGGAAAGGGTCAGCTCGGCGGACAGGATCTCCAGCACCAGGCCGGGCTCGAACCACAGGTCGGGGTGCTGGCGAGCGTCGACCCGGGCGGCCCGGTGCGGGGCGGCCAGCGGCGCGAGCCTTCCGGGCAGCGCGGCCAGGTCGGCGTCGGAGAACCCGGTGCCGCACTTGGTCACGGTGCGGAACAGGTCGGCCTCGGCGTCGTAGGCGGCCAGCAGCAGCGCGCCGTACAGGCCGGCGCGCCGGCCGCGGCCGGCGAACGCGCCGACGACCACCAGGTCGACGGTGTCGGACAGTTCGGTGCGGTAGTCCCGCTTGAGCTTGATCCACTGCCAGCCGCGCGCGCCGGCCTGGTAAACCGAGCCGGGGCCGATCGACTTGCACACCAGGCCTTCGCAGCCGTCGGTCACCGCCTGCTCGAACGCCGCCTCCAGCGCGGCCGGGGCGCCGACGTCGGTGGCGGTGGACAGCCGAAGCCGGTCGCTGACGGTGAGCGCTTCGGCCAGCGCGGCCCGCCGCTGCGGGTAGGTCAGCCGGGTCAGGTCGGCCCCGTCGGCGTACAGCAGCTCGAAGCAGAACAAGCCCACCGGCACCTCCAGTACGGCCTGGCCGATGCCGTGCTTGCGCCGCCGGAACATCACCTCGGCGAACGGATGCAGTTCCCCGGTGGCCGCGTCGTAGGCGACGACCTCTCCTTCGAGGATCGCCTCGCGGGGGCCCAGCCCGGCGGCGAGGGTCGCCACCACGTCGGGGAACTGTGTGGAGACGCGTTCCAGCCGCCGGGTGAACAGCTCAATCTGGCCATCGGCAGTGCGGTGCGCCTGGACCCGCATGCCGTCGTACTTGTATTCGGCCGCGCACTGGCCGCCCAGCTTGGCCAGGATCTCGGTCGCCTCGGCCAGCCGCTGGGCCAGCATGGCCCGCACCGGGTTGCCGGGGCGCACGCGGATCTGCCCGGCCGCGCCGATGCCATCATCGGTCAGCGCGGCGGCGACCCGGCCCAGGTCGCAGCAGATGTTGTAGGCGCGTTCCAGCACCGGCCGGGCGGCCCGGCTGCCGGTATAGACCTGCGCGAGGGCGTCCAGGATGGTCGGCGTGCCGATGCCCAGACGCAGCCCCTTGGTGACCAGGCGCAGCAGATAGCGGGCCTCCAGCGGGGTCGCCTGCGCCAGCAGCCCGGCCAGCAGGTCCAGCTTGCGGCCCTGCGAGCCCGCCCCTTCCGCCGCCGCGATCTGGTGCAACGTGTCCACCACGACCGGGACCGTCAGGCTGGCCGGCCGCCCGGCGGCGGTCGCGGCCAGCAGCTGCCCGGCGGCCAGGCCCAGGTCACCGGTCTGCCGGACCAGGGTGGTGACCTCCGCCGGGCTGGCGCCGGTGGCGGCCGCGACCGCGCGGACGGCGAGCTTCTCGGCCAGGCCCAGGTCGATCCCGGCGAATTCCGGCGCGATCAGCCCCTGGCACAGGTAGCACACCACCGGCAGCAGCCCGTCCGGGGTCGCGGCCAGCAGCACCGCCAGCCGGTCCACCAGCGCCAGCCGGCCGCTGACCTGCTCCAGATCACGGTAGGCCTCGGCCACAATCTCATACCGCACGGCGCTCCCTTCGCCTTCCTCGATCATGACACGCCGCGTCCCGGGCCCAGCCGGAAGATCGGGCCACCCAGCCCTGCTTGCGGGCAGAGTTTTAGGCAGTATGTGCCGAAAAGTCTGCCCGTAAGCGCGGTGCCGGGTTCGGAACGCGCTGGACGAGTGAAGCTTGCGGCGCACGGGTCTAGTGAGGCTCGCGGGAGCGTGGCTACTCCCCCGGCATGGGTGATGTGCGCCCCGGTCCTGGGCTGGTAACAGTTGTCGTAAGAATGTCCCGCACAACGTGTGGGCTTACCCCTAGAGCCGGAGGCAGGGACATTGTTTGGCAGGGAGAGACGGCACGAGCGCCGCGAGGAACGCCGCGAAGCCCCCGAGGGCGACCGCGAGGCCATGCGCTACCAGATGCGCCAGCGCATGATCTCCATCGGAGACGACTACGTGATCGAAAACAACCGCGGTGAGCGCGTCTTCAAGCTCGACGGCAAGGCGCTGCGGATCCGCAAGACCATCCGCTTCGAGGACATGGACGGCCGCGAGCTGTGCAAGATTCAGGAACGCATGCTGCGGGTCAAGGACAGCATGGAGATCGAGGATCCGGGCGGGCACAGGATGGCCCTGGTCCAGAAGGCCATGATCGAGCCGCTGCGCGAACGGTGGACGGTCAAGGTCGACGGCCCCGACCTGCACGTCCAGGGCAACATCGTCGATCACGAGTACACCATCGAGCGCGACGGCCAGCAGGTCGCCGAGGTGTCCAAGCGATGGTTCCGGGTCCGTGACACCTACGGAGTCGAGGTAGCGCCAGGTGAGAACGACATCCTGATCCTCGCCAGCACCGCTGTGATCGACACGATGGCCCATCCGGATCGATAGCGCTCCAAGCCAAGCCGCTGCTGCTTGGCCCGGGCGCGCCGCCGGGCTACTGGGCCGTGTTGATCGAGCCCACGAGCCCGTCGTTCTCGCCGTTGATCCCGGCGCTGAACAGCATGGTGGTGGTGCCGCCGGTGGTCGCAGTGCCGAAACGCAACCCCCATAGGCCATCGATGCTGATCGGCTCACCGTGCTCGTTATGGAGCTGGCCAGCGAAGTCGCCGGAGAATTGGTGGAACGCGTTGATCCGCCCGTCACCGAAGTTGCCGACGAGCAGCTTGCCCGAGAAATGGCCAAAGCCCGCCGGTGCCCGGGCAAGACCCCATGGCGAGTTGAGGGTCCCACGTGAGGCCAGCCGCTTCACCAGCAGCCCATCGGTGGTGAAAATGTTAATGAACCCGTGGCCGGCGCCCGCCAGGTCATCGTGCTTCTGGGCGTTCTGCTCGGCGTAGGTCACATAGATCAGCCCGTCGATCGCCTGGATCCCGAAGGGCGCGTACGTGGCGGGGATGGACGGGTCGAGGAATTTCCCGAGGAACTGCGGCTGACGGAAGGTACTGTCAAACACGTCCACGGTGCCGTCATGGAAGTTGGACGCGTAAAGGAACGTGCCCTCGTCCGTGGCGGCGATGGCGAGGCCCTTGTAGACCGCGGTCTCTGAGCTGAATACCACCTGAGCCGTCGACGTCCCATTCACGACCGGATCGGCCGCCGGGTTCCACGCACTGATCTGCCCGGCCTCGGCGGAGAAAATGAACTTCGCGGGGCCGGATTCGGCCGTGGAGCCAACCACAAAGCCGGTGCCGGGGTTGAACACCTGTCCCGTCGGGCTCGCCTCGTCGCCCGTCGACGCGCGACCGCCCGGAAGGGCAACCGTCAGATCGTCTTTGGTCGCCGTCGTGCCGCCGGCGTTCACCGTGTAGACGGTGGCCACGGCGGCGTTATTGTCCGCCACCCACAGTGGATTTGTTGGGCCGAATGCCAGGCCCCATGGGTTTTTCCGGTCAGAGTCCACCAGCTGTGCGCCCTGGTCGGTGCGATTGGAGATCAGGTTGGTCTGGTGGTAGCTGTTAGGGGCCGGCTGATCCGGCGCTGATCCGGCCGCCCAAAAGATATAGAGTGCGGTGTAATAGCGGCTCGCCGTCGTGTCGCCATCAAACGACGGTGGTACTTGACCGCCGTCGGTAAGCACCCGCTGGATGACGGTGACATCGCTGAAAATGCCGGTTCCGAAATTCTGGATGGCCTCCACCTGCAGCCACTGGACGTCCTGGGCGGGATCGGCCGGCGGAGGCGCATCGACCCTCGCAAGCACCTTGGCGACCACCCTGCTGCCGTCGGCATCCGCCCACTGTACGGTTCCGGGGTTACCGCCTGGCTCAGGATTCCGGCAGCCCGCTGGCGATCGCGTTCATGCTCGCGGTACGGGGGCTGCTGCACGCCTACCGCGGGCGGACCGACGCCGGGCAGGCCGATGCGGCGCGCGCGGTGGAACTCGCCGGGAAACTCGGGATGCCCCTGCTCGCCACCATGGCGGCTCAGGCCTTCGGGATCGCGGCCCTGTCGGCGGGCGACGCCCGGGCTGCCCACAAGCGGCTCGGCCCGTTCGCGGACAGCGCGCTCGCGGCCGGTCTGGCCGAACCGGCGCTGTGCCGCTTCCTCCCGGACGAGGTCGAGGCGCTGACCCGGCTGGGCGAGCTTGGCCCGGCCGAGGCCCTGCTCGGCCCGTTCGAGACGCGGTCGGTTCGGCTGGGCCGGGGGTGGGGCATCGCCGCCGCCGGCCGGTGCCGGGGACTGCTGCTCGCCGCGCGCGGCGACCTCGCCGACGGCCTGGCCGCGCTGGAAGCGGGGCTGGAGGTACACCGGCGCCTCGCGATGCCATTCGAGGAAGCACGGACGCTGCTGGCCACCGGGGAGGTGCACCGGCGGGCGCGGCACAAGCGCAAGGCCGTGGTGTTCCTCCAGGCTGCCCTGGTGATCTTCGAACGGCTCGGCGCGCCACGGTGGCAGGAACGCACCCGGGACGAACTCGCCCGGGTCGGGACGTACGCGACACCACCGGGAGCCGGGCCGGTCCTCACCGCCGCCGAGCAGCGGGTAGCCGACCTGGTCGCCGCGGGCCGGACCAACGCAGAGGTCGCCGCCGAGCTGTTCATGGGGGCTGCGGACGGTGGAAGCGCACCTGTCCCGGGTGTACCGCAAGCTCAGCGTGCGGTCCCGCACCGAACTGTGCCGGGCGCTGGTATCGCCCACCCCGCCGCGTGCTTCCTGAGATCGCCGCACTCAACCCTGCGGGTTTCACGGATTCGTGCCGGTACCGTCAGCCCGTACCGCAGGCAGTCAGCGCCAATTGGGCCCGCTGCCTGTTCGTCGGCGGATTAGCGTAACGAGGAAACCCACGCCGGTTATAGTCCCGCCAGGGAAAATAAGGAAGACCAATGACGCCGAAGATCGGACAGTATCGCAGGATGCCCACGATGCCAGGGCGCTGGGCGTCATAAGCTTGTCATCCGCGCCGGAATGGAAAGAGGTTCGCAGGCTCGCGAGAAGCCTGCCGGAGCTCCTTGCGGGAGATTGATCGTGGTGGCCCGGACGCTGGTCCCGGCCGACCGCTGTCCGCTCCATGGCCGTGCACCGCCTGGCCAGGATGTTCGACACGTGCACCCTGGGGTCT
This sequence comes from uncultured Actinomycetes bacterium, assembly GCA_963824545.1. Classification (GTDB taxonomy): domain Bacteria; phylum Actinomycetota; class Actinomycetes; order Streptosporangiales; family Streptosporangiaceae; genus Bog-532. Next base: position 630,527 of record CAWGPP010000006.1, on the reverse strand, counting down.
TGGGGCTGATGAATAGGACCCGTCCGATCTCGGGGTTAGACCGGCCGGCCGCGAACAGAGCCGGCGTCGCCGGCCAGATCAAGAGCCCTTCGGCTCGCGCCCGATATGGCACGCGCGACCGTATAGGCCTACTGTCGAACTGTCGAGCTAACAGCCAGCCCTGGGGGTTCCCATGACCGAGGCAGTCGTCGTCGCCACCGCTCGCTCGCCGGTCGGCCGGGCCTTCAAGGGGTCACTGAGCAGCATCCGTCCCGACGATTTGACCGTGAAGATGATCACCGCGGCCCTCGCCAAGGTGCCCCAGCTCGACCCCGCGGACATCAGTGACCTGATGCTTGGCTGCGGCCTGCCCGGCGGCGAGCAGGGCTACAACATGGCCCGGGTGGTCGCCGTGCTGCTCGGCCACGACAACCTGCCGGGAACCACCGTCACCCGGTACTGCGCGTCCTCGCTGCAGACCACCCGGATGGCGTTCCACGCGATCAAGGCGGGTGAGGACGACGCGTTCATCTCCGCGGGCGTCGAGTGCGTGAGCCGCTTCAGCAAGGGCAGCAGTGACAGCTTGCCGGACACCATGAACCCAGTGTTCGCGCCCGCCGGGGCGCGCACCGCCGAGCAGGCCAAGGGCGGCGCCGGCGTCTGGCATGACCCGCGCGAAGACGGCGAGATCCCCGACGCCTACCTGGCCATGGGCCAGACCGCTGAGAACCTTGCGGCACTGCGCGGGATCACCCGGCAGGAGCAGGACGAGTTCGCCGTCCGGTCGCAGAACCTGGCCGAGAAGGCACTCTCCAATGGGTTCTGGCAGCGGGACATCACCCCGGTTACGCTGCCGGACGGCACCGTCGTGTCCGCCGACGACGGGCCGCGGGCCGGGACCACGCTGGAGAAGCTGTCCACGCTGCAGCCGGTATTCCGGCCCGACGGCACGGTCACCGCTGGCAACTGCTGCGCGCTGAACGACGGCGCCGCGGCGGTGATCGTGATGAGCGACCGCAAGGCGGCCGAGCTCGGGATCACACCACTGGCCAGGATCGTCTCCTCCGCCGTGACCGCGCTGTCACCGGAGATCATGGGCCTGGGGCCGGTCGAGGCCTCGCGGCGGGCGCTGAAGCGAGCCGGGATGACCATCGGCGACATCGACCTGGTCGAGATCAACGAGGCATTCGCCGCCCAGGTGATCCCGTCCTACCGGGACCTGGGCATCGACGAGGCCGCGCTGAACGTCAACGGCGGGGCGATCGCCATCGGTCACCCATTTGGGATGACGGGAGCACGGATCACCTCGACCATCCTGAACAGCCTGCAGTTCCATGACAAGACCTTCGGCCTGGAGACAATGTGCGTGGGCGGCGGCCAGGGCATGGCGATGATCTTCGAGCGGCTGTCCTGACGGGGCCGCCAGGCAGATGCACGTATCAGCCGGATGATTTCGCCAGCAGGCCGGTGTCGATGGCCATCTGGCGCAGATCGACGCGGCGGGTCTTGCCAGTGGGGGTGGTCGGGTACTCACTGACGAAAGCGATCCTGCGCGGCCGCTTGAATGAGGGCAGGCCCTGGCGGCAGAACTCGATCAGCTCGGCCTCGGTAGCGATCTGGCCGGATCGCAGGATCACGAACGCGACGGGCTTCTCCAGCCCGTCGCCGTCCAGGGCGGCCACGACTACCGCGTCCGCCACGGCCTGATGGGCGTGCAGCCGGGCCTCCACTTCGGCCGGTGCCACCCAGATTCCGCCCGCCTTGAGCATGTCGCTGGTGCGGCCGAGGCAGGTGTAATAACCATCGGCCTCCTGGATGTAGGTATCGCCAGTACGTAGCCACTCCCCCTGGAACACCAGGCGCGAGGCGTGGTAGCGCGACCAGTACCCGGTGGCTGCCGATGCGCCTCGCACCAGCAAGGTGCCGGGCGTGCCGATGGGTACCTCACGCCCGGTGTCGTCGACGATCTTGAGGTCATAGCCGGGAACGGCGACGCCGGTACTGCCCGGACGGACCTGGCCGGCCCGGTTTGACAGGAAGATGTGCAGCATCTCGGTCATGCCGATGCCATCCAGGATGTCCACGCCGAAGTGCGCCGTCCATCGCGTGTACAGCGCGGCCGGCAGCCCCTCTCCGGCGGACGCCGCCAGCCGCACGCCTGCCAGCGCATCCGCGGGCAGGTCGGCGCGGAGCATGTTGGCAAAGAACGTCGGGCCGGCGAAGAAGAGCGTGGCGCCGTACTCGCGTGCCCGCCCGGCTATGACCGCGGGCCTGGACGGTGCTGGTTCGAGCACGGCCGCGGCACCCGCCGATAGCGGGAACAGCACGGAGTTTCCCAAGCCGTACGCGAAGAATGCCTTCGCCGCCGACAGGCATCGGTCCTGCGGCGTGATGCCGAGCACCCGCGCGCCGTAGGTCTCGCACACCACCTGGATGGCGCCGTGCCGGTGCATCGCGCCCTTCGGCGAGCCCGTGGTGCCCGATGTGTACAACCAGAACGCGGGCGAGTCCGCGGTGGTCGGATAGACGCACTCGTCCGGCTGGGCCGAGGAGAGCACCGTGTGGAGCCCGTACCACGGCAGCCCTCCCGGTGTGCCCGCCGCGACGTCCGGCCCGAGCACCGCGCGCAGGTCCGGCGCGCCGATGATCGCCTCGCGGGCCAGCCCGGCGAATTCGCCGGTCACCGCGAGCAGCCGGGCACGCGAGTCGCGCAGCAGCTCGCCGAGCAAGTCCGCGTTCGTCATCGTCGACACCGGGACCGGGATCGCCCCGACCCGCATCGCGGCGAGGTAGACGATCACGAACTCGGGGGAATCCGCCATGCACATCAGCATCCGCTGCTCGGGCTGCAGGCCGATGCCGCGCAGCGCCGCGACCGCCCGCAGGACCTGCTGGTACAGCTGCCCGTAGGTCAGATCGCCGCCCGGGCCGGTGAGCGCGAGCCGATTCTCCTCGCCGGCGGCCAGCCGCCGGTCGAGCAGGTATTCGCACGCGTTTAACGACTGGCTCATTGATGCGTGACCCGGATCAGGCGAGGTGGACGTAGCCGAACGGTTTGCCGCCTCTGGGTGCAGTCGGCGGTGATGGTCATGGTCAGGCTCGCTTCCTGTTCTCAATCTGTCACTCGCAGGACGACCGACGCCCCGGAGTCTCCGGCGGCGCAGCCGGTGAACAGGCCGATCCCGCCGCCGCGCTGGCGCAGTTCCTCGATCAGCTCGGCGATCGAGCGCAGCCCGGTCGGGCCCTGCGGGTGGCCGAAGATCAGGCTGCAGCCGTAGGAGTTCATCCGGTCCAGCGGGAAGCCTGTCTGCTGGGAGAAGTAGATGTCGTTCACGGCGAACGGGTTGTGCGTGGTCATCGCGTCGACCTGGCCGATCGTCAGTCCCGCGGCCTGGAGAGCCGCGTTGGCCGCCGGGACGGGTGCCTGGGGCATATGACCCGGGGTCACCCGCGCGAAACCGGTCGCGAGGAGCTGCGCCACGCCGGCGCCGCGGGCTAGCTCACGGGCCTCGTCGAGCGTGGTGACCACCGCGCCGGCCGTGCCATCGGCCGGGTGCGTCTGGGTGGCGAACGTGTGCAGTCCGTCCGGGGACGCCGGCGGCAGTGTGCCGATCTCGTCGGCCACGATGGGCCGCACGCCCTCGTCGGCGTCGATCACCCGTGGCGGCTTGCGGCGCTGCGGGATCTGCGCTTGGACCATGTACCGGCGCTGGAAGGCCCGGTCGTCGGCCAGCGCCTTCTGGTACTGGCTGGACCGCAAGGTTGCCAGCTCGTCAAGGTCGCGGCGCGAGATCGAGGACTCGGCGGCTACGTTCTCCCCCGCGGCCAGCATCGACGTGCCGGCCCACGGGTCACGCGCGAAGCTGTCCAGCACCCAGTGCGAACAGATCGGCGCGCCGCCTACCGCCGACGGTGCCGGATACAGCAACTGCGGCCCGTTACTGGTGCGATCGGTGGCGACCACCAGCTGCACGCCTGCCCCGGTCGTGACCGCGCCGGCCGCCGCGGCCAGGCACGCGACTGACGTGGCGCAGGCCTGGCTGATCATCGGGCCGCTCACAGTCCCGGCGCCCAGCCGCGCCGCCAGCGTAGGGGCGCCGTAGAAGATGTCCGGCTGCGGGATCGTCCAGCCCAGTACCAGGCCGGCCAGCTGGCTGGAATCGACACGCCGGTCGGCCAGCGCCCGGGCGGTGACGTCGGCGGCCAGATCGAGGCTGGAAACCTCGGCCAGCGAGCCCTGCCACTTGGTGAAGGGCGAGCTCCAGGCGAAGCCGGCCGGGATCGCGACGTTCTCGTACCGCATCATGCAGTCCTTCCCGCGACGATGACATGGGCTGGCGCCGGCTGGGCGTAGAGCAGCTCGACCAGCGTCGACCGGTTGATGAGCACTTGCCGCTGGTTGACGTAACCCTTGTCGGTGATCTCGCCGCCGTCCAGGTCGGCGGGGCGGGCCATCACCACGAGCCGCTCGACACGGGCCGCCGAGCCGGCTGTGGCGTTATGGTCAGCCAGTGACTGCGCGAGCGTCCGGTGCACGACCTCGTGCACGATCAGCTCGCCCCATGGCCGCAGTTCCTCGCCCACCAGCCTGTGTGCCTCGGCCACGTTAAGCCAGGCCAGCGCGCATGCGCAGTCGCGGTTCTCGCCTGCGATCACCACATCGGACAGCATGGGCAAAGCCGACAGCAACGCCAGGCGCACGGCCCCGGCCCGTACGTACGTGCCGGTCGTGAGCTTGAAGTCCTCCGCGAGGCGCCCCCGGAATACCAGCCCGGCGTGCGGGTCTTCGGGGTCGGCGAATGCCACCGCGTCGCCCGAACGATAGAAGCCATCCTCGTCGAAGGTTGCCGCGGTGAGATCCGGCCGCGCGAAGTAGCCCGGTGTCACGATCGGGCCCTTCACCCGGATCTCGTACGCGCCTTCCGCCGGGGCCAGCTTGACGTGCGTGCCTGGCAGCGGCACGCCGATGCAGCGGGCGTCATCGTAGCCGAAGTGCGCCGTCGTCACCGCCGGGGCGGTTTCGGTCGCCCCCCAGGATCCGGTGACCGGAACCGCGCGGCCGGTGCTGCGCGCCGCCAGCTCTTCGAGCCGCCTGCGCAAGGTAGCGGGCAGCGCCGCCGCGGCGTTGAATATCAGCCGCAGCCTGGAGAAGAACCGTGCCGCAAACGCCGGATCTGACTGCAGCGCCGGCACGAGCTGGGCGTAGCCGGCTGGGACATTGAAGTAAATGGTCGGCGGCACGTCGGTGAGGTTCGCGATCGTCTGCGCGAACATCCCCGGCGCTGGCCGGCCCGCGTCCACATAGAGCGTGCCGCCGCAGGTGAGCATCATGTTCATGTTGTGGTTGCCGCCGAAAGTGTGGCTCCAGGGCAGCCAGTCGACGATCACCGGCCGCTCCCAGGTGAGGAACGGCCACACCTGCCGCATCATCTGCTGATTGGCGGACAGCATCCGATGGGTGTTGAGGACGCCCTTCGGCGCCCCGGTCGAGCCCGAGGTAAACAGGATCTTCGCCACCGCATTCCCGTCCAGGGCGTCGAACGCCGCCGTAACGGCCTGACCAGGTACGGTCGTCATGAGCTCGTCGAGCCGCTCCGCCCCGGGCCTGCGGCCGGCACTGACGATCGCCGGCACTGCGCCGACCGCATCGAGGGCCACCGCGAAGCGATCAGCGTCTTCCGCGAACACCGCGCCCGGGCGTATCAGCTCGGTGATGGCCCGGATGCGGGCATGGTCGCGGCTCTGCAGCGAGTACGCGACGCTGGCGGGCGCGACCGGAACGCCAGCGGTCATCGCCCCCAGCGTCATGAGCATGTGGTCGACACTGTTGCCAGACAAGATCAGCAGCGACCGGTCCGGGCCCAGGCCGCGATCCAGCAGCCCCTGGCCGATCCCGTTGGCCGCTGCCACCGCCTCGCCGTAGCTGCAGGTGCGCCATGCTCCGGCGGGCCCGCGTTCGGCGACCAGCGGGTGGGCCGGGTCCGTTTCCGCCCACGCCCGCACGCTGTGCATCACCGTGGCGGGATAGGCACCCAGCGCATCGGCCGAGCGAAGGACCACGCTGCCGTCACCGGCATTGCCGTCAGCTGCCTGCACTACCGCCCGTGGCGAGGCGAACAGCGGCTCTGCGGCGCCCGTATCCATACCCCACCTCCAGGCCCTCGGCGTGGAGCCAGCGAGCTGGTGGTTACTCAACTAACGCGTCGTGGGCCCCGACAGTACTCTTTCGCTGCCATGACACAACCCCCGTCCGAACGGGTACGTGCTCGATGGATCGCGGGATGGGCGCGTCCCTCCAGCTTGGGGCTAGCGGCACTCTCACGCCTGCCGCAGTTCCCCGCCGCGAGTCGTTTGCCTAGCTCGGCCCCCTCTACTCCTGCCTCCTTTGGCCACGGACGTCCGTCAGCTCATCCGGGTCCGGGCCGGCGGCGGCCCAGTGGGCGCCGGTTTCCTGCTGGAAGGCGGCTACGGCCGACTCGATGGTCGGGAAGAAGTGGCGCGGGTCGATCGTGCGGGTCAGCCCGTAGCGCTCGATCTTGCCCCGCACCTGGTCCTTCAGCTCGGCGAATACCAGGCTGATGCCCTCATCGTTCAGCGCCTCGTCTAGGTCCTCCAGCACATCGGACGCGGTCGTATCTATGTCGGTCATCGGCTCGGCGGCGATGACGATCCACCTCGGTGGCGGGTCGGCCCGGGCCATGCCCCAGATCTCGTCGCGGAAAGTCTTGGCGTTGGCGAAGAACAGCGGGCCGTCGAACCGGTAGATCACCAGGCCGGGCAGCTCCTGCGCCCGCGGGTAGCTGTGCACGTCGTGGTAGCCCTCGGTGCCCTCGACCCGGCCGAGCCTGGTGTCGTAGGGCCACCAGGCCCGGCGGAAGACGTTGAGGATCGACAGGCCCACGGCAATCGCGATCCCGGGCAGTACCCCGAGCAGCGCGACGCCGAGAAACGCGGAGATCGATAGCAGGAACTCCGTCTTGCGCTGCCGCCATAGCCGCGCCGTACCGGGGATGTCGGCCAGCGACAGTGAGGCGGTGATCACGACGGCGGCCAGCGCGGGCTGGGGCAGGTTCCGGAACAGGCCCGGGATCAGCACGATCATCACGATGATCACTGCGGCGCCGGTGACCCCGGTGAGCTGGGTCTTGGCCCCGGACCGTTCGGCCACGGCGGTCCGCGACCCGCTGGTGCTGACCGGGAACCCCTGGAACAAGCCCGCGGCCAGGTTGGCCGCGCCGATTCCGATCATCTCGCCGTTGCCCTCGACCTCCTGTCCGGTGCGGGCGGCGAACGCTGACGCGGTGGAGATCGTGTCGGCGAGGGATACCAGGGCGATGCCCAGCGCCCCGGCAAACAGCGGCCCGAGGTCGGCCGCACGGACGTCCGGGATGGTCAGCGGCGGGAACCCCTTGGGCAGCACCCCCACCAGGCTGACGCCATGGCCGGCGAGGCCGAACACGGTCGTCGCCGCGATCGCGAGCACGACCATCACCAGCACGGCCGGGATCTTCGGCAGCCAGCGCTGCAGCACCAGGATCAGCGCGATCCCGGCGATCCCGACCGCGGCCGCGGCGGCTGTCGCTTCGCCGTGGGCTAGCCCCTTGACGAACCCGGCGACCTCCCCGAGAAAGCTGTCGGCGTCGACCTTGAATCCGAACAGCTTGGGCAGCTGCCCGACCAGGATGGTCAGGGCCAGGCCGTTCATGTAGCCGATCATGGTTGGCTTGGAAATCAGGTTGGCGATGAAGCCGAGCTTGGCCACGGCGCCGACGACCATGATCGCACCGACGATGATCGCGAGCATCGACGCCAGCGCGATGGCCCGCTCCGGGTCGCCGTCGGCGCCGGCCAGCGGCAGGATGGTCGCGGCGATCATCGGCCCGAGCGAGGAGTCCGGGCCCAGCACCAGGACCCGGGACGGGCCGAAAGCCGCGTAGCCGAGCAGGCAAAGGATCGAGGTGTAAAGCCCGGTGATCGGCGGCAGCCCCGCCAGCTCCGCGTACGCCATACCCTGCGGGACCAGCAGCGTACTGAGCACAATCCCGGCGACGATGTCCCGGATCAGCCATTCGCGCCGGTACGAGGAAGCACTCAGCCCGCGCGCCAGTCTGAACATCGGCATCACATCTCAGCAGCCAGCTGCACGCTGGGTTCATCCGTGCCGCCAAGTGTGCCCGCCGGCTGGGTACGTGTCATCACCCCCGGACGGGTGATGCGGGCTGGTCATCGCATGGAAGGTGGCGCCACCAGGCTCACGTCGATGACGTCGAGCCCCAGGCTGCTGATCCGCTCGATCAGCCCGGACAGGGCGCGCCGATCCGGCAGCTCGGCGCGGGGGGTGGTTGTGCCGGGCCCTATGGTGACCTGGCAGTCGTCTGAGATGTGTCCGTATTCCTCCGTAGAGGGTGATGTCCCCTCACCATTCCTCCGTAGAGGGTGATGTCCCCTCACCCGGCGCTGTGGTTCAATCGATGCCCGCGTCACATCTTGAGCGGGCCGTCGACCTGCACCTGCTCTAAGCCCGCGCCCACCGCCGGTATCACCCTCGGTTGGCCGGGCCTGCGAGATGCCGCAGCTTGGCCCAGTCCACCGAGGATTTGGGCCGGGGGATGCCCGGGCGATCACGTGGCACCCGGACGCAGAGCGCGCGGGCGGAGATCGTGCAGGTCACCGGCATCGACATAAGGATCGACTCGCCGTCGACGCCGACCGGGATCTGCTGCTCGTCGGCGGTGATCTCGATCTGCCCGGCCGTCAGCACCGTCAAGCCGGCGGCACGCCTGCCACGGAGCAGACCGGCGGCCTGGCGGGCGTTATCCACCTTGACGCTGACCACGCCCAGGATGCCGCGATCCAGCCGCGCGCGGCGGCCCAGGCCAGCCAGATCCCCCGTTCCGTACGGGTTATTGGACACTAGCAGCGCCTGCGGCGCCTCGATTCGCGTGCCGTCCGCCCGCACGCACAGGCGTGCTCCGCGGTGGCCTTGCAACAGGTCGGGAAGCGTGTTCAGCGTCGTGTTCAGCTTGTCGCCGCGGTAGGCAGGGGTCTCGACGACCTCGGCGTAGGCACCGAAGGACGCGTTGTTGACGAAGGTCTGGCCGTTGATCACCCCGAGGTCGACCCGCAGTTCGACGGCATCGGACAGGGCGCCCAGGCAGGCTGATGGATCCTCCCGGTCCAGCCCGAGGTCGAGGGCGAAATGGTTACGGGTACCCGCGCTGATCACCACGAACGGGATGCCGTGCTCGGCGGCGATACCGGCCACCAGGGCCTGCGTGCCGTCACCGCCGGCCACGCCGAGCAGGTCGGCGCCCTGGGCGACGGCCCTGCGGGCCACCGCTGCGACGTCGATGTGCTCGGACCCGCCGAGCAGGAACACCTCGGCGCCGAGCGCCTCGGCCTTGCGTTTCAGGTCGAACTTCCCGACCTTCCCGCCGCCTGACTTCGGGTTCATGATCAGGTACGGGCGCCGGGCAGGTGGCTGCGCCGGATGCTCGGGCATGCGCCAATCCGCCTGGTCCCCGGTCAGCGCCTGGCGTGCGGTTATGCTCGCGAGCAGCCAGATCACGGCCGACACGATGGCCACCCACAGCAGGTGCCGGAAGACGTAGACGAGGATCACGGCGATCGGCACCAGGACGAAGACGGCGAACGCCAGCCAGCGCAAAATCCCCCGCCGGGCGAGGAAGACGTAGGCGGCAGCCAGGCCGACGACGGCGGCGGCCACGGCCACGGCCAGCATGGCCAGGCTCTTCAGCCCGGCGAAGAGCACCAGGACCACGATCGCCAGGCCTGCGAGCACGAAGCTGAAGCGCGCAAGCCAGCGTGAGCGTGTGCTCGGGGGACCGTCCGGCCCGGCGGACGTCGTCATGGCGCGCCACCCTCGAGCCGTAGCCTGCACGTCAGGTAAGGCAGCCGACCGGAGCTTGGCAACGTGTCCATACTGACATCGTGGCGAACCGGCGACGCTGGCACCTCACCCGTGACCGGGTGAATGTGCGGCCTGCCTGGCATCGGTACGCGGGTTCGACGACAACGGCTGCGAGCGGCGGGTGAGCCTGGAAGAAGTCGATGCGTTCTGCTGGATATGCCGCTGCACCCGCTAACTGGGGGTCACCGATCCGGGCGGCGGTATTGTCCCAGGACCGCTTTTCTCGCAAGCGAGCTGGGCCGGGCCGGCGAGCGGCGGGGCCAGCGGGGGTGGCTCGGCGAATGCCGGCCGGCTGAAATCGAGGAAGTCGGACAGGTCGGCGGCGGCTGCGTCGCGGTGCGTCATGGCCGGGAGGTTCCATTTCCGCTCGGCCATCGCCAGGATCGAGGTGTGGTCGTGCACCACGCTGGTCACGTGATCGGCCCGGCTCCACGGGGACACCACGACCGCCGGCACCCGGAACCCATACCGGGCGAACCCGTCGTAGTGGCCGGCCGGTGGCAGCGGCGGGATGGCGTCCGGCGCGGCAGCCTCCGGCGGGGGCACGTGATCGTAGTAACCGCCGCCCTCATCGAAGGTCCACACCAGCAGCGTGCGCGGCCACGCCGGTGACTGCATGACGGCCTGGACAACCGAGGCGGCGAACACCTCGGCGTGCACGATGTTTTGCGGGTTCTCCCCGGAGCTGCGACCGAAGTCGGGGTCGATGATCGCAAACCCTGGAAGATTCCCCGACTTGGCGTCGGTGAAGAACTGCGCGATCGGGACGACGCTGGAATGGTCGCGGACCGCATCGCCGAGAAACACGTAGCTGGTCGGGGGGAAGCTCGAGTAGTAGTTGCGCCATGGGATGTGGTGGGCGTCCAGGCGGTCGAAGATCGTCCCCTCGGGAGCGGGCAGGAGGTCCTCCGGCAGCACGTCATCCACCATGCCCACCGAGGTGGCCGCCAGCAGATAGCGGCGGTTCGGCTGCGTCTGGCCCATGATGGGGGCGAACCAGCGATCCGCCAGCGGGAAGGTGGTGGCCAGCGAATAGGCCCACGGCAGGTCCTGGCTGGTCCAATAACCCATCGCGACCGGGCCGCTCGCCGACTTCACGAATCCGTCGTTGCGGCCGCCATCGAACTGCACATGGGCCTGTTCCCACTCCTGGGACGGCTTACCCGGCAACTGGCAGGTCGTCGGCATCCGAAATGCATGCTGAATACCGCCTCCCGAGATGGGATTTGCCGCCGTCGGCCGGCCATCCGGGCCGATCGTAAAACCGTCTCCCCGCGGTTGCTCACCCGGACCCCGGCCCAGCATCCCGAGATAGTTGTCGTAGGAGTGATTCTCCATCATCAGAACCAGGAAATGGTCGATCTGAGGCATGGTGTCCGCGCCCGCGGGCCGGTCCGGAAAGGGCCGCTCGCCCGGGCCCCGGCCGGTGCTTTCTGCGTCTGCAGCCAATTCCCCCACCCCTCGGAGACGTTAGGAACACGCGCAACTCTAGCCTTTGACCCGCACACAGAGAAGATCGATACCCGCGCGGGCGATGACTTCGGCTCGTGCCGGACGTCTGTTGACACGACGCCGCCGCCGGCGGCCTGATTGCTGGAGGCGATTGATAATGGGCAAAGTGGCCGCTGGGATCACTATCTCCGTGGACGGCTTCATTACCGGGCCCGGCGATGGCCCTGGCTGCGGGCTCGGAGTGGGCGGCGAGCGCCTGCACTACTGGGTGTTCGGTGGGCCCTGGAGCTACGACTCCCCGGGGCGCGGGGAGCCGACCGGACAGGACAAGGCCTGGCTGGAGGAAACCATGGCCGCGAACGGTGCGGTGATCGCAGGCCGCGGCACCTACGAGGCGGCCGGTCACTGGGGCGGCAAGAACCCCTGGGGTATCCCGTTTTTCGTGGTCACCCACCGCCCCGAAGAACAGCCGCCGGACCGCGGCTTTGTCTTCGCCGGGAGCCTCACCGAGGCGGTCGATCAGGCCAAGGCCGCAGCCGGCGCCAAGCAGGTGCATGTGATGGGCGGCGCAGATCTCATCCGCCAGGCCCTGGCTGCGACGCTGGTCGACGAACTCACGATCATCATCGCCCCGGTGATCCTCGGCGCCGGCAAGCGCCTGTTCGATGGGTTCGGCGGATCCCTGGAACTCGAGCACCTCGGCGTGCGCCAGTCCCCGTTCGCGACGTTCATCGACTACCGCGTGCAGAAGTAGCGAAGGAGTCCGGATGGACCAGCTGATCTACGGCGGGCAGCCCGGAAGGAGTCGGCTTATGGCCAGCCGACGCCGGCGGCCGGCGCTCGGGCGGTCCGCAGCTGGCCGGTTCGTGACTTATCAGTCATGCGCCCGGTACCGCCCCAGTGGGTGGCGACCATGAAAAGGGTGGTCCTGTTCACCCCGCCAAGTGCGCACGAGAAGCAGCCGCGGTCCAGCTGGATCGTCTGCAGCACGCCTCCTCCCTCGCGGACCCGAACGCACTGCTTGTTGGGAACGTCGGCGTACCAGATGGCTCCTTGAGCGTCGAGGCAGATGCCGTCGGGCACGCCGTCGCCGAGGTCGGCCCACACCCGCGGCTGCGCCAGGCTGCCATCGGCGGCGATCTGGAATGCCGTCAGTTTCTGGCCGTAGGACTCAGCAACGATCAGCGTCGAGTTGTCAGGCGTTATGGCCATGCCATTAGGGAAGGCGATCCCGTCCGCCACCAGCCGGGCTGCCCCGTCCGGCTTGAGCAGGGCGATCGTTCCGGGCGCGAACTCGCCTCCGGGGAAGTCGAAGCCCTGGTTGTTGAGGTAGGCATTCCCTCGCCCGTCGACGACGATCTCGTTCCAGGGATGCCCACGATCAGCCAGGCCACTCAGGTCGGCGTGGGTCACCAGCGACCCGTCCGGCTCCTGGCGCAGCAACCGGCCGTCGCGCGCCGCCACAATGAGCAGCCGGCCGTCGGGCAGCCAGTCGATGCACATCGGAAACGCGGGGAAATCAACCCGGGCCATCACCTCCGGCCGGCCCTCGCCATCGACGGCCACGACCTCTTGCGCGCCCCAATCGGCCAGCCACAGACGGCCTTGATGCCAGCGCAGCGACTCACCAAAGGAAAGGCCATCAAGTAGCTGCTGGACCTCAGCCACGGCATACTCCCGCCTCAGCAAGCCCTCTCGCCCCGATCCGCATACGAGCACCTTATGGAGCAGATGGTTCGCCGTCGAGATCCAAAATGGCACTGTTCGGCCATACCAAGCTGGTGATATACCCGCTTGATGGACATCTTCCTCGACCCGGAATCCGGGCAGTCGCTGACCGGGCAGCTGTACGAGCAGCTCCGCCGGGCCATTACGGGGGGCCGCCTGCTGCCCGGGGATCAGCTCGTCCCCAGCCGCCAGCTGGCCGGTGAGCTCGGCGTGTCCAGGCACACGGTCACGACGGTGTATGGCCGCCTGGTGGCCGAGGGCTACGCGGAGGGACGCGCCGGCGGCGGCAGCGTGGTGGCATCCGCGTCCCCGGCACCACCCAGGGGGGCGGGCGCGGCGGCCGCCCTTCGCCCCAGCCCGAGGTTCGCGGGCTGGTCTCCGTATTTCCGGCCGCCCCCGTACGGCTGCCGTCTGGATCTCCGGCCAGGCCTCTCGGACCCCGCGCTGTTCCCGGCGGCGATGTGGCGACGCCGGGTCGCCGCCGCGGTCGCCGCCGAACGTCGGGAGTACGGCGACCCGGCCGGGAGGATCAGGTTGCGGCGGGCCATCGCCGGCTGGGTGGCCCGGTCGCGATCGGTGCTGGCCGGAGAAGAAACGGTCGTCGTCACCTGCGGCACGCAGCATGCCATCGACCTGGTCGCCCGGGTCTTGCTCGAGCCCGGCGACTGCGTCGCGATCGAGGACCCCGGGTACGTGCCGGCGGCGCGCCTGTTCGGCGCTCTCGGCGCGAGCGTCGTTGGCGTACCCGTCGATGACCAGGGCCTGATCGTGGATCTCCTGCCGCCCTCCGCACGCATCGTGTACGTCACGCCCTCGCATCAATATCCCCTCGGCATGACGATGTCGATGCCGCGGCGCAGGGCGCTCCTGCGCTGGGCGGAACGCCACGACGCCGCGGTCATCGAAGATGACTACGACACCGAATTCCGCTACGTCGACCGGCCACTGGAGCCTCTGCAGGCACTCGACGCGAACGGCCGTGTGGTGTACGTCGGCTCCTTCTCCAAGACCTTCTCCCCGTCGGTCCGCCTCGGCTTCGCCGTGGTACCTCAGCCGCTAGCCGAGCCGATCACCGCGCTGAGGCAGCTCATCGACTGGCATCCGCCGATCGCGATGCAGACCGCGCTGGCCGGCTTCATCGACGATGGCCTGCTCGACAAACACATCCGGCGCAGCAGGCGCGTCTACGCCGAGCGCCACCACATCCTCACTGAGGCACTCTCCGGCCCGCTGGCCGGCCACCTCACAGCCCGCGCCTCCAACGCCGGACTACACGTCGCCGCCACGCTGCGGGAAGGGCTCGGCGAGAAGGAGGTGCTGCAGGCCGCGGCCCGGCACGGAATCGCCACATCCGGCATGCACGACTGCTTCCAGACCGGTCCGGCCCAATCGGGTCTCCTGCTCGGATTCGGCGCCGTCAGCACCGCCGAACTGCCGGCCGCGTTGCGCATGCTGGACCGCGCACTCGCCTCCCAAAGCCCACGCCTGGCCATATAACGCTCCCGCCGTTACTTCGCTGCCGGTGACCGCCTACGCGGCCACGTCGGACTTGCGAGGACGCCCGCGAGAACGCTTACGCGGCGCGATCGCGCCGCACACCAGCAACTCGCCGCCCCAGACACCCCAGGGCTCGCCGCGCTCAAGCGCGCCCGCCAGGCAGGCGATCCTGGCCCTGCATCCCCGGCATATGGCCTTCGCCTGCTCCACATCCTGCGGAGACTCGGCGAAGAACACCTCCGGCTCCCGTACACAGGGAAGATCACGTCCCACCGGCAACGCGGGAGCCGGGTGCCCCGAACTCGTCGTGCCTATCCTGCCGACGGTGGCATCGCGCCACGGCATCGGTACCATCCCCTCTCGCTTGCCTCCTGGTACTCGTCGTGCGAACTCCCGCCGAGCCATCCCCCGATCCGCACACGAGCACGATATGGAGGCAGATGGTCCGTCGTCGAGATCCAAGATGGCACTATCTGGCCATACCAAGCGCGGCGGCATAGCGCGGCCCTTAGCCGTACATCCAGCCGGGCGGCGGCCGCGGACAGGGGCACAGACCAGTAGTTTCTACGGGCGCGACGCGGCCGCCCGATGGGCGATGGTGAGATGGCGTCGCGTGTGAAGGCAATCCCCGTGATCTCAGCTTCCGCCCGCATGCCCGCCCCGTAACGACTCGGTTCCGTCTAGGACAGCCAGCTCCACTCCGTCACGCTCGGCGGAGCGATCATCGCCACGATCAGCGCCGCGCTCGGTGCAGTCAGATGACCGCAGGCGACGCTCCCCGCCTGGCCGGCGCTCTAGTTGTAGATGTACACCGGGGTGCCGGGCGTCTTGACCAAAGTGTGGAAGAAGGCAGCAATGTCCATCGGGATCCGGACGCAGCCGTGCGAGGCGGGCTCCAGCGGAACGTCGGTGTCGCCGTGGATCGCATAGGCGGTACCGACGAAGAACACCGGGTTGTACATCTCGCCAAGCGGCACCGTGACCCATCCGGGCATGAAAACCTTGGTCGTGAAGTGGCCTGTCGGCGTGATGGCGTAACTGCAGGAGCCCTCACTGCAGTAGTAATACCCGCCGCCTGGGGAGACATGGCTGACAAGTGACAGCTGATTGTTCCGGTAGAGGAGGAGCACCCGAAGGTGAAGGTTGACCTCCACGCGAAGCGCGCCGCCGCGCGGATCGCGCGATTGCGGGGCACGCGGGCTCACCAGTGCGTGCTCCGTGTGCGAACCGACCACGCCGTCCGTGCTCAGCCCCTGCACCTCCTGGAACGCCCAGACCGCTTCCAGCGTGCCTGAGCCGAACTGGCCGTTCGCGGCGCCCGGGTAGTACCTGAGCTGTGCCAGCCGCTGCTGAAGTGCCTTGACGTCGTTGCCCTGCATGCCGTAGGCAAGCGTGCGCTTCGCCGGAACGTACCCGGGCGACATCACGCGGGCCGCCGTCACCTGGGCAGTTGCCGCCTCCGGCTTCTGCCCGGCCGCCGATGCGACCCCCGGCACCGCACCCCCGAGCGCGATGCATGCCGCCGCTATGCCGCCGACTACGGCCACGCTCATGCGCAGGAACCTAGACATGGCTCTCACGCCCTCCCTTTCCCCCAGCTTGCCCTCATATAGGAAGAAAGCTAGCGGTACCGGAGGCTCAGCGCATGTAAGCACGGTCTAATGTCGCGTTCTGACCTGATCCGAAACGGTCATCGGACGCCCCGATTCAGCGCATCCGCCGGGCATCAGCGCGCCCGCCCCCGCAGCGAGCGTGACATCGCTCACCGGCGGACCGACTGGCTGGCTAGCTTCTGCGCAGCACCGCGGCCTGTTTCTCCAGCGGGAGGATCTCTGAGCTGAAATCCGGGTACGCGTCAAGCCAGCGCCGCAGTGCTTTCTGCATATCCGGCACGACGAGGTCGTCCAGGACGGCGGTGGCCGCCGGGCTCAGCGACCCGCGCAGCAACGGCAGCGCCGGATAGCGGGCCTGGTGACCGGTGGTCGCGGGCGGGCCGTCCACGAAGAGGAGATCGATCCCGGTCAGGTCCTCCCACGCCCGCCTCGCGTACCACGAGTAGGTCTCGCCATCAAGACGGAAGCTCTCCAGCGGGGCGTCGCGTACCTCGGCGAATTCGCGGACGTCATGCCTGGCCAGGAGGTCGCGGGTCTTGCCGCCGAAAACCGGGTCGTGATCGAGCGCGACGATCCGGCCATCGATCCCGAACCGCCGCATCGCCAGCGCGATCCACAGCGTGGACGCGCCGCTGCCGCATTCCACCACGAGCGACGGCCGTCCGGTCATCACCAGGTCGACCAGCACCAAGAGCAGGTCCGGCGACGCGGCCCAGCCCCGGGTGGCGGGCAGCACGTCGCCGACCGGCAGCACGGCGCTCAAGTTCTGCAACGCTTCCAGCTGGCGGAATGCCTGCCTGATCTCTTGCTTGACCCCTTTCTCGATCTTTTCCTTGATGTCGGGCCCGACCCGCCGCACGGTGTCGAGCGTGCGCTCGGATTGGACGGCCAGGTTGCCGATCCGGCTGGCCAGCTCGAGGTTGTGCCTGAGCAGCAGGAGCAGGCCGGCACCCAGCGGTCCCAGCGCCATCAGTGCCACCGTCGGCACCGCGCCCGCGCCCGTTGCCAGCCCAAGCCCGAGCGCGCCCGCCAGCCACGCGGTGACCAGCACCGCTACCGTCTCGATGCGCACGAACTGCCAGATCAGCCGGCGCATGGCGGACTCCCTTGATCCTGCGGCGTTCACGCGGCCTCTGAGGTCTCCTGCGAAACTGCCCTTACCTTAGTGTGATCCGCCCTAGGTCGCCGACGTCCGTACACGGATTTCGATAGTGGTGGCTTCGGCACGCCGGCCGGCGAATAAGAATGACCGCGAACGATGGTGTCACAGGCCCTGCGCAGGGTCTTGAACGGATACCGGGCGCGGATCTCAGCGAGCTCGGCTCGCCTGCGGCTCGCTCGGACGTAGCTCGGGCTCGACCGGCCCGGGCGCATTGACCGCGGCCGGCAGCGCCACGGTCGCATTTATCCTGAAGTGCTCGTCTGGGGAGCGCAACTGCAGGAATACGACGTAGGCGGGCTGAAGAAACTCCTGACCGCCGTCCCAGCCGAGTTCGTAGTAGCCGAGCCGGATGTCGGACACCTCGACGATGCCGTCCGACTCTTCGTACCTGCGGCGCACCTCCTCGAGCACGTCAGCGACCGGCCGTAGCCCGGCCACAGGCTCGTACACGTCCTCGACCTCATGCCAGAGGTGATCGATGCCGGTGAGCTGGCGTTCATGATCGAAATAGACCACGGATTTGCCACCGGGACCCTCGGCCGGAAGATCGTCGACGATCCTGCGGAACACTACGCGCACGCCGGCGATTCGATCGCTGTGATTGGCGCCGTCCCGCTCGGCGTGCGCGACATGCAGGCGCTGCACGTGCGCAAGCTGAAGCTGGCGCTCGGCGGCAACGTCGTACCGCGCGACGGCATCGAGCGCGAGCCGCGCCGCATCGTCGTCGTCGATGTGCAGGTGTCCCGCGCCGTCGTCAGCCTGCCAGCGCGTGGCGTGCCGATACTGCCATCCGCCCGAGCGGCCGAACAGCCGCAGCCCCCAGCCAATCGCCGATCTTTCCACCGGTGCCGCGAGGCTGCGTGCCGGTGTCCCGTTGCGGCATTCAAGCCAGTGCCTGTGCTACCTGGCGGGTGCCGAGTACCGCAGCAGCTCGTGGGACGACGCCGTGACGCACGCGGAGCTGGCTGTCTCGCTCGCCCGGGACGCCGACCGGGTGCAGGACCTCGCCTTCGTGCACAGCGTCGCCGCCGTTGTTCCCGCGCTGCGCGGCGACTGGGAGGTGGCCAGCCGACACGTCCGCCTGGCCACCGAAGCCGGCCAGGCTTCCGGCGACCCGGAGGCGATCATTGCGGGCGCCATCGCCCAGGCGTTCCTGGCCATGGCCCACGGCGATCTCGAGGGCGTCGCCGATGCCGCGGCCGCCGCGCGCGCTACGGGCAAGGCAGAGGTCGTGAGCCTCCAGGGCCGCTACGACTGGCGATCACTCGAGATCAATGCCCTGATCGGCCTGGCCCGTCTCGGCCAGGCCGAGGCGGCTCTGGCGGAACTGGAGGCGGCCCTGTCACCGGCTAGCCCGGCCGCGCCCGCCCTGCCTGGCCTCACACCGGCCGAACAGGCGGTGGCGCGCCTCGTCGCCGCCGGGCACTCCAACCGCCAAGCGGCCGGCAAGCTCTACGTCAGCGTCAAGACCGTCGAGTTCCACCTCGGCCACATCTTCGACAAGCTCGGCATCCGATCCCGGCAAGATCTCATCACCCGCATCGGCAGCCCCCAGCCCCGCCCGGGCGGGGCTGGGGGCTGAGGGTGGGCGGGTGACGGACCTGCTCGGCATGCCGCACTCGTCTGTCGTGCCGTGTCCCTATTGGACAGCAGCCTCTGATCTTCCGATCGTTGCTCAGCCGCCCCCGCTCGCGCCAGCCCCCGTCGCGGCGGCGGAAATGGCGGCGGAAATAGGGTGGTGCGGATGCGGCGATCGCAGTCATGATGACCGTGTGAGCCTTGGCTAGCGGTCAGCGCGGCGGGCCCGGCGTGACATTTCGCAGGCACGCCGCGACGCGGTGTCCCGAATGAGATATGTCTTGACTCCGCGACCGGTCATGTCAGATAGTTCAGCCATCGGGGCAACATCCCAGGGATTCCATGGGGGAACATCATGAGCCGAGCCCGCACCATCATGGGCCTCGCCAGCGGACGCCGGACCAAATGGGCCGTGCTCGTCTTCTGGCTGATCATCGTGGCCCTGGCCGCGCCGCTGACCCGCAACCTGACCGGGGCGGAGAAGAACGACTCATCGGCCTGGCTTCCGGCCAAGGCCGAGTCGACCAAGGTGCTCAACCTGCAGTCACAGTTTCAGTCTCCGAATATCTTTACCGCCGTCGTGGTCTATGACCGTCCCTCCGGCTTGACCAGCGCGGACCACGCAAAGGCGGTGGCCGACGCCCATCGGTTCGCCGCAGTGACGGGCGTCGTCCGCGGACAGGTGGCGGGGCCGATCTTTGCCACGGACGGCAAGGCGATCGAGACCCTCGTGCCGGTCAATCTGGGGTCGAAGGGCTGGAATGGCGCCTCGGCCGCGGCGACCGACCTGCGCAACATCGCGCAGGCGAACGCCGGCGGATTGTCCATGCACATCGCCGGGCCGCTGGGCAGCGCCGCGGACTCGGCCAACTCGTTCAAGGGCATCGACGGCACCCTGCTGATCGCCACCTTGCTCGTCGTCATCGTGCTGCTGCTGATCACCTACCGCAGCCCGACCCTGTGGCTATTGCCGGTCATCTCCGCGGGCGTCGCGCTGACCAGCGCCGAGGCACTCATCTACCTGCTGGCGGCACACGCCGGCCTGACCGTCAACGCACAAAGCGCCGGCATCCTCTACGTGCTGGTGTTCGGCGCGGGCACCGACTACGCGCTGCTGCTGACCGCCAGGTACCGCGAGGAACTGCGCAGGCACGAGGACCGGCACGAGGCGATGGCCATCGCGCTGCACCGGGCCGGGCCCGCCATCATCGCCAGCGCGGGCACCGTGATCCTCAGCCTGCTGACGCTGTCGGTGGCCGAGCTGAACTCCACCAAGAGCCTGGGACCAGTGCTGGCGATCGGCGTCGGGGTGGCGCTGGTTTCCATGATGACGCTGCTCCCGGCGCTGCTGCTGATCTTCGGGCGGTGGATATTCTGGCCGGTCAAGCCGACGTTCGGCTCGGCTGAGCCGACCACCAGGGGCTTCTGGGCCGGGGTGGGCCGGCGCATCGCGGCCAGGCCGCGCGTGGTCTGGGTGACGACCGCGGTGATACTCGGCGCGATGGCGCTCGGCCTGACCGGACTGAAGGCCAGTGGCCTGACCGCCGCCGAGTCCTTCATCGGCCACCACCCGGACTCCGTGGTCGGGCAGACGGTCATCGACCAGAACTTCCCGGCCGGCGCCGGGCAGCCGGTGATCGTGGTCGGCAATGTGGCGCAGGCGACCCCGCTGCAGGCGGCCTTCAAGGCGACGCCCGGGATCACCGGCGTGACTACTCCTGTGAACCGGGCCGGCCACGCCTACCTGCAGGGCACGCTCACGTCGGCACCCGACAGCCAGGCAGCGTTCAGCACCATTGACCGGGTCCGGGCCAACGTGCACGCGGTGCCGGGGGCGGCGGCGATGGTGGGCGGCAATACCGCGATCACGCTGGACATCGCGCGCGCCGCGAACCATGACCGGAACGTGATCATCCCCATCATCCTGGTGCTGGTGTTCGTGATCCTGGGGCTGCTGCTGCGCGCGCTGGTCGCACCGATCATGCTCATCGCTACCGTCGTGCTGTCGTTCGCCACGGCGCTGGGCGTGAGCTCGCTGTTCTTCAACCACGTGTTCAACTACGGAAACGCGGACAACTCGTTCCCGCTGTTCGTGTTCGTCTTCCTGGTTGCCTTGGGCATCGACTACAACATTTTCCTGATGACCCGGGTGCGGGAGGAGGCAGGCAAACACGGCCCACGCCGCGGCGCGCTGATCGGGCTGGCCGCGACCGGCGGGGTCATCACCTCGGCGGGCGCGGTGCTGGCCGGCACGTTCGCCGCGCTCAGCACGCTGCCGGTCACCTTCCTGGCCGAGCTCGGCTTCGCGGTGGCCTTCGGCGTCCTGCTGGACACCCTCGTCGTCAGGTCCGTGCTGGTCACCGCGCTCAACCTGGATCTGGGACGCTGGTTGTGGTGGCCGAGCAGGCTGCACCGGCAATCGATTCCGGAGCCCGAGCAACTGGAGGAGGAGCCGGCCGCCGTACCATAGGCCGGTCGCGTGGCGGGGGCGCGTCCCGCCGCCCCCGCCACGCGAGGTCCCCCGGGTCACCCGGGTCACCCGGCCAGGATGGAGTCGTTAACGCCGACGGCGGCCAGTTCGCGCCGGAGTCGCCTCAGGCTGCGGGCCCGGGTCGGCCCAATGCTGCCGACCGGCATCCCGAGCCTGATGGAGGCGTCGGCATAACTGCAGCGCGCCGAGGTCATCAGGCACCCGAGCAGTCGCCGATCCTCGGCCGGCAGCCGGCGAAACGCCACTCTTACTCGCGCGTCCCGGTCCCGTGCCACGGCCTCGCCTTCGGGCGAATGATCACTGTCCAGCGTGCAGAGTCCGTCAGCCTGCTCGATCGGAAGCTCCCGCTGGCGGTTCCTGACGATCAAGAGGCACTGCCTGCGGACGGTGGTAGCCAGCCACCCGCCGATCGCGCGTGGCTCGCGCAACGTGCCGATGTGCTCAACCAGGCGCAGCCACGTCGTCTGCACGACATCGCCACTGGCCGACAGGTCCAGCCCGTACGACCGGGCGATCCCGTACATCATCCCGTTGTACCGGCCAACGAGTTCCTCCCACGCTTGACACTCTCCGGTCGCTACGCCGCGCATGAGGTCTGCGATCGCCGTCGTCGCCTCTGCCTGCCCGAACTCCACCCTGCCGGTCATCCCACACACCTCGACCCGGGACCTGGCGCTTGGCAGCGCCACCACTTATCCGCCAGACATGTCCGGATCACCGCGGAGCAGGCGAGCCGTCACGACCGGCCGGTAGCAGGAGCATGCGGGAAGGCGGCCGCGACGACATCGGAAGAAATCACTAATTCCGCCGGGCGGTTGCCTTAGGCGACGGTAAGCAACTGCGCACACACAGAAAGCGGGTCAGCCCCCCGTTATATAAATGTTATGAAACGTCAAGTCATTGACAGAAAGTGACACAAGGCTGTCTCATTCTCAGCAGGTCCATAGATGGCATTATCCTCATTTGACGCACCAGGCACACTGCACACCTGCCGTTACTGCGGCCCCAGTAAGCTCAAGTAAGGTCGGCATATGTGGGCGGCAGCGACGATACCTGTTCTGTTCGTGTGCCAACTCTGCGGTCGGCCTCACAATGGGTGGCCAGCCGATAACGAAATGAAATACATTGGACCGTCGGCGTGACCTGTTCTACGCTTGCCATATGGGCGGATCGGGGGATTTTTTGCGCCTTGTCGGGCGTGACAATGAGATGGCTTTCCTGGCGGATGCTTTCAAAGATGCTCGCCAGGGAAAAACCGTTGCCGTGTTCGTCGGCGGCGAAAGCGGTGTCGGCAAGACCCGCCTGGTCAGCGAATTTACTGCCACCACGGCGGCCGGGGATGACGCCATTGTGCTGTCGGGGGCGGCCATCGATCTCGCCGATGCGCCGCCGTTTTGGCCGGTGACCGACGCCATGCGCAAGCTGCTGCGCGGACCGGCCCGGGATTGGGCGGGCGAATTCTTCGCCAGCTGGGGTGAGCAGCTGGAACGGATACTCATGCGCCCGGGTTCAGCCGCCAGGAATGAGGGCGCTGTTACTGGCTTGCCTGCCTTAGAGCTCCTGTTTCAGGTGGTGGCAGGACTGGCGGCCCGGGCACCATTGGTCCTGGTGATAGAAGATCTGCAATGGGCAGATCGCTCGACCCGGGACCTGATCGTATATTTGCTCGCCAATGTGATCGACGAACCCATCCTGGTCGTCGTCACCTATCGAAGCGACACCCTGGCTCCGGGGCATCCACTGCGTGCCCTGCTGCCTGAATTCCGGCGTGATCGCAGGGTCCACTTTCTGGATCTGATGCCTCTTGACCGCACCGCTATCGCCGAGATGGTGGCCGGTGCGCTGGGCCGTCAGGCGGATCTTCCGCTCATCGAGCTGATATGGAGCAGGTGCGAGGGCAACGCATTCGCGGCCGGGGAAGCGGTCCACGCCGTCCAGGGCGGCGATGGTGCCGCCCTGCCTCCGACGCTCCGCCAGCTCGTCCTGAGCCGCGTGGAGGCGCTGCCCGCCGCCGGCGGCCAGGTCGTGCGCGCGTTGGCCGTCAGCGGCGAGCCGATGAGCCACCAGCTTCTCGCCGCGGTCGTTGACCTCGTGGAGGCGGCGCTGATCGATGGCGTGCGAGCGGGAATCGAGGCTTCGGTACTCAAGGTTGATCCGGCGAGTCAGGGTTACATGCTCCGGCACAGCCTGATCAAGGAGGTCATCGCCGCTGATCTGCTGCCCGGCGAGCGCATCCGGCTGCACCGGCGGATTGCCGGCGCGTTGTCCCGGTGCAGTGAGGTCATCGACGGGCACGTCGTCGCCCGGCAGGCGCACCATTGGGACCAGGCAGGTGATTACCCGCGGGCTCTGGCCGCGGCCGTGGAAGCGGCCACCCAGGCGGAGCGGGTATTCGGCTTCGCTGAAGCCCACCGGCTCTGGTGCCGTGCGCTGGACCTGCACGGCCGGCTAGGGTCAGCGGCCGCCGGGCCGGACCGGGCCGAGCTGCTTAAGCGGGCCGCCGAGGCAGCGCACCTGTCCGGGGAGCAGGACGAGGCCGCGCACTGCATGCAGGAACTGCTGGAGCAATCGCCGACGCTCGGGGCGCTGGAGACGGCTTCGCTTTACCAGCGCCTTGGGCGTTACCTGCTGGCGGGCGGGCGTGGCCGCCAGGCCGTCAAGGCATACGAGCAGGCGGCTGCCATCCTCCCCCCTGACGCTTCGTCCGCCGACCGGGCCGGGCAGATGGCTGGTTATGCGCACGCGCTGCTGCTGGCTGGCGAGTACGGCCGGTCCAGGGCCGAGGCCGAACGCGCGCTTGATCTCGCTCGCCAGGCCGGGGCCAGCCATGTGCAGGCATCGCTGCTGGCCACGCTCGGGTTCAGTCTGGCCTACCTGGAAAGTCCAGCCGCCGGGCTGGACGCGATGAACCAGGGCCTTCGCCTCGCCGAAGAGTCTGCTCAACCCGGTGACATCGGGCAGGCGTTCGTCCACCTGGCGTCGCTGCTGTCCGGGCCGCTGAACGAACTCGCCGAGGGTGTCGAATGGTGCCGCCGGGGGGCGCGGCGGATGAACGCGCTGGGGCTGGGCCGCACGTACGGTGTCACGCTCCTCACTCAGGCGGCCAATGGGCTGTTCCGCCTGGGGAAGTGGGGAGACGCCGAACTGGCCGTCGCTGATGCGATGCTGCTCCGGCCGACCGGGACACAGAGCATCGAGCTGCGGCTCGCCCGCTGCCGCCTGCTCATCGGGCGGGGCGACTTTGACAAGGCCGAGCTCGACCTCGAAGCCATCGACCTGCTGTCCGCCGAGACGGCCGGTTCGCGCTATCGCGTCCCCCTCCTGACGCTGCGGGCGGGGCTGGAAATGTTCAGGGAAAGACCCGATCTTGCGCGCCGGACGGTCAGTGTCGGGCTGCGCACCGCGGCCGCGGGATCTGACGATATCTGGGTCATCGCGCCGCTGGTCTGGCATGGGATGCGTGCGGAAGCCGACTTGGCCGAACGTAACGGCGCCAGGACGGCAGTGACCCCGGAGCTGCGCCAGCTTCGTGACAGCAGGCGGCACCTCACCGAGCAGGCAGCGAAGGCCGCGCCCGCCGTCCAGAATGCGGTCACGGGATACCTTGCGCTCTGCGCCGCCGAGGAAAGCCGCCTGGCGGGCGCGTCCAATCCTGATGCGTGGAGCGCCAGCGTCGCTGCCTGGGAGCGTCACGGGCATCCTTACCCGGAGGCCTATGCGCGGTTCCGGTTGGCCGATGCCCTGCTGTCACGCCGGAGCCGTGCGGCCGGCGCGGCCACTGCTCTGGCCGAGGCCCATGCGGCCGCACGCCGCCTTGGCGCGCGTCCGCTCCTCACCCAGATCGAAGACCTGGCCGCCCGGGCCCGGATCACGCTACCCAGCCATGACGCGACGGCTCACCCAGGTGCACCGGCCGAAATCCCGGTGGCGGGCCAGCGTGCGATCAGGGTGGAGGCCGTGGCGGCGGAATCGGGCTCCCTGTCCTTCCCGCTGCCCACCCTCACCGCGCGCGAACTCGACGTGCTCACCGAGCTGGCCGAAGGGCTGACCACCCGGCAGATCGCCAACCGCCTCTTCATCAGCGAGAAGACGGTGAGCGTCCACATCTCGCACATCCTGGCCAAGCTCGGGGTGCGCAGCAGGGTACAGGCCATCGCCGCGCTGCACCGCTCCCGCGCCGCGGTCGGCTAGGCGCAGCCCGGCGATAGCGACAGCACGGGGGTCACGGTCCCCGACGAGAGGACAGCACATGCCAACACCACAAGACGCCAGTGACGCGTGCGCCAGGGTGGCAAACGTCGTCAAACAACTGGACGAGGTCCAAGGGGAAGCGGAGAAGAACGCGACGCCGCCCGACTGGGATGGTGTCGCCGAATTCAATTTTCTGTACACCACCATCACCGCGGCCATTCTGACCGGGCTGCAAAACGGCTCCTTCAAAGATCCCCGATTTCTCTCCGAGCTGGACGTGCAGTTCGCCCAGCGCTATCTGGATGCCCTTGCCAAATTCCAGCAGCCGCCCGGATCTGCGCCACGCGCCTGGCGGGTGCTTTTCGAGCGGCGGGCCAACCCGCACATCACGCGCATGCAATTCGCCGTCGCCGGGGTGAACGCCCACGTCAACTTTGACCTGGCCCTCGCCCTGGTCGCCACCTGGGAGGTTACGGGGGCGCCCGTGAGCACCGGCCCGCAGCATGATGACTATCTGACCATCAACACGGTCTTCAAGGAAGAGATGGACAACCTGCGCCACCACTTCGAGGATCCTTTCCTGCAAAGCCTGGATACATCCATCGCCGAACGAATAAATAATCACTTCGACGACATGCTGGTGGTTGTTTTGCGTAACAGCGCATGGCACGTCGCGGAGCACCTGTGGCGGCTGAAGGACGAATCAGCCGAAGTGTACAAGCTCAAATCAGATTCGATGGATTTCATGACGGCACTCGCCGGAGATGCCGTGCTGACGCCCGTCGACGTCGGCAATTTACCGTGACGGCGGCACCGGCCTGCGGCCTGCCTGATGCTCAGCGGGATGCCGGGCCGCCGGTCGCGGGCTACCGTTGGCCAGGGCGGCTGACGGCCGCCGGGCTAACATCTGGAGTTCCGGCCGTGCTGCTGGCCAACCACGGCGTGCTGGTCTTCCACCGCACCCCCGACCTGGCCATCCTGGTCGGCGGGATCGTCGAGGAAGCAGCACTAGCAGGCATCAACGCCACCGCGCTGGGCGGCCCCGTCGCCATCCCGGCAGACCTCCGGGCCGCGGCGCTGCAGCGCGCCATGACCTTCGAGGCCCAGGGAACGGTTCACGCCTAGATCCCTTGCCCGGCAGGGCCATGGTGGTCCGGTGAAGCGCCAGGTACCTTTTGGCTATGCCTCAGCTTCGGCAGGCATTTCAGCGTGATCTGGATGCCATCGATGCCATGGTCATTGAACTGCTCGCCCTGATCGCCCCGGACGTGGCCAGGGCCACCCATGCCCTCCTGAGCGGCCAGCACGAGGGCGTCAGGGTGCTGGCCGAACACGAGCTGGTCATCGGCCTGCACGGCGCGGAAATCGAGGCACTGGCCAAAAGGGCTGTTCTGCTCCAGGCACCTGTCGCTTCAGACTTTCGCTTCCTGCTCTGCGTGCTGAGCATCCTGCCCGAACTCGAGCGCTCCCACCACCTCGTCGTCCAGATCGCCACCCGGGCCGAACAGGTTCGCGGCGAGGACCTCTCGCCCCGCAGCCGGGAGCTCGTCGAGCGAATGGGGAACATCGCGTCCGGCATGTGGCGCCAGACAGCGGACGCCTGGTACCAGCACGGCCATTCCGTCGCGGCCATGAAGGACGAACGCGAAGACGAAATGGGCACGCTGGACGCCAGTTTGATGGCCGAACTCTCCTCAGGAAGGATGACACTCCCGGTCACCATGGAGATGACGCTGGTAGCGCGCTTCTACCAGCGTCTCGGGGACCACTCCGCCAGCATCACCCGCCAGACGGTCTGCCTTGAAGGTTTCTGACCCAGGGATACCACGCTTACGGGCAGAGTTTTGGGCAGTATCCCGGTACGTGGTGAAACCGAAAAGTTGGGGTGTCGCTGACGTTGACCGGCTGGAAGACCTGCTGCGCGCCTGCACCGTACGGGTCCTTGGCGGCCCGTCCACAGGCGCGGGGTTTTTCGTGGCACCGGGCACCGTGATCACCTGCGCACACGTAGCGGGGGACGGCGCGGGTTTAACAGTCCGCTGGGAACTGGACGGCCAGCCGCCCCGAGAGGTCCCGGTCTCCGGACCCCCCATGGTGCTGGCCGGCGGGGGACGGCCGATCCCGGCACTGGCCGCCGACTACCCGGATCTAGCGGTTCTGAAGGTCGCCGGGTTCGGCGGCCACCCGTGCGTCAGCATCGACCCGCAGTGGCCAGACCCGCACGATCAGTTCCAGGTCTTCGGCTACCCGCGCGAAGGCGGCGCCGAGCAGCTGACGCCCGCGCGGCTGACCTACCGCGGCACCCACGGCATCGCGCCCACCGCGTTCCTCGACCTGGCCTCCGACACCATTAAACCGGGCATGAGCGGCGCCCCCGTCCTCAACTGGCGCACCGGCGGGATATGCGGGGTGGTGGCCAGCAAGCATCCAGACCGCCCCGACGGCGCCCTGGTCATCCCGTGGCCCGCAGTTGAAGTGGCCCTGAGCGAGGTGCTGGCCGCCAACCAGGCCTACCAGCTGCGCAACCTGCAATGGGCTACCGCGGCAGGCCGCCACGACACCCAGCCACCTGAACCGGCAACCAGCCGCCCAGCCCCGGATCAGAGCCCGGCGGACACGCCGGTGCGCGTGTTCACCTCCTACGCTCATGATGACCAGGCGCACGAAGACCGGGTGCGGCAGTTGTGGATGTTCCTGCGGGAAGAGGGGATTGACGCGCACCTGGATCTGCCGGCTGCCGAGCAGCGGCAGGACTGGGCGCAATGGATGACGCAGGAAGTCCGCGACGCCGACTACGTGATGGTGATCGCCTCATGTGCGGGTTGTACGCCGACTCGTTCCGCTGGTCAGCGACGAAGTTGAAGACCACGTCCGCTGGTGCGTCGATGACGATCTCGCCGGTGATCCTGGTCATGCCAGGCCTCACACCGGCTCGACGGGATGCCGAATGATCGTCCGCAGCTTCTCCGGCGCGCTGCGGCGCGGGTCGCCGAGGTAGATCTCGTGGTGGCGGCCACGGGGGCGGTAGCCTGCTTCCGCGATGGCCTCGTGCAGTGCCGCGATCGACGGCGCTTCGGCGGCGTACGGCCCGATGTGCAGCAGCTGAGCGCACCGGCCCTCCGCCCACCGGATGTACTCCAGGCGGGCCAGGCCGGGCAGGTCCTTCTTTCTGGCCGCTTCCGCCGTGGCGGCGGCGATCAGCTCCGCGTCGATCGGGTCCGGCTGCATGATCAGCGCCTGCCACCGCCAGCTGCCGCGATCGCTGCCGGTCATGGTGACCTCGCCCCGCGCCACCGCGGCGACGATGTCCTGCTGGGCCGGGTCGTCCACCCACCACAGCCCTTCCAGCGGCATGACCCGCGGCGCCTCGCCGGTGAGCTTCTTCAGCCGGAAGTGCGCGCCGTAGTTCACGCTGTACAGCGCCTGCACCGCCTCGGTGAACTCAGCGCCGCCGGGCTCACCAGTCCCGGTCACCGCCACGAACCCGAACTCGGGGACATCCACGATGTCCACCGCACCCTTGCGTACCTTGAGCAGCGACTCGTAGCTGGTCGCGATAGCGGTCATACCATCGTGGTTGCCACCGCCCGGCCGACGCGGAAAGAGCCGAAGGTCCGTAACCAGCGGGCACTAGGAATCCGGGGACGGCCGACGGGCCCGGTCCCGGTTCCCGCCCAGCAAGGCGAGGGTGGCGCACAGCGCGGCCACCGGCAGTTCCGGGAAGACGGCCCTTCCTAGCCCCGGTGGCTTCAAGGCCCGCCGGGTGCTGGTCTGTGCCCTCCGCGCTCATAAGTCAGGCTGAGGCGCGGGCGGGGAGGCTGCGCTAGGCGGCCCAGGCGAGCCGCTAGGCGGCCCAGGCGAGCCGCTAGGCGGCCCAGGTCAGCGGCGGTGCACTCGGACGGCAACGGTAACTGGTCCAGCCAGCACTGCAGGACGGCCCAGGCGAGATGGTCCGGCCTGGCAGGTGGGCTGTGGGGCTCCCACGATCGTTAATCTGCGCGATCGCTGGCCCGGCTCTCTGGCCAGGAACGATGAAACGCCCGCGGTGAAGGGTCAGGCCGCTGTATCCCGCGAGGAATCCTGCCAACGCCAGCCGCTCGGTATTCGTGAACACCGGCACTGTCGGGACGAGGGCAGCGGACGGGGTCGTGGTGGGCATCGAGCACCTCCCGGTCAGACTGAGACCCGGAGGCCGGGCCAGCCAAGGCCCCAGCAGACAAACGTGGACCTCAACGCATGACCGAAGCGACAGTTACGCCAGGTCACCACCATCGTCGGGATAAAAGTCAGAAACATTCCGACCGCCGAATCGGTGTCCTTCGCGGGTGCCCCGGCTGGTGCCGTTCTGTGCGCCCGCAACCGGCGTTAGGGGGCGCAGTCACGCCCGCATGGTGAGAGCTTCAACCGCCTTCCGGTCATCGAGCGGGCCAACCTCGGCCCGGAAGGCTCTCATCAGCTCATCGTGCATGGCGGCGGCGCCCTCGACGAGACCGAAGTGCGGCTCGTGGTGGTCGCGGGCCCAGTCGTAGGAAGGGTGTGCGGTGTCGCCGGACTCCCACACGGCGAACAGGCTGCTCCGGCCCCGGTGTATCACGTAGCGGTCTCTCACAAAGGGAAACTCAGAACAGCGTCTCCCCCCGAGCCTTCGCGGACTGGAGCAGATCGAACGGGGGGTCTCCTCCGTCGGCGAAGGGCTCGATCCCGTCGCGCCAGACGCGTACCGGGTCGATCAGCAGCGAGTACGCGAGAAAGCGGTCCGTTTCGTGCCAAGGGTCCCACCACGACTCGCCGACGATCGCGGCGTCCGTCCCCTCTGCCCGGTTCACCGCCTTCTCGAGCGCATCAGGTCTGCTGATCACGGCGTCGGAGTCGAGAACCCATGCCCACTGCGGGAGCTCGGAGCCTCTCGACGCGAGGAACGACATGGCCTGGGTGAGCGCCGGGCCGTGCATGGTGTTGCTCGCGTTCGGGATGAGCCGGCACCCCCCGGCCGCGTCGATCTTCGCCAGCAGCTCCGCCGATCCGTCCTTCGAGCCGTTGTCCACGACGACTATCTCAAGTGATTTCCACTCGAGGATCCGGCGCAGCGACCACAGTATGAGCGCGGTGAGTTCACGCGTGTTGTACGAGACCGTGACCACCGCGACCCGGCCCGGCGTAACCGGGCGATCCGGCCAGCGGACGACGCCGTCAGACATGCTCGAAGTCTGCCGGTCGCAGCGAGCCCGTGACAAACTCTTTTCATGCCCAAGAGGTTTCCTTGAGCGCGCTTGCGAGACGCCGGTCAGTGCCCACGATGAGGCAACGCCCTTGCACTGGCAGCCCCGCGAGCCACCGCTGATCGTCGTTGACGGCTCTTTCGTGCTCGACCGCTGGCGCCCTGCCGACGGACCCGCGCTCCGCCGGTTCGACCTCGACCCCTATACCGCACGGTTCTTCGGCTACTCGGTCGAGCAGGCTGCGGCGATGCCCGACAGCCACTACGACGGCGACGCGAGGGCGCGAGGAAACCTCCAGGCTTGGCGCGAGGGGAGGCAGCTCAACCTGGCGATCCGACGAAGCTCGGATAGCGATGCCGTCGGCTGGGTCGAGCTTCGACGGGCTGGCGAGCAGGCCGAGGTCTCCTACAACGTCACCGCCGAACTGCGCGGACAAGGCATCGCACCCCGTGCGCTCAGCGCGCTCCTCGTCTGGGCCGCGAGCCAGATCGGTCTTCGCTGTGCCCGCTTGGCCTGTCACGTCGACAACGTGGCCTCTCGACGGGTCGCGGAAAAGTGCGGGTTCGTCTTGGTTAGCCAAGACGGCGACGAGTACAAGTTTGAACGGATCCTCGACCTGCTTGACGGGCCGACCCGGCCTCCTATAGCGCGGCCTCCCTCCTCATAGCGGAACCCGAAAGTAACTCCTGCCGAACGACAGTGCGACAGGGGCTCCCACCGCCCGACCGACGTGCACCACTGTCACGACCTGACGGCGCGCGGCCGGTAGGAGCGCCCATAACGGGAACGCAGAACATCCAGCCGGGAGGCGGTTGCCGGGCCCAGAGGCGGCTCTTTGCGCGGGCGCGCGAAGGCTCAGGTTGCTCTCCGTGACAGGCTTCCTGTCAGCCTCCGTCCTCGGCTGGCAGAGTTCACGGCTGCCGACTGCTCGTACGGGCATAGCCGAGGTCTCGCGCCGTGCCCGCGGCGCTCGACCCTGTCCGCGGCAGATGAGTGCACCGTGGTGTTGTGTCAGCCTGGTGGCATGGGCATTCCGGGTGTGATCATCGAGCTGGTCGGGGCCAGCAATTTTGAGCGCACCGTCCAGTTTCTTACCGGGTGGGTCAGTGCCGGTGAGGCCGCCGCCCGCGAGCATCTGGCCGACCATGCTGCTGGTGGCGGGGCCAGTCTCGTCGCGGTGCGGGATCACGGCGTCATCGGCATCGTCACGATCCGGTGGCAGTCGAATTACCCCGGATTCCGGGACCATGGCATTCCCCTGGTCCACCAGCTCACCGTGGCCGGGCACTTCCGGCGGCTCGGGGTCGCGACCCGGCTCATGGATGCCGCGGAGGACCTGGCCTGCGGCCGCGGCGTAGCGGTACTCGGCATCACCGTCGGGCTATTTGACACGTATGGCCCCGCCCAGCGGCTGTATGCCCAGCGCGGCTACGTTCCGGATGGCCGGGGAGCATGCCGTGGCCAGGTGCCGCTGAGCGGCGGAGCGCTGGTGGTCATGGACGACGATCTGATCATCTGGCTGACCAAGCAGCTCCCCGCCTGACATCTCACGTGGGGCCTGGCCCGTTGGCCGGTTCGCTACGCTTCGCTCGTGATGACCGCCAGCACACCGGGGAAGCTGGAGCGGCGGACCCGCGCGCTGCTGCGCTGCGGCCTGGCCGCGGGCCCTGTTTTCGTTGCGGCCTTCCTTGGTGAGGGCGCGGTCCGGGACGGGTACCGGCCGCTGCGTCACCCGGTCAGTTCTCTCGCGCTCGGGCCGCGCGGCTGGATCCAGACCGCGGACTTCGCGGTGACCGGGACGCTGGTCCTGGCCGGCGCCGCGGGGCTGTGGCGAGCTGGCGATCGCGCGGCTGGCGGCCGGACCGCACCGGCCCTGATCGGCGCGGCAGGCGCCGGGCTGATCGCCTCCGCCGTCTTCACCACGGACCCCGTCAGCGGCTACCCGCCGGGAACACCCGATGCGCTGACGGAACCCAGCCGTACCGGCACGGCGCACAACCTGGCCGCCATCCCGGTGTTCTTCGGGCTGCCCGCCGCCGCGCTCGCCAGCAGCCGGCGTTCCTCGCGGGCCGGCCAGCGAGGTTTCGCGCTGTACAGCGCGAGCACCGCCATCACCATGCCGGCCACCATGGCGCTGGCCGCTGCGGGTTTCGGCCAGTCTCCCCGGCTGGTCAATGCCGGCGGCCTGTTCCAGCGCGCCAGCATCATCACCGGCTTCGCGTGGCTGACGGCCCTGTCCGCGCGGGCACTTCACCGCACGCACATCACCTGCCACGCCAAAACGCCAGCGGCCTGAACCCCAACCCGCCTTCCCCGGCCACCATGCGCACGTAGCGGCAAAGATTGCACGTGGCCAAAGGTCCCACTGTGAGCGCGCAGGCCCAGCAACGAGCTGAGAACCTGCGCCATCACGCACCCTGTGCGGCAGAACCGGACGTTGGCCAATACCATTCGTCACGGCCTAGGGGAGGCTCTTGCCGCTGCTTCGGAACACGGCGGTGTGCCCTGCGGCCGCCGTAGCGATGACTTCCGGACCTTGAGGCAGTCGTACAGTTGCAGGCCGTGGCCGTGGCCGCGTCCGTCGGCCCGTCACCAGCCCCGGAGCAGCCGATCGGACATCTACGGGGGCAGCCGGCTTGGACACGAGAAAGGCACGATTCTTATGGCGGGACGGCTCGATGGCAAGGTCGCGCTGATCACAGGCGCGGCCAGGGGACAGGGCCGTAGCCACGCGGTGCGCCTGGCTCAGGACGGCGCCGACGTGATCGCGGTGGATATCTGCCGGCAGATCGACTCGGTCGCCTACCCGCTGGCGACGTCGGCAGATCTCGCCCGGACCGTATCGGAGGTCGAGGCTCTGGGCCGGCGCCTTGTTGCCGCCGAGGCTGACGTCCGCGACGCTGCGGCCATGCGGGCCGCTGTGGCCAGCGGCGTAGCGCGCCTCGGCTCGGTGGATATCGTGGTCGCCAACGCGGGCATCGGGATGATGTCCCCCGGCGCC
The DNA here is from genome assembly GCA_963824545.1 of uncultured Actinomycetes bacterium. Taxonomy (GTDB): domain Bacteria; phylum Actinomycetota; class Actinomycetes; order Streptosporangiales; family Streptosporangiaceae; genus Bog-532. The sequence continues at coordinate 596,685 of CAWGPP010000006.1, read as the reverse complement.
AGCGAGGAGCAGGCGTTCCGCGACCAGATCGAGGTCAACTTGTTCGGCGTCTGGAACACCGTCCAGGCCGCTGCCCCGATAATGATCGAACAGGGCCGGGGCGGCGCGATCGTCCTTACCGGGTCCACGCTCGGGCTGGTCGGCCGCGGCGGCAACGGCCGCGGCGGATCGGACGGCTATTGCGCTAGCAAGCACGCCATCGTGGGCCTGGGGCGTACCTGGGCGCACTGGCTGGCCCCGCACAACATCCGCGTCAACTCCGTGCACCCGGCCGGGGCGAACACGCCGATGGTGATCAACGACGCGGTGGCCGGGCTGTTCGCCAGCGCTCCCGCCTCCGGCGGAGCCGACGTGGGCAACCTCCTGGATGTCCAGCTCATCGAAGCCGTCGATGTCAGCAACGCGATCGCCTGGCTGGTCTCCGACGAGGCCCGCTACGTCACCGCGATAGCGCTCCCGGTCGACGCCGGCTTCACCGCCAAGTAGCCAGGACCTACCCGATACACATTAACGGGCACCATGTTGCCGTCCGCTCATCGGTATCATGCAGATGAGGTCGACTGGGGCGGCTGGCGGCCTTGAGCATGGCATGTGGAATCGGCGGGACGTGACAGAACATCTGTTCTCGCGCGCCTCGGACGACGATCTTGGCCGCGCGCAGGACGTCCAGATCGGCGGGTACGCGCGCGCCCTAAGCCACGTCGGCAGTCACGCTATGTGATCAGGTTTCCTGCGATCGTCGCCGAGCTGTGCCGAATCGTCCACATATAATTCAGCCGCTGGACGTTCAAATAGCGAGCGAACCGGTAACACCTGGCTCCTGCCCGAAGGTCAAAGGCGGTGCCGGTTCCCTGCGCAGAACTGACTGGCGCAGGAGCGATGTGGGGTGTTCATTTGTGAGGGCTGACGTAGGTGCCCCGCCGGGGGACGGTGAACACCAGGCCCTCGTCGCGCAGCAGTTCGATGGCGCGCAGCACGGTGTCGCGGCCGACGTCGTGTTCCTGCTGAAGCTGCTTGACGGAGGGCAGCGGGCCGGTGCGCCAGTGGCCCGCAGCGATCTGGGTGCGCAGGATCGCGGCGAGCTGCCGGTAGGCGGGCTCGGGCAGTCCATGATCCACTCGCACAAGATCAACGTAGGTCAGTACAGACCCAGGCTGACCAGAAGGTATACCTGATCTGCTCTGGTCTGTGTTACTCTGCATACCGCGGCCGTGACGAACTGGGATGCGGCCGCGGGAGGTCACTGTGATGACGCAGGTGCAAAACGACCAGGCGATTGCCGCTGCCGTGCCTGATGGCTGCCCGGCCCGGCCGCTGGCCCGGCGGCTGGCCGCCGCCGGGATGGGCGTGCAGGTATCCCGCCGCCGGGACACCTGCGCGCTCACCATCCTCGGGATGGCGGGCGGCAAGTCGTTCGTGGCGCTGGGTGCCGGCGGGCAGGCCCGCTGGTACTACGAACCGGCCGCCGGGCCCGCAGCAGGCCCGGCCGCTCTGGCCGCGCTCATCGCCCGCCTGCTGGAAGCGCCGCACGGCCCGGCCAGCCCGGCGCCCTGCCGTGCCCTGCCCTTCAAAGGGCAGGTCGGCCGGTCCTTGCAGGACCGGGGCCTGACCGTCGTGCTGCGGGTCAGTGAGGATCTGGAATCGTTCGAGGCCACCACGGACATCGAGGTGACCAGCCCCGCCCGGCCCTGGCTCGGCACCGTCACCCTGTCCGACGACGCCGCCCTCGACTGGCGCTGCGACCTGCGGGCCGCGTTCCGGGACAACCCCGCCGCCCTCATCGACACCATCACCCCGGTCCTGCGCCACCGCTGAACAGCAACGAGGTCCGCCGCGCATGCCCCCGGCGCGGCCTTCCGGCCCGGCCTTTGCCGTCAGCCCCGCCGCATCGGTGACCGGCCGCCGTTCGCTTGAGACATGCATTTCCCATGACCGGCCAGCATCTGCCGTACTCCGGTCCCCGCTCCGGCACCGGCCCCCTCACACCGCACCCCCACACCGCTGCCCGCCCCCGCCCTGAACCCCCCGGCCGTCGCCGCGCGGCACCCGCCCCTGCTGCCGGCAACACCGGCATTGCCGAAGAAAGGCCGTTCCGGTGACCGGCATCGGGCCGGTCCGGCTACAACGGCTGGCATGCCTGCCGCACGAACGACCGGAACGGCGAGCCCGCGCCGCACCGACGCCGGGACCGTGAAGATCACCGACCGGGACATCACCGGCCTCACATTGTGCGCCGACCAGTACGGCGCCCCTGCTGACCTGCTCGCTGATGCCCTGGACATGCGGCCCGAGCGGCTGCGGGCCATCCTGGCCCGCTGGCGGCACGCCGGCTGGGCCGGGACCGGCGTCCTGGGCAAAGGCCCGGCCTGATGCTGGCTGACCGCCGCCGGGACGCGGCTACTCGGGTTGAATTACACCGCCCGGGAACCCGCCGTGGCCCGCCTCGCCCACATCCGCGCCGTCCTCGCGGCCCGGCTCTGGCTGGAGAGCGGCGAGGCCTACCAGCAGGGGCGGGCGTGGTGGCGCAGCGAACGCCGCATCCGCGCCGCCGCCGGCGCCCGGGTCGGCATCGCCCACGTCCCCGACGCCGAACTCCACTGGCCGAGCAAACGGCGCATGTGCGGGCTGACCAAAGTGCACGCGGCCAACAAGACCCCCACCGAGTACGCCTATTACGTGTGCCAGTACAACCCGAACACCCCCAGCCACGTCGCCGCCGCCCCCGATCACCCGCGCACTGTGCAGGTCCGGGAAGATGTCCTGCTGGCGGAGACGTTCCGCGGCCTAGCGGCGTATGCGCTGGCGCCCGGGCGGGAACAGCGGCTGGCCGAGCTCATCCCGCACACCGCCACCGCCCGGCAAGCCCAGCACGACCGGCAGGCCGCTGCCCTGGCCAAGCGGCTCAAGCGGCTGACCGCCCGGCAAGAGAACCTGATGCGCGAACTGGACGAGTCCTTCGACATGGCCGATGAAGCCGGGGAGGCCTACCGCCGCCGCATCCGCGCCGACTACGCCACCCTGCACGGCGAACGCAAGGACATCCAAACCCAGCTTGACGACCTGGCCGCCGACGCCGCCCCGGCCCCCGCCCCCGACCTGGTCAGCCTGCTGCCCGAAATCACCGCCAACCTGGCCGCCCTGCCACCCGGCCTGCAAGCCGAACTCTTCGACGTCTTTGACATCCAGATCATCTGGAACGCGCCCATGCGGCAAGCCACCATCCGCGCGACCATCACCGACACCACCCCCAGCATCGTGACCGCCCTGCTCGCCCGCGCCGGCGACGACCCCGCCACCCAGGCAGCAGCCACGCCCACCACCAGCACAGACACCAGCCCCGCACCATTGCAGGGATCCATACACATCCCTATTTGCCGAAAACTCTGCCCGTAGGCGCCGGGAGAGGCGGCGTGGGGGCTAGAGATCGAGCGTGACTTCGCCGGCGGGCTGGGAGCAGCAAATGAGCACGCTGCCCGGCTCGGGTGGCTCGAGCGGGTCAGGCCGGTACCTGACCTCCCCGCTGACCAGCCCGGTCTCGCACGTGTGGCAGACGCCGCTCCGGCAGCTGAACCGGACGGGGACGTCGCAGGCCTCGGCGAGTTCGAGGAGGCTGGGGAAGGCCGGATCCCAGGCGACCGACAAGTTGCTGCGGCTGAACGAGATCAGTGGCCCCGGGCCCGGCTGGCCGGGCGGCGGATGCGCGGCGCGTTTGGGCGCGCCGGCGATACCGGGCGTGATCGGGTCGGTGGGGCCGAAGATCTCCTGGCGGATACGGCCGGGTGCGCCGCCCCGCGCGGTCAGCGCGGCGGCGACATCGTGCATGAACGGTACGGGGCCGCACAGGTAGACGTCGGCGTCGGCCGGGACGCCGGCCTGGTCGAGCACATCGGCGGTGACCCGCCCGGCGACGTCGAAGTTACGGTCCTGCGGCCGGGGATGGCTGTAGCAGACGATGCGGTGGGCGTCGGGTAGCTGCCCCAGCAGGGACTGGGCTTCGTCCGTGAAGGGATGCTCGGAACCGTTGCGAGCCCCGTACACGCACCACACCGGGCGCGCCGAGGGCTCGGCCGCCAGCACGTGCAGCATCGCGAGAACCGGTGTCGCGCCGACTCCGGCGCTGATCAGCACCACCGGGCCAGGTCCCGGTTGCAGCACGAACGAGCCACGCGGCGCGCCGGCCTCGATCACGTCCCCCGTGCGCAGCCTGTCGTGCAGGTAGGTGCTCGCCGCGCCGTGCGGTTCGCGTTTGACGCTGATGCGGTAGCTCTCCGCGTTCGGAGCGCCGGACAGCGAGTAGGTGCGCAGCAGCGGCGCGGCCGCCGGGTCCGGGCGCAGGCGTACCGTCAGGAACTGGCCCGGCCGCGCGGGCGTGGCCGGCTTGCCGTCGGCCGGCACTCAGCCGCACCGAGATCACGTTGTCGCTCTCGCGGTCGATCGCCGTGACGCGCAGCTGCCGCCATCCTGGCCAGGCCAGCTCGGTTGCGCTGCCCTCTGGCACCTGCCCGAGCAGATCGCGGAACGATCCCTGCCATCCTTCGCTCAGCGCCGGGATCCGCAGCGCGCGGACCAGGTCGCGGTGGGCTCGCTTCGGCAGGTACAGCAGGCCATCGATCTCCGCGACCGTCATCGCCTCCGGGCCGCGCTCGACGCGCTCGATCGTGTCGCCAGCCGCGACCGTGCCTTCCTCGAGGACCCGGAAATAGAAGCCAGGGCGGTGATGCCCGACCAGCAGCGAGGGCATCTGGGGCTCGGCCATCCGGATGCCGACCCGGTAGCACGTGACCCGCGGCTGGCTGACCTCGAACAGCGCCGAGCCGATGCGGTAGCGGTCGCCGATGCAGACCTCGTCGTCGCCGAGCCCTTCGACCGTGAAGTTCTCGCCGAACTGCCCGTAGGTGAAATCGTCGCGGCCCAGGAACTTCTGCCAGTAGCGGTGGGAATCGATCTGGTAGACGAACACGGCGCGGTTGACACCGCCATGCCCGTTCAGGTCGCCCTGCCCGTCGCCGTCGATGTTGAGACGGCGAACCATCCGCGGCCCCTCGACGGGGTCCTTCCAGATCGCCGTGTGAACCGTTCGCCCCTCCCACTCAACATCGCGCGGCATGCCGACGTTGACGGACAGGAGCCGGCCAGCAGGAGTAGTCACGGCCATCGCCTCACAGCCTAAGCGTAGGGGGATGGCGCCTGACACCCGGCGCGGGCCTGGATGCAGGCTTGTCCAGGTTGCCCCGGTTAACAGAACTCGATATGAATAATCGGGGCTGCGGCCGATGCGGCCGTGGCGAAAGACGCGGCAGCCGCATGGGTTGGTAACAAGCCGCCTGTGCCCTGGGCCAGGTCAATCGGGCCAGGTCAATCGGGCCAGGTCAATCGGGCCAGGTCAATCGGGCCAGGTCAATCGGGACTGTGCAGGGAGACACAAGATGGCCGACCTGGTGGTCGATCTGGATCTGCTGGCCAGTACGGCGGGTGCGCTCAGCATGCTCATCGAGGAGTTCGGCAACGCCTCGAAGATCGTGGGCTCCTACCAGGATGCCGTCGGTGACCCGACGCTGGTGGCCGCTCTCCATGCGTTTTCCGATGACTGGACCGTTCACCGGCAAGACCTCCTGTCCTCGATGGAATCGGTCTACAAGATGGCCACCCAGAGCCGTAAGGCCTACATCGCCACCGACGACAAGCTGGCACAGGACCTGAAGAAGGACACGGTCGCGCCGGTCGTTAAGGAGGCGCGGTGAGCGTCACGCGGCCACCGGACTTCGAGCCGCTGGCGTCCGGGAATCCGGTGCCCGGCGACCCCGACGAGATCACCATGCTCAGCCGGCGGTACACCGACACCGCGGCCGAGATCGCCCGGCAGGCGGCGAACCTGCGGAAGCTGGCCACCGCCGCACCCGGCGGATGGAAAGGCCAGGCCGGCACGGTGTTCCACTCCCACGCGGCCGACCTGGCCACCCGGATCAGCAAGGCCCACGACCGCTACGCCGCCGCGGGAAAGGCCTTGCACGACTGCGCGGGGCCGATGCAGGAAGCCCAGCAGCGCGCCTACGCCGCGGTGTGGCAGGCTAAATCGGCGCAGCAGCAGATGGCCGCCAATACGCCGGGACCGCCCCGCCCGCCGGGCAGCCCGCCGCTGACGGATGAGCAGAAAGCGCAGCAGCGCACCCAGCAGGCCGCCTATGGCGACGCGCAGACCTCGCTGGCCCAGGCCACGCGCAGCTTCGACGACGCCGTGGCCGACTACCGGTCCGCCGCCGCCCGGGCCGCCCGCCAGATTGGGTCGGCGATCAGCCATGACGGCCTGAAGGATTCCTGGTGGGACCGTAACTTTGGCTGGATAAGCGCGGTCTTCAAAATCATCGCGATCGTCGTGGTCGTCCTGGCCGTGGTCGCGCTGCTGCTCGCCATGCCGTGGAGCGCGGCCCTGATCGCGGCCATGCTCGGCTTCTTCGGCGCCGACGTGAGCGTGGCCACCCTCGGCGTGGCCGCGACCGCGCTGGGGTGGACACTGTTCGGGGTGACCGCCGTGCAGGCCGCCTACGATGGCACGGCGGCCGCGACCGGCAAGGAGTCCTGGACCGCCTTCGCCCTCGACGCGGTCGCGCTGGTCACGTTCAGCTTCGGGAAGGTCGCCGACGCCGGCGTCAAGCTGCTCGCCGACGGCGCGGCCGACACCGGGAAGGCGGTCGCCGCGGGCCGGGCCGGGCGGATGGCGATGCGCGCGCGTGGCCTGCCCGGGTGGCTGTTCTCCGTCGGCAGCCGGTTCAGCCCCGCGGCCAGGGTCATCCGGATGGCCGGGATGGGCGATCAGCTCGATGCGGCGAGCCACGCCGCGGCGGACGCCCGCACCGCGGTGACCGAGCTGATCAAGGACGCCGAGCCCGGCAACCTGGCCACGTTCTTCACCATGAGCAGCTCGGCGGCCAAAGAAATCAGCACAATTAACGCGCTCAGCGATGCGGTGCCCAATGTGGCCCGGATCGAAGTGCCGAAGGCTGTGGCGATCGGGCTCATGGGTATCGACGGCGCCGGCCAGTGGGGCAGTTTCATCGGCACCAACACCGAGAACGTGGTGTCGTGGACCGCTCCCGATCCGCTCGGTGACACGACGGCCATCATCGGCTCGTTCCGGCAGGCCCTGAGCCAGGTGCCGTGATGCCAGCGTCGCCGGTTACGACGTCGCCGCGGGACTTCGCGGTGCTACTGCCGCCGGGGTGGGTGCGGATCCCGCTCGATGGGTCCGAGAACGCCCGGATGGCGGCCGTGGTCGCGGCGAAGGCGGCGGAGGTGCCCGAACCACAGCGCAGCCAGGTGCGCCAGCGACTGCTGCAGGTACTGAACGACATGCTGCGGCACGCGAAAAGCGCCGGCGGCATCGACGTCCTGGTCAGCCTGGGCGAAGTCCGCGGCGTACCGATCCCCGCCTCCTGCCTGGTCAGTTACCTGGACCGGGGGAAGAAAGTGCCGCTCGATGGCCTGCGCGCTGAGCTGGCCGCCGGGGAGGACGAGGTGACCTGGGCCGAGATCGCCGGATCGCCGGCGATCCGGCGGCAGCGCACCGAGGACGCCGTGACCAGCGTCGACTTCTTCACCCCGGTGCCGGGCCGTACCGGACTGCTCAGCCTGTCGTTCGGGACGGCCGCGGCCGAACCGCTAGCGGGCGCTTTGCTGTCGCTGTTCGACGCGGTCGCGGAATCACTACGGTGGCAGTCATGACCGGTTTCACGCTGCCGCCCGTCATCGTCGACCACGATGCGAACTGGATTGAAGTGGACCTCGACGGCGACCTCGGTGACTGGGCCCGGCGCATCGCGCGCGACATCATGTCCCGGATGCCGGGCCATCAGGGCCGCCGCGCGGAAAAGAACATGGTGTCCGTGCTGGAAGAGGCGGGTGCGGTGGCGCGCAGATCGCCAGGCACCTCCATGGCGCTGCTGCTCGCCCCGGACGTCAACGACACGATCAAGGCGCTCGTCCAGTTCTGCCCCGTGGACCTGGCGGACCGGGACGAGGATGATGCCTGGGCGGAACTGCTCAGCGCGCTGTCCACGGACGACTCCGCGGATGTCACCGAGATCGCTACCGGGGCAGGCCCGTGCCGGCGCATCAGGCAACGCTACGCGGCCGGCGAGCGGGGGCCTGAACGGCCGGTCGGCGAGCACATCAACTACGTGTGGATGCTGCCGCGCTGGGGAGCCGCCGTCATCATGACGACCGCCTTTGAGGACCTGCTGGAGGCCGGCCGGTGGCGTAGCGCCCTGGATGAGCTGGCGGCGGGAGTGGGGCTGGATCCGGAAACCGGATCTGCGCGTCAGGCGTGGCCGGGTTGACCGACCGCAGCGCCGGGGGGGTGATCGAGATCCGGCCCGTTCCGCCGCCCGGGCGGCGGCCGACGCGCGCCCTAGCCGCCGTCCTCCGTAAATCCTTCCTGCGGGCCGACCCGCACGCCGGGACCCTGCTGATGGCCGAAGCCCAGGCCCTGACCTGGCGACCGGTCCGGGAACGACGGCTCTGGCTGCCGGGTACCGGCCGCCCGGACGCGGTCATCACGGTGTGCCTGGCCCGCTACACGCGGCGCGTCAACATGTGGAATTACCCGCAGTGGCAGATGGTGCTGCTCGACGGCGACGGGAGGGCGCTGGCCCTCAGCCGGGCGCGCGATCAGAGGCAGGGCACGTCCATGTGGCCCGCCGGCCTCTTCACGCCACTGCGGCAGGTCGGCATCAGCGCCACCGAAGAGCGATTCGCCGACGCCGCCGAACTGGGCCGCGCTCATCCGGACGCACAACATCGTTGACCGGGCGGGTACGTTACCGAGGGCCGCGGCCGCCGGTGCGGCGCGTGTCGCGGCGGTCAGCTGCCTCCCGTTGCCGGGGTACAACCCGCAGCGCGCGCCTGACCTGCGCCGGGACAGCGAGCCGCCACTCATAAACAAGGTCCTCCCCCGCCCGGAGCCTGGCCCAGCGCGCCGCCTCCACCTGGAGCGCGCGTGCCGCCGCGAGCAGGGCCCCGGGTGACGGCAGCGCGATGACGGCGGCCGGATCCGCGCCGGGCTCCACGACAGGCACCACGGACAGCTTCGCGCGGGCGAGCCGCCCGATCTCGTCCGCCCGCGGTTGGCCTAACCTCGATTCCCGGGAAGGCGACTGAACGGGTACCTGCGCGCTTCTCGCGTCGCTGACCAGGGCTTTGGTCCTGACCTCAACGAGTCTTCCTGAACCTGGACCAGCGAATTTTCCTGGGCGAAATCGGACAGCGTTGACGACGAGATGTTCGTGACCTGGGGTTCCGTGTAGGGGGCCAGTGGTTCAGCATGTCCGGGCTGGATGAAGTCCCCTCGCGGTGCGCCGGATCGGAGCTGACATCCGCCCAGGTCACGGCGATAAACACCATCCGGCAGGAGCCCTGACCTCAACTGGATTACCGCACCGGGAATCGAGGCTAACGGTTTTCGGCGGGCTGCCGGCAGCCGGCCCCTTAGTTCTCGAAAACTTGTGCAATAAAGGTCGTTATAGCAAGCCTTATCGCACACAAATACCTGGAGCTGATCATGGAGGAGGCGGTGGAGGCTGGTGTTGCGGATGGGGTCGGCCCGGGCGCGGCCAGACGGACGAGGCGGCACGGGCGCGGTTAGCCGGACGAGGCGGCACGGGCGCGGTTAGCCGGACGAGGCGGCACGGGCGCGGTTAGCCGGTCCGGCCGGTGACGGAGGATCCCGTGACCGACGGGCCGCGGCTGGCCGCTTTCTCATCGACGAGCGGAATGCCCGCGAGCAGGGCGATCCCGAGCGGCACGGCCAGCGGCAGCGCGGCGCCGGGTACCGCGATGCCCGAGTCGTCGGCGAACCAGCCGAGCACGCAGACCAGCCACATCATGGCCAGGGTCATCCCGAGCAGCGGCTCCGCCGCGTAGGCGCGAGGTACCGCCTTGACCGCGAACCAGGAGGGTTTGAGCAGGATCAGCCCGATCAGGATGATGATCGGCAGGACCGCCGGGCTCAGCCCGATGGAGCCGAGCATGGAGGTCAGCTTGCGCATCAGCAGCCCGCCGGACTGGCCGTGGAACAGGTTGCCGGCGAACGAGCCGATATCGGACTGCCCGGTGGCCGGGATGAGGTAATTGATCACCGCGAACACGGCGAACAGGGCCACCCCGCTGCCCAGCACCACCGTGACCCGGCGGACCGTGATCCTGATCCCGGCCATCGCCATGAGCAGTAGCAGGGCACAAGGGACGATGGCGATCGTGCCGCCGACCTTCGCGCCGAACTGCGGCCAGCCGCACGCGATCACCACGAACAGCGCGACCGCGGACGCGGCGAGCAGCGCCCGGCCCCGGGCGCCGCCCATGCCCCGGCCGGGGTCACCGGTCCCCCCGTCCAGGCCGGCCGCATCCAGGCCGGCCGCATTCAGGCCGGCCGCATCCAGGCCGGCCGGAACCGGGCGGGCCGCATCCAGGCGGGCCGCATCCAGGCGGGCCGCATCCAGGCGGGCCGCATCCAGGCGGGCCGCATCCAGGCGGGCCGCATCCAGGCGGGCCGGAACCGGGCCGGGCCGGTGGAGCAGTGTGTTGCCTGCCCAGGCGATCGTGATCATGGCGCAGGCGGCGTACAGGCCGATCCCTTCCCCGCCGATCCCGTAGAACCGGCCGCCTTCCAGCACCGACAAGCCGAACGGCGAGCCCATCTGCAGCCGGGACCCGGTCATCACATCCAGCCCCACGATCAGCACCGTCGCCGCCGCCACGGCACCCGGCGGCCCGAACGGATCCCGCCGCCACGGCCCGGCCAGCGCCACCCCGCCCACCGCCACCGCCCCCGCCACGGCCAGCCCGCACTGCCACACCGCCGGATGCCCCAGCCGCCACCACGGCACCACATTGGCCAGGAAACAACCCGCCGGCACCGCCCCCAGCATCGTCCCCGCCACCCGCCACCACCACGCCCGGCGGCGCCGCCGCCCCAGGGAGCCACCCCACAACAGCAGCCCGATCCCGGCGAACACGGCCAGGTCCAGCACGACGTAGGACCAGTAGAAGACGCTGTGCGTGCCCGCCCACACCTGGGCGGTGGTGTCCTGGCCGATGAGCCCGCGGACGGCGGAACCGAACGGGCCCGGCCGGGCGGCCCGGGTGATCGGGGCGCCGGGCAGCCCGGCCGGGCGGGGCTGGCCGCGCCAGCCGAGCACGGCAGGCGCCAGATCGGTCAGCACCACCATCCCGGCCTGCCGGGTCGAGACCGCATCCAGCAGCCCGGACCGGTACCCCGGCCCGCGGACCAGCACCGCCTGCAGATGCGGCGGGACCGCGGCCGACCCCAGCCCCGCCACCAGCAGCACCGTGCCCGCGGGCAGCCGCGCGGCCAGCGCGCCCAGCCGCCCGTCAGCGCGCGCCAGCGCCGCCGCCCGGGCCCCGCCCGGCCCGCCGGGCAGCGAACCCAGATCCACCACGGTCAGCGGGCACCGGGCCAGCACCGCCCGGCTCAGGCCCGCCGCCGGAAGATAGGAACCCACCCCACCGGCCGGGCCGGCCAGCGCCAGCGCCGCACCCGGCCCCACCGCCGTCGCGCACCCCCCCGGCCCCGCCGCCGTGGCCAAAAGCCCCCACCGGGGGCTGTACTTCAGCGTGCGGTTATAAGAAACCAGCGACGGCATCGCCGCCACCCGCGCCGGGCCCGCGACCACCGCCGCAGGGCCGGGCCCACCCGCCGGACCAGGCCGCACCATCGTCACCGCCGGCAGCGCCGGGCACGCGCCATCACCAGCATGCGGCACCTGCGCCCGATCACCCCCATTAAGCGTCAGCCACGCATCAGCCGGGCACGTGTGCGGACCCACGGCGAAGTCGACCAGCGACCCGGGCGAGCCCGCGTGCGCCTCCGCCCACAACGCAGGCGTCGCCGACGCCGAAACGTCGGTCCAGCGCAGCCCGGAAAGCCCCACGATGACCACGTGCGGTGCGACGGCCGTCTCGGACTGGCCGGCCGCCTGGGCCACGCCGGAGCCCAGGCCGCCCGCGGCGGCCAGGGCGGCCACCAGGGCCGCGCCCACGGCGAGGGCACCGAACAGCATCCGGCGGGCCAGCATCCCCTTCACGGGGTCAACGGTATAGATGTTTGCCAACCCGTTAGGTCCGGTTCGCAGCGAGGGCGACGGCGGCGTTGAGCGCGTCCAGGGCTGAACTCTGCCGGCTGGCGTCGGCCTGGTCGAAGGGGCCGCCCCAACGCTGCCCGAACTGGTTGTCCGCATTTCTGGCGTTGTCCCAGATAGAGCGGGCGTTGGCCAGAATGAACGAGCGGTAGCCCGGGCGAGGGCTTGACCGGCAGAAATCGCCGAGATTTCGGACGAAAATTCCCTTGAACTGCGTATGGTCCCCCTTGGCGGCCAGCCCGGCTTCGCCGGGCTCGGCGAGGATACCGGGCGGGCTGGCCCACGGCGGGCTGGCCAGCTGGGCCAGCGCCGCGTCGGCGATCGATTCTCCCTGCTCCAGGTAGCCGCGGTCACCGCTGATCTCATGCAGGGCGGCCAGTCCGCCGAGGATCACGCCCTGGTTGTAGGTCCACGTTATGCCGCCGTTGTTCTCGCAGGCCGCAGTCAGCCCGTCATTGACCAGGCCACTGGCGCCGATCATGCCGCTGGCGTGCAGCCACTCCCACTCCCGCTGCGCCCAGGTGCGATAGTCTCCAGCGTCCGGAGCGCGCTGGTGCAGGCGGGCCGCCAGCGTGAGGAACAGCTCGTTGGTGATCGCGTTCTTGTATTTCCGGTCCTCGTTCCACCACAGGCCGCCGCGGCAGGTGTCGTCCCAGCCGGCCGTGTTGCGATCGAAGATCGATCGCGCGGCCTCGAGATAACGGTCGTCGCGGGTCAGGTCGTACGCCCTCACCCAGGCCAGCGCCCACCACCCGTTGTCGTCGTAATAGCGGTTGGTAAACCCCCGGTGCCATCGCCGGGCGGCCCTGAACGTCGTCTCGATGACGCCGGCGTAGGCGCCGTCCCCCGTCAACTGCGTGTAATCGATGATGGCCGTCAGCGCGTTCGCGGCGTTCCACCACCCGGTGGTCGCCCACCTCCCCCGCCACGGCCGGTACCACCGCTGCAGCGCTGCGATCCCGGCGGCGGCACGGGCGCGGTGGCTGGGGTCCGTCATGTCACCACCCCTCGGCTCAGCTGGGCGAAACCTGAAATGCGAGGTGAACGGAGGGTGACGGCGTGGAGAACGCACTGTCGGCCCTACAAGCGTTCCGGTCGCCGCCCTAGACTAGGCCGAGATCTGCACGGCGGCAGATCCGGTCGCGGAACGACGAGGCACCTGGTGGCTAAAACGGGGCGGTGCCGGGAAACCGGTGCCGAGGCTAAGTACCCAGGTCCGCCGATGGAGGAATAGCCCACGTGACACAGGCGTCCGTCAATTCGGCCGAACTGACCGGAACGGGCGGACCCGTCGACCAATACGGATCGACGGGCCCGGTCGGACGGCTCATGAGCGCGCTCATCCGCACGCTGGCCTGGAGCAGGCTGTCCCAGCCGAAGGTCGCCATCACGCTGTCCGGGGCCGGTCTGCTGATGGGCATCGCCGTCGGGGCGACCGCGCCGAACGCCGAGACCGTGCCCGTCGTGCTGCCGGTGTCCTCGGTCCTGCCCTCACTGAGCCACACCGTCATCATTCCCACGGCGATGCTCTATACGGGATTCCTCCTCTCCGCCCTGGGACTCGCCGGGATGCTCTGGGCACACAGCCAGGGGTGGCGGCCCAATCCCCGTTACTTGTTCATGGCGAGCACGGCCGTCGTCGCGATCATGGTCAACCTCACACCGGTCGGCTCATCGGATACCGGAAGCTACGCGGCGTACGGCCGCATCGCGGCGCGCGGCGGGAATCCGTACACGACCAACCCGCAGGCCTGGGGCGACGCCGCGTACAGCTACGCCGTCGGCTCGCTATGGAAAAAACAGCCGTCCGTGTACGGCCCCGTCGCCACCGCCATCCAGCGGTTCGCGGCGTCGATCGGCGGCGCGAACGTCGCCACCACCATCTGGATCCTTATGATCCTCAACGGCGCCGCGTTCGTCGGTGTCGGCTGGCTGCTCCTGAAGACCTCCGACGATCCCGTGCGGGCGACGCTGTTCTGGACCGCGAATCCGGTCCTCATTCAGCAGCTGGTGGGCGGCGGTCATCTGGACACGTTCGTCGCGGCGGCGGCGATCTGCTCGATCCAGGTGGCCCGCCGCGTCCCGAACTGGCGCGGGGACGTCCTGGTCGGCGTGCTGATCGGGCTGGGCTGCGGGATAAAGATCTATGCGGTGCTGATCGGGGTGGGGCTGGCGTGGCCCATGCTGCGAAGGCACGAATGGGGGCGTGTCATCCGGGTCGCGGTGGTGTCGCTGGCGACGCTCGTCCTGGAGTACAGCTTCTACGGGCTTGACGCGCTGAAACCGCTTCTTGGCGGGCTGCAGCTGGTCACGCTGCCATCGCCCTGGTGGTCCGTGCAGAAGATCGGCCTCGCGCTCGATCTCAGCAAGACCACCATGTCCACGGTCATCAGCTGCCTCTGGCCGATCGCCTTGATCGTGGTCGCCTGGTTCATCCACCGGCGGATCGCTTCGGATCAGCCGCGGGAAGTCGTGTGGCCGTTCGCGGTGACGTTCGCCTGGGTCCTCGTCGCGCCCTGGGTATTCGCCTGGTACACGGCGGTCGCCTGGGCCGCGCTGACGCAGATCCCGCGTAACCGGATGACCCGGTGGCTGGCGATCGTCACGGTTCTCCTCGCCCTCTTCCTATCCAGCGGCGGCCAGGCGGCCCTCGGCCAATGAGCAGATGACGAGCCGGCGGCGCGGGTTCAGAGATCGTCTTCCCGGCTGCCGGGTCCCTGCGGGTCAAAGAACTTGTCGTCCTCCTCGATCCGGGCATCGTCCGCGGCGGCGGCCCGCTTGAGCTCGTCCACCCGGGGGTTGTCGTGCCCGGTGGGGCGCAGCCACGGGCTCAGCGCCCCGAGGGCCCGCGGGCCGGTCGCCATCGGCAGCAGCAGGCCGACGAGGCCGACCAGCAGCAGGATCACTCCCACGATGTTCACGTTCACGCCGGGGATCGCGGTGCCAGAGACGGCGAGCCACAAGATCGCGCCCACCGCGATCAGGAAGAGGGCCGTGCCGTTACTCAACGCCCGCCGCTGGACCGGTCCCCGGCCAGGCGGCCCCGGGCGGCCGAGCGAGCTCATCGGTTCACCCAGGCAATGACGCCCATGACCGACTCCTCACAACGTAACGAATCTGGCGCCGCATCTGGCCAGGCGACCGCCGGGTCTGGGGCGGCGTTGTCAGCCTATGCTCCGCGGACCCTCGCCACGACGGATGCCAGCTCCCCCGGAGCAGCCGGGCCGGCCCGGGCGGCCGGGGGGCGGACGGGGGGCGGACGGCGGGGGCGGCGGGGGTGCGAACTTCCTGCGCGGCGAGGCTTCCGTTACGCTTGGCGGCAGTGGCCTTTGTGCCCTTTAGGCCGCTTATCTGGGCGTCGATCAGGGTGGCCGGAACGCTGGCCGGGCCAGCTCACCGCGCCAGCGCCGCGGCCACGATGGCAGCCAGGGCCACGGCATCTGCTGCTCGCCGCCTGGCAGGGCCGCGACGCCGAGACGTCTCAGCTGATCGCGGTGGTCACCGCCCAGATGGCCGCGCGCGGGGAAGGGCAGTGGCTGACCGCCGCGTACTGGGCGACCGCCGTGCTGTGCAACGGCCTGGGCCGTTATGACGAGGCGCTGGACGCGGCGGGCCGCGGCGCCGCTTACCCGGACGAGCTGGGGCTGGCCACCTGGTCGATGGCCGAGCTGATCGAGGCCGCCGCGCGGACGGGGGCGCCCGGGCGGGCGGGCACCGCCCTACGGCGTCTTGCCGAGACCACCAGGGCCAGCGGCACCGACTGGGCGCTCGGTACCGAGGCACGCGCGCGGGCGCTGATGAGCCGGGGCGAGGCCGCGGAGTGCCTGTACCGTGAGGCCATCGAGCGGCTCGGCCGGACCCGCGTCCGCGCCGAGCTGGCCCGCGCGCACCTGCTCTACGGCGAATGGCTGCGCCGCCAGAACCGCCGGTTGGACGCGCGGGAGCAGCTCCGGGGCGCGTACGAGATGCTGACCGCGATGCGGATCCAGGGGTTCGCCGACCGCGCCCGGCGCGAGCTGCTGGCCACCGGCGAGACCGTGCGCAAGCGGACGGCCGAGACGGCCGCAGAACTCACCGCGCAGGAGATGCAGATCGCCAGGCTGGCCGGTGACGGGCGCACGAACCCGGAGATCGGCGTCGAGTTGTTCATCAGCGCGCGCACAGTCGAGTGGCACCTGCGTAAGGTCTTCGCCAAACTCGCCATCAACTCCCGGCGAGAGCCCCGCACGGTGCTGCCGGCCCGGTAGAGCGTCGGGCGCTCATTGCGCGTCGGGCGCGAACTGCAGGCGCATGCGCTGCCTGATGCCGGGGGCGCGGAAGGTCGTCCGCTGGGCCGGGCCGAAGGCGGACCTGACCACGGGCGATGACGCCGGCCGTGGCGTCGGTCACCAGCCGGTGGCGGCTCACCCGCCAGCCGTTGGCGTGCTGCTCACCCATCGCCCTCCCTGCCCGCCGCCGTCGCGCGTGCCGTCTCCGGGATACGCGTTTCCGCAGCCGCTGACAAGGGTCACGATCGTCATCTGACAAGACCCGCCTGATTCCTCCCGGCTTGACGTATGCCGATATGGGCATATGATGGCGGCATGGCACGAGCAGCGACGACGTCGGACGTCTTCAACGCGATCGCCGAGCCGCGGCGCCGGGAGATCCTGGTGCTGCTGCGGGCGGGTGAGCGGCCGGTGACCGAGTTGGCCCAGGAGCTGAGGATGACCCAGCCGGGGGCGTCCAAGCACCTGCGGGTGCTCCGGGAGGTCGGGCTGGTGCGGGACCGCAAGGCAGGCAAGCAGCGCCTGTACGGCCTTGACGCCCGCGGGCTGCGACCGGTTCACGAGTGGACCGGCGGGTTCGGGCGGTTCTGGAACGAGAGCTTCGACCGGCTCGACGAGTACGTGCAGGACCTCAAGCAGGCAAGGCAGGAGGAGTAGCTGATGAGCGCGACGGGACGAGGAGCGCCGGCGCAGTCCGCGACGGCCGGCCGCGAGATCGTGATCTCCCGGGTCATCAGTGCCCCACGGGAGCTGGTGTTCGAGGCGTTCACCGAGGTGCGGCACCTGTCGCGGTGGTGGGGACCGGAGGGGTTCACCACCACCACGCGGGCGTTCGAGTTCCGCGTCGGCGGGGAGTGGGACTTCGTGATGCACGGACCGGACGGGACGGACTACCAGGAGTGGATCTCCTGGACCGAGATCGCCCCGCCGGAGCGGATCGCGCTGCTGCACGGTGAGTCCCGCGGCGACCCGAACGCCTTCGAGTCGGTCTTGACGTTCGCGCCCGGCGGCGCGGCGACCCGGATCGAGATGCGCACGGTGTTCCCCACCAAGGAGCTGCGCGACGAGGCGGCCGAGAAGTACCACGCGATCGAGGGCGGCCAGCAGACCCTGAGCAACCTGGCTGCCTACGTCACCGAGATCGTCCGGAAGGGAGTTGAGGACTGATGGCCGGGAAGGTGTTCTTCAGCGTGACGATGTCGCTGGACGGGTTCATCGCGCCCGAGGAGCGCAGGGACGACCCGGATGTGCAGCGCTGGATGGCGCAGTGGATGGAACTGCAGCAGTGGATATTCCCGCAGCGGTTCTTCCGGGAGAACCTGAAGCTCGGCGAGGGCGGCGAGGAAGGGCGCGACAACGACATCGTGCGGGAGACGTTCGAGCGCGCCGGCGCGAGCGTGATGGGCAAGCGCATGTTCGGCCTCGGCGAGCAGGCGTGGCCGCAGGAGGCGCCGTTCCACACGCCGGTCTTCGTCGTGACGCACGAGAAGCGTGACCCCTGGGAGCGGCCGGGCGGGACCACCTTCCACTTCGTCAACGACGGCATCGAGCCCGCGCTCGACCAGGCCCGCGAGGCCGCCGGCGACCGGGACGTCCGCATCGCGGGCGGCGGCGCAACGATCCTGGAGTACGTGAACGCCGGCCTGATCGACGAGTTCACGATCGCGCTCTCACCTGTGCTGTTCGGCTCCGGAATCCGCCTGTTCGAGGGCGTGGACGCGGGCCGCGTGGCCCTGGAGCCGGTCCGCGCGGAGCCGACGCGGCGGGTGACCCACCTGACCTACACCGTCCACGAGCGGTAGGCGCACTCCTCGTGGCCGGACGGGTCGCGGCTGATCCGGATCGACAAGACCTGGCGGTGGGCAGCCCAGATCGCCGAGGGCTTCGACCGACTCCGCGCCGCATTCGCCTGACCACCCGCGACCCGTCGCACGACCCGAGGAACCCGGAGACCCGCAGCCCGGCAGCGCCAGTCGGCCAGCCCGTCATGCCCACAACCGGTCCAACCCACTCTCCGCGGCACTCGACCCCCAGACCGCCGCCATCAGGCACTCACGTGAAAGAGGCGGGCTAATGGCGGAATTAACGAACCTTCGGCTGGCTCTCCGTAGCGGGCCAGCGTCTACCACGGCCATGCGCGCGAGCGCTGCGGACGGCGGCCGGTTACGCCCGGCTGGCACGGAACGACGCAGGACGGCGAAAACGCGGGTAACGCGACAGAACGGCGGCAGGCAACGGGAATGGGGTAGGAGGCTTCTCGCTCGTCAGCCCCTGATCTGTCCGCCCACGGCCTGATCGGCCCATGATCCGGAGGGGGCCAGCGTCACCGCTGGTGCGGCGCATGACGCTGGTCCTGTCCCTTATGCCGGCCCGGCCGGTCTCCCGCGGGTCATGTGCCCGCGGTCACGGCCTTGAGCGCGTCGAGGGACTCCCGGATGAGCTGCGGAAAGTCCGGCTGGCCGGGATCGCCGATCCAGCGCGCGAACGCGATACGGAAGACGGCGACCCCGGCCTCGGCCGTCAGGCTCGCGGCGGGCTCGCTGACGCCGCGCTCGCGCAGCGCGCCGGCCAGCGCCGAGGCGAGGTTGGCGAGCTTGATCAGCTCGCGTTCCTGAAGCTCCGGGTTCGCGGCGATAATGGCCTGACGCAGGCGGGCACCGTCGCGGCGCTCCTGGAGCAGGGTGGCGGCGGCCTCCACGGCGGCGGCGACCGCGTTGATCGGCGCGGCGGCATCGGGCGCGCTGGCCACGGTGCTCACCAGGAGCTCCTGCAGCGCGGGCGCGCCGTAGAACAGGACCTCGCGCTTGTCGGTGAAGTGCCGGAAGAACGTGCGTTCCGTCAGCCCGGCCCGCGCGGCGATCTCCGCCACCGTGGTCTGGTCGAACCCGCGCTCGGCGTAGAGCGCCATCGCGGCCTCTTCGAGCCGGCCGCGCGCGTTCGGCTCCCATCGGCTCATACGCCGATCATAGTTGATGACAGCCGCTGACATCTCGGCGCGCTAGAGTGATGACAGCGGCTGACGTCCGAGCTACACTGATGACAGCGACTGACATCGCTCCGTCCCCGCGCACGGCCCCGTGCCCGAGGACGGCCTACTTACCTGGAGGTCTTCCTCATGCGCGTTTTCGTTACCGGCGCGTCCGGCTGGATCGGCTCGGCCGTCGCCCCCGAGCTCAT
This sequence comes from uncultured Actinomycetes bacterium, assembly GCA_963824545.1. GTDB lineage: Bacteria > Actinomycetota > Actinomycetes > Streptosporangiales > Streptosporangiaceae > Bog-532. The sequence continues at coordinate 577,091 of CAWGPP010000006.1, read as the reverse complement.
CGGCGCGGGCCATCAGGTCACCGGGCTCGCCCGCTCGGACGCCTCGGCCGCGGCCCTCACCGCGGCCGGGGCCGAGGTGGAACGCGGCACCATCGACGATCTCGACGTCCTGCGGAGCGCGGCGGCCGCCTCGGACGGCGTCATCCACCTCGCGTTCAAGCACGACATCGCATTCTCGGGCGACTTCCAGGGCGCGGCCGACGCGGATCGCCGCGCCATCGAGACGTTCGGCGAGGCGCTGGCGGATTCCGGCAAGCCGTTCGTCATCGCCTCCGGGACGCTCGGGCTCGCACCGGGACGGGTGGCGACCGAACGGGACGGGCTGGCCGGCGACCCGGCGGTGGCGGCGCTGACCGGCGGCCCGGCGGTCCGGCACGGCAATGCGCACCTGACGCTCTCGCTGGCCGCCCGCGGCGTCCGCTCGTCCGTGCTGCGCCTCCCGCCGACCGTGCACGGCGACGGCGACAACGGTTTCATGGCGGCCATCGTCGGCATCGCCCGCGACAAGGGGGTCTCCGGCTATCTCGGCGACGGGTCCAGCCGCTGGCCCGCCGTGCACCGGCTCGACGCCGCGCACCTCTTCCGTGTGGCGGTGGAGAAGGCCCCGGCGGGATCGGTGCTGCATGCGGTGGCCGACCAGGGCGTGCCGATCCGCGACGTCGCCGGCGTGATCGGACGGCATCTCGGCATCCCCGTGGTCGCCATCGCACCCGAGCACGCGGCCGGGCACTTCGCCTGGCTGAGCGGCTTCCTCGGGGCCGACAGCCCGGCCTCGAGCGAGCTGACCCGCGCGCTGACGGGGTGGCAGCCGACGCATCCCGGGCTCATCGAGGACCTGGAGAAGGGCCACTACTTCGAGCGGCTCTCCGCGTAGTCAAAGCCCGCCGGTCAGGTACCGGCGGCACCAGCGTCGACCGGCGGCGGGAAGGCGCGCGTCTGATTCGCATCCGACGGATGCGTGAGCGTTGCTGTCTTGCCGTCGGCGACAAGGTGCTGGTAGCTGGTCTGCCAGTCGGGCAGGTCCGGGCTGGCCTGCTCCCAGTCGACGAACGTCGCCTCGTCGCAGAAACGATCCAGGTGTTCCTCGATGCCCAGGTGCGGCTGCCGGTCCACGAAGGCCTGCATCGAGCGGCGGTCTTGCCACGCGCTGACGCTCCACCAGGCGTTATTGGCGTCCGCGAGCGCGTCGGCGCCGAGGTTGCCGTCCGACTTCTGCGCCTGCTCGATCGCGGCGACGGCATCGGTGAAGAACTCGTCCAGGAGGGCCGGATCCCGCAGCCGGAGCCGGGTCACAACGATCACTGCCATGACGATCTCCCAGGCTCGCTGCCATAATCCCGGCCAATCCCGTTGACCGGGAGGATCTCCCGCACGCCAGAATGCCACAGCCCGCGGGTATGGTAAATGGTATGGCGAGTAAGAAGGTCACGGTCACGCTCGACGAGATCCAGCTCGAGCAGATCCGCTCGCTGGTCCGGGCGGGAACCACGCCGACCGTGTCGGGATTCGTCCAGCACGCCGTGGCCGTAGCGCTCGACGACGTCGCGGGATGGGGTGCGGTGCTGGCCGAGGCGCTCCGCCAGACGGGCGGCGCGCTGTCTGAGGATGAGCGCGCCTGGGCCGACGACGTGCTCGGGACGAGCACCCGGCCAGCGGCCTGATGCCGGGTGCGACGCTGGACGCGGGCGGGCTAATAGCCCTCGACCGCGACGATCGCCGCATTGTGGTCCTGCTGGCCCGCGCCCGTGAGACAAGTGCCCGCATTACCGTGCCCGCGTCGGCGCTGGCCCAGGCCATCCGCCGGCCCGAACGGCAGGCCCGGCTGGCCCGGCTGATCCGCCAGCCAACGACCGACGTCGTGGACCTGGGCCGGGTCGACGCGACGAATGTCGGCCGGCTGCTGGCGGCCAGCGGGACCTCCGACATCGCCGACGCCCACGTGGTGATCTGCGCGCGACGTAGCGCCCAGCCCGTCGTCACCTCCGACCCAGACGACCTGCACCACCTAGACCCCGCCCTCCGCCTCATCGCCCTGTGAACAGCGCGGCGTTCGCCGCCGGAGCCCCGGCCAGGGGCCAGATCATGTAATTCCGCCGATACCTGACAGCATCCCCCGCTTGGGATCCATTCTCCGCGTCTGAGCGGGCCGGGTGTCGTGGGCTTCCCGTATCATCGCCTGATGCCAAGCACGGTGATCACCGTCGGCGCGTGCACATTTATAAGCCCGGGCCGCCAGGGGGAGGCACTAAGGCCATGACGGCACCCCAGGAACTTTTCGATCTGCGCCCGCAGGATGGACCCGAGCCCGGGCGCCCGGCAGCGGATGCTGATCAGGCCGGCTTGCCACGGCTGATAGCGACGAAGGAACCCAGAGGGGTCGTCTTTACCCGGTCGTGGGTCGCGGAGCTCATACTGGATCTTGTCGGTTACCAGGCTGACAAGGCCCTCGCATCGCTCAGGGCCGTCGAACCGGCCGCAGGTGAGGGGGCATTCCTCCTGCCTATGGTCCGGCGGCTGGTCGCATCGGTGAGAGCTCATGGGGGCATCCTGTCCGGTGCCCGAGAGGCGATCCGCGCGTATGAGCTAGATGCGGCAACAGCGGTGCGGCTGATGGACCTGGTCGAGGGGCAGCTTCGTGATCTTGGAGTACGGACAGGCCTGGCACGGGATCTAGCGGCGGGCTGGGTACGGACAGGTGACTACCTGCTGGACTCTCAGCGCGAGCACCGTGCGGACGTGGTGGTCGGCAATCCCCCGTATATCCGGTACGACGATGTGTCAGCAGTGGCACTGGAGACGTACCGCCGTTTGTACCCGACGATGGTGGGCCGGGGTGACATCTATATCGGATTTATCGAAGCGGGGCTGCGCCAGCTCGCTGACGGCGGGATCCTCGGCTTCATATGCGCAGATCGCTGGATGCGCTCTGCGTACGGTTCGCAGTTGCGGCGCATGATTTCGGCGGCGTACAGCATGGAGGCCGTCATAGAGATGCATGATGCCCCGGCTTTCGAGGACGATGTAGCCGCCTATCCAGCGGTCATCGCCGTCCGGCGAGGTGCCCAGGGCTCAGCGCTCGTCGCGAGTGCCGGCGCGGAAATCGGCTCGCTGACCAGCGGAGCAGGCCTAGCCGATGCCATCACGGACGTGGCCCGGAGAGAGGGTGGCGCAGCTCCCGGTTTCAGCGCGATTCTGGTGGACCAGTGGTTCCGCGGCACCGCTCCGTGGCCGTCGCTGGAGCCCCGGCAACTCCGCCTTCTCCAGCGGCTGGAGGCCGAATTCGGCCCGCTGGAGGATGCGCTGACGGGTACCAGGATCGGTATCGGCGTGGCTACCGGAGCAGACCGTGTGTTCATCACGACTGAACCGGACAAGGTTGAGCCGGACCGGATCATCCCGCTGGCGATGACGGCGGACACGAGGAACGGTGCTCTCCAGTGGTCACGGGCATCCCCAATGCCATTTAGAAGAGCTTGTTCGGGCTGGTCTGTCGTGGATGCGGGCGCCTGATCTCGGTGACTGTGCGTGATCACTGGGACGGGGCGGGCGGCTGGTAACGATCTTGCAGCGGCGGCGTGTCGGGCGTGAGAGCGTGGCGAAGCTCCGCTAGCTGTCAGGGTTTGTGTCGAACATCCTGATAGGCCAGGGAGCTTCGCCTGGTCAGTCTGGCATACCGGGGTGCCTGCCGGCCAGCGTCGACGAGCCGGGCGGCCAGGCGGGGCTTGAGCTGCTCGGGCGGGCGGGCATGGTCGCTGTCGGGGTCGCGGACCTGGCGTCCCCGGCCCGGAAGGGCCTGGGGAAAGACGGCCGGACAGCGCTGGTGGCGGCCGGCGCGGGGCCGGTCCGGACCGGGGATCTGGTGGTGTTCTGCAAGCCGGTCGTGGTCGCGGCGGCGGTGGTCCGCCGCGACGGCCGGGTGCAGGCCGCCGGCCATCCCGCTGATCACGTGCGGCTGGGGGCGGCCGAGGAGCGGCTGGACACGCTGTGCGGCGAGCCCGGCGTCATCGATAAGGCCGCGGCCGGCGTCACCCTGGACGGCCGGGTCAAGGGCACCGCGCGGCGGGCGATGACGGCCGCGATGGTGTTCCGGCTGGTGCTGCTGATGACCTTGATGCCCGGTTCGTGCTACGCGGAGGCGATCGCCGCGCTGCTGGGCGACCTGCCGCTGGTGCCGTGGCACCGGCCGTACCGGGTGCCCACTGACGCGGTGGCGTGCACCTGGCGGGACGCGGCCGGGCCGGCGCCGATGGAGCAGCTGCGGGACCGGACGCTGGCCGGCATCGACGCCGAGCACCGCGAGCATGACTACCGCGCGGTGACCGTGGGGGAGCTGGACGTGTGCTCGATCGACGGGTCGCTGACCCGGGTGCCGGACACGCCGGCCAACCGGGACGCGTTCGGGTCCGCGGGCACCGCCGACGGGTCCGCGCCCTACCCTCAGCTGCGGGAGCTGCGTTGCTCGGTCGCCTCGACCCGGGCCACCGTGGGCGTGGTGACCGGGCCGTCCGGCATCGGCGGCGGCCGGGACAAGGGCGAGGCCGAGCAGAAGCTGCTGGACGGCGCCCTGGCCAGGTATCCGGCCATCTTCACCCCGGACCGGCTGTGGGTAATGGATCGCAACTTCCCCGGCGTCCCCCGCATCAAGAAGATGCTGGCCACCGGCACGCACGTGCTGATCCGGGTCAAGGACGGCATCACGCTCACCCGCACCGGGGACTTCCTGCCCGACGGGTCCTATCCCGCTCTCATCTGCGGCGGCGGCGAGAAACTGGACGTCCGGGTGATCGAATACCAGGTCAGCGTCGCCGGGCGCGACGCCCCGGAGCTGTTCTGCCTCATCACCGACCTGGACGATCACCAGGCCTGCCCGGCCGGGATGCTCGCCGCGGCCTATCACTGGCGGTGGATCGGCTCCGAGACCACCCTGAAGGAAGCCAAGTCCGCGATCCGCGAGTCCGGGCCGTCGGCCGGGCCGATGCTCCGCTCCGCAACCCCTGCCCTGATCGCCCAGGAACACGCCGCCTGGGTCATCTCCGCCGAGCTGGCCCGCGCCGTGGCGCGGGACGCCGCCGCGGTCGCGGTCCCGGCCCGCAAGGGCCGCCGCGCCGGGCTGCCCGTCCACCCCCGGGAAATCTCCTTCGCCGCGGCCCGCCGCGCCATCATCGCCACCACCCGGTCCGGCGCGGCCACCGCCAGCCTGCCGCCCGGCCTGATCGCTGCGAACCGGAACCGCGTCCTCGATGCCCTGGCCCGGTGCCGGATCACCGTGGACCGGAACCGGCACCGCGACCGCAAGACCAAGACCCGTCTCGGCTTCCCGCACGGCGGCCCGCGCATCCCCACGCTCACCGCACCCGCCCAGATCACCGTCTGCGGCACCGCAGCCTGACCCGCACCCGTCACGATCCTGCCCAGCCACGCGCACGCCGGCCGTGGAACCCGGCCGCCACCCCGGAGCGCCATCCGGGACATCGCCCTGAGCTAACCCAGCGTCACCATGGCCGATCCGCGCCAGTACAGGCACCCTCAACCGTAAACATGCTCTTCTAAATGGCATTGGGGCATTACCTCATCAACCCGTGGCAGAAGAGCCGTGGGCTAGTGGATCTGGCCGCCTATCCGCGGCTGCGAACGTTTCTTGAATCAAGGAAGGCGGAGCTGACTCGGCGCCATATCTCAAAGCGCCACCCTAACCACTGGTACCGGACAATCGATCCGGTTCACTATGAACTAATAGCACGTCACAAGCTGTACTTTCCCGACATGAAACTGGCTAGCAACCCGGTTCTGGATAAAGGTGAAACCTACCCGCATCACAACTTGTACTATCTGACCTCTGAAGACTGGGATCTAGAGGTGCTGGGCGGCTTGCTGCTTTCAAGGGTTGCCCAGCTGTTCATTGAGGCCTACTGTGTCAAGATGCGCGGCGGGACGCTGCGATTTCAAGCCCAATACCTGCGCCGCATCAGGGTGCCTTCGCCAGAGAGTTTGCCAGACAGCCTATGCCATCAGCTTCGCCAGGCATTCCGGACCCGGGATGCCGCCGCCGCGACAGCTGCCGCCGTTGAAGCTTATGGAATCGCCGACTTCGCCGAGGCGCTGTCGTGATAGACGGCTTGGCCGAGCGTTTCCAGGAAGCGGTGCAGGCGTTCTGGGATGCCCGCAATGCCATTTAGAAGAGCATGTTTACGGTTGAGGGTGCCTGTACTGGCGCGGATCGGCCATGGTGACGCTGGGTTAGCTCAGGGCGATGTCCCGGATGGCGCTCCGGGGTGGCGGCCGGGTTCCACGGCCGGCGTGCGCGTGGCTGGGCAGGATCGTGACGGGTGCGGGTCAGGCTGCGGTGCCGCAGACGGTGATCTGGGCGGGTGCGGTGAGCGTGGGGATGCGCGGGCCGCCGTGCGGGAAGCCGAGACGGGTCTTGGTCTTGCGGTCGCGGTGCCGGTTCCGGTCCACGGTGATCCGGCACCGGGCCAGGGCATCGAGGACGCGGTTCCGGTTCGCAGCGATCAGGCCGGGCGGCAGGCTGGCGGTGGCCGCGCCGGACCGGGTGGTGGCGATGATGGCGCGGCGGGCCGCGGCGAAGGAGATTTCCCGGGGGTGGACGGGCAGCCCGGCGCGGCGGCCCTTGCGGGCCGGGACCGCGACCGCGGCGGCGTCCCGCGCCACGGCGCGGGCCAGCTCGGCGGAGATGACCCAGGCGGCGTGTTCCTGGGCGATCAGGGCAGGGGTTGCGGAGCGGAGCATCGGCCCGGCCGACGGCCCGGACTCGCGGATCGCGGACTTGGCTTCCTTCAGGGTGGTCTCGGAGCCGATCCACCGCCAGTGATAGGCCGCGGCGAGCATCCCGGCCGGGCAGGCCTGGTGATCGTCCAGGTCGGTGATGAGGCAGAACAGCTCCGGGGCGTCGCGCCCGGCGACGCTGACCTGGTATTCGATCACCCGGACGTCCAGTTTCTCGCCGCCGCCGCAGATGAGAGCGGGATAGGACCCGTCGGGCAGGAAGTCCCCGGTGCGGGTGAGCGTGATGCCGTCCTTGACCCGGATCAGCACGTGCGTGCCGGTGGCCAGCATCTTCTTGATGCGGGGGACGCCGGGGAAGTTGCGATCCATTACCCACAGCCGGTCCGGGGTGAAGATGGCCGGATACCTGGCCAGGGCGCCGTCCAGCAGCTTCTGCTCGGCCTCGCCCTTGTCCCGGCCGCCGCCGATGCCGGACGGCCCGGTCACCACGCCCACGGTGGCCCGGGTCGAGGCGACCGAGCAACGCAGCTCCCGCAGCTGAGGGTAGGGCGCGGACCCGTCGGCGGTGCCCGCGGACCCGAACGCGTCCCGGTTGGCCGGCGTGTCCGGCACCCGGGTCAGCGACCCGTCGATCGAGCACACGTCCAGCTCCCCCACGGTCACCGCGCGGTAGTCATGCTCGCGGTGCTCGGCGTCGATGCCGGCCAGCGTCCGGTCCCGCAGCTGCTCCATCGGCGCCGGCCCGGCCGCGTCCCGCCAGGTGCACGCCACCGCGTCAGTGGGCACCCGGTACGGCCGGTGCCACGGCACCAGCGGCAGGTCGCCCAGCAGCGCGGCGATCGCCTCCGCGTAGCACGAACCGGGCATCAAGGTCATCAGCAGCACCAGCCGGAACACCATCGCGGCCGTCATCGCCCGCCGCGCGGTGCCCTTGACCCGGCCGTCCAGGGTGACGCCGGCCGCGGCCTTATCGATGACGCCGGGCTCGCCGCACAGCGTGTCCAGCCGCTCCTCGGCCGCCCCCAGCCGCACGTGATCAGCGGGATCGCCGGCGGCCTGCACCCGGCCGTCGCGGCGGACCACCGCCGCCGCGACCACGACCGGCTTGCAGAACACCACCAGATCCCCGGTCCGGACCGGCCCCGCGCCGGCCGCCACCAGCGCTGTCCGGCCGTCTTTCCCCAGGCCCTTCCGGGCCGGGGACGCCAGGTCCGCGACCCCGACAGCGACCATGCCCGCCCGCCCGAGCAGCTCAAGCCCCGCCTGGCCGCCCGGCTCGTCGACGCTGGCCGGCAGGCACCCCGGTATGCCAGACTGACCAGGCGAAGCTCCCTGGCCTATCAGGATGTTCGACACAAACCCTGACAGCTAGCGGAGCTTCGCCACGCTCTCACGCCCGACACGCCGCCGCTGCAAGATCGTTACCAGCCGCCCGCCCCGTCCCAGTGATCACGCACAGTCACCGAGATCAGGCGCCCGCATCCACGACAGACCAGCCCGAACAAGCTCTTCTAAATGGCATTGGGGATGCCCGTGACCGTCAGCAGCAGAAGCAGGCTGAGGCCGGAAAAATCGATGCCGGAACGCGGGGCGCCGTGACCGGCGGAACCCAGATGGGTGCTCTGGAAAGCCTAGTCGCCGACATACTGGTCGGCGCAGGCTTGAATCCGTCTCATATCCGGGCGCGCACCGCCCTCTCTTTGCCTGGCTACTACCGGTCAGAGAAGAAGTGGGATCTGCTCGTACTGGTAGATAGCCGGCTACTGCTCGCGATAGAATTCAAGTCGCAGGTAGGGCCCAGTTTTGGCAACAACTTCAACAACCGAGCTGAAGAAGCGATCGGCAATGCCGAAGATATCTGGACTGCTTATCGTGAAGGCCGGTTCGGTAACCATCCGCCACCGTTTCTTGGATATTTCTTCCTTCTCGAGGATTGCGGTCGCGTGCACTTTCCGGTAGCCAACTACGAATCATATTTTCCGGTTGATCCTGTTTTCAGGGGCGCCTCCTATGCCAAGCGTTATGAGATTCTATGCCAGCGTCTTATTCTTGAACGCAAATATACTGGATCTTGCCTGACGCTGGCCACCAGAGAGTCGCCGACAAGAGTGCAGTTCCCTGTGGCTGCCCTGAATTTCAGAACCTTCGCCGCTGCGATCGATGCGCATACGCGTGCATTCATCAACTCGGCCTTCTAAGAATCCCCGGTGTCCCCGCTGGGACGCTGCGATCCTCTGCACTTCGGCATCGACGGCGATCAGCGTCAGGGGCTTTTCAGCGTCCGGGCGATGCTTTTTGCCCAGCCCTCGATCTCGGGCCAGTCGCGGTTGTCGCCGAACCGGCCGCCGAAAGCATGGAAGAACAAGCGCGAGGGCAACGGCCACTGATGCCGCTGGATCGCGCCAGCGAAGACCCTGTACTCGCGCGGGTGAATCGCATCCTGGAACTCGCCGATCTCCCTGGGCTCACGCCTCATCAGCTTGCCGATCCCACGATGCGTGTCACCGAACGCGCCGACACTGAACAACCACACTGGTCGCGCGGCAAGCGCGGCGCTGTTGGCGCGCAGGAACCCGGTCGCGCTCGGGATCCAGCTCTGGTTGTAGACGCCGCTGCCGAGAACGACCGCGTCGTATCCCTCGAGGTCACCGACGTCATCGACTGCCCGAGCGTCGGCTTGGGCTCCGGCTTCTGCGAGCCTGATGGCGATTCGCCCGGCGACACCTCGAGTGGATCCGTGCCCGGTCGCGTAGGCGACCAGAACCCGCGCGCCCTCGCTCACGTCCGCGAGCCTACGCCAGTTGACGGGGGAACTCGTAAGTTCTCAAGCAGGCTCTTAGCGGCGCCGGCGGGTGAACCAGGCCGCTACGAGGCAGATCACGCCCACGGCGATGGCGGTCCAGCCACGGGTAGTGCGGTGCGCATTGGCCCGCGACGCCGGCGTGGTGATGGTGCCGAGGATGCTGGGCAGCGACTTCGCTGGTTCCGTGAGATAAATGATGCCGGCGACGATCGCCAGGACGGCGATGATCAGCAGGACAGCCACGGCGATGGTCTGGCCGGAGGACCGGCCGCGCGTTCCGCTCCGATGCGTCACAGAGTCCTCCTCCGCTGCGCCCGGGCGTATGCCGCTGCCGGGTTAGCCCTATCCGATCATGGCAAGCGTCCCGGCGGCAGACCCCGATCGCCGCAATGACACGCACGGCGCCTGGCGGGGCAGCGCGGGGCCGCGGCGGGCGGGAACTCCAGAAAGGCTGAGCGGCAGCCGACCTTCTCCTGCCGCGATCGCGATCATGACGGCAGAATGGCCGTGAACATCGCAATGCCCGCGGGGCCCGGCCGAACGGGCCGCAACGCGCTCACCGGCTCGGGGACAACAGGCCGACATCGGAATGGGGAGAGCTGGGATGGAGCCCCTGGCCGCGGATGACCCCCGGCAGGTCGGCGTGTAGCGGTTGCGCTTCCGGCTCGGGGCCGGCGGGATGGGCGCCGCCGGCACGTACACCGGCTATCCGGCGACCGTGACCCTATCCGGCCGGTGTCCTACACCAGCAGCGCGAAGGCCTATGCCGACATGGTGATCAACGTACCCAGCTCCCCCAACCCGTCGCAGTCGTACACCAGCGGCCTCGTGCCTTAGGCCCCGTGAGCGGCGGCGCCGGGGTGCCGCAGCACGGGCCGGTGCCAGTTGTCCAGGCGGGGCACCCTTTCCCCCATCGACGGGGCCGTCTGTCCACCTGTGTGCGCTTCCAATTTTAATTAATCTCGATATTTTCCCGGATACTAGATGTTCGGCCGGCCGTGGCTAAGGATTGCCGCTAGGTGTCTTCCGCACGATCGGAGTACCCCCATGGCATCGATGACCGTGGCTCCCGAAATCTCCCACCCCTGGTCGCTGGCGCTGCTGCCGAGCGACACTCCGCTGGCCCTGCTGGACGCGGACGGCCAGGCCGTCCCGTGCGGGGAGCTTGATATGCCCGCCGACGGCGTCCTCCTCGAACTCCACCGCCGGATGGCGCTGGGCCGGCGTTTCGATACGCAGGCGACGGCCCTGACCAAACAGGGGCGGCTGGCGGTCTACCCGTCCGCGCGCGGGCAGGAGGCGGCCGAGATCGGCGCGGTTTTGGCGCTGCGCGCGCAGGATTGGCTGTTCCCGACCTACCGCGACTCGATGGCCGTGGTCTCCCGTGGCCTCGATCCCGCCGAGGTGCTGACGCTGCTGGGCGGCGACTGGCACTGCGGCTACGACCCGCACGAGCACCGCGTCGCCCCCCAGTGCACGCCGCTCGCGACCAGCGCTCCGCACGCGGTCGGGGTGGCGCACGCGGCCCGGCTCAAGAACGAGGACACGGTCGCCCTGGCCATGCTCGGTGACGGAGCGACCAGCGAGGGCGACACCCACGTGGCGCTGAACTTCGCCGCGGTGTGGAAAGCACCCGTGGTGTTCTTCGTCCAGAACAACGGCTACGCGATCAGCGTCCCGCTGGCCAAACAGACCGCGGCCCCCTCGTTGGCGCACAAGGGCATCGGCTACGGCATCCCGGCCATGCTGGTCGACGGCAACGACGCCGCCGCCGTCTACGCCGCGGTGCGGCGCGCGGTGACCTCCGCCGCGGCCGGCGGCGGCCCGGTGCTGATCGAGGCGCTCACCTACCGGGTCGAGCCGCACACCAACGCGGACGACGCGACGCGGTACCGGACCGCGGAGGAGGTGGCGCACTGGGTCGCCCGGGATCCGCTGATCCGGATCCGCCGCTACCTGACCGCCCGCGGGCTGCTCGGTGAGCGAGCCGTCGCGGCGCTCGATGCCGAGGCCGAGACGGTCGCGGCGGCGCTGCGGGAGCGGATGAACGCCGAGACCGCGCAGGATCCGGCGGAGCTGTTCCGGCACGTCTACGCCGAGCCGACACCGACGCTGCGCGCGCAGGAAGCCCAGCTCGCGTGGGAACTGGCGGCCGGCGGGGAGTCTGTGCGATGACGGCAGTCGCCGACCGCCGCACCGCGCCGCGCGCGGCGGAAGGCACCGCGCCGCGCGCGGCGGAAGGCACCGTGACGATGGCGGCGGCGCTCAACCAGGCCCTCGCGACGCGCTCGCCGCAGACGGGACGGTGCTCGTATTCGGCGAGGACGTGGGGACGCTGGGCGGTGTCTTCCGGGTGACCGACGGGCTCGCGGCGCGGTTCGGGGAGGCGCGCGTCTTTGACACACCGCTGGCGGAGTCGGGCATCGTCGGAACGGCTATCGGCATGGCCATGAACGGCCTGCGGCCCGTGGTGGAAATGCAGTTCGACGCGTTCGCCTATCCGGCGTTCGAGCAGATCATCAGCCACCTGGCCAAGCTGCGCAACCGGACCAGGGGCCGGGTCACCCTGCCCGTGACGATCCGGATTCCCTACGGCGGCGGCATCGGCGGGGTCGAGCACCACAGCGACTCCTCCGAGGCCTACTACACCCACACGGCCGGCCTGCGGGTGGTAACGCCGGGCACCCCCGGGGACGCGTACACGCTGCTGCGCCAGGCCATCGAGTCACCGGACCCGGTTATCTTCCTCGAACCCAAGCGCCGGTACTGGGCCAAGGAGACGATGGTCCCCGACCGCGCCGGCGCCGCCCTGGACCGCGCCGTCGTGCGGCGCCCGGGCTCGGGCGTGACGCTGATCGCCTACGGCGCGATGATCGGCACCGCGCTAGAGGCGGCCGAAGCGGCCGGCCAGGAGGGCCGCAGCGTCGAGGTCATCGACCTGCGAAGCCTGTCCCCGTTCGACGACGAGACCGTCACGGCGTCCGTACGGCGTACCGGGCGCGCCGTGGTCGTGCACGAGGCGAGCCGGTTCTGCGGATACGGCGCCGAGGTGGCCGCGCGGGTCACCGAGCAGTGCTTCCACTACCTCGAGGCCCCGGTGCTGCGGGTCGCGGGGCTGGACATCCCGTACCCGCCGCCGCATCTGGAGGAGTATTACCTGCCCAGCGTGGACCGGATCCTCGATGCGATCGACCGCCTGCAATGGCAGGAGACCCGCAGCGACGCGGAAGCGGGCCGTTAGGTGCCGGCGTTCCTGCTGCCCGATCTGGGCGAGGGGCTGACCGAGGCGGAGATCGTGGCCTGGCACGTACACGCCGGGGACACGGTGATGGTCGACCAGAGCGTCGCCGAGGTCGAGACGGCCAAGGCGGTCGTCGAGGTGCCGGTGCCGTTCGCCGGCCGGGTGACCCGCCTGCACGGCACGGTCGGGGACGTCGTCGCCGTGGGCGAGCCGCTGATCACCGTCGAGGCCCCGCCGCCCGCCCGTCCCAACGTGCTGGAAGAGGCGGCTGGGGCCGAAGAAAGCGGCAACGTCCTCATCGGGTACGGCACCTCGCCGGCCCGCGACCGCCGTCGCCGCCCCAGCCGGCCGGCGACGGCCACCACCGCTGAGGTAAGCACCGCTGGGCCGGGCACCGCCGGGGCGGGCACCGCCGGGGCGGGCACCGCCGGGGGGGGCACCGCCGGGGCGGGCAGCCGCGCGGACGGCAGCGCTTCCCCGCCCGGCGGCCGGGTGGCCGTCGCGTCGCCGCTGATCAGGCGGCTTGCCCGGAACGCCGGCCTCGACCTCACGGCGATCCGCGGCTCCGGCCGGGACGGCCTCATCACCCGGCACGACGTCGACGCGGCCATCGAGGCGAGCCGCCTCGCGCCGTCGCCCGCGCGGACCGCCGCACCGCCGGCCGCCGGACCGCCGACTACCGGCGGACCGACTACGGGGGCGCGCACGGCCGAGGCAAGCCGCCTCGCGGCGGAGCCGGCCGGCCTGGTTCGTATCCCGCTGCGGGGCCTGCGCTTGATGGTGCGGATGGGCGAGCCGGACGGGACCGTGACCTCCTGCACGCCGGGACCGCCGGCATTCCCGGCGGCCAGCGCGTGCAGCCTGACGATCCCGGCCGCCTGCGCGGCGATGTCAGAGGTCCACTGCCCCTGGTCCACATCCACCGAGCCGTTGACCAGATCGGCCAGCACGTCGCCACCACTGGCCACCGGGACGATTTTCACGTGCAGCCCGGCGGCGGTGAAATAGCCGTCCTGCTGGGCGATATACAAGCCCGCCGCACCAGCGGCCGGGACCACAGCCACCGTCAGGTCCGGTTTCTCCACGGCACTTGTGCCAGTGCTGGCGCGGCTGCTGCCGCACGTTGCCAGGGTCCCGGCCGCTGTGACAGCAGCAAGAACCGCCGTTATCTGGCTGCCGATGGTTCGGGCGGGTGTAACCGGTCCCTGGGGGGATGCGGCCGGCGCGAAAGGCATACTAAGGATCACCCTCTTCATGGGCTATGAGGAGGCAGCGAAGGCCCGGTGATCACTTGCCGGTGTGCCGGGCCTTCGCGCTGTCCTGGCTGGAAAGAAAAGCGGGGAAGCCGCGATAATGGAGTGCAGAGCACGGACAAGTGATCAAGCTGCGTTGATTCGCATAGCAGCCCGGAGGTACGCACCTGACCCTCTCCCCTATGAGCCAGCAGGACTTGCCGGCTCTCTGGGAGAGTAAAAGAGAAACTACTGGGATAAAAGAGAGTTTCTCGGTATTGCTTGTAATTCCATGCGCTGACTGAAACGGCGAAATTACGAGCTATCCCCGGCCGGTTCTTCGGGTGCGAGATCATCGATGACCCGGGTGATAATGACCCGTGCGGCTCGCCCATAGCTGGCAACTGCGGCCAGCTCGCCAAAGATGCGGGCGTACAACTCGATCTCCTGCGGCTGCGCCAGGTTCAGCTCGGCGGAAAAGGTCTCGACCATCACGCGGTCCTTGTCCAGCAGCCAGAAGCCATGTGCGGGCGCAATCACGTACTCGGTCTCAAAGCCGATGATGCCGAGCCGCACATTGGGCAACGCCGAGAACGAGATAAGCCGATCAAGCTGTCCAAGCATGACTTCGGGTGGGCACAGCCGGTAACGCAGGACCGCCTCAGTCAGTATGAAATGAAATTGCTTGTCCGGCCGGTACAAAATGTCCTGCCGTTTTACCCGTGCCCGTACCGCCTCGTCGATGTCATTGCGTACCCTGAACACGTTAATGCTCTGCGAGAAGCGTGCACGGGCGTACTCCGCCGTTTGAAGCAGCCCGGGGATAACAGTGGATTCAAACGCGCGAAACAGCTGCGTTTTGGCATCCAGCTCGGCGATCTCCTGCTGATGCGGGCGCAAACCCATCTTGATCTGCCGCTGCCACTCGGCATGCTGGACTTCAAGCGTGTGGAGCGAGGCGAGCAAGGCTCCGGTTTCCGCTTCACCATGGGTGGCATTCGTCCAACTGCGGATGTCTTCGTCGGTAGGTGTCTGCCGGCCATTCTCCAGCTTGGAGATTTTTGAGGCGGGCCATGACAACAGCTCCGCGAGCTGCCTGCCGGTGAAGTCGGCTTGCTGACGTAGCTCGCGGAGTCGCTGCCCCAGGGCATTGCGTGCCTCATGGACGCTCGTGATGCCCGATGTTCTGCTCGATCGCAAAGTCGTCCCGTCGCACTGCCTTGTGCCAGGCAGCATCACGCCAGTAGTTGTGCTGCACGATCACCGCTGCGTCGTCGATCACTTCGCCGCCGAGAAAGTGCTCCTCCGTGTCGAAGTGCATACGGATCAGCTTGCGTGAGTCAAACAGCCAATAGTCATAGTCGGGGATGTCGTGCGCCTGGTCCCGCGTCAGGTAGCGGGTTTCTTCACCGACTGCGTTGGTGTACTGCGAACACAACATGCCAAAGCGGCTGTAGCCGGTCAAGGGAACGCTCACTACCCGCACCCGGGAGAACCGGCGTCCTTCGGCAGTCGCCTCGCGGATCATGGTGAGCCAGTTCTGGAACCAGGCAAGGTCAACCGGCTCACCCGCGAGGAACTGAGCCAGCGCCTTCGTCTCGTTTGGCGAGTAGTACTGATCCCGCGTCTCCAGACGGAAGGCAGTGTGCTCGAAGGTGCGGAACAGCTGGCTGAACTCGGGGCCGATCAGCAGGCTCAGTGGTTCTCCTCCCGGCCGCGCTCGTAGTACCGCAGCACATCCTCGGGGATCTCGATGATGGCCTCGTGCTCAGGGATAGGGCCAATGCCATTTAGAAGAGCTTGTTCGGGCTGGTCTGTCGTGGATGCGGGCGCCTGATCTCGGTGACTGTGCGTGATCACTGGGACGGGGCGGGCGGCTGGTAACGATCTTGCAGCGGCGGCGTGTCGGGCGTGAGAGCGTGGCGAAGCTCCGCTAGCTGTCAGGGTTTGTGTCGAACATCCTGATAGGCCAGGGAGCTTCGCCTGGTCAGTCTGGCATACCGGGGTGCCTGCCGGCCAGCGTCGACGAGCCGGGCGGCCAGGCGGGGCTTGAGCTGCTCGGGCGGGCGGGCATGGTCGCTGTCGGGGTCGCGGACCTGGCGTCCCCGGCCCGGAAGGGCCTGGGGAAAGACGGCCGGACAGCGCTGGTGGCGGCCGGCGCGGGGCCGGTCCGGACCGGGGATCTGGTGGTGTTCTGCAAGCCGGTCGTGGTCGCGGCGGCGGTGGTCCGCCGCGACGGCCGGGTGCAGGCCGCCGGCCATCCCGCTGATCACGTGCGGCTGGGGGCGGCCGAGGAGCGGCTGGACACGCTGTGCGGCGAGCCCGGCGTCATCGATAAGGCCGCGGCCGGCGTCACCCTGGACGGCCGGGTCAAGGGCACCGCGCGGCGGGCGATGACGGCCGCGATGGTGTTCCGGCTGGTGCTGCTGATGACCTTGATGCCCGGTTCGTGCTACGCGGAGGCGATCGCCGCGCTGCTGGGCGACCTGCCGCTGGTGCCGTGGCACCGGCCGTACCGGGTGCCCACTGACGCGGTGGCGTGCACCTGGCGGGACGCGGCCGGGCCGGCGCCGATGGAGCAGCTGCGGGACCGGACGCTGGCCGGCATCGACGCCGAGCACCGCGAGCATGACTACCGCGCGGTGACCGTGGGGGAGCTGGACGTGTGCTCGATCGACGGGTCGCTGACCCGGGTGCCGGACACGCCGGCCAACCGGGACGCGTTCGGGTCCGCGGGCACCGCCGACGGGTCCGCGCCCTACCCTCAGCTGCGGGAGCTGCGTTGCTCGGTCGCCTCGACCCGGGCCACCGTGGGCGTGGTGACCGGGCCGTCCGGCATCGGCGGCGGCCGGGACAAGGGCGAGGCCGAGCAGAAGCTGCTGGACGGCGCCCTGGCCAGGTATCCGGCCATCTTCACCCCGGACCGGCTGTGGGTAATGGATCGCAACTTCCCCGGCGTCCCCCGCATCAAGAAGATGCTGGCCACCGGCACGCACGTGCTGATCCGGGTCAAGGACGGCATCACGCTCACCCGCACCGGGGACTTCCTGCCCGACGGGTCCTATCCCGCTCTCATCTGCGGCGGCGGCGAGAAACTGGACGTCCGGGTGATCGAATACCAGGTCAGCGTCGCCGGGCGCGACGCCCCGGAGCTGTTCTGCCTCATCACCGACCTGGACGATCACCAGGCCTGCCCGGCCGGGATGCTCGCCGCGGCCTATCACTGGCGGTGGATCGGCTCCGAGACCACCCTGAAGGAAGCCAAGTCCGCGATCCGCGAGTCCGGGCCGTCGGCCGGGCCGATGCTCCGCTCCGCAACCCCTGCCCTGATCGCCCAGGAACACGCCGCCTGGGTCATCTCCGCCGAGCTGGCCCGCGCCGTGGCGCGGGACGCCGCCGCGGTCGCGGTCCCGGCCCGCAAGGGCCGCCGCGCCGGGCTGCCCGTCCACCCCCGGGAAATCTCCTTCGCCGCGGCCCGCCGCGCCATCATCGCCACCACCCGGTCCGGCGCGGCCACCGCCAGCCTGCCGCCCGGCCTGATCGCTGCGAACCGGAACCGCGTCCTCGATGCCCTGGCCCGGTGCCGGATCACCGTGGACCGGAACCGGCACCGCGACCGCAAGACCAAGACCCGTCTCGGCTTCCCGCACGGCGGCCCGCGCATCCCCACGCTCACCGCACCCGCCCAGATCACCGTCTGCGGCACCGCAGCCTGACCCGCACCCGTCACGATCCTGCCCAGCCACGCGCACGCCGGCCGTGGAACCCGGCCGCCACCCCGGAGCGCCATCCGGGACATCGCCCTGAGCTAACCCAGCGTCACCATGGCCGATCCGCGCCAGTACAGGCACCCTCAACCGTAAACATGCTCTTCTAAATGGCATTGGGGATAGGGCCGACATCCACGAGAACCTGTGGGTCGGTAACCTTCCAGCCCTGGGCGATGTAGGTCCGCCGATCCGTCCGGTCGGTGGCGAACAGGGTGGGCGACTGTCCCTCCTGAGAGTCCGGGTCGGTGCCGAGAAAACGTGCACGCATTGGGCCTCCTAGCTCGAATCTTCAAGAATGTTCACCCTCATGGTCGCTCAGTCAGGAACCATGGTCAAGGCTGGCACGTCGTCGCACGAGGTCGCATAAGGCGCCCCGGGCACTGATCAGGGACCCGATGGCTGCTCTTGCCGAGCGCGATGGAGCAGGTGAGGCTCACGAATGAACCCCATACCCCTGGAAGGTCCTTGTGCCTGATTTCGTTGGCGGCGACCCCGATTCCAACAGCAGTGAATGTCCGGCTGCATTCGTTGACCCGCAGACGGGCCGGCCCGGAGATTGGCGTCCGCCAAGTCCATCAGCGTCTGGTAACGCGCGTCCCGGGTTAGCCTGGCCAGGGCGGCATCCTGCAGGTCACGGACGCCGATCAGCTCGGATATCACCCGGGTCAGGCGACGCCGGCCCGGGAGTGACCCTCCGGCCCAATCGGACGCCAGCACCACGGGCCACCCGGCCCATCCTCAGGGAGCAGCATGAAAGCCGTTGTCTACGACGCCCCGGGCAGTTTCGCGATCAAGGAGATCCCGACGCCCGACCCGGCCCCCGGGGAGGTGCGGGTGCGCGTGCGGCAGACCGGAATCTGCGGCACGGACCTCCACATCCACAACGGCAAGTTCTTCGCCGAGTTCCCGCTGACCCCCGGCCACGAACTGATCGGGCCGGTGGACGCGCTGGGCGAGGGCACCGAGGGATTCCGGATCGGCGAGTACGTCTCGGTCGACCCCAACATGAACTGCGGGCACTGCGCGTACTGCCGGGCCGGGCGCACCTTGCTGTGCGCCAACCTCAAGGGACTCGGCACGAACTGGCCGGGCTCGTTCGCCGAGTACGTCAGCGTTCCCGCCAACCTGGTGTTCTCGGTGGACGCCATCGATCCCGACACGTCCGTGTTCACCGAGCCCACGGCGTGCGCCATGCACGGCACGGAAACGCTGAGTCCCCGGCCGGGAAGCTCGGCGCTGGTCTTCGGGGCCGGCCCGACCGACCTGCTGCTTTCCCAGCTCATCGCGCGCGGTGGCGCGGTCGGCGTGACGGTCGCGGCGTCGTCCGGCTTCAAGCTCAAGCGGGCCGAAGAGCTTGGGATCGACGCCACGTACCTGATGGATCGCGCCGATCTGCCCGGCGATGCCGCCCGGCTGAAGGCGGCCTCCGGCGGCTTCGACATCGTGGTCGATGCCACCGGGTCGGCCGCCGTCTCGGAGCAGTGTGTGCCGCTGACCCGCAGCGGCGGGACCGTGATGTTCTATGGCGTGACCGAGCCCGAGGACCGCGTGCAGGTCAGCCCGTACGACGTGTTCCGCCGCGAGATCACGATCAAGGGGTCCTTCGCGGAGATCGATTCGTTCCCGGCCGCGATCGCGGCCCTGCGGAGCGGCCGGGCGCGGACCACGGGCCTCATTACCCACCGGTTCACGCTGGAGGAGTACGCCGTCGCATTGGACGCGCTGCGGAACGACCGGACGGTTCACAAGATCATCATCGGGTGCTGACCCGTGCCCGCTGATTCAGGCGCCCCGCTGTGCGCGCTGGGCATCGACCTCGGCACCAGCTCGGCCAAGGCGGTCATGGCCGGCGCGGACGGCGCGGTGCTCGCTCAGGCGTCAGCCGGTTACCCGGTCACCTCGGTGCTGGCCGGCTACGCCGAGAGCGAGCCCCGGGACTGGTGGGGCGCGGTGACCGCCTGTGTGCGGAAGGCCGTCGCGGCGGCGGGCGCACGGCCCGCGGCGATCGGGCTGTCGGGGCAGATGCACGGCCTGGTCATGACGTCGCCGGACGGCACGGAACTGCGCCCCGCCCTGCTGTGGGCCGACAGCCGCGCCACCGGGTGCCTGCCTGCCTACCGCGCGCTCGGCCCGCCCGTGCTGGCCCGGCTGGCCAACCCGCTGACCCCCGGCATGGCCGGGCCGATGCTCACCTGGATCGCCGCCCACGAACCCCGCACCTACCGGGACGCACGCTGGGCGCTGCAGCCCAAAGACTGGCTCCGGGCCCGCCTCACCGGCGAGTTTCATGCCGAGCCCAGTGATGCCTCCGCCACGCTGCTCTACGATCTCGTGGCTGACCGCTGGGATCCGGAGGTGGTGACCGCCCTGGGCCTGGACGCCGCGATGCTGGCGCCGCTGCTGCCTTCGGCCGGGGCGCTGGCCGGGACCCTCACCGCGGCGGCGGGGGCCGAGCTGGGCCTGCCGCCGGGCCTGCCGGTGGCGGCCGGTGCCGGTGACACGGCGGCCGCGGCGCTCGGCAGCGGGGTCGTCCGCCGCGATGACGTGCAGCTCACGGTGGGCACCGGCGCGCAGGTCATCCGGCCGCTCAGCGAACCGGTCAGCCGGGCGGACGCCGGGGTTCACCTCTACCGGACGGCGACCCCGCACGGCTGGTATCACATGGGGGCCTCCATTAACGCGGGGATCAGCCTCAACTGGGTACGGGAGGTCATGAACGCCAGCTGGCCGGAGCTTTACGTGAGCGCCGAGCATCCGAGCCAGGCGCAGGATCCGGTCTTCGTCCCGCACCTGTCGGGGGAACGGACGCCGTACCTCGATCCGGGGCTGCGCGGCTCGTGGACTGCCCTGTCGCTGGCCGATGACCGCGGTTCCCTGCTGCGGTCCGCGCTCGAAGGCGTGGCGTTCGCGATCCGCGACGCGCTCGATGCCCTGCTCGGGAACGACCGCCCGCCGCACCTGCGGCTGGCCGGCGGGGGGACCTTGGCGGCCGGCTGGCGGCAACTGCTGGCGAATGTGCTGGAGTTGCCGCTGTACGCGGTGGACGTGCCCGCGGCGTCGGGCCGGGGCGCGGCGCTGCTCGGGGCCAGGGCCGCCGGCCTGCTCAGTTTCGAGGAGATCCAGGGACCGCTGGCGCCGCGAGCGGACCTGGCGGCCGAACCGGACCCGGCGATGTCCGCCTTCTACGCGGAGCGGCACGCCCGGTTCCGGCGCGCCGTCTCCGCCCTCCGGCCCAGCTTCCCACTGGCTCACCAGATACCGGGAAAGACATTATGACCATCCTGAATGCGCAGACCCTGACCCAGCTCGGCGCCGGGGTGTCCGTGCCCCGTTACGATCGCCGGCAGGTGACGGCCGGAATCGTTCATATCGGCGTCGGCAACTTCCACCGGTCGCACCAGGCGATGTACATCGACACCCTGATGAACCAGGGCGCGGCGCTGGACTGGGGCATCTGCGGCGTCGGGCTGCAGCCGGCCAACGCCACGATGCGCGATGTGATGACCGCCCAGGATGGCCTGTACACCCTGGTGCTCCGGCACAGCGACGGCACCTGGGACGCCCGCGTCATCGGGTCGATCGTGGAGTACCTGTTCGCCCCCGACGATCCCGACGCGGTGATCGAGAAGATGGCCGCGCCGGCGACCCGGATCGTGTCCCTGACGATCACCGAGGGCGGCTACAACCTCGACGCGGTGACCGGCGAGTTCACCGCGACGTATCCCCCGGTGCTGGCCGATCTGCAGCCGGGGGCCGTGCCGCGGACGGCGTTCGGGATCGTGACCGAGGCGCTGGCCCGGCGGCGCGAGCGGGGCATCCCGGCCTTCAGCGTGCTGTCCTGCGACAACATCCAGGGCAACGGCCACGTGAGCCAGCGCGCGTTCACGGCCTTCGCCCGGCTGCGTGATCCCGGGCTGGCCGACTGGATGGCACGCAACGTCCGGTTCCCCAACGGCATGGTCGACCGCATCACGCCCCAGACGACCGACGAGGATCGCGCCGGGCTCGTTAAGCGTTTCGGTATCGAGGATCAGTGGCCCGTGCTCTGCGAGCCGTTCGCGCAGTGGGTGCTGGAAGAGAACTTCGGCGACGGGCGGCCGCCGCTGCACGAGGCCGGCGTGCAGATCGTCGATGACGTCGAGCCCTACGAGCTGATGAAGCTGCGGCTGCTCAACGCCAGCCATCAGGCGCTGTGCTACCCGGGTTACCTCGTGGGTTACCGGCTCGTGCACGACGTCACGTCCGACCCGCAGTTCGCGCAGTTCCTGCTGGACTACATGACGCGGGAAGCCATCCCGACGCTGCGGCCGGTCCCCGGCATCGACCTGTCCGCCTACGCCCGCCAGCTCATCGAACGGTTCTCCAATCCGGAGGTCCGCGACACCGTGGCCCGGCTATGCGCGGACACCTCCGACCTCATCCCCAAGTTTCTCCTCCCGGTCATCCGGCAGCAGCTCGCCACCGGTGGCCCGTTCACCCGTTCAGCCGCCGTCGTGGCCAGCTGGGCCCGCTACGCGGAGGGCACCGACGAGAACGGCGAGCCGTACGAGATCGACGACGTGCTCGCGCCGCAGCTTCAGGCGGCCGCCCGCCGGCAGCGCCGCGACCCGCTGGCCTTCCTGGAGGACAACCGCGCGATTTTCGGCGAACTAACCGGAGACACCCGGTTCACCAGCGTTTACCGCGCCATCCTGACCTCGCTGCTGGATCACGGCGTGCGCAGCACGTTCGCCGACCTCGGCCGGTATGGCCCACCGCCCCTCGTTAATAAAAATCGGGCCGGCGGGAAACCGGGGCGCCCCGGCCGGGAAGTGCCGTGAGGACCATGCGGCGCGTCGTCGTCTACCCGGACCGGATCGCGGTCGAGCCGGCCGACATCCCCGCCCCCGGCCCGGGCGAAGCGCTGATCCGCACGCTAGTCGCGGGCGTATCGGCGTCAGCCCCAGCGGGGACGGCCCGCTCTCCGGGCTGACCGATATCACCGTGCCGGATCCGGAGCGCCTGCTTTCCTTGCTGCGGGAGATCATCGAGGATGTTCCTGCGCCTGGCCGGCCGTCCGGCGCGGCCTGAGAGGTGCCCGCCTGAGAGAGCGCGGCCTGAGGACGGCGCGGCCTGAGAACGGCGGCCATAGGAGGGGAGGCTGGGCCGATGAGCACACGGCGGGAACCCGCCGGCCGCGGGCGCCGGCGCGGGGCGAGGCGAGCGGCCATCGCCGCCGGCGGCGTTTTGCTGGGCGCGGGCCTGGCTGCGGGTCTGCAGGCGGTCACCTATCCGCGCTGGCGGGCATGGTCCCTGACCTGGGGCGCCACCCCCGGTGAGGCCGCCGGGGCGCTGCCCGGCGACGAACTGCTGGCCGAGCCCGCGATCGTGTCCACCCGGGCGGTCCGGGTGGAGGCGCCGCCCAGCGCGATCTGGCCGTGGCTGGTCCAGATGGGCCCGGGACGCGGCGGCGCCTACACGTACGACTGGATCGAGAACCTCTTCGGCCTGGGCATGCACAGCGCCAACGAGATCCTCCCCCAGTTCCAGGACCTGAAGGTCGGCGACGCGCAGCAACTCGGACGCCGGGGACCGACGCTGCGGACGGCGCGGCTGGAGCCGGGGGAAGTCCTCGTCCTGCGTTCCGACGACGGCAACTGGGTGTGGGCGTTCACGCTGGTCCCCGACGGCACCGGCACCCGGCTGATCAGCCGCAACCGGATCGCCACCCCCGGCGCGTCCCGCCTGGCCCAGGCGCTGACCCGGTACGTGATGGAGCCCGGCAGCCTGATCATGGAACGCAAGATGCTGCTCGGCATCAAGCAGCGCGCCGAAGGCGCGATCAGCGAACCACAAGGGCCGCCCTCCCAGCAAGCACCATGAGCCCCGTCATCCGCTGCGGGTGATGCAGCCGAGCGGCGGCAGCGGGAGGGTGAAGGGCAGGCGGCAAGGACCCAGCCGGTCAAGGCCGCGTGAGAGGAGCCACGATGAGTGAAGTCACCGAGCAACAGCTTGAGGACATGGAGGCACTGTTCGTCCAGACCGCGGCGAGCATGACCAGCGACCGGGGAACCATCACGTTGCATGGCTTGTCGCCGTCGACGCTTTACTTCGCCGACCGTCCCCAGCGCGACGTCGGACACATGATGTCTCGTCACTTCGTCGCCAACTGGGCAGACGGGGACAACAGTTTCGCGGACAACCCCCCGAATGCCGTCCTGTCGTTCGCGGAGCCGGGCGACAGGCTTCCCGAGGATGCGGTCGTGGTCATCCAAGATCCGCACCTGGACGGAGACGCGCTCACCTACAGCATCAAGCTCCTCGACGGCACCGTGCCAACCGCCACCGGGCCATGTGCGCTTTTCATCGACCCCTTCGGGCGCCCTCTGTCACCGGTCTCCGCAGCCGGGATGCACCGGCGTGAGCGTCGTCGGAGGCGCTGACCTAAGCCAGGTTCCGGGTGTCGTACGTCTTGACGCTCACGTGTCAAGGCGGGCGAACGCACGGCGCTAGAGGCGGAAGTTCGTCTATGTCTGTACCTGCGCAGACTGCTGAGCGGCGATGAACGCTGAGTTCTTCGTGCTGGCGTTCACCGCGGCGCTGAACCCCAAACTGCTGGCCATCGATCTGCTGCTGATCGAGAACCGGCGGCCGCGGACAATGTTCCTATGCCTGCTACTGGGCGGCATGACCACGGCCCTGACGATCGGCCTGCTGGACGTGCTCACCGTCCACGCCGACAACATTAGCTCTCAGGGGAAGGTGAGCGCCGGAGTCGACCTGGCCCTGGGCCTCCTGCTGCTCGTGCTCGGCGCCCTGCTGGCCACCGGCCGCCTGCACCGCAGACAGCGGACCCCCGTCCCGGCAGGCAAAGGACCGCCCGAGACGCCCGAGACGCCCGAGAAAAAGGGCAGCTGGGCGCAACGGCTGCTGGCCGAACCCCGGCTCGGGCTGGCCATGCTGGTTGGCGTGCTCATCGGCTTGCCCGGCGCCGCCTATATCACCGCACTGCACAACCTGGTGGCCGGCAAATACTCCACCGCCACGCAGGTCGTCGCCGTTGTGGTCTTCGTCATCATCGATTTCTTGCTGATCATCATCCCGTTCGCGTTCCTGGAAATGCGGCCGGAGGCCACCAAGGCCTTCCTGAAGCGTGCCCAGGGCTGGCTGACAGGCCACGTCTTGCAGCTCATTGTCGGCATCGCCCTGGCCCTGGGCGCCTACCTCACCATAAGCGCCCTGGTCCGCCTGAGCTGACCGGGCGCGCAACAGCTGCACCGCCGGGTGATCATCGTGCGGAGCCTGGGCGGACTCCTCCTGCTCCTGTGCGGTTACTCCCGGGCGAGCATGGCCTGGGCCTCGCGCTCGAGATCGATGTACGGATCACCGCTGACGTCCACGGCGACGCGCTTGATGGTCCCGCCGGTGAAGGCGTGCGGGTGCTCGCCCGGGTAGTCGCTGGTCACCGGCTCGCCGCTGTCACGGCCGACGCACAGACCCTCGCCGGCCAGGCTGAACAGCCCGGGCTGCGTCTTGATCCGGCCTTCGCCGACCTTCTTGTCCGCGTAGTACAAGGACAAGATCCCGGTGGAGACCCCGGGCGGGTCCTCGCCGTCCTTGTCGAACGAGGCGGACAAGATCAGGTCCACTCCGGCCGGGACGTCCTGGGTGGCGTCGATCTTCTGCTCCATCATGCCGACGAAGTTATAGACGTAGTGCAGCCGGCCGTCCTTGACGTACAGGGCATGACCGCCGAACCGCGACCCGTGGGCGAACAGCACGCCCTGCGCTCCGGACGAGGGAACGTCCACCAGCGCGCCGATGCTGTAGGAGCGGTTCCGGACGTTCACCGCCTGGGCCTCGGGCACCTCCGCGGTGCCGGGGAAGTAGACGTACCGCTCGCGCGATGCGGCTAGCTGCGGCCGCGGCGTGGTGATGATCTCTATCGCGGACCGGTCATCGAGCGGGAACGTCCCATTCTCCCCCGCTTCGGCGAACCACAAGTTGACCAGCTCGCGGACCTTTTCCGGGTGCTCGGCGGCCAGGTCGTGTATCTCGGCCCGGTCGGTGTCGGTGTGGTACAGCTCCCAGGTGTCGTCGTTGAAGTGGCTCCACCCGCTGAGCGTGGGATGCGTGGTGACCGCCTTCCAGCCGTCATGCCAGATCCCGCGCGAGCCGAGCATCGAGTAGAACTGGGTCCTGCGGGCCGACGGCGCGGACGGGTCGGCCACGCTGTAGCGCATGCTCACCCCGTCGAACCGGCTCTGCACGTGACCCTTGATGGTGTCCGGACCCTGCACGCCCAGAACGTCGAGGATGGTCGGCACGAGGTCGATCGCGTGGTGGTACTGGTGGCGTATCTCGCCCCTGGCGCCGGTGCCGGCTGCGGCTGACGGCCAGGAGATGATGCACGGATCGGCGGTGCCGCCGTTGAACTCATACCGCTTCCACATCTTGAACGGCGTGTTGAACGCCATCGCCCAGCCATTCGGGTAATGGTTGTAGGTCTTCGTCCCCCCCAGCTCGTCGATCATGGCCAGGTTGGCCTGCATGTTGTCCGGGAGCCCGTTCGCGAAGATGTTCTCGTTCACCGACCCGTTGGGGCCGCCCTCGCCGCTCGCTCCGTTGTCCGACACCAGGATGATCATGGTGTTGTCCCGCTGCCCGGACTCCTCCAGGTAGTCCAGCAGCCGGCCGATGTGGTGGTCGGTGTGCGCCAGGAACCCCGCATACACCTCGGCCATCCGGCAGAACAGCCGCTTCTCCGCCGCGGACAGCGAGTCCCATGGCCGGGTGACGTCTAGCGGCGGGAACGGCTGGCCGTCCGGGCCCGTGCGGGTCTCTGGGGTGCCGATCGGGTTGATGGGCGGCAGCTCCGTATCGGCCGGGACGATGCCCAGCTCCTTCTGCCGGGCCAGCGTCTGCTCCCGGATGGCCTCGTAACCCATGTCGAACTGGCCCCTGAACCTGTCGATCCAGTCCTTCGGGACGTGGTGCGGCGCGTGGCAGGCACCCGGCGCGTAGTAGAGAAAGTACGGCTTGTCCGGCGCGACCGTCTTGGCGTCCTTGATGAACTCCAGCGCCTTGTCGGTGAGGTCGTCGGTGAGGTGGTAGCCCTCCGCCGGTGACGTCGGCTGGTCCACCGGGTGGTTGTCGTAGACCAGGTCCGGGTACCACTGGTTGGTTTCCGCGCCCAGGAACCCGTAGAACCGCTCGAACCCGCGGCCTGTCGGCCAGTTCCGCCGGGTCGAGGCGAGGTTCATCTCTACCGTCGGGCACAGATGCCACTTGCCCACGATGTAGGTGTTCCAGCCGCGTTCGCCGAGGATCTCGGAGATCATGCCGTTCTCCGGCGGGATCGTCCCGCTCGCGTTCGGGAACCCGACCGCGGCCTCGGTGATGCACGCCATCGAGTTGCGCGTGTGATTACGGCCGGTCAGCAGGCACGAGCGCGTCGGCGAGCACAGCGCCGTCGTATGCCACTGCGTGTACCGGATCCCATCGTTCGCGATCCGGTCGATGTTCGGCGTCTCGATCGGGCCCCCGTAGCAGCTCATCGCCGAAAAGCCCACGTCATCCAGCACGACGTACACCACGTTCGGGGCCCCGTCGGGGGCTTTCGGCGGCTCAAACGGAGCCCAGTCCGGGGTCGAATCGCGGATATCGATATTGATCGTGCCCTTGAACGGCTCGCTCATCTCACGGCTCCTCGCGCCCCGGCGGTATTTGTGGGGTCTATGTGATCAGGCTGGCAGCGCCCATTGCGGTAGGCATCACCCTGGCCGGGTGAGCCGCGACCCCGGCCGGCCGACTTGGGCTGGCTGGTGCGATCTCGCCACGATTTATCCCGGCGGGCTGGAGGGCCTGGTGCCGGTGGCGGAGGGCTTAGTTCCGGCGCTGGGGAGCCCGGTGCCGGTGGTGCTGCCGGGCAGCGCGGTGCCGGCGGCGGGGGGAGACAGTTCGTCGTAGGCGCTGTGGACCAGTCCGACCTGTTCGGTGGTGTAGGTCCGTTCCCGGCGCACGTCACGGACGAAGGCGGGCCACCAGCTCACCAGCGCGCCGAGGCGGTTGCGGAAGCCGGTCAGGAAGCCGATGTGGATGACCAGCCAGACGACCCAGGCGGCGAAGCCGGACAGGTGCACGCGTCCCACGGAAACGACCGCGCGGCCGCGGGACAGGTACGCCGCCGACCCCAGGTCGTGGTAGCGGAACGGCTTGGCGGGCATGCGCCCGGCGACGTCGTGCTTGATGCGTTCCCCGGCGTATATGCCGGTCTGCATGGCGACCTCGCAGACGCCGGGGAGCTTGTTCAGGCTCATCACGTCCCCGGTCACGAAGATCTCGGGATGATCGGGAATGGTGCAGTCGCCGTTGACAATGATGCGGCCGGCCCGGTCCTGCTTGGCGCCGGTGGCCGCCGCGATCGCCGCCGCGACCGGCGGCGCGGCGACCCCCGCGGTCCACAGCACGGTGCTTGCCTCATGGCGGGTCACGGTGCCGTCCTGGGCGCGGACGCTCAGCCCGGTGCCGTCGATACCGGTCACGATCGAGTGCATGTGCTGCTCGACGCCGAGCTTGGCCAGGGTGCGGGCTGCCTTGGCCGACAGCTCCGGGCCGAACGGGGCGAGCGGGGCGTCCCCGCCATCGAACAGCAGCACCCGGGCGTCCTCGGGCTTGATGTGACGGTATTCATCGCGCAGCGTCTTGGTGGCCACCTCGCGGATCTGCCCGGCCAGCTCCACGCCGGTCGGCCCGGCGCCGACCAGGGCGAAGGTGAGCCAGCGGCTGCGTTCGGCCGGGTCGGCCGCGGTATCGGCCATCTCGAACGCGCCGAAGACGCGGCGCCGGATGACCAGGGCATGCTCGATGGTCTTCATGCCGGGCGCCCACTGGGCGTACTCGTCGTGCCCGAAATACGACTGCTGCACCCCGGCCGCCACGATCAGGTAGTCATAACCGAACTCCATCTGGTCCCCGAGCGGCCGCGTCGCCAGGACCCGGCGCTCTGCGGCGTCGATGCCGGTCACCTCGGCCAGCACGAAGTCCGCGTTCTTCTGCTTACGCAGCAGATCCCGCAGCGGGACGGCGATCTTCCCCTCGGACAAGATCCCGGTCGAGCACTGGTACAGCAGGGGCTGGAACAGGTGGTGCGGGCGCCTGTCGATGAGGGTCACCCGGACCGGGGCGCGGCGCAGCACCCGCGCGGCGAACAGCCCGGCGAATCCGCCGCCGATGATCACCACACGGCGCTGGCTATCCTGGTCGTTCATGGCGCGTCCCCGATCCCGGTTGTCCTTTATTTCCGCGCTCGGTCAGCCTGCCGGGTCATACCAGGTATCCCGGCCGGTCAGCAGCCGGTCCGCCTCCTTGGGACCCCAGCTGCCCCGGGCGTAGGGGTGCACGGGGACGACATCGCCGAGTACCGGGTCGACGATCTCCCACGCGGCTTCCACCGTGTCCTGGCGGGCGAACAGCCAGCGGTCCCCGTCCAGGGCGGCGCCGATGAGCCGGTCATAGGGGCGGATGTCCGATCCCGGCTGCTGCGCGAACCCGAGCTCTTCGGCCTGCGGCTCCCAGCCGACACCGGGCTTCTTACCGTGCAGGGTGAGGCCGACCGCCGTCTCCGGCCAGATCCGGAACCTCAGCATGTCCGCTGGCCTGGCGGGCTCGATCCCGAACACGTCGTGCGGCACCGGCTTGAACGTGATCGTGATCTCGGTGGCGGTGACCGGCATGGTCTTGCCCGCCCGGATCAAGATCGGCACCCCGGCCCAGCGCCAGGTATCGGCGGTGAGCCGGACCGCGACGAACGTCTCCACGGTCGACTCCGGGTCCACGCCCTCCACCTGGCGGTAGCCCTCGTACTGGCCGCGCACCGTGTTCTCCGCGCTCAGCGGGCTCAGCGCGTTCACCACCTGCTGCTTGGCGTCCCGCCAGCCGGAAAGATCGTGCGTGCTCGGCGGTTCGGCCAAGATGGTCGCCAGCACCTGCAGCATATGGTTTTGCAGCACGTCCCTGATCGCACCGGTCCGGTCGTAGAACCGGCCCCGGTCGGCGACGTCGAACGCCTCGGCCATGGTGATCTGGATGCTCTCCACGTAGGTCCGGTTGAGCAGCGGCTCGATCACCGAGTTGGCGAACCGGACGAACAGCACGTTCTCCACCGGGTCGAAGGCCAGCCAGTCATCGACCCGGAAGATCGCCTCCTCCGCGAAGTACTGGTGCATGGTGTCATTGAGCTGCCGCGAGCTGGCCAGGTCGATGCCGAACGGCTTCTCCACCATCACCCGCGCGTCCTTCGTCCGGCCGGCCGTGGCGATTCCCTGCGCGATCCGCCCGAACAGCTGGGCCGGCACCTCCATGTAGTACAGGACCTTCTGGCCGATGCCGATCTGATCCGACATGGCCTTATAGGTGGCCTGGTCGCCCAGGTCCCCGTCCACGTAGCGCAGCAGGCTGAGCATCTTCTGCGCCGCCGCGCTGTTCGCGTCCATGTTGTTGAGCTTCAGCGAGGCGGTGGCGTAGTCGCGGAACTGCTCTAGCCCCCACCCGCTCTTCGCCACCCCGATGACCGGCACGTCGAGCACCCCGCGCTGCACCAGCCCCACCAGCGCCGGGAAGGTCTCAATCTTCGCCAGGTCACCCGTCGCGCCGAAAATCACCAGCGCGTCCACCTCGTTCGTCGCCATATCAGCTCCTCTGCCGGGCAATCCGACCGCTTGCACTATCGGATCGCGGCCACGGGCCTGCTGACATCACTCTGAAAGGGTGATAGGAACTGCCGGTGACGTGGCGCTGAGCATCACACCGTGGAAGGTGCTCGGCTCCGCGACACCGGGCCCAGCAGTACCCGGCCCGTCAGGTGCCCGGCCTGGCTTACGCGGGCCGCAGCGACGGCGCGTCTCTTAGCTGCCAGTAGCGGCCGCCGGCCCGCATGAGCTCGGCGTGCGTACCGCGCTCGGTGACCTTCCCGTGGTCCAGCAGGATGATCTCGTCGACCTGCTCGAGCCCGTCCAGCTCGTGGGTGATGAGCAGGGTGGCGCGGCCTTCGGTGAGGACCAGCAGGTCGGCGGTGAGGGCGGCGCGCGCCTCGGGGTCCAGGTGGGCGGTCGGCTCGTCGAGGATCAGCACGGCCGGGTCGGCGAGCAGGGCCCGGGTCAGGGCGAGCCGCTGCCGTTCCCCGCCGGACATGGCGGCCCCGTGCGCGCCGACCGGCGTGTCCCAGCCCCGCGGCAGGGAATCGATCCAGGGCATCAGCCGGGCCCGCGCCGCGGCCGCCGCCAGCTCGTCGTCGCTGGCCCCGGCACGGCCCAGGCGCACGTTATCCCGGACGGTGGCGTCGAAGATGTGCGGATCCTGGGGACAGCCGCTCATCACCGCCCGCACGTCATCGGCGGCGTAGCTGGCCAGGCCGGCGCCGTTCAGAGTGACGCTGCCGCCGGACGGCTCGCGGAAACGCAGCAGGACAGCGGCCGCGGTGGACTTTCCGGCGCCGCTGGGCCCGATGAGCGCGACCCGGCGGCCCCCGGACAGGTCCAGATCGAGCCCGTCCAGCGCGAGCGGCCCGTCCGGTTCGTACCGGACCTGGACTCCCGACAGCCGTACGGACACGGGCCCGGCGCCTAGCGGCCGGGGGCAGCCGGCTCGGTGACCGGGTCCGGCGCATCGAGGATCACGGCGATGCGGCGGGCGGAGGCGCGCGCGGCGCCAAGCTGCAGCGCCGCCGCCGGCATGACGGCGACCGCCTCGAAGGCGGCCAGCGCCGTGAGGGTCAGCACCGCCAGCGGCACCCGGGTCAGTGTGCCGTGCCCGGCGGCCGCCACCCCCAGCAGAAGGACCGCCCACACGGTGAGCCCGGTGAGTCCGCTGACCAGCCCGCTGCCCAGTCCCGTCGCGGCGGCGGAGCGCCTGGACAGCGCGGTCAGCTTGGCGTCCGCCTCGGTGGCGGCGGCCAGCGCGGTGTCCTGCGCGCCGAACGCGTGCAGCTCTGCCGCGCCCGACAGCAGGTCGGTGACCGTCGCGCTGAGCTCGCCGCGAGCCGGTGCGGTGGCCCGGGCGGCCCGCCGCGAAGCCGCCACGGCCAACGGCGGAGCGGCGACCCCGGCGGCCAGGAGCCCGAGGGCCAGCAGGCCGCCGGCCGGCGTCAGGATCAGCAGGCAAACGGTCACGGCGCCCGCGCCGACCAGGGCCGCGGCCAGCGGCGGCCCGATGCCTCGGATGAACAGGTCCTGGGTGGCGTCCACGTCGCTGATCAGGGCGGCCAGCAGATCACCGGACCGGAAGGCGGCCAGCCCGGCGGGCGCGAGCCGCTCCAGCCGCCGGTAGATGGCTACCCGGATGTCACGCAGCACGCGGAACGCGACGTCGTGTGAGGTCAGGCGCTCGAAGTAGCGGGACACCCCGCGGCCCACGCTGAACGCGCGGACCGCGACCACCGCGACGGATATGGCCAGGATGCTCGGATGCTGAGATGCGCGGGCCAGCATGAAGCCGGATGTGGCCAGCAGGGCCACGCCGAAACCGGTGGCGGCCGCGCCCGCCAGGACCGACAGCGCCAGCCGTCCGCGCAGCGGCCCGGCCAGCCAGAGCAGCCGCAGCAGCGGCCGGCGCGCCGCTGGCCCGTTCCCGGTGGCACGCCCGCGCCTGGCTGGCCCGTTTTCGGTGGCATGCCCGTTCCCGGTCTCACGCACCCTCACCGGGCCGGCGGTCATGTGGTCACCGCCGCAGCCGTGGCCCGCCCGGATCGAGCCGGTGATACCAGCGTCCCGTGCTCCAGGCTGATGACCCGGCCACCGCCCCCGGCGGACCAGCCCTGGCCATGGCTGATGAGGATGACGGTGCGGTCGGCCAATTCCGTGTCCAGACCGGAGGCGATCAGGCGGGCGCCGGCCGGATCCAGATGAGCGGTGGGCTCATCGAGGAGCAGCAGGGGAGGGTCCCGCAGGAATGCGCGGGCGAGCGCGATCCGCTGACGCTGGCCGGCGGACAGCCGCAGGCCGCGCTCCCCGAGCGGCGTGTCGTAGCCCGACGGCAGCGCGTCGATGAACTCGGCGGCACCGGCCAGCCCGGCGGCCCGGACGATGGCGTCGCGGCTCATATCGGGCTGGCCGAGCGCGATGTTGTCGGCCGCGCTTCCGCTGAACAGGTACGGCTGCTGGGGTACCCAGGCGATCTGCCGCCGCCATTGCCCCAGATCCATCGCGGCCACGTCGACGCCGCCCGCCTCAATGATGCCGGCCGCCGGGGCCAGGAAGCGGAGCAGCAGGGCCAGCAGCGTGCTCTTGCCCGCGCCGCTCGGCCCGGTCAGCACGATCCGCTCGCCCGGCGCGACGGTGAGGCTGACCCCGTCCAGAGCGGGCCGGGGCCGGCCCGGATAGGTCACGGTGATCCCGGCCAGCCTGATCTCATCGATCCGCAGGTCCGCCGTCATCGTGGGCGCAGCCCGCTGGGCCGGCCGGGTGCCCTTAGCCGGCTGGCCCCCTTGAGCCGCCAGGTCGTGCGCCCCGTCCGGAACCGGGGTGTCCAGGATCTCGAACACGCGCCCGGCCGCGGCGGCCCCTTCCATGCTCGCGTGGAACTGGGCGCCCACCGCGCGCAGCGGCAGAAATGCCTCCGGGGTGAGCAGCAGCACCAGAAGGGCCGTCTCGTAGCCCAGGTGGCCGTCCAGCAGGCGGAGCCCGACCTCCACCGCGACGACCGCGGTCGCGACCGCGGCGGCCAGCTCCAGGACGAGCGCGGACAAGAACGCCACCCGCAACGTCGCCATGGTCGTTTTCCGGTAGTCGTCCGTGACCTTGGCGACCACCTGTTCCTGGGCCCGGGCCCGGCCGAACACCTTGAGCGTGGGCAGGCCCTCCACCACATCGAGGAAGTGGCCGCCGAGGATGGCCAGCGTCCGCCACTGCCGTCGCGTCTGCGCCTTGGTGTGCCAGCCGACCAGCACCGCGAAGACGGGGATCAGCGGCAGCGTCACCGCGATGACCACCGCGGAGATCCAGTCGGCGACCGCCACCCGGGCCACTACGGCGATGGGCACCAGGACCCCCAGCACGAGCTGCGGCAGGTAGCGGGCGAAATAGGAGTCCAGCCCGTCCAGGCCCCGGGTGCTCAAGGTGGCGATCTCACCTGCCCGCTGGCCACCCAGCCACCCAGGACCGAGCCGCAGCGCCCGGGCGGTGAGCGCGCCGCGCAGCTGCGATTTGACGGTCGCGGCCGCGCGGAGCGCGGTCACCTCCCCGCCGTAGCTCACCGCCGCCCGCAGCCCCACCACGATGAGCAGCGCTATGAGGGTGCCCGCCAGCGCGGCCGCGACGTCGCCGCGGGCAGCGGTGGCCAGAGCGTGGGCGAGCAGGCCGGCCTGGGCCAGTATCAGCGCTGTCCCGGCCAGGCCGAGGGCCACGGTCAGGACCAGGTAGCCGCGGGCGGCCCGGGCGTAACGCAGCAGCCGCGGATCAACCGGCCCGTGATTCTTCCCGGGCTCCGCCGGGCGGGCGGTCAGCGCAGTGCTGCCGCCGATGCTCATACAGCCGATGATGCGGTCCTATCGCAGCGGACAACTCACCCCGGCCGGGTGAAGCGCGGCACGGCCAGGTGGGAGACGGTGAACGAATAGGGCCATCTAGCGTCTGGCGTGCCGCCGCGATCGGCGGCGGGAGCCGGGAGTGCATTCGGCCGGGAGGGGTGACCGTTGCCTGACGTCGACCACGGGATAGCTCCTGCCTCCGCAGGGTCAGGTCTCGGCCCGGATGCGCGCGCCGAACTCGAACGTCTGCGCGCCGAACGGGCCCGCCGCAAGCGCCGTTACTTCGGCGCCCGGCCGCCCGTTCAGCCGGGAATGGCGGGCAGCCCGTGATCCTGCAGGCGGCCGGGCTCGCGCTGCTGGCCGCGCTGTCCCCGACGACCCTGCTCGTGTCCGCCGTCTACCTCGGCTCCGCCCGGCCCCGGCTGGTCGGCGCGGCCTACCTCGCCGGCGCGATCGTCATGAGCCTGATAATGGGCCTGGTGGTGATCGCGATTCTGCGCAACACCGGTCTAAGTCATCACAGTCAGCGCACGCCTCGCTATGGTCTGCGGCTCGGCCTCGGCCTGCTGATGCTCGCGGCGGGCGCCGTCCTCGCCCGGCGGAAACCGAAACAGCCCGATCCCGACAACGCCAAGCAGGGGCTCGTCTCGAGGATGATCGCCAATCCCGCCCCGCGCAGCGCGTTCGCCGTCGGCCTGCTCCTGTTCGCGCCGGGTATCACGTTCATCGCCGCGGTTCAGGTGATCGCCACGGCCAACGCCGACGTCGAACTCACCACGGTGGCCATCATCGTCGTCATCGTGATCAATGCGGCCCTCGTGTGGCTGCCTTTGCTGGTGCATATTTTCGCGCCCGGCGTGACGACGCGTTACCTGACGGCCTTCAACGGCTGGCTGCGCGCGAACGGCAACAAGATACTCATCGCCGTCCTGCTCGTGGGCGGCCTGATCGTAGCCGTCAACGGCATCCTCGGCCTCGTGAGTGCCTGACCAGGCCGGCCCGGATCATTCGCTGCGGGTGAAGCGCTGCCCGCGAGTCAGGGTGACAGTTGGGCGGTGGTGATGGCCCGAGTGAGCCACCCGCTCAGCGCTCGGCGTCCGAAGGAGTCTGATCATGACAACGCCCATCAAGGCCGAAGGGGGCTGATTCAGCGACCGCGTGCGGCGGTCCATTCGCGATTCCGTGGCGGTGCGCCCAGCTACCATCGGCACCCGCCACGCGCCGTCCAGGGAGGAAGCCCGGTGAGCAGCCCGCCCGATCCGCTGGCACTATTGCGGTCCCGCAGCTATATCGTCCTGCTGGTCGTGGCCGCGATCATCGGCGCGCCGGTCTCCACGGTGGCCTACTTCTTCCTCGCGCTGGTCAGCAAGATGCAGGGCTGGATCTTCACCGACCTGCCCAAGGGCGTGGGCTTCCACGCCGAGCCGCTGTGGTGGCCCCTGCTGCCTCTACTGCTGGCCGGGATACTGGTCGGCCTGACCATCCGGTACCTGCCCGGCCGGGGCGGCCACTCACCCGCCGACGGATTCAAGGCCGGCGGGGGCCCGCCGTCCCCCCGGGATCTGGCGGGCATTGTGCTGGCGGCGTTCGCGACGTTGAGCCTGGGCGTGGTGCTCGGCCCCGAGGGCCCCCTGATCGCCCTGGGCGGCGGCCTCGGCGTCCTCGCGGTCAAGCTTGTGAAGCGGGACGCTCCCGCCCGGACCCAGGCGGCGGTTGCCGCGGCCGGCAGTTTCGCCGCCATCAGCACGTTGCTCGGGTCCCCCTTGACCGGGGCGTTCCTCCTGATGGAGGCCTCGGGCCTCGGCGGGGCGATGATGCAGGTGGTGCTGATCCCCGGCCTGCTGGCCGCCGGGGTCGGCTCGCTCGTGTTCGTCGGCCTGGACGCCTGGACTGGGCTGGGCACGTTTTCGCTGGCCATCCCGGGCCTTCCGCACGTCGGGGCGCCCACGATCGGGGAGTTCCTCTGGGCCCTGGCCATCGGGGTGCTGGCGGTTCCGCTCGGCTTCGCGATCCGGTGGCTCGGCCTGTTCCTGCGGCCGCACGTCGAGCGGCGGATCCTCCTCCTCACGCCGATGGTGGGCCTGGCCATCGCGGGCCTGGCCATCGCGTTCGCCGCCGGCACCGGAAAAGGCTCCTCCGAGGTGCTGTTCTCCGGGCAGTCCGCCCTCGGCCCGTTCATTGCCGATAGCGCCAGCTACACCGTGGGCGCGCTGCTGCTGCTCCTGGCTTGCAAGGGGCTGGCGTACGGGGTCTCGCTGAGCAGTTTCCGCGGCGGACCGACGTTCCCGGCCCTATTCCTCGGGGCGGTGGGCGGCGTCGCGCTGTCGCACCTGCCGGGGCTGCCGCTCGTCGACGGCGTTGCCATGGGGATCGCCGCGATGTCCGTGGTCATGCTCAGGCTGCCACTTACCTCCGTCCTGCTGGCCTCCCTGCTGCTGGCCTCGGACGGCCTGGCCGTCATGCCGCTGGTGATCGTGGCCGTTGTCGTGGCTTACGTCGTCTCAGCCCGGCTCACCCCGAGTCCGGCCCCTGACCGGGCTCCCGCAGGCGGACCGCAGCCCGCGGCTGACCCGGCCCCAGCCGCACCCGGCCGTTCCCCCGGCCCCCCCGCGAAGTCACCTCCGTCGTGAGGAAGTCACCCGCCATGAGTGGCGCGCAGCGGGCCGTACCGGCCCCACTATGGTGACCGACTGGCACCGGCAGTTCCGATCGATTGGGGGCCCGGGTGACATCCTGCTCGTACGAGATCCGGATCACTGGTACCCTGCCGCCCGAAGCCTTGCTCGACTTCGGGAACCTGATCGCCTCAGTCGAACCTGTGGCGACCGTGGTACACGGTCGGCTGCCCGATCAGGCGGCTCTGCATGAGCTGCTGGCCCGGCTGGAGATGCTCGGCGTACAGGTCCTGGAGGTACGCCGTTTGCACGACCAGGCCCTGCGGGGTTCGCCGGACCATCAGGTCCGGTCCGCTCCGGGACCGGACAAAAGGGACACGGATACCACTAGTAGTGGATAACGGCATCGCCCGGCACGGATGATGCCGACCTGACCGAGTTCCGTGTCGGCGACGGCGGACCCGAAGCGGTCATGTTCCAATGGACCGCAGCCAGCCCGTACCGAACCTTGGAACGGGTGTAATGGCGTGTTCCGCGCTCAAGCGTGCCTACCGGGCGTTGCTCCCACCTCGCGGCCGCGCCGCCGGGCCGTTCCCGGTAGCACCATTAGGTTGGAGACGCCGGAGTCGTCGGCGAGCAGCCCGACCAGACGCTCGGTCTGATCAGGCGGACTGACCAGGCGCACATGAAAGGTCATCGCCGCTCCGCCCCACAGGCCCACGATGTGGCCACTGTCGCCCAGACGGCCCGCTGGGTGATCATCCGCTCAGGGTGACTGCGGACGGTGCCTGAAGCGGACCCGGGCCGTCTGCGCTGCAGCGGGCCGTCTCCCCAGAGCCCTACCGCTGCAGCTGGCCGTCTGTGGCCTGCGCCACCGGCACCGGCCCCAGGGACACCAGGGTGTCGCCGGCCTGTGGCACCGGGGTATCGGCCTGAGTGGCGGCCATCAGATGCCCGTCCGCGCGGACCAGGAACAGCCGAGCACCTCGCTCAGCCGGAGCTTGCGCAGCAGCAGCCAGAGCAGCGCGGTGCCGATTACCCCGCCCGCCAGGCCGATCACGAGGCTCAGCAGAAACTGTGCGAGCTGGCAGGGACACCAGCGGCTGGAACGCCGTGCCGAGCAGCTTCTGCGGGTCGACGTCCATGGTCAGCGCGCCCGCGGTGAAACCGGCCGGTAGGAGCACGATGAGCGCGGGGACGCGCAGCCGGCTGGCCACCACCTGAGAGCCGACCGCCAGCAGGATAATCAGGCCGAAGCCGGTCAGGATCTGTGCTGTCGTCACGCCAGCCTCCGGTCGCCAGCCGGCCGTCGTTGGTCAACCGTTCATGTGTCGCCAGCTCACATCCTCAATGTGGCCGGGCCGGAGGCCGGAATCATCACCCGCAATAGGTGATGAGCTAATGCGGTCCACCCACATAGAAAGACATTGGGACCAGCCATGAACGTCAGTTCCCCACGATCACGTCTGTTCCTGAGGTCGGCGCCACACGAATGTCCGTACGTCAAGGCGAAGGGGTCGGCAGTGAGTGCTGAGCGGGATCGGGTGAATGGGTTCGGGCGGCTGGAGGACGGGCTGCGCACGCCGGGTACCGACTGGTACCGGTGGGGGCCGTACGTGAGCGAGCGGCAGTGGGGCACGGTCCGGGAGGATTACAGTGCCGACGGCAACGCGTGGGATCACCTGCCGCACGACCAGGCGCGGTCCAGGGCCTACCGGTGGGGGGAGGATGGCCTGGCCGGGTTCTGTGATATCGAGCAGCGGCTGTGCCTTTCCCTGGCGCTATGGAACGGGCGGGATCCGATCCTGAAGGAGCGGGCGTTCGGGCTGACCGGCCCGCAGGGCAACCACGGCGAGGACGTCAAGGAGTACTGGTGGTACCTGGACGCCGTGCCCAGCCACGCCTGGAACCGGTGGCGCTACCACTACCCCCAAGGCCCGTACCCCTACCAGGAACTGATCGATGTCAACGCCCGCCGGAGCCGGTACGAGCCGGAGTATGAGCTGCTGGATACCGGCGCGTTCGGCGAGGACCGGTACTGGATCACCGAGGTGCACTACGCCAAGGCCGGCCCGGATGACCTGCTGATGGCGATCCAGGTCACCAACGCCGGGCCGGAGGCCAGCACGCTGCATGTGCTGCCGACGGCCTGGTTCCGCAACACCTGGTCCTGGGATAGCGAGGAGACGGAGCCGCGGCCGGGGCTGCGGGCCTCGGGAGACCGGTCGGTCACGATCGACCATCCGTTCGCGGGCACGCTGGAGCTGATCGCCGCGCCCGGCCCGGATGGCGCCGGCCCACAGCTGCTGTTCTGCGAGAACGAGACCAACTTCGCCGGGCTGTATGGCGGGGAGGCGGTCACGCCGTATCCCAAGGACGGCATCAACGATCACGTGACCCGCGGCGCGGCCACGGTCAACCCGGTCGGCGCGGGCACCAAGTGCGCGTTCTGGTACCAGGTCACCGTGCCGGCCGGGCAGACCGCCGAGCTCCGGCTGCGGCTGCGGCCGGCCGCCGGCGGGAAGCAGCGCACCAAGGCGCAGGCGGCGGCCGCGCTGGGCAAGGACTTCGATCAGGTGATGGGCCAGCGCAAGGCGGAGGCCGATGAGTTTTACGCGGAGCTGACGCCGGCCGGGGCGAGCGCGGATGAGGCGCTGGTGCTGCGGCAGGCGTCCGCGGGGATGCTGTGGAGCAAGCAGCTGTTCTACTATGACGTCGCCCGGTGGCTGGACGGCGACCCGGGCCAGCCGGCCCCGCCCGAGGTGCGGAAGAACGGGCGGAACTCCCGGTGGCGCAACTTCGACGGGTTCGACATCATCTCGATGCCCGATAAGTGGGAGTATCCCTGGTTCGCCGCGTGGGACCTGGCCTTCCACACCGTCCCGCTGGCGCACCTGGACCCGGCGTTCGCCAAGTACCAGCTGATCTTGATCTGCCGGGAGTGGTTCCAGCACCCGCAGGGGGCGCTGCCGGCGTATGAGTGGGACTTCGGGGACGTCAACCCGCCGGTGCACGCGTGGGCGGCGCTGCAGGTCTGGGCCATCGACGGCGGCCGCGACCTCGGCTTCCTGGCCCGGGTCTTCGCCAAGCTGCTGGTCAACTTCACCTGGTGGGTCAACCGGGAGGACGCCAACGGCAACAACGTCTTCGAGGGCGGCTTCCTCGGCCTGGACAACATCGGCCCGATCGACCGCTCCCACCTGCCGGCCGGCTACACCCTGGAACAATCTGATGCCACCGGCTGGATGGGCGCCTACGCGCTGGCGCTGGGCACGATCGCCGCCGTGCTGAACCGGTCCGGCCATCAGGGGCAGCAGCAGCAGGGGCAGGATCTGGTGCTGAAGTTCATGGAGCACTTCGCGGGCATCCGCACCGCGCTGGACGAACAAGGCCTATGGGACGACGCCGACGGGTTCTTCTACGACCGGCTGGTCACCCCGTCCGGCTACACCGTCCCGGTCAAGGTGCACTCCATGGTCGGGATCATCCCGGCGCTGGCCGCCGGGGTCCTCGATGGTGACATGCTGCACAACGCGATGACCATGAACAAGCAGTTCATGCG
Organism: uncultured Actinomycetes bacterium; assembly: GCA_963824545.1. Lineage (GTDB taxonomy): Bacteria > Actinomycetota > Actinomycetes > Streptosporangiales > Streptosporangiaceae > Bog-532. The sequence goes on along the minus strand of CAWGPP010000006.1, from coordinate 536,623 downwards.
GTTCCTGCACAAGCAGGTCGGGGACATCGACAAGCTGGCCGAGACCCCGCAGCTGCGCGGCCAGGGCGCCGGGCAGCGGCTGCTGCTGTCGGTGGCCCGGCCCGCCCAGCTGGAGCGGCTGTTCGCCAAGCTGTTCGACGAAAGCGAATTCCTGTCCCCGCACGGGCTGCGCGCGGTGTCGGCCTACCACCGCGAGCACCCCTACTCCTTCGACGCCGAAGGCTACTCATCCTCCATCGACTATGAGCCGGCCGAATCGACCACCTCCATGTTCGGCGGCAACTCCAACTGGCGCGGCCCGATCTGGATGCCGGTCAACTACCTGGTGGTCGAATCGCTCGAACGCTACTCCCGGTTCTACGGCGATGACTTCGAAGTCGAATACCCGACCGGCTCCGGTCACCGGCTCCCCCTGGACCTGATCATCGCCGACCTGCAGGACCGGCTGATCTCGCTATTCACCCGGGGCGCGGACGGGCGGCGGGCCTGCTTCGGCGGGACCGAGAAGATGCAAACCGATCCGGCCTGGAAAGACAACCTGATCTTCAGCGAGTACTTCCACGGCGACAACGGCGCCGCGATCGGCGCGTTCCACCAGACCGGGTGGACCGGCCTGATCGCCGACGTGATCCTGCGCCGCCACGGCGCCGCCCGCCCCCTCGGAGACGTCCTGCGCGGCGAAGCAGGCAAGGCCCAGCAATGACGAGCAGCCAGCAGCTGCGGAAAATTCCGCCCGATCAAGAAGGCCGGCGGCAGCCCGTTACAGGTGGCTGAACCCGCTCGATTCTTCTTCGGGATGGGTACGGTGACGGGGCGCGTAGTGAAGTGGTGCCGGGTCAAAGCTGCAGGCCGTGGGGCTCGGGGCCGAGCAGGGCCAGCACCAGCGCGACGATCGACACGCCGGTGATGGCCACGGCGATCAGCAGCAGGCGGCGGGACCGGGAACGTCCCGGATCCGAGGCGCTGGCTAGCTGGCCCAGCTGCCAGATCAGCGCACTGAGAAGCAGGATCGGGATTCCCGCGTACGGCCGGCTCTTGAGGATGACGGCTCCCAGCGCCCCGAACGAGATCGCCGTCCGCGTCCAGGAAAGCGCGGTCCTCTGCCGCGCCAGCCCAGGATCGATATCCTCCAGATCGTCCGCGGGCGCCATCAATGCTGCGTCACCCCAGACAGCACAGACAGCGCCACGGCGATCAGCCCGATGACCGCGATGGCCACGGCGAGGATCCAGGGCAGCCGCGAGTGGCCCACGGGCTCGCCCCGGCGCAGCGCCCGCTGATTGCTGTTCCATTCGAGGTAGCTGATCACCACGACGGCCGAGCCGAGCAGGATCAGCGGGGCGCCGATGATGCGCCGGCCCCACGGGACACCCGGGAAGGGCGGCAGCAGCTGGGCGATGGCCAGCCCCGCGGTGACCAGCGCGAGCGCGGTGCGGCTCCAGGCCAGGAACGTCCGCTCGTTGGCGAAGGTAAACCGGGCGTCCGGCTCAACTTCGTCCGTCGGGACCTTGTCCACTCACCTACACTCCTGCCCCCCGGTTGACCGCGGTTCACCCCGGGAGGGTGATTCAGCCGCCCGGGCGGCTGAGACACCCTGTACCCAGGGACGACGGCGCAGGCGCCGTCGGTGCCCCACCAGCACTTCTCGCCGGCGCGCTGTTGCTCCTGCCCGAGCGCACCGAGGAAAGTACCGCCCTGATCACGACGCCCGGCACCAGCCCCACCTGAGCGAACGGTTGGGGCTGGTGCCCGGGTTTCGCCTCTATATAACGGGGGGCGGGTTGTATGAAGGGCCGGTGTTGCCTGCGTGGTCGGACTCGATGAGCAGCGATACGGCTTCGATCAGCGCCAGGTGCGTGAACGCCTGCGGGAAATTGCCGAGATGCTGGCCGGTCGTCGCGTCTATCTCTTCCGCGTAGAGCTGCAGCGGCCCGGCGAACGACAGCAGTTTCTGGCACAGGGCGCGCGCGCGTTCGGTCTCACCGATCATAGCCAGCGCGGTCACCAGCCAGAAGGAGCAGATGGTGAAGGTGCCTTCCTCGCCGGAGAACCCGGTGTCGGTTCCCTCTACCTTGTACCGCAGGACCAGGCCGTCCTGGGTCAGCTCGTCGGCGATGGCCAGCACGGTCGCCTGGACACGCTTGTCGTCCGGGGGCAGGAACCCCATGATGGGCAGCAGCAGCAGTGAGGCGTCGAGATCGTCGGTCTCGTAGTGCTGCCGGAATACCCCCCGGTCGGACACACCCTTGTCCAGCACCTCGGACTTGATCTCGTCGGCCCCCGCCCGCCAGCGCTGGGCGCGGTCGGCCTCGCCCCGCTCCGCGGCGAGATCGGCGCCGCGCGCGGCCGCCACCCAGCACATCGCCTTCGACGCCGTGAAGTGCTTGGGGTCGCCACGGACTTCCCAGATGCCCTGGTCGGGCTCGCGCCAGTGCTGCAGAGCCGCGTCGACGAATCCGGCCAGCCCCTCCCACACCGGTGCCACGATCTGGCTAGCTCCCTGCCGGAACTGGACGTCCAGCGCGTCGATGATCATGCCCCACACGTCGTGCTGCTGCTGATTCCAGGCGCCGTTGCCGACCCGGACCGGGCGCGCCCCGCGCCACCCGGACAGGTGATCGAGGGTCCGCTCGGTCAGGTCGCGTTCCCCGCCGATGCCGTACATGATCTGCAGCTCGGGCCGGCGGCTGAGATCCCCGCCGGTGACCGCGTCCAGGACGAAGCCCCAGTACTCGATCGCCTCCCAATCAAAACCCAGGCGGTACAGCGAGCGGAGCATGAACGCCGAGTCCCGGATCCAGGTGAACCGGTAATCCCAGTTCCGCGCGCCGCCGGGCGTTTCCGGCAGCGAGGTCGTCGCCGCGGCCATGATCGCGCCGGTGGGCGCGTAGCTGAGCCCTTTCAGGGTCAGCGCGCTGCGGTCCAGGTACGGCTTCCACGGGTGGTCGGGGATCTTCGCCGAGCTCAGCCAGTCACGCCAGAAATCGACGGTCGTGCTCAGCGCGCTGAACGCCTCGTCCTGGCTAGCTGGGGCTTTGGCATCTCCCCAGGTGAGAGCGACGAACGCCGACTGCCCCGGGGTGAGCGTCGTGCGGCCGTAACAGCGGGCGCCCAGCACGCCGAGCGGGATGCTGCCGGCCACGCCGAGCTGTACGTCCCCCTCCGCGGCGGCGATGGTCATCGCGTCGTACCCATCGCCCTGATAGCTCCACGTGCCGCCGACGGCCCCGTAATTAAAGACCGGGCCGCAGTTCACCACGGCCTCGACCCGGCCGCTGATGCACGTCGCGATCCGCACCAGCGCGCCGACGGCGCCGAAATCAGCCGGAGCCCGACGGTAGTCCGGCCGCCGCGCCTCGTGCTGGACCGGTCCGATGGCCAGGAAGTCCTGGACGGTCATCCAGCCCGTCTGGGTCTGCCAGGTCGTTTCCAGCACCATCGTCCCGGGCACGTACCGGCGATGCTGCGGAACCTGCGTGGTGGTGGGACCGAACCGGAATATGCCCGCGGTCCGGTCCAGCAGCGCCCCGAAGACACTCGGGGAATCTGGACGCGGCAGGCACAGCCATTCGACCGACCCGTCCGGCGCGATCAGGCAGCTCTGCTCGCAGTTCGACAGGAATCCGTAATCGGCGATCGGCGGGAACAGGCTCATCTGGGCCTGCCCATTGCGGTCTGGACAGGAACGTCAGGCATTTGCCCTCATTTCGTCGTCGTTGACGGGGGCGCTCAGGCCATCCGGCCTCGTGCGCGACGACGATCACCTCGTTGCGTTCGCCCACACGCACAATCTGGCGCTAGCGGCTCCCGGTCGCTTCACCCCTCCTGGGTGATCTGCGTGCGGCCACGGGGCCGGGTGGATCGCTGAGGCCGACCGGACCGCGGCGGGGGTAATCACCCAGGCGGACCGCGGCGGGGGTAATCACCCAGGCAGGGTGATGCCCGGCCGCGCCGCCACGGCCAAAGTGATGGTCGTAGCCCAACGGGCAGGATGGGCGTCTGTCATGTCTGCTAATGCGCAGCAAAGCGGCACGGCCGCCTCGCGGAACGGCGTGCCGGCCGAAGTTAACTCCTGACCAGCGGCTGCCGTTTCATGCGCGGCCAATCGCCCCGAAGCTTTGGTGGCCGGAGGAGGTACGGATGGCGCTCGACCTTGCGCGGTGGCAGTTCGCGTTTACGTCGATCAACCATTTCTTTTTCGTCCCGGTGACGATCGGGCTGGCCTTGTTGACCGCGTTGCTGCAGACGGCGTGGTACCGGACGAAGCGTGATGAGTACCTGCGGCTGACCAAGTTCTTCGGCGTCCTGCTGGTCATCAATGTGGCGATCGGCGTGGTGACCGGCCTCGTGCAGGAGTTCGAGTTCGGGATGAACTGGGGGGGGTACTCCCGGCTGGTCGGGAACATCTTCGGCGCCCCGCTGGCGATGGAGGGACTGGCCGCGTTCTTCCTGGAGTCGACGTTCCTGGGGCTGTGGCTATTCGGCTGGGACAAGCTGTCACGCCGCGTGCACCTGGCCACGATCTGGCTGGTCACGCTGGGCAGCATGCTGTCGGCGGCGTTCATCCTGGCGGCCAACTCCTGGATGCAGCATCCCGTTGGCTACAAGATGGTCAGCGGGAAGCCCCAGCTGGACGACATCTGGGCGGTGTTCACCAACCCGGTGTTCGTGTGGGGATACTCGAAGGTCATCTTCGTGTCGCTGGTCACCGGCGCCGTCATCATGCTGGCGGTCTCCGCGTGGCAGCTCAGGCACGGCGGCGACCGGGAGGTGTTCACCCGGTCGGCGCGGCTGGCGCTCATCGTCCTGGTCCCGGCCATGCTGTTCACCTTGCTGGTCGGCGACGAGCTCGGGGTGATCGAGGGCCAGTACCAGCCGATGAAGATCGCGGCCGCCGAGGCGCAGTGGACCACCTGCCAGCCGTGCTCGTTCTCGCTCTTCCAGATCGGCGGCGGCAACCAGGACCAGACCCCGACCCAGATCATCGAGATCCCGCACCTGCTGTCGCTGCTGGCCACCAACCACTGGAACGGCAAGGTGGTCGGCCTGAACCCGCTCCAGTCGCAGTACACCAAGCAGTTCGGGCCCGGCTACTACGTGCCGGACGTGTTCATCCAGTACTGGTCTATGCGGGTCATGGCCTACCTCGGCGCCCTGGTCCTGCTGATCGCCCTGTGGGGGCTCTGGCTGGTCCGGCGCGAGAAACTCGCGACATCCCGGCGGTTCTTGTGGGTGGCGGTATGGGGTGCGGTGCTGCCGTTCCTGATGAACACCGCGGGCTGGCTGCTGACCGAAAGCGGCCGGCAGCCCTGGATCGTGCAGGGCATCATGCTCACCAAGAACGGGATCTCGCCGACCGTCGGCACCACCTGGCTGTGGATCAGCGTGGTGGGATTCGTCCTGCTGTACGGGACGCTCGGCACCGTCGACCTGTTGCTCATGCTGCGCTACTCACGCGACCAGCTCCCGCCCGCGCGCGCCGCCGCCGAGGCCGACGCGCCCGTTCCAGCTGTTCAGTACTGAGGTCATCATGGTGCCGTTCTGGTTCATCGTCATCGCGGTTCTGTGGACCGGCTTTTTCATCCTCGAGGGGTTCGACTTCGGCGTCGGCATGCTGCACAGCGTGGTCGGCCAGGACGACGCAGGCCGCCGGGCCGCGATCAACACCATCGGCCCGCTGTGGGACGGCAACGAGGTCTGGCTGATCGTCGCCGGGGCGGCCATGTTCGCCGCGTTTCCCGGCTGGTACGCGACCATGTTCTCCGCGCTGTACCTTGCACTGGCCCTGCTGCTGGCGTCACTGATCATCCGCGGTGTGGCCTTCGAGTACCGCGGCAAGCGCGATGCGGCCCGCTGGCGGCGCACCTGGGACGTGCTGCTGACCGTGGCCAGCCTGCTGGCTCCGCTGCTGATCGGCGTCGGCCTGGGCGACCTGCTGCACGGACTGCCCATCAATTCCGCCCAGAACTACACCGGGTCGTTCTGGACCCTGTTGCAGCCATACGCGCTGTTCACCGGGGTCACGCTGGTGCTGATCTGCCTGCTGCACGGCGCGACATTCCTGTCCCTCAAAACCACCGGCGACATGCACGAACGTTCCCGGCGGATCGCCCGCACGGTGGCCCCGTTCACCGCCGCCGCGGTCGTCGGCTTCGCCATCTGGACGCACGTGACGTCCAGCACCACCTTCTTTCTCCGGCCGCTCGAGTTGCTCGCCATCATCGCCGTCCTGGCCGCGGTCTGGCTGGTCTCCGCGCGCCGCGACGGCTTCGCCTTCACCGCGACCACGATCACGATGGCGGCCTGCATCTTGTCGATCTTCGTCGGCCTGTACCCCAACGTGATGGTGTCGAGCACCAACCCGGCCTACAACCTCACCGCGCACAACACGGCGTCCAACCCTTATTCGCTCAAGGCGATGACCGTCGTCGTCATCATTTTCCTGCCGCTGGTACTGGCCTATCAGAGCTGGACCTATTACGTATTCCGCCGGCGGGTCAGCCGGGACCAGTTCGTGACCGGACCCCCGCCCGCCGCGTCCCCGCCGGCGGGGCCGGGTCCCACGGGTGACATCACGCCCGGCTCCCCGGCGCCCATCGCCTCTCCTCCCGGAAGTAGCTAAGACATGAGTGAGCACTACGACGTGATCATCATCGGGACCGGGGCGGGCGGTGGCACGCTTGCCCGCCACCTCGCCCCCTCAGGTAAGCGCGTCCTGCTGCTCGAGCGCGGCGACTGGCTGCCGCGCGAGCCGGAGAACTGGTCGACCGAGGAGGTGTTCGTCAAGGGCCGTTACATCTCGCCGGACAGCTGGTACGACCCGAAGGGCAAGGCCTTCTTCCAGCCGCAGGTGCATTACTTCGTCGGCGGCGCCACCAAGCTGTACGGTGCCGCGCTGTACCGGATGCGCGAGCAGGACTTCGGTGAACTGCACCACCACGACGGCCTGTCGCCGGCCTGGCCCATCTCCTATGCGGACATGGAGCCGTACTACACCGCGGCCGAGACGATGTACCAGGTGCACGGCGCGCGCGGCGAGGACCCGACCGACCCGCCGGCCAGCAGCCCGTACCCGTACCCCGCGGTCTCCCACGAGCCCCGGATCCAGCAGCTGTCCGACGACCTGGCCAAGGGGGGGTACCACCCGTTCCACGCGCCGTGCGGCATCTTGGTCAACGAGGCAAACCGGCCGTACAGCATCTGCGTGCGGTGCGCGGACTGCGACGGCTTCCCGTGCCCGCTGCACGCCAAGTCCGACGCCGAGGTGCTCGGTGTCCGCCCCGCCCTGGAGCACGCCAACGTCACCCTGGTCCGGAACGCGCGGGCGGTGAAGCTGGAGACCAACCCGGCCGGCACCGCGGTCACCAAGGTGGTGGCCGAGCGGAACGGCGAGACGCAAGCGTACGCGGGCGACATCGTGGTCGTGGCCTGCGGTGCGGCCAACTCCGCGAAACTGCTGCTGGCCTCGGCCAGCGACAAGCACCCGAACGGGCTGGCCAACCGCTCCGATCAGGTCGGCCGCAACTTCATGTACCACGACAGCCAGGCCGTGCTCGCCCTGTCGAAGGACCCGAACCCGACCGTGTTCCAGAAGACCCTCGGCGTCAACGACTTCTACTTCCACGGCCCGGACTTCGACTACCCGATGGGCAACATCCAGATGATCGGCAAATCCCAGGCAGCGATGTTCCGCGGCGAGAAGCCGCTGGAGACCAAGTTCGCGCCCAACTGGGCGCTGCGCGACGTCGCCGAGCACGCCGTCGATTTCTGGCTGTCCACCGAGGACCTGCCCCAGGCCGACAACCGGGTCACCCTCGGCCCGGACGGCAACGTCCATATCATGTACACGCCGAGTAACCCCACCGCGGCCAAGCGGCTGTACCACCAGCTCAAGTCGATGCTCGGCTCACTCGGCATGCACGACAATCACCTGGCCCACCGGTTCGCGTACATGAAAACCGACATCCCCGTCGCCGGCTGCGCGCACCAGGCCGGCACCGTCCGGTTCGGCGCCGACCCGGCGACGTCCGTGCTCGACCCCGACTGCCGGGCCCATGAACTCGACAACCTCTACGTGGCTGACACCAGTATCTTCCCGAGCATCAGCGCGGTGAACCCCGCCCTCACCGCGATGGCCAACGCCATCCGGGTCGGCGACCATATCCTCGAGCGGCTCGGCTGAGGAGGAAAAGTCTCCCGCAACGCTGCGGGAAACTCCGCCCAACCCCGGCGTCGGGGCCCGGCGCGGCGGGGCGGGGCGGCGTCAGGCGCGGCGGGGGAAGCGGGCGAAGTCGGGGGCGCGCTTGGCCCTGAAGGCTTCGCGGCCTTCTTTGGCTTCCTCGGAGCCGTAGAACAGCAGGTTGGCGTCGTGGGCCAGCTGCTGGATGCCCGCGTAGCCGTCCTCGGCCGCGTGGAAGCTCGCCTTCATCAGGCGCAGCGCGAACGGGGAGAGCGCCAGCATCTCGCGGCACCACTGCACGGTCTCCCGCTCCAGGTCGGCCAGCGGGACCACCGTGTTGACCAGGCCCATGTCCAGCGCCTGCTGCGCGTCGTACTGGCGGCACAGGAACCAGATCTCCTTGGCTTTGCGCGCCCCCACCAGCTGGGTGAGCAGCGACGCGCCGAATCCGCCGTCGAACGAACCCACCCGGGGCCCGACCTGCCCGAATCGCGCGTTGTCCGCGGCGATGGCCAGGTCGCACATCACCTGCAGGACCTGCCCGCCGCCGATCGCCCAGCCGGCCACCATGGCCACGATCGGCTTGGGTGTGCGCCTCATCTGCACGTGCAGGTCGGTGACGTGGAACCGGCCCGTGCTGTTCGGATCGGCCTGATATCCGCTGTCGCCGCGGACCCGCTGGTCGCCGCCGGAGCAGAAGGCCTTACCGCCCTCGCCGGTCAGGATGATAACGCCGATGGACTCGTCCTCGCGCGCCTCGTTCAGCGCGTGCGAGATCTCGATCAGGGTCTGCGGCCGGAACGCGTTATGCACCTCAGGACGGCAGATCGTGATCTTTGCGATGCCGTCGTCGGTGGTCTCGTACCGGATGTCCTCGTACTTGCCGGACTCGTGCCAGGCGATTTCCGCAGGCGGGCTCGTGGGCTCAGTCATGGTCTCCATTCTGAGGCACGCCCCGAAGCACCCGGCCGGGAGGTGAGCACGTCGTAGCCGTGGATCCAGGCGAGCCGGCCGAGCACGCCGGGCAGCCGGGCGTCGCGGTGCCGGGCAGCCGGGCCGTCGGGCAGGTGCAACTCCGCTGACGCCGCCCAGGACAGCATCTGCACCTGCCGGGTCCGGACCCGGCGCCGGGCCGTGTAGCCATGCAGCGCCGCGGCCACATCTCCCCGGCCCGCTGAGCCGGGACCCATGGTGAGGCCCCGTTCGGCGCCCAGTTCGGCGGCCAGCACGACGGCGTCCTCGATCGTCTGGTTCGCGCCCTGTCCCTGATGCGGCAGCATCGCGTGCGCGGCGTCCCCCAGCAGCACGACCCGGCCGCGGCTCCAGCGTCCGAGCGGCCGCTGGGCGAACAGGCCCCAGCGCGGCGACTGCGGGACGGCGCCGATCATCTCGGTGACCGCGGGGTGCCAGCCACGGAAGGCCGCCAGGTGCGCGCCGGGCTCGGCCGGCTCCATCCAGCCCGGCGCCGTCCACTGGCGGGGCGAATCGATCACGGCGAGGAAGTTGATCACCCTGCCCCCCTCGATGGGGTAGTGCAGCAGGTGCGCGCCGGGCCCCATCCAGAACTGGAGCGCGCCGGGCTCGGGCAGGTGCGGCAGCAGCGCGGCCGGGACCAGGCCGCGGAATCCCGACGTACCGGAGTAGACCGGCTCGTCGCCACCGGTCACCCAGGACCGGGCCAGCGAATGCACGCCGTCGGCGCCCACCACCAGGCCCGCGTCGAACACCGCGCCCGAGGAGCAGCGCACCCGCATGCCCGCGGCGCCCTCTTCCAGGCCGGTGGCGTGACACCCCAGGTGCACCCGCTCAGGCCCGACGGCCCTGGTCAGCAGGCGCTGCAAGGACGCCCGGTGCACGTTGTAGAAGGGGGCACCGAACGTGGCCCGGTACCACCCGGGGCCTCCGGTGACGCACACCGGGCGGCCATCGCGGCCGTCGCGGTGGATCATCCGGCTGGGCTCGGTCGACGCCCGCGCCAGGCCGCCGGCCAGGCCCAGATCCGCCAGCACGCGGGTGGCATTGGCCGCCAGGCCGACCGCGGCGCCCACCTCACGCGGCTCCGCCGCCTGTTCCAGCACCTCGGCGGCGATGCCCCGCCGGCGCAGCAGCAACGCCAGCGTGAGCCCGCCGATCCCGGCCCCGATGATCACGACCGGCGCATCATGCGAACGCATCCTGCCCCCCTCCGGGCCGGCCGGCCACGGGCCGCCCATCTTACGGAGAGAGCCGGCCGCCGGCAGATACGCCCGCGCGGCCGGCGATGTCACCCGATGGTCAGTCGAGCATCCTGGTCAGCAGTGTGCGGAGGCGCACCTGGCCGGCCGGGCTGAGGCCGCGGGTCAGGGGGGCGACGAGGTCACCGATTTCCCCGGTGAGCGGGCCGGCGAGGCGCTACCCGTCCGGGGTGAGGCTGACCCGGACGGCTCGCCCGTCCTCGTGGCTGGGCCTCCCGCTGAGCACGCCCGCGCAAGCCGAGGGTCACCGCAGCGCGAGCAGGTGGCACTGCCAGGGCTCCAGGTCGACGAACAGCCCGGGATCGGCCAGCTCATCGCCCTCCCGGCTGAACATGCGGCCGACCAGGCGGTCGGCGAGCTGCCAGCGGCGGCCGGGCAGGTCCGGCCAGGGCAGCGGGACCCGCCCCTGGGCCGGCTGCCCGGAGAAGTTGACGACGACCACGTGCCGGTCATCCTTCCCGGCCCAGGACCAGGCGAGCAGCTGACGGCAGGACTGGTTGTCGGGCCAGCCGCCGGCCTCGAGCAGCCGCCAGTCCCCCGCCCGCACCCGGTCGCCGGCCACGACCGCCAGCAGGTAGCGGTACCAGCGGGCCAGGCCGGGATCGAGCGGCTCGTCCGGGCGCCGGGACAGGAACACCGGAGGGTGCACGCGGCGGCCCTCGAACTGTCCCTCGTGCCACAGGGTCGCGCCCGGCAGCGTGGCCACGGCGACCGCGGCGGCGCGCTCGGCGTCCACCGGCAGGCGGCCGGCGATCCGGGGCTCGTCGTGGTTCTCAAGGAAACGCAGCAGCCGGGACTGGTAGCCCAGGTCGGCACCCAGATGGGCACGGACCGCGGCGGGGTCCTTCTCGAGGATCCGGTCGTAAAGCCGCTTGTCGTAACAGAAGTCAAAGCCCTGCTGCTGCAGGTTCCACTCCATGTCCCAGTAGGCCTCAGCGATCAGGACGGTCTCCGGGTGCCGGGTCCGCAGCTCACCGAGCACGGCCGGCCAGAACTCCTGCTCCGGCGTGGGCTCGGTCCGGCCCCCCCACGTCTTGGCGAAGACATCGTTGATCATCAGCATGGCCATGTCGCAGCGGATCCCGTCACACTGGCCGGCGATGTCGGCCAGCGTCTGCGCGGTCGCCGCGCGCAGGGCCGGCGCGAACGCGTCGAGCTGGACCACGTCCGGCCAGGGCGGGAAATACGGGTCGCGGCCGTGCGCCAGCACGTGGCCGCCGGCCTTCATCCAGGCGGCCGGGTCCGCCTGGATGTCGTGCTCGTCTCCCCGCACGAACAGCTCCGGGCGGCTCGTCACCCACGGGTGATCGGGCGCGACATGGTTCGGCACGTAGTCCAGGAGCAGCCGGATGCCGCGTTCGGCCAGCGCCGCCCGCGCCGCGGCCAGCGCCTCGGGGCCGCCGAACGAGGCGTCGACGACGTACCGGCGGACACAGTAAGGCGACCCGATCACGTCATCCGGCCGCAGGTCAGGCAGGGTTTCCCGGAACGACGCCTGCAGCCCGTCGTTCGTGTTCGCCAGCGCGAGGCCGGCCGGGCTCCGCTCCCACACGCCCATCAGCCAGACCGCGTCGATGCCGGGCGGCGTCACCGCGTCCCACGCGGTGGCCGGCACCTCGGCCAGCGTCACCCGGCGCCCGGCCGCCCGCGACAGGTCGCCGAGCCAGATCGCCGTGTTGACCTCGTAGATCACCGGCCTGTGCGGCCACCCGGTCATCGCAACCTCCCTGGTCATCGGGACTTCGCCGCGCGTGTCCGCCTCGTCCGGCCGCTGCCGCTCCGCGTTGTCCGCCGGCTTCTGCTTCGCGGTGCCCGGCCGCTTCCGCTCCGCGTTGTCCGCCGGCTTCTGCTTCGCGGTGCCCGGCCGCTTCCGCTCCGCGTTGTCCGCCGGCTTCTGCTTCGCGGTGCCCGGCCGCTTCCGCTCCGCACTGTCCGCCGTGCTTTCTGCTTCGCGGTATCCGGCGGCTTCTGCTTCGCGGTATCCGGCGGCTTCTGCTCCGCACTGTCCGGCGGCTTCTGCTTTGCGGTGCCCGGCCGCTTCTGCTTTGCGGTGTCCGGCCGCTTCCGCTCCGTGCTCGCCATTGCTATCCCGCTTTCTTGACCTGCCGATGCGCTTCACGATTACCGCGCCGAGGAAGAAGAGCGTCCGGCGCAGACGGTTGCGGTCCAGGAGTGATCATGGGCGCCCACCGAGGCCCATCGCAGACATGAGGGCCATCACAACGCCTGACGGTAGTTATCGGGCACCGGCCTCGTCGTCACCCGTCGCGGAGGAGGCGGCCCAGGTGCTCACCCTGCGCCATCGCGGCCTGCTTATCGTGCTGCTGGCGACGCCGGCCGGCACGGCAAGGCGGCTGGGCCGTAAACCCGGATCCGGAGCGGCCAGCGTAAACGATCATCCGCTGCGGATGATGTCCGTTCCGCAGAGGGCGGATCGATCCCGGCCAGGCGATGAGCGCCCCGTCCGATGAGGACGCCGTCTATCCGACGGCGCTCACCGACGCGGACGGGCAGCCCTTTGACAGTTCACAGCGCTTCCTGCTCCATTTCGGTCCCGGGCAGACCCCGCCCGCCGAGGCTTTCTGGTCCCTGACGATGTATGACGGGCGGCAGCTTTTCACAGCCAGCGCCATCAGCAGATTCGCAATCGGCGACCGGGACGCCCTGACATTCAATGGCGACGGCTCACGCGACATTCCTATTTGACGCGAATCACCCGGTGCGGACCGCGAGTCTAACTGGCGGCCCGCGCCCGCGTCCGGACCGTTCACCATAGGCCCTCGCCGCCCGGCAGGCGGCACCCGAAACGCCAGCGCCATTTGTTTCACCCCTGGCGGGTGAGGCTGGTGGTCCCCGGCAGCGGAATAATCGCGTTACAAACTGGCCCCACGGTGCAGCCGCATCTTATGCGGCCAGCCCCGCGTGAAGGAGAAACAATGAATTATCCGCTCCTCAACGTCTTCTGGACAATTTTCGAGGTCTTTCTCTGGGTCGCCTGGTTCTGGGTCCTGATCACGGTGTTCATCGACATCTTCCGCAGTTCTGATCTGTCCGGCTGGGGCAAGGCGCTATGGTTCCTGTTCGTCCTGGTCATCCCGCTGGTCGGTGTGCTGGTCTATCTCATCGCCCGCGGCGGCAAGATGCATGAGCGGGCGATGAACCAGGCGCGGCAACAGGATGAGGCGTTCCGCAGCTACGTCCAGGAGACGGCCGGGACGAGTCCCGCTGACCAGCTGGCGAAGCTGGCTGAGCTGCGTGACCAGGGAGCGATCACCAATGAGGAGTTCGCGCGCGAAAAGGCCAAGGTGCTGGCCTGAGGAAGCCGGGTAGCCAGTGCCAGGGCGGGCGCCCGGCACTGGCTACCGCTACGACACCCCGACCGGACCGACCGAGCCGCGCCGGCTCCAGCTGGTGCGGCGTGCGCCCGTAGACGAAACGCGGCGCGATCTCGATCGTGAACCGCATGGCGCCCCGGACGACGCGGATGTTCCTGACCAGCCGGTGCCGCGCGGTCGCCGTGGGCCCCCGTGACCGGCATGAAGTCATGCACCTCGCCGACGCCGTCCGGCGTCATGAACCGCGTGATCAGGACGGCGGTGCCGGGAAGGTAGAGCTGCCTGCTCACGTAATCCTTCCGGTCGGGCGCGATCCGGAAGTGGCCGCCGCGCTCCGCGTCCAGCAAAGACGCGAACACGCTGGGCGAATCGAACCGGGGACAGCAGAACCAGTCGACGGTGCCGTCGCTGGTCACCAGTGCCGCCGTCTGCAGGTCGCCAATCAGCCCGTGATCGCTGACGTCGGGATATCTGGCCACGTCTGCTCCCCTGCTGCGAATGTAACGAGGATCCGGTCAATCGCCGGGATGGCCGCCGCCGGGGGGCGGATCCTGGTGGCCGTCGGGGGGCGGATCCTGGCGGTGGAGGCGGCGTATCTCCATGACCTGCACGCCGAATGTCTCGAGCCGAGCGAGCAGCCCGTGCAGGGCAGCCTGATCGCGGAGCGGGCCGTGCAGCACGGTTTCGACCGGCTCGATTGAGGCGGTGAGCCGTTCGAAGTCGAGCAGAGCTTCAGGCGGTACGACCCCGACCACGCGGATCTCGTAGTAGGACGATGGCACTGCGGCCCCCAAGCTGGTCTGTATGCGCAATGGCGCCAGCTCCTACGGTCACGCTTCGCGGCGCGGCGCACCCCACTCACGACGGGTGAATTCGTCACCTAGGTGAGATCGGGTAGGGGTGATGACAGATCACCCTCTTCGGCGGGACAAAGGGGAGGTCAACGGACGGGCTAATCAGTTGCGCCACCTAAAGTAGTGATAGCATCACTATAGGTAATTGCCTGTCCGGCAAATCGGCAGTTGTCGGCCAGAAGCAGTTGTCGGCCAGAAGAGGTGTGCTCTGATGGTGACCAGTACCGAGGCGCGCGGAGCGGCGCGTTCTCGAGGGCGGGGTAGCCCCGGCGATCCGGTCCTGATGTCCAAGATCACAGTGCCCGGCCTGCCGGGCTGGGCGGTCGAGCGCCAGCGAATCGACCAGCTCATCGCGAACGGTGCCCGCGGGGCGCTGACCACCGTCACCGGGCCGCCCGGCGCCGGGAAGACCACGGCCATCGCGCTGTGGGCGGCCACCAGCAGCTGTCGCGGCACGCTGGCGTGGATCACCCTCGACGGCTATGACAACCAGCCGAGGGTCTTCTGGTCCTATGTGGTGGCCGCGCTGCGGCAGGCGGGCATCGCCGTGCCGCCGGCCTCCCCGGTGGGTGCCCGGGCCACCGCCGTCGGCCACGACTTCCTGCTGCGCCTGGCCGCCGTGCTGGCCACCCAGGACCCGCCGGTGGTGATGGTCCTCGACGACGCCCACCAGCTGACGGAGCGTGCCGCCCTGGATGGGCTCGACTACGTGCTCAGGAACGCGGGAACGGGCCTGCGCCTCGTGGTCTCCTCGCGGGTGGACCCGATCCTGCCCCTGCACCGGTACCGGCTGGCCGGAGAACTGGCCGAGATCCGGGCCGAAGACCTCGCGTTCAGCGCTCCCGAATCCGGCCTGCTGCTGGCGCACCACGGCATCACCCTGTCCGACGGCGGGCTCGCGTGCCTGACCGAGCGGACCGAAGGCTGGGCGGCGGGCGTGCGCCTGGCGGCACTGTCCCTGGACGGGCATCCGGACCCGGAACAGTTCGTGAAGGAGCTCGACGCGGAGGACAGCGCCATCACCGGGTACCTGGTGGAGGAGGTTCTCAACGCTCAGCCCTCATCCGTGCGCGATCTGCTGCTCCGGACGAGCATCCTGGACTGCGTCAGCACCGAACTGGCCGGCGAGCTGGCCGATGACCCGGAGGCGGCCCGTTCGCTGCCGGTCATGGCGCGGGCGGACGCGTTCGTCCGCGCGCTCGGGCACGGGTGGTACCGTTACCATTCGCTGTTCGCCGCGGTGCTGCGCCTCAAGCTGCGCAGCGAGTTTGCTGACGCGGTGCCGGACCTGCACCGGCGGGCCGCCCAGTGGTACCGGCGGAACGGGTGGGTGGCCGAAGCCGTGCGGCACGCCGCGGCATCGGGTGACTGGCCGCTGGCGGCCGCCATCGTCTGCGATGAACTCGCCATCGGCCAGGTCATCGAGCCACGCGGCAACCACTCGGTCGCCGAAGGCGTCCGGCGCATCCCACCAGGCCAGGCGTGGACGCAGCCGGAGCCACTGCTCGTGCTCGCAGCGATCGAGCTGTCTGGAGCCGTCGGCCAGCACAGCACTACCTCGCTCGCCGCCGCGGAGGACATGCTGGCGCGCCTTCCCGCCGATGACGGCATCCCGGCCCGGCTGGCCGCCGCGCTGATCCGCGTGACCCTGTCCCGCCGCACCGGGGATCCCGATGCCATGACGGCCGCGGCCGATCACGCGAAGGCCCTGGTGGAGAGGCTGCCCGGTGACCTGCTTGGCCGCCATCCCGGGATTCGCGCGCAGGTGCTATCGGCCCAGGGGGCCGCGGAACTGCGGGCCGGCCGCCTCGATGAGGCCGTGGCCACGTTCCGGGCGGCGGTGGCCGCCGCCGGGCCGGACACCACCGCCGAGCGGGCCGGCAGCCTCGGGTATCTCGCGCTCGCGGAGGTCCTCCGTGGCCAGCTGAGCCGGGCGGTGACGCTGCTCGGTGACATCGAGGAGGCGGCCGGGCACGGCGGCGTCGGCCCGGCCGGGCACGTCCCTCCGGCCGCGAGCGTCGCGCTTGCCGCCGTGTACCTGGAACGCAACGATCTTCGGCAGACGCACGGCCATCTCAAGCAAGCCGACGTCGCGCTGCGGGACAGCCCGGACAAGCTGATCAACGCGGTGGCCTGCCTGGTTGCGGCGCGCTGCCGGCTGGCCGAAGGCCGCGCCGGGGCCGCAGGCGAGCTGATCCGGCGCGCCCGGCACGGCTGGTCAGCCCCCGGCTGGCTGGAACGGCGGCTGACCTTCCTCGAATCGAGGACGTGCGTGATGGAGGGAGACACCCGGGGGGCCCTCGCCGCCGTGGGGTGCGCCGGCCCACCGAGCACGCAGGACACCGCGGTCGCGCTGGCCCAGGTGTGGCTGGCCGCGGGTGATCACCAAGCCGCCCGGCGCGCGCTCGATTCGGTACCGGACGATTGCGCCGCGACGCCTGAGGGCGTACGCCTGGAGGGATGGCTGGTCGATGCCCGGCTCCGTTACGAGGCCGGTGATACCGCCCGCGGCCGTCAATCGCTGGAGCACGCCCTGCGGCTCGGCAGGCCGGAGCAGGTCCGGCTGCCCTTCGCCCTGGAGCAGGCCTGGATCCGGCCGGTGCTGCGGCGCGACGCTGAGCTGGCCCGCACCTACCGGCACCTGCTCGAGCCCGGTCTGCCGGGTCCCGCGGCAACCCCCGCCCCGCCCCCGCAGACCGTGACGGGCGAGGGAACGCCAGTGGTCGTCGAACGGCTCAGCGAGCGCGAGCAGGAGGTACTCGGCCACCTCTCGCGGATGCTCAGTACCGCGGAGATCGCCGCCGAGATGTACATCTCGGTGAATACCGTCAAGACGCATCTGCGGAGCATTTACCGCAAGCTGTCGGTGGCCCGCCGCAGCGAGGCGGTCCGCCAGGCGAGACAGCTCGAGCTGATCTGACCCGGCCGCGGCGACCCTTCACAGCAGGCCGGCCTCGCGGCCCTTCTCGACGGCGTCCCGCCGTGTTGAGGCGCCCAGCTTGCGGTAGACCGCCTGGGTATGGGTCTTGATCGTGTTGGCGGACAGGTGCAGCTCCTGCGCGATCTCGCGGAGCGAGAGCGTGCCCTGCAGCAGGCTCAGCACCGCCCCCTCACGCTCGGTCAGCGGGTCAGCCAGCGCCGCGGGCCGCCGCCCCGCGGCCTCGTGTTCCAGCCGCCCCAGCCGGGCCAGCAGGACCCCCGGGGGGTCCGGCACGGCCACCAGCACGAGCCGCGCCTCATCAACGACCGCGGCCGCGCCGGGACGGTCTCCCATGTCGAGCAGCACGTGCGCCAGCATCACCATGATCTGGACCGTGACCCAGGAGCTGATCCCGGGTACCCGCTGGCGGAACTGGAGGGCTTGCTCAAGCTCGGTGCGGGCTTCCTGGAGCTGTCCCTGAGCCGCGTACACCGCCCCGGCCGCCAGGTAGGCGACGGCACTGGGCGGCGTCTCCTGGGTATCCCCGCGCGCACCGATGCTGAGGGCCGTCTGGGCCAGCTCCTCCGCCCGCGCCAGCTTGCCCAGGTCGATGGCCGTCAGCGCGAGGAGGGACAAACCGAGCATTCGCACCTGCGGGACCGCGGCCTCGCTGGATACGGCCTGTTCCAGCAGGCCCTCCGCCGCCCCGGGCTCGCCGTGCAGGTAGCGGCTGAAGCCGAGGGCGGCCCTGGCCAGCGCATACCACGGCGATTCCGGGTCCGTCTCCAGCTCGACAGCCAGGGCCGCCGACTCACTCATCACCCGGTAGCCGTCGAATCCGTAGACGCCGCGCAGCAGCGCGGCCGACGACCGCAGCGACCGCATCCCGTCGGGAAGCGGCTCCGCGCGATTCCCGGCCTCGATGACCGGGAGCCAGTGCCGCGCCGATGGCCGGTCGCCGCCCAGGGCCGCGGCCCACGCCGCGCAGTGGGCGGCGACCGGTGACGCGCTGATCGCGTTGTCACCGAGCACGGTGATCCACCGCTGAACCGTCGCCAGCCGGCCGGATTCAACGAAGGCGTACCAGTGGGCCGCGATCAGGTCGATGGCGCCGGCCTGATCACCGCCGGCCAGCGCGTGCCCGATCGCCTCGTCCACCGACCCCGATTGCCGGTGCCAGGCGCTCGCGCGCTGGTGCAAGACGGGAACGACGTCCGGGTCGGTCCGCGCCAGGTAGTCGCGGAGCACCTGCGCGAACAGACTGTGGTAACGGAACCACTGCCGGGTCTGGTCCAGCGGCATGATGAACAGATTTTCCCGGTCGAGGATGCCGATCGTCTCCGCCGCATTGGCCGTACCGATCACGGCCGCGCACAGCGGCGCGCCGAACCGGCGGAGAATGGACGTCCGCGCGAGAAACTGCCGGATCGCGGGCGGCTGGCGGCTGAGCACCTCATCGATCAGGAAGTCGCTGATGAACCGGTTGTCGCCGCCGAACTGGCCGACGAAGGCGCCCGGTGAGGGATGGCCGCGGACCGAGAGCGCGGCGAGGTAGAGCCCGGCCGGCCATCCCTCGGTCCGCTCGACGAGGGTGGCGAGGTCGGTCTCGCTGAGGTCGGCGCCGGAGGTGGCCCGCACGAGCCGGGCCGCCTCGGCCGGGGCGAAGCGGAGCTGCGGGACCCGGATCTCGGCCAGATCGCCGGCCGCGCGCAATCCGGCGAGCGGCACCGGCGGATCCGTCCGCGTGATGAGCACGACCTGCACCGACGGCGGCAGGTGCATCAGCAGGAACGCGATCTGCTCGTGGCAGCTGGGCTCGATGATGGCCTGGTAGTCGTCCAGCACGAGCACCACCGGCGCGGCGAGCGCGGCCAGCTCATTGACCAGGTTAGGGAGCAGGATTCCCGCGATCTCGCGGATCTGGACGGGGCGCTCCCCCGGCTGCGCCGCACGGCCAAGGTCGGGGCACGCCCGGTGCAGCGCGTGCGCGATGTACCACCACAGCCTGGCCGGATCGTTGTCGCCCCGGTCGAGCGAGATCCACGCGAACGGCCGGCGCTCCGCCGGGCTGGCCCGCCACTGGGCGACGAGCGTCGTCTTGCCGAAACCCGCCGGCGCGTCCACCAGGATCAGCTTGGCGGTCGTATCGGCCAGGGACCGGACGAGCGCAGGGCGCTCGACCCAGCCCGGGCGCAGTCCCGGCGGATCGAGCTTGGTCTCAACGGGCACGTCGAGACCGGCGCGGCCTGCCTCCCGGACGTGCACCGCCCGCAAAGGACGCTCCGGCCGCGCTACTTCTCCCGGAAATCGCCCCGGGCCACTTTCTTCCCCCACGGCGCCAGCAACGCTATCACTTTCAACTGAACCTGAGAATCCGCTGACCTGGTGCAATGGATTGCAGAAAACCATTTCCCGGGCTGGACCAGGCACTTTCCGCGGGCTGGGCCGAGCCATTGTGCCGTTTCCCCTGGCTGGGCCGAGCCCTCGTGGCGCGAACTTACTGCATGCGACCGCGGGCGGACTCACCCGTAGCGGGTGGGGCGCGGCGGGCGCGGGGCTTGATGGAGTGGGTGCACCTCCATCGGCGCACCAGACGCCGGGAAAAGGAGACATCATGGCTGATCTGATCGCGATCGGATACCCCGACGAGGCCACCGCGGAGGCCGCGGCCGACGAGGCGCGGCGGCTGGCCAAGGACCTGATCATCGAGCCGGACGCCATCGCGGTGATCGAGCGGGACGCCGACGGCGGCTATCACGTACACACGCAGCACCATCTGGTCGGCCGCGGCGCGACCTGGGGCATGTTCTGGGGACTGCTGTTCGGGGTCCTGTTCTTCGTCCCGGTCTTCGGGATCGCCATCGGTGCCGGGCTGGGCGCGGTGATGGGCAAGATCACTAAGTCTGGCATCGACAAGCAATTCCAGGACCAGGTCCGCGACATGCTGAAGCCCGGCACCTCGGCGCTGTTCCTCATGGTGGAGAAGGTCACGCCGGACAAGGCCGTCGAGGCGATGAGCAAGTACGGCGGCACCGTGCTCAAGACCTCCCTGACCAAGGAAGGCGAGCAGCAGCTCCAGGACGCCCTGCACGGCGGCGGCGCCACCACTTAAGATCCCAGCAACGTCATCGACCGCCGGCCCGGCCCGAGCAGATGGAGGGTCATGACCCAGGCATCGCCTGGCCGGAGGCGGCTAGGCGGGGCGCAGACGACCGTACCGGCCCGCCGGAGCCCGGCGGGCCGGTACGGCTTGCTGCTGCTCGCGCTGATCGCGAGCTACCTGCTGGCCGCGTTCGACGACAGGCCACTGGGCAGCAACATCCAGCTCGGCCTCTTCATGGCGGTGCTGCTGCTCACACTGCGCACGTCGCGGCTGAAGCGGCGGCACGCCATGCTGGTCGGTGCCGGCGCGGTGGCCGGCACCGCGGCGGCCCTCGGGCTGGCGCTGACCGGCACCGAGACCGGCCTGGGCCTGGCGCAGCTATGGAAGGGCTTCGTCCTGCTGATCACCGCGGTCCTGATCGTGCACCGCGTGCTGGCCAGGAACACGGTGACGATCCAGAGCATCTACGGCGCGCTGAGCGCGTACATCATCGTCGGCCTGATGTTCGCCGCGTTCTACTCGGCGATCGGGCACCTGAGCGGCGGGGCCTTCTTCGCTGACCACCAGCCCGCCGAAACTCAGACGTATCAGTACTTCAGCTTCACCACACTGACCACGCTCGGCTACGGGGACTTCACCGCGGCCAGCAACGGCGGGCGCGCCATCGCCGTGATGGAGGCGCTGACCGGCCAGATATTCCTGGCTACCCTGGTGGCCCGGCTGGTCGCCGCGTTCCGGGCGCCGGCCGAACCGCCCGGCGAGTGACGGCCGGCTCAGCTGACCAGCAGGTAGATGCTCTTGCCGGTCAGCCAGAGGCCCAGCAGCAGCGATACCACGATGATCACCTGCTCCTGATGGGCGTCCAGCCAGGCCCGCAGCCGCTCCAGGCGGCCGCTGGCCGCCGCGGGCGCGAAGGCCGCGTACACCTCCAGGTACAGGAAGCTGGAGGTGGCCAGCAGGCAGAACAGCAGCAGCGCGAGGTAGTTGCCCGCGGTGGCGAGGGTGGCCTGGGCGACCGTCGCGGCGCCGGCCGCCACCAGCGTCCAGGGCTGCAGGAATGCGGCAAGCCCGGCGGCACTCCACGGCGCGAGCCGGTCCAGCCCGGCCATCCAGGCCGGGGGCTTGCGGGGGCGGCCCATCCGGCGCCGCTGACGCACCGCGATCAGGATCAGCACGACGCCCAGGGCCAGTTTGATGGCCAGGACGGCGTTCGACGGCGCGGTCCGCGGTTGGGGCGGCTCGCCTCCCGTCAGCAGGACGACGGCGGCGATCACCACGACCAGGCACGCCAGCCAGCCAAGTATGAAGGCCAGGCCCTTCCTGGCGCCCCGGTCCGCGCTGAGGATCAGGACGAACGCGGTCAGCGGGAACGGCTCGAGCGTGATGGCGAGACCGATGAGCAGAAGGTCGAGTACCACGTCGCCACCGCCGCCGGCCCGGAGTCAGCCGGCCGTCAGACGTCGCGCTCGGCGGTAATCCGCCCGGCCGCGATCGCGTCGAGGAGCGACTGGTGGTCGCGCTCGTTCTGGTCGGCGTAGGCGGCCGCGAACTGCGTGAGGGCCCGGTCGAAGACATCCGAGCCGCCGAGGTAGGCGGCGATGGCGATCCGGTCCCCGGAGCGGGCGTGCGCCCGGGCCAGGGTCCAGCCGCAGAGCGCCCCGTACATCCGCAGGCCGGACGGCACCATGGTCTCGATGTCGATAGAGAACTTCCAGTCCCTGAGCTGCCGGACGTAAAAGTCCCTGGGCTGCCCGTCCAGCCCCGCCTCGTTCCGCTGCCAGCCGAGGAAGATGTCGCTCGCCGCCTGCATCAGGCGCTGTCCCGCGACCACCCGCTGGCCCTGGTTGGCGTATTTGCTGGCGCCCACGTAGCGGCTGAGGACCGACGGCTCCGCCTCCTTGACCTGAAGGAGCAGCGGATCGGCGTCGTCGCGGCCGAGCATCAGGACGATCCAGCAGCGGGTTCCGACGCTGCCCACGCCGACGACCTTGCGGGCCATGTCGCAGAACTCGAACTGCTCCAGCAGGTAGCGGCGGTCGGTCTCCAGCGTGCGCCGGTACCCGGCGATCAGCTGGCTCAGCTGCCCCGCAATGGTCGCCCGGTCCGTCTGCTCCGGCATCAGCTCATCGATCGGCACGAGCAGCGGCGGGTCGGAGATGATCCGCGGCCGGCCGTCCACGATGCGGGTCAGTTTGCCCACCGCCTGCATGCTGTCCCTGGTCCGCGCCCTGGCCAGGCCCTCGTCCACCACCTTGCGCTGCCGCGCCTTGAGCTGGGATTGGAACTGCGCCCGCAACTGGTCCATGTCCGCGTGCGCGTACCAGACATCCAGGTTGGCCATCCCGGCGAAGCCGCGCATCGACTGCCGGTAGCTCCCGACGGCGGCCAGGATGATCTCGCGGCGCTGCCGGCCGGAGAACCCGTTGCCGCGGGCCGCCACTTCCAGGCTGGCCGCCAGGCGCTTGACATCCCACTCCCACGGGCCAGGCAGTGTCTCATCGAAGTCGTTGACGTCGAACACCAGGCGACGCTCGGCCGAGCCGAAGATGCCGAAGTTGGACAGGTGCGCGTCGCCGCACGCCTGCACCGCCAGCCCGGACACCGGGGTGGTGGCCAGATCGCTGGCCATCGGCAGGGCCGCGCCGCGGAAATACGTGAACGGGGACACGCTCATCCGGCCCCACCGGACGGGCACCAGCTCCGGCACCCGCGTCCTGGCCTGATCTTCCAGCAGGCCGATCGGGTCGGGCCGGTCGGCCGACGGCTCGAACGCCGCGTGGCTGTCGCGTGGTATCTCGGCCCGGATCGCCTTACCCCGCGCCGACCGCTCCGCGGGCGCCAGGGGCGCCAGCCCCGCGTCGAGCTGGTATCGCGCCGTCCGCCGTGCCGGAGCCTCAGCTGTCGACTGGGTCATGATCGGCTCCTATCCGGCCGTCCCGGCCCGTTGCAGTGGACAGGCGGGATGCCCCACCCACCCTATGATGCCGCGACGGGCGGCGGGCTACCTCACCCGGCGCGGGTGACGAGGCAGGCCAGGCCGCCGTAGGGTGCTCGCGGAACACGTGGAAAGGCGTCCCGCAGTGCCATGCGAAGCGAACGCAGCAAGCCAGCCCCCCCCACGCGGGCAGCGCCGCCCGCACAGCGGACCCCCACGTCGCGCACCACCTAATGCCCCGCGCCCCGCCCCCCGCGCCTCCGGCGTCAGGATCGCGGCAAAGGCACCTCTGCGTACACCCCCCTCGCGGCAAAGGCGCCTCTGCGTACAACCGGATCGCGGCAAAGGCACCTCTGCGTACAAACGGGGCGCGCGGCACCGCCTCGACCGCGCGGCTTGACGCTCAGGACGCCGCCGGGGGCCTGGCGGCGTCCTGAGCGAATGAGCTACACCTGCGTCGTCGTTACGTCGTCGGGGCGCCTGGCGAGGTCGCGCCGCAGGCCGTGGCGGAGCAGCAATCCCCCGGCGATCTCGAAGACGCCCATGATGATGAACCAGATCCCGAGCAGCGTGGCCAGCACGGTGAGCGAGGAGGTGGGCGTGGCCGCGACCACGATCCCAGCGATGAGGCTCACCACGCCGAAGGCGATCCACCAGCCCCTCCCCTCGCGGGTGGTGGAGACGCCGCCGAGGAGCGCGGCCAGGCCCTGGACGATCCAGGTGATGCCGATGAACAGGCCGATGAGCGCCCGGGTCAGGTGCAGGTGACGGATCAGGACCACGCCGATGACGATGAACAGCAGGCCCGCGATACCGGCCCAGACCCGGTGCAGCTCGTCAGCGTCGAAGGCCTGGATCAGGTGGAAGATCCCCGAGACGATCATCGCGATGCCGACCAGGACCGCGACCACGTTCAGCGATCCCGTCGGGTGGGCGCTCACGATGATCCCGAGGATCAGCGTCAGCGTACCGAGCACCAGCGTCGTCTGCCATGAGCGCGCCAGCAAGGAGGAATAGGGCTCCAGCGGTGCCTCATGCCCGCCCGATGTCGTCATGGCGCTCAGCTGCCGAGGAGTTTGGCCTTGGCGGCGGTGAATTCCTCGTCGGTCAGCGCGCCCTGCTGGTGCAGGGTGGCGAGCTGGTTCAGCTGATCGAGCATCGACGACGACGGTGCCGGTGCCGGTGCCGCCGGTGCCGGCGCCGGTGGCCCCTGCTGTTGTTCGAGGTCGCTGAGGCGCTGGTTCTGGTCGTATTCCGCCTGCTGCTGCTGTTCCCTTTGCCGGCCTGAGCTCCTGCCCACCGCGTACGCGGTCCCGCCGATCGCGGCCGCGCGGAGCAACGGTCGTCGTCTGAACATCATTGCCTCCTTCTGGTGTCTGGGTGCCCCCCGGGGGCCGCCGCTAGTCCGGCAGGGTCAGGCCGAGGGCGACCATCAGCTCGGGCGCAGCGGCGACCAGTTTCGGCCCGCCCACCTGCGGCGCGATGGCGATCAGCACGCCCACGAGGTCCCTCGGGGTCACCCCGGCATCGATGGCGTTGCCGACTTGCCAGAGGTAGGAGGCCGGCGGGGCGTCCAGCGCGATCAGGGTGGCGATCTTGACGAGCGCGTAGGCACGATCGTCAAGGCCGCTCTTGGCCTGCCACTCCGCGCGCATCTCCAGGCCCTCGGCGAGGAGATCCAGGTCGCCGGTGGCCAGCCCGGACAGCGCCTCTCTCGTCACATCGTCGACATCGGGCGCGGCTGGCGTGCTCATGATCGGAGTCCCTTCGTCACGGCGTTGCCACCGAGGCAACGGCACCACGGGTCTACCTTGACGCACCACCGCGTGGCGCTGCGTCACCCGCAGCGGGTGAGGCGGCTCGCCGCCCGGACGGGCAGCGTCGGGTGCGCGAAGCCCGGGCGGTACGCGGGACCCTGCGGACCGACGGGGTCGCCGTCGTGCCCCCGGCCAGCCTGTACCGGGCCAGCGGTGGCCTGGCTGGGGAAGTCTGGCCAGTGAGCCGAGGGGACCGCCACGGGGGCACCGGCCCGCGCCGTCGAGGTGGGCGGGCTGTGGCTGCCGCGTGTAACGGTGACGAACGCCGCGTTCTCCGCGTTCGTCACCGCGACCGGTGACACGACGGTGGCCGAGCGGCCGCTGGACCCCGCCGGCTTCCCCGGTGCCCCGGCCGAGAACCTGTGCCGGTTCGATGGTGGTCGTGCCGGCGCCGCCTACCGCTGTGCCGCCGGCCCGGCGCCCGGTCCCCCCGCCTGATGGCCGGCGAGCTCATCCGTGGTGGGTGATTTGCCGTGCTGGCCTCCGGCACCAGCATGGGAACGAGCCAGGCCGCCGCCATGCCTGAGGGAGCCGGGCCGTGGCAAATCCCGGTGCCGGCCCGGCGGACTCGTCCGGTGAGGGAGATGCTGACCATGTCATTGCATGACCGTGAGACTGTCCGTGACCGGCTGGGCGATTGCGTGTTCGCCGACCGGGATCTGACCAGGCCGGTCGCCAAGTACCGGTTCCCGCCGGAGGGGACGCTGCCGCGGGACGCGTTCCAGCTGGTGTCGGATGAGCTGATGCTGGATGGGAACGCGCGGCAGAACCTGGCCACGTTCTGCCAGACGTGGGAGGAACCCGAGGTTCTCGGGCTGATGGCGCTGTCGATCAACAAGAACATGATCGACAGGGACGAGTACCCGCAGACCGCCGAGATCGAGCGGCGGTGCGTGCACATGATGGCGGACCTGTGGAATGCGCCGGACGCGGCCAACACGGTGGGGACCTCGGCCGTCGGCTCGTCTGAGGCGTGCATGCTGGCGGGGATGGCGGCCAAGTGGCGGTGGCGGGCCAGACGCCGGGCCGAGGGCAAGCCGGCCGACCGGCCCAACATGGTGTGCGGCCCGGTCCAGGTGGTCTGGCACAAGTTCGCCCGCTACTGGGACATCGAGATGCGGGAGGTGCCGATGTCCCCTGGCCGCTACGCCATGGATCCCGCGTCGATGCTGGAACGGGTGGATGAGAACACGATCATGGTGGTGCCGACCCTGGGGGTCACCTACACCGGCGCGTACGAGCCGGTGCAGGAGATGGCCAAGGCGCTGGACACGCTGCAGGCCGGCACCGGCCTGGACATCGGCATTCACGTGGACGCGGCCAGCGGCGGTTTTCTCGCCCCGTTCTGCGCGCCGGAGGTGGTCTTCGACTTCCGGCTGCCCCGGGTCAAGTCGATCAGCGCCTCGGGCCACAAGTTCGGGCTGGCCCCCCTCGGCGTGGGCTGGGTGATCTTCCGGGACAGCGGCGAGCTGCCCGACGACCTCATCTTCCACGTCAACTATCTGGGCGGCGACATGCCGGTGTTCCAGATCAACTTCTCCCGGCCGGCCGGCCAGATCGTCGCCAGCTACTACAACTTCCTGCGGCTCGGCCATGACGGATACCGCCGCATCCACCAGGCGTCCTACGACATCGGCCAGTACCTGGCGGCCGAGATCGTCAAGATGGGCCCCTTCGAGCTGCTGTGTGACAGCAACCCGAAAACCGGCATCCCGACGGTCACCTGGCGGATCCGCGACGGCGAGGACCCCGGCTACACGCTGTTCGACGTGGCCGACCGGCTCCGCGCGCAAGGCTGGCAGGTGCCCGCCTACACCCTGACCGGGACGGCCTCCGACATCCCCGTGCAGCGCATCCTGGTCCGGCTCGGCGTCAGCCAGGACATGGCCACCTTGCTCCTCGACGACTTCCGCGACGCGCTCGCGCATTTCGGCAAGCACCCGGTCACCGTGCCCATGACCAAGCAAGAATCGAGCGGCTTCAGCCACCTGTAACCGGGCCTCGCCGTGGCCAGCGACCGGGTCATCTCGATCCTGTTCATGATCGGATCAGCGTGCTTCGCCCTGGGAGCCGTGCCGGGCTACGCCAGCGCGGTCGGGGCCAGGGCGGACGGGGTCACGTTCTTCGTCGGGTCGCTCTTCTTCACCGCCGCCGCGTTCGGCCAGTTCCTGCAGTCGAGGCGGACGGCCACGCGACGGCGACGGGACGCGGCGTGGTGGGCCGCCATCATCCAGCTGGCCGGGACGGTCCTGTTCAACGCCAGCACCCTGCACGCCCTGACCACCAGCCTCAGCGCGTCCGAGCAGGACCAGAAGGTGTGGCGGCCCGACGTGTACGGCTCGACGTGCTTCCTGGTCGCCAGCGCGCTGGCGCTGGCCGTCTTCGGCCGCTCCTGGTACTCGTCGAGACATCGCGGGCGCGCCTGGTGGATCGCGGTGGCCAACATGACCGGATCGGTGGCCTTCGGGGCGTCCGCCGTCGCGGCGTACGTGGTCCCGTCCTCGGGCGAGGTCCGCAACGCCACGCTGGTCAACCTGGGGACCTTCCTCGGCGCCCTGTGCTTCCTGATCGGCGCGTACCTGCTGCTGCCACGTCCGCGAGCCAGCCAGCCGCTGGCCGTCGGGGCCGCTCCCGCCGCCAGCTGAGATCCTGGGTTCTCACCCGCCGTGGATGATGACGGCCTCGCCGGCTCCGCTGCACGATGAGCCGCAGACGGAAAGACGGGGGGTGGCGGCATGCGCCAGCCGGCTAGGGCGCTGGCTTTAGGTACCGCGACTCTCGCGGTCGCGTGCCTCATGGCGGGATGCGGGCACAGCGGCGCCATCAGCGGGGCGATCGCCAGCTCGTCGGTAACCGTCCCGGTGGCGAAGCCGTCGGTAACCGTGCCGGTCCCGACGACCGCGCCGGCCACGACCGGGCCGGCCGTAACGACCGGGCCGGCCACGACCGGGCCGGCCGTCCAGCCTTCCACGGCCGAGCCATCGACTCCCCCGCCATCATCGGCGGCAGCGGCACCGCCGGCGGCCTCCAGCACCGGTAGTGCCGTAGCCGTCGCTGGATCGAATTCCCCCTGGCCGTGGATATGGGCGGCCATCGGCGCGGTTCTGCTGGCCGGTATGATCGCGTGGATCGCTGTCGCCGCCAAGCGGCGCTCGGCCCGGAGATCCGCGCGAGCGGCGAACTGGCGTTCGCAAGTGATCGAGGCGTATGCCGAAGGCGCTGCGCTGCACGACTCGATCGGCCTGGCACAAACACCGGGTTCCTCCGACGGCGAGGACGCTGGCGTGCGCTGGTCCGGACTGCAGGCTCGCGCGGATGACTTCGCCAGGACCCTCTACCGGCTGCGCGAGGCAGCCCCCGACGACGAAGCGCGGATGCGGGTCGGGGAAACGCTTAGCTCGCTGCAGGCGCTCCTGTCCGCGATCACGGCCGGACGAGCGTCCGGCCGTGATCTCCAGGCGAGTGCGGCTGAGACCGTCCGCAGCCGGCTGTCCTTCTTCGCGGCTTCGCTACAGGCCCTCCGGCTCTCGGATGAGCGCCCGGTGTGACCCGTCATATCACCCCCGCGGATGACTGGCGCGCCCTCGTCCGCGGCTGACCCGCTGGCGTCCGCGGCTGACCGGCTGGCGCGTGCCACGACCGCGGCGCCGCTGACGGCGAGGCGCCGCCATGGCGGCACGCCGTCGATCTCGACCTGGAGCGAGAAGCTGAGGAATGTGCGGATCAGGACGATCAGCCCCAGCACGCCGACGTTGGTGAGCGTCGGCGCCACGGCGACCGTGCGGATCAGATCCGCCGCGACCAGGATCTCCAGCGCGAGCAGCAGGACACCGCCGAAGGATTCGCGGAGGACCCGGTAACCGCGTTGCCCGTCACCCGATCGCCGCCAGGCGCGGATGGAAAGAAAGACCGCCCGTTCCGCGATGGTCACGTGCCGTTCGCTCACTGATCTCAGCCGTGTCGTCAGAGACAGTACGGGCAGACGCCGGGGCCAGCATCACCCCGCTCGGGTGACGTGAGCCCGGTGCTTCCCCGGCCAGGATGCGGGATGGAGCATCAACCGGGAAGGCGGCCGCCGGGCTGACGGCCGTACCGGACCCGCGAGCCAGCGTGAGGTGAGCCATGTCAGACATCAGCGGCGAGCCGGTGCCTGCGACCGCGGGCGCCGGGCTCAGCGAGGATGAGCAATCCGAACTCGAGCGCCTCCGCGCCGAGGTGGCGTCGCTGCGCAGCCGGCAGGCGGCTGCGCCCCGCCGCCGGATCGGCTGGCGCGCCCCGGTCGCCACCCTGCTGATCGTGCTCGGCTGCGTGCTGACCCCGGTGTCGGTGCTGGCCGTCTGGAGCGCGAACCAGGTCTCGGACACCAGCCGCTACATCGCCAACGTGGAGCCGCTCATCCATGAGCCGGCAATCCAGAACGCCCTGACCGACAAGGTCACGACCCAGATCACCAGCCACCTCAACGTGAACGGCCTCACCAACCAGGCTGCGGCCCTGCTGGCGGGCAAGGGCCTGGACCGCGTCGGCACGCTGCTGAAAAGCTTCGGCCCGTCGATCACCAGCGCGGTGAACGGGTACATCCACAGCCAGGTGCACAACATCGTGACCAGCCCGCAGTTCGCCAACACGTGGGTCCAGGTCAACACCGTGGCCCACCAGGAAATGGTGAAGGCCCTCTCCGGGCGCGGCGGCGGCGCGATCAAGGTCAGCAACGGGCAGGTGACCATCGACCTGGCCCCGTTCATCAACGTCGTCAAGCAGGCTCTCGTCGCGCGCGGGTTCACGATCGTCAACAAACTCCCGGCGCTCCATCCCACGCTGACCCTGTTCTCGGCCCGGCAGCTGACCAAGGCGCAGACCCTCTACCGGCTGATCAACGATCTGAAGATCGTGCTGCCGATACTGGCGCTGCTGCTGATCGCCCTGGGTGTGTATATCGCGCGTGGCCACCGGAGAGCCCTGATCGGAGCGGGGCTCGGATTCGCCGCGTCCCTGGCGGTGCTGGCCATCGTGCTGGCGATCGTCCGGAGCACGTACCTGAACAGCATCCCCAGCAGCGTGCTGCCCAGCGATGCCGCCGCCGCCCTGTTCGATACGTTCGTCAAGTTCATCAAGGAGGCACTGCGCACCCTGCTGGTGGTGGGCCTGGTCGTCGCGGCCGCCGCGTTCCTGACCGGGCCGTCGGTCACGGCGGTCGGGACCCGGAAGGCCTTCGTGTCCGGGTTTGAGTGGGTCCGGCACTTCGGCGGACGCTCCGGGGTGACGACCGGGCCGGTCGGCACCTGGACGTTCGCGCACCGGAAGGCACTGCGGATCGGCGCGGTGTCGCTCGCCGCCCTGATCTTCGTGTTCTGGGGGCGGCCTACCGCCGGCGTGGTCATTCTCATCGTGGTCCTCCTGCTGGCGGTCCTCGGCCTGATCGAGCTGATCGGCAGGCCGCCCGCCCGGCCGGAGATCGTCAGCACCCCATGATCGCGGAGGCAGCGGGCCTGGCCCTGCTGGCCAGTGCGCCGCGGATGTATGCCCAGCTCACCGGCCGCAGCCGACGATCATCGGGCCGCGGCCCATGTCGCGGGCACGTCGGCGCCGCCCTCCTCGGTGATCCGGGCGCCGAAGCGCAGCAGCGCGGGCTGCGGCGAGATCCGCCCGGCGATCAGCGCCTCCCCCTGGCGGAAGATGACCGAGCGCTCGATCAGGCTCGGTGGCACGAACGAGAACGCCGCCTCGGCGAACGCCGCGTCCGCGCGTGAGTTCAGCCGCATCAGCACGAGGTTGTCCGCCTGGGACAGGACGTTCCCGGCGATCTTCTGCGGGCGCTGCGTCGATACCAGAAGGTAGAGCCCGAACTTACGGCCCTCCGCGGCGATCCGGATGGCGTGCTCGGCCGCGACCGCGACCAGCCGGTCCGGTGGCTCGGCCGGGCAGACATTGTGCGCCTCGTCGATCACGACCAGGACCGGCCTGCGCTGCTGCCGCCGCCGCCACAGGTCGCCCAGTACCGCCGCGGCCACGAGTGACTGCTCCTCGCGCGTCGGCAGCGAGCCCAGGTCGATGACGACGCACCGGACACCCTGATCGTGGACCGCGTTGAGTACCGAGCCGGGCTGCTCGCGCGCCCACACCCCGAAGCGGTCGACGCCCAGGTTGCGAAGGCGCAGGGCCAGGCGGCGCGCCTCGGGACGGTCGCTTCCGGACAGCGCCGCCAGCTCGAGCTGGGACCCGCTGGTGAGGAACTCGGCCAGCGCGGCGTACTCCTCGCGGTCCTCGATCGGGTCCAGCCGGAGCGCGGCGGCCTGCGTAACCGGATCGATGTCGGCCGCGTGCAGCCGCAGCCTCCGCCCGCCCGGAGCGTCGGCGGAATAGACGGCGACGCCGCGCGCCGCCTCCTGGTAGCGCCGCGCCAAGGCCGGATCGGCGCCGGCGCGCACCTGCCCCAGGCGCACGAAGTCCGAGTTCGGGTCAAGGACCACCACGCGCAGATCGGTCTCGATCAGCAACTGCTCCAGGATCACCCCGAGCGAATAGGTCTTGCCCGATCCCGATTGGCCGCACAGGAACGTGTGCCGGTTGAAGCCGCCGGCGTCCGCCAGGCAGGGCACGCCCGTGGCCAGCGCCAGCTCGCCCAGCCGCAGGTGCGCGTTCCGCTGCGCGCTGCGCCGGAGCCAGGCGGCCACCTCCGGCCCGGTCGCGGGGCGCATCAGCACGTCGTGGAAGGGCGCAGGGTCGCCGTCGAGGATCATGCCTTCGCCGCGCGCGAGGCGGATCTGCACCTGTGTCCGGTTCTCCGCGGGGCCGACCGCGTCGGCGGGCAGCATCAGCTCGGTGCTCAGCCGATCGAGTTCGACGGTGATGACCTGGCCGAGGCGTGACAGGCCGCCGCCCTCCAGCACGACGTAGCCGCCGACCTGCAGGCCCAGGCCGTACAGCGAGGCCTGGAACGAGAACCGGCGCCCGTCGACCGACGTGGCCAGCGGGAGAACGGACGTTTCGAGGTCCCGGCGCGCCGCGCGGAAGTTCTCCACCAGCGGGCCAAGCCCGGTCTCCGCGTTCACCACGCAACTGCCGGCGCCGTTGGGAGGGCGCCCCGCCGTCCCAGGCCGGCGGGGCGCGCTCTTGAGCACATCCCCGTACCCCCCACACAAGCGCGGTACCGGTCTGCGCATCTCCGATAGTGGGTCACCAACCTGACCTTCCGCTGAAAGTTACCCATAGGTAACCTTGATCTTTTCTCTCTGGATCCGGCCCTGTGGTGTCCTCAGACCCGGCGGGCCGCTGAAGGCCGGCGCATGGCCCGCAGCACCGCGGGGTCCAGCCGGCTCAGCGAGTCGGCGGCGGCCAGCTTGTAACCGTAGGAGTAGGTGGGGGTGTTGTACACCATCCGCGCCACGTCCTCGACCGTCGCCTCGGTATGCAGCATGGCCTGGCCGATGCCGGCGACCTCCGAGGCGATGTCGCAGATGATGTGAACGCCCAGGAGAACGCCGGTGCCGGCGTGGATAATCAGCTTGAGCAGCCCTTCCTGGCCGGCGATGACGCCGCGCGGCGTGGTGCCGAGCTCGCAGCGGCCGGTCTCGTACGGGATGCCTTCGGCCACGCAGTCTTCCTCGCTCTTGCCGGCCCGGGCCACCTCGGGCATGCCGTACACCGCGGCGGCCGGGACCTCATCGACGTGCGTGGAGAAGTCGAGGCCGAGCGCCCCGCACAGGGCCTCGCGTCCCTGCTCGGTGGCGATGGAGGCCAAGGTGGGGCCAATGACGTCGCCGGCCGCGAAGACCCACGGGCAGCTCGTCCGCCGCTCGGCGTCGACGACGATCCGGCCGCGCGTGTCCACCTCGACGCCGGCCTCCTCCAGGCCGAGGCCCGCGGTGCTGACGCTGCGGCCCGCGGCGAACAGCAGCGCGTCCGGGCGCAGCTGACGGCCGTCGGCCAGCTCCGCGAGCAGGTGGTCGCCGTCCCGGCGCACCGAAGCCATGGCGGTGCCGAGGATCACCCGGTTACCCCGCGCCCGGAGCGCCTGCTCGAGACGGCCGGAGATCTCGCCGTCCATCATCGAGGCCAGCCGGGGAGCGCCGTCGAGGATCGTGACGGGCACGCCCAGCGCGGAGAAGATGGTGGCGTACTCGACCCCGATCGCGCCGCCCCCAACGATCAGCAGCTCGCGTGGCTTGCGGGCGATATCCGTGATGGTCTCCGAGTCGAAGACGCACGGATCGCCGAAGGGGACGCCGGGCGGGCGGAGCGGGCTCGATCCGGTGGCGATGATGACGCGCCCGGCGCTCAGCCGGGTCTGCTCGCCGTCGTCCCCGGCGACCACCGTGTGGTCGCCATCCAGCCGCGCCGTGCCGCGCACCAGGTGCACGCCGCTGGCCCGGATCCGCCCCAGTGCCAGGTGCCGGAGCCGCTCGCTGACCTTGTGGGCCCGCGCCAGCACCGCCGGGTACATCACCTCCGGCGGCACGGACAGCGCGACACCGTAGACTCTCTCCTTCTCGAACGAGCTGAGGTACAGGGCCGCCTCACGGAACGTCTTGGTCGGCGCACCCCCATTGGTGATCACCGTGCCGCCGACCGTGTCCCGCTCGACCAGCGCGACCGAATACCCCAGCGTCGCGGCGAGCTGGGCCGCGGCCTCGCCGGCCGGGCCCGCGCCGATCACCACCACATCAAGGTCGCCCTGCGTGTCTCCGCTATCGGAAGGCATCAGCGATCTCCGTCCAGCCGCCGGCACATCCCCGCGTCATCCTCGCGGCGGCCACGGCGGCCAGCATCATCCCCGCTGGGTGATGTTCACGGCGGGCGGAGGCCGCAAAGTCAGCTGCGGGTGCGGCAGCGGGAGGACACCCGAAGGCCGTGACCAGCGCGGGGGTTGGCGCGGCGAAATAACGGTAATGAGGAAACGGTGCGGCTATCCGAAGCGACGGTGCTGCTGACGGGTGGATCCTCCGGTATCGGTGCGGCGACGGCGCGGATGCTGGCCGACGCAGGCGCCAGAATTCTCCTGGCGGGACGGAACGCGGCACGGCTGCGCGCCGTGGCCGCGGAGACGGGCGGGATCGCGCTGGCGGCCGATCTCGCGGCGCCGGACGGCCCCGCCGCGCTCGCCGAGGCGGCGATGCGGGCCGCCGCCGCCTGGGACTCCGGCGGATACGAGGCGGCCGCGGACGCGGTCCCGCTCCCGGCGCGGATACCCGCACCGCGGCCTGCTCCGGCCGCGCCCGGACTAGCGGCCGACGAGATCGTCATCGCCACCGTGCCCAGGCCGCCGCGGGCCGCGCCCGCGCCGCCCGCGGCATCCCGGCCGACGGCGAACGGCATCAATATCCTGATCAACAACGCGGGCGTCGGCTGGGCCGGCCCGCTGTCCGAGATGAGCGCCGCGACGATCGCGCACGTGATCGCCGTGAACCTGACGGCGCCGATCGAGCTGACGAGGCTGCTGACGCCCGCGCTCGGGGCCAGCGGCCGGGGCCGGGTCGTCTTCATCTCCTCGATCGCGGGCACGACCGGGGTCACGCAGGAGGCGGTCTACGCCGCGACGAAGGCGGGACTCGGGTGCTTCGCCGAGAGCCTCCGGTACGAGCTGGCGGGTACGGGCCTCGGGGTGTCGGTGGTCGTTCCCGGTGTCGTCGACACGCCGTTCTTCGCCCGCCGGGGGCACCCCTACGGGCGCAGGAGGCCCATCCCGGTATCCGCGCCGCGGGCGGCCCGGGCCGTGCTGACCGCCATCGAGCGCGAGCAGTCGATCGCGTTCGTCCCGCGCTGGTTCGGCTTCCCGGCGTGGCTGCACGGCGCCGCGCCCGGCACCTTCCGCGCCCTTGCCGCCCGCTTCGGCTAAACGCCCCGCCCCGCTCCCGCGGGCAGCCCCCGCTTATGGGCAGAGTTTTGGGGGCACATACTGCCCAAAACTCTGCCGATAAGTCGTGGTACCCCCTACCGGACGCGAATCAGCCGGGCGCGCCGTCCCGGTGGCGGAGGAAACGGATGAATTCGGCGCCCTCGCGGAGCCGCCGCTTCATCATCTCCGGGCTGCGCAGCATTTCCGCGGACATTTCCGCGATCTTGCCGGCCCGGAAGTAGAACTGCTTGTAGAAGTCCCCGACGGACTCATACATCTCGGTCCGGCTGAGGCCGGGGTAGCTGAGCGCGGCGGCCTGGACGCCGCGGGAGTCGATCAGCGTGGCGCCGTCCTCGGGCAGCCAGCCGTTCTCCTGCGCCTGCCGGTACAGCGCGGTCCCCGGGTAGGGAGCGGCGATGGAGACCTGCAGCGAATGCGGGTTGATGTCCTTCGCGAAGCGGATGGTGTCCCTGATGGTCTGCGCGGTCTCCCCCGGGAGGCCGAGGATGAAGGTGCCGTGAATGGTGATGCCGAGATCACGGCAGTCCTTTGTGAATTGGCGCGCCCGTTCGACGCGGACGCCCTTTTTTATATTAATGAGGATCTGCTGGTCTCCCGACTCGTACCCCACCAGCAGCAGGCGCAGGCCGTTCTCCTTCAGCACCTTCAGCGTCGCCTGCGGCACGTTCGCCTTCGCGTTGCAGGACCAGGTCAGGCCGAGCCGGCCCATGCCACGGGCGATCTCCTCGGCGCGCCGGCGGTCGTCGGTAAAGGTGTCGTCGTCGAAGAACACCTCCTTGACCGAGGGGAACAGCTCGCGGATGCGGGCCATCTCCCCCAGCACGTGCCCGGCGCTCCTGGTGCGGTAACGGTGGCCGCCCACGGTTTGCGGCCACAGGCAGAACGTGCACCGCGAGCGGCACCCCCGGCCGGTATACAGCGATACGTAGGGGTGCCTGAGGTAACCGATGAAATAGTCGTCGACGTTCACGTCGCGCCGGTACACGTCGGTGACGTACGGCAGGCGGTCCATGTCTTCCAGGACCGGCCGGTCCGGCGTGTGCACGACCCCGCCGCCGGGATCGC
Organism: uncultured Actinomycetes bacterium; assembly: GCA_963824545.1. Taxonomy (GTDB): domain Bacteria; phylum Actinomycetota; class Actinomycetes; order Streptosporangiales; family Streptosporangiaceae; genus Bog-532. Next base: position 500,325 of record CAWGPP010000006.1, on the reverse strand, counting down.
GGAAGGTCACCCCGGGCACCTCGGCCAGGGGACGCCCTTCGGCGATCTCCGCGATGGTGAAGTCGAACTCCTCGCGGGCGACGAAGCCGATCGCCTCCGACGCGAGCAGCGAGGCCTCCGGCTCGACCGCCACCTTGGCGCCGACGAAGCCGACCATCAGCGCCGGGTTCGCCCGCTTGAGCGCCTCCGCCACCTGGACGTCCCCGGTGAAGGACGGGGAGCTCGTGTGCAGCACCGCCAGGTCGTACTGGCCCGCCAGCGGCACCACGTCGTCCAGGGCGAGGCCCGCCGCAGGCGCGTCGACCAGCCGGCTGCCCGGCACGATCGCCGCGACCTGGGCCAGCCACGTCGGGTACCAGAAGGACCGGATCTCCCGTTTGGCCTGGTAACGCGACCCGGCCCCGCCGTCGAACCCCTCGTAGGACGGCGGGTGCAGGCATAGCGTACGCATCATGTGGGCCCGCCTCCTTAGGCTCCGCCCCGGATCTCTCGCATCTATCCCCGTGTCCCGCCCGTGCGGCCCTCAAACCCGGTCGCCGGGCCTTCCTCCCGGGCGGGTCTTCCGGGCTGGCCTTTCTCGCGGGCTGGCCCAAGTGGTGCGCCCGCTCCCCTAAAGTGATGGCGATCACGACCGCTCAAGGTGTGGGTGACGCGAAGGTGCCGGAGCATGAGCGATTGGCCAGACGGCTGGTACCGGCCTGACACCGGCCAGCCAGGGGCAAGCGGGCCGTACGCCGCACCGGGCAGCCGGCCCGGCGGATGGCCCGAGCAGCCGCCCGCGCCCGAGGCGCCGGGCGGCCCTACCCACGGGCGCCCCGGACCGGCCCGGCCGGTAACCGGGCGGCGGTGGAGATTCTGGGGCCAGCCGGGCCGGCACGGGCGGCGGATCGCCCTGATCGCTGGCCTGGTCGTGCTGATCCTGGTCGTGGCCCTGGCCGGCTCGTACGTCTACCTGGACGGCAAGCTGAACCGGTCGGTCGCGCTGCCGGCCTCCACCGTCCAGTCCGCCGGGCAGAACTGGCTGATCGCCGGTTCGGACACCCGGCAGGGCCTGTCCCGGCAGCAGATCGACAACCTGCACGTCGGGTTCGACCTCGGGACCACGAACTCCGACTCGCTCATGCTGCTGCACATCGGCGGCGGCGCGCCGGTGCTGATCAGCATCCCGCGCGACTCCTACGTGCCGATTCCCGGCCACGGCACCAACAAGATCAACGCGGCCCTCGGCTTCGGCGGGCCGACACTGCTCATCCAGACCATTGAGAACGTCACCGGGCTGAACATCAACCATTACATGGGGATCGGGTTCGGCGGGCTGGACAGCGTGGTGAACCAGGTGGGCGGGGTGCGGATCTGCCTCAAGACGGCGCTGCACGATTCCGACTCCGGCGCCAACCTCCCCGCGGGCTGCCAGACCCTCAACGGCGCGCAGGCGCTGGCTTTCGTCCGGGACCGCCACTCCTTCGCCAACGAGGACCTGCAGCGCGAGCAGGACCAGCGGGCGTTCCTGAAGGCCCTGCTCGGCAAGGCCACGAGCCCGAGCGTGTACCTCAATCCGTTCGTGGCCCTGCCGTTCGGCTCCACCGCGGCGAGCTCGATCTCGGTCGACCAGGGCACCCGTCTGTACAGCCTGATCTCGGTGGCGCTGGCGCTGCGTAACCCGCAGACCGGCACGGTCCCGATCGCCAACGCCAACTACCCCACGGCCAACGCGGGCGACGCGGTGCTGTGGAATCAGAGCCAGGCCCTGCAGCTCTTCAACGCGCTGAAGAACAACCAGCCCGTACCGGCGAGCCTGCTCAGCGGAACCACCACCGGCTGACCGGCCCGGGCGCAGGCAGCACGCCGCGAAGGAGAGCCGGCATGGCTGACATAGGCAGACCGCGTTTGCTGCTGGTCAACGACGACGGCGCCGGGGCGATCGGCCTGCAGAAGCTGAAGGCCGCGGCCGATACGGTCAGCGACGATGTGTGGATCGTCGCGCCGGCCACCGAGCGCTCCGGCGCCTCGCACGCCATCTCCCTCACCCAGCCCATCCGGGCCCGCACCCTCGGGCTGCGTGAGTTCGCGGTCGACGGGAGCCCGGTCGACTGCGTCGCCCTGGCGCTGAGCGCGCTGCTCGATCGCCCGCCGGATCTCGTCCTCTCCGGGGTGAACCGCGGCCCGAACCTGGCCGGCGACATCCTCTACTCGGGGACGTGCGGTGCGGCCCGGGAGGCGGCGCTGCGCGGCATCCCGGCCGCCGCGCTCAGCGTGGCCGCCGTCCCCGGAGAAGCCGACGAATGGGGCGGCGTCGACGGCTACCTCGCTCCCCTGCTGGCCCAGCTGGCCCGCGCGCGGGTCGCCGCGTTCCTCAACATCAACTTCCCGGCCCTGCCCGCCCGGGCCATCGCCGGCACGCAGGTGACCAGCGCGGGGTCGTACCCGGCGGACCGGTTCACCGCCCGTCCGGGGCGGGACCCGCGCGACCGGCCCTACTGGTGGCTGGAGCTGCGACACCCGCTCAGCCCGGGCCAGCCCGGGACCGACATCACCGCGGTCCACGACGGCTTCATCTCCATCACGCCGCTGCGCACGGACATGACGGACGATGCGTGGCTCACCGATCTCCCCGGCGTCCTGGCGGGGAAGCCCCGCCAGTTGCCCGGCTCGGCGGCGGGCTGACAACCAGCGCGCTGGTTGTCAGCCCCTCGCGGTAGGACCGTCCGCCGGCTCAGTGGGGCAGTGCAGGTCGCGCAGCCGGTTCGTGCTGAGCGGGGGGTGCCGCCACACCGCCGTGGCGGTACGGGCCGGCCGCGAGCAGGTGATGTCCATCCGGTGCGGGGTTTCCAGGAAGATTACCTCGGCGCGCAGCGTGCGGTCGTCGAGCCAGCCGCCGGAGGCGGCCACCGGGATGATGTCGCCGTGCTCGTCGGCGGGTTCGGTCACGGCCCACGTCCCGGCGCCGACGGGAAAGGTCACGCTGTTCGCCGGTTCGGTGAGGGTGATCTGCCAGCCGCTGGCCCCCGGCGTCACGCTGGCCCCCGGCGTCACGCTGGCCCCCGGCGTCACGCTGACCGAGGTCAGGGTGGGGTGCACGGGGCCGCCGAAGCCACCGGGACCGCCGTCGCCGCTGGGGCTGATGGTGAACGGCTCACCGGTCCACGCGGCCCCGTCCGCGGGGGCGGATGCGGCGGGGCAGGCCGGCAGCGCAAGGCGGCCGAGCCGTTCGCTGAGCTGGCCGCACGCGGAGCCGGTGCCGGGCGTGGCCGTGCCGAGGCCGGGCAGCAGGTGCGCCCACATGGCGTCGAGCACCGCCTGCATCTCGAGCGTGTAGGCGGTGCTGACGATGACCGCGTTGTGCTCGGGCAGGATCACGCAGAACTGCCCGAACGCCCCGTCGCCGCGATATCCGTGCTGGGCCATCCAGAACTGGAAGCCGTAGCCCTGCTGCCAGTCGGGAGTCCACCCGTCAGGGTCGGCGACCTGCGTGGAGGTCGCCTCGGCGACCCACTGCCCGGGGATCAGCTGGGATCCGTTCCACCGGCCCCGCTGCAGGTAGAGCTGCCCGAGCTTGGCGATGTCCTCGGTGCGGGCATGCAGGCCGCTGAAACCCTGCTCCCGCCCGGGCGGGAACGTGTGCCAGCCGACCGGCCCGATGCCGAGCGGGTCGAACAGGCGGGGCCGCAGGTACCGGGTCAGCGGCATCCCCGCGTTGCGCTGGATGATGCTGGCCAGCGCGTACGTGCAGGGCTGGCTGTAGGCGAACACCGTGCCCGGCTCGTGGTCGGGCGGGATGAGCAGGAACCCGCGGACCGGCTCGGCCGCGTCGCGCGCGAGCGCCTCGCCCAGCATTTCCCGGTTGTGGCCGCTGGCCATCGCGGCGACGTGCCGGATTTTCACCGACCGGCTGCGCGGATCGGTGACGTCGGCGGCGAACTCGCCGAAATGGGAGACGACCGTATCGTCGAGCTCGAGCAGGCCCTCGGCCTGCGCGAACGCCGCGGCGGTGGAGGTGAACATCTTGCTCAGCGAGTACAGCAGCTGCGGCCGCCCGGCACTGTACGGCGCCCACCAGCCCTCCGCGACCACGTGCCCGTGCCGCACCACCATCAGGCTGTGCATCTCGACGCGGGGATGATCCTCGACGGCATCGAGGAAGCGGAGGATCGCGTCCGGGTCGACCTGCTGATCCGCCGGTGTGCTGCGCGGCAGTGCCCTCGCCATGACGCGAGCCTAGGGCATGCCGCTACGCCCGGCCGGCGGCCCGGCAGCCGGCCAGGATAGTTGGTGGGTCTGGGGGCGCGGGGTTCCCGCGAAACTTGGGCAGCGGGGCCGGTGCGGGTGGTCACGGGCCGGGCGTTGCTGGCGACAGGTGTGCTGCCCGTGCGCCGGCCGGCGCCGTGACCGGTTTCCAGGGTGACGGGTGGCGGGCGGGATGTCCAGCGGGGAACCGCGCAGGGTCATGTGAACGGGTAGCGGCGGGGCCATCCGGGGAGATGATCTTGGTGTGCTGCCCGTGACGCCGTTTGCTCCTTGGCGCTTCGTGCCCGGAGGATAGTTTGGCGCTGGGGGCGATCATGCGAGCTGGGTACTGTCGCTTTCAGGCACGCCGATCAGATCCGGTCGTTCCGCCGCTCCCCGGGCAGCCTCGTCCTGCTGGTTTATGAGGAAAGCGAGGCGGCGATGGCCGCGGGCAAGGGCAAGGCAGACGGCACCGGTGTTCCCGGGCACGGCGGTGACGGCGCGGAGGTAGCGGAGGACAGCACGCAGGTCGTGGAGTACGCGGCCGCGATCGACGTGGCGAAGGGGTCCGGGATGGTGTGCACCCGGGTTCCGGGGTCCCGGGCGGATCGCCGGCGGCAGAAGACCTGGCGGGTGGGGGCCACGTTCACGGAGGTGACCGCGCTGATGGATCACCTGCGGTGCGAGGGCGCTCATCTGCGACCCCTCGGCCCGCTACCGGGAACTCGGCCCGGGCTACTACCATCCCCTCAGCACCGCCCGCCAGACCGGGGCAAAGATCCGGGAGATCGAGCGCCTCAACCCCGGCGAGAAAGTCATCCTCGCCGACGTCAGCACCGCAGCCTGAACACCAGACGCAGCACAGCTACCCCATCAGCCGGCACATAGCGAGCTGTCACGCGACCCACCGTAATCTAGCCAGGTCATCCGCAGCCCTCGTCGTCACGCTACCGAGCGTGGCCCGTCGCTGCCCTCAGGGTGGGAAAGTTCCGGTCAGAGCGATGACCGAAATTGCCGGGCGCGAGTCCCGTCCTTCAGGGCGGGGTTAGCCCGGAAGTTGCGTTAGCCGGTGCTCTTTGCTGCTCGATGTACTGCCGGATGATGCTCAGCGGCGCCCCGCCGCAGGACGCGGCGAGGTAGGACGGCGACCAGAAATGCCCGTGCATGATGTGCCGGTTCACCCGGCCGGTGAACTCCGACCGCATCCGGCGCGCCGACACCCCCTTGAGGCTGTTCACCAGGGCCGAGACGGCGACCTTTGGCGGGTACCCGACCAGCAAGTGCACGTGGTCTTCTTCGCCGTTGAACTCCCGCAGCTCCGCGCCGAAGTCGCCGCACACCTTCCGCATCGCGTCCTCGCACGACCGGAGCATGTCCGCATCGAGGACACCGCACCGGTATTTCGTCACGAAGACCAAATGAACGTGGAGCGCGGAAACCACGTGCCTGCCACGGCGGTAATCACCGTCAGGTGTCATAGGCCAATGGTATGATCTGGTGTCATGCAGGTGAGGTACCGGTACCGTCTCCACCCGTCGCCGGGGCAGCGGCAAGCCTTGGCGCGGGCGTTCGGGTGCGCGCGGGTGGTGGACAACGACTGCCTGCGGCTGCGGGATGCCTGCCACGCGGCCGGGGAGAAGATCAGCGACACCGAGGTACAGCGGCGGGTGATCACCCTGGCCAAGCTCACCCCGGAACGGGCCTGGCTGGGTGAGGTCGCGTCGGTGGCGCTGGTTCAGGCATGCAACGACGCCCGCCGCGCCTACCGGAACTGGTTCGGCTCCCTGTCCGGCAGGCGGAAGGGCCGCAAGGTGGGGCATCCGGTGTTCCGGCGCAAGCACCAGCGCCAATCCATCCGCCTGACCCGCAACGGGTTCTCGCTCCGCGGGGAGCGGCTGTACGTCGCCAAGGCCGGGGACATCAAGGCGGAATGGTCCCGGGACCTGCCGTCCGTCCCGTCGTCGGTCACGGTGATCAAGGAGGCAGACGGCCGGTACTACGCCTCGTTCGTGGTGGAACGCGCGGCCACGCCGCTGCCATCCCGCGACCGCGAGGTAGGGATCGACCTGGGGCTGGCCAGCCTGATCGTCACCTCGGACGGGGATGTCATCGGCAACCCGCGGTTCTTGCGGGCCAAAGAACGCAAGCTCGCCCGCGCGCAGCGGGTCCTGTCCCGCAAGCAGAAAGGCTCTGCGAACCGGGCCAGGGCCCGGCACCGGGTCGCCGTGATGCACCGCACGGTGCGGGGGACTCGTCTCGACCACGCGCACAAGACAGCGCTCCGGCTGGCCCGCGACAATCAAGCGGTCTGTGCCGAGGACTTGTGCGTGTCCGGGCTGGCCCGTACCCGGCTGGCCAAGTCCGTGCACGACGCGGGCTGGTCCCAGTTGCTGCGGCTGATTGAGCAGAAAGCAGCGCAGTACGGGCGCACGTTCGCCAGGATCGGCCGGTTCGAGCCCACCAGCCAGGTGTGCTCGGCCTGCGGCGCGACGGACGGCCCCAAGCCGCTGCATGTCCGCGCGTGGACGTGCGCGGCGTGCGGGACCGCCCGCGACCGGGACGTGAACGCCGCAAAGAACATCTTGGCCGCCGGGCGGGCGGACAAGTCAAACGCCTGCGGAGCCGGCGTAAAACCACGCCTCGTGGCAGCCGGCGCTGAAACAGGAACCCACCGGAGCGCGGCGTGAACCGCGCTGGAGGAATCCCCGTCGTTCACGGCGGGGGGGATGTCAACAGTCCCCGGGACACCGCGCTCGACCTCATCAGCTTCATCGACGCATCGCCGTCGCCGTATCACGCCGCCGCCGAGGCCCTGCGCCGGCTGACCGCGGCCGGCTTCCGCGAAGTGGCCCAGGCGCAGCCCTGGCCATCCGGTCCGGGCCGCTACGTGGTGGCCGACGGCGGTTCCCTGTTCGCCTGGGCCGTCCCGGAGGGCGTGCCGGCGGACGCCCGCTTCCGGCTGCTCGGCGCGCATACCGACAGCCCGACGCTGCGGGTCAAGCCCCGCCCGGATACCGGCCGGGCCGGTCTGCGGCAGCTCGGCGTCGAGGTCTACGGCGGCCCGCTGCTCAATTCGTGGCTGGACCGCGACCTGGGGCTGGCCGGCCGGGTGGTGATACGTACGCCGGACGGTCTCCAGGTGCGGCTGGTGCGGGTGCACCGGCCCGTCCTGCGCGTCCCGCAGCTCGCGATCCACCTGGACGCCGCTCTGCGCGCGGACGGCCTGAGGCTCGACGCCCAGCAGCACGTGGTGCCCATCTGGTCGACCGGCGACCCGGATCCGGGCGGCTTCACCCGCTTCCTGGCCGCCGAGCTGGGGGTGCCGCCCGCCGACGTGCTGAGCCATGACGTGATGATCTACGACCTCACCGGCGGCACCCTGGCCGGGGCCAGCGAAGAGTTCGTGAGCGCGGCCCGGCAGGACGACCTCGCCTGCTCGCACGCGTCCGTGACCGCGCTGTGCGCGGTCGCCGCGGAGCCCGCCGCCCCGCACATCAGCGCGGTCGTGCTGTTCGACAACGAGGAGATCGGCAGCCAGTCGGCCACCGGCGCCCGCGGCGCCTGGCTCGGCCGGCAGCTGGAACGCAGCGTGCTCGCCCGCGGCGGCGGCCGCGACGACTTCCTGCGGGCGGTCGCGGACTCACTGCACGTCTCGGCGGACATGGCCCACGCCACGCATCCGAACTACGCCGACCGGCACGAGCCCGGGCACTGGATCGCGCTCGGCGGCGGCCCGGTGGTGAAGATCAGCGCCAACGTCTTCTACAGCACGACGGCGCCGACCCACGCGGCGTTCCTGCTCGCGGCCGAGCAGGCCGGCGTGCCGGTCCAGTACTTCGTCAACCGCAGCGGGGTACGCAGTGGGTCGACGATCGGGCCCATCGTGGCCGCGGGCCTGGCCATGCCGACGCTCGACGTCGGCAACCCGACGCTGGCCATGCATTCGGCGCGGGAACTGTCCGGGACGGCGGACGCCGCGATGATGATCGCCGCGATGACCGCCTTCCTCCGCCCCGCCTGACCGTGGTGGCTTCGGGGCTGGGGAGAGTTCCCCGCAGTATCCCTGCACGACCCTTAATTCCGCCCACGTGCCCGTCAGCGACTGTCCGGTTCCTCCAACGCGGCTGCGATGTCATACCCGAGCGTGGTCGCCACATCGGGAGCGGCGCAGACGACCCGGCCGAGCCCGGCCACCGGGACGATCGCCAGCAGCACGTCAGCGATCTCGTCCTCCGTCGCGCCCGCCGCCAGCGCCCGGCCAGCGGTCCATTCCAGGCAGACCGCCGATGACCCGGCGGCCACCGACGCCGCTACCTGAAGCAACGCCGCGGTCTTGGGATCAAGGGCCGATGTCCCGGCCAGGCCCAGCCCGAGCCGGGCCTCGTCTTCGATGAAGCCTTCATCGATCATCGCCAGCCTGCGCAACGTCTCCTGGAATCTCCCCCTCTGGCCCATACGCCTCCGCCCGCCGCCGGAGCCACCATTCCACCTCATGCCCAGGGTGCGCTTCATCCTCCAGATGGGGTGAAAGACTGGATCGTCACCTGTCCAGGAGCCCCAGCTCACGGGACCGGGCGACCGCCTGGCTGCGTGAGGAGGCTCCTAGCTTCCGGTAGATCGAGATCGCCTCCGACTTGACGGTGTTGCGGGAGAGGAACAATTCCTCGGCGATCTCGGGGAACGACAGGTGGGTGGAGAGCATCGGCAGGAGGCGGAGCTCGGCACCGGTCAGTGCTGACGCTCCGGGGTTGCTTGAATCGCGCTCCTTCGCGAGCCGGGCGCGAAGCGCCTGGGCCTCGCCGGCCAAATTTCCGAGGTTCGGCCGGCGCCTGAGCAGTTCATCGACCTCCCGCATGAGCGTCCTGGCACCGGCCAGGTCGGCCAGCGCGAAGTGGACGCGAATCAGCTCGATCCGGGCCTGAACGGCGAAGTAGGGCAGGGCATAGGTCAGCAAGTGCCGCAGCCGCTGAGCGCTGACGAGTTCCTGGCGGGCTGCCAGGACATCTCCCCGGTGCATGGCTGTGCGGGCCTGCACCGCGCTGAGAAGAGGTGTTGCGTAGCTTTCCTCGATTCTGGCCCGGCGCAATACGGTGCCTGCTCGTTCCGCAAGCGCCTCGGCCCGGCCCCATTCGCTGCGTGCTATCGCCACCAGCGATCGTTCGCACAGCGCGATCGCGACATCCTCGTGCGCGCCGACTTCTTCCCCGACACTGACTCCATCCTCAAGGGACGCGTCGCCGCCATCGAGGTCACCGCACAGGACCCGAGCGATCCCTTGCAGGAACGTGGGTGCCGGCGTCACGAAGCTCTGCGCCGCGAACCTGCGCACCGCCTCGTCTGCGTCAGCGCGCATCCGCTCAATCCCGCGCCGGCACAGGAAGGTCCGCAGCACGGCGGCCCACGCCTCGGTGGAAGGATCACCGGGCCGCCCCGGATCCCCGTACTGCCAGCGATCGACCACGTTGGCCCATCGCTCGGCCTCGACCGGCCGCCCCGTCAACGCGCAGAAGAGCGCAGCCAGTACCGCGACCATCGGGTGTCCCTCGAACCCGCCCCGATCCTCCAGCCACCGAAGCCACCGCTTGACGGTGGGGACCCGGCCTTGCCGGTGGGTTGGCACCACGAGTTTCTCCACCAGGCCAGCGGCCGTGTCGATGTCCCCAGCCGCCATCAAGTACTCCAGCGCCTCCTCGGGCAGGTCGTTCCGCGCGCACCAGCCGGCGGCGCGGCGCTGCAGGACCGGGATCAGGCCGGGCTCCAGGCGGTGCAGTTCCGCCCGGAGCATGTCGCGGAATAGGTGGTGGTAGCGGTACCACTCCCCCCGCCGGTCCAGCGGCACCAGCAGCAGGTTCGACCGCACGAGACCCGCCAGGGTCGCGGCTGACCCGGGCAGGTCGAGCACCGCCTCGCACAGCGGCCCGGACAAACGCTCCAGCACCGCAGTCCGGGCGAGAAACACCCGCTGCCGACGGGAGATCCGCGCCAGGAACTCCGACTCCACGTACTCGCTCACCAGCCGGTCACCGCCCCCGAAAGAGACCACCGCGCCCGCCAGGGGGCCGCCCTCCCTCAGGTAAAGAGCCGCCAGGTACAGCCCCGCCGGCCAGCCCTCGGTCCGCCGATGCAGCTCGGCCACCTCATCCTCGCTGAGCGCCACGTCAGCATTGCGCAGCAGCGACGACGCCTCCTCGGGGGTGAGCGACAGGTCACCGGGACCGATCTCCAGAACCCGGCCCTCGGCGCGCAGCCGCGCGATCCGCAGCGGCGGCTCGGCCCGGCCGGCCAGCGCCAGCCGCGAGCCGGCCGGCACATGATCGGCCAGCACCGACACCGCGGCACGGCATTCCCGGTTCTGCAGCGTGTGCACATCGTCCAGGAGGAGCACCACGGGAGAGGTCATCGACGAAAACGCAGACCCGAGCCTGGGGACGACGGAGCCGGGCACCGAGCTCACCGGGGAAGCAAGCGCATCAAACACCCGTCCGTCGATCGGCTCGATCGCATCGAGCGCTTCCGCGATATAGGTGAGCAAAACCTTCGGATCGTTGTCCCCTTCATCGACCGACACCCACGCAAACGCCTGGCCATTGCGCTCGGCCCACTGCGACAGCAGGGTCGTCTTCCCGTAGCCGGCGGGCGCGACCACCGAAACGATCGGGCGCGGGCCGCTCCCCGCCAGCCGTTCGATCAGCCACAAACGGCGGACGGTCCCTGGTCGCACCAGCGGCCGCAGAAGCTTCGCCGCGAAAAGGTCGGACACCGGCCCCCCCGCCTTGTCCGACCGGTCCGCTCGTTCACGCACGTCGCTTCCGCTCATGCTCCGATGGTGCCCCCGGAATGGTCTGCCGCTTCATGCTCTCCGAAGCCATGCATCAGGTCAAGCACGGCAAATAGGCTCATCACGGGCGGACTGGCTGCTCCGGACGAAAAAGAGCTGCTGGCTGTGGCCAGGGTGTCCGGCGCGGAGATCGGCGAGCAGTGACTGTGGCAGCGAGGCAGTGGCCAGCACGCACGAGCTCGGTGTGGGCGGCCGCCCAGCCGACCGCGGCCCGCACGGCCGGCCAGCCGCGGCCGCCCGTCCCGCACCCCGCGGCACTTGTCGCACTGGCCTGGGTACACCTAGAACATAACGAACTGCGCGAGGCGCACAACCGGCTCAAGCACGCCGACGCCGCCCTCAGCGTAAACCCGGACAAGCTGATCGGGGCGGTGGCCGGGCTGGCCGCGGCGTACGGCGCCCTGGCCGGGCCACGCGCCGCAGCCGCCACGCAGATCATCGCCACAGCACGATCCGGGTGGCTCGTTCCGGCTTGGCTCGACCAGAGGCTAAGCCTGGCCGAGTCCCGGGCTTATGCGGCCGCGGGCGACATCCCGGCCGCACTCGCGGCCGCCGGGCGCGCCGGCCGCGATCACTCGCCGGAGGCGGCGGTTGCCCTCGCCCACGCGTGGGCGGCTGCCGGACACGCCCAGAACGCGACGCGTGCGTTCACACCGGTGCTCGCCGCCGGCAGCGGGGCACCCGAACGCGTTCGGGTGCAGGCGTGGCTGGTGGACGCTCAGCTCGGCTACCACCACGGTGATCGCGCGCGAGGCCGCGGCTCCCTTGCCCGCGCGCTGCGGCTGGCCGAACCAGCTCCGCCGAGGTCGCCAGCGAGATGCACATCTCCGTAAACACCGTCAAGACGCACGTCGCGCACATTTACCGCAAGCTAGCGACCACCCGCCGCGGCGAGGCGGTCCGCCGGGCCCGTCAGCTTGAGCTGATCTGAGCCGGTTACTCTTTGCTGGGGAGGACAGAGATGGTCCGGTACGCCGAGAACCCGACGACTCAGGCGGAGGTCGACATCGCGGCTCCACCCAGCGCGGTGTGGCCGCTGATCAGTGACATATCGCTGCCGGCCCGCCTGTCCACCGAGCTGGTCGCGACGGAATGGATCGACGGCGCGACGGGGCCGTGCGCCGGGGCCCGGTTCCGGGGCCGCAGCCAGCACGACGCCGTGGGGACCTGGGAGACGGTCAGCACCGTGGTCACGTGCGACGAGCCCCGGGCCTTCCGCTGGGTGGTGGGCGATCCCGGCCGTCCGGCGGCCCGCTGGGGCTTCGAGATCGAGGCCGCCGAGGGTGGCACTCACCTGCGGCAATGGGCCACGCTCGGGCCGGGGCCGTCCGGCCTGACCCCGGCCATCGAGGCGATGCCCGGCAAGGAGGAGCGGATCATCGCCCGCCGCCTGGCCGAGCACCGGGCGAACATGCTGCGCTGCGTGACAGGGATCAAGGAACTGGCCGAACGGGACGCGGGATGACGCCCAGCCCGGTGCGCGGCATGCCGGCCGCACCGGGCCGTCCCTCCGCCTCGCGGTCGAGGCCTCCCCGCCATGATCAGGGAACGCATCCGCCGGTACCGCGACGCCGGCGTCAGCACCCTGGCGCTCAAGCTCGCCGGCCCGCTGCCCGCGCGGCTCACCGCCCTCGCCCAGACGATCGAGCTCACCGCCGAGGTCAACCGGGAGAGCATGGGCGGCGGCCCCTGATCACATTGGTGCGAGGATGGCGGCATGACCGCGCGGCTCGTCAGCAGATGGCTGCCGCTGACGGCCATGGCCGGCCTCATCGTGGTCGGGATCGTGACCTCGACCTGGGGTGTGGCCGTGTTCGGCCGGGCGGACTGGGCGCTGCCCGATGATCTGTGGCGGACGCTGATCGCGGCGCAGCGGCTACTGCACGGTGACCTGGGCGGCCTGTACACCCCGCCCACCGAGCTGGTCAGCTTCCCGGGCGCGGCGGTGATCCTGGTCCCGGCCGTGGCCGTCATCAACGCGGCCGGCCTTTCGCTGCAGCTGCCGGGCCCGCAGAACCCGGATCCCAGCGCCTGGCTGCTGGCCGGGCCCTACGAGATCGCGGTCGCCTCCTTGGCCCTGTTCGCCGCGGACGCGATCGCCACGCACCTGGGCACGGCCTGGCCGAAGCGGGCGGTGCTCGCCGTTGCGGGCGCCGTGGCCCTGTGGGGGGTCACGGCGCGTTTCGGCCATCCCGAGGACGCCGTGGCCGTAGGGCTGTTCCTGTACGGCGTCCTGGCCCTGGCGCGGCAGCGAGCCAGCCGGTCCGGCTGGCTCACCGGCGCGGCGGTGGCGGTGCAGCCGCTGGTCCTGCTCGCGCTGCCGGTGCTGCTCGCGGTGATCCAGCCGAGGCGGCGGCCCGGTTTCCTGGCCCGGGCAGCGGCCCCGGGGGCGGTGCTGCTGGGGATCGCGGCCGCGGCGAACGGGCGGGCCACCGTCACCGCGGTCACCAGCCAGCCCAACTCACCGGCGATCAATCACCCCACGCCGTGGACCTCGCTGGCCGCGCACCTGGATGGGCACCTGGGCGGGCACCTGGGCGGGCACCTGGGCGGCGGCATGGTGGCGGCCGGGCCGGCCCGGGCGCTGGCCATCCTGGCGGCGTGCGGATGCGCGGTCGCCGCCGGGCGGCGCGTCCGGCGCGTGCGGCGCGGGCGGGAGGCGGTGCGGACGGCCGGCTGGAGCCCGGAAACGCTCGCCGGGCTGCTGTGGTGGATCGCGGTGGCGCTGGCCCTGCGCTCGGTGTTCGAGCCGGTCATGGTGGCCTACTACCTGTGGCCCGTGTTCGCGGTGGCCCTGATCCCGGCGGCACGGAACTGGCCACGTCTCGCCGCGACGTCCGCCGCCGTCATCGGCCTCACGATCGCGGCGCAGGCTCCGTGGCGGGACCCGTGGAGCTGGTGGGTGCCGATGATCACAGGCCTGGCCCTCGTCCTGTGGCTGGCCCGTGTTCCCCAGGCCCCCGTCGCTGACCAGCAGCCCCGGGCCGCACCGGCCGCCGCCCGTCCCTGATAGAAACTGGGTCGCATGCTGGAGCTCCTGGCGCTCGGCCTGGCCGCGGTCGCGGTCATCGTCGCGCTGCAGATGCTGGCGGACCGGACCGGGCTGCCCGCGGCGGCCCTGCTCACCCTGGCCGGCCTGATCTACGCCGAGCTGCCAGGCCCGAACGTCCGGCTGAACCCGGACGTGATCCTCACCGTAGTCATCCCGCCGCTGATCTACAGCGCCGCGCTCAACTCCTCGCTGCTGGCCATCCGGCGGAACCTGCGCGTGGTCATCAGCCTGTCCATCGGGCTGGTGCTGGCCAGCTCGCTGGCCGTCGGCGTGGGCTTCGGCCTGTTCGTGCCGGGCGCGGGCCTGGCGGCGGGGGTCGCCCTGGGCGCGGCCGTCTCCCCCACCGACCCGGTGGCGGCGCTGGCCGTCGGCGGCCGCGCGGGGCTGCCCGCCCGGCTGATCACCATCATCGAGGGCGAGGGCCTGCTCAACGACGCCACCGCGCTGACCACGCTGACCGTCGCGGTGACCGCCGCGACGAGCGGCGGTTTCTCCCTCGGTGACGCCGTGCCGCGGTTCCTGCTGGCCGCGGTGGGCGGCCTGCTGGCCGGCGTCGCGGTCGCGCTGGCCGTGCGGCTGCTGCGCTCCGCCGTCCGCGATCCGCTCCTGGTCAACTGCATCTCGCTGGCGACCCCATTCGCCGCCTACCTGCTCGGCGAGGAGGTGCACGTGTCCGGGGTGCTGGCCGTGGCGGTGGCGGGGCTGATGATCGGGCACGACACGCCCCGCTTCACCACCGGCGCCAGCCGCCTGCAGGCCACCGCGGTCTGGCACCTGGCCGACTTCCTGCTGCAGGGGTTCGTCTTCCTGCTTATCGGGCAGCAGATCCTGCCCGTCGTCCGCGGGCTGAAGGCGTATCCGGCGGGCACGATCGTCACCGCCGTGCTGCTCACGCTGGCCGTGGTGCTGCTGCTCCGGCCGCTGTGGCTGCTGCTCACCCAGCCGCTGCCCAGCGCCCTGCGCACCCGCCTGGGTGGCGGCGCGCCCCGCGCCAGCCGCCGCCTGACCCTCCGCGAGATCGTCGTGCTGAGCTGGGCCGGCACCCGCGGCGTGATCAGCCTGGCGGCGATCTTCACGCTGCCGCTGACGACCTCCGCGGGGAAGCCCTTCCCCGACCGGGACCTGCTCCTGTTCTGCACCTACGTGGTCGTGGTGGTGACCCTGGTCGGCCAGGGGGTGACGTTCGGGCCGATCGTCAGGGCGCTGGGGGTGCGCGCCGACCCGGCCGACGCGGCGGCGCTGCGCAACGAGGCCCGCGCCGCGTCGATCCAGGCGGGACTGGCCCGGCTGGACCAGTTCGCCGCCGATCCCGGACTGCCGGATCAGGAACTGGCCGGGCTGCGGGCCAGCCTCGACCGCCGGCTGCGCCGTTACCAGGTCCCCGAGGGACCCGATGACGACGGGGCTGCGCCGGGACACGAGGCCGCGCTGGAGGCCCGCCGCGCCGTCATCGACGCGCAGCGGGAGGAACTGCTGCGCTGGCGGGACGCCGGCCGCCTGCCCGACGCGAGCCTGCGCGTCCTGGAACGCGAGCTGGACCACGAGGAACGAATCGTCCCCGGCCCGGGCGGCCACTGACCGGCCCAGAACCCAGACTGGGCAGAACTTATGACTGGAAGGCATGAGTCTGGCGCGAATTTATCATTAGACGCATGAGTCTTCGGCACGCACACTGAACGCGGGCGATGCCCCGGGCGCCGTACCGGCGTCCGACCGGGAGGGAAACGCATGGAGCTCGTTACGAAGGACCACGGCGTACGGCGAATCGCGCTCGTCGCGCACGACAACTGCAAGCAGGACATGCTCGAATGGGCCGCGTACAACCGCGCGGTCCTGGCCCAGCACGACCTCATCGCGACCGCCACCACCGGGACGATGCTCGCGGACGAGCTCGGCCTGCCGGTGAGCCGGCTACGCAGCGGGCCGCTGGGCGGTGACCAGCAGATGGGCGCGCGGATCGTGGACGGGCTCATCGACCTGCTGGTCTTCCTGTGGGACCCGATGGCCCCGCACCCGCACGACCCCGACGTCAAGGCGCTGCTGCGGGTCGCGGTGGTGTGGAACGTCCCGGTGGCCTGCAACCGGGCCACCGCCGACTTCCTGATCTCCTCCCCGCTGCTGGCCGGCGCCCATCCGCCTCAGCTAGGGTCGCCTGAAGCCTCGTCGAGTCGCCGGCCGAACTCTGCGAGCTCTGATTTCTGCCGGGCCACCCGTTGTACCAACTCGACCATACGGCCAGTCTCCACGGAGTCAGCAAGACGCAGCGGCGGGATCGGCAGCCCAAGTTCGGCGAGGCGCGTCAGGGCCTCCAGTCCGTACGACGGCGGCACGAACCCAAAGTCAGGCATGAGAGCAAAGGAGATCACCTCAGCAAGATCATCGTCACTCTCGTGGTCTTGTCCCAGGAAATCCACGCTGCATTGAAGAATCTTCACGGCGAGTTCGTCCGTGAGCCATGGCTGCGGACTACGCACAAAGATTTGGAGGATGTCCGCCGCGAGGTCGGCTGTGACGGAATCGTCGGTAATAAGCCGGTCCAGCAACAGCTCCGCGTACCCCCGGCGCGTCCAGTCATTCCACGGCACTGGAACATGACCCGCGGCGATCACAGCGCATCGTTCATAGACAGTCCGGCGTGCCCCACTATCTGGATTGCGCAGCGGCAGAAGCCAGACTCCCATCAGCGCGTTGGCGGCCGAGCGGTAGGCACCATCGTCGAAGCCCTCGATGAGCAGGTCGACGGCGCTACCCAGTGTGGCGACCAATGGATCCATAGTGTGCTGGACCACGTTGTCGTTGATCGCGCACATAAAGTACGCCTTCCGGCGAAGTGCCTGAGGCGCCTGGTTGGACCACCCGAAGGAACGCCAAGCTCCCGGGCCCGCTGCCGGTGGGAGGTCATAGGTCCACCCTGGATCAATTTCGGGCACCTGGAACGTGCCGTCATCCAGATTGAGCCGCAGATCTCGCTGACCCTCGCGAATGCGTTCTACGGCGAGGGTTTCGACAAGGCTGGTCCATTCCTGGGTGCCGAGCTGGGATCGCCATAGCAGGGTCTGCCGGTGCCACCCGTCCACCGGGCCCGGCTGGCTGCCGAACAGGTCGCTGGCTCGAATACTCCCGGCCGCGCAGACGGCGAGCAGCACCAGGTTGGCGCTGTAGGCGGCGTGCCGGGCCGGGACCGGGAGCGCCGC
Source organism: uncultured Actinomycetes bacterium (assembly GCA_963824545.1). Taxonomy (GTDB): domain Bacteria; phylum Actinomycetota; class Actinomycetes; order Streptosporangiales; family Streptosporangiaceae; genus Bog-532. The sequence continues at coordinate 483,017 of CAWGPP010000006.1, read as the reverse complement.
CGGCTGATAGCGATCGAAATGGCGCGCCGGGCGCGGCTCGTGCACCACCCGGAACAGCTTTTTCAGCAGGTCCGTCTGCGCGCCGCGTTCCGAGTCCGTGAGCTGCGCGAACCCCTCGGCCAGGAAGCCGATGATCGTCGACCGGGCACTCAGCACGGCGAACGAGAGCAGCGCGTGCAGCAGGTCATCGTCGGGCGGCGCCGCCGTCAGCAGCATCGTGGACGCCGCGCAGCGGGCCGCGACATCGCTCAGCGCCTGTCTGGTGAACCGCGCGACCAGGAACTCCCCGAAGGTGGCGTGCAGGAACTCATACGTCTCCAGCCGGGACTCATCCTGCTGGGCGCGCGCCCGATGCACGAAGAAGAACCGGCCGAGGGTGATCTCGGCCGCCCGGAGCGGCGCACGCATGTCCGGCGTGCTGGCGGGCTGGTGCGGGCCGAACACGGCGGCCAGGTCCGCATCGAGGTCGGCCATGGTGATCCACTGGCTGCCACGGTTGAACATGCCGAACGCCACGATGGACAGGCGGCGCAGTTCCGCCTCGATCGGCTCGTCCAGATCGCGGTCGGGCACGCCCGGGCGATGCTTAACGATCTCCCGCCGCGCGAACCGGCGCAGCAGCCGTTCATAGAGCTCACCCTGCCCGATGTCGGCCGGCATGTGCTGCAAAGCGTTCCCGTCGGCGTCGTAGAGCGCGAGCATGAGCAGCAGCAAATGGCTGCCCCGCGAGCTGACCGTGGGCCAGCACCGCCTCCAGGGCGAGCGGGCCGCGGATAAATTGCGTGATCGTCGAGGAAAGGCTCGGGTAAAAGCTTCGCTCCAGCCATGCCAGCAGGCCCTCGTACGCCTGCTGAGGCTCCGGCAAGTGGTTCTGCGCCAGATCGAGGAGTGCAGGCACCATCGACGTCGCGTTAGTGTCGAGGCGATGATCAAGGTCGGCCATACCCACCTGCTCCGCCTTGGTCAGCTCCAGGTCGCGGAACCGGAACGGGAGATCCGTGTCGGCCAGCGCCTCGAAGTAGGCCGCGACCACCAGGACGCTGTGCGCGGCCTCCAGCCGCTGGGTCCGGCTGTACCGCGACAGCCCGCTCCGGCGCTCGGTGAACTCCCGCACCAGGTCCTGGCTGAGCCGGGCGAACTCGGCTCTGGCTTCCAGCCAGGCGAGCAGCGCCGGGGCACCGGCCACGGCGCCGGCGAGCAGGAGCCCGCCGGTGATCTTGTCCAGCGCGGTGACGATCTTGCTGTCCCTGCCGCCGAGCAGCCGGACCGCGTCCGCGTAACTGAGTCCTTTGGCCACGACCCCGCACCTTCAAGCGCCGACCTGCACTTCCCACCCGCCCATGATGGTGCTACCGTCACGCCGCGATCCGCCGATCCCTGTTACGGGCAGAGTTTTGGGGGCGGGCAGTATGTGCCGAAAAGTCTGCCCGTAGTTGGGTGTCAGCGCCGGAGAGCCCATCCGCTGGCTGCGAGCGCGGCGCAGAGCATGGCGGGCGGGCATCCGCCCTGGCCTGCCTGAATGTACGCCCGGCGTTGCGGGCTGATCAGCGGCGACACGGCAGTAACCGGGGCTCTGGTCTAGGCGTGGGCAGTTTTCTCCGCTAGACCTGGGTAGCAGGGTGCGCGATCAGCTGCCCGGCGACCGAGGAGGATGGCGATGGCCAGCGACCTGGACCCGGCGGAGACCCGGGAATGGCTCGAATCCCTGGACGCGGTGCTCGAGTTTGACGGCCCGGACCGGGCGTATTTCCTCCTCGACGAGCTGATCGAGGAGGCACGCCGGAACGGCGCACCGGTGCCGTACTCGGCGAACACCCCGTACCTGAACACGATCCCGCCGCAGAAGGAGCAGCGGAGCCCGGGCGACCAGGAGCTCGAGCACGCCATCCGTTCGATGATCCGGTGGAACGCGGTCGCGATCGTGCTGCGGGCCAACAAGGAGTCGTCCGAGCTGGGCGGGCACATCGCCAGCTTCCAGTCCGCCGCGACGCTGTACGACGTCGGCTTCAACCACTTCTGGCACGCGCCGTCCGAGGGCCACGGCGGCGACCTGGTGTACCTGCAGGGCCACTCGGCCCCGGGCATGTACGCGCGGGCGTTCGTGGAAGGGCGGCTGACGGCGGACCAGCTCGACCACTTCCGGCAGGAGACCGGCGGGCACGGGCTGTCGTCGTACCCGCATCCGTGGCTGATGCCGGAGTTCTGGCAGTTCCCGACGGTGTCCATGGGGCTCGGCCCGCTGATGGCCATCTACCAGGCCCGGTTCCTGAAGTACCTGTTCAACCGGGAGCTGGCCCCGGGCGGTGACCGGCACGTGTGGGCGTTCCTTGGCGACGGTGAGATGGACGAGCCGGAATCGCTGGGCGCGATCTCGCTGGCCGGGCGGGAACGGCTGGACAACCTCATCTTCGTGGTCAACTGCAACCTGCAGCGGCTGGACGGCCCGGTCCGGGGCAACGGCAAGATCATCCAGGAGCTGGAGGCGCTGTTCCGCGGGGCCGGCTGGAACGTGCTCAAGGTGATCTGGGGCAGCAACTGGGATCCGCTGATCGCCGCGGACACCAGCGGGATCCTGCTCAAGCGGATGGAAGAGGCCGTCGACGGGGAGTACCAGGATTTCAAGTCCAAGAACGGCGCGTACGTCCGGCAGCACTTCTTCGGCCGCTACCCGGAACTGCTGGACATGGTGGCCGACATGTCCGACGACGAGGTGTGGGCGCTGGCCCGCGGCGGCCACGACCCGGTCAAGGTGTACGCCGCCTACGCGGCGGCCGTCGAGCACACCGGGCAGCCGACGGTCATCCTGGCCAAGACGGTCAAGGGCTACGGGATGGGTGAGGCCGGGGAAGGCCAGAACATCACCCACCAGCAGAAGAAGATGGCCGAGAACACGCTGCGGGCGTTCCGGGACCGGTTCGGCATCACCGTGCCCGACGACCAGATCGCCGCGCTGCCCTACCTGCGCCCCGCCGAGGACTCCGCGGAGATGCGCTACCTGCGCGAGCGGCGCCAGGCGCTCGGCGGCTACCTGCCGGCCCGGCGCACGAAGTCCCAGCCGCTGGAGGTGCCGCCGCTGTCGGCGTTCGACACCCAGCTCAAGGGCACCGGCGAGCGGTCGATCTCCACCACGATGGCGTTCGTCCGGATGCTGAACGCCCTGCTGCGGGACAAGAAGATCGGCCGCCGCGTGGTACCGATCGTGGCGGACGAGTCCCGCACCTTCGGCATGGAGGGGATGTTCCGGCAGTTCGGCATCTTCTCCCAGAACGGCCAGCTGTACCAGCCGGAGGACGCCAACCAGCTGATGTTCTACCGGGAGGACCGGACCGGCCAGATGCTCCAGGAGGGCATCACCGAGCCCGGCGCGATCTCGTCCTGGATCGCCGCGGCGACGTCCTACAGCACGTCGGACACGCCGATGATCCCGTTCTACATCTACTACTCGATGTTCGGCTTCCAGCGCGTCGGCGACCTGGCCTGGGCGGCCGGGGACAGCCGGGCCCGCGGGTTCCTGATCGGCGGCACCGCCGGGCGCACCACGCTGAACGGGGAAGGCCTGCAGCACGAGGACGGGCACAGCCACATCATGTCGGCAATGATCCCCAACTGCGTGTCCTACGACCCGACGTTCAGCTACGAGGTCGCGGTCATCGTGCAGGACGGCCTGCGCCGGATGTACGCCGAACAGGAGGACGTCTTCTACTACGTGACCGTGATGAACGAGAACTACCGGCACCCCCCGATGCCGGACGGCGCGGAAGAGGGCATCCTGCGCGGCATGTACCTGCTGCGGGAGGGGCGTCCGGGCGAGCCCCGGGTGCAGCTGATGGGCAGCGGGACCATCCTGCGCGAGGTCATCGCCGCCGCCGACCTGCTGGACGCCGACTTCGGCGTGGCCGCCGACGTGTGGAGCGCGCCGAGCTTCACCGAGCTGCGCCGGGACGGGCTGGCCACCGAACGCTGGAACATGCTCCACCCGACCGAGCCGCCGCGGCGCAGTTACGTCGAGACCTGCCTGAGCGGCCGGCCCGCCGGGCCCGTGGTCGCCTCGACCGACTACATGAAGGCCTTCGCCGACCAGATCCGGCCGTTCGTGCCGCGCCGCTACCGGGTGCTGGGCACCGACGGGTTCGGCCGCTCGGACTACCGGCGCAACCTGCGCGCCTTCTTCGAGGTCGACCGGCACTACGTCGCCGTCGCCGCGCTGCACAGCCTGGCCGCCGACGGAGCCGTCCCCGCGGCCACCGTCGCCGACGCCATCGCGCGGTACGGCATCGACCCCGCCAAGCCGAACCCGCCCGAGGTATAGCGCCGCATCCGCGTATAGCAGAGGGAGTCCCGATGACGACGACCGCGACCGAGGTCACCGTGCCCGACATTGGCGCGTTCGAGAACGTGCCGATCATCGAGGTGCACGTGAAGGCGGGCGACCAGGTCAACGAGGAAGACCCGCTGGTCACGCTGGAGTCGGACAAGGCCACGATGGACGTGCCCGCCCCGCTGGCCGGCCAGGTGCTGGACATCCTGGTCAAGGTCGGGGACGAGGTCAGCACGGGGTCGCCGATCCTGACCATCGGCGCGGGTGACGGTGCGGTCGCACCGCCGCCGACGCTGGTGGAGCAGCAGGAGCCCGAGCCGGCCGCGCCCGCTCCCCCGGTCCAGGCACCGGAAACCGCCCCGCGCGAGACCGTGCCGGTGCATGCCGCGGAGCCGCCGCGGCCGCAGGGCCTCCCGGCGCGGGACTTCACCGGGGCGCACGCCAGCCCCAGCGTCCGGCGGACCGCGCGTGAGCTGGGCGTCGACCTGGCCGCGGTGACAGGCACCGGGCCCAAGGGCCGGATCACCAAGGACGACCTGCTCGCCTTCCTGCACGGGCCTGCCGCCGCGGCGCCCGCCGCCCCGGCGGCGACGGTAACCGGGATCCCGGAGATCCCCGCCCAGGACTTCACCCAGTTCGGTCCGGTGCAGACGCGCCCGCTGTCGCGCATCGCCAAGCTGTCCGGCCCGCATCTGCACCGGTCCTGGCTGAACGTCCCGCACGTGACGCATAACGACGACGCGGACATCACGGTGCTGGAGGCCTACCGCAAGGAACTCGACGGCGCGGCCCGGCCCGACGGTTACCGGGTCACCCTGCTGGCGTTCCTGATGAAGGCGTCCGTGTCCGGGCTCAAGCAGTTCCCCGAGTTCAACAGCTCGCTATCGCCGGACTCCGGCAGCCTGATCCTGAAGAGCTACTACAACATCGGCGTCGCCGTGGACACACCGGACGGGCTGGTCGTCCCGGTCATCCGGGATGTGGACCGCAAGGGCATCATCGAGCTGAGCCGGGAACTCGGCGACACCTCGGCGCGGGCCCGGGACGGCAAGCTCGCGGTGGCCGACCTGCAGGGCGGGACGTTCACCATCTCCAGCCTCGGCGGGATCGGCGGCACCGCGTTCACCCCGATCGTCAACGCGCCCGAGGTGGCGATCCTCGGCGTGGTCCGTTCGGCCACGAAGCCGGTATGGGACGGCGCGGAGTTCGTGCCCCGCCTGCTGCTGCCGCTGTCCCTGTCCTACGACCACCGGGTCATTGACGGCGCGCTCGCGGCCCGGTTCGCCCGGCATCTGTGCCACGTGCTCGAAGACCCCCGCCGCCTTATCCTTTAGATCCTTTAGGAACGTGATGGCTGAGATCGAGGTCCGGATCCCCGACATCGGCGACTTCGCCGACGTCCCCGTCATCGAGATCCACGTCGCGCCGGGTGAGGTGGTGGCGGCCGAAGACCCCCTGGTGACCCTCGAATCGGACAAGGCCACCCTGGACGTGCCCGCGCCGGCCGCTGGGACGGTCGGCTCGCTGCTGATCAGCCTCGGCGACATGGTCTCGGAGGGCACGCCGATCCTGATCCTGCAGGCCGAAGACGCCCAGGGCGAGGGCGGCGTGCCGGGCCGGGAAACGGTGCACGAGGAGGCCCGGCCGACGCCGGACGAGCCGGCCGGGTACGGCTCGCCGGCCGGGGTGTACGAGCGGATCGAGGTCACCGTCCCCGACATCGGCGACTTCGCCGACGTGCCGGTCATCGAGGTCCACGTGGCCGCTGGCGACACGGTCGCGGCCGAGGACCCGCTGATCACGCTGGAGTCCGACAAGGCCACCATGGACATCCCGGCGCCGGGGGCCGGGACGGTCACCGCGGTACGGGTCGCTGTGGGCGACATCGTCTCGGCGGGCCATCCCATCGCCGACCTGGAGACCGGGCAGAAGCTCACCCCGGCACCGGCGCCGCCCGCTGCCGGGCCGGCCGCCCGGCGCCCCTCGGTGGCGAGCGACGTGCACGCCGGGGTCCTCGTGCTGGGGGCTGGGCCCGGCGGGTACACCGCCGCGTTCCGCGCCGCCGACCTGGGCCAGCAGGTGGTGCTGGTCGATCAGCGGCCGGCCCTGGGCGGCGTGTGCCTGAACGTGGGCTGCATCCCGTCCAAGGCGCTGCTGCACGCGGCGCGGGTGATCGCCGAGACGCGGGAGATGGCCGCGCACGGGGTGCGGTTCGGCGACCCGGACATCGACCTGGACGCCCTGCGGGGCTGGAAGAACGGGGTTGTCTCCCGGCTGACCGGGGGGCTGGGCGGGCTGGCGCGGCAGCGCAAGGTCACCACGGTGCGAGGCACCGGCCGGTTCCTGTCGCGCAACCACGTCGAGGTGACCGCCGGCGACGGCACCGTCACCATCGTCAGCTTCGATCAGGCCGTCATCGCGGCCGGGTCGGAGCCGGTGCGGCTGCCGTTCCTGTCCGCCGACGATCCCCGGGTGATCGACTCCACCGGGGCGCTCGACCTGGCGGTCGTGCCGCGGCGGCTGCTGGTGATCGGCGGCGGGATCATCGGGCTGGAGATGGCGACCGTCTATCACGAACTCGGCGCGCGGATCACCGTGGTCGAGCTGATGGACCAGCTCATCCCCGGCGCCGACCGGGACATCGTCGCGCCGCTGGCCAAGCGGATCGGCGGCCGTTACGAGAACATCTACCTGAAGACCATGGTGACCGGGGCCTCGCCGGAAGCGGACGGGCTGCGGGTCACCCTGGACGGCCAGGACGCGCCCGGCAGCGAGGTGTTCGACCAGGTACTCGTGGCCGTCGGGCGGGTACCGAACGGCCGGCTGATCGGCGCGGACACCGCCGGCGTGCTGGTCGACGACCGCGGTTACATCCCGGCCGACAAGCAGCAGCGCACCAACGTGCCGCACATCTTCGCCATCGGCGACATCATCGGGCCGCCCATGCTCGCGCACAAGGCCACGCACGAGGGCCGGGTCGCCGCGGAGGTGGCCGCCGGGCAGCGGAGCTACTTCGACGCGCGGGTGATCCCGTCGGTGGCCTACACCGATCCCGAGGTCGCCTGGGCCGGGGTCACCGAGACCGAGGCCAAGGCGGCGGGCGTGCCGTACGGCAAGGGGGCGTTCCCGTGGGCGGCCAGCGGGCGGGCGCTGTCCCTGGCCCGCGACGAGGGCCTGACCAAGCTGCTGTTCGACCCGGTCAGCGAGCGGCTGATCGGGGCCGGCCTGGTCGGCCCCAGCGCCGGTGAGCTGATCGCCGAGATCGCGCACGCGATCGAGATGGGCGCGGACGCCGCCGACATCGCGCTGACCATCCACCCGCATCCCACGCTGTCGGAGACCGTCGGCCTGTCCGCGGAGGCGTTCGAGGGCACGATCACCGACCTGTACCTGCCGAAGAAACCGCCAAGGAAGTAAGGCGGGCCCGGTTCTGCGCACGGCGCACGGTCCGGGAAACTAGGAGGATGCCTGATCTTCCTGTGCAGTATTTCCTCGGCCGCGACGGTTCCCAGCTGGCCTATCGTGAGCTGGGCCAAGGACGGCCGGTGGTGCTCCTGCACGGGTATTTCTCCAACGGCCTCGTTAATTGGGTGAAATACGGGCACGCCGCGGCGGTCGCCGCCCGGGGATTCCGCGTCATCATGCCGGACCTGCGCGGCCACGGCGACAGCGCCAAGCCGCACGACCCGGCCGCCTACCCGCCGGACGTGCTGGCCGACGATGGCTTCGCCCTGCTCGACGCGCTCGGGCTCACCGAGTACGCGCTCGGCGGCTACTCACTGGGCGGCCGGACCGTGCTCCGCATGCTGGCCCGCGACGCGACGCCGGACCGCGCGGTCGTGGCGGGGATGGGGCTGGACGGGGTGCTGCACGCGACCGGCCGCAACCGCCACTTCCGGCGCATCCTGGAGAACCTCGGCACCTTCGAGCGGCGCTCACCCGAGGGGAAGGCAGAGGCCTTCCTGAAGAGCACGGGCACCGACCCGGCCGCGGTGCTGCGCCTGCTGGACGCCAACGTCGACACGTCACGGGAACAGCTCGCGGCCATCGACACGCCGGTCCTGGTCCTGGCCGGCACCGAGGACGACGACAACGGCCCGGCCGAGGCCCTGGCCGCGGCCCTGCCCCGCGGGCAGGCGGCCCGGGTGCCCGGTAACCACATGAGCGTGGTCGCCCAGCCGGCCCTGGGCCTGGCGATCGCGGCCTTCCTGGCCGGGCCATAGCCGCCACAGGGGGCCGTCGGCCCCCTGTGGCAGTGGCACTACAGGGGCTATCGTTGTTGCTGACCGGTTCGCTGACCGGAAGGCAGGCCTGTGATGGGGAGCACGAGCCCTCCTGTGGATGGCGGCACGGTGCTGGTGACGGGGGCTTCCGCCGGCATCGGCCAAGAGCTTGCCCGTCAGCTCGCGCCGCGGGCGAGGACCTTGGTGCTGCTCGCCCGGCGGGCCGGGCACCTCGAAGCGCTGCGGGCCGACCTGCTGGCCCAGCAGCCGCACCTGAAGGTCGTGGCCCTGCCGGCCGATCTGTCCGACGAGGACGACGTGCAGCGGGTCCTCACCGAGGCGCAGGAGCAGGCCGGCCCTATCGACGTGCTTGTCAACAACGCCGGCGTCGGTGACCAGGCACTGTTCGACCAGGCGGACTGGCCCCGCACCCAGCGGCTGCTACATACCAACGTGCTCGCCCCCGTTCAGCTGTGCGCGGCCCTGGTGCCCCCGATGGTCCGGCGGGGCCGGGGCGGGGTGCTCAACATCGGTTCGGGAGCTGGGTTAACCGTGATGCCCGCCTCCGCCGCGTACGCGGCCAGCAAGCGTTTCGTTGACGGTTTCAGCGAGGCGCTTCGCGCTGATCTGGCCGGCACGGGGGTCGTCGTGACCCAGGTGTGCCCGGGGCCGGTGGACAGCGAGTTCGATGCCGTGGCCGGGTCGGTGGGCGGCATGACCGGCACGCCACCGCAGTTCATGCGGATCAGCGCGGGCCAGTGCGCCGCCGAGGCCATCGCCGGCTTCGACCGGGGCGCGCCGATAGTGTTCCCGGGCCGGGCTTACCGGATCACGATGCGGGCGCTCCCGCTGGTTCCCCGCGCGATGCAGCGCCGCCAGGCGGCTCAATCCGCCGCACGCGTTCGCCGCGCCGACGAGCCGGGAGGGCGGTAGGACATGAGGATCAGCCGTCTGGTGCTGACCGGGGCAGCCATCGGCACGATCGCCGGCACCGGGCGCGCCGACCTTAACCGCACGCACGTGTTCAACCCCGCGTGGCCGCCGCACGCCCGATTCCATGGCGCCGCCGGGTGGGGCACCGTCGCCTGCTCGCAACTGCTCGCCGTGTGGCTGTTGTGGCGGCCCAGGCCGGAGGCGGCCGAACGCGACCTGGCCGTTACGACCGCCGCGTTGCTGCCCTCGATCGCGTGGGCCCCGTTCTTTTTCGCGCTCCCCCTCCCGGGCACCGCGGTGGAGGACGACCCGGGGCATCTCCCCCGGGTCGCGGGCATTCCCGCCAACCTCGTGCCGGCCACGCTCATTCCTGCCATCGCCGCGGCCGGCTACGCCCTGCACCGCCACGGAAAGTAGGCCCGTCATGAGGCTCATCCTGAATGTGATCTGGCTGGTGCTGTGCGGCGTGTGGATGGCGATCTTGTACGCCGTGGCCGGGCTGATTTGCTTCGTCCTGATCATCACGATCCCGTTCGGGATCGCCGCGTTCCGGATCGCCGCCTACGTGCTGTGGCCGTTCGGCCGGACGACCGAGGTCCGCCGGGACAGCGGGGTCGGCTCGCTGATCGGCAACATCCTGTGGATCCTCCTGTTCGGCTGGTGGCTGGCGCTCGGGCACCTGGTTTCTGGCGTGCTGCTGTGCCTGACCATCATCGGCATCCCGCTCGGCCTCGCCAGCTTCAAGATCATCCCCATCACGCTGGTGCCGCTGGGAGTCCGGATCGTCCCCGAGCGGTAGCCAGATTCCAGCGTCTTCAGGCGTCAGCCCCGGGCTGACGCCTGAAGCGTCAGCCCGAGGGCTTGGCGTCAGCCTGAGGACGTGCTCAGCACCGCTGGCGCCGTGACCGCGTTCGAGGGGTAGTAGTAGCCGGAGAACCAGATCTGGCCGGTGGACAGCACGGCGTGCCCGGTCAGCGCGTTCACGCCCGCCGGGATCGGGGTGCTGGCCCAGCTGGTCCCGTCGAAGTGGGTCAGTGAGACGACGCCGGCGACCCAGACGTCCGTTGGCGAGAGCGCGGCGATCGCGGTGTTCCCCTGCGCGAGCTGGGTCACCACGCCCCACGTCGTGCCGTTCCAGTTCAGCACGGAACCGTCGGCGGCGATCGCCCAGGCGTCGCTGGGCGAGACCGCGTTGACGTCCAGCAGGCCGCTGCTGTCGGGCGCTGTCATCTGCGTCCATGACGACCCGTTGTAATGCATGATCACGGATGTGAACTGGCGGTTGTGATACCCGGGCGTCACCGTCTGGCCGACCACCCAGATGTCGCTGGCCGACGTACCGGAGATCGCGTTGATCGACAGGTCGTTAGTGGTGGACACCGGCGTGGCCACCGAGGTCCAGGTCGTGCCGTTCCAGTTCACCGCGGTGGCGACCGCTGCGCCTGAGGTCGCGGAGGTACCGGTTCCGACCGCCCAGGCATTGGTGGGCGAGAACGCCTGGACGTGCTGCATCGCGCCCTGGACCAGCTGACCGGCCTGTGGCTCACCCTCCACACCCACGCCCCCGGCAACAGCGACAGCGACGGCCAGGCCCCCAGTGACAGCCAGGCCCCGGGCGGCGGCGGTGGCCAGCCCTCCAGCCACAGCCCCGGCAATGCCGACCGCCACGGCGGCGGCCAGGTCCTCCCGGGCGGCCCGCTGCCGGCCGAGACCCGGGCCCGGCTGCAGGCCACCCTCCTGCAAGCCTGCATCGACGTCGTCTCCGGACCCGGCGGGGTGGCCTCCTACCTGCGCGGCGCGCTGCTCAACGCACCGTTCTCCAGCCTCAGCCAGCCACTCGACATCGGCCGCACCACCCGCACCATCCCGCCCCACCTGCGCACCGCCGTCACCCTCCGCGACCAGCACTGCCAATTCCCGCAATGCACCCAGCCCGCATCGGTATGCGAGGTGCACCACCTGATCCACTGGGCCCACGGCGGCCCCACCAGCCTGCCCAACCTGGGCTTGTACTGCAGGTTCCACCATCTCATCGTCATCCACCGGTGGGGCTGGAACATCACCCGCCACCCCGACGGCACCCGCACCGCCACCGCACCCGACGGACGCACCCTGCACTCCCACAGCCCACCCCAGCAAGTGGCGTGACGCCACGCCGCAGCCGGGGGCCGACCTCCCGCCGCCGGCACGAGCGACGGGGTTGCGCTCGCCCGTCATAGACGGGCGACACGGCTACGGGACCTTCGTCTCTTCTGGTCACGCCCGGGTCCCGCGATGGTTGGACCGTTCGTTAAACCCCTTCCTGACCTGACGGGAGCCTCCCTGAGCGCTGAAGTGACCGCGTGATGAGCCACGGGACGTCGCGTCAGCTCAGCGCCCTTGCCTCACTCGGCCGGATGGCCGCCGCGAACACCATCGCCATGGTGACCTCCACCCTGAACGGGATCCGGGACGCTAACGACGCGTTCTTGCGCCTGGCCGGGTATACGCGGGAGGACCTGACCGCTGGCCGCGTGCACTGGAGGCTCCTCACCGCGCCGGAGTGGACGTCCCTGGACGACACCGCCGTCGCGGAGCTGAGAGCCACTGGCAGCTTCGGGCCGCACCTGAAGGAGTACCAGCGCGGTGACGGCACCCAGCTGACCGTCGAGGTCACCGGGATCCGGCTCAGCCATGAGCCGCTCACGTGGGTGACGTTCATCAGGGTCCAGCCCGAGACGCTGACCAGGCACGTGCGGCAGTCGATGGGCGCGATCGGGGCGACCATCATGGAGGTGGACGGCCGGGTCATGCGCCCGGTGCTCACCGGGGAGATACCAGCGCCGATCGCGGAGGGCTATGCCGAGTTCGACGTAAACCTGGACACCGCGTCAACCCGGGCCTGGCGGGATTGGGAGCTGGTGTTCTATCCCGGCCCGGCGGTGATCGACGGGACGTTCCCGCATCTGGCGGCGGTCCGGGCGGCCAGCGGGGTTGGCTCCTGCATGGCCGTGCCGCTGGTCGCGGCGGGCGAGGTGACGGGCGTGCTGACCGTCTACTGGGCGGCGCCCCGCCAGCTGAGCGCGGACGAGGAAGCCTTCACCACCGCCGTCTCCGGCTACGCCGCGCAGGCCGTGGCCGACGCGCAACTTCCCCACCGAGATCGCGCACTCGTACGCCCGCATACCGCTCAGCGCCACGGACGACATGCCGGTCGGGTGGACCACGAGGACGGGACAGAAGCTCATCCTCAGCTCACTCGGCGAGATTGCCGACCAGTTCCCGTGCTGGAGGCCCTCGATCAGGCGTGCCCGGCGCTCACCGGGACGGACTTCGCCACCGTCGCCTACGCCGAATACGATCCGGCCGGGCCAGGCGGGCCGACCCTGACGTACGCGTGCGCCGGTCACCCGCCGCCGTTGCTGGCCGACGGGCACACCGTCAGGTACCTGAACGAGGCGAGGTCGAGGCCGCTGGGCTCTGGCGGCGCCCGGCCACAAGCCGACATCACCGTGCCGCCCGCGGCCCGGCTCGTCCTCTATACCGACGGACTGGTCGAGCGGCGGGGGCGGTCCATCGACGATGGCTTCGACCGGCTGGCCCGCGCCGTCGGTGAGCTCCCGGCCGGTGACGCCGCCGCCGCGTGTGATCGCCTGCTGATTCTGATGACCCACGGAGATACCGTCCGCGACGACATCGCCGTCACCTGCGTCGATCTGAACGGGCCGGCCGCCCGGCCGTTACCCCGGACGCCGGCCGTGGATGAGACCGGTGCGCTCACCCGGACATCACGGGCGCCGCGCGGCCGAGCAGAACGTTGCCGGTGACCAGCAGGACCGCCAGGACGGTGAGGCACGGCCCGAGGACGGCCAGGCCGGCCGCCCCGATCAGCAGGCCGATGAGCGCGGACAGGCCGGAACCGCCGGCCGCGGCCGCGCCGACCTGCCAGGCGATCACGTGCTGGGCCCGTGCGCGGCCGATCCGGTCCGGGGTCAGTGCGATCAGGGCCGGGAACACGCCCGCCAGGCCGGCGCCGAGCACCACGAAGCCGGCCAGCGTCACGGCGGTCCCCGGCTGCCACCAGATCACGGCCGCGGCCACGGCGCCGATCCCGCTCCCCCACCGGACGACCGCGGCCGGCGCGACGGGCCGGGGCAGTAGCGCCAGGATGATCCGCACGCCGGTCAGCGCGCCCCAGTAACCGAACGTGGCGATTCCGGCCGCGGAGGCGGACAGGCCCAGGTGCCCGCGGCAGAAGCTCGCCTCCCACTGACCGGCGGCCACCTCCACCCCGGTGTAGATGAAGAAGACCGCCATTCCGGCCGCGACCACGAACGCGGACCGGCGCCGGGACCAGGCCGGCGCTACCGGCGCTACGGGCGCGGGGTCCTGGGTGGCGGGTTCCTGGGTGACGCCGCCCGCCGGGGCCACGTCCGAGGGGGCGGGGCCCGCCGGGGGGCGGCCTCCGGACCTGGCCCGTTCGGCTCGCTGCTGCCTCAGCCAGGACGCGGCGATCACCAGATCCAGGACGGCCAGCACAACATACGCCGGCCGCCAGGACGAGACGAGGATGGCCGCCGTGATCAGGAGCGGCCCGATGGTCGTTCCCACCCCGTACGCGGCGTGCAGCAGGTTCAGCAGGCGCGGCCGGCCGGACAGCCCGATGGCGGTGTTCAGGCCGCCGTCCATCATCCCGGCCGCCACCCCGAGCAGCGCGGAGACGGCGAAGATCAGCCAGATGCCCGGCGCCGCCGCGAAGCCGATCGCGCCCAGCGCCGCACAGGAACCGGAGGCGGTGAGCAGCGCCGGCACGCCGAACCGGCGGATCAGGGCACCGACGAAGGCGCTGACCGCGACCGAGCCGGCCGTGATGACCAGCAGGATCAGGCCCAGGTCGGCGATCGGCACCCCGAAGCCCTGGCGCATGGACGGCCACGCGGTGCCGAGCATGCCGTCCGGCAGGCCAAGGACGACGAAACTGCCCAGGCTCAGCACGTCCAGGCCGCGCCCGGTCCTCATCGCCACATCGGCACCCCATGCCATCAGCCCCATGAGGGACGGTCACACGGGGCCAGGCCAGGTTACGGGGTCAGCTTGCCCGGCCAGCGGCGCCGGTGGGCCTGCAGGACGGCGGCGCAGTTCGCGTCGCTGCCGGGCAGCGCCGGGATGATACGGTCCGCGCCCTCCGCGACGCGGCAGTGGCCGGTGGCGAGCAGCGCGCAGGTACGCCCGGACCGCGGGTCCGGGCCGCTGCACTGGCGGATCTCGTGCCCGGCGTCCTGGAGTTCGGCGATCCGGTCGTTGTCGAACCAGCTCCGCCGTTCCACCAGAATCCGTTCCCGGGTGACGTCGCGTGGCCAGCCGGGCATGCCGCCGATCGCGGAGATCTCCAGCGACGCGACCGCGCATTCGTCGGCGGACTCGGCCAGGGTCCACCCGTACTTCACGAGCAGCCGCAGCATCGGGCCGTTGCTGAGGCTCACGACCGCGCGCAGCCGCTCCATCCCCGCGTCCCTGGCCTGCTCGATCAGCGCGTCTAGCATGAGCTGGCCCAGGCCGGCCCGCTGGTACCGGTCCAGCACGGTGATCGCGAGCTCCCCCGCGTGACCGCTGATCGGGACGTAACGGGCTTCCGCGATCAGATGCTGCGGCTCACGCGGCCACGCGGCCACGGTGCAGACGGCACCTGGCTGACTGAACCGGGCCAGCCTGGCCACCAGCGCGGGGGTCGCCTGGCCACCCTGGAAACGGGCGCGGAACGACTCGGGTGATAGCTCGGCCAGCAGCCGGGCGACGTCCGGCACGTCCCCGGATGTCGCCGGGCGGACCAGGACCTCCCGGCCGTCCCGGAGCCGCATCTTGCCGATCACCATGCCCCGCACGATAAACACCGTCGCCGGACCCGGCGCAGAGGCGAAAGCCCTGTTTGAACGGGCAACTACTCGGGCCCCTGCTGGTGCTACCTTTGATCGACGAGCGGTTGCCGGTTTCCCCATCGTCGATTATGTGTTTGAATAATTCTCAGGAACAGGACTTGCTCTGACCGGGGAGACGCCATGATTGCATCCGTCACCGCCAGTGCGGGGCATCCCGTGGTCGCCGCGCTGCTCGGGCTGGGCGCAGCGGGCCTGGCGGGCGCGGTCGTGGCCATGGCGTGGAGCGTGCACATCCGCCAGTTCCGGCTGGCCGAACTGCTGGCCCGCCGGCCGTTCACCCCGGCCGCCGGGACCGGGCCGGCCGCGCCCCCGGCGCCAGGGAACAGCGGCGCGGACGCCCTCGAAGGCGCGGGGATCATAGGCACCGGGCTCCTGGGGGCCGTCGGGCCGGGCGGGGCTGCCGGGGCGGGCGGGGCCGCAGGGCCGGGCGAGGACGCCGGGCCGGGCGGGACTGCCAGGCCCGGCGGCGCGGGCCCCGCGGAGGCGGCATCGCCGGTCATGATCGACGGGCCGGACACGGTGATCACCGGCGAGCAGGCGCGCTACCGCGCCCGCCTGTCCGGCGGCGGCACGGTGGTGTCGTGGGCCGTCGGCGGCGGTTCGGTGTCCCAGTCCCCGGATCCTGATCATCCCGACGAACTGCTCCTGATCGCGGACCAGCCGGGCAGCCTGACGGTCATGGTGCGGGTCAGGAAGGGTCTCGCGGAGCGCCGCGCGACCAAGGCGGTCACCGCCGAGGCGGACGTGCCCGCCCCCGCGCCGCCGTTCACGCTCCGGCTGTTCCTGCACGGCTGGTCGCTGGTCGTGGTGGCCGTCCTGGTGATCGGGCTGGCCGGCGCGCTGGTGGCGCTGGGCAGCTTCACCTCCTCCGACTTCATCGCGCTGGCCGTCCCGCTGATCGCGCTGCTCGGCATGGCCGCGGTCATCCGCGGGGTGGGCGAGGAACCGGTCCGTCCCCGCCACGGCCGGGCGCCGGCCAGCCAGGCCGCCGAGAACCCGTGGGCCGTTCCGGCGAGCCCGCCGTATGCGCCCGCGCCGACCGGCGAAACCGCCAGCCACAACTAAGCGCCGCAAGCAGAATTCCCGGTACCGCAGGTTGTCATTCTTCCGCTGTTACTTTCGGGATTTTTAACGATATGCGCCGGTCCTTAAATGAACCCGGGCGCATTCGGGGCGCGCGCCTGCCCGATCCGGCAATATCCCTGGTTAAATGGGTCATTGCGGCATTTGCCGGCTTTACCCCATGTGCCTATTTCGGGACGGACGGTTCTCTGCTATAGGACCTCCAGACTCTAATCTCCCGGCGGCGGGAAGAGGAGCGTTTACCGCGACGGAAGACCGCCAAACCGGGGAGGAAAAATGGCGGGGAAAATGAGCGCGGCGGGCGGCCAGCGGCCAGCGGCCTGGCCGCCGACGGCTAGCGGGGGGAGCATCGCGCTGCGGTGCCGGGTGACGGCGCGGGGCCGCACCGTGGTCAGCGTGCGCGGGCGTCTCGGCGAGGCCAGCGAGCAGCGCGTCTATGAGTACCTGGCCGGGGTGATCGAGCAGGGCCGCGGGCCGGTGATCGTGAAGCTGTCCCGGGCATCGTCCTGCGATGCCTACGGTGTCCGCGCGCTGGCCCGGGCCGCGTGCCTGGCCAGCCAGGCCGAGCGGTCGTTCCGGCTGACCGGGCCCGCCCCCGCCCTGATGCAGATCGTGCGGACGGCCTGCTCCGGCTACGCGCTGGTGAGATGGCCGTTAGGGGGCCGGATGGAGTGGGCCGACCCGCAGGCGGTCACCAGCCGGCTGGCGCACCTCGACCGGCCCCAGCCGTCCGCCACTGGCCGGCCGTTACCGGCAGCCGGCCAGTGACCGGTGCTCCTCCGCGACCGCGGGCCGCGCCGCCGCGGGCCGTACCGCGGGGACGGTCCAGAAGCTGATGTTCCCGGCGGCCGGCACGCACGCTCCGGCCAGGAACTGCCGGGCCCGCGGGCGCGCGTGACCGGGCCGGGCGGGCTCCCGGTGCGGCCGGGCGGGGCCCACCGCGGCCGGGTCCTGGTGGGCCGCGCTCCGGGCCAGCACGGTGAGGCCGGCGGCGGTGAGGAGCACCGCGCCGGCGACGACGACGGCGCCCGCGGTGCTCAGCCGGGTGGTCTCGCCCAGCAGCCCGGCCCCGACGGCCAGGCTGGCCATCGGCGTGACGACGGTGACGACCGGCAAGGTGATCATGGGGCGGCCCGCCTGGTACGCGGTCTGCGTCAGCAGCAGCGAGCAGGGACCGCCGATCATCAGCACGTAGGTCGCCCAGGAGGTAAGGACCCCGCCCAGTCCGTGGCCCAGGGCGTGCGTGAACGCCATGGTCGTCACGGCGATGGCGGCGTCGGCAAGGCCGGCCCCCACGGAGAGCAGGATCGCCCGGCGGCGCCCGGCCGCGGCCAGGCCGGTGGCGGCGAACGGCGCCGCGCCGATGGCGAGCATGATGGCGGCCAGCCCGGCGTGCTGCGGCATGTGGTGCCCGCCGGACAGGCCAGGCGAGGTCAGCGCGACGAACGCGCCGATTCCGGCCACCACGGCCAGGCAGGCGGCCCAGGTCAGCGCGCCGAGCCGGCGGCCCGACCACACGCGCACGGTGGCGACGCTGAAGATGAGCGAGGACGCCATCAGCATCTGCACGATCGTCAGCGGCCCGGACCGCAGCGCGACGGCGTGGGTGGCGAACCCGCCGAGCTCACCGACGATGCCGAGCAGCCACCAGGGCCGACGTACCAGCAGCAGGAGCAGCGAGGGCCGGCCCGCCGACGCGTCCGGCGCCGCCGCAGCCTGGTGCTGCTGGAGCGCGGCACCGGTGCCGTAGAGCATCGCGGCGATCAGGGCCGCCAGGATCGCTGTCACTGAAGTCCCCCGTTCAGACATTCGCGGAACACCTGGCCCGCTGGCCGGTATTCCGCGATCCCCCAGGCGTCGCGGAACCCGTTCTCCAGGAGGCGGGTGACCGCGCAGGGCAGGAACACATGACCGACGCTATGCCGGGGCACTGACAACGGCCATGGGAGTGCCACCCGTCTTACAGAGGGGGTTAACCCCCCTTTTGATGCCGTACGGCCGTAAGAAAATAGCCTGCCCCCCGGGGGTCGCTTATCGTCAGGAGCGTGAGCGTCGGCACAAGCGCCGCCAGCGGCTCGTACCGGGCCGGGCGCTGGCACACCATCTTCCGGTTCGAGGCGTTCCTCTCGGTGGCTATCGGGCTCGCCGTCGGCCTCGGCTGGGCGATGACCGGGGGTGGCCGATTCTGGCCCGCCTGGGTGTGGTTCGGGCTGGCGGTCCCGCTCGGGCTGCAGGCCGCGGTGCGCTGGGGCCTGCGCGCGCCGAAGGGCCGGCGTTTCCTGAGCCTGCACGCATCGCTGTCGTTCGCGGTCGTGGTCATGTTGCTGGTCATCTGGCTGCTTTCCGGCCCGGGGCCCTTCTGGCCGGTGTGGCCGGCGGTGAGCCTGGGCATCGTGTTCGCCGTACACGTCTGGTTCGCGCGGTACCGCGCGGAGGCGCGGGAGCAGGCACTGGCCAGCCGGGTCGACGTGCTGACGCGCACCCGGCGCGGCGCGCTCGACACGCAGGCCGTGGAGCTGCGGCGGATCGAGCGCGACCTGCACGACGGCGCCCAGGCCCGGCTGGTGTCCGTGGCGATGAGCCTCGGGCTGGCCGAGACGCTGCTCGAGACCGATCCGGACCTGCTGGCTGAGCTGCTCGCCGAGGCACGGTCGACGACGCTGGCCGCACTGGACGACCTGCGCACGGTGATGCAGGGCATTCAGCCGCCCGTGCTGGCCGACCGGGGCCTGGAAGGAGCGGTCCGGGCGCTGGCGCTCGACGTCGCCGTGCCGGTGACGGTCTCCGGCGGCCTGGCCGGCCGGGCGCCGACCCCGGTGGAATCGGCCGCCTATTTCACCGCCGCCGAGTGCCTGGCCAACGTGATCAAGCACAGCAACGCGACCTCGGCCTGGGTGGACCTCCGGCACCGGGACGGCGTGCTGTCGGTCGTCGTGGGCGACAACGGGTGCGGCGGGGCCTGCGTCGACGGCGGTACCGGGCTGCGCGGCGTCATCCGGCGGCTGGAATCCTTCGACGGGACCGTCGCCGTCAGCAGCCCGGCCGGCGGCCCCACGACGGTCACGATGGAGGTGCCGTGCGAGTTGTCATCGCCGAAGATCTAGCGCTGCTGCGCGACGGCCTGAGCCGGCTGCTGCGGGCGCACGGCTTCGAGGTCGTGGCCGAGGTCGGTGACGCGGTCGCGCTGGCCGCGGTGCTGGCCGGGCAGCAGGTTGACGTCGCCATCGTGGACGTGCGGATGCCGCCCACGTTCACCAACGAGGGGCTCGTGGCCGCGATCGAGGCCCGGGCCAGGCGCCCGGGCATGCCGGTCGTGGTACTCAGCCAGTACGTGGAGCAGCTGTACGCGCGGGAGCTGATGCTCACCGGCGCCGGCGGCGTCGGCTATCTGCTCAAGGACCGGGTCGCCGACGTGCGGACCTTCGTGGACGCGGTCCGGCGGGTCGCCGCGGGCGGGACCGTGCTCGATCCCAAGGTGGTGGCCGCGCTGCTGTCCCAGCATGGCCAGCGGGGGCCGATGGGACGGCTGACGGCACGGGAACGCGAGGTGCTGGGGCTGATGGCGGAAGGGCGGTCGAACGCGGGTATCGCCGCCAAGCTCTTCGTGACCGACAAGGCCATCGACAAGCACATCGCCAACATCTTCATGAAACTCGACCTGCCGATGGATCACGACGACAACCGCCGCGTGCTGGCCGTGCTCCGCTACCTCCAGGACACCGCGCCGGCCTCGTGACCAGCGCGGTTCCTGTGGCGCCGATAACCGAGCCGGGTCAGAGGGTGATCCACCCGGTCACGACGGTCGCTCCCCCGTTGATGCGGCACTCCAGGCGGAACGGGCCGGCCGGGACGGGACGGACCGCGAAGCAGCCCATCTCGTCCACCGCGATCCGGGTGGTCTCGCCCGCGCGTGTCTGCAGCTCGACCGTCCCCTCGTCGGTCGGGACCAGCTGGCAGAGCAGCGAATCCTCGTTGACCTCGATCTCGATGCTGAGATGGTCGGAGGTGAAGGTCAGGGCGCGGATCGATGCGGTCTCCGACCGGACGCTGACGGCATCCGCCGTCTCGGCCAGCGAGTCGTAGGTGAGCTGGGCCAGCTCGGCGTCGATGTTGTGCCACGCGAAGGCGTTGCGGCCCGCCTCGGTGAAGTCGGCCGGGACCTCGCGCCGGGCCAGCAGGGATTCTTTCAGTACGGCCAGCAGCTGGTCATCGTCCCAGAGGTCAGGCACCCCGCCGCCCTCCCATCTTCTGTTCGCCACTGGCTGGTTCGCCCCCGGCTGACGGTGTATCGCAGTAGGCGGCCAGGGACGGGGAGCGGCGCAGCCGGTTCAGGCAGCGCGCGCGCTGCGGGCCGATGCTCCCGACACGGATCGACAAAGTGGCACTGATTTCAGCATAAGGCAGCGGAGGGTCACTGATGAGCATCGACAGCAGCCGCCGGCAGTGCTCCGGCAGCCCGGCGAACGCCGAACGGACCGCGGCGCTCAGTTCGGCCGCGATGATCTGCTGCTCGACCATCTCGGGAGGCTGGTCCGCGGACGCCTGGCTGGCTTCCGGCAGCTCGGCGTGGTCATACCGGCTGGCGGCCCGGACGACCCGCAGGCACTCCCGCTGGGTGGTCGTGGCCAGCCAGCCGGGCAGCGCGGCAGGCTGCCTGAGGTTGCCGAGCTGCTCGACCAGCAGGAGCCAGACCGTCTGGCCGATATCGTCGATGTCGGCCCGGCTCAGCCGGTAGCGCTGGCAGATGAACCACACCAGCGGGGCGTACCGGTCAATGATTTCGTCCCAGGCGCCGTGATCGCCGTCACGGGCCCGGGCGACGAGAGCGATAACCGCCGGATCGTCACGCATAACCGTCCTTTGCGGGCCCGCCGGCGCGGGCCATGTCCGGATCATTCAGCGCGGCGGGGCGCTAGGCAAGGGTGGCTGGCTGGCCACAACGGCGCGCGAGGCGGCGCTGCCGGAATCGGGATGCAGCAGGCCGCCGAGCACGTCGCGGGCGGACCGCCGCCCCGGGATGACCCCGGCCGCGATAACCCCGGTGACGATACCAGCCGCGAAGGAGCAGCCCGCCCAGTTGGCGGTGCCGTCGAACACCTGATCCCGGGTGCGCTGCGTGCCATCCGGGTCCTGCTCGGTGGTCGCGACCGCGACCGTGCCGCGCAGGTACGCGCCGTTGAGGTCGGTACCGCGGGCCCACAGCGAAATCCACGGTGCCGGGCGCGGGGTGAAGGGCGCCAGGCACCCGTCCGCGTCCATCGCGCCGACGCCGATGACGTTCGCGAGCGCGGCGGGGTAGGCCGCGGTATCCGGGGCGACGCCCTGGAGCTGCCGGCCGGACGGAAGGTGGTCGGCGTCGCCGTTGTTCCCGGCCGCCGCGACGATGACCGTCTCGGGCCCGAACCGCCGCACCGCGGCTTCCAGCACCATGGGGGCCGTGTTGTCGTCGGTCATGAACTCGCCGAACGACAGGTTGACCACATCCAGGCCGGACTGCGCCATGTCGGCGATCGCGACCGCCGCGTGCCAGGCCGACCCATCGCCGAGGCTGTTGAGTACGTGCCGCAGGTAGAGCTGGGCGTCCGGCGCCTGCTGCAGGATGCACGAGGCGACGAAGGCACAGTGCCCGTCGAATTCGGTGAAGTCACGCTGCCCGTCGCGGAGCAGGTCCTCCTCGCGGCCGACATAGTGGTTGGCCAGGCGCTCGTGGGGGAACAGCTTCGTGTCCAGCAGGCCGACCCGCACGCCACGGCCGGGCTGCGGGTTGTCATGGGCGACGTCGGCGGCCTTCGTGAAGTCGTCGCTGGTGAGGGTGGGCGCTCCCTCCCCCCCGCCGATATGCGGGTACCCCTTGACCAGGGACGGCCGGTAGTTCTTGCCGATCCTGATCTGCCAGCCGGGATAATGCACCGCGAACCGGAGCTGGATGCCCTTGATCAGCAGGGCCAGGTGGGAGAGCTGGCCGGCCGCGCCATGCGCTTTATGCTCGGCGAGCGCTTTTTCCCGGTCGGCCCGATGGCGGTGCAGGTCCGGCCCGATGCGCGAATCGCCGAGCAGCGCGGACGCGGCGGCGTCCACACCGCCCAGACCCATGATGCGGGCCAGTCTCAGAGCCGGGCTGACGTCGACGGCGTCCCAGGTGACATGCAGCTCACGCAGCATCCGCTGCAGAATCGCGAGCTCTGACTGCGCGACGACCAGCTCATCAGGGTGGAATTTCTCCACCCATCCATGGCCACTGTCCATTGTTCCTCCGCGTCGTTCGGTCAGCGATGGCACCTCTTCTGCACTCCGGAGCGGGTTTGCGCCCCGGTGATACACCGGCAGCAGGAGAAATCCTTGACGCTGGCCGGCATGATCGTGCCTACAATCGCATGTGGCAGTGGGGGCGGTCGGAACGGAGCTGGCGGAGCAGGCGCGTGAAGCGCTCCGGCTCGCGGAGGCACGTCCGGCCGAGTCCGCGGCCCGGTCCGGGCAGATCGCCCGCCAGGCGCGGCAGGAGCACGATCTGGCGGCGCTGTCGATCGCCGAGCGGGCCCTGGGTGTGGCCGCCCTGCAGCTGGAGGATCCGGACGCGGCGCTGCGGCACCTGCGCGCGGCGATGCGGCTGGGGCGGCAGGCAGGCTCGGCGGAGCTGGCCGCCGAGGCCCAGCTGAGGCTGGCTTTCGCTTTAAACGTTCGCGGGCACGGACGGCGGGCGCTCCGGGAGATCGAGGCGGCGCTGGCGTCCCTGACCGGCGTGGCCAGGGCCCGGGCTCAGGCGCAGCGCGCCGCGATCCTCAACCAGCTCGGCCGGCTCGACGAAGCGCTCCCTGACTACCAGGCCGCGCTGACCGTGCTACGGCGGGCCGATGATCACGTGTGGGTCCAGCGGGTGCTGTACAGCCGGGCGGTGCTGTACGGCTACCGGCAGGAGTTCACCGCGGCCGAGAACGACCTGTACGAGGCGGCCGACCTGTGCGCGAAGTTCGAGCTGGACCTGTCGCTCGGGTTCGTGCACCAGAACCTCGGCTGGATCAGCGGGCTGCGCGGCGACGTGCCGGCCGCCCTGCATTACCTGGACCTCGCCGAGGAGCGGCTGCGCGCGCACGGCGCACCGGTCGGCGAGCTGCTGGCCGACCGGTCCGAGCTCCTGCTGTCGGTGCGGCTGCTGCCCGAGGCGCTGCAGGCGGCCGCGGAAGCCGTGGGTGAATTCGAGGAGCAGCACCGGCACATCGTGCTGCCGGAGGCGCGGCTGCTGCTCGCACAGGCGGCCATCCTGGACGGGGAGGCCGGGCGCGGGCTCAGCCAGGCGCTCGCCGCGGTGCGGGAGTTCGGCCAGCAGGGCCGGCTGCGCTGGGCGGCGCTGGCCCGTTTCACGGTGCTCCGGGCCCGGCTGGCCACCGGTGCGGGCACGGACCGCCGGTCCACCGTCAGCGTGCGGTCACTGGAGCGGGCCGCTGACGACCTGGCCGGCGCGGGCTGGGCGTCGTCGGCGCTGTCGGCCCGGCTGCTGGCCGGCCGGCTGGCCGCTCAGCGGGGCTGGACCAGCCGGGCCCGCGCGCAGTTCGAGCTGGCCGCCCGGTGGCGCGGCCGCGGTACCGCGGTGCAGCGGGCCCAGGCCTGGCACGCCGAGGCGCGGCGGCGGTGGATCGACGGTGACGGCAGCGGCGCGCGGGCCGCCGTCCGCACCGCGCTACGCGTGACCGACGAGCACCGGGACGGCCTGGGCGCCACCGACCTGCGCGCGCACGCGTCCGGTCACCGGGCCGAGGTGGCCACGTTCGGGCTCCGGATGGCGTTCGACAGCGGCCAGCCGGCCCGGGTGCTGGAATGGGCCGAGCAGGGCCGGGCCAGCCACCTGACGCTCCGGCCGGTCCGGCCGCCCAGCGACCCCGTGCTCGCCGCCGCGCTGTCGGACCTGCGGGCCACCGTGAGCGAGATCTTCCGGCTGCGCGGATCGGGCGGCAACACCGCCACCCTGGCCCGGCGTCAGCTGGAGCTGGAGCGGCGGATCCGCGACTACCACCGCCGGCTGCCCGCCGGCCAGGCAAACGCGCGGTCCCGGGCCCGGCTGGTGCCCATGCTCCGCGGCGCCCTCCGCGAGGCCGCGCTGCTGGAGTTCGTTGAGCTGGACGGCACGCTGTACGCGGTGACCGTGGCGGGCGGCCGGATCCGGCTCTGCCCGCTCGGCCCGGCGGCGCGGGCCGCCGATCTGATCGACCGGGTTCGGTTCGCGCTGCACCGGCTGGCCCGTCACCAGCCCAGCGAGGCCAGCAAGGACGCGGCGCGGGTGCTGCTCGCCGACGCCGCGGAACGGCTCGATGACCTGCTGCTGCGCCCGGTGGCCAGGGAGACCGCCGACCGGCCGCTGGTGGTGGTGCCCACCGGCGCGCTGCAGTCGCTGCCCTGGTCGATCCTGCCGTCCTGCCACGGGCGGCCCGTCACCGTCACGCCCTCGGCCGCCTTGTGGAGCGGCGGCCGGCCGGATCAGGGCCGCCCCGGCAACGGCCCGGTCCTGGTCGCGGCCGGGCCCGGGCTGCCCGGAGCCGACGCGGAGGCGCGGGCGGTCTCGGCGCTGCACCGGGTGACGGCGCTGACCGGGCCGGCCGCGACCGTGGACGCGGTGACCGCCCGCCTGAACGGAGCCAGCCTCGCGCACCTGGCGGCGCACGGGCGCATTCACCCGAACAACCCGCTGTTCACCTCGCTGACGTTCGCCGACGGCCCGCTGACCGTCTACGACGTCGAGCGGATCAGTCAGGCCCCGCAGGTGGTCGTGCTCTCCGCCTGCGACGTCGGCCGGTCGGCCGTCCGGGCCGGCGACGAGATCATGGGCCTGTCCGCCACGTTCCTGGCCCTCGGGGCGCGGCACGTCGTCGCCTCGGTCGTCCCCGTACCGGACGCCGAGACGGTGCCCCTGATGATCGCGTTCCACCGGCGCCTGGCCGACGGCCAGCCCCCGATGTCCGCCCTGGCCGGAGCGCAGCAGCAGCTGGGCGCCGGCCAGCCGGCCGCGATGGCCGCGGCGGCCGGTTTCGTGAGCATCGGCACCAGCGAGGCCCCGGCGGCGTAGGCGGCGCAGGCGGCGCAGGCGGCGTCAGGCCCGAAATCGGCCGGTTTGCCTGTATCAGTTCGCCGCGCGGGCACTCCTCCTTGGGCAAGGGCACGCAACCGCCCGGATGCGGGGGCATCCCGGGCTGACCTGAGGGCCCCAGGGCAGGACCGGGGGGCGGGAGCCGCGGAGGGGACGGCTCCCGCCCCCATGGGCGCCCGCTGGACTCGCTGAGAGTGGCGCGGTATGACTGGTGGTGGCAGCGTGGCGCGTGACGGCAATTCGGGCCCGCGTATGGCCCGATGGGCTTTTGTCGGTAGTGGGCAGGACGTTCGTCCCTGAGTTATCAGTCGGCCGAGAGGGCATGGTTGGCACGTGTTCGCCCTCCATGAGGTCACCGCGGCCGCACGGTTCGAAGTGGCGGCCGGGCGGCTGGCTCATTTCGTCAACCACGGCGCGCTCAACAGCGCGTCCGAGGCGGCGTACGAGGGCGGCCTGGACATGGGGCTGCGGGTCGGGCCGTTCGGCGGGATCCGGGGGCTGTCGAAGCTGGTGCGCGTGCGCTTCGCCGATCCCATTACCCGGAACGGCTCGCTGACGGTGGCGGTGCGGTGGGAGGCGGCGGGCCCGGCCGGCGAGCTGTTCCCGGTGCTGGATGCGGACCTGACCCTGACCGGTGACGGCGACGAGCGGACGCGGCTGCGGCTGGACGGCTCCTACCGGCCGCCCCTCGGCCGGACCGGGGTGGCCCTGGACCGCGTCCTCATGGGCCGGATCGCGACGGCGACGATCCGCTCGCTGACGGAAAGCGTCGCGGACGCCATCGCCGACCCGGTGCCCGAACCGCTCCCCGATGGGGAGCCGGCCGCCCGGTGGTGGCCAGCGTCCGAGGCCGGGGAACCCTTAAGGTAACCGGCCCGCACGCTCCGCGCCGCGGCTCACCGCACGGCGGCGTCGATCTGCACGGGGTAGCCGGCCCGCAACGCGGCGAGGCTGGCCGGCGGGGTGATGGCGCAGGCGTCACCGCGCCGGGGCCGGGGCTGACGGGCGCCGTATCCCTGGTATGTCCAGCCGACCAGCTGATCCCCGATAACCACGGCCGGGCCGGGCGGGCCGGGCGGACCGACCAGGACGAACGCGCCGTCGGGCAGGCTGGCCCAGGACACGGCGTGCAGCCGCCGCCGGTGGGTGCCGCGTACGATCCGCTCCGCGTGCAGGCGGTGATTCATCGCCGCCGCGGACGGCAGGCCGGTGCCGAGTCCCTGGGCCCAGGCGGCCTGGTAGGCGCGGTAACTGCCGCGACGGCACTCGGCGCACGGCCGGTGGCCGGCCGCGAACGAGACCGCCTCGTCGTGGAAGTACAGGTGCGTCCAGCGGCGCGGCAGCCACTGCTCGCGCCAGCGGCCGCGGAACTGCAGCGCGCAGGTGATCCACAGGTCGCTCGCGTGGAAGCGGACGATCTGGTGGCCCGCGTGGATGATCCCGCGGTTGCCGGTCCACGCGCCGCGCAGCGGGATGGCCACGATGTCGCCCATCGGGGTGACCCGGTTCCGTTCCGGCATCTCGCCTCCCGCTCGCAGGGTACGCCAGGTGTCCCCGGCGCCCGGCGCGCCCGGCGGACGGGCGGTGGCCCCGTCGGCTGGGCCGCTACGTGTTATATTTAACGGTGATTAGAAGATTTCCCGGCCGGAGGCGTGCCGATGGATGACATCGTGCTGGCCTCGCCCGGGCAGCAGTGACCCTGTCGCAGGACGAGCAGGACATCGTCCAGGTCGTCCGGGAGTTCGTCGACCGCGAGGTGCGCCCGGTCGTCCGCGACCTGGAGCATGCGGGCGAGTACCCGGGCCCGCTCATCGACCAGATGAAGGAGCTGGGCATCTTCGGCCTGGCCATCCCGGAGCCGTACGGGGACGTGCAGGTGTCCATGCCGTGCTACGCGATGATCACCGAGGAGCTGGCGCGCGGCTGGATGAGCCTGGCCGGGGCGATGGGCGGCCACACGGTCGTGGCCAAGCTGCTTGTCATGTTCGGCACCGGGGAGCAGAAACGGCGTTACCTGCCCCGGATGGCCACCGGCGAGCTGCGCGCGACAATGGCGCTCACCGAACCCGGCGGCGGCTCGGACCTGCAGGCCATGGCCACGACCGCGACCCTGGACGGCGGGTCGTACACGGTCAGCGGGTCCAAGATGTGGATCACGAACGCCCGGCGGTCCGGGCTGATCGCGCTGCTGTGCAAGACCGATCCGGCCGCGCGGCCCCGGCACACCGGCATCAGCATCCTGCTCGCCGAGCCGGGCGAGGGCCTCACCGTGTCGCGGGACCTCGGCAAGCTCGGGTACAAGGGCGTGGAAACGTGCGAGCTGGTCTTCGCCGGTTACCGCGCGCCACGGGACGCGATCCTGGGCGGGGCCGAGGGGGCCGGGTTCGCGCAGATGATGAAGGGCCTGGAGACCGGGCGCATCCAGGTCGCCGCGCGCGCCCTGGGCGTGGCCGCGGCCGCGTTCGAGGACTCGCTGGCGTACGCGCAGCAGCGGGAGGCGTTCGGCAAGCCGATCTGGCAGCATCAGTCGATCGGGAACTACCTGGCCGACATGGCCACCCAGCTCACGGCGGCGCGGCAGCTGGTGCGGTACGCGGCGGAACGTTTCGACGCGGGCGAGCGCTGCGACCTGGAGGCCGGCATGGCCAAGCTGTTCGCGTCGGAGACCGCGATGCAGATCGCGCTGAACGCGGTCCGGATCCACGGCGGTTACGGGTACTCGACCGAGTTCGACGTCGAGCGGTACTTCCGGGACGCGCCGCTGATGATCGTCGGCGAGGGCACCAACGAGATCCAGCGCAACGTCATCGTCTCGCAGCTGATCAGCCGGGGCGGTGTGGGTGGCCCGGGCAGCAGCGCGGGGCCGAAGCGCCCGTCCCGGTAGGGTGACCCGGTGCCGCGCTGCGCGCGGCGAACCGCGTTCTCGATCTCCTGCGGACCACCTCGCCGGGGCCGGTCCGCGTTGACGTCCCTGTTCAGGATAATTTAGCGTGGATTCGAAAATCCGGGGAGCGTGACGATGAGCGACGAACCCGCCCGGCAGACTGAATCCCTGGACCTGGCCCGTTACCTGCGCCCCGGGGACCGGGTGGTGTGGGGCCAGGGGTGCGCCGAGCCGCAGACTCTCACCGCGCTGCTGGTGGAGCAGCGGCACCGACTGGGCGGCATCACCTGCTTCGTGGGGCTCCCGGCGGCCGGCGCGATCCGCCCGGAGCACACCGACGCGCTGGCCATCGAGTCCTACTGCGGCACGGGCAGCAACCAGCGGCTGCACGAGGCGGGGCGGCTGGCGATCGTCCCGGTGCACTACGCGGCGCTGCCGGGCCTGCTCGCGGGCGGCCGCCTGGCCGCCGACGCGGTGTTCGTCCAGGTGTCCGCGCCCGACGAGCACGGGCGGCACAGCCTCGGCCTGGCCGACGACTACTTCTCCGCCGCGCTGGACACCGCGCGGGTCGTGATCGCCGAGGTCAACGATCAGGTCCCGTACACGTTCGGCGCGCGCACACTGTCCGCGGCGGACTGGACCGCGTGCGTCGCCACCTCCCGGCCGGCCGCCGAACTGCCGGCCGGGCCGGCGTCGGCCGCCGCGGCGGCCGTGGCCGCGCGGGTCGCCGGGCTGGTCGAGGACGGGGCCACCGTGCAGTTCGGCATCGGCGCGCTGCCCGAGGCGTGCCTGGACGCCCTGGCCGGGCACCGGGATCTGGGCATCCACTCCGGCCTGCTGAACGACGCGGCGATGCGCCTGATTCAGGCCGGCGTGGCCACCGGGGCGCGGAAGACCGTGGACCCGGGCGTGGCCGTGGGCGGGTTCCTGGGCGGGTCAGCCGCGCTGTTCCGGTTCGCGCATTGCCACCCGGCGATCCGGCTGCGCGGCACCGGCTACACTCACGATCCGGCCGTGCTGGCCGCGCAGTGGCGGCTGGCGGCGATCAACTCCGCGTGCGAGGTCGACCTGTCCGGGCAGGTCAACGCGGAGGTCGCGGGGGGCAGGTACGTGGGCTCGGTCGGCGGGGCCAGCGACTTCCTGCGCGGCGCGGCCCGGTCGCCCGGCGGCGTCCCCATCATCGCGCTGCCGTCCACCGCCGGCCCGGCCAGCCGGATCGTCGTGCACCTGAACGGGCCGGTCAGCACCCCGCGCGCCGACGCCGGGGTGATCGTCACCGAATACGGGGTAGCGGACCTGCGCGGCGCGCCGGTTACCGTTCGGTATGAGCGAATGCTCGCCGTCGCCCATCCCGACCACCGCGCCGCCCTGGCCGCGGAACTGGAGGCGGACTTGCTGAACGGAGCACGCGCATGAGCCGGGCCGCGATCGTCGCACCGGTCCGCACGGCGGTGGGCCGGTTCGGCGGGACGTTGCGCCCGGTGCCGGCCGAGGACCTGGCCGCGACCGTGATCCGGGCCGTGGTGGCGCGGTCCGGCATCGACCCGGAGCGGATCGAGGACGTCGTGATGGCGCAGTCCTACGCCAACTCCGAGGCGCCCTGCATCGGGCGGTGGGCCGCGCTGCAGGCCGGCCTCCCGATCGCGGTGCCCGGCCTGCAGATCGACCGGCGCTGCGGCGGCGGCCTGCAGGCGGTGGCGACCGCCGCGATGATGGTGCGGACCGGTGCGGCGGATGCCGTGCTGGCCGGTGGCACCGAGTCGATGAGCAACATCGAGTACTACTCCACCGCCACCCGCTGGGGCAGCCGGGCCGGCACCGTCGCGTTGTACGACCGGCTGGACCGGGGCCGCGAGCGCTCCCAGCCGGAATGGCGGTTCGGCCCGATCAGCGGCATGATCGAGACCGCCGAGAACCTGTCCCGCCAGTTCGGCATCGGCCGGGAGGCGGCCGACGAGTATGCGGCGCGCAGCCAGCGGCACGCCGCGGCCGCCTGGGCGGACGGGATGTTCGCCGCCGAGGTGATCCCGGTCGAGGTGCCGCAGCGGCGCGGCGACCCGGCGGTCTTCGACCACGATGAGGGCGTCCGCGGCGACTCGACCCCGGAATCGCTGGGCAGGCTGCGCCCGATCATGAAGGACGGCACGGTCACCGCGGGCAATTCGGCGCAGCAGAACGACGCCGCGGCCGGCTGCCTGGTCGTGGCCGAGGACAAGCTGGGCGAGCTGGGCCTGGAGCCGATGGCGTACCTGGTGGGGTGGACCGCGGTCGGCTGCGAGCCCGCCACGATGGGCATCGGCCCGGTGCCGGCCGTGGCCAAGTTGTTCGGGCGGCTCGGCCTGGGCTTCGACGACCTGGACCTGATCGAGCTGAACGAGGCGTTCGCCGTGCAGGTGCTGTCCGTGCTGCAGGGCTGGGGCACGAAGCTGGAGGAGCTGGACGGCAGGCTGAACGTGAACGGGTCCGGCATCTCGCTCGGGCACCCGATCGGGGCAACCGGCGCGCGGATCCTGACCACGATGCTGCACGAACTGAGGCGCCGCGGCGGCCGGTACGCGCTGGAGACGATGTGCGTAGGTGGTGGGCAGGGGGTCGCGGCCGTGTTCGAAGCCCCATGAACGGCCTGGACGCCACCGGCGGCTGGGCCTTCCCGGCGGCGGGGCGACCACAACGCGGGTGGACGGCCTGCGGCAGAACCGGCCGCGGCCCGGCCGGGCGGCGACCGGGCTGGCCGCGCTGCGCATTACCACCGTCGACCAGGAGGACCGTCCCGTGCTGGACTTCTGGCGGTGCGCGATGCTGCCGTTGCGGACGGCTCCGGGCCCACCGGCCACGCCGACGATCTTGATGCCGTGGGCGCGGCGGCCAGGCCGGCCTCCCCGGCCGCGCTACTGGACGGCTGGCGCCTGGACCGCTTCGCCAGCCAGGGATTCTGGCCGCGCCGCGGCGACGTCGCGCCCGGCGACGTCATCGACGTGGCAGGCGGCGATGTCGTCTCCAGCGCACCCGAATTGGCGCGGCTCACGCTCAACGTCGCGGCGGTCCACCACGACGAGACCGCGGCCGGCGGCACCCGCCTCGTGTACGGCGGCCACACCATCGGGATCGCGCTCAGCCAGGCCACTCGCGCCCTGCCGGGCCTGGTCACGGTGGCCGGCTGGCATCGCTGCGACCACCTGGCCCCGGTCCGCGAGGGCGACACGTTGCGCAGCAGCATCGAGGTCGAATCGGCTCAGTCCCTACCGACCGGCGGCCTGGTGCAGCTGCGTTCCCGGGTCTTCTCCGCCCCGGGGCATCAGGTGCTCGACTGGCGGTTCGCGGCCGTCCTGGCCTGACCCCGCGCCCGGGGCGTAGCGTCGGCGCCCCGGCTCCCTTCGGCCGCGGGCCACTCTGGCCCCCTGGCCCCTCCGGCCCCGGCCCCCAGGGAGCGTAGCGCCGGCCAAACCGCAGGTGCGGACGCTGCCATGGTCTGGCAAGCTCCTGGCGCAATTTCGTTCGGCACATATGATTTTTGCCGTGTCTCATGAATCCGCCGCGCCAGCCGTCGCGGAGACCAGTGCGTCGAAGTCCGCGAGGACCCGGGAACGGATCCTGACCGCCGCGGCGCACGTGCTGAGCCGCAAGGGGTACGCGGGCACTCGGCTGGCCGACGTTGCCGACGAGGCGAGGGTTCAGGCCCCGGCGATTTACTACTACTTCCCGTCCCGGGAAGCCCTAGTCGAAGAGGTGATGTGGACCGGGATCGCCCTCATGCGCGAGCACGTCGGCCAAGTCCTCGCCGTGCTGCCCGCCGGCACCGGCCCGATGGAACGCATCGACGCCGCGGTCGCGGCGCACCTGCGCTACTCGCTCGGCATCTCCGACTACACGACGGCCGCGATCCGCAACGCCGGGCAGGTCCCTGACGACATCCGCATCCGCTATTCAGCTGAGGCGGCCAGGTACGGCGAGGTCTGGCGCAGGCTCCTGCAGGACGCGGCGCACGCTGGGCTGCTCCATCCCGGCCTGGAACCGCTGGCGGCGCGCATGCTCGTCCTCGGCGCGCTCAACTGGGCGGCCGAATGGTGGGACCCGCACCGTGGCTCGCTGGACACGCTCGTCCGGACCGCCCAGTCGCTGGTCCGCGGCGGCCTGTCCGCGGGCACCGCAGCTTAGGCCCCTCCCCGGGCGCCCCATCCCCCGGGCGTCCCCTCCCCCGAGCGCCCCCGAGCGCCCTCCCCCGGCGGCCCATCCCTAGCTGATGTGGGCAGCGTAGTAAGGGATATTCGCCCGGAGGCGAGAACGCCGCCCACCTCCTGGGCGTGCCGACGGCGGTGTTCCCGGCCGGTGATGATGACGCCGCGCCGGTATCGGAGCGGCCGAACTGACCGACTTTTTTCCGGCCTGGGGGTCCCAGGTCCCGGGGTGCGCCGGAACTGTCGGACCCCCCGGTTAGGATCGAACTAGAAATCGATTAACGATTCCGTTCCTGGCCCTGGGGAGGTGACCTGCCCCGATGTGCACCACGACCGAGCCCACCGCGCCCGCCAGCACCGGGCAGGCGCTGGCCATGGTCCGCGCCGGGCTCGGCTACCTGGCCAGCTGTGACGCCGGGTCGCTGGGCACCGCCGCGCAGGCCGCGGCGCTGACCGGGCTGGAAGCCGCCGAAGCCCAGCACACCGCCGCCCGGGCGGCGATCCTTTCCGCGTTCACCGCCCAGCACGGGTATGAAGCCGACGGCCAGTACGGCGCCGCCGCCTGGTTGCGCGCGATCACCCGGGTGACCAGGGGCGCGGCCGGGGCAGCCACCGGGTGGGCGCGGCGGCTGGCCGCCCACCCGGTGATCGCCGCCGCGCTGGCCGCCGGGCAGCTTCCCGTCTCGCTGGCCCGGCTGATCTGCGACTGGACCGATCGGCTGCCGGAAGAGTTCCGGGATGACGCGGACGGGATCCTGCTCGCGGCCGTTTTGGGCGGGGCGGATCAGCATGACCTGGCGCGGCTGGCCCGGGAAATGCTCGAACGCGCCCAAACCGGCCCGGACACCGGCGAGGACGGGTTCGAGGAACGCGCGGTGTGGCTGGAGACCACGTTCGGCGGCGCCGGGCGGCTGCAGGGGGACCTGACCCCCGCCTGCGCGGCGGCGCTGAGCGTGGTGCTGGACGCGCTCGGGCAGAAGGCCGGGCCGGAAGATACCCGCACCGCGGCCCAGCGCCGCCACGACGCGGTCGAGGAGGCCTGCCGGCGGCTGATCAGTGGGCAGCTGATCCCCGGCCGGGACGGCCAGCCCGCCCACCTGATCGTGCACATCGACCTGCACGACCTGCGCGGCGGCTCGGCAGCCGAACGGTCCTGGACCCCGGCGATGGCCGCGGCCGGCCCGGGATCGGTACACCTGACCGGCGCGGTCGCCCAGGCCGCCGCCTGCGACGCGATGCTCACCCCGGTAGTCACCGGGCAGATCGACCACGCCGCCCTGCGCCACCTCACCACCGCCTGGCTGACCCTCCACACCCACGACCACACCCCCGCCGGCCGCCACAGCCAAGCCACCGGCGATGACAGCCAGGCCTCAGACGACGGCCAGGCCCCGGGCGACAGCAAGGCCACCGGAGACGGACACGGCGACGGCCAGAACCCCGCTGACCGGCACCGTCACGGACACGGCCACGCCCCCGGCCCCGGCTATGTCCCGCAGCCCGGCATCGGTCACCCCGCCGCCCCCGCCGGCGGCCGGGACTGCGGGATCCCCGGCTGCCTGGAAGCCACCCGGCAACGGCTGCAGGCCACCCTCCTGCGGTGGAGCCTGGACGTAGCCTCCGGACCCGGCGGGCTCGCATCCTGCCTGCGCGGCACCCTGCTCGCCGCCCCCTTCAATACCCCCAGCCAGCCACTGGACATCGGCCGCACCACCCGCACCATCCCGCCCCACCTGCGCACCGCCGTCACCCTCCGCGACCAGCACTGCCAGTTCCCGCGCTGCACCCAGCCCGCATCGGTGTGCGAGGTGCACCACCTGATCCACTGGGCCCACGACGGCCCCACCAGCCTGCCCAACCTGATCCTGCTCTGCAGATTCCACCATCAGATAGCGATCCACCGCTGGGGCTGGAACATTATTCGCCACCCCGACGGCACCCGCACCGCCACCGCACCCGACGGCAGAACCCTGCACTCCCACAGCCCACCCCAGCAAGCCGCCTGACCAGCGGCGCGACCCCGCGCTGGGCATAACCGCACAGTCTTTGGGCGCGGGCTGACCGGCAGACCCCGTACGGCCTAATATTTAGACAGGCAACAGAACGTTGAGGAGCTGAGGTGCCCGGGCAATCGCCTGCCTGGCGTACCTGAGCGTCGCCCTGCCTGGTTCCGTCCTCGGCCTGCTCTGGCCGTCCATGCGGCTCAGTTTCCACCAGCCCGTCGCGGCCCTCGGGGTCCTGCTGGTCTTCGGCGTCGCCGCCTCGGCGATGTCCAGCGCGGTCACCGGGCGGCTGCTGTCCCCCACCCGCATGGGGCCGATGCTGGCCCTCGGCACCGTGGCGTCGGGTGCGGCCCTCGCGCTGGAGGCGCTGGCCCCGTCGCTGGGGGTGTTCGCGGGCGGCATGGTGGCGTTCGGGCTCGGCTTCGGGGTGATCGACGCCGCCCTCAACGCGTACGCCGCCCGCCGTTTCGGTGCCCGGCAGATCAACTGGATGCACGCCAGCTACGGTCTCGGCGCCACTTTCGGGCCCCTGCTGGTCACCGCGCTGCTGGCGCACGGGCTGACCTGGCGCGGCGTATACGGGGCCCTGGCCGCCGCCCAGGCCGCGGTCGCGGTCGTGTTCGCCGTGGCCCGCCGGGCCTGGGAGGAGCCCTCCGTAGCCATGGCAGAGCCGCGGCAGAGCCCATCCGGTCCCCGGCGGCGAAGGCCCGCGCGGCGGTCGTGCTCACCGCGTCAGCGTTCGCCGCCGTTGAGACGGGCATCCAGGTGGCGGCGTCCGCCATCGGCAACGCCGCGCTGCCGGCGGTTATCGGGCTGACCATCGGAGCCTTCAGCGCGCGGGCCTTCGCTCCCGCACTGCTCATCCTCAGCCTGGTCATGTGCGGCCTCGGCGGCGCCCTACGGCGGCGATGGTGAGCCCGCAGCCGAGCAGGAACGCGGCCCCGCCGATGATGACGGCGGCGTGCAGACCGACCTGGGCTGGGTCCGGCGCGCGCCGGCCAGCCGGGCCGTGCACATCACCGGGCAAGGCCGCACCGGCCTGGCCACCGCCTTGGGCATCGAGACGCCAGGGGCGGCGGAGCGCTTACGGGCAGACTTTGGACACGGCCCAAAAGTCTGCCCGTAGTCGTGGTATCCCTGCGGGGATCTTAGAAGAGCTGGGTGGTGACGGCCTTGACCTCCGTGTAGGCCTCCAGGACCTCGTGACCCATTTCCCGGCCCCAGCCGGACTGCTTGTAACCACCGAACGGCAGGGCGGCGTCGAAAACGTTGTAGCAGTTGATCCAGACGGTGCCGGCCCTGAGCTTCTTGGCCAGCGCGTGGGCCTTGGAGATGTCCTTGGTCCAGATGCCGGCGCCGAGGCCGTACTCGCTGTCGTTGGCCTGGGCCGCGATGTCGTCCAGGTCGCTGAACGGCGCCGCGACCAGGACCGGGCCGAAGATCTCCTCGCGGACCACCTTCATGTTGCCGTGCGTGTTGATCAGCACGGTGGGCTCGATGAAGAAGCCGCGGTCGCCGAACCGGCCGCCGCCTGACAGCGCGGTGGCCCCTTCGGCCTTGCCGGACTCCAGGTAGCCGCTGACCCGGGTCAGCTGCTCCTCCGACACCAGCGGGCCCATCTGCGTCCCGGCTTCCATCCCGGAGCCCAGCTTGATCGACTTCGCGATCTCCGCGACCCCGTCGACCACTTCGTCGAAGCGGCTCTGGTGCACATACAGCCGCGACCCGGCTACGCAGCACTGCCCGTGGTTGAAGAAGATGGCGTTGGCGGCGCCCTCGATCGCGCCGTCCACCGCGTCGTCGAAGACGATGTTGGGGCTCTTGCCGCCCAGCTCCAGCGACACCTTCTTCAGGTTGCCGGCGGCGGCCCGGAGGATGATCTTGCCGACCTCGGTCGAGCCGGTGAAGGCCACCTTGTCCACGTCAGGGTGGGCCGCGAGCGCGCCACCGGCGGTCTCGCCGAAGCCGGGGATGACGTTGACCACGCCCTCGGGGACGCCCGCCTCGGCGATCAGCTGGGCCAGCATCAGCGCGGTCAGCGGGGTCTGCTCCGCGGGCTTGAGGATCACGCAGTTCCCGGTGGCCAGCGCCGGGGCGACCTTCCACGCCGCCATCAGGAGCGGGAAGTTCCACGGGATGATCTGGGCGCACACGCCCACCGGCTCACGCAGCGTGTAAGAGTGCCAGTTCGCGCCGGGCATGTACGGCACCGAGATGTTGATGCTGTTGCCGTCCAGCTTGGTGGCCCAGCCGGCCATGTAATGGAACATGTCGGCCGCGAGCGGCACGTCGGCGGCGGCCGCGACCGCGAACGGCTTCCCGTTGTCGAGGGATTCGAGCTGCGCCAGCTCGTCGTTGTGCTGGATGATCAGGTCGCCGATCCGCCAGATGATGCGGCCGCGCTCGGACGGCGTCATCTTGCCCCACGGGCCCTCTTCGAAGGCACGGCGCGCCGCGCGGACGGCCCGGTCGACGTCCTCGGCATCTCCTTCGGCGATCCGGGCGAGCGTCTCGCCGGTGGCCGGGTTAGGCGTTTCGAACGTCTTACCGGACGCCGCATCGACCCACTGCCCGTTGATGAACAGCTGATGAGGGGAGTCGAGGAATTGCTCCACATTGCGGTCGAGGGTCACGGTCATGGCATCTCCAAGGCATCGTTGCCGTGCCGCAGCTGGCAGATACGAACCCGCCCAGAAAGCCGCAGCATCTTCCGGTAGTGCCAATAAGACTACGAAGGGTGGGGCGGGCACAAGGCCTCGGCCGGCCTGACCTGCCCTCAGCCGACCAGCTGGGCGGTGAGTACGTCGAGAAACCGCAGCGTGGCCGACACGTTTTCCCACCGCCAGGCGGCGATCGTGCGCTCGAATCCTTCCGCTTCGGCCAGCCGCTCCTGCAGGGCCGCGGCGACAGGCACGAGCTGCTCGCGCTGCGCGTCCAGCAGCGGGCGCGGGTCGGTCCCGGCGCGGTCGAGGAGGGCCAGCTTGGCCAGCAGCTCGGATCGCACGTCGCGGGTGCGGCTGGCCGGCTGGGCGAGCCACGCTGACGCCGCCTCCCGGCCGGCTGGGGTCGCGTCGACCAGCGACCGGACCGGGCCCTCGCTGGAGGTCTCCACGCCGGCCGCCCGCACGAAACCCCACTGCTCGAGCCGCTGCAGCGAGCGGTAGACGACGGGCTTGGGCACCCGCCAGACCTGCCCGAGCGTGCTGCTCGCGGCGAGCAGCCGGGAGATGGCGAACCCATGCCGGGCCTCTTCGCACACCAGGCAGAGCACGAGCCACTCGGACAGCGACGGCGTTGGCGCGGCGGACGGCGGCATACCCCCAGGCTACGACGGGAGCGCGCCCGGACGGCGGGCGGACGTTCCTGGCGAGACCCCCCCGCCGAGACCGGTTTCTCCACGCACGGGGTCGAGTCCGCGCTGCGGCGGCACGATCTGGATATCATCGCGCACGTCACCAAGCGGCACGCCGCGCGGCAGCGCGCCGCCCGCGTCGCGGCGGCGCTGGGCACGCCAGCATGCCCGCCTGCATCCGCCAGCGCCGGGCCGAGGGCTGGACGTGGAACGCGATCGCGGCCGAATCGGGCCAGCCGGCCACGTGGCTGCGCCGGCAGGCCGGAACCTGGCCGGCAGTTCAGAGCGAATTCCTACAAAAGGGTCAGTTCACCTGGGTGTGACGCGGGCAGGATAGCCTTTTCCCACGACATGCGGGCTGCCGGGATTCACCTGTTCTGCCTGCTGGTCACGGCCACACCCTGGGGGACCAAGACCGTGAGCGCCAGGACCGCACGCCCGTCCCGTCTGGTGATGGCGCTGATCGGTACCGCTATTGCCGCTCTGGTGCTGGGCTGCGCGTCGGATGCGCCCCCCAAGGCCCCGACGGATCAGAGCATGCCGGCGGCTCCGGCCAAACCGTGGGTGAAGGTCTGGTCGGACAGTTTCAACGGCAAGGCCGGGCAGAGCGTCAGTACCAGCACGTGGAAGTTCGACACGGGCCAGGGCACGTTCGGCACCGGCGAGATCGAGCGGAACACGACCTCGACGGCGAACGTCCGGCTCGACGGCCACGGCAACCTGCAGATCGTTCCGCTGCGGGACGGTTCCTCGTGGACGTCCGGCCGGATCCAGACCAGGAACACCAACTTCGGCGCCCCGGCCGGCGGCGAGATGATGGCCGTCGCGACGCTCAAGCAGCCCCAGGGCGCCGACCTGACCGGCTACTGGCCGGGGTACTGGCTGCTGGGGCCGGGGATATGGCCGATGACCGGGGAGATCGACATCCTGGAGGACGTCGACTCCTCCACGCACTATTCGGGCACCCTGCACTGCGGCAACCTGACCGACAAGAATCCGGACGGGACCACCGGCCCGTGCCACGAGGGCAACGGCTTCGGCAGCGGGCTGCGGCCCTGCCCCACCTGCGACACCACCTACCAGACGTACGCGGTGGTGGTCGACCGCCGGAACGCCGCGGACGAGCAGATCCGCTGGTACCACAACGGCCAGGAGTACTTCAGCGTCAGCGAGAGCCGGGTCGGCACGGCCGCGTGGACGCAGGGCGTCGACCACGGGTACCACATCATCCTCGACGTCGCGATCGGCGGCAGCTACCCCAACATCGACTGCCGTTGCCAGAGCCCCACCGGCCAGACCACGCCGGGAGCGGCGATGAGCGTGGCCAACGTCTCCGTCTACGACCTCAAACGCGCGTGAGCCGGCGCGGGCCGCCTACTGGCGGCCCGCGCCGGTAGCCGGCGCCTACTTGTGGTAGACGAGGTAGCGGTTGGGCAGTTCGTGCCGCCAGCCCGGCGGGTCAGGCGGAACGAAGAAGAACCCGGGGTCGGTGTCCTCGTCGAGGAAGTTCGTCGCGAAGGCGGCGTACGGCTGGCCGGGGTCCACGATGTCCAGGGTCACGTTGGCCTCGTACACGTCCGGGTCCTTCCCGGGGTCCGGCGTCGGCAGCGCGAAGACCACGGCCAGCAGCCCAAAGGGCGGGTTGGCCGGTGTACCGAACACACCTTGCTGGGCCAGGATCACGGTGCTGCCGGTGGTGACGTTCATCAGGTCCAGTGAGGCCCGCCAGGTGCGCCCGCCGAGCTGCACGGCCGGCGGTACGGCGAAACCGTTGGCGACGCTGGGAGTCGGGTTGACGAACATGATGGCGACCAGGAAGGCCGCCTCGCCAGCCGCGATGACCTTGCTCGGCTGGTACGGCGGCAGGCCGGTGAACTGGATCGGTGACGTCGCGGCGATGTCGAACGCGACGTACACGCCGTTGACCGCGTGGGTTCGCCGATGGCCGGCTTGGCGGCCCCATTGGAACCGCTCGGGCGGGCCAGCTGCGCGAGGCGGCTGGCCGTCCTCTCGCCGATCCTGGCCACGTACTCATCGGCCCACTGCTGGGCCTTCTCGAGGCCCGGGTCGGCCGGGGGCGCTCCGGTGTCCGGAGCGGCGGGTGCATCTGTAACGGCAGTCGCCTTCACCCCGTACCGGCGCGCCTCCTCCGGCCGGGCCTGCAGGTACGGCTCGTCGAGCTGCACGATGTCCGCGCCCGCCGCGAACAGGTCGGTGATCTCCGCGTTGACCGCTTCGGCGTACCCGAGGGCGACGTCCTCGGTGCTGGCGTAGTAGTCGTTCTGCGCCTGCTGGGCCATGGTGAACGGGCCCGGCACGGTCATTTTGACCGTCCGCCCCGTGCTGGCCCGCAGGAACGCCGCGTCCGCGGCCTCGACCGGATGCCGGCGCCGGATCGGGCCGGTGACCCGCGGCACCGGATTCGGCGATCCGCTGCGGTCCAGCGCCGTACCCGGATGGTCGATGTCCACACCGTCGAGCGCGGTGGCGAACCGGTTGGAGTAGCTCTCCCGGCACTGCTCACCGTCGGTCAGGATGTCCAGGCCCGCCCGCTCCTGCGCGCCGATGGCCAGCAGCGTCGCATCACGCTGCGCCTGCTCCAGAAAGGCGGGATCCACCCGCCACAGTTCCCGGGCCCGGACCCGGGGCGGGAACCGGTGCCGCAGCCGGTCCCGGTCGATGAGCCAGTCCGGCTGCGGGTAGCTGCCAACCAGTGCCGTGGGAAAGAGCATGATCGCCAGAATGTCATACGGCGGCGGGCGCCCAGATGCCGGTCACTCAGGTGCGTGGTGGACGGAGACGACCCGGCAGAGCACGGGTGCGGGGGTGCCGATCTCGGCGAGCTTGCGTAGCCACTCGCTGGCCGCCGGGTCGGTGAGCATGCTGGCGAACGCCTCCCGCGTTTCCCATTGCGCGTAGTTGACGACCTTGGTGCCGTCGAGGCTGGCGTGGATGTTGGCCGAGACGAAGCCGGGGAGGTGGCGGATCACCTCATCGGTGGAGCGCTGCCAGGCCTCGAGCAGGCGGTCCTGGTCCTCGGGCGCGACGCTGAATACGTTAATAAGAGTCACGACCGGGCTGTCGGCCCGGATGGTGGACTCGGACATTGGCTGCTCCCCTTCGCTCTTTTCGATCCCCCGCGCCCGGCTCCGTCGGCCCGGCACCGACAGGCTAACGCCGCTACGGGCGGCTGTGGCACGGCCCGGGCCTGATTAGGCTGCTGCAATGAAGCCGTTCCTGCTGCTCAGCATCCGCGCCGACGATGCCGCGGCGGACAGCGAATACCTGGCGTTCCTGGGCTTCTCCGGCCTCGCGGAGCGCGAGATGCACCGGTTCCGGCTGGACCAGAAGCCGCTGGGCCCGGTCGACCTGCGGGACTGGTCGGGCATCCTGCTCGGCGGCGGCCCGTTCAACTACACCGCGAGCCGGAAGTCGCCGGTGCAGCAACGGGTCGAGGCGGACCTGCGCGGGCTGCTCGACGCGGTGGCCGCCGCGGACTTCCCATTCCTCGGCGCCTGCTACGGCATCGGGGCGCTCGGCAGCCAACAGGGGGCGGTCGTGGACGGCCGGTACGCCGAGCCGGTCGGGTGCGTGCAGGTCACGCTGACCGCCGACGGCCGGGACGACCCGCTGCTGCGCGAGCTGCCGCCCACGTTCGGCGCCTTCACCGGGCACAAGGAGGCGATCAGCAAGCTGCCGGCCCACGCCACCCTGCTGGCCAGCTCCGCGGCCTGCCCGGTGCAGGCGTTCCGGGTCGGCGCCAACGTGTACGCGACCCAGTTCCACCCCGAGCTGGACGTGGCCGGCATCTGCACCCGGATCGACGTGTACCGGCACGCCGGGTACTTCGAGCCGCACGAGGCCGACGAGATCAAGGCGCGCGCCGCGGCCTGCGACGTGACGCACCCGTCCGCCATCCTGCGCCAGTTCGCCCGGCGCTACGGCACCGGCGCTTAGCGCTCCGGCAACGAGGGCGTGTCCCATAGCTACCTATGTAGACACTGTTGCATCAACTTATGTAGAGTTCCTGTCGTGACGTCACGTCGTGAGTTCTCGCCGCAGACGCTGTCGGTCCTGGCCGCACTGTGCGAGCAGCCATCGCGGTGGCAGTACGGGTACGCGCTGGCCGGCCTGACGGGCCTGAAGTCCGGGACGCTGTACCCGATCCTGATCCGGCTGGCCGACCGGGGGCTGGTCGAGGCGTGCTGGCAGGAGGAGGCACAACCGGGCCGGCCGCGCCGGCACCTCTACCGGCTCACGGCGGACGGGCTGGCCAGCGCGACGGGGGCGCTGACCGGCTCGGCGCGGCAGCCCGTCGCACGGCCGGCGGCGGCTGCGGGCGCGAGGCAGCCGAGCGGGCGGGGCGCGAGGCAGCCGGTCGGGCGGGGCGTAGCGGCGCCCGCGGTGCAATGAGCTGGCTGGGCCGCGCCTTGGCCCGGCTGCTGCCGGCCGAACGGCGGGACTGGGCCGAGGCGGTCTGGGCCGAGGCGCATGAGGTGCCGGCTGGCTGGCCGCGGCTGGTCTGGCGGGCGGGCGGTGTGCGGCTGATCGCGAAGGAGGCCCAGATGGCACGCAGGATCGGCACCATACTGCTGTTCACGACGGCGGCCGGGGTGGCCGCCTGGGGGGCCTGGCCGAAGTCCTCGGTAAGCCTCAGCCACGGCGCCGCGAACCAGGGCGACGTCATCATCACGCTAGCGCTGCTGGCTGGCTTGCCGCTGCTGGTCCGCTGGTTCCTCGGGCCGCCGGACAACCGGGCGGCCCGGTGGCTACGGGCGGGTTTTTACGCCGCGATCCTGGCCATCATGCCGGCCAAGGCCGTCGCCGAGCTGTTCGTCGGTGCGGTCCCGCGAGGGGGGATCGACCGGCATACCTTTGATGCCTTGAACGGGAACGGGGGCCTCCCGGTGCCGGGCAGCGTGTCCGGCGGTCCCGACTGGGGCGGCGAGATCCTGATCCTGTTCATCACGGCCTGCTACCTGGCCGTCATCCTCGCGCTGACAGCACGGCGCACCCCGGTGGCCCCCGCCACTCTGGCCATCAGCGCCCGCGCGGGCCTGGTACTGGGTTTCGTGATATACGCGGTGGCACCGCTCGGGCTCGACAAGATCGCTACCAATCCGTGGCTGCGCGGATCCGCGATCGACCCGCTGGTGGCCCTGGCCTGGGTCCTGCTCTTCAGCGCACCGTTTGTCGCCGGCGCTCTCGCCGGGAAGCGCTGCTACGTATCGGACGACCCCGACGAGGCAAGTGTCGCCCGGGCCTGGCAGGGCTTCGCCGCGGGACTGGTGTGCAACGGCGTCGGAGCCCTGACCGTCACCGTTCTCGGCACCGGCACGACCGCGCTGATGCTCAAGTCGGCCTGGGTCCGGGGCTGGCTCTACTATGGGCAGCACCTGACCGCCTCGGCCGTCTACGGCCGTGAGCTGTACGCGAGCCAGAACGTGGGCTTCTACTGCATGATCTGCGTTGCCTTCCCGATCATCGGGCTCATGATGGGCGTGGTCGGCAGTGCGTCCGCCAACGCGACCGGCCTGCTGCCGGGGCAACGGCGGTCCGCCGGGGCCGCCGGGCCCCCCGCGGCCTGAGCCAGGCAACGATGACGGTGTTCACCGGCATGGCCGCGGTCAAGTCCATCCGCCTCCGGCGGTCACAGGAACCAGGCTCGCTCAGCTAGGCGGCCGGCAGCGTGGCGATGTGCTCGCCGCAGCGCGCCGGATCGTAGCCGGGCAGGCTGGCGAGCTGGTCGAGCAGCCAGCGGGAGGACAGCACCTT
Organism: uncultured Actinomycetes bacterium; assembly: GCA_963824545.1. GTDB lineage: Bacteria > Actinomycetota > Actinomycetes > Streptosporangiales > Streptosporangiaceae > Bog-532. The sequence continues at coordinate 439,280 of CAWGPP010000006.1, read as the reverse complement.
GAGCAGGCCGGCCACCTCGCGGGACCCCGCCTGGCCGGCCGGGATCACCAGGTCGAACCGTTCAGCGGCGAGCGGGATGAACGCCAGGCCGTAGGCCAGCGCAGCAGGCTCGCTGGCCACGCCCACGTCGGCCAGCCCGGCGGCGACGGCCGACGCGACGTGCAGGTGCCCGGTGGCCTGGCTGTCGTAGCCGGGCAGCTGGGCGGGGTCGGCCCCGGCCGCGGCCAGCTCCCGGTCCAGCAGCAGCCGCGCCTCCGACCCCGGATCCCGGTTGACCAGCCGCAGCCCGGCCTTGATGACGTCGGTGATGCCGGACACGGCGTGCCCGGGCCGCAGCACGAGGCCTTCGCGCCAGGCGCAGAACCCGATCACCTCGGCGCCCTGCCGGAGCACCGTGCGGGCCGAGCCGACGTTGTAGTCCCCCGGCCCGCTGCGCAGGTGTGCCCCGGCGGCGTGCACGAGCCCGCGCGCGGCCAGTTCCAGCGCCGCGCCGCTCGCGCACTGCCACCACGCGAACGACACCGGCGGGTCGAGCCGGCCGAGCGGCGCCTCCAGCAGCGGCAGGGCCGGATCACACCCGGCCACGACCAGCGTCGGCCGCGGCGGGCTCAGCGGCCGGACCGGGCGGCTCGCGCATGGCGGGCCTGCCGGAGCGGCCAGGCCGTCGGCGGGCACGAAGCCGGCCTTGCTCGCCGCGGCGCCGGCCAGCGGCAGCGCGACGAAGCGGTCACCGATGGCCGCCAGCGTGACCCGGGCGCCGCCGTCGCCCAGCGGCGCCAGCGGCTGCGCGTCCACCTGCGGCGCCGGCGTCCGCGGGCCGAACATCTCCTCCACCGTCAGGCCCAGCGCGCGGGCCAGGGCCAGCGCCACCCGCAGCGACGGGTCGCTCGCGCCGGACTCCACCGCCGAGACCGCCTGCCGGGACACCCCGGCCATCCCGGCCAGCTGCTGCTGGGAGAACCCGCGGGCCTGCCGCGCGAGCCGCAGCCGCGTGCCGCTCGGCTCGGCCGGCCCGCCGGCGCTGGCCGGGGTAGGGGTGGCGGGACCGGGCATCAGCCGGGTACCTGCTGGCGCGGCGGCGTGGGCACGGCGGTGCCGTCCGGGCCGAAGCAGGGCGGATCCAGCGCGGTCACGGCGAACGCGCCGGCCGGTGGCCGGTCCGGCAGGCGGCAGGTGACGACGGTATCGCTCACGCGCAGATCGGCCTCCCATCCGGCCCCGGCGGGACGGCACGCGGTGACGGCCCCGTTCAGGACCACGCCGCGGTCCGGGTAGGCCCCCGCCACGGCCCGTTCGGGATGAATTCCGGCCACGACCGGCGCGGCACCCGGCGGCAGATCATCAACCGGCACAAAGCCAAGGTAGCCGACCAGCTCGGCGGCGCGCCGGGACGCTGGGCGCAGCACCACCTCATCGGGCGCCCCGATCTGCAGCAGCTGGCCGCGGTCCAGGATCGCGAGCCGGTCCGCGAACGCCTGCGCGTCGGCCAGTTCGTGCGCGACGAGCACGGCCGGCACGTCGCGCGCGACCACCAGCGCGACCACCAGGTCGGTCAGGGCGCGGCGCAGGTGCGCGTCCAGGCCGGTGTAGGGCTCGTCGAGGAGCAGCGCGTCGCAGCGGGCGAGCAGCAGGCGGCCGAGGGCGACCCGGTGCGCCTGCCCGCCGGACAGCCGGGCCGGCATCGCCGGCAGCAGCTCGCCGATCCCGAGCATCCCGGCCAGCTCGGCGAGCTCCCCCGGCTCCGCGGCGCGGCCGTACGCCAGGTTGGCGCGTACGGACAGGTGCGGGAACAAGCCGGGATCCTGGCGCAGCAGCCCGACCTGGCGCTGCCACGGCGGCACCGCGGCCCGCGGCGGCGAGGTGGACGTCAGCACCCGCCCGCCGAGCACCACGCGGCCGCGCCGCGGGGCGACGAGGCCCGCGATGACCTCCAGGATCGTCGTCTTGCCGGCCCCGGACGCGCCGAACAGGGCCAGCCGCTCGCCGGGCGCGACGCGCAGGGCGGCGCGCACGGTGAAGTCGCGGCGGTCAACCTCGACGTCGGCGTCCAGCACGCGCGCTCCAGATGTAGGCGGCCAGCGGCAGCGGGAGCGCCACCACCAGCAGGACCAGGGCGAACGGCAGCGCCGAGGGCAGGCCGGTCTCCTGTAGCGTCGTGTAGATCTGCAGCGGCAGGCCGGACGGATGATAGGCGATGATGATCACCGCGCCGAACGCGCCCATCGCCCGCGCCCACGCCACCGACAGGGCCATGGCCAGCCCCGGCGTGGCCAGCGGGAGCGTGACCCGGCGGAAGGCCCGGGCCGGCCGGTCGCCCAGCAGCTCGGCCTGCTGTTCCAGCCGCGGGTCCACGCCGGCGAACGCGGCCTGCGCGCCGAGCACGTAGTAGGGCGCCGATTCGTAGACCTCGGCGATACACAGCGCGAGGAACGTGTTGCTCGCGGACAGGTTCAGGTGCCCGAGCAGCTCGCCGATCGGGGTGTACGGGCCGACCATGAAGATCAGCAGCAGACCGATGACCAGGGGCGGCAGCAGCAGGCTGCACAGCACGCCGGCCTCGGCGACCCGCGGGAACGGCAGCCGGCCGCGGGCCATCAGCCACGCCAGCGGCGTGCAGATCACGAACAGCACGCCGAGCGTGACGGCGCCGGACTCCAGCGAGACGACCAGCGGGTCCAGCGCGCCCGGCGCGGCCAGCGAACTGACCACGGCGTGCCAGGACAGGTGGGTGAGCAGGGCGATCACCGGGCCGAGCAACGCGATCCAGATCACCGCCGCCGCGATGACCGAGACAGCACCCGATACGGAACGGACCCTGCGCGGGGTGCTCCCCGGCCTACCCGGCGGGCCGGGGGGAACGGGGGGGCCGGACGGCGCGGGGGCCTGCTCCCCCGGGACCGTCCCGCTCGCGGCGGTGGCCGCCCTAGCTGCCCAGCTCACTCTTGATGGCGGCGGGCACGGCGGAGGAATCACCGAACACCGTGGGCGTCAGCACCGTGAAGCCGCCGGCCTTGTACTGCGCGAGGCCCGCGCTGGACAGCGTGTACCTGACGAACGCGGTCCCGGCCGCGGTCGGCGTGCCGATCGTGGTGATGTCGATGACCTGTGGGGAGCCCTTATAAGTCTTGCCGCTCTTCACCGTCACCGTGGCCTTCTTGTACGCCGCCGCGTCCGCGAAGCTGCCCAGGCTGATCGCGTCGGGGAGCTTGATGTAGGGCAGCTTCAGCTCCACCGCCTGGGTGATGAAGGCGCTGGAGGCGTCAAGCTGGCCGGCCTGCAGCGTCGAGTCCAGCGAGGACTCGGCGAAGATCTGCGAGGAGGAGGCGGTGCCGAAGTCCGAGGTGCCCAGGATCTTGGCCACCGTGTCCGACGGCAGGTGGCAGTAGGACTGGGCCAGCTCCAGCATCATGATGAAGTCGCGGCCCTGCGGGTCGATGTTCGGGTCGGTGCGGCCGAGCTTGAGCCCTGAGGTCTGCAGCGTGTCGCTGAACAGGCTGCACAGTGGCTTGCTGCCGTCCGCGATGGCCTTGAACTCGGCGGCGTGCGGGCCGTTCGGGTTGTAGGCGACCACGATCGACGTGCCCGCGTACTGCACGTACCACTTGGTGAACTTCGGCTGCAGCGGCGTGATGTTGTCGCCGCCGACCGCCTCGAAGACGTTGGGGCTGATCTCGCCGGACAGGATGTTCTGCTCCAGTTCGCCGGAGGCGCCGCTGCGGCCGGAGAACATGTACCCCTGTGCGCTGGTGAACGCGGGCGAGACGATCTTGGAATTCAGGAACTGCAGCGAGGCGGCGTAGGCCACGTTGACCGTGCCCGTCGGCTTGGCGGACGCACTGGCGCTGGCGGAGCTTCCGCCCGACGCGGGCGTCGACGGAGAGCTGCTGCAGCCCGCCGCGGCGAGCCCGAAACACGCTATACCGGCAAGCGCCGCGATACGGACGCCCCTTTTGGAGTGATGATCGGCCATTTACCTGACAATAGCCAGCGCTGATTGCGCCGGGCAAGAAAGTCAACCCTGTCGTCACATTGTTACTACCGGCCCGTGACCTCGCACGCCACGGCCACGGAGGGCGGCCGGCCGGGCGTGGTCCTGGCCGGGCGGCTGGTCACAGGCCGGGCGGGCGCCTGGTCACAGGCCGGGCGGGCGGCGGCGGCCGGCCTGGGTGGCCTGCTCGAAGGCGTGCCCGGCCTGAAGGACCGCGAAGTCGGCGCGGTGCGGCCCGACGATCTGCACCCCGACCGGCAGGCCGCCGGCGCTGAAGCCGGCCGGCACGGAGAGGGCCGGGCAGCCGGTCACCGAGACCAGATACGCGGACTGCATCCAGTCCAGGTAGTCCGTCATCGCCACCCCGGCGACCTCGGCCGGGTACTCCAGCCCGATGTCGAAGGCCCTGGCTCACCGGCAGCAGGAGCAGGTCATGGGCGGAGAAGAAGATGCGGACGCGGTGGAACAGCGCCGTGTGCAGCTGCTCGGCACGGCCGAGCTCGGGCCCGGTCAGTTTCCGGCCCAGCTCGATGTTCTGCCGCAGGCTGCCCTTGAGCTCACCCGGATGACGGTCCAGCAGTTCGCCGAGCATGACCTCGAACTGCCAGGCCCGCAGCGTACGGAACGCCTCGTCCGCGCCGGCGAAGTCCGGGCTGCCCTCGGTGACGCGCGCGCCCAGCCCGGCGAACACCTGCGCCGCGTCGCGGACCGCCGCCGCGACCTCGGGCTCGACCGGGACGGCGCCGCCCAGGTCCGGTGACCACGCGACCCGCAGCCCGCGGATGTCTGCCGCCAGCGGCCCGGCGAACCGCGCGCCCGGTTCCGGCAGCGCGATCGGCGACCGCGGATCGGGGCCGGCCATGACCGACAGCAGCAGGGCCGCGTCGGCAACCGTCCGCGCCATCGGCCCGCTGCCGCGCCTCACAAGTCACTCCTGAAACACGCCCCACCAGGCGCTGCTTATGGGCAGAGTTTTGGGCAGTATGTGCCGGGCCCCGAAAAGTCTGCCCGTAAGTGCCGGGAAGCCGATCCGGGGCGGCGCGCGGCGCGGCCCCGGGACTGTCAGTCGGTCCGGTTACGATCCGGGCATGGACTGGAAACTTGAGCTTGTCTTCGTGCCGGTATCGGACGTGGATCGCGCGAAGGCGTTCTACGTCGACCAGGTCGGCTTCCACGCCGACCACGATCAGCAGGTCAGCGAGGAACTGCGGTTCGTCCAGCTGACCCCGCCCGGATCGGCCTGCTCGATCGCGTTCGGCACCGGCCTGGGCGTCGACATGGCGCCCGGATCGCTGCGCAATCTCCAGGTCGTGGTGGAGGACGTCGCGGCGGCGCGTAAGCAGCTTATCGAGCACGGGGTAGCGGCCAGCGAGGTGGACGTGCAGGCCTGGGGGTCGTTCGTGACCTTCGCCGACCCGGACGGCAACACCTGGGCGCTGCAGCAGCTGCCGGCGCGGCAGGCGGGGTAATAGTTAAAGATCACCCCGCTGGGGCAGCAGCGACTAGGCATGCTTGGTGACCTAGGCCCAGTGGGGGCGGGTTCCGGCCGTCAGCGGTTGGCGAGGGCGTTCCCGAGCTGGCGGACGATCTGGGTCAGGATCGGGCGCGGGGTCGCGAAGTTGAGCCGGACGTGGCCCTTGCCCGCCACACCGAAGGCCGGGCCATCGTTGACCAGCACCTGCGCCTTGTCCAGGAAGAACTCCCCGGGGCTGTCGCCCAGGCCCAGCGCGCGGCAGTCCAGCCACGCCAGGTAGGTGCCCTCCGGCGGCTGGTAGCGGACTCCGGGCAGGTGCTCGGCGATCAGGTCGGCCAGCAGCATACGGCTGCCGTCCAGGTAGCTCAGCACCTCCGCGAGCCAGTCGCCGCCGGCCGTGAACGCCGCGGTGTTGGCGCGGACGCCGGGGGTGCTGGCGCCGTGCTCGGCCAGGCTCCCGGCCGCGGCCCACGTCTGCGCGTCGGCGTCGCTGGTGAGGATCAGCTGGGCGCATTTCAGGCCGGGCAGGTTCCAGCCCTTGGACGCCGAGACGGACGTGATGCTGTGCGCGGCGGCCTCGGCCGACGTCGTGGCGTACGGCGTGTGCCGGTGGCCGGGGTAGACCAGCGGCGCGTGGATCTCGTCGGCGAACACCCGGCCGCCGTACCGCGCCACCACCTCGGTCACCGCCGTTAGCTCGTCCGGGGTGTACACCCGGCCGGCCGGGTTGCAGGGACTGCACAGGACCAGCAGGTGGCCGCCGGCGCGGAACGCCGCCGCGATCCCGTCCAGGTCCAGGGCGAGCCGCCCGCCGCCGGTAACCATCGGGACCTCGATGATCTCCCGGCCCAGCCGCGGCGGCACGGTCAGGAACGGCATGTAGGCGGGGGTCGGCAGGATCACCGGGCTGCCGGGGCGGGAGAAGATCGTGATTGCCGCCTCCAGGCCCTTGATCACGTCGGGCAGCGGGCGGATCCGGGCCGCGTCGACGGCCCAGTCATGCGCCCGGGCCAGCCACGCGGCCACCGCCTCGGCCATCTCCTGCACCGCGGCCGGGGTCAGGTAGCCGAAGTCGCGCCGGGCGATGACGTCCCGCAGGGCCGCCTCCACGGCCGGGGACGTCCCGAAATCCATCTCCGCGACGAACGCGCCGAGCACGTCCGGGCCGGCGTACGTCCATTTCAGCCCGCCGCGGCGGCGCAGCTCAGCGACGGTGATCCGGTCGAAGTCCGTCATGCGGGGCCCTGCCGGGCGGGTTCGGCCATGGCCGGCCCATACCCGCCTCGGGCCGCGTGCACCCATCCGGGCCGCGGCGGGGCGACCTGAGTCCCGCGCGCCACGACCAGCTCGGCCTGGTGCAGGACGGAGATGTCACGCAGCGGGTCGCCGCGGACCGCGATGAGGTCCGCGTCCTTTCCCGGCTCGATGGACCCGGTGCGGTCGCCGACGCCGATGGCCCGGGCCGCGCGGGCCGTGGCCGCGTCCAGCACGTCCCGCGTGGGCAGGCCCGCCCCCGCCAGGGCCTCCAGGCCGCAGACGTAGGCGCCGTGCGGGCAGTTGTCGGTGCCCGCGTCGGTGCCCGCGATGAGCTGCACGCCGCGGCGGTGCAAGCCCATGATCACCTCCTCCAGTACCGGCCCGTAGCGGTCGCGCATCATGGCCGCGTGCACGTTGATGGTCGGGCAGACGAAGATGCCCGCCGCGGCGATCGCGCCGGCCAGGTCCGGATCGAAATCGGAACCGAAGATCCCGTCCTCCCCGGCGAATGAGCAGTGCTCGATGGTGTCGACCCCGGCCGCCACCGCCTGGGCGATCCCGTCGCGGCCGTGCGCGTGCGCCGCCACCCGGTGGCCGAGACGATGCGCCTCGTCCACCACGGCCCTTAGCTCACCCGCGGTGAACTGGGCGAACCATGGTGCCGAGCCCTCGGTCATGAAGCCGCCGGTCGACATCACCTTGATGAAGTCGGCGCCCCGGCGGTGGTGGACCCGGACCATGCGCCGCAGCTCATCGGCGGAGCCGCACTCCCCGCCCATGAACCAGCAGTGCCCGCCGATGGGGGTAAGCGGCCGGGCGGCGGTGACCAGCCGGGGCCCCTCCGCGGTGCCGCGTGCGATGGCGTCCCGTACGGCGACGTCCAGGAAGGACCGCGCTCCGAGGTCACGGGCGGTGGTCACCCCGGCCCGGACCAGTTCCCGTGCGCTGCGCAGCATGAGAATGAGCTGCTCGGTGTCGGTTTCGGCCCGCATCCGCGCCACCGGGCCCGGGCCGCCGTCGAAGCCCAGGTGAACGTGCGTGTCGATCAGGCCGGGCAGGATGGTCACGTCGCCGAGGTCGATGACCTCGGTGCCCGCGCTGGCCCGGAGCGGCCCGGCCGGGCCGGCCGCGACGATCCGGGTTCCGTCGATGAGCACGCCGCCGTCACGGACGACCTCAGCGCTCGCACTCACCAGCAGCGCGGCCGCCGTGTAAAGGCGCATACACGGCTCCTTCAGGGGCCTGGCCAAGGCGGCAGATAATTGAGGCTTAAATCACGCGCCGCCAAGGCCGACGCTAGGACCGGCCACGATGGCCGTCAATGGGCCGCACGGCGGCGTCAGCGGATGGCGGCGTCAGCGGATGGCGGCGGCCAGCGCCCGGCGGATCGTGCCCTCACCCGCGGGCCGGCCGCCCACGTCCTCGAACGGGCCGTACGGAGTGCTGTAGACCGGCTGACCGGGCTCCTGCCGCCAGCTTGCGGCGAGCGGACCGGCGTCGACGGCTCCGTAGCCGATCGAATCGAGGAATGCGGTCACCTCCGCCTTGGCCGTGGCGTCGTCGCCCGCGATGGGCAGGTAGCTGCGGTCGCCCGCGCCGGACGGCCGGGCCAGCGACGCCAGGTGCCGGAAGTAGATGTTGTTGAAGGCCTTCACGACCAGCGACGACCGCAGGTGGCGCTGGAGCAGTTCGCTGCTGGTCAGCCGCTTGGCGTCCAGGTCGGCGATCTGCCCGTCCCGCGCCGGGTGGTAGTTGTCCGCGTCGATGACGGTCTTGCTGACCAGCCGCTGGACGGGCACGCTGCGGTAGGCGCGCAGCGGGATCGCGACCAGCACGATGTCGGCGTCGGCGGCGTCCTCTCCGGTCGCAGCGCGGGCCAACGGGCCCAGTTCGCCGGCGAGTTCCTTGAGGGTGTCAGGCCCCCGCGAATTGCTCAGCACCACGGCATGCCCGGCGGCGACGCTGAGCCGGGCCACGGTGCCACCGATCATCCCGCTGCCGATAAATCCAACCGTTGTCATACTCGGCCCGAACTCAGCGGCGGCCCGGATCATTCCGTGACCCGCGGGCCTCAGCGTGGCCGGCCGGGTCAGGCGCCGGCGGGACGTCAGGCCCGGGCGCCGGCGGGATGTCGGCGTCCACCAGCGCGCTCGATCCCGCGGCCCGGGTGGTCGTGTTCTCGCTGCGCTCGCGCAGCCGCCCCAGCGTTTCGCTGTCCCCGAGCGGCAGGGCGGCCTCCAGCCGCGTGCTCTCCTGCACCTGCGGCAGGTCCATTACCGCGTCAACGAGGCTGGCGCGGCGTCCCGGCGCGACATGCCCCGGTGCGGCGCGCAGCGACGCCTGCGCGGTGCCCTCGCTCTCGGGCGGGATGGTCACGTCGGCAGCGGCCACGGTCTCGTCGCCGTCCTTGATCTCCACACGGTGATGGATGTCAGGATCGGTCATAGGGATGCCTCCTGGGAATTGGCTGTGCCTGTGCCTGCCCGGTGCGACAGCACCGTCGCAGCCGCAAGCCTCGTTTACGTGCCGTGCCCGGCATCGGTGGCATCAAACAGGCGCACGCTGCCCCATTGGCCTGCGCCGTCACATCCCTCGGGCCCAGCTGCCGATGCCCCGCACATACGCCGGGACCGGCCCGGGCACATCGAGCAGGGGTATCATTACGTTGCGTAATGACAGCTAGGCAGAACAAGGGTCACAGCGTAAGATTCCGGCGAGTCGATGCCGGAGAATGTCACGCGATGGGATCACGCACCGAATCCGCGCCGCTGTCCGCGATTTCCATTCCCCCAGGTCAGAAGGCTAGTTTCCCGTTCCGAAGAACTGGACTGTGGACCCGGGTGGCCCCGTTCGCCATCGTCGCCATACTGGCCGAGGCCAGCCTGGCGCTGCCGGAGTCCCCTGCGTCGGGGACGCCCTCGGCCGGGGCCACGGTGGCCAGCGTGCTGCTGCTGCTCGTGGCGGCCGCGGCGTTCCTGCTTCCGTGGCCGCGGCTGCCCGGGTGGATGACGGTGCTCGTCCCACTTGCCTATACCGGCTCGGTGCTGGCCCTCGACCTGGCGGCCGGCTCGACCTCCGGTGTCGGCATCGTGATCCTGATCCCGCTGGTGTGGACGGCCCTGTTTCACCGCCGGTGGGAATCCATCTGCGTCGTAGCCGCGGTCGTCGCCGTCGAGGTGATCATCTCACTGACACCGGTCGCCGTACCGGACGCGGCGATTGCCCGCCGGGCCATTTTCTGGACATCCCTGGGCGCCCTCATCTCCGTGGCCACGCACGGGCTGCGGGACCGGATCCGCCGTTCGCAGGAACGCAGCGAGCAGCTGCAGGGCCGCCTGCGCGAGCTGACCGTGCTGGCCGACAGGGACCGCATCGCCGCCGACCTGAGGGACACGGTCATCCAGCGGATCTTCACGGCCGGGCTCCGGCTGCAGAGCGCGGCGTCGCAGACCCGCAGCGGCGAGGTGCGGAACAAGATCGGGGCCTCCATCGAGGACCTCGACGAGACGGTCCGGATGCTCAGGGACGCCATCTTCGGGCTGGAGCAGCGGCCCAGCGACCGGGGCCTGCGGCAGGAGATCACGGACCTGTGCGCGCAGCTGTCCCCCACGCCGGAGATCAGCTTCACCGGCCCGGTCGACGCCGTGGCGGCCGGTACCAGGGGGCAGCTGATCGCGATGCTGACGGAGGCGCTCGGCCCGGTCCAGCAGAGCGCGGCCGAGGCGCGGATCGGCATCGCCGTCAGTGACGAAGCCTTCCTGACGGTGATCGAGGCCGTCCCGCTGAACGGCCCGCAGGGCAAGGCGCAGGGCAAGGCGCAGGGCCTGCGCACGGCGGACTTCGCCGTCCTCCGCGACCGGGGCACCGAGGCGGGCATCCCCGTCGACGTCAAGGCCATCCCGGGCGGCGTGCGCGTGGTCTGGCAGGTCCCGCGGGAGCTGCCCCTGCCGGCGGGTTAGCGCCAGGTGTGGACGGGTGCGTTGGAGTGCATGTGCTCGATGTAGCGCTGGGTCATCAGCCGGAGCGCCTCCGCGCGGTCGGCCTCGCCGTGGCTGCTCAGCGCGTGCACGGTGCGGGCTTGCCACGCGGCGCCGGTCTGGCCGGTGAGGCAGCGCTGCTCGATGATGTCCAGCATGCGGTCGGCGTGGTCGGTCGCGACGCCCCAGCGGGCCAGGCCCTCACGGGCCAGCGGCAGCAGCCGCCGGAGCACGAGCTCGGCCACGGGCGCTTCGCCGAGGCCGGGCCAGTACAGCCGCGCGTCCATGCCGTGCCGCGCCGCCTCGTGCAGATTCTCTGCCGCGGTGGCGAACGAGAGCTGGGACCAGATGGGGCGCTGCGCCTCGGCGAGGGCGCGCAGCAGGCCGTAGTAGAACGCCGCGTTCGCGATGACGTCCGCGACCGTCGGCCCGGCGGGCAGCACCCGGTTTTCCACCCGCAGGTGCGGCACGCCGCCCGAGACCGCGTACACGGGCCGGTTCCAGCGGTAGACGGTCCCGTTGTGCAGGCTCATCTCGGCCAGCTGGGGGCAGCCGCCGCGGTCCAGGACAACGACCGGATCTTCGTCGTCGCACACCGGCAGCAGCGCCGGGAAGTACCGGATGTTCTCCTCGAACAGGTCGAACACCGAGGTGATCCAGCGTTCGCCGAACCAGACCCGCGGGCGCACGCCCTGGTGCTTCAGCTCATCCGGGCGGGTGTCGGTGGCCTGCTCGAACAGCGTGATCCGGGTCTCGTCCCACAGCCGCCGGCCGAACAGGTACGGGGAGTTGGCGGCCACGGCGACCTGGACGCCGGCGATCGCCTGGGCCGCGTTCCAGTAGTTCGCGAACTCCTCCGGGCAGACCTGCAGGTGCAGCTGGACGCTGGTGCAGGCCGCCTCCGGGGTGATGCTGCCGGCGTGGGTGAGCAGCCGTTCCGGCCCGTCGATCGCGATCCGCATGTCCTCGCCGCGCGCCGCGAAGATCTGCTCGTTCAATACCCGGTAACGGGCGTTGGCCGAGATCGTGTCCTCGTGCATGTGCTCTTCGCGCAGGGTGGGCAGGATACCGACCATGACCAGGCGGCTGCCGGTGCTGCGGGCCCGCTCGTCGGCGCGGTTGAGGCTGTCCCTGATCTCCTTCTCCAGGTCCGCCACGGCGTCGCCGGCCAGCTCGCGCGGCGGGACGTTGATCTCCAGGTTGAACTGCCCGAGCTCGGTCGCCCAGGCCGGGTCGGCGATGGCGTCGAGCACGTCGGCGTTGCGCATGGACGGCTCCCCCTGGCCGTCCACCAGGTTCAGCTCGATCTCCACGCCCACCTGGGCGGGCTCGCCCTCGAACCGGTGCTCGCGCAGCATGCGGGCGAACACGTCCAGCGAGCGCCGCACCTTGTCGCGGTACCGGCGGCGGTCTTCCCCGGTGATTGTGATCGCGTCAATATCGCGGCCCATGGGGCCTCCGCTCACCTAGCTGGGGAGGCGGGACAGTGCTCCGCATGCCTTTTCTTTACCCTCACACGCCGTCGTGTCCCACACCAGCGGGCTGCGCGTCGCGGATCGCGGCAGCGAACTCGCCAGGGTACTCCAGCGGGGCGAAGTGGCCGGCGCCGTCAACGAAACGGACGGTGATCGCGCTGAAGAACTCCTCCACCCGGTCCGCCCAGGCCCGCGGGAACAGCGGGTCGTACTCGGGCCACAGCACGGTGGCCGGGACGGCGATCCGGTCGTCCGGCGCGGGCACCTCCTCGGCCAGCGACCGGGCCACCGAGCCGGCGCCGGAGCGGTACCAGGCGATCGACGCGGTGAACGCGCCTGGCATGCCGTACACGGCGACGAGATGGTCCAGGTCACCCGGGCTGGGCGTGAACGAGGGACCGGACCAGTGCGACCAGAAGTGCGACACGTAGGCCCGGACCGCCGCGGGCGCCCCGTCGATCAGCTCCGCGGCCAGCGGGAGCCGGTGGAACGACTGGTACCAGAACTCGCGCTGCGGGTCCTGGCCGAGTATCCGCTTCCCGATCCCCGGCAGCGGCGGCGCGATGACCAGCGCCCGGACCTGACCCGGGTGCTGCTGCGCGACCGTCTGCGCGATCCGGCTGCCGATGTCGTACCCGGCCAGGATCGGGCGCCTCAGGTCGAGTTCGCGGATCAGCCCGAGCACGCTGCGCGCCTGCGCGGCCGCGCTGTACTGCTCGGCCGGGTCGGCCGGATGCTTGTCCGACTCGCCGAATCCGCGCAGGTCCGGGACGACGACGTCGAATGAGGCGGCCAGATCGGGCGCAAGGATGCGGTAGTCGGTCCGATCACCAGGCCAGCCGTGCAGCAGGACCACCGGCTCGCCGGAGCCGGAGCGGTCGTAGGCGAGCTGGAATCCGTCGACCGGCTCGCTGCGGGGCATCGTCACCTCCGGGTCTGGACATGGCCCCGTCAAATTACCTCCGGGAACCGGACCGCGCCAGCCGCGCGGGACCTGGCCCGGGCACGCGGCGACGGGCAGTGCGGTCCGCCTCCGCCTGCCCGCCGCTGGTGGGAAACGGCGAAGAGAAACGGGCCCCCCTCCCTCCCCTCAGGAAGGAGGGCCCTGGCTCTCCGCGCCGTCAGCCGGAAGCGAGACACTGGGTACCGGATTACCGGAATCCCGGGCCGCGCCGCCGTCAGCTGTCCCAGCGTCACGCCCCCACCCTGGCCGTGCCCCGCGCCGACTGGGTTCCCCCCCTGCCCGCTGGCAAAGACCGCCATCAGGCAAAGATCCCGGCCGGCCGGCGCCCAGCGCCTCACCTCGGCTGAGCACAGCTAACCCGGTAATCGCCCGGCGGCCAATCCCCGGATTCGGGGATCAGCCGGGCCGGCCGGCCCGGCCTACACTCCATACGGCGGGACTTGTGCCTGCCGTCAGGTCGTGCCCCCGCTCACCCGGACTCCGCCGACAGAGGACATCCATGACGATCCAGCCCTCCACATCGCTGATGGCGCACGTCGCTGCGCCATCCGGGCTGGTCGTGAAGATCCCGGAAGGCAGCCGGCTGGTCTTCGGGCGGGGGTCGGACGCCGACCTGACCATCGCCGTCGGGCGCGGGCTTTCCCGCCGGGCCGGGGTGATCAGCGTGCTGTCCGACGGCGCCTGGGTCGCCAACATCAGCCGCACCCACGCGCTCTACACCGAGGGCGACGGGTACCGGATCCGGCTGCCGCGGATGGAAGAGGAGGGGGAACCGTCCGCGGGCTGGTTCATCCGCAGCGGGACGACGCTCGTCGGCTCGCGCGCCATGCTGGACGAAGGGCAGCCGCTCGCGGTCACCGTCAGCGGGCACGCGCGCGGCTGGGACGCGCTGGGCGCGGACGACAGCCGGATCCGCGACGGTGTGGACACGACCCTGCTGCCGCTGTACCTGGACCCGATGACCAAGATCTTCCTCGTCGCGCTGATGTGGTGCCGGCCGTGGCTGCTGGATCCGGCCGCGACCACCCCACTGCCCCGGACACCGGAGATCGCCAGGGCGGCCCTTGAGGTGACCGGCGCGTACCACGAACTGGACCGCTTCGACCGCGACCCGGAGTTCCGCGACCGGCTGGCCGGGCGCGTCGCGGAGCACATCAAGGTGCTCCGGCGCAAGATCGCCGAACGCGGACTGACCGGGCCGGACACGCGGCTGTCGGACGAGGTCGTGGTCCGCATCCTGATCGAGCACGGCATCATCACGCGGGGCGACCTCGGCCGGCTGAACGATCCGGCCTGGTGCTCACGGCAGGAGGACCTGTGGTGGTCCCAGCTGCCTTAGGCGCCGGGCCGGCAGCCGCCGTGGGCACAGCAGGTGCCATGGGTGCAGACCGTGGGCGTTGGCGAGGGCGCCGCCACCGGCGCCGTGCGGGTGGCCGCCGTGCTGGTGGCCATCTGCGACGAGGGGGTGCGCAGTCCGCCGGCCAGGGCCTGCGGCGGCGGGACGTTCCCGGGCGGTGGCGACCCGGCGGGCCGGGGCGGCGGCGGAGATCCCCTGGGCGCGGGGGCCACGATGAACTTCTGGGTGGCCTGCTGGCCGCTGGCGGGGTCGCTGGCCGTGACGTGGTAGGTCCCGACCGGGATGACGCCATCGGGCGGGAAGAAGATGTGCTGCTGGTCGATCGTGTAGTTGAAGGTCCCCTTAGGGTCGACGTACAGGTCGTACTTGGGCGGGATCGTGCCGTGTCCCTGCACGGACAGCGCGACGCGGGTGGCCGGGACGAACCCGCTGCCGTGGACCTGGAACGTGGTGTACGGGTCGCCGTAGGGCTGGCCCATGGTCAGCTCCGGCGTGCTGCTGATGCCGTTCTGCGGCGTCGCGGGCGGGTCCGCGCCCAGCGGCGGCGGTATCCCGTCGCTGACCGGGGACCCGCGCAGCGAAGGGTAGATCTTCGGGCCGACGTAGGCGCCGCCGATGGCCAGGATCGCGGCCCCGACGACCACCCCGGACGCGATCAGCGCGACCCGGGCCTGCGGCCGCTGCGGGGCCGTGCCGGCGGCAACGCCCGGCCTGCGGCGGCGGCGCGGCTGCCGGTGGCTGACCGGCACGGCCGGGAGCGCCGTGTGCGAGGCGGAGGTGGGGTCTTCGCTGGGCGGCTCGGCGCCGTTGCGGTAGATCTCGGCTTCGGTCCGCCGCGCCACGGCGGGCTGCGGGCTGCGTGCGTACTCGCCGATCAGCGCCATCGCCGAACCGGGCAGGTACGTGTGGCCGTCGGCCGGGTCGGCGGAGGCTTCCACGAAGGGGCCGAGCCCGGTCAGCAGGGCCGCCGACGTAGGCCGCATCCGTGGGCTGCGCTCCAGGCAGGCCATGATCAGGCCGGCCAGGTCCGGCGGCATGCCGGACAGGTCCGGGTGCTCGGTGGCCAGTTTCACGAGCACGTCCATGACCGTCTCGCCCTGGTAGGGCCCGTGCCCGGTCGCGGCGAACAGCAGGGTGCCGCCGAGGGAGTAGACATCGCTGGCCGGGGAGGCGTGCTGGGAGTCACGGGCCTGCTCGGGCGCCATGTAGGCGGGCGTGCCGACCGCGCCGCGGGTGACGGTCAGCTGGATGCGCTCGGCCGCCCGCGCCACGCCGAAGTCGATGACCCGGGGGCCGTCCGGCGCCACCAGCACGTTCGAGGGCTTCAGATCACGGTGCACCAGGCCCGCGAGGTGAATGGACTCCAGCGCCTCCGCGCATCCGGCGGCCAGCCAGCGGACCGCCGGAACCGGCAGCGGGCCGCAGGCCTTCACCAGGTGGCTGAGCGTCGGGGCGGGCACGTAGGCGGTCGCCAGCCAGGGGACCTCGGCCTCGGAGTCGGCCGCCACCACGGCCGCGGTGAACACGCCGCTGACCCGGCGGGCGGCGGCGACCTCCCGGCCGAAACGGGCACGGAAGCCGGGCTCCTCAGCCAGCTCAATCTTGATCGTCTTGACCGCCACCAGCCGCCCCGCCGTGGAGCGGCCCAGGTACACCTGGCCCATCGCTCCGGCACCCAGGCGGCCGAGTAGCGTAAACGGCCCAATCTGCTCGGGATCCCACCGGCGCAGCGACTCCAGCGTGGGCTGCGACACAATCATTGGCCTCCCCTGGGCCCGGCGACTAAGCAACCATGATGCCGAATTTAGCCAACTTCGTGTCTGATTCCGAGATTGTGAATTGGCTCCCGATCGGGGGCGATCCCGGATAGGCGGCCGACGGCTGCGTACGCTCGCCGCCCGCTGGGGCAGGCGATCCGGGTCCACGCGGCGTCACCCGGTACTCCAGCGGACGCCAGTTACATTCTGACCAGCGGAAATGAAATGACGCCTGATTCCGCGGCCGTTCACCCGGGCCTACCGTGCCGTTTCGGCTCCGGTCACTGGGGCCGCCCCGGCGTACACAGAATCGTCATAACTTTCCGGTGGCACGGCGGACCGGAAATGCCGTTTCCTTCACGTTTCCGTCATGCTGGCTCGCCGCGGAGGCCGGCGAACAGGTCGTTCTCGGGCACCGGCGCACCGGTGCTGTCAGCAGCCCGGATGAAATGCTCGAAGCCGAAGACGCTCTCGGCGAGCTCCGGCGGGATCTGGTTCATCCAGGATTCCTGGATCTGGCTCGCGTGCGAGAGCAGGGCGTCTCGCTTCCGGGCAAGGACCGGGCGGATGTCGACGGTGGTGGTGACGCGGGCCTCGTTCTCGGCGGCCTGCTGGAGCTGCTCCGGGGTCAGCGTCATCTCCGGCACGTCGGCGCCCGCTTCGCGCATCGCGTCCCGGATCTTCTGCCAGTCGCTGCTGCGCATCGCGATCAGGTACAGCTTGGCCGCGATCCCGGTCTGCGCCACCGCGGCCTGCGCGGCCTGGCTCGCGTACACGTGGTCGGGATGCTGGTAGAGGCCCTTGTCGTCGTAGGTGATCACGACCTGCGGCCGGTACCGCTCGATCAGCGCGCCGATCCGCCCGGTCACCTCACCGAACGGGATGTTGCAGAAGGCCTCCGGCCGCGTCTTGTAGTCCCATTCGGGCATCCCGGAGTCGTGGTACCCGAGCAGCTCGAGATGGGTGACGCCGAGGATCTTGGCGGACTGCCGGAGCTCGGCCAGCCGGAGCCCGGAGACCGCCTCGGTGTCGTGGCCGTCCTCACCGGGCTTGACGCCGCCCGGCGCGTCGCCGAACTCGCCGTTGGTGCAGGTGACCACGACGGTCTGGATACCTTCGGCCGCGTACGTCGCCAGCACACCGCCGGTACTCGACGCTTCGTCGTCGGGATGAGCGTGCACGGCCATCAGGGTCAGCGTGTCTGCCATGATCCCAAGATTGCCCGATAAACCCGCGTAGCGTGAAACCGGCGCGCGGACGCGGCCCGGTTACCCGGCGGAGACGAGGGCGGCCGGGCGGGGCGGACGGGGACGGTGGGGCGGGCGGACAGAGGCGGCCCGGCCGGGACGGCAAGGGCGGACAGAGGCGGCCGGGGCAGGCAAGGGCCGCCAGACGCGGCGGAGGCGGCGGTCAGCCCGGCGTACGCGCCTGGAGCCGGCCGAGGGCCCGGCGGGCATCCCGTAGCGCGCTGGCGGCCGCACGGGATTCGCGTTTCGCCGCCGCGAGGTCGTCCTGCGCCGCTTCCAGTTGCTGCTCGCGCTGCCGGACGGCGCCGGCCCGGTCCCGTTCGGTGGCCTGGGCCGCGTCCGCCGCCCGCTCCGCGTCGCGCACGGCCTGCTCCGCCGCGGCGATGGCCCGGCGCTGCCGTTTGCGTTCGGCGAGCTGCCGTTCGCGTTCCGCGCGAGCCCGTTCGGCGTGGGCCTGCTCGGCCCGGTCCCGCGCGGCGCGCTGGCGCTCGGCCCGGCCGACGCGGCCGGCGCGCGGCTGTGCCTGCCCGGCCTCAATTCCGGTTGCACGCTTCTTGCTGTTATCAGCCGGCCGTGGCGCTGGCTGGCCCTGGGGCGCACCGGCCAGCGAGCGCTCATCCTCGGGGGCGGGGGGCCCGAAGCCGAAGCCGGCCCGTTCGACCGGGCGGACCAGGGCGCCGGCGGCCAGCTCGGCCGCGACCTGCGGATCGGTGACCGCGGCGCTGAGGGTGGCGGCCACCTCCTCCTGCAGCGCCCCGGGCGCGTCCGGCAGGCCGGTCAGCGCCTGCCGGGTCAGCGCGGCGATCAGCTCGCGGCGCTGCCGGGACAGTTCGCGCAGCCTCCCGCCGTCCAGCGCGTGGCCCGCCTGCTGCAGGCCGGCGCCGAGCTCAGCCAGCCGCGCGGCGGCGCCCGGGTCGTCGCGCACCAGCCGGTTGACGACCCACGCCGCGCGGGTCGGCTTGCGCAGGCTGGTGATCGCCCGCGCGGCTGTCGCGTCGCCGGCCGCCCGGGCCCGCGCCGCGAGCTCGCCCCGGCGCCGGATGAATTCCGCCGGATCGCCCGCGTACAGTTCCGCGGCGGCCTCGCGCGCCAGCCCGGCGTCACCGGGGTTGCCGGCGTTGTCAGCGGCCACTCCCCCATCGTTCCCCGTATGGCGTGATTCAAAGTGAGAAGACCCGCAGGTCATGTGCGAGGTACGGATGCCGTAGGCCCGCGATGCCGCTGGGCAAGCCGCTGCTGCGCGGCTGAGGCTCTCGCGGGCCGGCCGTGGCGGCCGGCCCGCGGCCGGGCCGCGGCTGGCATGATCGGTCCCATGACCGTCGTAAAGATCAACGCGATTACCGTCCCGGCGGACAGCGGGGACGAACTGGCGCGCCGTTTCGCCGCGCGGGCGGGCGCCGTCGACGACCAGGACGGCTTCGAGGGCTTCGAACTGCTCAAGCCGGCCGATAAGCGCACCACCTGGCTGGTGGTGACGCGGTGGCGCGACGAGGCCGCGTTCCAGGCGTGGCTGCACTCGCCCGCGTTCGGGCACGGGCACCGGTCAGCCGCCGAACGGGCCGGCGGTGCGGCGCCGCCCCCGGTCGGGACCGACAGCGAGCTGTGGTCGTACGAGATCGCGGGCGGCTCCGGCGGCTGACCGCCGGCCAGCCCCTCGCCGGCCAGCCCCTCGCCGGCCAGGCTGCCCGGGCCGGATCCCGCGGCGGAACCGGTGCGCTCGCCAGGGAACATGTGATGTATTCAACCAACCGTGACGTGCGGGGTGGCTGGCCAAGTCGCCGTTTCGTGCGTACTAATAGTTGTCGCGCGAAGGGGTGATCGAGGTGGAACCAGGGCATCGGCCTGAATGGCGGCCGCTGAAACGGCACGAAAGTCATGAGGCGGAAGAAATGGTGGAGCGGGCCGCCGGGCTCGCCAAGGATTCCCATGCCCGGACCCGGCACGCCGCCGTCCTGGTCAAAGACGGCAGCATGGTCGCCTGGGGCACCAACGGCGTGCCGTTCCCCGGTGAAGATCACTGTTACTGCAAATACGCCGACTTCGGCGTGCACGACAACTGCCGGACGCACGCCGAGCAGCGCGCGATCAACCTCGCCCGGGAAGGCGACGGCTGGAAGATGCTGCAGGGCGCCAAGCTCATCTACGTCCGGCTTGAGGCCGACGACTCGGTCCGGCTGCAGGACCCGCACTTCTGCGCGCGCTGCAGCCGCCTGGCCCTGTCGCTCGGCGTGGCGGAATGGGTGTTCGCGCTCTCGGACGGCCTGGTCGGGTACTCCGCCGCCGACTACGACACCGTCGCCCAGCTCCGCTGGTAGACGGCGCGCTGGTCGGGAAGGGCCCGTCCGGCGGGTAGCTGGCACGCTGCACCTGATCAGCCAGAACCGCAAGCGCCGCCGGACCGAGGAGGAGCGGCTGCGGCTCGCACAGGAGACGCACCGGCTGCTGCACTACGTCTGCCACGACGCAGCCCTGCAGCTCGGCCACATGACGATCAGCGCGGCCGCCGGGGTGAAGCCCAGAACGTTCCCGGCCGCCGGGGAAACGCCCGGCATCGGGGAGGACCCGGAGTAGGCCCGGCGGGTAACCGGGCAGGCGGCCCCAGCGGGTAAGGAGCAGGCCGCCCCGCGGATAAGGCGGGTCATCAGTAACGCTCGGCCAGGCCGTCCCTGTCGGCCGGCGGCTCGTACGGCTCCGGCCAGAAATCGGTGATCCGGGTGATCGCGCCGTCGGCGTCGATGTCGAAGAAGGACAGCCCCGGCTGGGCCGTCCCGTCCGCCGACCACTGCACCACGGACGCCGCGTCCCGCTCCCCGGCGGTGATCCGCTCGACCTCGATGTGCCAGTCGCCGGGAAAGCCCTCGGCGGTGAACCGCACGAACGCGGCCCGGCCGCGGACCCGTTCCCGGGTCTGCGGCACCTCGTACAGCAGGTCCCCGGCGAGCACCGCGGCGTACGCGTCCCAGTCCCTGGCCTCGATGGCGGCCCAGTAGGCGGCCACGACGTCTCCCGTGTTCATGGCGGCCACGTTAGCCTCCCGGTCGGACACTCTGCTTTGCTGGAGGGCAGGAGGTTTCCCTGGTGACGACAGCATTCGTGCTCGGTGGCGGCGGCGTGCTGGGCGCGCACGAGGTGGGCATGCTCCGGGCCCTGGCCGAGGCCGGAATCCGGCCGGACCTGGTGGCCGGCACGTCGGTGGGCGCGATCAACGGCGCGTTCGTCGCCGCGGACCCGGCGGCCGCCGCGGAGCGGCTGCGGCTGCTCTGGGGGGGCGCTCACCTGCAGCGCGCGTTCAGCGGGACGCTGCTGGGCCGGGCCGCGCGGCTGGCCCGCTCGGGCACGCACCTGCACGCGATCGAGCCGCTGCGCCAGATGCTGGAGGACGCACTGCCGGCCAAGGACTTCGCCGACCTGGCCCTGCCGTTCAACTGCGTCGCGGCGAGCATCGAGCGGGCCAGCGCACGCTGGTTCACCGCCGGCCCGCTGGTGCCCGCGGTGCTGGCCTCGTGCGCGGTGCCGGGCCTGCTGCCGCCGGTGGAGATCGGCGGCGAGCACTATTTCGACGGCGGCCTGGTCCATTCGATCCCGGTCGGCCGCGCCGTCGAACTGGGCGCCCGCACGGTCTACGTGCTGCACGTCGGGCGGATCGAGCGGCCGCTGGCCCCGCCGGAACGGCTGTGGGAGGTCGGGCTGGTCGCCTTCGAGATCGCCCGCCGGCACCGTTTCCACGAGGAGATGTCGGCGCTGCCGGGCGGCGTGACCGTCCACGTGCTGCCGTCCGGGGGCACCCAGCGCGCGCCGGACCTGGCCCAGCTCCGCTATCGCAAGAACAAGAAAACGGACGTGGATGCGAATATTGAACGGGCCTACCGCGCGTCCGCGGCCTACCTCGCCGCGCAGGCCTGACCGCTGCGAAGAAGTGCCCGATGAT
This sequence comes from uncultured Actinomycetes bacterium, assembly GCA_963824545.1. Lineage (GTDB taxonomy): Bacteria > Actinomycetota > Actinomycetes > Streptosporangiales > Streptosporangiaceae > Bog-532. The sequence goes on along the minus strand of CAWGPP010000006.1, from coordinate 417,856 downwards.
GCTGCCGCCTCCGCTGATCCGCCGCCTGGTGCTGGCGCCGCTGGTGGTCGTCATCGCCGTCGGCATGGTCGTGCTGTTCCCCGTCCTGGCCGTGGTGGCCGCGGTGTTCGGGCTGGCCGCGCGGTTCGCCCGGCGCGGGCGGCGCGGGCGGCGCGGGCGGATGCGGAGCCTGCGGCTGCTGCTGTTCGCGGTCGGCTGGCTCGCCGCCGAGACCGTGGCGCTGGTCGTGTCGCTCGGCCTGTGGATCGCCAGCGGGTTCGGCGGCCGACTGCGGACCGAGCCGTACCAGGACCGTAATTACGAGATCATGCGGCGGTTCCTGTCCCGCGTGTACCGCGCCGCGACCCGCACGTACGGGCTGCGGGTAGAGATCGAGGAGCCGGATCTGACGCCGGAGGAGCGGCTGGCGCGGCTGGCCCGGCCGGTGATCGTGCTCAGCCGGCACGCCGGGCCCGGCGACTCGGTGCTGCTCGTGCACCACCTGCTCAGTCTGTACGGCCGGCGCCCGCGGGTGGTGCTGAAGGCGACGCTGCAGTTCGATCCGCTGCTCGACGTGATCGGCAACCGCGTGCCCAACGTGTTCATCCGGCGGCGCGAGACCGGGCAGCACCGGCACACGCAGGAGATCGAGCGGCTGGCCCGCGGCCTGGATGCCGGCGGCGCCCTGGTGATCTTCCCCGAGGGAGGGAACTGGACACCCGGGCGGTGGCGCCGCGGCATCCAGCGGCTGGAGCGCCGGGGCCGGCGCGACCTCGCGTCCCGGGCCGAACAAATGCCGAACCTGCTGCCGCCGCAGCCAGGCGGCGTGCTCGCCGCGATCGCCGCGCGCCCGGACGCGGACGTGATCTTCGTGGCGCACGCCGGCCTGGACGACCTGCTCACCGTGGCCGACGTGTGGCGCGATTTCCCGATCAACCAGACCGTGCTGGCCCAGTGGTGGCGCGTCCCGTTCGATCAGGTGCCCCGGTCGGCGGACCACGAGGCCCAGGTCAAGTGGCTGTACGACTGGTGGGAACGGATCGACGCGTGGATCACGGAGAACCGTCCCGCCGGTGCGCCGGACCCGTCAGCGCCGGCGGCAGCAGCGTCCTGAGGTCCCCGTAGGCCCCGGCCGATACCGTACGAAGGTGACTTCTGCTGAAGGCCCGGCGGCGCCGGCCGGGGACGCCGAGGTGGCCGCGTTCTGGCGGGCGCTGGGCCGGCCGGGGCTGGCCGATATCCACGTGCACTTCCTGCCGCCGCGGATGCTCCGCCGGGTGTGGGCGTACTTCGACGAGGCGGGCCCGCTGGTCGGGGTCACCTGGCCGGTCCGCTACAAGTGGACGGACGGGGAGCGGGTCGCGCACCTGCGGTCGATGGGCGTACGGATGTTCAGCGCGCTGGCCTACGCGCACCGCCCGGGCATGGCCGAGGACCTGAGCGACTGGACGATGGCGTTCGCCAAGGCCACGCCCGGCTGCCTGCCGTCCGCGACGTTCTACCCCGAGCCCGGCGTGCTCGGCTACGTGCAGCGGGCCGTCGACGACGGGGCCGCCATCTTCAAGATCCACCTCCAGGTCGGCGGCTTTCCGCCCGGCGCGCCGGAACTCGACCCGGTGTGGGGCCTGCTCGCGGACGCGGGCATTCCGGTCGTGATCCACGCCGGGCACGCGCCAGTCGCGGCCGCGTACACCGGCCCGGACGCGTTCACGCCGCTGCTGGCCAGGCACCCCCGGCTGACCGCGATCATCGCGCACATGGGCGCGCCGGACTACGGCGATTTCGTCCGCCTGGCCGAGTCACATGATCACGTGGCCCTGGACACCACGATGGCGTTCACCGGCTTCTTCGACGAGCTTGCGCCCTTCCCGGCCGGCCTGCTGCCCCGCGTCCGCGACCTGGGGCTGGCCGGCAAGGTCCTGCTCGGCACCGACTTCCCGAACATCCCCTACCCCTACGCCGAGCAGCTCGCCGCGCTGACCCGCCTGGACCTGGGCCCGGACTGGCTGGCCGCGGTCTGCTGGGACAACCCCGTGCGGCTGTTCGGCGAGGCCCCGCTGGCCCCCGGCGACGGCACGTCAGACTGAGGGAAAACCCGGGAATCGGTGCGGAACGGCCGGCCCGGCGGGCGCGAAGAAGCCCGCCAAGGCGGACCAGGACAGCGACGGGTAGCGCGGCCGCCAAGTCCCGGCGCCGATGGTCTCGCCTTGGCCTAGCTGCCGGTTTACACTCCGCGCTGAGGGGTGATTCCATGGATGACGCCGCTGGCCAGTTCCTCGAGGTGATGCACCGGCTCGAGGATCTGCGGGACGCGATGACGCCCGAGCGCGCCCACGCCGAGTTCGACGAGACGACGCTGCAGGTCTTCTGGATGAAATGGCCCGGCCTGTCCGCCTGGGCCGGCTCGCTGTGGCGGATGCTGTCGGAGGAGCTGGCCGGGCCGGCGACCCCGCACCGGGACACCGATCTGGATGAGGTGGGGGGCAGTGACTGAGAGCCCGCAGCGGCCCCGGGCGACCGCCGTCCGGGTCCTGGGGGATCTCATGCACACCTACGTGGCCACGACCACCCCGGCCACGCCGGTGGCGGAGGCGGCCGCGGGCATGGTGGCGGCGAATGTCGGCTCCGCCGTCGTCATGCAGGGACCCTTCCTGGCCGGCATCCTCACCGAGCGCGATGTGCTCCGGGCCGCCGCGTCCGGAGAGGACCTGTCGGCATCGGCGGTGTCGGCCTGGATGACGCCGGACCCGCAGTCGGCCAGCCCGGAAACGGCGGTCGAAGACGCGGCCCAGATCATGCTGCTCAACGGATTCCGCCACCTGCCGGTGGTGGACGGGCGCACGGTCTGCGGCGTGGTCACCCTGCGTGACCTGTTCGCCGCCAGAATCCGCCGCCCGCGATGAGCGGCCGTTAGGGACGGCGGGGGCGGAGGAGGCGGCGCCACCGGCTGCGCTGGGGCGGTGCGGGGGCCGCTGCCTCGGGGTCCGCGCCGGCCGGGGAGGCCGCGGGCGGCTCCGCGGGCCGGCTCGCCCGCCAGCTGCGGACCATTTCCTCCTCGTCTACCCGGGGGACGAATATCGGCGGGCCCACCGAGTTGCGGCGCCATTCCATGATCCGCCGGTTGAGGTCGGCTACGAGCGCCCGGACGTGCTGCTCAGAGGGCAGGCCGGGCACGGCCGCGGTCAGCCGTTCGGTTTCCTTGCGCAGCTTCAGCGGGGCCGGCAGGAGTTCCTCCGTCGGCACGCCCTCCCGGCGCAGGTAGTCCCGCAGCCAGGCCTGGCTGTAATCCGTTTCTTCCTGGTACGGAAGCGGCTTGCCGGTGCCGGGCAGATTGTCGAACACGCCGCGTTTTTCCGCGTCGATGATCTGCTGGTCGACCCACGTGGTGAAGCTGATCTCCGGTGGCTTACGCTCGGTCATCCTGCCATCGTCCTCATCCGGCGCGCGCTCGGTCCGCGGCTCCCTTCCCCCCTTCGAACTCACCGTCCCGGTCTCCGCATTCCCGGCCCCGCCCGCCCGGCGCAGGACCCTAGCGAATGCTGCCCCTTACGGGGCATGCTGGTCGCACTGATTCCCGCGGGAGGGGAGGGGCCGTGGAGGTCCAGCGAGGTCGTTACACGGCGGACATCGACGGCGACTTCGTTGTTTTCCTGATCGGCCTGCGGCTCAACCATCCGTTGCGTATCCGCAAGTGGTGGCCGGTGGCGACGGCCATGCCCCGGATGCTGAAGGTGCTGAGCCAGCATCCGGAACTGGGCTGCCTCGGATTCCAGCAGTGGTTCGGGCGGACCACGCTGATGGTCCAGTACTGGCGCGACTTTGATGCGCTGGACCGGTTCGCCCGGGACCGGGACCTGCCGCATCTGGAGCCGTGGCGGCGGTTCAACCGCGCCGTCCGGGCCTCCGGCGACGTCGGGATCTGGCACGAGACGTTCAAGGTCCGGGCCGGCGAGTACGAGGCCGTCTACGGCAACATGCCGGTGTTCGGCCTCGCGGCGGCCGGCCGGCATCTGCCCGCCGGCCGCAAGGCGGACACCGCGGCCGCGCGCATCGGCGCCACCACGGCTGACGAGCCGGTCGTCGAGCCATACTGACCCCAGGCCTCCGTTTGGCCCCGAGCCGGCCGTGACGCGGAACCGGGCGGGTGCGTGTCCGGTCTGAGGCGGCGGCGCCGACGTCTCCGTGGGAGCGCCACACAGGCGCCCCGGCGGAGAGGAGATTCCCGTGAAGTACATGATCCTGATCTACGGCTCGCAGCGCGACTACGACGAGATGACCGGAAAGCCCGCCCCCGGCCAGCCGGGCCAGTCAGGCTGGTCGCCAGCGGATTTCGCGGCGCTGGGCGCGTTCATGGAATCGTTCAACAAGGATCTGGCCGAGTCCGGGGAACTGGTGGACACCCGGGGCCTGACCGCCCCGGCGCACGCCCGCAGGATCCGGTTCCAGGGCGGTGTGCCGGTGGCGACCGACGGGCCGTACCCGGAGTCGGAGGAGGTGCTGGCGGGGTACTGGATCGTGGAGTGTGACAGCTTCGACCGGGCGACCCAGATCGCCGCGCGGCTGGCCGGGATCCCCGGCCCGGCGGCGGCCCGCGACCGCGCGATGGTGGACGTGCGGCCGCTGGCGGAATCCCGCCACGAGCTGGAACTCTGACCGCAGCCGTGCCCGGCACCGCACCCGAGGACCTGCTGCGCCAGCTGGCGCCGCAGGTCCTCGGCGCGCTGGTCCGGCGGTACGGGCACTTTGACACCGCCGAGGACGCGGTACAGGAGGCGCTGCTGGCGGCGGCCGTTCAGTGGCCCGCCGACGGCATCCCCGGCAATCCGCGCGGCTGGCTGATCACGGTCGCCGCCCGCCGGCTGACCGACCTGCTGCGCGCCGAGCAGGCTCGCCAGCGCCGGGAGGAAGCCGCCGCGCGGCAGATCCCGCCCGGCCAGTGGCGGGCGCCCGCCGCCGACGCCCGGGCCGCCGGGGGTGACGACACGCTGATCCTGCTGTTCATGTGCTGCCACCCCGCGCTGCCGCCCGCCTCGCAGATCGCGCTGACCCTGCGCGCGGTCGGCGGGCTGGGCACCGCCGAGATCGCGCGGGCGTTCCTGGTGCCGGAGGCGACCATGACCCGGCGGATCACCCGGGCCAAGCAGGCCGTCAAAGACAGCGGGATCCCGTTCGCCCTGCCGGCCGGGCCGGACCGCGCGCAGCGGCTCGCCGCCGCCCTGCACGTGCTCTACCTGATCTTCAACGAGGGGTACGCCGCCACCTCCGGGTCCGGGCTGGTCCGCCCGGACCTGTCGGGCGAGGCGATCCGGCTGGCCCGGATGGCGCACCGGCTGCTGCCGGAGGACGGCGAGGTGACCGGGCTGCTCGCGCTGATGCTGCTCACCGACGCCCGCCGCCCGGCGCGCGCCGGGCCGGGCGGCGAGCCGATCCCCATGGCGGAGCAGGACCGGAGCCGCTGGGACGCCGGCCTGATCGCGGAGGGCGTGACGCTGATCACCGGAGCCCTCGGCCGCGGGTCACCCGGGCCGTACCAGCTGCAGGCGGCGATTGCCGCGGTCCACGACGAGGCGCCGACCGCCGCGGACACCGACTGGCCGCAGATCGCCGCCCTGTACGAGCTGCTGCTGCAGGCCACGGCCAATCCGGTGGTGGCGCTGAACCACGCCGTGGCGGTGGCCATGGTCCGCGGTCCCGGCGCCGGGCTCGACCTGCTTTCCGGCCTGGTGGCCGACCAGCGGATCGCGGCCGGCCACCAGTTCCACGCCGTCCGGGCACACCTGCTGGAGATGGCCGGAGACCGCGGCGCCGCCCGGGACGGCTACCTGGAGGCCGCCCGGCGCACGGCCAGCCTGCCGCACCAGCGCTACCTGCACGCGCAGGCCGGCCGCCTCGGCGATGACCTGCCGGGACCCGGTTAGCCGAGCGACCGCGTCAGCCGAGCGACCGCGTCAGCCGAGCGACCGCGTTAGCCGAGGGACCGCGTCAGCCGGGGGACCACGTTAGCCGAGGGACAGGGCGGCCAGGGCAGCGTTGACGATCGAGCCGGGCAGCAGGTCGTGCAGCTCGTACAGCTCGGCGACGCTGCCGGACTGGCCGAACTGGTCCACCCCCAGCGGTACGCACGGGACCCCCAGGGCCGAGCCGAGCCACGCCATCGCGTGCGAGGCCGCGTCGTGCACGGTGACGACCGGCGCGCGGCCGGGGAACGCGGCCCGCAGCGTGCCGGGGATGGACGGGGTCGCCGCGGTCCTGATGCCGTGCCGCAGCGTGCGCTGCCACGCAGCGTGCAGCCGGTCCAGCGAGGTGACGTCGACGACGTGCGCGGCGATGCCCTCGTCGGCGAGCTCGGCGGCGGCGGTGAGCACCTCCGGCAGCACGGCGCCGGATGCGGCCAGGTGCACCTGCGGCGCGCCGCGGCCGGCCAGGGCCGACGCGTCGACCAGGCGGTACGCGCCGGCCAGCACCTGGCGGCGCAGCACGGCCTCGCCGATCCGGGTCAGCGCGGCCATGAACGGGGCCTGGTCCAGCGGCCGGGTACTCAGCCGGATGTAGTACGCGCCGTTCTCGGCGGGCACGGCCGTGGTGGTCTCCGCCGGGCCGGACGCGATCCGGCCGAGGGCGTCACAGACCAGCCAGTCGACGGCCGTGGCGAAGGCGGGCTCCAGGAACGTTACATTCGGGAGTTCGAGCCCGATCGACGGCGTGATCGTCGACTGGTGCGCCCCGCCCTCGGGAGCCAGCGTGACCCCGGACGGCGTGCCGGCGATGAGGAACCGGGCGCCGGAATACACCGAGTAGATGAAGGCGTCCAGCCCGCGGCAGACGAACGGGTCGTACACCGTGCCGACCGGCAGCAGCGGCTGGCCGGACAGGTCCCAGGCCAGGCCGAGCTGGCCGAGCAGCAGGAACAGGTTCATCTCCGAGATGCCGAGCTCGATGTGCTGCCCTTTCGGCCCCTCGGACCAGCGCAGGACCGGATCGTCGCGCCAGGAGCGCCGTTCGGCGGGCGCGAACACCCCGACCCGGTTGATGAAGCCGGCCAGGTTGGTCGAGGTGGCCACGTCGGGCGCGGACATGACCAGGTAGGGGGCCAGCGCCTCGTCGCGGGACAGGCTGACCAGGGTCCGGCCGAACGTCTCCTGCGTGGAGACCGGCCGGGTGCCGGGCGAGCCGGTGGCGGCCGGCACGGTGACCGGCGCGGCGGGGGTGCGCGGTTCGCGGCGCAGCGCCTCGCGGCGCTGGCTGCACAGGATGCCCGCCGCGGTGGACGCGTCGAACCGGTCCCATTCGGTCGGCTCGGTCAGGCCGAGGCTGTCCCGGAACTCGCCGATCTGCGTGGGCAGCAGCAGCGCGGAATGGTTCCGCGGGTTGCCCGCGATCGGCAGCCCCCAGCCCTTGACCGTGTAGGCGAAGATCACGCTGGGCCGGTCGCGTACCGCGTCACAGGCCGCGTAGGCGGCCAGCATGCTGGCCAGGTCATGCCCGCCCAGGTCGGTGACCAGCGCGGCCAGCCCGGTGCCGGGCACGCCGCTGAGCACCTGCGCCACGCCCGGCGGCGCGCCGTCAAGGAACCGCTCACGCAGCTGCCCGCCGGACAGGCCGAACAGCGACTGGTAGTGCTCGTTCGGCATGGTGGTGATCCAGTCGCGCAGCGCCTCGCCGCCCGGCTCGGCGAACGTGGCCTGCAGCAGGCGGCCGTACTTGGCCTCCACCACGTGCCAGCCGGCCGCCTCGAACTGGCCGCGCCAGTGCGCGATGCGGACGCCCGGGACCACGCGGTCCAGGGACTGCCGGTTGAAGTCGACCACCCACAGGACGTTGCCGAGCCCGTGCGTGACCGGCTCGAATACGGCCTCCCAGACGTTGCCCTCGTCCAGCTCGGCGTCGCCGAGCAGCGCGATGAACCGGGACCGCGGGCGCTCGCCGAAGTGCGCGTCGACGTAGCGGCGGGCCACGGCGGCGAACAGCGGCGCGACCGCGCCGAGCCCGACCGAGCCGGTCGAGAAGTCGACATCGTCCGGGTCCTTGGTCCGCGACGGGTAGGCCTGCAGGCCGCCGCGGGCGCGCAGCGTCGTCAGGTAGCTGCGGTCCAGGTTGCCGAGCAGGTACTGGATGGCGTGGAACACCGGCGAGGCATGCGGCTTGACGCTGACCCGGTCCTCGGCGTTCAGGTGCGCGAACCACAGCGCGGTCATCGCGGTGACCAGGGAGGCGCTGGAGGCCTGGTGGCCGCCCACCTTGACCCCGTCCCCGGTGCTGCGCCCGTGGTTGGCGGCGTCGACCATGCGGACCGCGAGCCACAGCACGCGCCGCTGGATCTCCGCCAGCACGTCCAGGTCCACGGCTGTACTCGCGGTCACGGCGGACCCGGCACGCAGATCCAGCTCAGCCACGTTGCACCCCCACGGCGATCATCGGACGGCGCTTCGAGTATCCCCCGCATCGCCGCGCCGGGACAGGGCGCGGCGCCCCGCCGCGGGTCCCCGCCGTTCAGGCGGACCGGACGGGACGTGGCCGTCCCGGCCGGCGGACCATCCTGCGGGGATCACCCCAGCCCCGCAGTGCGCCGGACGAGAAGCCGGACAGGATCGAGGCGAAGCTCCAGATCGAGCCGGCCGAAAACGCCGACGCGAAGCTGCCCAGCGACGCGAAGGAACCGATCGAGGCGAACGATCCGGCCGACCCGATCGACAGGATCGACCCGGCCGACCCGATCGACAGGATCGACCCGGTGCAGCCGATGGACAGGATCGAGCCGTTCGAGCCGATCGAGAGAAGGGAGGTACCCTCGCCACCCGGACCTGGTGAGCCGCCGTGTGCCATGGTCACATTCTGGCACTGGCGCAGCGGTCGGCGGCGGCTGATAGGACGGGACCATGACCGAGGCGTGCGGACGGCGGCGATCAGGGGCGGCCGGGCGGCAGCTCGTAGGGTGACCGGCCGGGCGGCAGTTCCCAGGCCGCCCGGTGACGCGGGCGGCGCAGGAGCCAGTCCCGGAATGACCGCCGCGGTGGCCGGGGCGGCTGGGCGGTGATGCTGCCGCTGCCGACCGTGCCGGACACGTCAATCCGGAACGTGGCGGGCACGTCGGGACCCCAGGGCGCCTTGACCTTGAGGGCCCCGCTGCGCACGGATACATCGTCGGTGTCCACCACGATGCCCGGCTTCGTCAGCAGCCGGAGCGACCCGCTGTGTACATCGGCGTCGATCTGGAGGGTGGGCCAGGTGACCCGCGCCTGGGTGAAGTCCAGGGTCACCGAGCCGCTGCGGACCCGTATCTCCATCCGCTGCGGGACGGTCCAGCCGCCGTCACGCTTCACCGAACTGCTGCCGCACTCGATGCGCGCAAGTTCCTTCGGCCTGGCCGGCGGCACCGCGGCGGCCGCTCCCGGCGCGGCGGGCAGATCCAGGACCAGCGCCTCCAGCTCGCCGTACGTGCGCGCGGTCAGCGCCGCCTCGACCCGTTCGTCGAGTTCCTCGAGGCTGAGCCGGCCATCCCCCGCGGACGTCTGCAGCACCTCGACGATCCGGTCCCGGTCCTTATGCGATGCCCGCAGGTCGCGCCGCGCCGGGGCGCCGTCGGGGCGCGCCGGGGCACCGTCGGGGCGCGCGGGGGCGCCGTCGGGGCGCGCCGGAGGCGCGGCGTCATCGGCCATGGGGAAACCTTACGGGCCGGGCCTGGCCGGCCGCACTCCCCTGCCCCGGCCCTTCCACTAGTACACTTTTCGATATACGCTTATTGGAGACAGTCAGGGAGGCGAGGGCATGACCAGAGAATCGATCCGCGGGTCGTCGGACCGCAGCGTGCTCATCCTGACCAGCCTGGCCGGCTCGCCGAAACACGGGTACGCGCTCGTCAAGGACATCGAGGAGTTCGCCGGGGTCACGCTCGGCGCCGGGACGCTCTACAGCGCCCTGGCCAAGCTGGAGCAGGCAGGCCTGGTCGCGGCGCTGCCGGAGCAGGACCGCAGGCGCCCCTACGAGATCACCATGGCCGGCCGGGAACAATTGCGCGAGCGGCTGTCCGAGTCGGCCCGCATCGCGGCCGTCGGGCTGCGGCGCATTGCCGGGGCGCCGTCATGAGCCGGCGGATGCGCTGGCTGCTGGCGCTGTACCCGCGCGCCTGGCGGAAACGGTACGGCCGGGAGGTCGCCGCCCTGGCCGAAGACCTCATCGGCGCGGGCAAGACCACCCCGCTGCGGGCCGCGCTCAACCTGGCCGCCACCGCGGCGGTGGAATGGGCCCGCGCCGTGGCCCGCGTCACCCACGCGGGCACGCTGAGCCTCGTCGTCCGCAACCTCATGTTCACGATCGTGGTCCCGGGGCTGGGCGGAGCCTGGATGCCGTGGTGGCTGCTGACCCGCGACGGGCGCAGCGTCACCGTGGCCGCCTGGGAGGCGGTCCCGGTCATCGCGGCCGGGACGGTCCTGTACGTGTGGTGCGTCTGGAATTTCGCGGCGGTGGGACGAGGTACCCCCGGGCCGTGGGACGCACCGTCGCGCGTGGTGGCGGCCGGGCCCTACCGCTGGGTGCGTAACCCCATCTACCTGGCCGCGCTCCTGGTTGTCCTGGGCCAGGCGTGGCTGTTCCTGTCGCTGCCGCTGCTGGCCTACGCCGCCGCCATGGCGATCGTCTTCCACGTGTTCGTGATCGGCTACGAAGAGCGGACGCTGGGCCACCGCTTCGGCCGCGACTACCTGGAATACCGGCGCACGGTCCCGCGCTGGATCCTCCGCCCGCCACGCCGCAGCTCATCGGCCTGACGGCTCCGCCACCCCGGGCAGCGTTTTCAGGGCGGCGAGGAGCGGAAGGGGCATGGGCAGGGTGGCACTGGAGATCAAGAGGCTGCATCTGGCCAGCCTGACCCCACCGGGGACACGGTTGCAGTGGCCGGTGCACGGGTTCGTGGTCACCTACCCGGGCGGGGCGGCGCTGGTCGACACCGGGGTCGGCGGGCCGCAGGGCCTGCAGGACGACTGGCGGGTGGTCAACGTGGCGGCCGCGGCGGCGCTGGCCGGGCTGGACATGAGCCCGGCCGACATCACCATGGTCATCAATACGCACCTGCACTTCGACCACTGCGGGCAGAACGCCGTCTTCAGGCACGCCGCCTTCCACGTTCAGCGCGCGGAGCTGGACCGGGCCCGCCGCGAGTCAGCGCAGCTGGCCGGCTGGTTCGACTTCGCCGGCGCGCGGTTCGAGTTGCTGGACGGTGACACCGAGATCCTGCCCGGGCTGTCCGTGATCGCCACGCCTGGTCATACCAACGGGCACCAGAGCGTGGTCATCCAGGGCGCCGATGGCCACGACCTGCTGATCGGGGACGCCGCCTATACCCCGCAGCTGTACGCGGGACCGGAAGGCCAGCAGCTGCCGCCGGGGCAGGCCGCCGACCGGGGCGCCTGGGAGGCCTCGATCGGCCGGATCCGGGCCACCGGCGCGGCGCGGGTGCACTTCTGCCATCACACCGACGTCATCCCCGCCTGAGCGGGGGTGGTGCCCGGTGACCAGGGCATTCGCGAGGGGGCGCCGGGGGTTCCGGCGCGGCCGGTGCGAGACTGGATGGTATGAATTCGCGACCGCTCTGCCTGGTCACCGGGGCGTCTGGCTACATCGGCGGGCGGCTGGTCCCCGAGTTGCTGGCCGCTGGGTATCCCGTCCGCTGCATGGCCCGTGACCCGGCCAAGCTGAGCGACCGGCCGTGGTCCGGCGACATCGAGGTCGCGGAGGCGGACGTGCGGGACCCTGCCGCGGTGCGCCGCGCCCTGGCGGGCGTGGGCGTGGCCTACTACCTCATCCACTCGCTCGGCACGGGGTCCTCCTTCGAGGAGCGGGACCGCGACTCGGCCCGCATCTTCGCCGACGCCGCGCGGGAAGCGGGCGTTTCCCGGATCGTCTACCTGGGCGGGATCGTCTCCGACCAGCACGGCCAGCTGTCACCGCACCTGCGCTCGCGCGGCGAGGTCGGGGACATCCTGCTGGGCAGCGGCGTGCCGACCGCCGCGCTGCAGGCGGCCGTGATCATCGGCAGCGGCTCGGCGTCGTTTGAGATGCTCCGCTACCTGACCGAACGGCTGCCGGCCATGGTCACTCCCATGTGGGTGGACACCCGGATCCAGCCGATCGCCGTGCGCGACGTGCTGCGGTACCTGGTCAGCGCGGCCGCGCTGCCGGCCGGCGTCAGCCGGCGTTTCGACATCGGCGGCCCGGACGTCTGCACCTACGCCGACATGATGCGCCGGTACGCGGCCGTGGCCGGGCTCCCGCCGCGCTTGCTGCTCCGCGTCCCGGTGCTCACGCCGCAGCTGTCGTCGCACTGGGTCGGCCTGGTGACGCCGGTGCCCAGCGGCCTGGCCAGGCCCCTGGTCGAGTCGCTGCGGAACGAGGTCGTGGCGTCCGAGCACGACATCGCCACGTACATCCCGGATTCCGCCGGGCGGCCTGCTGCCGCTGGACGAGGCCATCGCGCTGGCCTTGCGGCACACCCGCGAGGGCGACGTCTCGACCAGCTGGACGTCCGCGGGCACGCCCGGCGCGCCCAGCGACCCGCTGCCGAGCGACCCGGCGTGGGCCGGCGGCTCGCTGTACGTCGACGAGCGCACCAGCGTGGTGCACGCCGCGCCCGCAACGCTCTGGCGGATCATCGAGGGCATCGGCGGGACGTCCGGGTGGTATTCGTTCCGGGCCGCGTGGGCGGCCCGCGGGCTGCTGGACCGGCTGTCCGGCGGCGTCGGGCTGCGGCGCGGGCGGCGCGACCCGCGGCACCTGCGGGTCGGGGACGCCCTGGACTTCTGGCGTGTCGAGGCGGTCACGCCGGGGGAACTGCTGCGGCTGCGCGCGGAGATGAAGCTGCCCGGGCTGGCCTGGCTGGAGCTGTCGGTGGGCCGGGACGGCAACGGCGAGACCACCTACCGCCAGCGGGCTATCTTCCAGCCGCGCGGGCTGGCCGGGCACGCCTACTGGCGGTCGATCGCGCCGTTCCACGGCATCGTGTTCGGCGGGATGCTCCGCAACATCACGGCCGCCGCCGAGCGGCAGGCCGGCCAGCCGGTGCCCGTAGCGGTGCCTGGGTCGCGCTGACGGCCAGCCGGACCCGGCGGCCGCCCGGCCAGGCTGGGCAGCCGGACTCGGCGGGGGTCAGCCGGACTCGGCGGCCTTCTTGATCGCGGCCAGCGTCTCCGGGATACCGCGGTGCGCCGCCGCGGAGCGGTTGCCGATCTGGTTCCCCGCGTCGTCGCCGTATTTCTGCTGGAAGCCGGCGATGCCGGTGGGCAGGAAGTGCCAGGACTCGGTCAGCTCCGTGCCGCCGTCCACCGGGGCGAAGGTGTAGCTCCAGCGCACCCAGCCGTTATTTACCTCGAACGTGAACTCCCGGCCGCGCTCGGCGGCCACGACCTGGGACCGGGTCTCCCAGACGCGCCCCGGCACCTCGTTGCGCCCGGTGAACCAGGCGCCCGCGCGCGGGCCTTGTCCCTCGTCCCACCAGCAGGCCCGGCAGATCGGGCTCCACTCCCCCATCCGGGTCACGTCGGAGACCATGTCGTAGAGGGTCTCCGGCGGGCAGGCGACGAGGACCGACTCGGTATAGCTCAGATCGCTCATGACCCCAGTATTTCGCCGCGGCGGCCCGCCTCACACCTTCTTGGGCGGCCGTCCGGGCGCCGGGCGGATCGGGGCGATGGGCTCGATGGGGTGCATGCGCGGGCCCGACCAGAGGGCGGGCACCGCGTCCAGGGCGTACGCGATCTTGTACGCGGCCTCCTCGTAGTTGGCGCGCCAGCCGACGAAGTCCGGCCAGGCGTCGGCGGGGTCACGCTCGATCGGGAAGTCGACCTTCCGCATCCGCTCCACCGCGTCGAGGAACTCCTCGTAGGTGAGGCTGATCCCGGCGTCGGGGCTGGGTTCGAGTGGGATATCCAGGCCCATGGCCCTCCCGACGCGGGTGAAGCACTGGAAACCGCTGCGCAGGCAGAGCCGCGCGGGCACCACGGGCGCGGCTTTCGGCGAGAGCGAAAGGAACAGCGCGGCGGAGTCCAGCACGGCCAGCAGCGCGGTGACCCAGGACGACAGCGGCTGGGGGGAACGGAACCGGACCAGCGGCAGGTACGTGGTATGGCTTTCCGCGACGTCCGCGGCCCAGCGTTCCCACTGGGCGTACAGCGCCGGCATCGTGTCGATGGTCGACACGCCCGACCCGCCCAGCCCGTAGTGCGTACGGGCGAGCAGTTCCGGCCCCCAGGAGGGGACGCCGGCCCGCGCGTTAAGCAGCGCGACCTCGGTCTCCCGCCGGTTGAACGCCGCGTAGAGGGTGGGCAGGTAGGCGATCTGCAGGGTGAGGATCGTGAGCCCGGTCGCGGCGCCGGCGAAAACCATGACCGCGGGCGTGGTCCCGGACGGCACGTCAAACCCCAGGGTGAACAGCGAGGATCCGGCCGCGGCGAACGCGCCCGCCAGGTTGTGCTCGAACGGCCAGAGCAGCAGCGTGAACCCGGCGAAGGCGGTGCCGAGCCAGGCGGCCAGCTGCGCGACCAGGATCGCCGCCGCCTGGAAGGACATCACCCGGTCCCGCCGGGGGTAGTCGGGGATGTGCTCGTTGAGCACCCGGAACACGATGGTCACGATCTTGTCGGCCATCCGCGTCAGCCGGCTGCCCACCGCGCGCGTCACCACCAGCGCGCCGATGGCGCTGCTCCATACCGCCAGCACCAGCAGGCCGCCGACCACCGCGGCGATCACGCGCCCGTAGAACGGCACCAACATGGGTCTCTCCTTGGCAGTCGTCCCGGGCGCGCCGGCGGCGATGTACGAAGATAGAGTGCCATGGACCCGAATGAACCCAGCGTCCGGCCGGTGGCAGGCCACCGCGCCGGACGTGACGGCGCCCGGCTGCACGACGCGCGTGCCCACCTCCGCCGCGCCGACCCGGTGCTGGCCCGGCTCATCGATGAGCGGCCGGACTTCGACCCGCGCGGGTGGATGGCCGAGCTGCCGGTCATGGACCTGTACGGCGCGCTCGTGTTCCAGGTTGCCGGGCAGCAGCTGTCGGTGGCCTCCACCCGGAGCATCCTGGCGCGGATCCAGGCGCTGTTCGGCGGTCACCTGCCGTCGGCGGAGGAGCTGCTGCGGGCCGATCCCGCTGAGATCCGCCGCGCCGGCCTGTCTGGCCGGAAGGTCGCCACGCTGCGCGACCTCGCGGAACGGATATCCGACGGCCGACTGAACCTCGCCGTGCTCAGCGGCCTGCCGGATGAAGAGATCATGGCGCAGCTCACCGCGATCCCGGGGATCGGACCGTGGACCGTGCAGGGCGCGCTGATCCTGGCGCTGGACCGGGAGGACGTGGTGCTGCCCGGTGACCTGGCCCTGCGCAAGGCGGTCCGGGCCGCGTACCAGCTCGATCACCTGCCGCTCCCGGCCGAGGTGACCGCGATCGCCGAGCCGTGGCGGCCCTATCGCAGCCTGGCCACCAGCTACCTGTTCTCGGCCCCCGGCGCTGAGCAGGCGCCGCCGGTCACGCCAGCTCCCTGAACACCGCGCAGAGCCGGGCGACGGCGCCGCTGTAGGCGTGCTCCGGCGGCGTGCCGTACCCCACGATCAGGGCCTGCCGGGCCGGCCGGGCCGAGCGGGCCTGCCGACCCGGCCGCCCGGTCGCGCAGTAGGCCCCGAGCCCGCTGACGGCCAGGCCGCGCGCCGCGGCCCGCGCGATCACCTCGTCCTCCAGATGGCCGGGCGGCAGCTCGCACAGAGCGTGCAGCCCGGCCGCGATTCCGGTGACGCTGACCTCAGGCGAGGCGCGGTGCAGCGCTCTGACCAGGCGATCCCGCCGCCTGCGGTAGGCGAGCCGGGAACGGCGGACGTGCCGGTCGTAGGCGCCCGAGGTGATGAATTCGGCCAGCGCGAGCTGGTCCAGGCGGCCGCCCGGGCCGTCGGCCTGTTCCCTGGCCGCGGCGACGTCCGCGGCCAGGTGAGCGGGCAGCACCAGCCAGCCGAGCCGGAAGGCCGGGGCGAGGCTCTTGCTGGCCGAGCCCGCGTAGATGACGTGCTCGGGCGCGAGCGCCTGCATCGCGCCCACCGGCTGGCGGTCATAACGGAACTCGCCGTCGTAGTCGTCCTCGATGATCACTCCGCCGGTGTCCCTGGCCCACGCCACCGCGGCGATCCGCCGTTGCGGCGCGAGCACGACCCCTACCGGGAACTGATGCGCCGGGGTGCACAGGATCGCGCCGGCGTCCTCCGCCGCGTGCACGGCGGCGCCCTGCCCATCGACCGGCAGCGGGATGAGCCGCAGCCCGGCGGCCTCCGCCGTGGCCCGCTGACTGGCCAGGCTGTACGCCTCGACCGCGAGGGCGGCCGCTCCCCGGGCCCGGAGGACCTGGCAGAGCAGAGCCAGTCCCTGCGCGAAGCCGGAGCACACCACGATGCGGTTGGCGCTGGCCCGCACCCCCCGGGTCCGGGCCAGGTAACCGGCCAGAGCGTGCCGCAGTTCCGGGCGGCCGCGCGGGTCGCCGTAGCCGAGCGCGTCGCTGGGCGCGGCCAGCAGCGCCCGCCGCGACGCGGCGAGCCAGGCGGCGCGCGGGAAGGCGGACACGTCGGGTGAGCCCGGCCGCAGGTCGTAGCGCGGGTGGCCCGGCGGCGCGGCGGTGGCGGCGGGCTGATCCGGCTCCGCGGCGGCCCGGCCGGCCACCCGGGTACCCGATCCCCGCTCGGCGGAAAGCCAGCCCTCCGCGATGAGCTGGCCGTAGGCTTCGGCCACCGTGTTGCGCGCGACGCCGAGGTCAGCGGCCAGGGCGCGCGACGACGGCAGGCGCGTGCCGGGGCTCAGCCGCCCGGTCCGCACGGCCTCGCGCAGCGCGGTTTCCAGGCCCGCGCGTACCTTCCGCCCGGCCAGGTCCAGATGCAGGTCGATCCCGAAAGTGGCCCACTTATCTGCCATATAAGTGGACCTTACCGATGGGCTGCCTGCCTCGTCGGCTGGATCCATGACAGAGACGATGAGCACGCAGAACAGCGTGGCCACGCGGGCCTGGGTACCCGGCTCCTGCCAGCCCTGACCGCGCGCCTCAGGGGGCCGGCTGGGCGTGCTGGGCGGGCTGGGCGGCCGGGCTGGCCTGCAGGATGACCCGCCACGGGCGGACGGCAACGGTGAAGAATCCGCAGGCGACGCTGGGATCGTCCTCCGTCGCCAGCCGGACCGCCGTCTCGAACTGGCCCTCCCCGGGCAGCCGGAGGATCGCCATCCCCTCCCCGGGCACGTCGGTCAGCGGACCGGCCGCCATCAGGTAGCCAGCCTCCCGCATCCGACTGAGGAACTGCACGTGCGCACCGAACCGGGGGTCGGCGAACAGGCTCGTGTCCTGCGGTGCGGCCGGGCCCGGGCGGTGCAGCAGCGCCACCCAGGTCTCGCCGGCCACCGGGTCGCGCGCCTCGGCGTCGTCAGCGTGGCCGGGGTCCGTGCTGGACGAAACGGTGCTCATGGGGCGCTCCCTGACTGAGGTGGGCTCTCGCCCAGGGCCGCGCGCAGGATCGCGGCCTCGCGGCGGAGAGTTTCGGCGCGATCTGGATGACCGGCCTGGTCGTACCGGCCGGCCGCGGTGTCGCGCTCGGCGGCTTCGGCCCGGACGATCCCGGCGACGTCGGCCTGGGTGAGACGGCGGCGGGCTGCCTCGCCGGCGCCCAGGCCCGGCGCGCTCCCAGCGACGTACGCGCTGGCCGCGGAGGCCACGGGGGCCGCGGAGTTTGCGGGGGCCATGGAGGCGGCCGGGGCCGGGACGGCTCCGGCGTTGCCGATCGCGCTCAGCGCGGATCGCAGCGCGAACGCCGCCACCACATCCCGCGTGGTCATGGCGTCCCGCAGCGCGGCCCGCAGCCGCGCCTCGATGTCGCCGTGCGCCGCCTCGCCCGCGCCATCACGGGCGTGCTTTTCTGCCAGGCGCTGGTTCACGAGAGCCACGCTACCCCTGTGGCAGGCGTGCCATGGTGGGGTGGCAGGCCGGCGCTTACGGGCAGAGTTTTGGGCAAATGCTGCCGGGCGAAAAGTCTGCCCGTAAGTCTGGGTACCCCGCGGGGACGCCGCGCAGGCGTGAAGATCCCGGGGATCCCGTTCAGGGTGCGGAGGCCTAGTGGTCGCGGCCTTGCCAGGTGCAGAGGCAGGCTTCGTTGCCTTCGCGATCGGCGAGGACCCAGAACGCCGGGGCTTCCGCGTCGTAGACAAGCGTGCCGCCGGCCGCCAGCGCCGCCTGCATCCGGCTGTGGGTGACCCAGGCCTCGGCGCGCGACTGCAGGGTGAGGATGACGCGATCGGGACGGAGGTCGGCCGACAGGCTGCCGTCGGCGCTGTCGCCGGCCAGGGCGGTGACGGCCCGGGCGACCTCGGCGGCCTGGGCGAGCGATCCGACCTCGATGGAGGTGCGGATCAGCCCGAGGTTGTACCGCCAGCCGAGCCTGGTTACGTCGTCGGAAATCTCCTGACGGCTCAGCTTCGGGTCAACGCATGACGCTTGTTCTGTCATGGTGGCATTTTCCCACCGTATGACCGCGACACGTTACTACGCTGTTAACTCATGCTGTATCAGTGGTCACAGTCCCCCGCAGCCCGAGGCTCGCGGCCCTAACCGGGCGTGACCAGCTGCACGGTGATGACCTCGGTCCGGGCGATGGCCCGGTCCCGTTCGTCGGTGAGCAGTGTCCGGCGCCCGTCGGCCATGTAGGCGTCGACGGCCGCCGCGGACGGGAACTCGAGAAGCTGGATCTCCAGCGGGTCACCGCCGGAGCCGGCGCTTCTCGCGCGCTGCAGCACGCGGCCGCCGTGCTCGGCCACGAAGCCGAGCACCTCATCCTCGTGGGTGATCAGGGCATCTTCGGCGTCGGGATGCGCCCACAGCAGCACGCACAGGGTCAGGCTCATGCGGAACAGGATGTCGTTGATGGAGCCGGATGGCCAGTCCTGGCCGGTGCGGATCGCCGCGCGGTCAGATCCCGAGGTAGGACGTGACCTGGTCACCTTCGGGGACGACGAGGCGGGTGCCGGACGCGGCCGGGGACGGGAAGCTGGTCTCCGGAGAGGGCGTCCGGGCCGTGAACACGGATTTGCCGTCTGAGAGACGGTAGCCGCCCAGCACGCCCTTGCCGCTGATGTCCCAGACCACGCCGCCGGCGATGATCGGCGGCCCCGGGTTGGCGCCGGAGGCGGTCCACAGCGCGCGGAGCCGGGGCGCGGCGTCGCTGGCCCCCGGCGTGACCTGGACGGCGCGCAGGCCGCTGTAACAGGAGAACACGACCGTGCTGCCGTCGACGGCGTTGCCGCCGAAGCCGCCGTCGCACACGCTGGCGGAGGTCAGTTCCCCGCCGGTCCCGCCGAGGCGGCCGCCGTTCAGGACGTAACCGATCCCCTGCTTGCCGACCTGGAACACCAGACCGCCCGGCAGCAACGCCGGCGCCGTCGAACCGATGTCCTGGTCGCCGGCGGACAGGGCCTGGAAGTTGGACGGGGTGAACCGGTCCTCGGCCTGCAGGGACGGGCTGAGGCGCAGCACGCTGTCGGAATCGTCGACCTGATCGGCCGGCATGCCGTTGCCGGTAGCCACGTAGAGGCTGCCGTCGCGCACGGACTCCCCGGCCGGGGCCCAGATGCCCGCCTGCCGGTCGTTGGCCGTGGTGAAGCTGACCAGCGCGCCGGAACCGGAGGTGGGCGCGCCGACCACGCGGCCCTTGTAGTCGGAGCAGTCCCCGTAGAGCCCGCCAAACGGCACGTAGACCCGGGCGCCGAGCAGGGTAAGCGCGCCGCGCTGCTGCTGGGCCCGGGGATCGCTGCCGCTCACGTCGGCCGCGCGCTGGGACGCCACCGCGCCGGTGGCCAGGCTGAGCGCCCAGAGCGTATGCCGGTAGGCCGGCTGGCTGGTGAACGTGACGACCCAGAGCCTGCCCGCGGCCACGTCGGCCACGGGCGTGCCGGTGATGCCCGACGGATCCACGTTGCCGCACGGCAGCCCGGAAGGGACCGGGGACGCCAGATGCCGTGACCAGCGCACCGCGCCGGTTGACGCATCGAGCGCGTAGACGGTGTTGTTCTCGGTGGCCACGATCACCTCCGAGCCCACGATCAGCGGCTCCGCGTACACCGCGCCGTCCACGCCCGCCGTCCAGGACCGCCGCACCTGCCCCGGCGCCGGCGAGCTGACGGAGACGCCGCTGCGGCCGGCGGTCCGGTCGTACGTCGGCCAGTCGGCGTCCTGGGCCTCCGGCGCGGACGAGGTGGAGCCGGCCGCCGGCGCGGAGGAGGCCGGCGCGGGCGGCGGCGTGCTCGCGGCCGGCGCGGCGGGAGCGGACGCGGACGTGCAGCCCGCCACGGCCAGCACGGACATGAGGCTCGCCGCGCCCGCGAGCCACACCCGGCGCCGGGCCGCCGGCCGCGTGCGGTCATCCGGATGGTCCGCCCCTGACCCGGCGCCGTCCTCGCTGCTCCCATGACGTCAAACGCTAGCGCCCGGCGTCCGGGCACCGCGGTCAGCCCGCCCGGGTCGGGGGGCGGCTCAGGGAGGCCAGGTAACGGCGGCTCAGGGCCACCCCGGCACGGCGGGCTCAGGCCGGCCCGGTGGCCTCCCAGACCGACACGTGACCGTCGCTCGCGGAGGTGAACGGCTCCCCCCGCCATCCAGCCCACCGGCCCGCCAGCCGCATCCCGGCCAGCCGCGCCATCAGGTCGAGCTCCGCGGGCCAGGCGTAACGCATCTCGATCGGGTACGTCTCGATGCCGTCAGGCCCGAGGACGAAGGTGCGGGCGTGGATCTGCTGGCGGACCTGGTTGTGCATCGAGGCGGTGAACCGGGGGGTGGGGTCGAGCCGGTCGACCCGGACCTGCTGTCCCGCGTCGAACCGGGTCAGGTCGGGCACGAACGCCTCCATCACGAACACGCCTCCCGGCAGCAGGTTCGCCGCTACGCGGGCGAAGCAGCGCACCTGATCGTCCTGCGTCGTCAGCATGAGGAACGTGTTGAACACGACGTAGATCAGCCCGTACGGGCCGCCCGGCGCGCTGACCCCGGCGAAGTCGCCGATCGCGACGGGGAGATCGGCGCCGCCGGGCTTGCCGCGCAACTCGGCCACCATGCGGGGTGATGCGTCGATGCCGTCTACCGGCACGCCCCTGGCCGCCAGCGGCAGCGCGATCCGCCCGGTGCCGATGCCGAGTTCCAGGGCCTGGCCCTCGGCGCGCGCGGCGAGGAAATCGACGATCGGCCCCTGGTCGTCCCGGCCGCCAAACCACTCGTCGTAGATACCGCCGATGCGCTCGCCGTACTCGGCAGGGTCGTGCTGGGTGTCGCCGACGAGGTGATTCATGCCAACAGGGTGGCAGCCAGGACCACGGGCGCGCACCACAATTTCCGGCCGCTGCCCGCACTCCTTTCTTGTGGCGGCGAAGATAAAGCTGCCAAACGCGGTGGAGGCGGAAGAGCCGACTGGAATCCCTTGGGAAAAACCCTTGAGCTGATGGCCGAGGTCTTCCAGGACGAGGACTGAGCCGCGCCCGGTCCTTCCAGCAGGCCCCGCCTCACCCGGGCCGGGCGCGCCGGGAACCGGCACAATGGGATCATGGACGAGGCCGTGCAGGGCTACATCGACGCCATCGCGCCGGAGAACCGGCCGCTGTTCGACCGGCTGAACGGGCTGATCCTGGGCGCCTACCCGGACGCGGCGGTCGCCTTGTCGTACGGGATGCCCAGCTACCGGGTGGGCGGGCGGCGGCTGTACGTCGGGGCGTGGAAGCACGGCCTGTCGGTGTACGGCTGGGCGCAGGGCCGCGAGGCCGGCTTCGCCGCGCGTCATCCCGGGGTGAAGACCAGCAAGGGCACCATCCAGTTGCGGCCCGCCGACGCGGGCGGCATCGGGGACGACGACCTGCTCGAACTGGTGCGGGCCGCCCTGGAAGACTGACCCCCGCAAGGGCCGCGGGTCAGGCGGGCTTGACGGCGTAGGTGCCGTCCTCATCGATGGTCAGCGGCTCGGTCCGCTCGAAGTACGGGTACCGCACCACGAGCAGGCCGTCGTCGCGGAACTCATCCAGCGCCCACATCATCGGGTGGCCCTCACGCAGGAACAGCCGCCCGCCGGGCCGCAGCAGCGCGGTGACCACCGCCGCCCAGCGGCGGATGTCCGGCAGCCAGCACAGCGCGCCGATGCCCGTGAACACCAGGTCGAAGGCGCCGCGGCCGAGCACGGCGGGCGCCTCGTAGACGTCCGCCTGCACGAAGCGCGCGTCGGCCCCGGCCCGGGTGGCCAGGTCCTGGGCCGCCGCCACGGCCGGCGCGGAGTAGTCCAGGCCGGTCATGGACGCGCCCAGGCGGGCCAGCGAGACCGTGTTGGTGCCGATGTGGCACTGCAGGTGGACGCCGCGCAGCCCGCGGATGTCACCGAGCCGGGGCACGTCGAACCGGACGACATGGCTGAGGAAGCGGGGATCTTCAGCGAACCGGCGGACCTGGTAGTCGGGAGAGGCGAGATGAGCCGGGACACGCTCGTCCCAGATCTCCCGGTTGACGGTCTGGTAGTCCTCCATCCGCGTACCGTCTCACAGCCCGCGCGGCCGGCGGAAACGTTTCCCGGTGGCCGTCCGCCCCGGCGCCGCCCGGGCGGACGGCCACCGGGACGGCACCGGCGGCGGCCAGCCCAGCGAACGCGGCGCCGGATAACAGGGCCGGCGCGAAACGGTCCGGCCGGAACGGCGCGAGCTCGAGCTGGGCCTGGCCGCCGGCGATCTCGGCCGCGATGAGCTGGCCCAGGTGCGCGCCCAGGGTGACGCCGCTGTGCGTCACCGCCACGTACACGCCGGGCGCGCCGGGCAGCCACCCCACGATCGACTGGCCGTCGGACGGCATCGGGCGCACGCACACCCGGTAGCCGGTGACCTCGGCCCCGTCCAGCCCGCGGATGACCCGGCGGGCGCGCCGCAGCAGCTCGTCCGCCCAGCGGCGCAACTCCGCGGCGGGCGTATGCAGGTCGACGGACGCGTCGGGGGCTTCCAGGTGGATCAGGCCGCCGCGATGGGGCCGCAGGTGCACGGCGGGCGCGTGCACCATCCGGGTCACGCCGGAGACCGGCCCGGCGTGCACGACGAGGCCGGGGGCCTCGGCCCCGGGCGTCTCCCACGGCACGAGCGGCACCGGGATGGTCGCGCCCGCCAGCCGGGCCAGCTCCGGGACCTGATGTCCCGCGCAGCACACGACCGCATCCGCCGCGATCACCCCGCCGTCCGCGGTGTGCACCTTGCGTCCCGCGCGGGCCAGCCCGGCCGGGGGGGCGAAACCGGTCACCCGCCCAGCCTCGCCGGTCAGCACGCGGACCCCGGCGTCGGCGGCGGCGGCGGCCAGGTAGCCGGCCGCGGGCTCGGTGAGCAAGTAGCTCTCGCCGGGGAACCAGGCGACCTCCGCCGTGGCCGCCGACGGCTGCAGCGCCGGCTCCAGCTCGGCCGCCGAGGCGGCACCGAGAAAGCCCGCCGGGTACCCCCATTCGGTCAGGCGGCGCACCCGCGCCGCGAGCTCCGCATGCCCGCGGGCGTCCCGCGCCCACTCGAGGTTCCCTGACGCCCGGTACCAGTCCGGCTGGCCAGCTTCCGCGGCGAGCCCGGCCCAGGCCAGCATCCCCTGGTGGTTGAGATCGAAGTAGGCCCGGGGGGTCTTGTTGTTGGCGTTCAGCCAGGCGAAGCTCGACCGGGTCGCGCCGCCACCAGGCTTGTCCCGCTCCAGCAGGGTGACCGTGGCCCCCGCCTGGGCCAGCCGCAACGCCACACACAGCCCGACCAGGCCGGCTCCGATGACGACGCAGCAGAGCGCCGGCAGCACGGCTACCGGTCCCGGTGACTGATGCTGACCGGCGGCAGGTCCCCGATTTCCTGCGTGCTGATGCTCAGGTGAATTCCGTCCTCGGCGGCCTCCTTCACCGCGCCGATCGGGATCGCCACCTCCTTGCGACCCCACACGTGGCCCTCCTTGAGCAGCACGTGGGTGACCTGCTGGCTGGCGGGGTCAACGACCAGGCCGGCCACCTCGCCGATGACACCGTCGGAGGCGTGCGCGCGGGCGCGGTGCACCGCCGCCTCGCCGTCACCGGGAAGCGGCGCGTCGGCGGTGACGACCTGCGACGTGGCGGGCAGGCCGCCGCGCACGGACGGTTCATCGGTGTAATAGGGCCGCGCGATGAGCTGCGCCGGGCCGTAGTCGGAGTAGGCCCCGCTGGGCGGCACGAATTCCGTCTCCTCGGCCGAGCCGAGCTGCTCGAACTGCTCAAAGGTGCAGTCGAGCGCGACCGCACCGGACGTCTCGTCGACGCTCCCGACGCGATCAAGCGGGACGAAGCGGCCGAGGCCCACCCGATGGGGCGGCTCGACCACGAGATGGGTGATCACCCAGGGCGCGGCGCTGCGGTCCACCACGACCCAGGCCAGCCGGCCGCACACCCCGTCCGTGCCGTTGACCTCGGCACCGATCGTGAACCGTATCTCTGCTGCCATGGCCCCTTCTTACCACGGGGCCACTCCCCGGCCGGGAAAGGCACAGGCCCGGCCGGGGAGGACGGGGAGGGTACGGTCAGTGCCCGGCCGGGCGGCCCGCACCCGGGAGGACCTGGGTGTGCTCGATCCGGACCGACTGGAGCTGCCCCGGGTTCAGGCCGAGCAGCGCCAGGATGGTCGGGGCGATCTGGGTCGTCTCGACCGGCGCCCCGATGGAGGCGCCGTGCGGCACGCTCGGCGACACCACGAGGATGGGCACGTCGCGGTCCTGCGGATCGTCCCCACCGTGCTCGGCGATCTTGGCCTTCCCGCCGGTGTAGACGACGCCGTGCTGGGCGATGCCGGTGATGTCCGGGTGCCGGGGATCGCCGGCCGGGACGCCGTAGAACGCCGCCGACGCGGCGCCCGCGTAGACCGCCTTCAGGCCGGACGCGGACACCGTCACGGGGTTGCCGCTGACGTTGTTCCCGGCCGCCGGATGGGTGAGCAGATAGTTCTTAACGAAATCGGCGGCCGCCTGCGAGCGGTTACTCAGCCACAGCAGCATGCCGTCGTCGTCGGTGGAAAAGATCACGAGCGCCTTCGCGCCCGGGTGGGCGGCCGTCCACGCCGCGTTAATCGCGCTGATAATCGGCGAGTCCGGGACCCGGGCCAGGGTGGTCGGGTCGGTCGGGGACTGGCCGTGCTTGGCGGAAATGATGAGGGCGGTGCTGCCCGCCAGGCCACGGGCCTGTATCCGGGCTACCATCGCGCTGACCTGGGCGTCGATGGAGTTCAGCGCGCGGACCAGCAGCGGGCCGGGAACCGTGCCGCCGGGCAGGTAGCCGCCGGTCAGCCCGTCCGAGGTGGGCAGCTTCTGCGCGGTGGAGACGGTCTGGAAGTTCATCCCGAAGATGCCGGGCACGCCCACAGGGTGCGTCCCGCTGTGGTCGTAACCGTCGATCTCGTTGAGGATGGCCTGCACCTTGTAGGAGTCGTACTGCATGGTGGCGGCGTTGTCGGTGGTCCAGTCGTCGCCGGCGGGAAGGCTGGGGTCCTGGCTGTTGATCTCGGGGGTGAAGAAGTCCTGGACGCCGGTTCCCGACGGCCCGTCGAACATCTGGTACGCGGGGTGCTTGTCCGACCAGGCGGTCCGCAGCCCGGCCGCGCGTGCCACGTTGAAGATCGTGTTGACCTGCAGATACTGGTTCGGGTAGATGGGCTTGCAGGTCTTCGAATCGACCGGCAGGTTCTTGGGGTCGATCACGTTCAGCGGGTTGCCGGTCATGCTAAGGATGCTGCCCGGCAGCCCGGCCAGGCCCTGGCCCGCGTCGAGCGCGTTGGAGTTGATGTCGATGGCCTCCTCGTAGGCGGCCTCGGCCCCAGGCACGGGCCCGGAGCAGTTCGTCGTGCCCGCCGGGAACAGGTCGTGGTTCCAGGTGTCGTCGTAGTAGACACCGGTCGAACGCGGGTTGCCGCCGGTCACCTGGGCGGTCATGCCCGGGGAGGAGTCGGACGGGAAGGGCGTCTCAGCGTTGCTGTACTCCAGGCCACGATGATCGAGGGCGGCCAGCACCGAGTTCGGGTACGTGCGCACGTACCACGCGAGATCCTGCTGGTGAAGGCCGTCCACCGAGATCAGCAGCACGTGCTGAATGCGGTTGCCGTCGCTGTGCGCGGGCTGGCCGGTCGCCGCTGAGGCGAACGCGCCGCCGCCCAGCATGACCGCGGCGCTCGCCGCCACCGCCGCGGCGGTGCGGGCCGGTCTCATGTGTGCGAGCCGGATTGGTTTGAGTTTCATGATGGGTTCTCCTGCCGGGCGCGGTCGCTCGCCAGCGCCCAACTGCCACCCGTACCGCACGAAAACCAGGCCCGATTGACCACCGTCTGAACGGAAAGTGACGCGTTGGCACCCTGGCGCCGGGCCTGGCGCCTCCGGTCCCGGGCCAGCCGGAGGCGGCGGGCCCGCGCGCCCGCCGGACCAGCGTGAACCCCCGGCGCGGCCCCGCGTGGCCCGGCGGGAGGCCGGCGTGGTCCGGTGGGAGCCCGGCGTGGTCCGGTGGGAGGCCGGCGTGGCCCGGCGGGAGGCCGGCGGATAATGGCTGGGTGGAGTGGCAAAATGCGGCGAGCCGGAGCCGGCCACGGAAGCCGCACTGATCCGCCCGGCCGGGCAGGCCATGGTGCAGGCCATCCGCTGGGCCACCGCCGCGCGCCCGGCCGCCGAAGCCAGCTGACGTCCGCCGGGGCCAGCGCTGGGCTCGTGCCGACGGTTGGCCCGGCCTCGCCTTGGCCACCCAGGATGTGGGCAGCGTTCTCAGGGCGGCGCCCCTGAAAACGCTGCCCGGATCGGGCGGGACGGGGCGGCGGGTTACACGGGGACCTCGGCGGCGGGGGCCGGCCGACCGTCAACTCCGTCCGGGGTGAGGACATAGCCGTCGAAGGGGACGGTTTCAACCGGCCGGGCCGGTTCGCGCACCGCCGGGCGCGGAGCGAGGGGCCAGGGTTCACGCGCAGGAACGGTGGCGCGGAAGGCGGGCGCCGAGTTTCGCGGCGCGGCGGGAGCCGGGATCCGCGGCGCGGCGGGAACGGAGGCCGGGCGGAGGGACCGCGCGGCGTGCGCAGGAGCGGAGGCCGGGCGGAGGGCTGGGGCGACGGGGCGGGTGGCGGCGGACGCCGGGCGGAGGGCCGGGGCGGCGGCGGGCGCGGCGGGGCGGGCGCGGCGGCTCAGCAGGCGGCTGACCAGGGGGCTGACGAGAGGCGCGGCAGGGTGGCAGGTCAGGGTGGCGCGGCGGGCCGCGGCGGGCGGGGTGACGCGGCGGTCGACCCGGTTGATGAGCACGTTGGGGCGAGCCTTGAGCGCCTCCTGGCAGCGGAACCGGCAGGTCGTGCACGCGCCGGCCTGAGCCTGGCGACGGCGGATCATGCGCGCGGTCCGGCTGAGGAGGACCGCGACAAGGGCGCCCGTGCCGAGCAGGAGCGTAATTTCCATCGCCGTTCCGGCCATGCTGAAGAAATGAAGGATCGCCTTGTGCCAGAAGACGTAGACGGCAAAGCCGATCACGGCAAGCGTGCCGGTTCCGGGGGCGTAGCAGACCATGAATTGCTCTCTTCCTGCTGGTGCGCAGACGTAGCAGAAGTCGGTGACACCGGCAATCCGGCGTCAGGCGGGAGAATTCAGACGATGGTCACGGCGCTGGGACCATGGCCGGGAAGCGGATTCCCGGCGCGGAAAGGGCGTACGGAAAGATCCGGCATGATCGGGTGCGATGATGGCGGGGACCCGGGCCGGGATAAGCCGCCGGTAACCGGACGGCCTGCCTGTCCAGCGGTGGTCCCGGTGGATACGCCAGGAGCCCTGTCGCCGATTGACCGCTGCCGTCGCCCATGGTAACCACCTGCCATTGCGGAGATACCCAGCGCAATTGTCTCTCGCAATTCGCGGACTGTAAATAACTCATTGCGTTACAAACTGTCCCATATGAATCGCGAATGTTTCCGCTTCACGCGCACCGCCGGCCCCTCCGTCAGGGGCGGCCCGCTCGCCGGTAGGCGGCCAGCCGGCGGTAGGCGTCCAGCCGCCGGGCGAGTTCGTCCCGTTCGCGGATCACCTCGGCGAGTTGCTGCTCAAGCTCGATGATGCGGCGGATCGCGGGCAACGTCATTCCCTCGCCCATCATCACGATCACTTGCTGGACGCGGCCGATGTCGTGACGGCTGTACCGGCGCTGGCCGCCCGGTGAACGTTGCGGGATGACCACCTGCTGATCGTCGATGCGGCGCAGGAACGCCTGCTGTACGGTCAGCATCGCCGCGACCTGCCCCACCGTGTAAAAGGCGGCGTGCTCGTCATCCAGCATGGACAGCCGCATCCCGATCACTCCCTTCCTCTTCTTCCCAGAAGATAAAGCCTGACCGGTGAATTCATGCTCACCGGTCAGGCTGTGTCGTCCCGCAGGCGGGCTCAGCGCGGCTCAGGCGCTGAGCGCGGGCTCGTGCTCCGGCGCGTTCGCGCTGGAGTCCGCCCGCTGAATCTCGATCTTGCGGGGCTTGGCCTTCTCCACCACCGGGATGCGCACCGCGAGGACGCCGTGGTTGTACGCGGCCTCGATCGCGCCGGTGTCCAGGTGGTCCGACAGGTACACCCGGCGGGTGAAGGTACCCATGGCCCGCTCGCGGATGAACAGATGCTCGTCCTCGCCGTACTTCTCGTCGCGCGTCGCGCTCACCGACAGGACCCCTCGGTCCACGGTGACCTCGATGGAGTCCGGGTCAATGCCTGGCAGGTCGAACCGCAGCACGACCTCTCCTGGCCGCCGGATCCCGTCCATCGGCATGCCAGCTCCGCCGCCCTGACCGAGCGACCGCTGAGTAAGCCGGTCAAACTGCCGCTCGATCTCCTGGACGAACGGGTCAATCGACGTCAGCACCATAATCCTGCACCTCCGGTTATCCGTGGTTATGCTCTTCGGTTTGCATAAAACCTACAACTTCATTTGTAGGTTACTTGCTATCCAGTGTCAACATACGGTTGTGCCCGAGGAGGAGGTCTGGGGAGAAAGTGCAGGCGGAGGCAGCAGGCGGGCTTACCTCAGATGGCCATGCCGCCGTCGACGGGGACGATCGCGCCGGTCATGCCGCTGGCGCCGTCGCCGGCCAGGAACGCCAGCACGGCGGCGACTTCGTCGGCACCCAGCAGCCGCTCGTGCGCCTGCTGGGACGCGAACGAACGGGCCGAGGGCAGCCCGTACAGGCGGGCGCTCTCATCCAGGATGCGCGTCTCCGTGGAACCGGGGCTGACCGCGTTCGCCGTGACCCCGGTGCCCCGCAACTCGGTGGCGAGAGCGCGCACGAAACCGGCCACTCCGGCCTTGGCCGCGCAGTAGGCAGCCAGCAGGGGCAGGCCGCGGGTCGCGGCGACGGAGGAGACGGCGAGGAAACGCCCGTGCCGCGGCTGGGGACGGCGGAGCATCGCGGGTACCGCGACCCGGGCGAGGTTCAGCACCCCGCCGAGGTCGATGTCGAGCACGGCCTGCTGCTGATCGGGGGGCATCTCCCAGGCGGGGACGCCGCCGGCGATCACCCCGGCGATCGCGAGGGCGGCGTCAAGCCCGCCGAAGGTCCGTTCGGTCGCCATGACCGCCTTGGCCAGGAGGGACACGTCACGGGTATCCGCGCAGAAGGTAGCCACGGCGGGGCCCAGGTCCGCCGCCACCTTCGCCAGGTCGTCACGGTGACCGAGTGGGTAGGGCACGGCCGGGTCGTGGGCGCAGATGTCGACGGCCATCACGTTCCAGCCGCCCGCCACCAGCGCGGCGACGGTGGCGGCCCCGATCCCCCGGGCCGCGCCGGTCACCAGGGCGACGCGGGGCTCAGGGTCACGCTCCGTCGCCGGTCCGGTCACCGGCCTGGCCTGCGGGCCGCTGACCGGCCGCTTGCGTTGCTCAGTCACCGCACCACGCTCCCACGGCGGCGACCAGATCCGCCAGCAGCGAGCCGAGCACGGCTTGCCCCTCCTCCGTGCTGGCTCCGGCCGGGTCGCCGAGCACCCCGTTGGGGCTGACGGCCCGCACGGCCGACGCGCGCAGCGCGGGCATCAGCTCGGCGATCGGCGTGGTGTTGCCCTTCCGGGCGCGATTCATCCGGACGAGCTGCGGAGCCAGCGTCAGCTGCAGGGATGTCTCGGTACGCCCGGCGTGCGCGTCGCCATGCCAGCGCGGCAGCCAGGCGTACACGTCGCGGGATTCGCCGCGCAGCCGGTGCTCGGCGCGGCGTACCGCCTCGGCGTTGCCGCCGTGAGTGGAGACGAGCAGCACGCGCCGGAAGGTCAGGGTGGCCGAGCGGCACAGCTCGACCAGGACCAGCTCGACCGCTTCCTGGCCGATGGAGATCGTCCCGGCGAAGCCCTCGTGTTCCCCGCTTGACCCGTACGCCAGCGGCGGCGCGACGACGACATCCGGCCGGGCCGCGGCCAGCCGCGCGCACAGCGCCACGGCCAGATCGGTGTCGGTGGACAGCGGCAGGTGCGGGCCGTGCTGCTCGGTGGAGGCGACCGGCACCGCGAGCAGCGCGCCGCCGGCCGCCAGGTGGGCTGCCTCGGGCGAGGTCAGCGCGGCCAGATCGGTCAAAGCGCGCCCTTAGCCGGGTCGCCGGCCGGAACCGGCTGCACGTAACCGACCTCGTCCCGGTGCTCGGGCCGCGGCATGACGGTGGCCACGATGATGACGGGCATTGCTCCTCCTAGCGTGGGCGGGCCTGGTCCGGGCCCGAGCTGGCGGCCACGGCTAAGCCGGTGAACAGGGTGGCGAGCGCGGGCGCGATATCCCGGTACGTGTGGGCCAGCAGCATCCGGCCGTGCCCCAGCCGGGCCAGGTCGGCGTCCTGCTCGCCGGAGGTGTCCAGCAGTACGTCGAGCCGCGGCAGCCGGGCCGCCAACGGGCGCGGCTCGGGGCCCTGGCGGATGTCCTCGTGCTCACGGGTGGCCCTGGTCACCCCGGTGACGTAGCGGGCGTCGTCGGAGACCAGCCAGACGATCGCGTTGGAGATGTCGACCGGCTCCACCATGGGCACCGGCGGGGACCGTCTCCCAGAACGGAAGGCCGATCATGAAGGGGCCTGGCCGAGGCCTCGCCCTGCCGAGGGCAGCGCGACGCCTACCTGGGCTCTGCCAGGGCCGGGGCCGGCCGGACCCTACCGGGGCCAGGGCCGGGCCGGGGCGCGGCCTGACTGGGGACGAGCCCGGGGGCGGGCTGGGCGGGGCCGGGACGGCTCGGTGTTAGTGGGGCTTCGGGCATGAAGCCAGCCAGCGGGTTCTCGTCGCACGCGCGGTCGGGCAGGCGGCCGGGGGGGCGGCCCGGCGGGCTGACCGCCGCGGCCGGAGGCGGGCGCAAGCCGATGGATACCGGCACCGGCGCGGAACGAC
This sequence comes from uncultured Actinomycetes bacterium, assembly GCA_963824545.1. GTDB lineage: Bacteria > Actinomycetota > Actinomycetes > Streptosporangiales > Streptosporangiaceae > Bog-532. The sequence continues at coordinate 386,477 of CAWGPP010000006.1, read as the reverse complement.
GCGGGCTCGTCCGGTGCGAGTGGTCCCCGGACGGGCGCGGCGTGGGCGCGCCGGCGTGCGCCAGCAGCGCGCGGGCGCCGTGGCCCTTGACGCATTCGGGGTCGGGGCCGTCAAGGGGCAGGCCGGTGAAGAACTTGGCGGCCATGCAGCCGCCGCGGCACGCGTCGTAGGCGGAGCAGGACGTGCACGCGCCGCCGCCCTGGGGCTGGCGCAGCTCGGCGAACAGTGGCGCCTGCCGCCACACGGCGGCGAACCCGCCGGGGGCGCGGATGTTGCCGGCCAGGAAATTGTCGTGGATGGCGAACGGGCAGGCGTACACGTCGCCGATCGGGTCGATCAGGCAGACCACCCGGCCGGCGCCGCACAGGTTCAGGCCGGGCAGGGCCGAGCCGAACGCGGCCAGATGGAAGAACGAGTCCCCGGTCAGCACCTGCTCACCGCGCGCGACCAGCCAGTCGTACAGCTCGCGCTGCTGGGTTGCGGTCGGGTGCAGCTCATCCCAGACGTCGGCGCCGCGGCCGGACGGGCGCAGCCGGGTGAGCCGCAGCTGAGCGCCGAACCGGTCGGCGATCGCCTTGAACTCGTCGAGCTGGCCGGCGTTCTGCCGGGTGACGACGACGGAGATCTTGAACCCGGCGAAGCCCGCCTCGGCCAGGTTGCGCATCGCGGCCAGCGCGGTTGCGTAGGAACCCGTGCCGCGCACCGCGTCGTTGACCTCGGCCGTCGAACCGTCCAGAGAGATCTGCACGTCGACGTAGTCGCTGGCCGCGAGCTGACGGGCCACCGCCGGGGTGATCTTCACGCCGTTGGTGGAGAACTTGACGCCGACGTGATGCGCGGTGGCGTAGTCGACGAGTTCCCAGAAGTCCGGGCGGACGGTTGGCTCCCCGCCGCCGATGTTGACGTAAAAGACCTGCATGCGCTCCAGCTCGTCGATGACCGCCTTACATTCGGCGGTCGACAGCTCACGCGGATCCCGGCGGCCGGAACTGGACAGGCAGTGCCGGCAGGCCAGGTTGCACGCGTAGGTGAGCTCCCAGGTCAGGCAGATCGGAGCGTCGAGGCCAAACTGGAACTGCTCGACCAGGGGCAGCGGCGCCGCTGTGCTAGTAGACACCGCACATGCCATCAATCGAGATCTCCTCAATCAGCAGTTCCTCGGCATCGGTCTCGGCGTCGGGGGCCGGTCCGCGGGTATCGGTGCGGGGCTCGGATGCCGTGGACTGCTTGCTCATGCCAGCTCCTCTACGTGCGGAAACGCGGGCGTCTCATTTCGGCACAGCGTGACGAATATTTTTTACGTTAACGTCACACGGTGCCGCGATCAAGAGGCCGGACTAGACTTGAAACGAATTCATGGACGATCTACAGCAAGCGGAAGAGGGGGCGGCGCGCCGCGGCAGGCCTCCGGGTACCAGCCGGCGGACGCTGGAAGTGATCGCGCTCCGGCTGTTCACCGAGCAGGGTTTCGACGAGACCCCCATCGAGCAGATCGCGGCCGAGGCCGGCGTGAGCAGGCGGACGTTCTTCCGTTACTTCGATTCGAAGGCCAGCGTGCTGTGGGGCGAGTTCGACTCCGAGGTCAGCGTGATCAGGGAGGCCCTGGCCCAGGTGCCGCCGTCGGTGCCGATGATGGACGCGATCCGGCAGGCCGTGGTGACCGCGAACCACTACCGCGCGGATGACGTCAGGGAACTGCGCGCCCGGATGAACCTGATCCGCTCGCTGCCCGCCCTGCAGGCCAGCGCGGCCGTCCATTACGACGCCTGGGAGCGCGTGATCAGCGAGTTCGTGGCGTCCCGCATCGGGCAGCCACCCGGGTCGCTGTACCCGCTGGCCGTCGGCCGGTCCACGCTGGCCGCGTGCCGCGCCGCCTACGACCGGTGGAGCACGCGCGGCGACGGCGACCTGACCGTCTACCTGGACGCGGCGCTGGCCGCGCTGGCGGCCGGCTTCTCCCCCGACGCGATGACGTTCGCCGAACAGCGCCTGGACCGGATGACCGCGCCCGGCAGCTAGCCGCCGCCGGCTGTCACCGGGCGCCGTTGCCAGACCCGAGGTGCGCCCAGAACATGGGGTGGACCTGGAAGTTCCGGGCGGCCGCGATGTTGAGGTGCGGCACCTGATGGACGCCAAGGAACGCCTCGCTGCCCGCCCGGCGCCGGCCGTTGCTCCGGACCCCCTCGGCCAGCAGGAACCCGACGTTCCAGAGGATCTCTATTAAGCCGTCGGGGGTGCAGCCGTCCAGCCAGTCCTCCGTGTCGCGGGACGGGATCTCGCGGGTGATGAGCTCCAGGCACAGGAACTCCACGTCGTCGCGCTCCAGCCCGCGCGTGGCCTTACCGCGGAACGCGTCGAAGACGTTCAGCAGCCCGGGGTACTGGAACCGGAATTCGGCGGCGATGTCCCTGGCGCGCTCGCTGGAGTAGGTGCTCTCGGCGTCCCGGACCGCGGCGTACCTGAGCGGCACCCGGCCGCCGAGATCACGGGCCTGCTCGGCGGACTGGCTGCAGAACTGGATGATCTCCCGCGGCCGGTAGAGCGTCCGGTTGATCATGTAGTGGAATGAGCTGTTGTCCCGCGGTCCCGGGACGCTGGCGAACAGCGACTCCCAGGCCACCCGGTCGTCGCTGTCGGCCAGGGTGGGGAGCGAGTGCCGGATCCGCTTGGCGATCAGCTTGAGCAGGGACGCCTCGTTCCACTGGATCGTCTCGATCAGGTCGCGGTATTTCTGCGCGTCGTCGTAGAGCTCCGGGATGTCGTCGTAGAGTTCCTGCCGCAGCGACATGTACACCCGCAGGTTCTTGTGGATCGCGTTGACCGAGATGCACGCCTGGAACAGTCCCGCGACGAACGCCCGGGCGTCCTCGGAGGAATCCCACCCCCGGTCCAGCTCGTCGACGAGCACCACGATCCGCTTGTGGCTGGCGATCTCCTTGAGCGAGGGCACCAGGGCGTGTATCTCCTCGAGCTTGTAGAGCTTCTCCAGCTCACGGGCACGGATACTCGCCTCGTATTTCCCGAGCTTGATGCCTTCCATTCGCTTCAGGTAGGAGACCAGGGCGGATAGTTTGCTGGCCTGCTGATTGGAGTGATTGTCCCGGACGTATTTGTAAATCTCGTTTCCGGCGCCCTTCTTTACTGCCGACCGTTTCTTCGAGATCTCCTTCATGAGCAGGACGTAGATCAGGTACTTCCAGGCCACCGCGTACGCGCCGAGCTTGGCCCAGGAGCCGTTCTGCTCGGCGGTCATCGTCTGGCCGAGCAGTTCGTAGGAGTAGTCCTCCGGCGTAAGCTCGATAACGAAACTGCCCGCATCCCGCTCGCGCTGCGCCAGCACCTGGAAAATCGCGCTCTTCCCGATTCCCCGGCTGCCGATCACGATCCGCTTGGCGCCGCTGCGGACCCGTTCATAGGCCTCGGATTCGACGAAGTATTCGCCGAGGCCACGCTCGATATCGCGCTCCGCCGACGGCGCGCCGAAGTCGACACGGGAAAGTGAGGCAGCGGGAAGGGCGATGCGGGCCATGGTTCCTCCCGGGGTGATCCTTGGCCCGAGCATAAGCGGGTCCGCATTCGGGATAAAGAGCCTGGCAAGTGAGACGCCGGCCTGGCATCGTGGACATTAACGGACCAAACCGGACCAAATGCCGCGTTACCGCTCAGACCAGCGTCAGCCCTGGCGATCGAGGAGACGGACGATGATGCGCAGTACCGACCGGATCCTGGTGTCGCATGCGGGTGCGCTACCGAGGCCGGCCGACCTGCAGCGCCTGTTCGCGGCTGGGCCGGCCAGGGAGACAGCCTTCCGGGAGGCGCTGCCCGGTGCCGTGGCCGCTGTGGTGAAGCAGCAGGTCGCGGCGGGCGTCGACATCGTTAACGACGGGGAGATCTCCAAGCGGGGCCTGTTCATCGGGTACATCAGGGACCGGATGGCCGGATTCGAGGAACGCGTCTTCCCGCCCGGTACCTACGAGCCGCCGAACGCCGGGGTGACCGGCCGGGACCGCCGGGACTTCCCCGGATTCTTCGCGGCTGGGCTGGGCGGGTTCCGGTTCGGAGCCGCCGCTCCGACGGCGGACGCGGCGGGGACGGCCATACCGGCGGCAGGCGTGGCGGGAACGGCGGGCCCAGAGGAGACGCCGGACGCGGCGGGGACGGCGGGGACACCAGGTGCAGCGGGGACGGCGGGGTCGGCGGGCGCGGCCACGGCGGAGCCTGGGCCGGTCACGGCGTACTTCTGTACCGGGCCACTGCGGTACACGGGCACGGTCAGCGTGCGCGCCGACATCGAGCGGCTCGCCGTGGCGGCGGGGGGACACGACGGCGTGCAGGCGTTCCTGCCGGCCATTACCCCGGGCACGGTCGAGCACTGGCTCCGCAACGAGTTCTACCCCGACCAGGAGTCGTTCCTGTTCGCCATCGCCGACGTGCTGCGCGAGGAGTACCAGGCCATTATCGACGCGGGGCTGATCCTGCAGGTGGACGACCCGGACCTGCCCGACGGCTGGCAGATGTTCCCGGAGATGACGGTGCCGGAGTACCGCCGGTACGCGGCGCTGCGCATCGAGGCGCTCAACTACGCGCTGCGCGGGCTGCCGGAAGAGCAGGTCCGGCTGCACATCTGCTGGGGCAGCCACCACGGCCCGCATCGCGACGACATCCCGCTGCGCGACCTGGTGGACCTGGTGCTGACGGTCCGCGCCGGATGCTATTCGGTGGAGGCCGCCAACCCGCGGCACGAGCACGAGTGGGCCGTCTGGGAGGAGACGGCGCTGCCGGACGGGAAGTCCCTCATGCCCGGCGTGGCCGGGCACGCCTCGGACATCATCGAGCACCCGGAACTCGTCGCGCAGCGGCTGATCCGGTTCGCCCGGCTGGTCGGGCGGGAGAACGTCATCGCGGGGACGGACTGCGGGCTGGGCGGCCGGGTCGGCCATCCGGAGATCGTCTGGGCCAAGCTGACGGATCTCGCGGCCGGGGCCCGCCTGGCCTCCCAGCGCCTCTGGCCCTAGACGAGGAGGTTGGGGAGCATAGTCATCGCTATTCACTGACTATGCTCCCCAACCTCCGGCCGGGACGCTGCTCAGGCGCCGAGCAAGCCCACCAGCTGCTGCGCGTTGACCTGGGCGTCATCGCTGTAGCAGTTGTTGAACAGGACGTGCGTGGTGTCCGCCTCGGCGGCCAGCGAGCGGACTTTGGGCACCCATTCCTTCAGCTCGTTCTCCGAATACCGGTAACGGAACTTCTCCTGGATGTCGTGGCTGTCCCATTTCTCGGAATGGCCGTGCATGCGGACCACGGCCAGCGGCGCGGTGGCGGCCACCACCGGGGGGACGGAGCTGGGGTAGCCCTGCGGCTCGTCCACGCAGACGTAGGGCAGCCGGTGATCGGCCAGGAAGGCCAGCGTCTCCGCGCGGTTGTCCTCGCTCATCCAGGTTTTGTTCCGGAACTCGATGCAGACCTGGCGTGGGGCGACCCGCTCGGCGACGGACAGGATGTAGTCCTTCCGGGACCGGCCGATCACGAACCATTGCGGGAACTGGAACAGGATCGCGCCGAGCCGCCCGGTCTGCCGGAGCGGCTCCAGCGCGGCCAGGAAACGCTCCCAGGCCTGCTCGGTCAGCTCCGGGCCGGCGTCCTTAAGGTAGACGTTCGGCTTGCCCTTGGCGGCCTTCTCCGCGGCGGGCCGCAGGTCCTTGGGCAGCGCGGCGATCCGCGTGGGGTGTTGCGTGAACAGGCTGAACGCCTTGATGTTGAAGGTGAACCCCTTCGGGGACCGTTGCGCCCAGGCGGCCGCGGTCTGCTCCGCGGGCAGCGCGTAGTAGGTGGAGTCCACCTCCACCAGCGGGAACTGACGGGTGTAGTAGCGCAGGCGTTTCTCGGCGTTGTTCGCCTCCGGCGGGTACCACCCCGACTCGATCAGGGTCTTGTCCGTCCACGACGCCGTGCCGACCCGGATATCAGCCATACCAGCAGCCTAAGCGCGCGGGCGTCGGGGCTTTCGCGAAGGTTAGGGCGCGGGGTGTCCCGGCTTTCGCGCAGGTGGGGCGCCCGGCAGCCGCCCGTTATCAAACTGAGACATCTTGAGCCCTTGGCAATGGTATGACATTATGCCAACTTGATGTGATCCGGCGCACAGCCCAGGAAGGGTCGGCACAACGATGAGAGCTTTGACCTCGCGGATCGACCGGGCGCGCCGGGACGTGGCGGTCGGCATCGTGCTCGACCTGAGCTCCTCCACCGCTGAGCGGATCGACGCGTCGGCGACCGCGCCGCCGCGCACGAACCGGGACGGGTCCGCGCGCCGGATCATCGACACCGAACGCGAGGCGGTGGCGCTGCTGCTGCTGCGCAGCCTGGCCCGGCTCGGGGACGCCGGCTGGACGCGCTGGTCAACCTGGCCGCGGTGGGCGACTCGGGTGGGGCGCTGGACGACCTGACCGTCGCCGAGATCGACGCCGTGCTCCGTACCAGCCTGCGCGGCGCGCTGCTGCTGGCCCAGGAGTGCGCCCGGCCGATGCGGGCTGCCGGCGGCGGCAGCATCATCAACATCGCCTCGATCGGCGGGCACCGGGTGACGCCCGGCCGGCTGGTTTACGGTCCCAGCAAGGCGGCGCTGATCTACCTGACCCGCCAGCTCGCGGCCGAACTAGGGCCGTACGGGATCCGGGCCACCTCGATCAGCCCCGGGCAGACCCCGACCGCGCTGCGCACGTTCAGCGACCCGGCCGGCGGGGACAACGTGCCGTCGGCCGGCCGCCCGGACCAGCCGACCACAACCGGCCGCATCCCGCTGGGCCGCCGCGGGACGCTGGACGATTACGTCGGGGCGATCCTATTCCTGATTTCCGGCCTGTCAGCGTACGTGACGGGCACCGACCTGCTGGTCGACGGCGGGGCCGCCATTCTCCGCTGATTGGCGGCTGGCACCGTGTGATGTGTCACAGAACGCAGCGCCAGACGATCGCCGTACGTTGACCGGGGACGGACAGGTCGAAACGCCGCTTTACCGCATATGGGCGGCGTTGCGGTCTCGTGGGCGCCGGGTCATCATTGCGGCAGCGGAATACGGGTTGACGTGCCGAAACACACAAAAGCGCGCGCCGAATCGAGCGGTACAGGTACGATAGTTTTCGGCCCTTACGCCATGTTACAAATTGATGACAACCGTGAGACTTGCCGGTAAATAAACCCTGTAAACAGAGGATCCTGAGAAATAGAAACCCAGGAAAGAACGCTATCCTGATTACGTCGCGCCACGACGAGCGCGAGACACGCAAGGTAAAGGAAGATTGGCTTCGGTAACGACATGACCGGGATTATCGCGCAACAGATCAGGGAGATGCCGGGCACTGCCCAGCAGGCGCCTGGCCCGGCGCTGCCCGGCGAGTTCGCGCTGCGAGACGGCACGCCCGCGCTGATCTGGCCACTGCTGCCCACGGACGCCGAGACGCTGCGCGACCTGTTCCACCGCCTGTCGCCCGAGTCGCGCCGCCACCGGTTCCTCCAGGTGCTCAATCAGCTCGATGACCCGATGATCCGGCTGCTCGTCGACGGTGTGGACGGGGTGCAGCACATCGCGCTCCTGCTGATCGTGCTGCCGCCCGAGGGCCAGGAGGCGCCGGTCGGGGTCGCGCGCCTGCTGCAGCACTCCACGGATCCGGCCGCCGCCGACATCGCCGTCGCCGTCGCCGACGAATGGCAGCGACGCGGCATCGGCGCCGCGCTCACCTCGGCGCTCATGGAACAGCGCCCGGCGGCGGTCACGCGGCTGCATACGGTCGTCGAGGCCGACAACCACGGGTCGCTGGCCCTGCTCTCCCGGCTCGGGCAGATGTCCTCGGACCTGCCCGACCGAGGGATCCGGGAGGTAACCGTTGAGCTCCCCCGGGTGAACCGGGACCGCACCACGGCGGAGACGGTCGCCTGGCTGTGGGCGCAGGCGGCGCAGAAGCTCATCAACGAGACGCCGCTGGCCTTCTGGCGGCGTTCGGCCAGCCTGGCCCCGACCATGACAGGCTGCGTCGAGTTCGCGCAGCGGATGGCCGAGATCAACCGCGAGCTCACCCTGAAATGGGCCGAAGCCGCGAGCGCGCCCTTCGTCCCCACGCCGTTGAGGGGAAACCTCCGAGGCGGGCCGGGGGGCGTAGGCGGCGGCTAGGGTTTTTTGGTAGGTGCTCCATGCTCCAGAGGGTCTCGCTGAGGGAGAGGCGGGCCTGCTCTCCGGCAGCGAGGCGGCGGTCGGCCTGGGTGAGGTTGGCGATGACCGCGCGGAGCTGGGCGGCGCTGGCCCATTCTTCGCGGTGCACCAGCACGCCGTCGCGCCGCACGATCGCGGCACAGAACGGCAGGCCGCCGAGGTGAGGTGGACCGTGCCGGCCAGGTCGTCGACGGCGACGGTCATGACCGGGCTCAGGTCCGCGGCGAGCTTGCGGGCCACCGCCAGCTTGGCGTCCAGGCTCCGGTGATGGGCGAACCGGCCGGGCGGGAGGTCCGCGTTGGGGTGGATCGCACGGGTGTAGATGAAGACGAAGCGGAAACCGCGGAGCCCAGGTCGGGCAGCTCGGCGATGTCCTCGGGCGGGATGTCCGGCGCCGGGTGCCCGGCCGAGGCGGCCCCCCCCCGCTGAGGTCGACCAGGCGGATGTCGTCGATCGTCGTGAACAACAGGCCGTGCTCCCCCGGGCCGCGCCCCCGGATCAGCATCCGGCCGTCGCCGACGCGCACGGAAACGTGCCCGAGCACGCCGCCGGCCACCCCCTCCATGGCCAGGATGCGGCAGGCCCGCGCCACGGCGTCGCGCAGCTCAGGGACCTGGCTCTGGTCAGGCACCGGGACCTGGCTCTCGCCGGTCGCCGCGGACGTCCAGGGAGCCGGGAGCCGGGGGCGCGGAGCCGGGAGCCGGCAGGCGGGCGGCCAGGCGCGGGTAGACCCGGCGCGCGTTCAGCTCGAGCACCCGGCGCAGGTCCGCCTCGCTGAGGCCCGCCTTGTCCACGTACTGCCTGGTGTCGTCCCAGGACGAGCCGGAGTCGGGGTTGATGCCGCGGACCGCGCCGAGCATCTCGGAGGCGAACAGGATGTTGCCCGCGCCGATGACGCCGGTCAGCAGGTCGATGCCCGGCTGGTGGTAGACGCACGTGTCGAAGAAGACGTTGCCCATCAGGTGCTGGCCCAGCGGCGGGCGGCCCAGCCGCCCGGCCAGGCCGTGGAACCGGCCCCAGTGGTAGGGCACCGCGCCGCCGCCGTGCGGGATCACGAACCGCAGGGACGGGAACCGGCCGAACAGGTCGCCCTCGACGAGCTGCATGAACACGGTCGTGTCGGCGCTGAGGTAGTGCGCGCCGGTGGTCTGCACGGCCGGGTTGCAGGAGGCCGAGACGTGGATCATGGCCGGCACGTCGAGCTCGGTCATCTTCTCGTACAGCGGGAACCAGTACGCGTCGGTCAGCGGCGGCGAGGTCCAGTACCCGCCGGACGGGTCCGGGTTCAGGTTGCAGCCGACGAACCCGAGCTCACGGACGCACCGGTCCAGCTCCGCCACGCAGTCATCGAGCGGCCAGGCGGTGACCTGCGGCAGCTGGCACACCCCGGCGAAGTGCCGCGGGAACAGCGTGGTCACCCGGCCGATGAGGTCGTTGCAGGCCCGCGCCCAGGCCTGGGCGGTGGCCGGGTCGGTGACGTGGTGCCCCATCGCGGACGCCTGGGGCGAGAAGATCGTCAGGTCGGTGCCGCGCTCGCCCGCCAGCCGCAGCTGGTTGGCCTCGATGCTCTCCCGGATCGCGCCGTCGCTGATCGCGGCGGGCACCGGGGGCGTCAGCGCCGGGTCCGTGCCGCCCGCGCACGCGGCGAGGTAGGCGAGCTGGGCGTCCCGGAACTCCCGGTGCGGCGCCGGCGCCGTCGTGAAGTGGCCATGGCAGTCGATGATCATCGTCTCAGGCCCCCGACGCGCCGCCGGAACCCGGGAGATCGCCGTCCGGCGGCGCGTCGGTATAGATCAGGCCGCGCTCGGCCAGGCGTTCCCGCATCTGGCTGACGTCGAGGCTGAGCTCGCCGCCCGCGTACCGCACGCGGCTGCGCTCCTCCTTGTCCACCCGCGCCTGGCACGCCTTCAGCACGTCCGCGGCGTCCCGGCGGGCGACCACGGCCACCCCGTCGTCGTCGGCCACGATCACGTCCCCGGGCCGGATCAGCTGCCCGGCGCAGACGATGGGCACGTTGACGTCGCCCAGCACCTCCTTGACCGTCCCGGCCGCCGAGACGCACCGGGACCACACCGGGAACCGCATGGCGGTCAGCTCACGCACATCGCGGCAGCCCGCCTCGATGACCAGGCCGCGCACGCCCCGCGCCCGCAGCGCGGTGGCCAGCAGCTCACCGAAGTAGCCGTCGTCACAGCGGGACGTGGGCGCGACGACCAGCACGTCGCCGCGGCGGCACTGCTCCACGGCGACGTGGATCATCCAGTTGTCACCCGGCGGCACGCTCACGGTGACCACGGTCCCGGAGATCCGGGCGCCGGGATAGATGGGGGTCAGGTACGGCGCCAGCAGGCCGGTGCGGCCCTGCGCCTCGTGCGTCGTAGCCACGCCGAATTCGGCGAACGCGTCCGCGACGGCACGGCCGGCCCGGGGAATGTTGCGCACGACGGTTGGCATGTCAGTCCTCCCACGGCAGCAGCGATACGTGCACCACATCTTCCCCGGCTTCGCCGCCGACCGCACGGATGGCCCGGTCGGCGTGGCCCAGCCCGAACCGGTGCGTGACCAGTTCGTGCAGCGGGAACCGCCCGGACGCCAGCTGGCGGACGGCCAGCTCGCAGGCGCGGAAGCTGTGCCCGCGGGCGCTCTTGATCGTGATCGCCTTCTCTGTGATCTTCTTCACCGGGAAGTCGGGGAAGGCGGCCAGCTCAGCCTGGATGAGCAGGGTGCCCTCGCGCCGCTTCAGCGCGTCAATGCCGAGCAGTACCGGCCCGGTGCCGGCCCCGGCGGTGCAGTCGAGCACGATGTCGACGCCCCTGCCGCCGGTGACGTCCATGATCCGGGCGAGCGCGTCCGCGGCCTGGACGTCGATCACCTCGTCGGCGCCGAGCCGCTTGGCCAGCTCCAGGCGCGCGGCGTCCCGGCCGGTGCCGGTGACGATGATCAGCGACGCGCCGGCCTGCTTGCAGGCGACCGTCTGGGAGAGCCCCTGCTGGCCCGGGCCCTGGATCAGGACGGTGGAGTCGTACCCGACGCCCGCACATCCTGGACAAGCCGTACACGGCGGAAGAGTTGTTCCCGGAGAGCACCCACGGCCTGACGGCCTGACGGCCCCGCGGGGGGCGGCCCGCCGGGGCCGCCGGGGCCGCCGGCGGCTACATCGGCGAAAGGAATGGCGCTGTGCGGATCGCGATCGCCGCCGACCACAACGGCGTCCCGCTCAAGGCGCAGCTCACGGCGTGGCTGACCGAGCACGGTCACGACGTCGACGACCGGGGCGCGGACGGCACCGCCACCGTCGATTACCCGCCGCTGTGCGCGGACGTCGGCTACCGGGTGGCCGGGGGGCACGCCGACCGGGGCATCATCATCGGCGGGTCCGGGTCCGGCGAGCAGATGGCCTGCAACAAGGTCCGCGGGGTTCGGGCCGGCGTCTGCCACGACCTGTTCACCACGCAGATCGCCCGCGCCCACAACGACGCGAACGTGCTCATCATCGGGGCCAAGATCGTCGCGCCGGCGCTGGCCGAGATGATCACCGAACTGTGGATGGCCACGGCGTCCAAGGGCGGCCCGCACCAGCAGCGGCTGGACCAGATCGCCGCGCTGGAACGCGGCGAGCCGCTCAGCCTCAGCCTCAGCTGACGCGGGGCTCGGGGGCTTCCTGTGCAGGTTCTGCTGGTGGAACAGCGGAACCTGCACAACTTTGGCGTGGCGACGCGCTCCCCGCGCTAGGCCCACTGAACAACCCGATCGGGCGGACGGCCTGGTGGCCGGCTGGCCGGGCTCAGGTGCCCGGAACTCTCCACTGGCCCGCCGCGCGGCGGCCCGGGCGGCTGCGGCGCAGCAGCAGCGACTGCGGAGGGGGCGCAGGGACTGCAGCGAGGGCGGGTCGGCGTGTGCTGGCTGGTCAGGCCAGCACCCACGCCCCGCCGCTGCGGGTCAGGCCGTGCCGCAGCAGGGTGCGCAGGTTGAGCGCGGCGCACCGGTTGTGCAGCCAGGCGTCGTTCTTGGCGGTGCCGATGTAGCGGAGCTTGACCCGGCGGCCGTTCTGGGTGGCGGTCCAGGCGATGACCCGCTCGATCATTGACCGGATGGGGTAGGCCTGCCTGAACTCCGCCGTCCGGGACTGGGCGCGGGCGGCGCGCAGCAGGCCCTCGTGCGGGTGGATGGTCATCGACCGGCCATCCCTGGCGGTGGTGCACCGCTGTCGCAGCGGGCAGCCGGCACACGCGGCGCCGAAGGTGACGGTGCGGGCGGGGCTCATCGGCCGGGTGATCCCGGCCGGGCAGGTAACCGTTCCGTCGTCCTCGCTGATGGTGAAGTCGTCCAGGGTGAACCCGCCGGGCACGGCGGGCCGCAGCGGCTTGGGCTTGATGACGGTGTCATGCCCGGCGTCGCGGTAGGCGGCGCGGGCCTCCCCGCTGCCGTAGGCCGAATCGCCGTAAACCTCCAGGTCATCCGCCCGGCCCTGCTCACCCGTGCCCTCCCGCTCCGGTTCCGGCTGAGGCTCAGGTCCCGGTTCCGGATGCGCTTCAGGCTCCGGCCCGGCATCCGCGCCCTGCCCGGCGCCGGCAGCGTCATCCCCGCCGTCACCGGCGCTCGCACTGTCACCATGAAACCGGTCGCGGCAGGCCATCTTGACGCCGTTCTCCGCGTCCGTGCTGCCCGGCCCGGCGGCCATCGTCATCTCGCAGTCGGTGATCAGCCCGGACTCCGGCTCGGCGGCCACATGCCCCCGGAACCCGTCCCGGCGCTTGGACTTGCACTTGCGGGTGTGCCGGGCCTGGCGGTCCACCGTCGAGATCACCCGGTCCGGGGCGACCTTCCGGGCGATCCGCCACCGCCCGTCCGTCCCGTCGCTTCCCTCCGCCGGCTCCACGTCCTGCCCCGCCACCAGCGCCAGCAGGCCCAGCGCGTCCGCCGCGGCGGCGTCCCGCTCCGGCGCGCCCTCCCCGGTGAGCTCCGCCAGCACCGCCAGCGCGTCATTCACCAGATCCGATACCAGCTGCTCCTTGGCAGCCGGGTCGTCCCAGTCGATGTCAGGCTTGCCCGGCCTGGAGTAGTCCAGCCGGCACACGCCGGCGATCACCCCGGCGGCACCGGGCACCACCCGCGCCACCTTCCGCATCGCGGCCATCAGCTGAGACACAGTGTCCATCGTGGCCACCGCGTCGTCGAAAACCGTCGAGTCCACGCACCGCTTCCGACGGCCCCGCAAGATCCCCGTCCCGGCGATCACCTCCGCGACCGCGTCGAACACCCGGTCCGGGCGCTCAGACTTCGCGATGCGCTTGCGCCAGTACACCAGCGCCGACGGGTCGAAGCTCATCTGCAGCAGCGACCGGCCGCAGGCCACCTTCCACCGGATGTCGAACTTCAGCGCGTCCGCGGTCTGGGTGTCCGACAGGTCATACAACTCCTTGAGCACCAGCACCGACCCGACCAGGTCCGCCGGCAGCGACGGGCGCCCGGTCCGGGACGGGAACAAGTCCGCGGTGAACTCATCGGGGAACAGCTCGGTGCGGTGCTCGGCCAGGAACGCGAACACGCTGCCCGGCGGCACCAGGTGCCCGGTGACCTCGCCCGCGTCCCACAAGTCCCGGTCCGGCCGCGTCATCCCCTGCATGACACGATTCTTCCAGGGAATCGAACACGATGCCGGCAAAATACGCCCATCAGGGTTCGCGAGTTATTCAGTGCCGTCCTAGGCCAGGGCGAGGGTGATGGCGTGCAGGGCCAGGCCGACGCTGGCCCCGACCACCGTGCCGTTGATGCGGATGAACTGCAGATCGCGCCCGAGGAGCAGCTCCAGCTGGCTCGACGTCTCGGCGGCGTCCCACCGCTCGATAGTCCCGGTGACCAGGCCGGCGAGCTCGTCGTGGAACTGATCGGCGAGCGCCCTGGCTCCCGACTCGACCATGTGCTCGAGGCCGCCGGCGAGGCTGGGGTCCGACCCGAGCCGCCGGCCGGTCGCCGCCAGCACATCGGCCAGCCGGCGGCGCAGCTCAGACTCCGGGTCGGCCGCCTGGACCCGCAGCGCCACCTTGACCTTCTGCCACAACGGTGAGGACCAGTCCCGCAGCGCGGCGCTGCCCAGGACATCGCGCTTGAGCTGCTCCCCGCGCTCGCGCAGCTCCGGGGAGGTCTCGAGGCGGTCGGGGAGCCCGGCGATCCACGCCTCGAACTGACGCCGGGCCTCGTCATCGGGATCGGCGGCCATCGCCACCAGCCGGTGGCGCAGCCGGGTGTACAGGCTGTCGAACAGGCGCCGGTACACCGCGTCGGGCATCCAGCGGGGTGACTCGGCCTCAAACTGCGCACGGATCTCCGCGTCATGGTCGGCGAGATAACGGTCGGCGCCGGACGCGAGGGCGTTGAACAGCTCGGCGTGGTGGCCGCTCGCGATGATGACCCGCAGGACCCGCCCCGCCAGCGGCGCCACCTCGACCGCGTCCACCGCCCGGGTCAGTTCGGCGGTGAGCACGCGCTGGACGTCCTCGTCGCGGAGCGCGTCGGCCACCGTGACCACCAGATCCGCGGCGTGACCGGCGAAGCGGGCGGCGTTGGCCGGGCCGGTCAGCCAGTCGGCCAGGCGGGGAACGATGCCGCCGGACCGTATCCGCTCGGCCAGGACATCGGCGTTGAGGAAGTTCTCCTGCACGAACTGGCCGAGAGTGGCGGCGAACTGGTCCTTGCGCTCGACGATCAGCGCGGTGTGCGGTATCGGCAGGCCCAGGGGACGGCGGAAGAGCGCCGTCACCGCGAACCAGTCGGCCACGCCGCCGACCATGGCCGCCTCGGCGCCCGCCTGCACGTAGTCAAGAAAAGTCCCGTGGGCGCCGGCCACCGTCACGGCCACGAACAGGACCGTTGCCGCGGCAAGGAAGGCGGTCGCCCGCCGGCGCGCGGCGGCCAGGCGGCGCGCCCGCAGTTCCGGCGATTCACGGTCGAGCGTGGATACCGGCCGGGCGGCCGTCGTCGCGGCAGGTTCCATCTGGCAGCTCCCGGTCAGCCCGCGGCGCGGGGCGGACATCCACGGCCGCGTTCGGCGAGTAGGTCCACGAGTAGGTCCGTCGGCAGGTCAGGTCGGTCAGGCCAGCCTCAGTCTCGCAGGCTCCGCATGATCACTCGCATCAGGAGCACGCCTGGAAGCATTCGATCCTGCGGGGGCCGCCTTACGGGCAGGCCCCCGCCGGCCGACGACACCCCGACTTATGGGCAGAGTTTTGGGCACATCCGCCGAGAACGCTGCCCGGATCCGAGGGTCGCCGGGACGGGAAACACCGGGCAGCGCGGGAAGCGTTCAGCGGAACGCTGCATTGATTGGCCGAACCATAATCCCTAACATAGGGTGAGCGCTTTCGCTGTGTCCGTAAGCCGCGTCGCTAGACGCGGGTATCGTGCCATAACTCACGAACGTCACGCAGCACGCATCCCGAAGGAGGAAGGCGGATGGCCGGGTCGCGCGAAACCGTGCAGCCCAGGGAGGCCGCTGTTCCCTCCCCGGCTGCCCCCTCGCCCAGACAGATGCCCGCGCCCGCGCAGATCCCCGCCCCTGCTGAGGCGGGCCTGTTCAGCCGGGTCAGCGTGGGCCGGATCTCCGAGATCATCGTCGAGCAGATCCGGCTGCTCATGCGGCAAGGGCAGCTCAAGCCGGGCGACCGGCTGCCGCCCGAACGGGATCTGTGTGAGCGCTTCGGCGTCAGCCGGGTCACCGTGCGCGAAGCGCTGCGGATGCTCGAATCCAGCGGGCTGGTCGAGATCCGGGTGGGCGCGCGGGGCGGGGCCTTCGTCACCGCGCCGTCCAGCGATCGGGTCGGCGAGGGCCTCGCCGACCTGCTGACCCTCTCGGTGATCAGCGCGGCGGACGTGACCGAGGTCCGGTTGATCCTGGAGACCGGCATCGTCCCGCTGGTGTGCGAGCGGGCCACCGAGGAAGACCTGGCCGACCTGGAAAACATCTGCGCGCGGTCCGAGGCGGCCATCACGGCCGGCGACTATTCGATGGACATGTCCCTGGAGTTCCACATCCGGGTCGCGCAGGCCACGCACAACCCGGCGGTGGTGATGCTGATCGAGTCGTTCCGCGGGCCGCTGCTGATGTCGTTGCAACGGGCCAGGGACGCCGCGCCGGAAATGGGCATCCTCGGCACCCAGGAACACGAGAAGTTCATCGAGGCGGTGCGCCGCCGGGACGCGGCCGCCGCATCGACGATCATGAGTGAGCACCTGGAACGGACCGCGCACCGGCTGGGCCGCTGAGCCCGCTCAGCCCGGAGAACCTGCTCAGGACCCGGCGGCCGCCTCGGGCAGCGGAACGCCCGGGTCGGCGAGGCGGCCGGGATCGACGGGCCGGCCGCCGAGGATGAGCTGCCCGATCTGGTCCGTGACGTCCCAGACGTTGACGTTCATCCCGGCCAGCACCCGCCCGGCGGACAGCCAGAACGCGATGAGCTCGCGCTTTCCGACGTCGCCGCGGAACACCACCCGGTCGTAGCCACCTTGCGGCACGTACCCCGTGTACTCCATGCCGAGGTCGTACTGGTCGCTGAAGAAGTACGGCAGCCGGTCGTAGGCCACCCCCTGGCCCAGCATGGAGCGCGCCGCGGCGACGGGCTGGTGCCGCGCGTTGGACCAGTGCTCGACGCGCAGGTGCGTGCCGAACAACGGATGGTAGGCCAGCGCGGCGTCACCGGCCGCGAAGACGGCCGGATCGGAGGTGCGCAGCGCCGCGTCGGTGACGATTCCGTCCCGCACGTCCAGCCCGGCCGCGGCGGCCAGCCCGGTACGGGGCCGGACGCCGATCCCGACGATCACCGCGTCGGCGGCGATCGCGGTCCCGTCGGCGAGCCGGACCCCGGTGGCCCCGTCCGCGCTGACCTGGATCTCGCTCACCTGCGCGTTGGGCCGGAAGTCCACGTCGTGCTCACGGTGCAGGTCCAGGAAGATCGTGGCCGCCTCCGGGCCAAGCACCCCCAGAAGCGGCAGTTCCGCCGCTTCGATGACGGTCACGGCGACCCCGGCGTTCCGCGCCGCGGCGGCGACCTCCAGCCCGATCCAGCCGGCGCCGACGACGGCGATCCGCGACGCGGACGCCAGCGTCTGGCGCAGCCGGTCACTGTCATCCACCGTCCGCAGGTACATGACCCCGTTCGCGTCCGCCCCGGGGACCGGCAGCCGGACCGGCTCCGCGCCGGTCGTCAGCAGCAGCTTGTCGTAGCCGATGGTCTCGCCGCTGGCCAGCGCGACCTGGCGCAGGTCCCGGTCGATGCCCGTCACCGAGGTGCCGAGGCGCAGGTCGATCGCGTTGGCGGCGTACCAGTCGTCGTCGTGCGCGAAGATCGACTGCCGCTCGTCGCTGCCCTGGAGGTAGCCCTTGGATAGCGGCGGCCGCTCGTACGGGTAATGCTCCTCGGCGCCGATGAGCACGATCTGGCCCTCGAAACCGCCGTCCCGCAGCGCCTCCGCCGCCCTTGCTCCGCCGAGTGAGGCACCGACGATCACAAAGGTGGGTCCTGACGGCATCGCACTCGCCTCCGTTGGCCGCGGAATCACCGGCGCTCCGAACGGGGATCGCCGGGTAGCGCCATCTTAAGACCGCCCGGCCCGGGTGCCCGAGGCCCCGGGCCCGGTCCTGGCTAAGGCCAGCGTGGGACCGGGCAGCAGCCTCCGTTCCGCGTCCGCCAGCGCGAGTTCCACCGCGCCCAGCGTGACCGCCTGGTCACCAAGCCGGGACAGTTCCAGGCGCGGCCGGACCAGGGTGAGCGGGCCCACGCTAACCTCGATCGCCTGCAGCAGCGCGGACCCGGCCCGGGACACCCCGGCGCCGATCACGACCAGATCGGGATCGAGCACGAGCAGGACCGGGGCCAGCCCCCGGGCGAACCGGGCCGCGATCGTGTGCACGGTCTCCACCGCGGCGGTGTCCCCCCGCGCTGCGGCGGTGAAAACCATCTCGGCGGTAAGCCCGTCCGCCCTCGCGGGCCCGGCGCGGCCGAGCCGGGCCAGTTCCCCGCCGTGCCGCCGCGCCGCATCCCGCGCGACCTCGACGATGGCGTCCGCCCCGACGAGCCGTTCGAAAGGCCCGCGGCCGGACGCGTCCGGCTCCGCCGTGGTGCCGCTGTCCAGCGCGAGAAAACCGATCTCCCCCGCCGCGTTGGCCGCGCCCCGGTGCAGCCGGTCCCCGATCAGCACGCCGGCGCCCACCCGCTCCCCCCACAGCACGGTCACGACCGTGTGCGCATCCCGGGCCAGCCCGTGCCGGCGCTCGGCCAGGGCGGCCAGGTTGGCGTCGTTCTCCACCTGGACCGGGCAGCGGAACGACCGGCGCAGCTCGCGGGCCAGCTCGATCTTCCAGCCCGGCAGCCCGGGCGCCAGCACGACGGCGCCCCGGGGCCAGTCCACCAGGCCGGGCGTCCCGGCCGCGACGCTGGCGACGTCCGCGCGCCGGACGCCGGCCACGGCGAGCGCCTCGCGGGCGGCTTTGCGGAGCGCGGCCAGCAGATCGGCGCTGCTGGCCGCGGCGGAGGTCGTCTCGCGGTGCTGGGCGATGACGGTTCCGGCCAGGTCGGCCACGGTGACCAGGGCCTTGTGCCGGCCGATGTCGATGCCGGCCACGTAGCCCGCCTCCGCCCGGAACCGCACCAGCCGGGCCGGGCGGCCGGACCGGACCATGCCGTCGTGACCCGGCTCGACGTAGGCGACGAGGCCGCCGGCGTGCAGCTGGTCCACGACCTGGCCGACGGTCGGGCGGGACAGCCCGGTGCGCGACGCCAGGTCGGACAGGCTGAGCGGCCCGGCCCCGCGCAGCACGCCGATCACGTGCGCGCTGTTGATCTGCCGCAACAGCGGCGGCCCGCCATGAGCCGGGGCCGGCGAACCGCCATGAGCCGGCGCCGACGGCCCGCCGTCGACCGGCGCTGGCTGGTCGCCGTGAACCGGCGCTGGCTGGTCGCCAGGTGCCGACGACTCCATCGGTCCCCCCCTTGGCGCGCGCGGCCGTCTCCTCTTGACCCTCACGGCCGCGTGCAGCATTATATGCAGCAATATTTAATAAATACTCTTTCATATGTCTGCCGACAACCGGCTGCCACAAGCAGTCGGATAGCCAGGAGGCCATTGTCGTGAGGTTTACCAGACGCGAAAGCCAAGGGCCACGGCAGGCCCGCCGGGCGCACCGGGGTCACCGGCCCCGCTGGGCCGCCCCGGCCGCGGGGGCCTGCGCCGCCGCCGTGGTGATCGCCGGCTGCGGGAGCGGCAGTGGCGGCGGGTCGGGCAGCAGTTCGTCCGGCACGATCAGCGTCGTCATGGCGCAGTACAGCAGCAAGAGCCAGCCGTACTGGACCGCGCGGGTGCAGCGTTTCGAGAAGCAGAACCCGAAGATCACGGTCAACCTGCGGGTCATCGACTGGGACACGCTGCTCCAGCAGGTGCCGACGATGATCCAGACGCGCACCTACCCGGACGTGCTGAACTTCAACGCCTACAGCACGTTCGCCGCCTCCTGGCTGCTCCGGCCGGCCAAGGACGTCCTGTCCCCCAGCACCGAGGCCGACTTCGAGTCCTCGTTCCTCGGCAGCGACTCGATCAAGGGCACCCAGTACGGGATCCCGTGGATCGCCAGCGTCCGCGCCCTCGGGTACAACAAGCAGGCGTTCAGCAAGGCCGGCATCACGTCCCCGCCCGCCTTCGACACCTCGGCGCAGCCCGAGCTGGCCGACATCCAGTACGACGTGCTGGCCACGTCGGAAAGCTACGCCACGTCCCATCCGGCCGCCGTGCGGCAGTTCCTGCAGGCCGTCGAGTCCGGGCAGACCGCGCTGAGCCAGAAACAGCCGGCCGCCCTGAAGGACATCGCCAACATCTACAGCAGCGGCCTCAGCCCGTCGGTCATCGACGACTCGGCGACGGCCGGGGTGGATACCGGCTGCAGCATGCCGGCCGGGGACTGGCAGGCGGCCGCGGCTATCACGAACAAGTGGGGCTGGCCCCGGCGCCCATCACCGCCTCGGATCTGAGCGCCGCCTACAAGACCGGCGTGGGCTAACGGGCACACCACGACTTACGGGCAGACTTTTGGGGCGTATATGCCCAAAAGTCTGCCCATAGGCGCGGAGGACCTTACTGCTGGAGGACGCCCTCGATCTCGAGGTCGATGTTGACCTTGTCGCTGACCACGGCGCCGTTGGTGCCGGGGATCACGCCGTTGAAGTTCACACCGAAGTCCTTGCGGCTGATCTCACCCTTGGCGGAGAAGCCGACCCGCGTGCCGCCGAAGGGGTCCGGGCCGAAGCCGTTAATCTCCAGCTTGAGCGTGATCGGGCGGGTGACCTCCTTGATCGTGAGGTTCCCGTCGAGCAGGAAGTCGTCGCCGTCCGGGCGCACGCCGGTGGACTGGAAGGTGATGGCGGGGTGCTTCTCGACGTGCAGGAAGTCCTCGCTGCGGACGTGGTTGTCACGGTCGACCTGGCTGGTGCTGAACGAGGTGGTGTCGATCGTGGCCGACACGGTGGACTGCAGCGGGTCCGCCCCGGTGGTAAAGCTGCCATCTACCTTCTCGAACTTGCCGCGGACCTTGCTGACCATCATGTGCCGGACGCTGAAGCCGACCTCGGAGTGAATCGGGTCGATCGCCCACGTTCCTGCGACGTAACCGGGGATCTCAGTAGCGGCGGTGCTCATGGCCTCTCCTATCGTTCTCTACGTGCGTAGTTCTCGACCGTGCTTAGGTTCTTTATAGTAACCGGTAGTTATTTGAAGCGTCAAGTTATTCCGTTGAAGATTCAAATTTTGGTGGATCGGCTGTATCCTGGTGAGATGGCAGTAACCGACATCAACGGGGCATCGCAGGTGGGAGCGGGTGTGTCCGCCTCACGTCCGGCGCGGCCGCCGCTGTCGGGCTGCCGGGCCCGCGAGGTGCTGCACCGGGTCGGCGACAAGTGGTCCGTCATGGTGATCGACCGGCTGGGCCAGGGCAGCCACCGGTTCAGCGAACTGCGCCGCAGTATTGAGGGGATTACCGGCAGGATGCTGACCGTCACCCTGCGCGGGCTGGAACGCGACGGGCTGGTCCGGCGGACCATTCACCCGGTGATCCCGCCGCGGGTCGATTACGAGCTTACGGCGATGGGTGCCACGCTACTTCACACGATCGAACAGCTCATCGACTGGGCCGACGGCCACGTGGCCGACATCCACGCCGCGCAGGCCGCCTACGACGCCAGGCACGCGCCCGGGGCGGGCCCCGACGACCCCGAGATCGCCGCCTGCGAGGCCGCCGACCAGGAGTGCGACGACGCCGCTCCGGTCGCCAACGGCTGACCAGCAGCTGACGAGCGGGCTGACCAGAGGAGCGCACGCCGATGAAGCCACTGCCGGAAGACTGGGACCGGGCCGTCGCCGTGGTGGCGCATCCCGACGACCTGGAGTACGGGGTGGCGTCGGCCATCGCGCGGTGGACCGGCCAGGGCAAGACCGTGTCCTACCTGCTGGCGACGCGCGGCGAGGCCGGCATCGCGGGGATGCACCCGGACGAGGTGGGCCCGCTGCGGGTGGAGGAGGAACGCCGCAGCGCGGCCGTGGTCGGCGTCAGCGAGGTCGACTTCCTCGACCACCGGGACGGCGTGCTGGAGTACGGGCTGCCGCTACGCCGCGACCTGGCCGCCGCGTTCCGGCGGCTGAAGCCGGAGGTCGTCATCACGATGAGCTTCGACCTCACCTGGGGTGAGGAGGGGCCGGTCAACCACGCCGACCACCGGGCCGTCGGGCTGGCGGTGCTGGACGCCTGCCGGGACGCGGCCAACGGCTGGGTATTCACCGGGGACGGGGCGCCCTGGACCGGCATCCGCGACGCCTATGTGGCCTCGCCTGGAGACCCGACCTACTTCACCGACGTCACCGCGACCATCGACGCGGGCGTCGCGTCGCTGCGCGAGCACCGCGCGTACATCGAGGGCCTGGGCCGGGAGTTCGACCCGGACGAGTTCCTGAAGAACATGGCCGGGTTCACCGGGCTGGCCGCCGGCTGCGAGTACGCCGTCGGCTTCCGCCGGTACCCCATGGGCTAGCTGCCAGGCGCGGCCTCCCCAAGCGGCCTCCCCAAGCGGCCTCCCCAAAGCGGCCCCCCATAGCGGTCTCCCCCAAATCTTGTGCAATCTCTGCTGTTGCCACGGCAGAGATTGGCCAAGATCCGTTCGGTTTGCCACGGCCGCGTTGCGGGCCTTAGTTCCCGCCGCGGAACGGCGTAGGCTGCGGTCGGGAGGCTGCCATGGGGTATGAGCACATCCTGGTCGAGCGTTCGGGTGACTTCGCGACCATCACCATGAACCGGCCGCAGCGCCGCAACGCGCTCTCGCTGGCACACATGAACGAGCTGATCGGCGCGTTCCGCGAGATCGGCGGCGGCGACACGCTGGGCATCATCCTGGCGGGCAACGGACCGGTGTTCTGCGCCGGGCATGACTTCGCCGATGTCGCCGTCAGCGATCTGGCCGGCGTCCGCTCGCTGCTGATGACCTGCACCGAGCTGATGACGCTGATGCAGCAGGTGCCGCAGCCGGTGGTGGCCCGGGTGCACGGGCTGGCCACGGCGGCCGGCTGCCAGCTGGTGGCCAGCGCCGATCTGGCCGTCGCCAGCGAGGACGCCGGCTTCGCCGCGCCCGGCGGCAAGAGCGGCTGGTTCTGCCACACCCCGATGGTGGCGGTGGCCCGGAACGTGGGCCGCAAGCGCGCCGCCGAGATGGCCCTGTCCGGCGACGTCATCGACGCCCGGACCGCGCTGGACTGGGGCCTGGTCAACCAGGTGGTGCCCGCCGCGCAGCTCGATTCGGCGGTGCGGGACCTGCTGGACCGGGTGACCCGGGGATCGGCGGAAAGCAAGGGCATCGGCAAGCAGGCCCTCTACGCGCAGATCGATCTGGACCAGCCGAAGGCCTACGCCTACGCCATCGAGGTCATGGCCGCCACCAGCCAGCTCCCGGACGCCCGCGAGGGCATGCGGTCGTTCCTGGAAAAGCGCAAGCCCCGCTGGCGTCGCGGCCGCTAGTCCCGGGCGGCTGCCCCTCTGTGCTGCCCGGCGGCGGGAAGCCACGCCGGTCATGGAATGAAACGCCGTCCGACGGCGCTGCGCTCATGCAGTCGCTTGACACGCCACGTGCACCATCCGTCTCGTCTGCTGAGGACACCCATGAGCCAGCCGAACAACTTCAACGAGCAGGTCATTAACGAGTTCCGCGCCAACCGCGGAAAGGTGGGCGGCCCCTTCGAGGGGGCGCCGTTGCTGCTCCTGCACACGACCGGCGCGCGCAGCGGCCAGCCGCGGGTCAGCCCGGTCATGTACCTGCCGGACGGGAACCGGTACGTCGTGTTCGCCTCGAAGGCAGGGGCCGACACCCATCCCGACTGGTACCACAACCTCCGGGCCCACCCGGAGGCCCGGATCGAGGTGGGCGGCCAGACGCTCGACGTCCAGGCCAGCGAGATCCAGGGGGCGGACCGCGACACGCTGTACGCGCGGCAGGCCGAGCGTTACCCCGGCTTCGCCGGCTACCAGCGCAAGACCACGCGGGTGATCCCGGTCGTGGCCCTCACCGAGCGCGACGCCGCGGCCCGCTGACCGGGACGCCGCGGCCCGCCGACCGGGACACCGCGGCGCGCCGACCGGGAGGCCCGGCCCGCTGACCGGACGCCCCGGCGCTCCTGGCCGGGGCGTCCGGTCAGGTCGTCAGGAGCCGGTGTCCGGCAGCACCTCGGGCAGGCCGAACGCGCCGAACAGCGCGCTGCCGAACGTGGTCGTCTCGGCGACCTGATCGCCGCGGACGCGGAGCACGTCGAGCTTGAAGGCGCGGAACCGGGCGTCGCCGGGCCGGCGCAGGTAGCTCGCGGCGGCGGGCAGCCGGTTGGCGGCGGTCGGCAGCAGCCGCCACTCCCCCATCCCGGGCGGGCCGAAGGCGACGTCCAGCAGGGGTTCCATGGCCTCGCGGCCGCGGTAGACCGCGGGGTTGGGCGGCATGGTGGCGATGATGTCGGCGCACATCATGGCTTTGGCGACCGCGGCATCGCCACGCTCGTGGGCATCGATGAACCGCTGCAGGGTGTCCTGTTCCGCCGCGCTGAGGGGTGTCGCCGTCCAGTCCGAACGATCCTGCGGCAGGCGGTCCCGCAGGACCGCGCGGGCGCGCTGCAGGGCACTGTTCACCGCGGCCGGCGTCGTCTCCAGGGCAGCGGCAGTCTCGGCGGCGGTCCAGCCGAGCCCGGCGTTGAGCGCGAGCACGGCCCGCTGGCGAGGCGGTAGCGCCTGGATGGCGGTAATGAAGGCCAGCTCGATCGTCTCGCGGGCCACGGCGGCCGTTTCCGGATTGGCGTCGGGGTCAGGTATCTGGTCCAGCAGCGCGTCGGGATACGGCTCCAGCCAGGCGACTTCCGCCGGTGACCCGGCCGTGGCGGCCTGCCGCCGCCGGCTGCGGATGACGTCCGTGCAGGCGTTCGTGGCGATCCGGTACAGCCACGCCCGCAGGTTGCTGCCGGGCTGGTGGCTGTCCCGGCTCCGCCAGGCCCGCAGGAACGTCTCCTGCACGAGGTCCTCGGCGTCGGTGTACGAGCCGAGCATCCGGTAGCAATGCACGTGCAGTTCACGGCGGTGACGTTCCAGCAGGTGGCCGAAGCCCGGCTCCTCCATCGGCCTTCCCTCCGGGTGTGTCGGCGGCTGCGTTCCGGTCTCTGGGTCCACGTCGGTGACGGTCATGCCCATGTGACGACGCAGGTCACCTTCCTTCATCGGTCTTCCGATGAAGGAACCGCCCCGACCGGGTGATCGGCCGCTACGGCATGATGGAGCGTAACGACGGAACGGAGAGGGGACCACGACATGCCCCGGTTCATGGATTTCCACGATGACCTGAAGCTTCCCGCCGAAGCCATCGCGCAGATCGCCCAGGGAACGCGGGACGGCGCGACCGACCAGTTCGGCGTCCGCCAGGTCGAGCTGTTCCACAACGCCGATGGGAAGGTCTACTGCCTGCTGGAGGGCCCGGACGCGGATGCGGTCCGCAAGCACCACGAGGCGATCGGCGTTTCCTGCGGCGAGGTACACCAGGTCGACGGGGTGCTGTAACGCCGGAGCGCCCCGGCCCGGGGAAGGGCCGGGGCGCGTCGGGCCAGCCGCTGCGCTGCCCCGCTGCATTGGGCGCGCGGCACTGGCCCAGGGTCAGGCGTCAGGCGCGGGCCGCGGGGCGGGCACCGGACGGGCAGGCGGGTGAGTGACGGCGAAACCCTCTTCGTTCTGGCTGGCGGCCAGGCGCAAGGCCCGTTCGGCGGTCCCGGTCACCGGGTCCGGCAGCCGCTGCTCGGCAGACCGCCGGCCCAGCGCGGCGATCGCGGCCTCGCTGAGCGGGCCCGTGTTCTGGTGGATGGCCCGGGCCGTCGTGACGACCTCGCCCGCGATCATGGACGGCCGTTCGGCCCGGGCCCGGCCGGCCGCCTCCACCCGCTCGGCCTTCCGGACGCGGAGCGCGATGCGGTGCTCCAGCCGGGCGGCGCGCCGCCGCATCCGGTCCGCCCGCAGCGTCGGGCGCCGGACCGCGGCACCGAACGCATCGAGCCGGTCGGTCTCCTCCGACCCGTCCAGCGCGTGTACCGCGATGACCAGGACGTTCGCGAGGATGCTGACCGCGGTGACGGCGGCCGCCACGCTGGCTGCGGTGGCCGTGGCGCCGTTGCCGAGGGCGAGCAGGACCTCTGACCACATCCGGGAGAACATCAGCAGCCCGAGCACGACGATGCCCACCGTGCAGGCGATGACGATGACCCTGGTCAGCCAGTCCAGGCTGGCCAGCGGAATCCGGCCGGAGTGGTCCTTGTGCGCCCGGAGGCGGTGGCCGGCGAAGGCGAAGCAGCCGTAGGAGACGAGCGTGATCATCGCGGCCAGGCCGGCCGCGAACGCCAGCTGTGGTGATGCCGGATTGCCCCAGTCGACATCGGTGATGCCGGACAGGAAGTACAGCAGCAGCAGGAAGTCGAAGACCAGCACCACGCGCGGGAGGTGGCGGAACCAGCGGGGCAGGCGGTGGTGCTTGCGGGAGTTCTGGCCGCGCTCACGGTCCACCCGGGCGGCCAGGGTGTCCCGGTCGGCCTCGGTCTGCGCGACGGTGCAACGGAAGCCGTCGGGATGCGCGACGTGCTCGCCCGGGATCAGGGCGATACGGGCGTGCAGCGTCGCCCGCCGGGCCCGGAGGCGATCGGTCCGCCGGAGCATCCGGCTCAGCCGGCGGAACGTCGTGTGCAGCACGCTGCCAGCCCGGCGCCGCGCGATGCTGTGCACGACCTCTTCGCCGTGCGTGGCGCGCGAGGGATCGGGCTGCGTGGCCGCGCCGTCCTGCTCGGCGACGAGAGCCCGCACGGCGCGGCGGGTCATCCGCGGCCATCTCCGGGCGCCGATCCGGAGCCGGGTCAGCGGCAGCAGGCCACGCGGGCGCCGGCGGCGAATCCGGTCGGTCTCGGCGAGGTCCTGGCCGGGACGGGCCGGGCCAGGTGTGTCCTGCGGCGGGGGCTCGGGCCCAGCGGGCCTGACGATGGCAAGGTCAGAGGGGCCGTCGGGCGATTGCGGCCCGGCCGGGAAGCGATATCCCATGATGTGCTCCGTCCTACTCTGGTTACGCGGCAGCGGTGCTGGGGGAAAGCGTGATCACCACGCGGCGGAGCTGGGCGCATTCACTCTCGTCCAGCGTCCCGTTGACGGTGCAGGATCGGCCGGCGGTGCCGATCCCGTTAACCTGCGTGATCTGCCGGGCCGGCAGGCCCAGCGTGATGAGGCGGCGCTGTACCGCCTGGGCCCGCGACACTGAGAGCCGGAGATTGTAGGAGGCGGTCCCGCCATCGGGAGACGCCTGACCGGTGATGGATACCGAGAAGTGCCCGGTACCGGCGCGCGCGGCGACCGGGGCCAGGTAGCTGTTCGCGCCGGGCAGCAGGGTGGCGCTGTTGAAGGCGAACAGCAGGTCCGCGGGAACGATCGACTGCTGCTGCCCGTGCGGCCCGGTGATGCTCTGCACGGCCGGGACCGGCACGACCGGCACCGGCACCGGCACCGTGCTGCGCGAGCCGTGCACCGGCCGCGGGGTGTCGTCGACACGGCAGGCGGCGGCGCCCGCGGCGTGACAGATGGCCAGCCAGTAGGAGGCCAGCGTGGTCTGCTGCGGCAGCGGCAGGGCCGGCTGGCGGCCCGCCGTCTCGCCCAGGCCAGAGAAGATGACCGTCCACCCGGTGAGGTCAGGCAGCAGGCCGCGCTGCTTCAGGCTGGCGGCGGCCGCGGCGGGCGGCTCCGCCCAGCCGACCTTGCGCAGGTCAAATCCGCCGGCGGTCGTCACCCCCGAGGTCAGCAGCAGCATCGTCGCCGGGGCTGAGGTGACCCGGGAGGCGGTGAGGATCGTGCTCAGCAGGTCGAACGGGCCCGTGGCGGCCTCTGTGCCGAGCCGGGACGCGATGCGGGAGATGTTGTCCGCGAGCAGCTGAGACCGGCGCGGCCCGTACTCGACCTGCCCGTCGGGACGGCGCGGGGTGAGCGGGAACGGGGCGGCCTGGCCGCTGGACGGGCTGACGACGAACGTGCCCGCGGACGTGCCCGCCTCGCCCGCCATCTGCAGGAGTGCGACATCAGCGGAGGACAGGGCGGGGCCCGGTTCGTTCGCGGTCGCGGTGGCCGCGATGACGATCGCATCGGCCGTGGCGGCCTTGGAGACGGCCGTCACGCAGCCCGCCAGCCCGAGCAGGACGGTGGCCGCGGCCAGCCCGGCCACGATGATGCGGGGCAGGCTCGTGGTGCTGCGGAGGAACGGGAGGACTCGGCGCTGAATCCCTGCGGAAGAGGCCCGGCCCGGAGTAAATTCCGGGGAGGCCACCAGGTGTCCGGCCGGGCGAACGCCCTGCGCCGGCGCGACGGGATGACGTGGTACTCGCGACCTTCGGCTGATCTTGAATGCGACGCCCACCATGCAACTCCCTCATGCAAACTCTATGTTTGGGATTCCCATTGCGGGAAAATACAAACGGGATTGCATTAGGGGTCGCCCAAGGATAAACTTCCGCAGTGCGCTACGACACGGCCAGGGCTCCGCACCCGGAGCCGCACCGCCGCGACGGTCGCTTATGAGGCCCCGCCGCCATGGTCAGCCCAGGTCGGCAACGCACGCCGTGGCCACGGCCCGCTCCTCTCGCGGGCGCGCGGCGTTGCCGCGCTCAGGAAACCACCGCTGCGGCACGACACTTAGACCGCGCTGAGTGCAGCATGGGTCGTCGGGGAGTACGGTTGCGTCATGGGATTCCCAGTCTGTGATTCGCCCGGAGCGTCCGGCAGTACTGATCTCGATGCGCCTGGCCCGCCCGGCCGTGGCGTCCCGGCCGGGCGCTGATCCATGCCACCACAGATCAGCGGCCCACTCGGCCCCCGGCGGAAGATCGCCACCATCCTGAAGCAGTGGCGGGACAAGTCCGGCAAAAGCCTCAACGATGTGGCCGACGCGCTGCTGATCAGCACCTCCAAGCTGTCCCGGCTGGAAAACGCCGAGGGCAAGCCCCGGCTGCGTGACGTACGCGACCTGGTGCGGTTCTACGGCAAAGAGAACACGCAGATGGCCACCCAGCTGGAGCGCTGGGTGGCGGCGGCCGACGTCACCGGCTGGTGGACGGACTTCGACGACGAGGTCCTGCAGAACCAGGGGCGACTCGACATCCACCTGGCCTACGAGGCCGACGCTGCCGTCGAGCGGGTCTATACCATGCCCTTCATACCCGCGCTGCTGCAGACGGACGCCTATACCAGGTCCGTCTACCGCGATATGGAGCGCAGGCCCGACGACCAGATCCCCGAATTGCTGGAAATACGCAGAAAACGCAAAGAAGCCCTGAAGCATCGCGACGGCCTGGCGCCGCTCACGCTGGTCGCGGTGACGCACGAATGCACGCTGCGGCAGACCGTGGGGCCGCCGGGGATTCTCCGCGAGCAGCTCGACGAGCTGCTGATCCGGTCACACGAGGAAAATGTCAGCCTGTACGTCTTTCCGTTCACGGCCAGGCCGGTGCCGACCATGACATGTATGTACGCGTATTTCCAGTACGAGGATCCGGAGGATCTCGAACAGGACCTCGTCCGTATTGAAACACAGGCCGGCTTCTGGACCGTCAGTCATCCAGAAGAGGTCGCCGGGTACCGCAAAGCACACGACGACCTCATTGCCGCGTCATTGAGCAAAGAGGATTCCCGCGCGCTCATCCGGGGCATCAGGGACAGCCTGCCCGTATCGCAGGCCGAGCTGTGACCATTTTGATGCTTTGGCCGTGATGATACCCCGGGCCGCAATACAGATTTAACGAAACGCCGCGCGATTCAACAGGTGCGGCGAACTGGAACCCACTAGAGTATTCCTGTCCTGCTCCGTCCCAGGCTACAGCTCGTAGGCTGGGTTTACCTAGCCGAGCGAGCTTTCAAATGGCCGATAGATTGTATCTGGACCCGTCCGCAGAGATGCGCAGAGTTCACACAGACGTAACTCAGCAAGGCTACGCTGTTACCAATGAGTGGGGCATAGGCCTACCGGAAAAATGCGGGTGGAATCTCCGCGAAGAATACTTCAGCAGTGGCCAGCTGCGGCACGATCCGGGCGACTTCCCGGTCGACCGTGAACGCGCACGGGATGTCGTCCTCTACACGTGGCACGACGGCGAACTGATCCTGGACGAATACGAGACCATCGCGATCCGCGACCGCTCCGGCATCAAGGGCGAACGTATCCATAAGCGGATCAAACTGCTCAAAGACCGGCACGCCAGGAAACTCGTTGAGACATTCCTCAGCCTCGTGCCGGAGGGCAGAAGGCAGGCCAGGGGAACGTTTGGCATCAACCTGTTCCGGACGCACACGGACGTGGTGACGAAACCGCATCAGGACGAGGAGGAGTTCATCATCCTCTACGTCCTGGACCGGGACGGTGACGGCGCAGAATCGTATCTGTACGACAATGACGGGCAGGGGCCGGGCGTCCCGGATGGCACCAAGCCCGTTTTCCGGCAGCAGCTGAACCCCGGCGACCTGATGATTTTTGAGGACGAAAAGTTCAAGCATGGGGCCACCCCGCTCACGCCGCCGTCCGGCGGCCGGGCCAAACGCGATGTCCTCGTGTGCACCGTGGACTACCCTACGACCTATCTTGAGGCCGCCGGATCCTTAACCGCCGCCCGCGGGCACGCCCGCGCTGCGTCGGAAATGTGATACCGGTCACGTCGCGGATGTGTGGCCATTGTTAGCAACGGTAATACTTTTACTCTTGTTACAGAGGATTTATTTGCTGCCTGAAACTACTTGTGGGTGCTGCGCTGGCCATACGCCCCCCGTTTTCCCTGGTTGACCCGGGCAGGCCACAGGCTTTACCTCGCCTCGGCGGAAACCGCTGGCCCCTGAGCGATCCGGCGCGCGCGTCAACCGGCACGGCGGGGCGAACATGCCCATTGATTGCCGTCAGGTGTGTCCGTATGGTGCAAGGATGGTGGGTGATGAAACCGAATACGGGCGGGGATCTGGGCGGCGGCTGACACGGAACGTCGAGGACACGACTGGTACCAGTGGCTGACGGTAGGCCCGGTCCTGGCGATATTCGCCTCGCGACCGAATCGGTATTCGGGGATGTTCGAAAAGGCCTGGAACGGCTGGTCTCCGTGCCGTCGGTAACCGCGGCAGGCTACGAAGGCTATAACGCGGATGAAGTGCGCCGCTCCGCCGAGGAGACGGGTGCATGGCTTGAGCGGTCCGGCCTTCAGGGTGCCCGGCTGCTGGAAGTGGACGGCGCGCATCCCGGCGTTTTCGGGCAGACGGCCGGCCCGGCCGGGTCGCCGACGGTCCTGCTCTACGCCCATCACGATGTCCAGCCGCCCGGGGCGATGGATCTATGGGAGTCGAGCCCTTTCGAAGCCACCGAACGCGACGGGCGGCTGTTTGGCCGCGGGACCGCCGATGACAAGGCCGGAATTGCCGCCCATGCCGCCGCCTTGCGGGCCTGGGATGGCGCCCCGCCGGTAACCGTTTCGGTGTTTATTGAAGGGGAAGAGGAAATCGCCTCACCGAACCTGGGCAGGTTTCTGGAAAAGTACGAGGACCTGCTGCGGGCCGACGTTATCGTGCTGGCCGATTGCTCCAATTGGACGCTCGGCAGACCTGCTCTCACAACGTCGCTGCGGGGAATTGTCGATTTCATTGTCGAGGTACGGACATTGGATCACGCCGTGCACAGTGGCACGTACGGCGGCCCGGTCCCCGACGCCCTGAGCGCGCTATCCCGGCTGATCGCGTCGCTGCATGACGACCGCGGGAACGTCATTATCGACGGCCTGCATTCCGGGCCGCCTTACGGCATCGAGGTCCGTGAAGCGGACATCCGCCGGTTCGCCAGCGTGCGGCCGGGCGTCTCACTGCTGGGGACCGGCACGCTCGCGCACCGGCTATGGGGCCGCCCGGCCCTGGCCGTCCTCGGTATTGACGCGCCGTCCACCACCGACGCGGCGAACAAGCTCGTGCCGATGGCGCGCGCGAAAATCAGTGTCCGGCTGGCCCCCGGTGACGACACCGCCACGGCCAGAAACGCCATCGAAGCGCATATCCTCGGCCGGGCCCCCTGGGGCAACACCACGTACTTAAGGCTTATTGGGCCGCAATGATGCCTTGACCTGTGGTTTTTCGGTGTGGCGTGCGGTGGTTTGCCTGTGGCGGGGGCTCCTGGTAGGCGTTTGGGTGTCTAGTCCGCGCCTGTCCCAGGAGCCCCTTGTGCTTTCTTATCTGCCTGACGTTGCTGATGCAAGCCGGACACCGGGGTCCCCGTCTGCGGGGACTCCTGCGGGAACGGTCGTGGTGCGGGCCGCTGACCTGCTGGTTCGCGGCGGGAAGACGATCACGGCGGGAAATGCGGTGCCGTCGGCTGGCGAGCTGGCGGTGTTCTGCCGCCCGGTGGTGACCGCGCCCGCGCTTGTCCGCAGGGACGGCAGCGTGGCGGCGGACGGCTGGCTGCCGGATTTCGTGCGGCTGGGCGAGCTGGAGCGGCACCTCGGCGACGGGGTGATCGAGGAGATCGTCGCGGCGGCGCTGGCGCAGGGGCGGCTGCGGAAACGGGAGCGGCGCCGGATCATGTCGTATCCGCTGGTCATCCGTCTGATGATCGCGATGGCCCTGATGCCGGACGGGTCGTACTGCGAGTCGCTGGCCCGCCTTGCGGGGCTGCTCGCGGACATCCCGTTCGCCCTGGAATGGCACATCCCGACGGAGAAGGTGGTCACGGACTGGCGGGTCCTGGTGCCGGCGGACGTGATGGAGGACCTGTTCTGGCAGGCGGCCGGGCCGCTCATCGGGGACGGCGAGCAGTCGGCGGTGCTGCTGGCCGGGATGATGGTGCTCGCCGCCGACGGGATGCTGGTGAACCTCGCGGACACGCCGGCGAACCGGGCCATGTTCGGCTCGACCGGGACCGGGGATGATTCCGCGCCATTCCCGCAGCTGCGGGTCGTCGCCCTGGCCGCCCGCGCCGGCCGGGCCATGCTCGGCGCGGTCCTGGGCAGCAGCCGGGCCGGGGAGCAGACCCTGCTGAAGCGCCTGGCGCGCCGCCGCCCGGACCTGTTCGCCGGCCGGGTGACCTGCTTCGACCGTAATTTCCCTGGCTATGACCTGATCACCGCGATCCTGGACGCGGGCGGGCACGTCGTCGCCCGGGTGAGCGCCACGGTCGCGCTGCCGCTGGCGCCCGGCGGCGGCTGGCTGCCCGACGGATCCCGGATGACCTGGCTGAACGCCCCGTCCGGGAAGAAGCAGGACCGGCTGCCGGTCCGCGCCGCCGAGCACAACGCGGCCCTGCCCCGCGGCGACGGGGAAGAGGTCTCCGAGACCTGCACCGTGATCACCACCCTCCTGGACCACGAGGCCGCGCCCGCCGATGCGGTGCGGGAGGCGTACCTGACCCGGTGGAGCGCGTCGGAGACCACGTTCGGCGAGGACAAGGCCACGATCACCGGCGCCGGGAACCGCACCAGCGGCCCGGTCCTGCGGTCCGGGTCCCCGCGGCTGGTCATCTCCGAAGCCTGGGCCTGGCTGACCGGCACCCAGCTCGTGCGCGCCAGCGCCGCCGCCGCGCTCCGCACCGAGGCCGCCGCGGCCCGCGCCCTGCGGCGTGAAGACCGCGCCCCGGTCACCGCGGACGAGCGGAGGTGACGATCACCTTCGCGAACGAAGGTAACCCGCATCTGATCGACGCGTCGGGCGGCGCTTTCGACGCCTTCCGGGCCGCGTGCGCCCATACCTGGGGGTGTTCCCCGGTAGCCGCGGGCAGCGGTGGCTCGCTCCCCGTGGTGGCCGCGCTGGCCGGCACCTTCCCCCACGCGGAACTGCTGCTCACCGGGGTATCGGATCCGGAAAGCCGGGCGCACAGCGAAAACGAGAGCGTGCATCTGGCCGAGCTCAGTAATTGCTGCGTCAACGAGGCGATCCTGCTCGGCGAACTGGCCAGGCAAGCCCAGCCATAACGCGCGCCCAGCACGGCGTATAACGCGGGCAGCCCGCCGGGGAGCGGAGCGGCGGCGGTCTCCGGCTGGCTGCTGGCGCGGGTGATCAGCTCGGGGGTGAAGATGATGCGGCGGTGCTCGTGCTGGGCTGGGTGGTCGGCCTCTTCCAGCAGCAGTTCCGCGCCGGCCTGGCCGAGCTGGTACTTGGGCTGGCGCACCGACGTCAGCGGGACCGCCGAATCGGCGGCGAAGTCGATGTCGTCGTAGCCGACGATCGCCACGTCCCCTGGCACACGGAAGGGGGCGCCTCTCAGACTTCAAGGCACGTTTGAAACGTTCCATCACGCAGCAGGTGCACGATCCGAGCGGCCCTCGACGAGGAGATGAAGCCGGTGGGTCAGACCGACGACGCGGCCGGGAGCGGGCGTGACGGCGCGGGGCGCGGGGCCGGGCCCCGCGACGCCGCCGGGGGCGGGCCCGTGGCTGGGGCCGAGGCGGCGCCGGGGAGCGCGCCGGCGGCCGGAAGCGGCCAGGAAGCCGCGACGGCAGGTGCCCGCGCGGCGGCCGGGTGGTGTGGGTGCCGTGGCGGCGGCCCGGCTTCCAGCTCGGCCTGGACATCGCGAAGGTCAAGCGCGACCACCCGGAGGCCATCGGGGTCATACTCGGCGGGCACGGGATCACGGCCTGGGGCGATACCAGTAACGAATGCGAGGCCCGCTCGCTGGCGATCATCGCCCGGGCGGCCGACTACATAAGGACCCGGGGGAAAGATCTCCCTTTCGGTGACATCATCGATGGTTACCAGCCGCTGCCCGCCGGCGAGCGGCAGTCGCGCGCCGCCGCGCTGGCGCCGGTGCTGCGCGGGCTCGCCTCCACCGACCGGGCGCAGGTCGGGCACTTCACCGACAGCGACGTGGTGCTCGATTTCCTGGCCCGGTCGAAGCACCCGGCGCTCGCCGCGCTCGGCACCTCCTGCCCCGACCATCTCCTGCGCACCAAGGTCCGCCCGCTGGTGCTCGACCTGCCGCCGTCCGCCCCGGTGGAGGTGGCCATCGCCCGGCTGCGCGAACGGCACGCCGCGTACCGCACGGACTACCGCGCCTACTACGAGCGGTACGCGGACGCGTCGTCCCCGCCGATGCGCGGCGCGGACCCGGCGATCGTGCTGGTGCCCGGCGTGGGGATGTTCAGTTACGGTGCGGACAAGCAGACGGCCCGGGTGGCCGGGGAGTTCTACGTCAACGCAATCAACGCGATGCGCGGCGCGGAGGCCCTGTCGACGTACTCGCCGATCAGCGAGGCGGAGAAGTTCCGGATCGAGTACTGGGAGCTGGAGGAGGCCAAGCTGCGCCGGCGGCCGACGCCGAAGCCGCTGGCCACCCGGGTCGCGCTGGTGACCGGGGGCGGCTCGGGGATCGGGAAGGCCATCGCGCGGCGGCTGGCGGACGAGGGCGCGTGCGTGGTCGTCGCGGACCGGGACGGCGAGGCGGCGGCGGCCGTGGCCGGCGCGATCGGCTCCGCGGACGCGGCGGTGGCCGTCACCGTGGACGTGACCAGCGAGGACGCGGTCCGGTCGGCCGTCGGCGACGCGGTGCTGGCGTTCGGCGGGGTGGACCTGGTGGTCAGCAACGCGGGGCTGTCCATCTCCCGGCCGCTGCTGGAGACGACCGCCGCGGACTGGGACATCCAGCACGACGTGATGGCGCGCGGCTCGTTCCTGGTCGCCAGGGAGACGGCCCGGGTCATGGCGGCACAGGACATGGGCGGCGACATCGTCTACATCGTCAGCAAGAACTCGGTGGTGGCCGGGCCGAGCAACGTGGCCTACGGGGCGGCCAAGGCGGACCAGGCGCATCAGGTCCGGCTGCTCGCCGCGGAGCTGGGCCCCATCGGCGTCCGGGTCAACGGCATCAACCCGGACGCGATCGTCCGCGGGTCGGGGATCTTCGCGGGCGGCTGGGGGGCGCAACGCGCGGCGGTGTACGGCGTGCCGGAAGAGGAGCTCGGTGCTTTTATGCGAAACGGACCCTGCTGGGGCGTGAAGTGCTGCCGGAGCACGTCGCGGCGGCGGTGGTCGCGCTCACCGCGGGAGACCTGTCGCTGACGACCGGGCTGCACATCCCGGTGGACGCGGGGGTCGCCGCGGGGTTCCTGCGGTGAGGGCGGACGGCGCTTCCCGGGCCGGTGCGGCCTCTGGCAAGGGCGGGCCGGTGACGGTGGCCGCGGCCGATCTCGGCGCGTCCAGCGGGCGGGTGATGCTGGCCCGGGTGGGCCGGGACGAACTGGTGCTGCGCGAGGTGCACCGGTTCGCGAACGTCCCGGTGCGGGCCGGCGGCACCCTGCACTGGGACATTTTGCGGCTGTACGCCGACGTGCTGGCCGGCCTGCGCGCCGCGGTCGCGGCCGGCCCTGTGGCCAGCATCGGGATCGATTCGTGGGGCGTGGACTACGGCCTGCTCGACCGGGCCGGGGCGCTGCTGGAAAACCCGGTGCACTACCGCGACTCCCGGACCGAGGGAGCCACCGAGCGGCTGCGGGCGCGGATCCCGGCCGCCGATCTCTACGCGGTGACCGGCATTCAGCACCTCCCGTTCAACACGATCTACCAGCTCACCGCGGCGGCCAGCACACCGCAGCTGGCGGCGGCGGGAACGCTCCTGCTCATCCCCGACCTGCTCGGCTACTGGCTGACCGGGCAGCTCGGGGCGGAGCTCACCAACGCGTCGACGACCCAGCTGCTGGACGCCCGGACCGGGGAGTGGGCCTGGCCGCTGATCGACAGGGCCGGGTTCCCGCGGCACATCTTCCCGCCGCTGCGCCAGCCCGGCAGCGTGCTCGGGCCGGTCCGCCCGGAGGTGAGCGAGGAGGCCGGGCTGACTTCCGGCGGCACCCGGAAGGCCGGCCGGCCGGATGCGGCGGCGGCCGGGCGGCCGGGCGGCCTCCCCGTCGTGGCGGTCGGGTCACACGACACCGCGTCGGCCGTGGTCGCGGTGCCCGCCCGCGGCCGCGATTTCGCCTACATCTCCTGCGGAACGTGGTCGCTGGTCGGGATGGAGCTGGACCGGCCGGTGCTGAGTGAGGCCAGCCGGCGGGCCAGCTTCACCAACGAGGCCGGCCTGGGCGGGCGGATCCGTTACCTGCACAACGTCACCGGGCTGTGGCTCCTGCAGGAGTCGCTCCGGGTGTGGGCGGCGGCCGGGTACCCCGCGGACCTGGCCGGCCTGCTGGCCGGCGCCGCCCGGCAGCCCCCGCTCCGGTCCGTGGTCGACACGGACGACCCGGCCTTCCTGCCGCCCGGCGACATGCCGGAGCGCATCCGCGCCGCGTGTGCCCGGGTGGGTGATCCGGTTCCCGCCGACCCGCCGGGCATCGTCCGCTGCGTGCTGGACAGCCTGGCGCTGGCGTACCGCCGGGCCATCACCACCGTGCAGGAGCTGTCCGGCCGGCCCGCGGACATCATCCACATGGTCGGCGGCGGCGTGAAGAACGAACTGCTCTGCCAGCTCACCGCCGACGCGTGCGGGCGGCCGGTGATCGCGGGCCCGGCCGAGGCCGCGGCGCTGGGCAACGCGCTGATCCAGGCGCGCGCGCTGGGTGCGGCGCCGGGTGACCTCGACGGCCTGCGCGACCTGCTGCGCGCGACCCAGGAACTGCGGCGTTACGAACCCCGGGGAGATGGCGCGGCCTGGGCGGCGGCGGCGCGGCGGGCCGAGGTCCAGCCGGCGTAGGCGGCCGGCGGCCGACACGAGAGGCCAGCCGGTGGCCGCGGTGTCACTCCGCGGGGCTGGCTCCGTGACCAATGACGGTCCTGATCAGGGCGGTCGGGTCGCGCGGCGCGTCGCCGGACCAGCTCACGTGCTGATCCGGGCGGACGAGCACGAGCCGGGCGCCGAAGTGCTCCGCCCAGCCCGGGCCGGCCAGGTCGAGCACGGTCAGCGGGAGACCGGCCCGCGCGGCGGCCGCGATCAGCCCGCCGTCATCGGGCCCGCGCGCGTCGCAGCGGATCAGCGTGAACCCGGGGCCGAGATGGTCGTACAGCGAGTCGCCCGGGCCGGCCCAGCGGTGCGGGAGCCTTCGCCCGGCCCTGGCGGAGGTCCCCAGCCGCGGAGCACGGCGGCGAGCTTCCACGCGATATTGACCGCGTCCCCGATGCCGGTGTTGAAGCCGTGCCCGCCGTACGGCGGATTCTGGTGCGCGGCGTCCCCGGCGATGAACATGCGCCCGCGTCCGTACCGGTCGGCCAGCTGCATGCGCGCGTTCCAGGCGTCGGTGGCGAGCACGTCGACCGGCGTTGCGGACCCGGTCATGGCGCGGACAATGTTGGCCGCGTGGGCCTGGCCGGTTTCGGGTCTTCTCCTTTCTTAACTGATGGTTCACTAGCAAGATGCGGTGGCGCAGGAGTGCCCGCGCGCCTACATCTGCCGCTTGATCATCTTCGTTTTCGTGTTCACGCCTTCGGTCCGGCCGTTGTGGAACGGCAGGGTGACGGCGGCGGTGACGGCCGCCATGCCGGGTCCAGGCCCCGGGTGAGGCGTGGCGCTTGGCAGGTCCGCGGCGCGCGCGGCACGTCCATTCCTGGAGCTTGTCGTCGTTGCCGGGATCTGGCTTGAGCAGGGCGGCGAAGGACCGGATCAGGCCGGCGAGGCTGGTCATCTCGGGGCAGGCGGCGGTCAGCGTGCCGAGCAGCGCCTGCTGGGCGTCGCTGAGCGCGGCTGGCCGGGTGAGCAGGAGCCGGGCGACGCGCCTGGATGACAGGTGCGGCCGGTCAGATTCGACGCGGCCCTGGGTGATGTGCGGACGAGCAGGTTGGGCTGCCCTGATAGCCGAGTTCCCTGATCTCCCGCAGCAGCTGCTGGACCGGGACCGCGGGGTCTTCGGTGCGGCGCTTGCGCAGGTGATCGCGGTAGGGATCGACCAGCGTGGGCCGGTCTGCGGCGCGCGGATGAGCCGCTCAGGCTCGGTGGCGCGGGCATACCGCTTGACGGTGTTCAGTGACAGGCCGAGCCGCCGCGAGCATTCCAGCAGGCCGGTGCCCTTGCCCAGCAGATCGTGGACTTCCCGCCACCGCTCTGCGGTCGTCCCGGCCCGCTTGCCTTCCTTGACCGCGGCCCCGGGCCCAGCACGAGGCGTGCGCCGCACCTCCCTCTGGGCGGCCTCGGCCAGGCCGTGCCACAGGTGCCACCGGTCCCCGGCCTGACAGCGCCGGTACCGCGCGGCGCGCCGCCTGCTATGCGCCGATCCGTCGCGCAGATGATCTGCACCTGGGTGATCGCGCAGCCACGCCTCCACGACATCGGCGTCCCCCGCAGACATCACCCGTCCCCGGTCTCGGCGTCGATCAATGCTCGCGTAGACCTGCCACGCGCAGCGCGAGTCATCCACCCCAGCACCCACGCTCATCCCGCAGCGATCGCCAGCAATACGCACGAGGTGCCGCACAGCGCACACCCAGCCCTCGCCGCCGCCCCGCCCCCCCTCTGCCGCGCACTACCTGTCAGCCGCGTGTCCGCCGCTGTAGCTCCGCACCCACCTGCTCCCCTCTCACCGCAATCCAGGCCGGCACCCTCCGCCCACCCCAGCCCCCCCCCCCCCCACTCCCCACCTCCCTCCTCCTCCACCCCCCCCCCCCCCCCCCCCCCCCCCCCACCACCTCCCCCCCACCCCCCCCCACCCTCCCTACACACACCCCACCACACTACCTACATCGCCTGACACCCGTTACCACCGTGTGACGCCGTTGGCGATGCACCACCAGAACGCCGTCCAGGTCGAGCCGGCCCATGAGCCCCGGCTGGCGGGGATTCAGCACCCAGTACTGGACGGCGTTGCCGTGTGGCACCTCGGCGGCGAGCCTGGGCGCGCGGAACGTGACGTTGACGTTCCGGCGGCCGTCGTCGCTGCCGTCGAAACGGGCGCCGATCGCGTCTCTGATCACGCTGCGTGCGCCATCACACCCCAGGACGTAATCGGCCACCACGATGCGTTCCCGGCCGTCCCCATCCTGCACGGTGACCAGCGCGGTGCGGCCGTGTGGCGCGGCGGCGGTGACACGCCAGCCGGTGATCAGCGTCGCGTACGGCGACGCCCGCACCGCCTCGCGGAGGATCTGCTCGACCAGCGGCTGGGTGCCTGCTGCCCGGGTTCGGCCACGAGGTCGCGGCCGGCCAGGCCGAGCCCGAACGCGTCGTGGAAGCGGGTGATCTCCCGCCCGGTGAGCGTGGTGCAGAAGACGGCCTGTGACGAGGATGGGTGCAGGATCCTGAATGGGTGGGCCGGTTGGCTACCGCACGGAGGATCAAACCGCAGGTCGGCCCCGTCAGTCGTTGCTCAGGCAGAACCGCCGGTTCTCCTCTCCACACCCGTTCGGCCGGGCGGGGCTGGCGCGATTCGAGCCGCGCCGCCTGGTCAGCACCTCGGAGCGAAGGCTCCCCGGTGAGAACGTGTGTTATCTCAGGAACCTTGGCACCGGCGAGCCGCTGACCAGCATGAACGGGATGGCCCGGGGTCGGGCAACCTCATCGGTATCACCGGAACCGACAGAACCGACGGAACCGTGAGCCGACCCGGACAGGCTCTCGTTCAGGATCCTGCACCCATCCTCGTCACAGGCCATGTCCAGCTCGCCCGCCGGGTACCAGTCCCGGGGGGCGAGGCGGAGCAGGCGGAGCTGCAGCAGTTCGCCGGCTCCCCTGGGCCGAGGTTTCAACCGCGTCGCGCCCGGGAAGCAATTTATGTCGTTAGACGATGTGCCCGGGGCCGGGCCGGCTGACGGCCTGGGCCGGCTTGCCTAGGTCATCCGCTCGCGGAGGCCAGCCATGGCGCGACAGCAAACAGCGGCGCCATGTGGCCATGCTCTGGCAGGCGGCAGGCGGCAGGCGGCCGGGTTTAGTTCCAGGGGACGTGATGTTTTATGACCGGGCCAGCATCTGGTGATGACCGTCCGCACCCGGGTGGTGAGGTGCCCAGCGGGCCGCGGCAGCTCCCCCCTGACCATGTCGTGAGGCGCACGCGGATGGGCGCGGTGTGGTTCGCCGCGGCCTCGTTCGCCGTGATACTCGTGCTGCTGCTGATCTTCATCCTGCAGAACAGCCGCAAGGTGCAGATCAGCTACCTCGGCGCCCACGGCCACCTGCCGCTGGGCGTGACGCTGCTGTTCGCCGCGGTGCTCGGCATCCTGCTCGTGGTCATCCCCGGGACCGCCCGGATCATCCAGCTCCGGATCCTCGCGCGCAGGCACCGCGCGATCGACGCCCGCCCCGCCGGGGGCACCCCGGACCGGTCAGGCGCCACCGTGTCCGCGCCCGGCAAGCCCGGCGGCAGGTAACGGCTCATCTCCCGCGCTGGCCGCTAGCCGCCGGCCGTCTCCATACGGGCAGCGCGACGAGTACCGCGCCCTGGCGGAGACCCTGCGGGCTCCTCACGCCTGCTCCGGCGCCCCCCGGCCGTCCCGCCGCAGGGCGGCCCTTGCGGGCACCGGGCCGCCGCCCGCCGTTTCACAGGTGAGGGCCTGTGAAACGGGGTGTCAGTAAGAACCACGCCATGAACACCGCCCAAGTGTCCACTTTGCTGGACGTCCTGCTGTCTCACAGCGGACCCACAAGGAAACAACGGGTAGCGACCAGATACGTGTAATCCGGCCATCGGTGCTGGTCAGGGTGCCAGCCGGGACGGCCCGTCACGATTGCAGATCGCTCAGGCGACCCACCGGGTCCAGGCGTGCCCGCGATCAGAGGACCTGGCTTCGTGCGGTCCTCGCCGACCCGGAGATAGCGGCCCTGCGCCGCCGACCGCGCCCCGGCTGGTGCTGATCGTCGACCAGTTCGAGGAGGTATTCACCTAGTGCCCGGACGAGCAGCAGCGCCGGGCGTTCATCCACGCGCTGTGCGCGGCCGCGGGTGCCGCCGTCACCAGGCGGGGGAGGCGCCGGCAAGCGGGTCACCCGCCACGGCGGCGGGTCCTTTGGCCCTTGCCGGGAGGTCTCCTGGCACTGTAAGGGCGGCCGGGCCGGGGCAAGCG
The DNA here is from genome assembly GCA_963824545.1 of uncultured Actinomycetes bacterium. Lineage (GTDB taxonomy): Bacteria > Actinomycetota > Actinomycetes > Streptosporangiales > Streptosporangiaceae > Bog-532. Next base: position 344,734 of record CAWGPP010000006.1, on the reverse strand, counting down.
TCAGCGCTGAGGCATCCGCATTGAGCGGGTTGTGTCTCCTCCCCTTGGGGGTGGAGCAATGAAAACAGTGCCTACCCTGCCGCGAGCAGGAAGCGTGACCCCCGGCCCGGGCACCGCGGTGATCTCGGTCACCGGGCTACGGAAGCGATACGGGAACGTCGAGGCGGTTCGGGGCATCGACCTTGCCGTGCAGCACGGTGAGGTATTCGCGTTCCTGGGCCCGAACGGCGCGGGCAAGACCACGACCGTGGAGATGCTGGAGGGGTACCGCCGGCGGGACGCGGGCGACATCCGCGTGCTGGGCGCCGATCCGGCCCATCCGACGCTGCCCTGGCGGGCCCGGATCGGGCTCGTCCTGCAGACCTCCCACATGCCCCCCGAACTGACCGTCCGGGAACTGGTGCAGCGATACGCGAGGTATTACCCCAGGCCGCGCGATGTCGGCGAGACCATCGACCAGGTCGGGCTGAGCGGCAAGGCGAAGGCCCGGGCCGGCTCACTGTCGGGTGGGCAGCTGCGCAAGCTCGACGTTGCCCTCGCCCTGGTGGGCGACCCGGATCTGCTGTTCCTGGACGAGCCGACCACCGGGTTCGACCCGGCCGCCAGGCGCCAGGCCTGGGGCATGATCGAGAGCCTGAAGCCGCTCGGCAAGACGGTGTTCTTGACCACCCATTACATGGACGAAGCGGAAGCGCTCGCGGATCGCGTAGCGGTCATCGCGGCTGGCGTCATCGTGGCCGAGGGCACACCCCAGACCCTCGGCGGACGGGAAGACGCCCCGGCGGAGATCCGGTTCCGCTGCCCGCCGGGCATGGACCCGGCCGCGCTGCTCGGCGCCACCGCCCGCGCCGAGGACGGCTGGATCTCACTCCGGACCCCAGAGCCCACCCGCGCCCTGTGGGCCCTGGAGGAATGGTGCCACGTCCGTGGCGCGGACCTGCCGGGCCTGGAGGTCCGGCGCCCGTCCCTGGAAGACATCTACCTGGAGCTGGCCGGGGGCGAGCAGCGATGAGCACGGCGACAATGGTGACGCACGAAGCCGGCTACGTCAGGAAGGTGATGACGCGCAACCCGCAAGCGCTGTTCTTCACCATCGGCCTGCCGCTGCTGTACCTGTTCATCTTCGCCACGGTGTTCGGCAAGTATCACGAGCACCTGGCCGGGCAGCCGGGCACCCTCAAGGAGTCCACCGTCCTGGTGGCCTCGGTGATGGTCATCGGGGTGGTATCCGCGGCGTTCCAGTTCCTGGCCACGACCCTGGTCAACGACCGCGAGGCCGGCATCCTGAAGCGGCTGCGCAGCGCGCCGGTGCCCACCGGGACCTTCCTGTCCGGCTACCTCATCAATTCGATCCTGACATCGGCGCTGCTGGCCGTGCTGGTGGCCGCGCTCGGCCGGGTCGTCTACGGGGTGCCCCTGCCCAGCGCCCATGTTCTGGCCGCCGTGCTGACGGTGCTGGTCGGGGCGTTCGCGTGCTGCGCGCTGGCATTCGCCGTCACGGTCATGGTCCGCAAGGCCACCACCGCCACCGCCCTTGTCCCAGCCATCACCCTGGTCTTGTTCTTCCTGTCAGGGAACTTCTTCAACCTGGACAGCGGACCCGCAGGGCTAAGAGCGGTGGCGAATGTCTTCCCGGTCCGGCACTTCTACCAGGCGATGCTCACCGCGTTCAACCCGAACGTCACGGGCAGCGGGCTCGCCCTTGAGCACCTCGGCATCCTGGCCCTGTGGGGAGCCGCCGGACTAGCCCTCGCGGCATGGAAGTTCAGGTGGACCCCGTTGGCCGATCGACCTCGAATTGGCCTGTGACGAGGATTCGTGCAGGGATCCGGCCCATGAGGACCAACGGCCGGAAATCCGGCGCTAGGAACGTGCTGAAAAAGCTCGCAGCTTACCGCCTATTTATCGGCTCGGCGTTCGAAGGCGTGGGTTGATTGTCTCGTGCGGGGTTCCGGGGCGGGGCACGGAGCGGCAGCGTCGCGAGCCCCGGTCGCCTGGGCCGCCTGGCGGCTGGCCTGTCCTGGTGCGCCGGCGGCCGGCCGGAGCCCGTCCCAGGTGCTGGTCAGGTGGCCAGCCCCCAGGCGCCGCCGTGCCAGGTCAGGCCCTTGCCGATCAGGTTGCGCAGGTTCAGCGCGGCGGTGCGGCGCTTGAGCCAGGCGTGGTTCTTGGCTACACCGCGGTAGCGGAGCTTGAGCCGGAGGCCCCGGAAGGTAGCCACCTGGGCGACGGCCCGCTCCCCGTTGGGCCGGTGAGCCATGTAGTCCTCGCGCAGCCCGCTGTCAGCGGCCAGCCCGCGCGGGCGGCGCGCAGCAGGTCATCGCGGGGGTGCAGGACGAGCTTGCGGCCGGTCTTGCAGGTCGTGCACTGCGCGCGCAGCGGGCAGTGCCGGCAGGCCATGCCGAAGGCGGCGATCCGGGTCCGGCTGAGCCGGACGGTGTGCCCGGCCGGGCAGGTGACCGTCCCGGCCTGCTCATCGACGGTGAAGTCATCGACGGTGAGCCCGCCGGCGACCGGGGCCTGCAGTGGTTGAAGTGGGACCTGAATACATGAGAAAGGGGCCGTGAAGCGATCTTGAGCGGCTGTGTGGGCAGGTCGGGGCCGGTTCGTACGTGCTCGAACGTGGTGGCTATGCTGTCAGGGGCCCACCCGGCGCAGCGGCTTCGACCGGCTCAAGGATCCGGCGAGGGCGGCGAGTCTCGGGAAGTTCAAGGCGCGCCTGGCCCACCTTGCCGAGCTTGACGCGCTCGGTCCCACCGAGGTGTGGCTGGAGGGGATCGCGCCGGGAAAGATCGGGCACTTCGCCGGGGAGGCGCGGGTCACCGGCGTGGAGGACTTCGTCAGGATCAACGAGGCGAAGCAGTTGACCTTGCTGGCGTCCTTGATCCACGTGCTGCGCACCGCGGCCTCGCCCTGCGCAAGGGCGCCGACCGGCGTCCGTCGGCGATCACGCTGGAAGGCGCGATCCACGGGCGGCTGCCGGAGCGCAGCCTGCTCGATATCCTGGCTCGCACTGACGAACCCGAGGACTATTGCTCACCCGACCAGGCTGAGCGGGAACGGACATGGGCGCTGGCCTCGCCCCGTGCCGGGGGGATCTCGATCCGTACCCTGGCCGCGGCGATCGGGCTGTCACCCTCATGGATGCATCAGCTCGTTGCCGAGGCCGACCTGGACACCGTGACCGCGGCGCTCGGTGAGCTGCGGACAGTGGGCTGGCCGGCCCCCGAGGATCCAGACTCCGGGAGGACATAGCGCACACCAGGGCCCGTTCAGGAAACTGGACACCGTAGCGGTGCTCATGGCTCGATTGTTACCGGTACCCCAAGAAGTCCAGACCGGCCATAGCACGGATGGTGGCCAGCTTGGCAATAGGGCAATCCGAGGCAGGAGATGATCAAATGACAGTCCCCACCGGAATTTCTCCGTACGCTGAAGCCAACGTGTTCTTTCGCGCGATGCGGCGAATGGCGGGCTGGCGGCCTGTCTCCTGGCTGTACGCACGGATCCTTCCCCCCATCGACCGGTTCGTCTCGCGCGTCACCGGCCGCACCATGACATTCGCCGGTCTCGTCACCGGCCTGCAGGTCCTGCTCCTGACCACCACCGGCGCCAAGACCGGCGCGCAGCGGACCCAGCCGGTCCTGTACCTGCGCCAGGGCGACGACTTCGTGGTAATTGCCTCGAACTGGGGCCAGGAACACAACCCATCTTGGTACTACAACCTGCGTGCCAACCCGCGAGCAAAGGTGACGCTGTCCGGGTCGGCAAATGATGTCATAGCCCGTGAAGTGACCGGACAGCAACGCGATCTCTATTGGCAACAAGCATGCCGCATGTACCCGGCCTGGAACCTGTACAAGAAACGTTCGCCGCGCCGGGAATTTCCCATCATGGTCTTGTCAAGATCGGTATGAGCCCAGCCCTGCGAGCGTATGCCCATCTTCTGACGGCGCGCTCAGCATGTGCCTAGCCCAGCGCGGACCCGCGAGGACGAACGACGTTGAGGCCGCGAGGTCATCCGACACTCCACCGCCGACTGGCCTCACCCATCGTTTGCCCAGGTCACTGTCGGCATTTGCATCTGCTTGAGCACGTAACTTCGTGCTAACGACACAGTGATCCGGTCCCGCGACGGGCCCTGCCCCCGTTGGTCCACGGCGCCCCGCCCCCGCCGCTGCAAGCCTTGATCGACCCGGTCGCGGCGGGCTGTGGCCTGCACCTCTACCTCCGTAACTACCAAGCAGTTCGTGAGTAAGCCGACAGATGGCTGGAGTCGGCCACGGCATGATATAGCGCAGGTGCGGGCCGTTGAGGAGCCCGCAGACCACGGCGGGCAGCTTCTGCCGGGGGGCCTATCCGGTATTCAATAGGTCTGTCGGGACCCTGGCGCAGGTGTCCCCGCCGCATCGCGGTGTGCTGGGAAGGGGGTCCGGTGGCGACGCGTCTTGGCGACCTGCTGGACGACGCGCGGCGCCGGACGTTCGTGGGCCGCCGGCGTGAGCTGGCCGGCTTCGACGACGTCCTGCTGGGCCGCTCGCCGCGGCGGGTGCTGCTGGTGCACGGCCCGGGAGGCATCGGCAAGACCACCCTGCTGCTGGAGTTCCGCACCCGGGCCCGGGCCGCGGGCCGGACCGTCCTGCTGCTCGACGCCCGTGAGGTCGATCCGTCGCCGGAGGGGTTCGAGGGCGCCGTGGCGGCCGCGCTCGGCCAGCCGCCCGGGACCGGCCAGCCGCCCGGAATTGGCCAGCGGCTGGGCGCGCTGCTGGCCGGTGCCGTCCTGCTGGTCGACGGGTACGAGCAGCTCGGCCCCATCGACGGCTGGCTGCGCCAGGCGTTCCTGCCCGCGTTGCCGGCCGACTGCGTGGTCGTGCTGGCCGGCCGCGAGGCCCCCGCCGCGCCGTGGCGCAGCGATCCCGGCTGGCGCTCGGTGCTCGGGGTGCACCGCCTCGACCACTTCGACGAGGCGGAAAGCGGCGAGCTGCTCGAGCGCGCCGGGGTGGCGCCGCCTGCCCGGCCGCAGCTGGTGCGGCTGGGACGCGGCCACCCGCTGGCCATGGCGCTGCTGGCCGACGCCGCCGCCACCGGCACGGTGCCCGACACCCTCGCCGAGGTCCCGGATCTGATCTCGGCACTGCTGGAGTCGCTGCTGCGGGGCGCGCCGGCGGACGCGCACATGACCGGGCTTGCCGCCTGCGCCACGGCCTGGCTGACCACCGAGGACCTGCTCCGGCAGGTGGTGGGCGCCGACGCGGGCGAGGTGTGGGCGTGGCTGGAACGGCGGCCGTTCGTCACCTGCGGGCGGCACGGGCTGTTCCCGCACGACCTGGCCCGGGATGTGCTGGACGCCGAGTTCGAGCGCCGCTGGCCCGAGCGGTACCGCGCGCTGCACCGCGTCATTCACGACCACGTGGTGGCCGGCCTGCGTTCGGCCGCCGGACCCGACCGGCAGATGCTGGCGCAGCACCTTCTGTACCTGCACCGCAGGAGCCCGGTCACCGGGGTCATCAGCTCGCTGCGGGCGCAGGGCTCGGCCGCGGTGGTCCCCGCGCGCCGCGAGGACCACGAGCCGACGCTGTCGCTCATCGCGCAGTTCGGCGGCCCGCAGAGCGCCCGGCTGGCCGAACGGTGGTTCGCGGAGCAGCCGGAATTCCTCAGCGTGGTGCGGGACAACCAAGGCGTGGCCGGCTTCTGCTTCCACGTCATGCACCCGACCGGCTCGCCGCTGGAGGACCGCGATCCGGTCATCCGGGCGGTGCTGGACCATGCGACGCGGCACGGGCCGGCGCGCCCGGGCGAGCAGATCGACGTCGCGCGCTTCCTGGCCGGCCGACGCGGGTACCGCGACCCGTACGCGGTGCTGGCCGGCACGGTGTCGTCGCTGCTGGAGTGGCTGTCGCGCCCGCTGGCGTGGTCGTTCGTGATGGCGGTCGACGATGCCTTCTGGGGGCCGTATTTCGACTACCTGGCGTTCACCCGGCAGCTGGAGGTCGAGTTCGACGGCCGGGCGCACGTCGTCTACGGCAACGACTGGCGGCGCTTGCCGGTCGGCAGCTGGCTCGACCTGATGAACGAGCGGGAGCACTCGGGCGGCACCGGGCCGCCGCCGGCGTCCCTGCTGCGGCCCCCGCCGCTGGACCGGGCGCGCTTCGCCGCCGCGGTCAGGTCCGCGCTGCAGGATCTGCGCCGGCCCGACCGGCTGGCCGCCAGCCCGCTGATGGGCTCGTCGCTGGCTTCGGCGCCCGGCGGCGCGAGCGCCGAGCGGCTGGGCGCGACCATCGAGGACGCCATCGGCTGCCTCGGCGACCAGCCCAAGGGCGACCTGCTGGGGGCCGTGCTGCGGCGCACCTTCGTCCGCGCCGCCGCCACCCAGGAGGCCGCCGCCGAGGTGCTCGGCCTGCCCTTCAGCACCTACCGGCGCCACCTGGCCAAGGCGCTCGAGCAGGTCACCGACCTGCTGTGGGCGGTGGAGATCGGCGAGGTGCGGCTGCCGACCCGGGGTGCATTGAGCAGCGATTGAGCACCATCTGGCCTGGAGACTGAGCACCGCGCGGGCTGATGCTGCCGGGTATCAAAGTCGACACCCGGAGGTGCACGATGGCGGAGATACTCGTGCTGGGCGCGGGCCTGTGCGGCCTGTCCACGGCCATGCTGCTGGCTCGCGACGGTCATCAGGTGACGGTCCTGGAGCGCGACCCGGCCCCGCCCCCGCAGGCAGGGCCGCCGGGGGCGGCGCAGGCGTGGGAGGCGTGGGAGCGCCGCGGGGTCAACCAGTTCCGCCTGCCGCACGTCATGCTGCCGCGCTGGCGGGTCCAGATGGAGCAGGAGCTGCCGGAAGTCCTCGACGAGCTGCTGGCCGCGGGCGGCCTGCGGCTCAATACCCTGGCCATGCTCCCGGAGCCGCGGCGCGGCCCGCTGCGCGACGGGGACGAGCGCTTCGAGACCGTCACCGCCCGCCGCCCGGTGCTGGAGGCGGCGGTGGCCGCCGTGGCCAGCCGCACGCCCGGCGTCACCATCCGGCGCGGCGTAACCGTGACCGGCCTGCTCGCCGACCCGCCAGCGCGGGCGGCCGCCCGGATCAGGGGCGTGCTGGCGGCCGGCGGCCGGGCACTGCGCGCCGACCTGGTGGTCGACTGCTGCGGTCGGCGCTCGCCGCTGCCGTCGTGGCTGGCGGCCATCGGCGCCCCGCGGCCGGCCGAGGAGCGCGAGGACTGCGGCTTCGTCTACTACGGCCGGCACTTCCGGACGCGGACCGGTGAGCTGCCCCGGGCCGAGACGAACATGCTCCAGCACTACGACTCGGTGTCGGTCCTGACGCTGCCCGGGGACAACGGCACCTGGAGCGTGACCTTCACCACCGCCAGCCGGGACCGGCAGCTGCGCGCGCTGCGCGAGCCTGACCGCTGGGACGCCGCGCTGGCCCGCTACCCGCTGGCGGCGCCCTGGCGGGACGGCGAGCCGATCACCGGCGTCGACGTGATGGCCGGCCTGGAGGACCGCCACCGCCGCCTGGTGGCCGGCGGGGTCCCGGTCGCCACCGGTGTCGTGACCGTCGGCGACGCCTGGGCCTGCACCAACCCGTCGCTGGGGCGGGGCGCCTCGATCGGCCTGCTGCACGCCTGCACTCTGCGGGACGTGCTGCGCGACGTCGGCCCCGGCGACATTGCCGGCGACCCGGAGAAGCTGGTCCGGCGCTTCGACGAGGCGACCGCCGCGGTGGTGGAGCCGCTGTACCGGATGACGCTGTGGCTCGACCGCAGCCGGCTGGCCGAGATCGCCGCCGACGCCGCCGGCACACCCGACGAGATCGACGACCCCAGCTGGGCGGCCGGCAAGGCCCTGTTCGCGGCCGGCCTGGCCGATCAGGACCTGGCCCGCGAGTACCTGTCGGTCGCGATGCTGCTCACCACGGCCAGCGAGGTGTTCGCCCAGCCGGGCATGGCCGAGCGGGTGATGCGGCTCGGCGTCGGCGCCCCGCGCTACCCGCTGCCCGGACCGAGCCGGCCGGAACTACTCGCCGCCATCGACGACTAGAGGAGGCAACCATGCCGATGCAACGGGACGACATCACCCTCACGGCCGATGACCACGGCGCCGGCAAGGCCGCCGCGGAGCGGCCGCCGCTACCGGTGGACCCGGCCCGGGCCGCCCGCCACGCCGACGGCGCCGCCCGCCCGGTCCTGTGGCCCCTGCTGATCGGCGCCTGGAAGCGCAAGGAGCAGCCATGACCGCTCTCCTGCGCCCATTCGCGAGCCGGACCGGCGGCCACCCGGGAGGGTCCCGGGAAGGGACCCGTGCCGTCGATCCCGACTCCCTGGATGTCCCGGCGATCCGCAAGCATTTCGTGTTTCCCGGGCTTGGCCGCGTGGTGACGAATAATGCGGCGAGCACCCAGCCGCCGGATGAGCTGCTCGAGCTCTACCGGTCGCTCGCCGCCGGATACGAGAACGTCCACCGCGGGCAGTCCGGCGCCTCCCGCGCGATGACCGCGATGTTCGAGGAGTCCTACGATACGATCGCGCGATTCCTGGGCGCACCGGGCCGGGCCACTGTCGCGCTGTACCGGAACACCACCGAGGCCATCAACGCGGTCATGTACTCGCTGCTGACCGAGTTCCGCGACGGCGACAACGTGGTGACCACGATGATGGAGCACAACTCCAACTACGTCCCGTGGTATGCGATGTGCCGGGAGATCCTGCCCCGGCTGGGGCGGCGGGTGGAATACCGCCTGGCGCGCTTCGACCCGGGCACCGGCGAGCTCGACCTTGATCACCTGGCGTCGCTGATCGACGCGCGCACCAAGCTCGTCTGCTGCACCGGCGCGTCGAACTTCCTCGGCACCCGCATCCCGCTCCCGGCGGTCCGCGCGCTGGCCGGCGGCAGCGGGTACCGGCAGCCAGGCGGCGAGCGGCGCTCGTACCTGCTGGTCGACGCCGCCCAGCTGGTGCCGGGGTCGTTCATCGACGTGCAGGCGCTGGACGTGGACTACCTGGCGTTTTCCTTTCACAAGCTGCTGGCACCGTTCGGCGTGGGTGTGCTGTACGCCAAGGAGCACCTGCTGGCGTCGTCGCTGCCGTTCCTGTACGGCGGGGACATGATCGCCGAAGGGCGCGTGTTCCCGGACCGGGTCGCCTACACCTGCCCGCCCTGGAAGTACGCCGCCGGAACGCCCAACATCTTGGGCGCGATCGTCTCCGCCCAGGCGCTGCGCATCCTGCTGGACCTGGCGCTCTCGCCGCAACGCCCCGCCTACTTCGGGACCGGCAAGCCCATCGAACGCGCCGCCGTCGAGAACGCCATGGGCCGCATCTCGGCGTGGAACCGGCAGCTGACCGCCCGGGCGCTGGACAGGCTCGGCGCCATCCCCGGGGTCACGATCTACGGGCCCCGCGATCCGGCGCGCCGCACCTCGCTGGTCGCGTTCAACGCCGCCGGGCGCGACCCGGTGGCCGTGGCCGAGGGCCTGAACCGGGCCGGGGTGGAATCACGCGCGGGCTGCCACTGCGCCACGCTCGCCCATCACGCGCTCGACCTGACCCCGGCCGGAAGCTGCCGCCTGAGCTTCTACCTCTACAACACCCTGGACGAGATCGATCAGGCGGTGGCCGCGGCGGCCGCCATCATCGAAGGCCGCCGCGGGCCCACGCCGCGGTGGTCCCGGTTCCGTTCCTTTGCAGCCGGGTCCGGCCGGCCCGGCCGCCGGTCCCCTCCCAGCCGCACCGCGGGCAGTCCGGGTTTCGGTCCGGGTATTGGCGCCGGAGGCGGGTAGTGACCAGCGTCCTGGAAGCCGCCGAGCGGAGGAAGCTCAGACGTGTCGCTCGGCCGGCTCGACACGATCTTCTTCCTCATCTTGGCCAGGTGGTGGCCGGCACCATCGGTGCGATCGCGTTCGCGCTGATCGGTGCCGGAATGCCCGCGTTCGCCGCAGCCGCCCAGCGCCCCGGCTACACGGCCGTTATCGCGCTGACGATGCTCGCCACCGCCTGGTCCTATGCCACCGGCAGCGACAACCTCCCCGGAGCTGACGCTGATCGCCGGCGGTGTCGTACTACTGCCTGTGCGGCTGATCTGGGCCGGCCGCATCGACGGGATTACAGTAAGCACGCATCTGCGAACGCACTGTGACACGTACCAGCGCACCCCGAAGGAGAACGTAATGAAAGCCCAGGCGATATTCCTCGACTGCCCGGCGTACCTGGACAAAGACGGTGCTACACGATGCGGGCTTCCGGCCGAGATGGAAGCGCGCTACACCATCGGATCCACCGACGGGCCGCTGGACAGCGCCAAGATCAGGTGCCCACGCGGCCACTGGTTCAACGGGCCGATCGAGTCTCTCACCGTACCGCAGCAGCGGGGCGTGGCCGCTGCATCAGCGATGCATGCTGCCACCTCTGCCCATGCCAAGCCGCGGCATCCAAGTCGCGGGCCCGAGACGAGGGAGAAAGTCATGACACCACTGGTATGAGCCGGGATGGGCCACGTTGTCTCTGTCCGGCGAGACGACCGTGACGACAAACCTATCGGGGCCCAGACACATGAGAGTGGTTCAGAGAGACGGAGGAGAAAACCATGCCAGAACTGCATATCTCCAAGCTGGAGTGCAAGAGGCAACAGGATGTGATCGGGCAGGACGAGACGCGGATCACGGTCAACGGCGACCCTGTGTGGGGACCCAGGAAGATGAAGAAGGGTGATCCGGCGCTGACCATGGACGTCTCCGTTCGCTTCGGCGAGGTCGCCGAGGTGAAGGTGCAAGAAATGAACAAAGACAGGGCCAAGGACATCGGCCCAGCGCAGCTCGTCCGGGTCGACCGGCCGGGGTCGCCACTCGACTTCTCGACCTCTGGGGCCCACTACGTGCTCACTTACGACATCGTTGAGACGCCGAGCACGACCCTACCCACGAGCAAGGCACCCAGCTGACACGGGATACGAGGAAGAACCGGGCAGGAATTATCGGTGGTCGTATATCTCGCCCTGATCGCTGCCTGGCAACCTCACGCCGGTAAATGTTCGCGGCTGAGCCGTCCGCGGCTGAGCCGTTCGCGGCAAGCGCCCGGTAGCGGGTGAGCAGGTCTTCCAGGACGCCGGCATCAAGGGCGGGCTGCCCGGCCTGGCGGGCAGCCCGCACGGCGTCGCGGGCCTCGATGAGCTGGGCGGCCATTGAGGCCGCCCGGTCCGCTTGCCCGGTTCGAAGTTCGGTGAAGTCCCCGGCGCCGGTCTTGGCCAGCACGCCCGCCGCGTTCACCCGGAGGATATCCGAGTCGCCGTCGACCAGCGCCGCAGGCGCGCCCCCGGGGTGACGCGGGGGTCGCGGCGCAGCTTGAACAAGATGTGGTCCAGGTTCGGGTGCTGGTAAGAACCACGCCATGAACACCGCTAGCATGTCCGCTTTGCTGAACACTGCACGCAGGACAGGCTGAGTGTGTGACGTCAATCGATCGCACCGCCTACCCGACCTTTAAGCGGGATGATCACCTCGCGTGAGCTGGCCGGCTCGTTCACGCCTTCGGACGAGGAGATCGCCTGGGCCCGGGACAATACCGCGACCGATCCGCACCTGCTGGCATTGGCGGTGTGGCTCAAGAGCTACCAGCGCCTGGGCTACTTCCCGAAGCTGGATGAGGTCCCCGAGATCGTCGTCGGGCACGTGCGGGAAGCGCTCGGGCTCCCGGGCGGCGTATTGCCGCAGGTGGATGCGGCGCGCACAGCGAAGCGGCACCGTGACCTGATACGCAGGCGGCGGGGCGTGAAATACAACCCCGCGCAGGCCCGGGGGCTGGCTGAGGAGGCGATCCGGGAGGCGGCGGCGACCAAGGACAACCCGGCCGACCTGATCAACGTGGCGCTGGACGTGCTGGTCAGCAAGGGCTGCGAGCTGCCGGGCTACACCACGCTGGACCTGGCGGCCAGGACCATCCGCACCCGGGTCAACATGGGCTTGTTCGCCGTGGCCGCGTCGCGGATCGGGGCGGGGTACCGGCCGGGGCTGGCCCGGCTGCTGGTGGTGGAGCCGGCCACCCGGCGCAGCGGCTTCGACCGGCTCAAGGATCCGGCGAGGGCGGCGAGTCTCGGGAAGTTCAAGGCGCGCCTGGCCCACCTTGCCGAGCTCGACGCGCTCGGTCCCACCGAGGTGTGGCTGGAGGGGATCGCGCCGGGAAAGATCGGGCACTTCGCCGGGGAGGCGCGGGTCACCGGCGTGGAGGACTTCGTCAGGATCAACGAGGCGAAGCAGTTGACCTTGCTGGCGTCCTTGATCCACGTGCTGCGCACCGCGGCCCGGGACGAGGTGACGGAGATGTTCTGCAAGCGGATGGCCGTCATCCACCGCAAGGGCCGCGACCGGCTGGAGGAGTTGCGCGAGGAGCACCGGGCCGAGTCCGAGCGGCTGCTGGAGGTGTTCGGCGACGTGCTGGCCGCCGCGCGGCAGGCGAGCGCGCCGGCGGAGGAAGAGGCGGAGGGGACGGCGGGTGCGGACTGCGACGCGGCGGCCGATGCGACGGACGCCACCGGAGGTGCGGGTGCACCGGCCGGCGGCACGCGGACGCAGTCCGGCGACAACGACGATCTGGCCGCCCGGACCGGCCGGGGGGTGCTGGGGGCACTGGACGGCGCCGGCGGCCTGGACCGCCTCGCGGCCGCGCACCAGGCGGTGGCCGCCTACCACGGCAATAACTACCTGCCGCTGCTCGAGGCGTACTACAAGTCGCACCGGCCAACGCTGTTCACCCTGGTCGATTCCATCGGGCTGGAGGCGGCCAGCGAGGATCGCTCGGTGCTCGACGCCCTGGAGTTCGTCCGGGCCGTGCGTCACCGGCGCGGGGAGTGGATCGGGGAGAGGGTCACCGTCACGCGCGACGGGAAGAGGGGCGAGGTGGCCATCGACATCAACACCTTCGCCTCGAACCTGTGGAAACGGACGCTGCGCGATCGGCGTCGGCGCTGCTGGCCGTGCTGGTGGCCGCGCTCGGCCGGGTCTTCTACGGGGTGCCCCTGCCCAGCGCCCATGTTCTGGCCGCCGTGCTGACGGTGCTGGTCGGGGCGTTCGCGTGCTGCGCGCTGGCATTCGCCGTCACGGTCATGGTCCGCAAGGCCACCACCGCCACCGCCCTTGTCCCAGCCATCACCCTGGTCTTGTTCTTCCTGTCAGGGAACTTCTTCAACCTGGACAGCGCACCCGCAGGGCTAAGAGCGGTGGCGAATGTCTTCCCGGTCCGGCACTTCTACCAGGCGATGCTCACCGCGTTCAACCCGAACGTCACGGGCAGCGGGCTCGCCCTTGAGCACCTCGGCATCCTGGCCCTGTGGGGAGCCGCCGGACTAGCCCTCGCGGCATGGAAGTTCAGGTGGACCCCGTCGGCCGATCGACCTCGAATTGGCCTGTGACGAGGATTCGTGCAGGATCCGGAGAGCGGGACAAAGTGGGGGAGGCTACGGTGCCTATCCGAAGTGCTTTGATCCCAGGGCATGCAGGCCAGCCAGCAGGTCACTGGCTATGAGGAGAGCGGGATACATTGGGGGAGGCGGCTCCGGCTCGACGCCACCGGGTCGGAGAGCGATGGCAGTGTCCGCATTCTCGGCGGCCGCGCGCTGAGCTGACGGGCAACCGGTGGCATTGGGAACCTCACCAGCCAGCCGGGCTGCTCCGCGTCCGGCCGTCGCCGCCAGCCGCCGGGGCCGACGCTGAGCACTCATCGCCGGGCTATCCTTCGGATGGGCCGACGCGCAGAGGAGAGTGCCGACGTGACGCAGCAGGCCGTGGGATACGAGGACGCCGACATCCCGCTTGCGTCCGGAAGGCTCCGGGTGCGGCGCTGGGGCGCCGCGGAGGCGCCGGCGGTGGTGTGCGTGCCCGGCCTGTCGGCGAACCTGTGCGGCTTCGACCGCCTCGCCGAACGGCTCGCCGGTGAGACACTGCAGCTGGTGGCGATCGACCTGCGCGGCCGCGGCCGCAGCGAGGTGACCGGCGCGGGCACCTACGGCTGGCGCAACCACGCGCGCGACGTGCTCGGCGTCGCGGACGCCGTCGGGGCGCCGTCGTTCGCGGTCATCGGCCAGTCCAGCGGCGCGGCCATCGCCATGACCTGCGCGCAGCTCGAGCCGTCGCGGGTCGGGCGGCTCGTGCTGGTCGATCTGGCGGGCAGTCCTGAGGAGCGGGCGGGGGTGCCCGTGGTCGCCTCGGTGAGCCGGCTCGGCACGGTGTACCCGTCGGCGCAGGCGGCCATCGCGCTAGTAAAGCAGATCGGCATCGTTCCGGAGTGGGATGAGTACTGGGATCGCTACTTCGGCTACGAACTGCGCGACGTCAGCGGCGGCGTGGCGGCGAGCACCGACCGGGGCGCGGTGCTGGAGGACCTCGGGTACGGCGACGCGATGTACTGGCCGGGCCCGGAGGCGCCGATCCACGCGCTGTGGAACGCGGTCACCATGCCGGCGCTGGTGCTGCGCGCCCGGCAGGAGATCTTGCCGGGGTTCGGGTTCATCCTGCCCGCCGCGGAGGCGGAGCGGTTCGCGGCGGCGGTGCCATCGGCGCGCGTGGCGGAGATCGACGCGAATCACTACACGATCATCACGCACGACGATTCCATCGCCGCCATCGGTGCGTTCCTGCGCACGAGCTGACGCCCCGGGCGAAGTCGCCTCGGCGCTCACCTGACCGGCGGCCCTCTCCGCGGGTAGCGACCAGATACGTGTAATCCGGCCATCGGCGCTGGTTGTTATGCGTTCATTCGCCCTGAGTGCCGGACCTCACTCTGGGTGAACCGCGGTTGCTGGCATGCCTCGCGAATGAGCGTCTCCGCCACGCTCACCCTGGGCGTCGGGATACTCACCGTGGCGGCTCCGTCCGGCACTGGCGGCACTCTGGCTGCCGTCACGGAAGGTGGCGGCGGGGCCGACATGCGGCGCGCGAGTAACCGCTTTCGTTCGGCGTGGCCTGATGGCTGTTCAGCATGATCGCTTAAGGCGGGCCGATCGGGTCGTTCTGGTCGGTCCGCGGGACAGCCCGCCGCAGAAGTTCAGGAATGCGTGCATGGTGCCGGCGTATCCGATGTGTATCACATCTACGCTCTCGACAGCCAGCCGCGCGGCGTATGCTCGGGTGTCCTCACGCGCGGGCCCGGCAAGCTGTTGTCTGTGGGCTAGCGAGGACCTCGATGCGGAACGGCTCGATGCCTGGCCTGGGGGACTCGCGCAGCGCGGCACGGGGGGCCAGGGGATCATCGCGGCCGCACAGAGATCGGGCTGCTCGTACACGACGTTCACGTCGATGGCGCGCTCACCGGCCGTGAGTGACCGCTGATGATGATTCCAGTGGCATGCGCGGCTTGGGCTCATGCTGCGGCCTGGGCGAGCACATCGTGGCCGTGGATCCAGGCCAGGCGTTCGGGCAGCTGAGCCAGGTAGCTGTCGCGGAGCTGCGCGGCAGGCCCGTCCGGCAGGTGCAGAGCAGCTGATGTAGCCCACGACGCGGCCTGCACCTGCCGGGTACGCACCCGGCGCCGGTCTTCGTAACGGCGCAACGCCGCCAGGATGTCGGCGCCGCCGTCCAGCTCAGCGTCGAGGACGGCGGCGTCCTCGATCGTCTGGTTTGCTCCTTGCCCCTGGTGCGGGAGCATTGCATGGGCGGCGTCGCCCAGCAGCACGACCGGCCCGCGGCTCCAGTGCCGCGGCGGCGGCAGGGCGAACAGTCCCCAGCGCGGCGACTGCGGCACGGCCTCGATCATCTCGGTCACCGCCGGGTGCCATCGGGCGAACGCCTGCAGGTGGGCACCGGGCTCCGCAGCCTGCATCCAGGCTGGCGCCGTCCACTGCGCGGGTCCCTCGACGACCGCGAGGAAGTTGATCACACGGCCGCCCGCGATCGGGTAGTGGAGCAGGTGCGCGCCGGGCCCCAGCCAGAACTGCAGCGCGCCCGGGTCGGGCAGGCTGGGCAGCCGCCCGGCCGGGACCAGGCCACGGAATCCCGAGGTCGCGGAGTATGCCGGCTCGGCCGCGCCGTCGATCCAGCGGCGCACCTGCGAGTGCACGCCGTCAGCTCCCACCACCAGGTCGGCGTCGAACACGGCCCCCGATGCGCAGCGGACCCGGATGCCGTCGTCGCGTTCCTCCAGCGCTTCCGCCCGGCAGCCCAGATGGAGGTGCTCGTTCCCCCACGCGGTGGCGAGCAGCTGCTGCAACGCGATCCGGTGCAGCCCGTAGAAAGGTGCGCCGAAGGTGCGCCGGTACCAGGCGCCCATTGGGTGGGCCGCGATCTGGTGGCCGTCGCGGCCGTCACGGTGGATGAGCTGCGTGGGCTCCGTCGATAGCCGCGCCAGGCCGTCGCCCAGGCCAAGGTGCTGCAGCACCCGGGTCGCGTTCGAGGCAAGCGCGATAGCGGCGCCGGCCTCGCGCAGCTCGGGAGCCTGCTCGAGGACGTCGGCGGCGACGCCACGGCGCCGCAGCAACAGCGCCAGCGTGAGTCCGCCGACCCCTGCTCCGATGATCACGATGCGGGTGTCCGGCGAGGCCATCACGCCTCCTTCCAAGTCAGGGAAACAGGTGGGGTGCCTGGCTCACTGGTGCTGCCAGTGAGCGGTTGGCTTCGCGTCGCCCGCCGAAGGGGATGATCTGCGCACCCGGCCCAAGCCGGTAGCCAACGCGGTGAAAATGGCGTTCGCCTACCGGGCATGCCGCCGCAGCCAATCTTGCCAGATAACAAAGGTTATCTCGCAACCCCTTGCCGACGTAGGTCCTCAAGCCTGGCCCGACATGATGAATACGCCCTGTGCGCGCAGGATTGAAATGTGGGAACCTGCGGGAATGAAGGGTAGGGACCGCCGCCGCATGCGTCGGCCAGGCGCGGTGGTGCTGGCTCTGCTGTTCGGAACTACGGCAGCAGCGCTGGCGCTGACCCTCCACTACCATCTCGGCGTACCCGGACTGGTGGTCACATTCCTCCTCGGCTCGCCAGCTCTGTATCTGGGCTGGGTAGCCCTTCAGGATGCCCCGCTTCCGCGAAGTTTGGCACAGACAGCTGACGGACTCGCTAGTCGGCTCCGCTCCCAGTGGGAGCGTGAAGCTGAAGCACGCGGGTTGAACGACCCCTATCCGCTGCCGGTAACTTGGGCCGCGGCTGATGCGCCCCTGGCGGGCGACCTGGATGCGCTTAAGCGGCTGGCAGCCAGCGGCGCTGGGTGGTCAGCGCCAGCGCGGGAGCATTGGGCCAGGGGCCACTCATCACCGACTACCCTGACCTGGCCTCGGCCCCGCCTCCCGGGTCTGCGGGGGACAACTGCTTCGAGGCGCTGCTGGCTGCCGGGCTGATCCTGCCGATCTTGGATGGGCTGGATGAGATCCCCGAGTCAGCCCGGCCGAAAGCGGTCACCCGGATCAATGAAGAGCTCAGGCCCGGCGAACATGTGGTGGTCACCTGCCGCACGGAGCAGTACCAGGCCGCGCTCAGCCCGCAGGACGGCCAAGGGGCCGTCCTGCGGGCTGCAGCAGTCCAGTTGAGCACCTTGGACTTCGGCGAAGTAGCCGACTACCTGCGTAGGGACGCCGGCCCTGCTGCCCAGGGCCGCTGGGATTTCCTGGACATCCTCGGCACCGAATCGCCTGCGCGGCAGGCCCTGGCCACACCGCTGATGGCCGCGCTGGCCCGGGTCATCTACAACCCCCGCCCTAATGAGCCAGTCAGCGCATTGCGTGATCCCACGGAATTGTGCAGCCCTGCCTTGACTGACCGGTCGGCGGTGGAATCTCTGCTGTTCGACGCATTTATTCCTGCCGCTTACCGGAATGATCCACCTGGCCGTTGGAAGGCGCAGGACGCGGAGAGGTGGCTGGTGTTTCTCGCCTGCCACCTCGAGCGCACGATCGGCAGTCCTGACCTCGCCTGGTGGCAGCTACAGGATGCCGCACCACGCAGGGCCTCCAGGCTCGTGGGGCTCGCGGCCGGGTTCGTGTTCGGGGTGGCCGTGTGAACCGCCCCGGGCTCAAGGCCGGGCTCTGGCTCTGGGCCACGCTCGTAGTCGGGCTTGGGGTCGGGGCCTCGGCCCGGGCCATGGTCGTGGGTGGGTTCGGCAGTGCTAAAGCACCCGCGCGTGGTATGCGAATGAGCATTGGAGGGCTCGTGGCCGGGCTCTGGGTCGGGGTGCCGGTTGGGCTCATGGCCGGGTTCGTGGCCGACCTCGTGGCCGGGCTCTGGGCCGGGCTCTGGGTAGGCCTCGTGACTGGGGTGGCGTTCGGGCTCCCGGCCGCGATCGGGTTCGGGCTTGCGGGCGTGCCAGGAGATCTTGCAGAAGTAACGAGTCCCGGGACGGTGCTTGCGCGTGATCAGGAGGTGGCGCTCCTACTTGGGCTTGCGGCCGGGTTCGTGTCCGGGGTGGGGGCCGGGCTCTTGCCCGGGCTCATGTTCGGGCTCGCGGTCGGGTACCTGTTCGGGCTCATATTCGGGCTCATATTGAGGTTTTCCCAGCAAGGACGAGTCTGGCAAACGTGACGTAGCAGGACGTCCGGGCAGACACGCGGACATACACGGGGATCGCCGGGAAGACGCGGAGCCCCCGGTAGAAGAAGTCTCGCTGAAGATCACCCGCTACCGGGGAGAGGCTCCGCGTGGTCTCCTATCGTGTCATGCTCGACGTGCCCAGGGACCTGATCTGGTTCGTTTCCGGACTGCTGGCCGCGCACCGCCGCCAGATCGGGACGCGGAGGGGAACCCGCAGGCTGGGCTGTTACCGGCAGGCGCTGTTCGCCCTGGCGTGGTTCCGGGATAAGGGCGATATCCCGCGGCTTGGCCGGGGCTTCGGGCTGCCGCAGTCCACGGCGTACCGGTACCTGGACGAAGTCATCGAGGTGCTGGCGGCCCGCGCGCCGGGACTGCAGGAGCAACTGGAGCGCGCCCTGGCCGAAGGGGTGCCGTACCTGATCCTGGACGGCAAGGTCGTGGACACCGACCGGTGCCGGGAGAAAACCCTCAGCCGCAAGGGCAAGGTCATCGATTTGTGGTACGCGGGGAAGACGCACGATTTCGGCGGGAACATCCAGGCGCTGTTCTATCCGTGCGGGATCCCGCTGTGGGTCTCCGATGTGCTTCCGGGCAATGTGCATGATCTGGCCGCCGCCCGGGAGAATGTCCTGGGCGTGCTGCGGCCGTTCCTGGACGCCATGCCGGTGCTGGCCGATCCGGGTTATGAAGGCGCAGGTCACGGCGTCCACGTCCCGGTGAAGAAGCCCGCCGGGGTCAAAGAGCTGGACATTGATACCCGGGCCCGCAACGCGCTGCTGCGCTCGGTACGCTGCCTGGGCGAGCGCGGCTTCGCGCTATTGACCCAGCGCTGGAAAACGCTCCAGCATGTCACTGCCAGCCCGGGCAGAATCGGCCTCATCGCCCGCGCCGCGCTCGTCCTGGTGCTATTCGAGCACAAGATAATCAAGTGAAAGTCGTTGGGAAAACGTCATTGGGGCTCGGGATAAGAGGTCGCGCGGATAGGCGGACGATCACGGTCGTCGCGCCGGCCGGCCGTCCCATCGGTACAGGGTCCAGGCCTGGCGGATAAGGCTACGGACGGTGATGATCGTGTCGGCGAGGTCGAAGAACGCGTCGATGACTTCCTCGTGTCGTTCGTAGCAGCGCTGCAGCCGGTTGAATGCGTTGTGCCAGGCGTTCGTCCGCTCGACGTGCCAGCGCTGCCCGGCCTGGATCGGGGCCTTATCGCCCTTATGGGCGATTTCGCCGGTCATGCCGCGGGCGGCGAGCTCGTCGCGGGTCTTCTGCGAGTCATAGCCGGCATCCAGGTGCACCCGGATATCGTCGGGCAGCGGGCCGAGGTCATCGAGTTTGTCCAGCGTGGCGGCCAGCAGCGGGGAGTCGTGCCGGTTCGCCGGGGCGAGCACCCGGTCCAGGGGGATGCCGTATCCTTCGGCCATGAGCGACCGCTTCATGCCGAGCTTGCGGCGGTCGACCGGGCTGGGACCCGCGCATTCGCCGCCGCCGGGCGCCTTGGTGATGCACCCGTCGATGGCCAGTTCCTGCAGGAGCAGGCCGACGATGCGGTCATAGGAATCCAGCGCGATCTGCTTGAGCTTGCCGAAGATCCCGGCCTTGATCCACTCGTTGCGGCGCTCGCGGATCGTGGTGGCCGAGCAGGTGCAGTCGGCAATGCTCACGTACGAGCAGCCGAACCGCAGGACCTGGATGATCTTTTCGAAGATGATCCGGTCGCCGATCCGCGGCCGGTGACAGCCCAGCGGGTGCGAGGGATCATAGACGGGCCGGTTGGGCAGTAGCGCGGCGAACTGGTCCCACAGCGGTTCCAGCAGCCATGATGGGATGGCAGGCACAGGGACTCCCGTGATCACAGAGCGTAAGGAACTCCGATGATCACGGAACCTGTGCCTGTTTCACCTCATGACACGCCGAAGCCCCCCAGATCACGCCAATCCGCGCGGTCTCTAAGTATGAGCCAAACGGCCTGGCCATCCTTCATGCTTACTACATGGTGGCTAGCGTCTCACCACGACCTGCCGTGGTCGCTGATGAGCTTTCTCGCCGACGCTCATCAGTGAGGAGTATTGAGACAAGCAGGCGCGGTCTACCAGTTCCGGCACATCGGCCTGCAACGCCGCCTCGCTACCCGGCCCCAACAAATCGCAGCGGACCCACCCGCCCGCATCTGATAACGACCGCAGTCGTGCATCAAGCCGACCGGCCAAATAGCGCCGAAGGTTCCACGTCATCTAACGATGAAGGTCACATCCGGTGGGCGATCCACTTACGGACACATGCCGGGACGCTAGAAGCAATGCCACTTAGCCTAAGTTGATCTTGATTTTGGGGGTGTGTCGCTGCGGGGTGTTCTGGCTGGTAGCCGGCATGATCGCGGCTTATGGCAGACAATGGCGTGGTGACTGCGGGCGGCCGGCTGACGGACTGGGTCTCTCTCGGCGTGCTGGCCGCGTTCGTGCCGCGGGACGGGGTCGATGACGCGGTCGCGGCGGCCGGGAAGCAGGCAAGGCGGTCGGATGGCAAGCTCCCGCCGCACGTGATGGTCTATTTCGTGATGGCGCTGGCGCTGTTCGCCGACGATGACTATGAGGAGGTCGCGGCCCGGCTGACCGAGACGCTGATGGCGTGGGGCTGCTGGGATGATTCGTGGAGCGTGCCGACCTCTGGCGGGATCACCCAGGCCCGCCAGCGGCTGGGATATGAGCCCATGAAGAAGCTGTTCGCCGAGGTGGCGGTCCCTGTGGCGGAGGAGCTGACCACCGGAGCGTTCCTGGGGCCGTGGCGGCTCATGGCCATCGACGGGTTCGAGTGGGACGCCCCCGATACCAAAGAGAATGCCGCCGCGTTCGGGTTCGCCGGGACGGGGGCTGATGACCCGGACCGCCCGGCGTACCCGAAGGTGCGGGTGGTCACGGTCAGCGAGTGCGCCTCCCATGCGGTGATGGACGCGGCGATAGGCGGCGTCGCGGGCAAGGGCGCCGGGGAGCAGTCGCTGGCCCGCAAGCTGTACCGGCGGCTGGACGAGGACTGGCTGCTGATCGCGGACCGGAACTTCTTTAACTGGGCGGACTGGTGCACGGCCGCCGATTCGGGCGCGCAGTTGCTGTGGCGGGTCAAGGCCAGCCTGACGCTGCCGGTCCTGGACCTGCTGCCGGACGGATCGTATTCCTCGGTACTGGTGAACCCGAAGATCCGCGGTAAGGCCCGTCAGGCGCTCCTGGCGGCGGCCCGCGGCGGGCAGGACCTGGACGTAGACCAGGCCCGCTACGTGCGGGTGGTCGAATACGAGGTCCCCGACCGGGACGGCGACGGGAAAGGCGAGGTGATCGCCCTGGTCACCACGATCACCGGGATGGCAGCGGCGCCGGCGCCGCTGCTCGCGGAGGCATATCACCAGCGCTGGGTGCGACACGAAGTCTTGGAGCGAGTGGAACTCGCAGAAGGAGGACCGATTCATGTCGGTGACGTAGTTCCCGGTCCAGTGTGCAAGGACCGTCCCCGCCCTGGCGTGCGCTGCGGGTAACCGCGGGGTGCGGAGCCCGGGGAAATGCCCAAGGACCCCCGTTCCGTCCGGGGGTCACAGGCTGGGGAAGGCCGGACGGGTGAACGCGAGTGAATCGCCGATGACGCCTCGTTAGGTGGACTCCCGCGGGCGGAATGCGCGGGCGGGAGAAAAGGGACCGCCGCTGGAAGGCGGCAGGTGCCGACCGGGGTCCAACGACCGGTCGGGAGCGCACCACCGTCCCCGGGGTTCAGGCGGCACCCACCCCGGCCGCATCTCGGCCAAGCGGAACGTGACAACCCCGATGGGGTCCGGCGGGCACTGCCTGCCGGTAGGCCGGACGTGAGGAAGGCACAACTCCCCAGCGGGCGCAGGATGACCCGAGAAGCGAATGCCGGCGGCCGAAAGGCACCGGGAAGCCGGGAACCGGATGCTGGCCCTCCGCCGGCGGCTCCCGCATAACCGGCCGGATAGGGACTGATGTCCCGGCCTGAAAGGGCGCTGACGCGGGTCTGGTGGGCCTGCGGAGGAAAGCAGGCTGCAACGCCGGAACCGAAGGGCAAGCTGGACACCGTGAACGGCACCACTGACTCGATAGCGTCAGCGCCGGTCCCGGTGAACGGACCGGAGGACGGCCTCCCGGAATGGGATCAGGTGGACTGGGGCCAGGCCGAGGAGAACGTACGGCGGCTGCGGCAGCGGATCTTCGCGGCATCGCGGGCCGGGGACCTGAAGAAGGTCCGCAGCCTGCAGAAACTGATGCTCCGTTCCCGCAGTAACGCGCTGGTGAGCGGGTGACGGAGGTCAACGCTGGCCGCAAGACGGCCGGGGTCGACGGGCGCATCGTGCTCGGCAGCTGGGAGAAGGCCGACATGGCTGCCTGGCTTCAGCACGGGACGTCCGCGTGGAGGCCGCGGCCGGTCAAGCGGGTGTATGTGCCCAAGAGCAACGGCCGCCGTCGCGGCCTCGGGATACCGGTGATCGCCGACCGGGCGCTTCAGGCCCTGGCGGTGAACGCGCTGGAACCCGAGTGGGAGTCACGGTTCGAGCCGAAGTCCTACGGGTTCCGGCCCGGCCGGGGCTGCCACGACGCGATCGTGGCCATCCACACCACCGCGAGCGGCAAGTCCGCGAAGCGGGTGTGGGCGCTGGACGCCGATCTCCAGTCGGCGTTCGACCGGCTCAGCCACGATCACATCCTCGCGTCGCTGGGCGCCTTCCCCGCACGGGGCCTGGTGCGCCAGTGGCTGGAAGCGGGCGTGATCGAGGACGGAGTCCTCTCCCCGACCGGTGAGGGCGCCCCACAGGGCGGGGTGGCCAGCCCGTTGCTCATGAACGTGGCATTGCACGGCATGGAACAGGCCGCCGGGGTCCGGTACTACCGGAACGGCAGTGCAGTCCCCGGCTGCCCGCTCCTGGTCCGCTACGCTGACGACCTGATCGCTCTCTGCCATTCCAGGCAGCAGGCCGAGCAGGTTCAGGCACGGCTCGCCGGATGGCTGGAACCCCGCGGCCTGGCCTTCAACCAGGACAAGACGAAGATCACCCACCTGGACCAGGGGGTGGACTTCCTGGGGTTCGAGATCCGCCGGTTCGGCGGCAAGCTGCTGACCAAGCCGAGCAAAGACGCGATGCGGCAGATCCGGAACAGGCTGTCCGCCGAGGCAGTAGCCCTGCGAGGGGCCAACGCCGACGCGGTTATCGCCCGTCTCAATCCGGTCATAACCGGATGGGCCGCCTATTACCGGACCGGGGTGTCCAGCCTCGCCTTCGGCAAGCTGGATGCCCATATGTGGCGTCTGGCCTGGAAATGGGCCAGGCACACCCACCCGAACAAGTCACGGCACTGGGTCGCTGCCCGGTACTTCGGCATGTTCAACCCGTCCAGGAACGACAAGTGGCTGTTCGGCAGCCGGGACACCGGCCGCTACCTCCGCCGGTTCTCCTGGACGAAAATCGTCCGGCACGTGATGGTCGCGGGAAGGGCATCCCCCGATGACCCCGACCTGGCCGAATACTGGGCCAAGCGCCGCGCGCGCAACCGGCCCCCGGTTAGTCCCGCGACCTGGCACCTGCTGCGCCGCCAGCACGGCCGGTGCCCTCTCTGCCGGGGGCTGCTGCTCTACGCCAGCCACGAGCCGCACGACGAGCGCGAGTGGGAGCAGTGGCATACCGTCATCCGGAAGGCGGTCCGCAAGGAAGCGATCTCCGCCGTGATGGACCTCGGCACGCCGGGCGAGCAAGTCGCATACCGCCTCATCCACGCACACTGCCGCCGACGTCTCGGCGGCAGCAAGCCCAGCACCTTGCCATAGGGCCTGCTTGAGCCGAGCTGCGGAGAAAGTCCGCATGGCCGGTTCTTAGGGGGCGGCGGCGCGGCAACGCGCCGCCGCTACCCGACGAACATGAGACCGGGAATGCCCAGCTCAAGACGTCCCTGCGGGGCCCCGGGAAGGTGCTGCGGTCCAGGAGCCCGGACTTGGCCCGCCAGGAGATCTACGGCTACCTGCTCACCCACTACGCCCTGTCGGCCCTGATCTGCCGGGCCGCCACCGAAGCGGGCATCGACCCGGACCGGGTCAAGTTCAAGCGGACCGTCCGCATCGTCCGCCGCCGGGCCGCTGACCCGGCGGCCTTTCCCCCCTGAGCACCGGGAACGCATCCTTGCCACGGTCATGGCCGGCATCACCAGGAAAAGGCACCTGAACCCCAAGCGCCGGAACCGGACCTACCCGAGGGTCATTAAACGAGCCCGCCACAACTCCTACCGCGTGAAACGGCCCGGGGACCTCGGCACCCGCCACAGCAGCCCAGCCACGATCAAGCTGGTCAACCTGCACCTGCCCACACTCGCAGCATGATCAGCTACGTAAGTGATCAATTTAGGCTAAGCGGCATTGACCCTAGAAGAGAGAAGGTAGCGACGGATCGTCCAATCCAAAACGCAGCTCATTAGGGGTCTGGGTCAGATCGTAGCCGGAATGGGTCGAGATCTCGGCAAAAAGATTGTTCCAGCTATTCCATCTTCCGACGGCCTGAGGGCCCTGAAAGTTATTTCCGACTAGATCGTCATACCTGGCAGGCATCTCAAATGCGTAGGCGACGTACGCCTGACGGTCGTCGAAACCGTAGGTGTCACGAAGGTCTCGCAGGTAATACGCTGCCAGCTGAATCGCTTGTCGAGTATCGTGAGTGAGGATATACGCTATTTCCGATTCGTTGTTCGTGTAGTAGTCAATGCCGGGCGAACCAGCGTACTTGTTCAAGAGACCTGCAGCAACCGGCACTTGCATTTGACCGATGCCGACTGAGTTTCCCGGGTCGTACGTCCATTGGAAAAACTCAGCGTCTTTACCTGCGCTACTCGACAGGTACTTCATACGGCCCGATCCCTCGTGCTGGATCGTTATCGCCAGGAGAATTGGGTCAATGCCCGCGTTGATTGCGGCCTCGCAGATTTCGCGATGGTATTCCTTGTACAGATGACGACTGACGATGCCTTTTGATGCATCACCGACCGTACACCCTCCAGGTGGATCGAACGCCGATGGCGCGGGCGCGGACGGCGCGGGCGCCATTGCTGAGGGTACCGTAGGGGTGGGCCCGTTATTTTGGGGGTCGCGGACGGCTGGGAAAATCACACGCAGAACTTGATGGCCCGGCGCATAAAGCACGACACCGCCATCGTCTTGCACCTGCAAGACTGTGCCCGGATGGCCATCGGTGCCGGAGGACCAGACGGGAATGTTGCCTGGGGCTCTGAGCACGAAGTTGCCGTCCGCCTGCATCACCGCAATGGTGCCGTCGTGCCCTGCGGTGTGGGTATCTCCGAGCGGTATGTTGCCCGGAGCCCGGATAACCAGGTTGCCGTCGCTTTGCATCTGAAGGACGAACCTGCCGTCAGGCGACGCGATCTGCGTGCCACTGGTGATCCGCTGGCCTGGGTTCAGTTGACCCGGAGGGGGCGCGGCCGAGCTTGAGCCAGGGTTGTCGAGAGCCGCCTTAGTCTGGGGTCCGACGATCCCCTCAGCTGGAACAATGTGATGCTCCTGCTGGAAGATTATGACGGCCGCCTTGGTTGCAGGACCGAATGTGCCAGTCACTGGCAGGTTGGCGCCATCGTCGGCGTTCAGTTCGGTCTGCAGCTGGTTCACGCAACCGCCGTGATCTCCCTCTGCGAGGGTAGGGCAGTTGCCCAGGTTCACTGCGGATGATGTCTTATCGGCAGCCAGAGTTAGACGTGTAGGTGCATTGCTTGTGTTGGCGATGGCAGCGGCGGTCACTCCGGTGAGGACCAATCCTCCTGCCATAGCTGCGGAGATTAGACGAACCTTTTTCGTGCGCATAACTGATTTCCCCTCCTAGAGCCAATGCCGCTTAGCCTAAATTGATCACTTACGTAGCTGATCATGCTGCGAGTGTGGGCAGGTGCAGGTTGACCAGCTTGATCGTGGCTGGGCTGCTGTGGCGGGTGCCGAGGTCCCCGGGCCGTTTCACGCGGTAGGAGTTGTGGCGGGCTCGTTTAATGACCCTCGGGTAGGTCCGGTTCCGGCGCTTGGGGTTCAGGTGCCTTTTCCTGGTGATGCCGGCCATGACCGTGGCAAGGATGCGTTCCCGGTGCTCAGGGGGGAAAGGCCGCCGGGTCAGCGGCCCGGCGGCGGACGATGCGGACGGTCCGCTTGAACTTGACCCGGTCCGGGTCGATGCCCGCTTCGGTGGCGGCCCGGCAGATCAGGGCCGACAGGGCGTAGTGGGTGAGCAGGTAGCCGTAGATCTCCTGGCGGGCCAAGTCCGGGCTCCTGGACCGCAGCACCTTCCCGGGGCCCCGCAGGGACGTCTTGAGCTGGGCATTCCCGGTCTCATGTTCCCAGCGCTGGTGATATGCCTCCGCGAGCAGCGGCGCCGGCGCCGCTGCCATCCCGGTGATCGTGGTGACCAGGGCGATCACCTCGCCTTTCCCGTCGCCGTCCCGGTCGGGGACCTCGTATTCGACCACCCGCACGTAGCGGGCCTGGTCTACGTCCAGGTCCTGCCCGCCGCGGGCCGCCGCCAGGAGCGCCTGACGGGCCTTACCGCGGATCTTCGGGTTCACCAGTACCGAGGAATACGATCCGTCCGGCAGCAGGTCCAGGACCGGCAGCGTCAGGCTGGCCTTGACCCGCCACAGCAACTGCGCGCCCGAATCGGCGGCCGTGCACCAGTCCGCCCAGTTAAAGAAGTTCCGGTCGGCGATCAGCAGCCAGTCCTCGTCCAGCCGCCGGTACAGCTTGCGGGCCAGCGACTGCTCCCCGGCGCCCTTGCCCGCGACGCCGCCTATCGCCGCGTCCATCACCGCATGGGAGGCGCACTCGCTGACCGTGACCACCCGCACCTTCGGGTACGCCGGGCGGTCCGGGTCATCAGCCCCCGTCCCGGCGAACCCGGACGCGGCGGCATTCTCTTTGGTATCGGGGGCGTCCCACTCGAACCCGTCGATGGCCATGAGCCGCCACGGCCCCAGGAACGCTCCGGTGGTCAGCTCCTCCGCCACAGGGACCGCCACCTCGGCGAACAGCTTCTTCATGGGCTCATATCCCAGCCGCTGGCGGGCCTGGGTGATCCCGCCAGAGGTCGGCACGCTCCACGAATCATCCCAGCAGCCCCACGCCATCAGCGTCTCGGTCAGCCGGGCCGCGACCTCCTCATAGTCATCGTCGGCGAACAGCGCCAGCGCCATCACGAAATAGACCATCACGTGCGGCGGGAGCTTGCCATCCGACCGCCTTGCCTGCTTCCCGGCCGCCGCGACCGCGTCATCGACCCCGTCCCGCGGCACGAACGCGGCCAGCACGCCGAGAGAGACCCAGTCCGTCAGCCGGCCGCCCGCAGTCACCACGCCATTGTCTGCCATAAGCCGCGATCATGCCGGCTACCAGCCAGAACACCCCGCAGCGACACACCCCCAAAATCAAGATCAACTTAGGCTAAGTGGCATTGCTCCTAGAGCTGAATAGGAACCCGCGGGCGCTAGATATCTCCCTGTGACGGGGCGCGGCCGACTCCCGGCTTTAGCTTTGAAACACCTACGGGCACGATGAGCGAAACTGCTCGCATCACCGGCAAGATTGAGGTTGCGATCCGTTCGTGGCCGCTGCTGCTCCCTCTTCCCCTGATACGCGCGTGAATTGCCGTCAGTCCTGCCGGTGGTGAAATGACCTGATTGCCGCGACGAAAGCGGTTCCGCAGCCAGCGACTGCGAGAATGATGCCGATATTCGGGAGGAACGTCACGGTGGTCATAGCACCGAACGGGTACAGGTCTGGCACTCCATTGATGCCGACCAGGATGAAACCCACGTACAGCAGGCCGGCCAGGGAAGAAAGGCCCAAAGTCGCGATACCTGCGACGAGCCGGCCCGGTAGAGGTGCCGCGCGCAGCGCGAATCCGAGTGCCACCACGACCAGGCCGAGGACCACAGATACAGCCCTCGCCCCGGGTTTCACTTCCACGCCCGCACTGTTGAAGGAGACCCATGGCATCAGCGAGCCGAGGACGACCGCGATCCCGCCGGCCATGGCCAGCAAAGAATCCTGAGCCTTCGGGGATATGGCCGGGCGGTCTTCTACCCACAGTTGCCATCCCGGAGGCGGCTCGGGCCACGAAGGATCCGGCTGCCAGCCGGGAGAAGCCACCCATCCAGCAGGTGCAGGCGGCCAGCCGGGAGGAGGATTGAATCGCGTTGTCCCGGCAGTCATCTCGCCCGCATCGCCCTGGGACCCCGCCGTGGCGTCAGATCGACGTCGGCGTCGGCCGGTCCCGCCGCCGGTGCCCGACTCCCCGGCGGCGAGAAACTCCTTACCCCACCGCTTGACCCGGTCGAAGTCATTCTCTTGAGACGTCGTCGCCATTTGCCCTCCCTGGTCTGTGGTTCCTAGAACGCTGCACTTACGGGGCCAGGGAGCAGATCGGTTCGCGCAAGCCGGCATGTTTTCCCGGGGCAAACTCCCTCATACTGAAACCGGGTGCCAAGCCTCGCTGAACCGATCGGCAGGTAAACCGCAGAACTTGGCAGGGGTGGGGGGTGGGGTGGCCGTGCCGTGGCGCGACAGCGGAGCACGCACCGGTCCGCACGAGATAGGTTTGATCGCCAGGATCGCCGCCAGGAACGACCCGGACGATGCGGCCCGGCGGCTGTACCGCAAATACCACATGGAGCTGTTCAGGTTCGGCGTCCACGTGCTCCACGACCAGGCGCTGGCCGAAGACATGGTCCAGGAGACGTTCGTCAAGTTCTGCCAGCAGGCCAGGAACTACGATCCCGGCCGGGGACCGGTCCGGGCCTGGCTGTTCACCATGGCCCGCTCAGTCGCCTACGACATCGCACGGCGCCCCTCATCCCGCCCGTTCCTGCCGATCGAGGACTTCCAGCTGCCACCCCAGTACGACACCGTTGACCAGGCGCTCACCGTGCTGACCGTGGACCAGGCCCTCGATAAGCTGCCATCGATCCACGCGGATGTGATGCGCCTGGTCCGGGACGGGCTGACGCATTCGCAGATCGCCGGGCGTCTCGGCATCCCGATCGGTACGGTCAAGTCCCGGTCGGCTAAGGCAGCAGACACGCTGCGAGCCGAGCTGGCCAGCCTGCGAGGAGGCGGCAATGCTGACTGAGCAGCAGATCGAGCTGGCCCACCCCGAAGCTTTCGACTTCGCGTTCGGCAACCTGCCCACGGCTGAGGGCGTCAAATTCATCCGCCATCTCACCGGATGCAACCACTGCCGGGCCGTCGTGGACGAATACAGCGAGATCGGCGAGATCATCAAGCAGCTCCCCCCGCACGCCGAACCGCCAGCCGGCCTCGAGGACCGGGCGGTCGCCGCCATGACCGCAGCGATGGCCGACCACAAGGACGAACCCGCCGGCCAACCGGATGCTGCGGACCATGATGCAGCAGACCGTGCGGTCACCCGGATCTACCCGAACCCTGAACGCACGCGTCCAGCCGAGCAACAGACCCAGGTACTGCCGACAGCACGGCCCGCCCCCCCAGGAAGGCCGGAGCCTCGGCCGGAGGTCACCCACCTGCCGGTGTGGCGGCGTCACCGCGGCCGCATGGTCGCGGCCGTTGCCGCCGCAGCCGCCATCGTCATCGCCGCGATCGTCGTCCCGCTCAGCCTTACCGGGGGCCGGACCACACCTGCTCAGGCCACAGTCGTGATTCCGCTTCATGTCACCACTGCTGGCACGGCACGCGGGTACGGAACAGCCACCGGGCAGGCGACGGCCCGCCAGGACGCCTCCGGCAGCTGGGATGTCACCTTGACCGTGCACCACCTCAAGCACTTTGACCCTGAGCCGTGGTACGGATGCTGGTACGTGAGCCGGGATGGCCGGCAAGTGGCGTCCGCAGGCACGTTCCTTGTTCCAGGCAGCGGGAGCAGAACCTTCTCCATGACGAGCGCCGCCGACCCGCGCGACTTCTCCACGATGGAGATCACGATCCAGTCACCAAACAAAAACGGGGCTCGTGCGGGCACGGTCATTCTCAGCGGCCGGACACTGTAGCCCGCCGATCCGATTCGCGAGCGCCAGGCGGCGGCACCTCACCACGCAACCTCCTGATCCCATGCAGCCAGACCTCGCGAAAGCTTCTATCCAGCAGGCCTGACGATTGCCCCCAGAGGGCTACCGATCCGGCGATCAAGGTCAGCGGCCCGGGCAACTTGCCGGGTGATAACCCGCTATCACCCGGTGCCGTCAGCACCGGCCATAACCATCGATCAGCATGCTTGGGGCCGGGACGGCCGGCCCAGCGGCGCATGGCACCGGGCTGGCGTCCCCGCAGGTCCTGGCAGGCGGCTGAGGTCGGCCGGTTCCGTCACAGCACCTTTGGCGATAGCCGGGGATCGCGTGGATTGTGGACGTTGACCCGGCCGATCAGCCGTGAGCATGATGCGAGTGGAATACCGACGCGCGCGCGGGGAGGTGGCGAGATGCCCAAAATCCTGCTGATTACTGGTGACGCGGCCGAAGATCTCGAGGTGATGTACCCCTACCAGCGCCTGCTGGAGGAGGGGTACGAGGTGCACATCGCGGCACCGACGGCGAAAAAGCTCCAGTTCGTGGTGCACGACTTCGTCGAGGGCTTCGACACCTACAGCGAGAAACCCGGCCACACCTGGCCGGCCGACGTGGCGTTCGCCGACGTCGACCCGTCCGGCTACGTCGCGCTGGTTCTTCCGGGCGGGCGCGCGCCCGAGTACATCCGTGGCGACGCCGACTGTATCCGGATCGTCCAGCACTTCTTCGAGGCGGACAAGCCGGTCGCGGCACTGTGCCACGGCCCCCTCGTTCTCGCCGCCGCCGGGGTCATCGACGGCCGCGGTGTGAGCGCCTACCCGGCTTGCGCACCGGACGTACGCGCCGCCGGCGCCGAGTGGATCGACAGTGAGGCCCAGGTCGACGGCCTACTCGTCACCGGTCGCGCCTGGCCTGACCATCCGGCCTGGATGCGGGAGTTCCTGAAGGTGCTGACAGTCAAGGCGCCGATCGGCTGACGCCGGTCCTCGGGCGCGCTGGGGTTCTGGTCGCGGTGGACACCCGCCGTAGCCGATCTTCATGGCCCGGGACTGTGCCGGTAACCCCCGACAGGGAGGCAGACTAAGTAAGCCCTTATTAGGGGCAATGGCCGGGGAAGAGGGCCGGCCGTCGTGTGAGCTCGCCCGGGCGCGGTAATGGGGATCGTGTGTCAGCGGGCACCGTCACGAATGTCCCACTGCGCCCCGAACAGGCCCGATGGGTTCAGCGCGTCCAGGGCGGGCGTGCAGCACCGCGATCCGCGCGCTGGCATCCTCCTCACCGCGCGCGGTCTGCCCGGCGGCCTCGCCACGGATGCCGAACGTAAGGCAGCAAGAAGTAGCCCGGTATCTGCACTCCCGCCCGGCGGCCACCTCGCCGAAGGCGTCCAGCGCACAAGGATAGCGCTCCAGGTCGGGCTCGGACTCGATGACGATTCCCTCGACCGTCAGGTACATCCATCCGAGGGCGGCTTGCTCCGCCTCCGCCACCAGCAGATCCTGCTCCAGCCGGCGCGCCCGCTGGCGGGCCTGATCGGGAGTCATCACAGCACCTGCGCCTGGGAACGGGGAACACGGCTCTCCCGACCATAAACCGGGGCACTGACATTCCGCCCGAGGGCCACGCTCCTGGGGTGCACGACGACAATTTTGTAGGTGACTGACCGGTAACCTGCTGGCGGTACGGCGCGGGCCTGGGCTGGTGCCGGTCAGGCGGTGCCTGTCTGGTAGTGGCGTTGCTGCCAGATGCGGTCGTCGGGCCTGCTGGCCTGCTGGCAGCGGAGGGTGGTGATGGCGTCCGCGCCGGTGATGGTCCATCTCATGCCGGAGAGTTTGAGGCGCTGCCCGATGACCGCTTTGCAGCCGGACTCGACCAGGCCGGAGCCGACGAACAGGCCGCGGGAGCGGAACCACTTGCAGCGCATGCGGGGGGCGTTGTTCTCGAAGTAGCCGAGCGCGGTGCCGAGCTGGTCTTTCTTGATGCCTTCGAGGGGGAAGAGGCGGGCGGCCTGGCAGATGCCGTCGATGTCGCCGTAGTCCAGGTCTTCCATCCGTGCGGCGAGCCATTCGTCCTTGCGGTCGCCCAGCATGAACTCCAGGAGGCGGGCCAGGTCGTGCAGGTGCTCGCGGGCGTGGAACAGGTCCACAATCTGGGTAGCCGCGGGGAACTTACCCGTGGCGATGGCCCAGATCCAGGCCGCGCCGTCGCCGAGGATGGTGAGCTGGCGGACGTGATCGGCGCCGCGGCGGATGCCTTCGGCTTTTACCAGGTCGCCGAACACGGCGGCGGGTTCGAAGGTGGCGATGTAGCTGGCCGGGCCCTGGTCCCGGACCGGGTATCCGCCGTCATCGACTTCGTCCTGGGTGAAGAAGACGCCGAGCTTGACCTCGCGGGTGCGGGCTCTTCCGTCCTCGCCCTTGCCCTGGCGCCCGGCGGTTTCCTTCGCGGTCATCGTCACCCCAGTGCCGTCGATCGCGCCGTAGAGCATGTCCGGCACCGGGGACGGCGGCAGTGGCACCAGCTTCCGGCCGGCGATCAGCCGGGCGCGGTCCCGCACCGCGGCGGCCTGCGCGGCGCCGCTGGCCTCGGCGGCCCGCTCCACCCGCTTGACGGTCAGCCGGACCCCGGCCAGGCCTTCCAGCAGCCCGGCGGCCTTCGCGAACGGCGCGGCGGCCGCGGCCTGGTCGTTCATCGCGGCCAGCCCCGGGGACAAGGACGCGCCTGCGACGCCGAGCTCGGCGTCCCGGGGCGCCAGCCCGCGCTTGCAGTCCGCGCAGTGATACCAGGCGCGGCTGAGGGTGACCGGGCCGAGCACGGTGTCGATGACCTTGTCCCGGTAGGAGACGAACTCTGCCTGATGCCCGGCCCCGCAGTCCACGCGGGGACCGCGGTAGCCGGGATCGGCTCCCAGCAGCTTGCCCAGCACGCCGCCGCCGAGCTTCAGCATCCCGGCGCGGATCACCATCTCGGCGGCCTCCAGGCCGGCGTCGCAGCCCAGCGCCTGGGCGGCCTCCGCGGCCAGCCTGCCTACCTCTGCGGACGCCTCCGCCGCGAACGCCTCGCGGAGCCCCTTTTTTCCCCTCCCGCAGGAGGGGCACCGGCCTGGCCGTCGCCGGCTGTCGGCGGCCCCGGGTCATCACGGTTCGGCGCGGCGGAGTCCGTGGTCAACCCGTGGGGCTACGTGCTGCTGGTGGAGGGGGCGCTGCTGTTCGCGGCCAGCGCGGTGCGGCGGCACCAGCACGCCGCCGGATGGGCCGCGATGCCGTTCACCGTGCAGGGTTCCCCGGACGGGTCGGCCAGCGGCGCGGCCGGCGAGGAGTCGCGCGGCGAGGTCTGGGCACCGGTGTGGACGCGGGAGTTCACGCTGGCGGAGATCAAGCAGATGTTCGCCGAGGCACGCGCGTCCTGGCGTGGCCGCCCGGCCCGGCGCGCGGTCGACTTCTACGCCGCTACCCGCACCCTCGGCGTGGCCCGGGGCATCAGCGAGTTCACCCGGTACGGGCTGCAGCGCCGCAACGGGCTCGCGTTCGCCGCGGTGCCCCTCGCCCGCGTCGGCGTCCGCGAGCAGCCCGAGGTCCGGCTGGTGGCCGAGGTTGAGGACTGGGCGGCCCGGTTCGGCGGGAGCGACACGTCCGCGGCTGTCGGCCAGGCCACCCGGGGGTTCCAGGCGGCGCATCTGGCGTACGCCCGCGACGGGGGAGCGCTGCCGCTGGCCCGGCTGCTCGCCGCGCTGACCGGGCTGGAGCAGGCGGTGGGACGCAGCGGCCGGGCCAGGGACGCGTCGCCGGTGCGCTACGCGCCCCCGGCGCGGCAATTCCTGGGCGTTCTCCGGCAAGCCGAACGCCCGGAACTGCGGCTCGCGGTAGGGCTCGCGTCCTGCGCCACCCTGCCCGGGCCCGGCCAGGCCACCGTGCCCTCCCGCACCCTGCGCCAGATCCTGCTCCCCATCGACCCGCCCGCACCGGGTGACAGGTCACAGCCGAACGGGCGGTGGCGGGACGCCCCGCTGATCCCCGGCTTCGGATCGCGGCGCTTGCCCGAGGTGCTGGCCGATGTGCTCATCTGGCGGTCCCGCACTGCGGCCGCCGAACGCGGCGAAGAACAGTTCCGCGGCATCACCACGTTCCGTCTCGGCATCCCGGTACCTGCGGCGGACCTGCACGCGTTCGCGGCCGGCGGGCTCAACGAGAAGATGCTCGGCCTGTTCCTGCGTGCCTGCCTCGCCCTCAACTGGCGGAACGTGCGGCACGAATGGCCGCCGCGCCCGCCGGCAGTTCCCGCTACCACGCTGGGCCTGCTGCAGCCGCTGGCCGCCGGCATCGCGCTGGGAGACGACGAGCCGGGGCTCGCGCTGAGCCCGGACTGGGCGCCGCGGCTTGCCGCGGGACAGGCAGCCGCCGTGCACGGCGAAGCCGCGGCGCGGCTACGCCAGGCCGGGTGGGATCCGGTGCCGGCGCCGCCGGCGGTGAGCGCAGGCGACGGCATCAGGATCGCGGCTGCCCTGGTCCCCCGCTGCCTGCATCCCCGCTCGGTTCTTTCCGTGATCGCAACCCGGATCAAGCCACTCGCCTTAGGAGAGCTGTCATGACCGCCTACCGCACCGTGCTCGAAGCCGGCCTCGCGCCGCTGACCGGCTCGCTTTTCCAGCCCACGGGTTTCCCCGACCTGGGGGCCGCCGAGTTCGAGCGCACCCCGGATGACGGGGCACCGGAAAGCGGTCACGCCCTGATCGTCGAGTCAGCCCAGTCGATGGCGAACTGGCTGGAAGGCACCACCTGGGACGCGGCCCGCACCGGCCAGGTCACCGAACTCGGCGCCCTGCCCTACGTCCGCGTCGTCAGCCCCGGCGGCGACTTCCTGTCCTCCAGCAGGCTGGAAGCCCACCGCCTCGCCTCCGCCTACATCATGAACGGCACCGTCGGTGGGCCCCGCGGACCCAGCGGCGAAAAATGGATGGAGGAACGGCTGGGACTGGTCAAGGGCCACCCGCTCGACCACCGTGCGGTAGCCCGCGCCTGCTTCCGGCTCGACCCGGTATCGCTGCTGCACGGCGTCTTCTTCGCGCGGAAATCCTGGCCCTGGCAGCCCAGAATCGCCCGCGCGGTAACCAGCTTCATCGAGGCATCCGGGGTGAGACCGGCGGTCAGCGGCGGGGTCAAGCGAGACATTGTGATCAACGAGGCCGAACCGGGGGCCACCGCGAAGGGGTACGGCACGGTACCGCATCACCGGGTGGAATACACCGCGGCGACGATCACCGCCTATTTCACCGTCGACCACGCGCAGTTCGGTTCCTACGGGCTGCCGGAGCCCGCGACCGCGCTGCTGGAAGCGCTCGCCGACTTCGAGATCGCGACACTGCTCGACCACGGGCTGCGGCTGCGCACCCGATGCGACCTGGTGGTCAACGAAGTGCGCGGCGAACGTCCGGACGCAGCCGAAGCCGCCCAGCGGGTCGCGAAGTTCACCGCCGACTGCGCGGACGAGCTCGATCCCGTGACGGAAGTCGTCTGGTCCGGGCGAGGCAAGTGAGATGAGCGCCACCCTGGCCATCCGGTTCCCGCTCGGGCGGTACCACGCCAACCCCTGGGACCGGGCCGTCAACGAGGGCGCGACCGAATGGCCGCCGTCGCCGTGGCGGCTGCTGCGGGCCCTGGTCGCGACCTGGCACACCCGCTGGCCCGGCCTTCCCGCTCCCGTCCTGGATGGGTTGCTCGACTCCCTCACCGACCCGCCCTCATACCGCACCCCCGCAACGCTTCCGGGCCACACCCGGCACTACCTGCCCGGCCTTGACCACCGCACGGGAGAGCCGGGCCGCACCGACCTGACCCTGGACCCGTTTCTCTCTGTCAGGCCGAACGAGGACCTGCTCATCCGATGGGAGGCCGACCTGCCCGATGAACACCGCCAGGCGCTCGCCAAGCTCGCCGAACTGCTCCCCTACCTGGGCCGCGCAGAGTCGGCGTGCGAGGCCAGGCTCCTGAACTCAGACCCAGCACCGGACGCCACCTGGTGGCGTGCCGGCCTTGCCGGTTCGCATCAGACCAGGTTGCTGGCGCCAACTCGGCCTCTCAGCAGGACAATGCTGGAGGCGAGCACGGTGGACATCCGCAAAAGGCGCCGGACCCTGCCGCCAGGAACACGGTGGGTCAGCTACGCGGCGGACCGGCAGCCGGCTTCGCAGCCAGAATCCGCCGAGCCGGCGGTCGATCCAGCCAGTACGGTGAATGCCGTCCGGTTCGCCGTCATGGGCCACGTCCCGCTCAAGGCAACGCATGGGATCCTGCTCGCCGACGAGGCGCACCGCCAGGCCGGACTGGCGCTCAGCAGGGCAAAAGTCCCCGACCATCACCGGCAGCGCCTTCTCGGCACAGACGGCGCGGCCACCGAGCACCGCCATGCCCACTGGATCCCCCTTGCGGACGGGCACGAGCGGGGCGCGCCTGTCCGGTCCCTGATCGTCTGGGTCCCGCGAGGGCTCCAGACAGAAGATGTCCAAGCGGTCCTCAGCATGCGCGAAATGTCGGGCCGCCGGGGCGGCGGCAGTGAATCAGGCGGGTATGACATACCCAGCTTCCCGAAGATCGAGGTACTGTTCCAGGCGGCCGGCCGGATCGAGCAGATGGCGCCGGAACTGTGCGGCCCGGCACAGCGGTGGCGCAGCCTCACCCCCTACCTTCCCGTCCGGCACCGCAAGCGGGAATCACCTGACGAGTACCTCGCGGCCGACGTAGCCGCTGAACTCAGTTACCGCCCCCAGTACCAAGACCTGCTACCTGCAGCGGTTGCCCGCGCCGAGCAAGGTTCCGCGATGGTAGACCGGTGGGCCAGCGAATTCCGCAGGCACCGGATAACGGAACGAAGGCTACGATCCAGACCCGGCCTGGGCCTGCGGCTGGAGTTCCCGGAGCCCGTCACGGGTCCCTTGGTGCTCGGCCAGCTCAGCCACTTCGGTTACGGCATCTTCGTCCCAGATGAGGCCTGATGCTCACCGAAGTGGCAAAACTTCCAGAACCCGTGATGATGATCAACCTCGGCCAGGGCCACTGACTCCGCCCGCCTCCCCTTCCCGGCCACCATGAGAAACTGCCTTCGTCCAGTGCTCCCGCCGTTCCGCGAGCGCCGAGGTGGTGACTCAGCAGCCGGGGACCGCTCGCATGCAGGTCAGCAGGCATTTTTGCACCTTGACACGTCCATCTGATGGCCCTCGCGCCCCGCCCGGGCCCGGATCGCTCGCGCGACGACCTGTTCGCGCAGGTCAGACTGCCCGGAATTTTCGAGCCCTGCTCCCGCCGTTCACTGGCGGGCTCCATTGCGGCTTCGCCTACATCGTGGACCGGGCCATCAGTGTGGTCCTGCTCCCGCCGTTCACGGCGGGCTCCATTGCGGCAAGTAGTACACGTCCGCGTCCCACTTGGTCAGCCGACCGCCGCCGCCCCGGGCACGGGCTGCTCCCGCCGTTCACCGGCGGGCCCCATTGCGGCTCTCCGAGGGTCCTCTCACAAACGGACGATTATGAGACGAGCCGGAAGAGGCCTGCCTGACGGACGTTT
This sequence comes from uncultured Actinomycetes bacterium, assembly GCA_963824545.1. Taxonomy (GTDB): domain Bacteria; phylum Actinomycetota; class Actinomycetes; order Streptosporangiales; family Streptosporangiaceae; genus Bog-532. Next base: position 306,626 of record CAWGPP010000006.1, on the reverse strand, counting down.
CCCGTCTCAAAACTCGTCTAACAACTTCCCTGAAACACTGGAGGTTATGAGACGGTTCTGAGACACTAGGCGCATGACGCGCACAGCAGAGGCCGCCAACCGCCCAGCCGGCTTCTCGGCTGAGGACATCCCGGGCGGCGACCGGAACCTCATCGGCCTGGCGCGTGTCTCAACCGACGGCCAGGATGCCCAGCTGCAGCGCGACGACCTCCGCGCCGCCGGATGCGGCCGGATCTACGAAGAAAAGGCCAGCACCCGGAAGGCCACCGCTGACCGGCCCGGCCTGAGCGCCGCGCTGGACTACCTGCGCGCCGGTGACACCCTCGTCGTGTGGAAGCTCGACCGGCTCGGCCGCTCGGTCAAGGACGTGCTGACCATCGCCGACGACCTGCACGAGCGCGGCGTCGGCGTCCGCATCCTGACCGGCAAGCTGTCCGGCACCTACTGCCCGGCCGGCGAGGGCAAGTTCTTCTTCACGATGATGGCCGCTTTCGCCGAGCTGGAGCGCGACATCATCCACGAGCGGACCATGGCCGGCCTCGTCGCGGCACGGGCACAGGGCCGTCGCGGCGGCCGCCCGGTCGTGATGGACGCCGACAAGCTCGCCGCCGCCAGAGCACGCCGTGAGCGCGGCGAAAGCCCCGCCCAGATCGCCAAGGCCCTCGGGGTCAGCCGCGCCTCGGTCTACCGTCACCTGGGAGCCGACTCCGCAGACGAGGCGCACTGAGCCTGGGTGATCGCCAGCATCTGGCCGTGAGCCAGCGCATGGCCAGTCTGATCACCGCCCTGTACGCCGGCCAGCTGCCCAGCTCGGGCGGAGAGCGGCGAATGCTCCGCCTCGCCACCACCGGACTCCGGCCGCTACGAACCGATTTACTCAGGATCCTGTACCGATCCTCGTCACAGGCCAAGACCACGTTGGAGGACCAGCCGATCGTGAGCGGTGCGTCCTTCCTGAGCTGCCGGGCCAGCCCCCAGCGGCGGAAGTACTCCATCGTCCGGGCCGAGACCGTCTTGGCCCGCGGGCGGAGCCAGCTGACGTCCGGCCGGGGCTCGATCGCCGCGCAGGCCACGTCGTGCCAGCTTAGCTCCATGGCGGCCGCGAGCCCGACCGGGCCGCCGCCGGCGATGAGGACCGGGACCCGGGCAGGCGGGGCCGTCGCCGGGCGGTCGGCACGTTGCTGGTCCATGATCCCAGCTTTCCTGCCTGACGGGGGGCCGGGCGAATCCTCGTTAATTTTCTTCAGGAAAGGTGTTGGCATCCGGCGGGGCGCCGCCTCCTACACGTGAGGCGTCAGCGGGGAGCCTCGGGGCGGCCGGGATCTCAGGCTGGGGGGCACGGGATCCCGGCAGCCGCCCGTGGCGACCAGGCAGCGCCCGTGACCGTATTGTTGCTATTCAGGCGGCGTGGTTGTTTCGCACTGAACTGACCGATGTGCAGGGACTCCTCTACCGTAGGCCCATGCGCGACAACGAGATTGTCGCGGCCATCGTGGCCAGTGACCTGGATGGGCTCGCCGAGGCTTACGACAAGTACGCAGCGGGACTTTACGGCTACTGCCGGTCGCTGCTGCGGGAGCCCGCCGACGCCGCCGACGCCGTTCAGGACACGTTCGTCATCGCCGCGGCCAAGGCGGCCGAACTGCGTGATCCCGACAGGCTCCGGCCCTGGCTGTTCGCGGTCGCGCGGAGCGAATGCCACCGCCGCCTCCGGGCCGGGAACGCGTCGGCCATGCTCGAGGAGACGGCCTACGTGGTCGACGAATCGGCCGACGTGAGCCACCAGGCCGAGCGGGCCCAGCTGCGGGAGCTGGTGCACGCCGCGATCACCGGGCTGAACCCCGGCGAGCAGGAGGTCATCCAGCTGACCCTGCGGCATGAGCTGCACGGGGATGATCTCGCCGACGCGCTGGGGGTGCCCCGCAACCACGCGCACGCGCTGCTGTCCCGGGCCCGCCAGCAGCTGAGCACGTCGCTGGGCGCGCTGCTCGTCGCGCGGGGTGGCCGCCAATCCTGCCCGGCGCTCGACGAACTGCTGCACGGCTGGGACGGCACCATGACCGTGCTGACGCGCAAGCGGATCAACCGTCACATCGAACGTTGCGAGGTCTGTGGCAAGCGCAAGCGCCTGGAGCTGCGGCCCGCCATGCTCCTCGGCCTGGCCGCCCCGCTGGCCATGCTCCCGTCCGGGCTGCGCGACCGGGTGCTCGCGCTCTGCATGGACGGCACGCCGGCGGCGATGGTGCAGCGCACCGGCATCGTGCAGCGCGCGGGATCGACCGGCAGCGCCGGCTTCCCGGCGCCGCTGGATCCGCCGAAGGCGGCCCGCTGGCAGCCCAGACCGCCGAAGGCGGCCCGCTGGCAGCCGAGCCACCATCAGATGGCGGCGACCGCGGGCGCGGTGACGGTGGCCGCCGCGGCGATCGCCGTGGTCACGGTCCTGGCGACCGGCGGGGCACACGGACGGCACCCCGCCGGCCACTCTGCGGCCCGTCCTGGGGGCCCGGCCGGGCCGTCGGCGCCGGCGGTCCCGCCGTCGTCCCCCGGCGCCCGGCACGGCGCGGGCCCGCTCCCCGTCTCCGCGCGGGGCGGGACGCTGCCGCCGGGTACGGCCGGTTCATCGGGGATCCGGGGGGCGGCCCTGGGTACCGGGGCCATCGGCGCCATCGGCGCCGGCGGGACCGGGGCGGGAACGGGGGCTGGGGGCAGCGGCAGCGGCTCCGCGGCGGGCGGGGGATCAGCCGGTGGGTCAGCCGGGACCGGGGGCGGCGGGTCAGGTTCGGGTACCGGATCGAGCCCGGCACCGGTCACGGTCAACGGGCCGGTCAGCGTGTCACCGAGCCTGCTCGTGCTCGCGTCCGTACTGGGCGGTCCCGCCTCCGGGACGCTGACGCTGACCGCCGGGAGCGTTCCGGTGACGCACTACACCATCTCGGTTCCGTCCAGCCTGGCGGGCGAACTCTCGGTCTCCCCCGCGTCCGGATCGATCGGAGCCGGCCAGAGCACCCAGGTCACCGTGACGCTCAGCGGCCTGCTGTCCATCGACACCACGATCACCGTCAACCCCGGCGGCCACTCCGTCCATGTGCTGCTCGGCGCCAGCGTGGCCGTCACGCGGTAAGGTCGGCGCGACTCCCACTACGGGCAGAGTTTTGGGCAAATACTGCCGAAAACTCTGCCCGTAGTGACATCTTCGCGATGGGGCTGGCCGGCGGATAACGCCAGCGGAAACCGCGGCCGGGCGGCGTCGCGCAGCACGGCGGTGACCTGATCACCGGGCACCGCCGGGGCGAAATACCAGCCCTGCGCGGTGTCACAGCCGAGCGCGGCCAGCTGACGGGCCTGCTCGCCGGTCTCGACGCCCTCCACGGTCACGTCCAGGCCCAGGGTGTGCGCCAGGCCGGCCAGGGCGGCGATGATCGGCTCGTCGGCAGGGCCGTCCGGCCAGACCTCCCGGATGAACGGGGCCGACAGCTTCAGCGCGTCGACCGGGAGGCGGCGCAGGTAGGCCAGGTTGGAATAGCCCGAGCCGAAGTCGTCGGCGGCGATCCGCACGCCCATCGCGGACAGCTTCTGCAGGGTCTCCAGCGGGCGGCTGTCCGCCTCGACGAGCGCGCTCTCGGTGAGCTCCAGCTGCAGCAACCGCGGCGGCAGCCCGGTCTCGGCGATGACTTGCGCTACCTCGCCGACGAAACCGGGGTCCTGGGCCTGCTGCGGTGAGAGGTTGACGCTGATAAACGGCGCGGTGCCCGGGCGCACCCGGTGCCATTCGGCGGCCTGGCGGCACGCGGTGCGCATCACCCACCGGCCGATCGGGGTGATCACGCCGCTCTCCTCGGCGAGGGTGATGAACGCCTCGGGCGAGAGCATGCCCAGCGTCGGGTGCTGCCAGCGCAGCAGGGCCTCCAGGCCGCGCAGCTCACCGGACGACAGCTGGACGATCGGCTGGTAGACCACGCTGAACTGGCCCGCGTCGAGCGCGGACCGCATCGAGGCGGTCAGCGCCAGCCGGACGGCGTCACCGGCCTGGCGGGCCGGGTCGTACACGGCCCAGCGCCCGGGTCCCTCGGCCTGCGCCCAGCGCAGCGCGCGCCCGGCGTCCCGGAGCACGTCGGCCCCCCTGATCCCGGCGGCGGGGCGCTCGGCGATCCCGATGCAGGCGGTGATGCACAGCCGGTGGCCGCCCACGGTGAACGGCTGCTCGATCCGGGTCAGGATCTCGCGGGCCAGCGCCACCAGGGCATCGGTTCCGCCGGAATCCGCGACCAGCAGCGTGAACTCGTCGCCGCCGGTCCGCGCCAGCGTCGCCGGCGGCCCGGCGGCCGGCCCGGCGGCCAGCACCGCGAGCCGGTGCGCGACCGCGACCAGTAGCCCGTCGCCGACGGCGGGCCCGAGGGTGTCGTTAACGGGCTTGAACCCGTCGAGGTCGAGAGAGCAGACACCGATCCGCCCAGCGGGCCCGGTGGACCCGGACAGCGCCGCGGCGAGATTGTCCAGGAACAGCGCCCGGTTGGCCAGGCCGGTCAGCGGATCGTGCCGCCGCTGGTAGCTGACCAGGGCCCGGACGTACCCGCCGGCCAGCGCCTCCAGCAGCGCGCTGACCCGGCTGCTGCCCGGGGTCTCGCCGGCCCGGGCCAGATGACGGCCGATGACGGTGAGGCTGCGGCCGAGCGCCTCGCTGCCGGTGACGTCCGCCTCGACCAGGGCGGCGCCGATCCCGACGGCGCATTGCGGCTGGAACGGAACGCCCGCCGCGATGCCCAGGATGCGGGCGGCCAGCGGGCGCAGCACGCCGGCCAGCCCTGGGGAACCCGCGGCGCCGGCCCCGGTGACCGCCAGCGCCGATACCCATTCGCCGGTGAGCTCCGCGCACGGGTCCGTACGCGAGTCCGCAGGCGGGTCCATACGCGCGGCCGCACTGCCGTGCCGCCGCCGGTCACCGTCCTGGACCTGCTCGTTCATCTCCGGCTCCTGCCGCACCGGGGTCGCGGGGACCCGTTCGGCTAGATCACCGTGCGGATACCCACCCTGCCCGATCGCACGCGGCTTGCGACTCATTGCTCTCGTTACGACACTTCTTGCACCGGACGGCTGGTCCACCTGCTGCCCATCGGATGCGGATGCCCGCTTCCCTCTCTCACGCTAAGGGCTGCGAAGGCCGTCACGGGCGGCATCAGCAAACCTGGCCGCCGCCGGCAGCCGGTAGGCTCCGCAGCGTGCTCCGGATCACCACGCGGAACGCGCGCTTCCAGGAGTGGCAGGCGCTGCTGGCCAACCGGAAGAAGCGGCAGCGGGCCGGGGAGTTCATCGTGCAGGGCGTCCGCCCGGTGACGCTCGCCGTCCGGCACGGCTGGCCCATCCGCGCGCTGATCTGCGACGCGGACCGGCCGCTGTCCGCGTGGGCCCGGTCGATCCAGGCGGGTACCGCGGGCTCCGTGCACGTCGCGATGGCCGGGGACCTGCTGGCCGAACTGGGCGGGAAAGCCGACGATGTGCCGGAACTGATCGCCGTGGTGGCGATGCCCGCCGACGACTACGGGCGCATCGCGGTTCCGCCGGACTTCCTCGGTGTGGCCCTGGACCGGCCGTCCAGCCCCGGCAACATCGGCGCCGTGGTCCGGTCGGCCGACGCGTTCGGGGCGTCGGGGGTCATCGTGACCGGGCACAGCGCCGATCCGTACGACCCCCAGTCGGTCCGGGCCAGCACCGGCTCGCTGTTCGCGGTGCCGGTGGTCCGGGACGAGTCCCCGGCCGGCGTGCTGGCCTGGGTGCGCGCCCAGCGCGACGCCGGCGTCCCCCTCACGGTGCTGGCCGCCGACGAGAAGGGCGACGTGGACGTGGCGGACCAGGACCTGACCGGGCCCACGCTCATCGTGATCGGTAACGAGGCGAGCGGGCTCAGCGGGGCCTGGCGAGCCGCCTGCGACCGGGTCACCCGGATCCCGATCACCGGCTCGGCCAGCTCGCTCAACGCCGCCAGCGCCGCGACCGTCCTGCTCTACGAGGCGGCCCGCCAGCGTCCCCGCTAGTCCGCGGCTGGTTCCCGGGCCGCCATCTCCGCAGGTCAGGACGTGGACGTGGATGTTGTGCTCGGTCCAGTGGAACATCGGGGAGAACGAGACCACGTGCGGGTCTTTCATCTGCCGGAAGGAGAACTCGGCTTCGGACTGGGACCGGTAGGCGGCGATGACCTCGGCGGCGGGCCAGTCGTCGTGGTCGGTGATCAGCACGTGCTTGCCGAAGATCTCCTCTTCCAGCGCGGCCCGCGCGGCGGCGTCGATGGACCAGGCCAGCCGCAGGTCGCGGGGCTTTTCGCCGTCCAGCTGCCAGGTGATGACGCGGCGGGCCCAGGCGTCATGGGTGATCTGGCGGTCTCTGCCTCAACCTTGTCCCTGGCCCGGCGGGTCTTGCCGCGGGCCAAGGTGGCGGCCAGCTCGTCCAGCTGCCGGGCGGCCTTGGCCAGCGTGGTGCCATCGAAGCCGCGGGCTTGATGCTGGTGCAGCTCGGGGGAATGGGTCAAGATCGCCCGGCGCTCGGCGCCGTAGATGACGCGGCGGGTGTCGTAGGCGGTCAGCTGGCCGAACTGGTCCGCATCGACGACGGTGCGGGCGGAGGCGGGCACGGCGAGCAGGTCACGGCAGTCGCTGGCCGGCACCGAGCCCACGTAGTGCAGGTTCGTGCCCGCCAGCAGCGCGAAGTTGGCCTCGGAGTTCTGCCCGGCGTCGAAGACCACGGTCATCTCGGTGCCGTCCTGCCCGGCCGCGGCGGCCAGGCCGCGTGCCGGGCGGCCAGGACCGGATCATCTGCGGGAACTGGGTGACGTCGGGCTTGCTGCCGGGGTAAGCATGGGACAGCAGCGGGACACCGCCGTCCCGGGTGACCACCAGGCCGAGGCCGACCAGCCGCAGGTCCGCGCGTTTCTGCTTGGCCTTGCCGCGCTGGGCGATCGGCGCCCTGGTATTGCCGGTGTCGATGAACGTGGCGAAGTTCGTCATGTCCAGCGCCACCGAGCTGGTGTCCAGCCCGAACCGGGCGCACGCCGCGGCCGCCAGCTTCTCCTCGATCCGGGGCAGCGCGGCCAGCGGCACCGCGTGCATGGCGTCCCAGAACCGGCGGTGATCCAGCGCCGAGACCGGGATCTTGGTGAACCGGTCCGCCGCCGTGGTGCGCCACCAGTCCGCGAACGCCCGCTTGGAGCACGGATCCACCACCCGGTTCAGCGCGGCCAGCGCCAGGTAGGTGCCCGGTGACAGCGGCAGCCCCGGCGGCCTGCCCCCGCACGCCTGATCGATGACGGCGGCCACGCCCAGGTCGGCCAGCAGCCCCCACGCGGCGGCCACCGCGCCGAAGTCCAGGTGCCGGGTCCGCTCGGGCAGCATCCGTTCCTCGCGGGCGTCCAGCAGCGCCTCGATATCGGCCGCGGTGCCCACGTACCGCTCGGAGACCATCTTCGGCTTGCCGTCCACCCAGCCCATCTCGCGCAGGTACCAGTACGGCTTCCCGCTGATCACCTTCTTGTACAGGCTCGCCACGAATTTAGGTCATAGGCCACACCAGACGCGCAGTCAAGCACCGCAAGCGCGTGTCACAAGGGAAAACAGGCAAACCAAGGGCCAGCTGGGACCTCACCCGAGAGTCAGAAGAGTCGCGGTAGGAACCGCCCTTGCGGGCGGCCCCCCGCGCAGATCCCAGCGAGCGGGATTACCGCACTGGGCTCCTACCATGGGTGGCTGGCGGCGAAGCGCTGTTCGGGGAACGAGTGCACGATGCGGGTCGGGGGCAGCCAGCGGGTTACGAGGCGGTTCATCCTGACCCAGGTGAGCCGGGTTTTCTGGCTGCGGCGCCGCAGCGCGTGGTGCCAGTGCCGGGTTACCTGGGTGCGGAAGGCGTGCACCGCGTCGTAGTTGCCGGGCACGGCGTAATAGGCCTGATGCCCGGTTACCACGCTTGCCAGCCATCTCCCCTGTTCGGGGACGGGCAGGTGCCGGCGTTGCATGATCTCGGCCTTGGCCTGCTTCAGCTTCGCCCGCAGCCTTTTGGTGTCGGTTTTCCGCCTGATCCAGAACCGCCTGCTCCTGGTGGTCGCGCAGATGTGCGTGAACCCCAGGAACGAGAACGTCTCCGGCTTCCCCTCGCCCCAGGCTGCCCGCCGCCGGGCCGCGTGCGGCCCGAACTCGATCAGCCTGGTTTTGTCCGGGTGCAGTTCCAGGCTGAACTTCGCGAATCGCTCGCGCAGCCCTTCCAGTAACCTCTCGGCGTCATCCTGGTACTCGAACCCGACGATGAAGTCGTCCGCGAAGCGCACGATGATCACGTTCCCGCGCGCATGCCGCTTCCGCCACCAGCCGGCCCACAAGTCCAGGACGTGGTGCAGGTACACGTTCGCGAGCAGCGGCTATACCGATGCCCCCTGCGGTGACCCCCGCCCCGTGTCCGACCACTGCCCTTCTTCGATGACTCCTGCGGCCAGCCACTTGCCGATCAGCCGCAGGACCCTTTCATCCGCGATCCGGTGCCGGAGAAACCTCGCCAGCCAGTCCCGGTCAAGACTGCCGAAGAAGTCGCGGATATCCGCGTCCAGCACCCAGTTCACCCTCTTCCGGTAGATCCCGGCCGCCAGCGCGTCCAGCGCCTTGTGCGGGCTGCGCCCCTGCCGGAACCCGTAGGAGAACTCCCGGAAATCCGCCTCGAACACCGCGTTCAGCACCTCGGTGACGGCCCGCTGGACGATCTTGTCTTCCAGCGACGCGATGGCGAGCAGCCTTTGCCGCCCGTCCGCCTTCGGGATGTACACGCGCCTTGACGGACTCGCCCGGTAGCGCCCTGACTGCACCCGCCCGTGCAGGTCCCGCAGGTTCTCCTGCAGGTTCTGCTCGTACTCCCGCCAGGTCACACCGTCAATGCCAGCCGCCGCCCTCGGGTTGAGGTCCTCAAACGCCAGCATCAGCCGGTGCACGCTGACATGGTGCAGCAGCGCGGTGAACCGCGCATCCTTGTCTCGTCGTGCCACTTGCCGCACACGGTCCAGCTCGCTTGACACGCCTTCTCCGGCGCTGCGTCCGGGGCGTGTTTCACTGCCCGTGTTCCCCACGGTTCGCTCCCTTTCCTCCCCCGCCTCCGCAGCCGCAGCCTTGTTCGGCGGGTTCGCAGGTACTACGGAGCGATCCGACTGCCCATGACCGTTCATCCCAGGATTACCGCCTCAGCGTTCCCTGGGCGGCCCGCCCGCAGACCACGCGGACGGGCGGGCACAGGCTCTCCCGGTTCTCGCGCATGGAGGTTCCGCACATGCCCTGGTTCTCTGACCGCGCGGGGTCCCTGGCGGCTCGCGCTAGCGCCGCCAGCAGTGTTGCCTTCCGCTTCATGGACAGCGTCAGCACCCCGGATTCACATTTCGCGGCTCAATAGCCCGGCCTACGCGTGCCCCTGCCAACGCTTCGCCACGCCCCTCACGGGACGCCACGCATGACTCGGGGCCGCCGCGGGTCGCTAGCCCTTCGGCGTAGAGCTCTTCCATCTCCTCCTCCATGCCGGTTTAACCCGGCGCACCCATGATCATTGGAAACTCGGGCTAGGAGCCTGCTGAAAAGCCCGGGCCGCTCATTTGGCGTGCTTGGCCGGTGTTCCAGTATCTGGGATGATTTAGTCATGCAGGGCTTCGAGCGGGCAGGCGGGGAGTTACTGGACGCTGCGGCGCTGGCCTGGCACCTGGTCCCGGCAGGCAGCATGTTCGCGTTCCTGGCCGCGCACCGAGCCGAGATGTTCCCGGACGCTGATTACGCTGACCTGTTCTCCGCGCCGGGGGTGTTCCGGCCGTCGCTGCCGGCACCCAGATGGCGGCGGTGCTGACCCTGCAGGTGCTGCATGATTTCTCGGACCGGGAGACCGCCGAGGCGGTCCAGTTCGATGTGCTGTGTAAGGTGGCGACCGGGTTGTCGCTGGCCGATGCGGGGTTCGACCCGTCGTCGCTGGTGTACTGTCGGAACCATATCGCGAAGTCGAAGCGGTCGCACCGGGTGAACGACGCGGTGAGGAAGGTGATCGAGGAGACCGGGTGTTGAGGAGCCGGCGGGGGGCGGTGGACTCCACTAGCTGGCCGATGCGGTGGCCACCCAGGATACCGTCACCGAGCTGGTCTCCGCCATCCGCAAGGTGGCCCTGGAGGTGCCCGGCGCGGCGTACCAGATCTCGCATGTGTGCACGGTCCACGACTACGCTGAGCCCGGCAAGCCTAAGATCTACTGGGATGATCCCCGTTCGAAGGAGTCACTGGTGTCCGCGCTAGTCAACGACGCGAACACCCTGTGGCTGCGCTGGAAGGCCGTCGCCTGTATGAGCTTGCGCCTGCGCTCTGGCGCTGCTGGCCCTGGTCGCCGGTCAGGATGTCTAGCCCGCGGAAGTCTCTGATGACCGGGACGGGCTGTGGCGGATCGCCCGCAAAGTCGCCGAAGACCGGATCATTTCCACCGTGGACTCTGAGGCCCGGCACACCCGCAAGTCGCCCGAGGCCCGCAGAGACAGCTACCGGGCGTAGCTGGCCGCCGACCCCGAGACCGGTATCATCACCGATGAGAAGTTAACCCGGGCTGCCGAGCAGGAGAACTCCGACCCGGCGGTGGCGGAGGAGTTCCTGGCCGCCGGTGCCGGCGCAACCCCCGGTGCCAGCAGCGGCAGTGTCGGTGACAACGGCGTCGGCGGTGACCCGCTGGCCTGTTACGGCGACTCCGCTTACGGCAGCGGTGACCTGCGTGATGCGATCTAGAAGGCCATCACCAGTCGGTGATCAAGCCCAGGCCTCTGCGCCCCGCTGTCTAGGGCGGGTTCACCGTCGACGACTTCACCGTGGACGAGCAGGCCGGCATGGTCACCTGCCCGGCCGGGCACACCGTCGGCTTGAGCCGCACCCGCGTCGCTACCTTCGGCGTTCTGTGCCGCGGCTGCCCGCTGCGCACTAGTCCGCGGCTAGTTCCCGGGCACCGCCATCTCGCCGAGCTCGGACCAGCCGTCCTGCTCGACCGTCACGTTGACGATCTTGGGGGTGGCGGCCAGGTGCGGCGGCAGCGTCTGCTGCGCCTCCTTGAAGTGCGCCGACGTGACGTGCGCGACCCCCGCGTCCTGGTCACGAAACGCTTCGACCAGGACGTACTCCGCGGGGTTCGCCAGGCTGCGGGACCAGTCGAACCACATACAGCCAGGCTCACTCCGCGTCGCCTGGGTGAAATCGCGGGAGATCTCAGGCCAGCGGTCGGCGTCCTCGGGACGCACCAGGAACTTGGCGGTGATGAAGATCATTGGTCCTCCTCGTCCGGTACCGGCCCGGTCCGCGGCCGGCTGGCCGGCCCGGGCGCCACCATGATCGCCCACGGCGGCCCCGGATGTTAAGCGGGCGCCCCGGTCCGGCGCATATTGAGACGGGTGCTGTTTGCACGGGAAGATAACCGAACGGAAAGGAAGGGACCTGATGGGTCTGAAGACCCGCCGTACACACGGATGCGCGACGGCTCCACCCGTCACCTGCTAGGCAGCGCCCGCGCGGCGCGTTAGGGTCGGCATGTCATGACCACGGTGACCGATCTCGACCTCCCGGTGTTCGATTACACCGCCCCCGACTTCTCCGCCGATCACTATCACCGGCAGCTGGCCGAGGCGCGCGCGCAGCGGCTGTGCGACATCACCGCCGAGCGGGACGGCCGGCTGCTGACCTTCGGCGCGGGGGCGCACTTCTGCCTCGGCGCCAACCTGGCCCGTGGTGAGCTGGAGGAGGCGCTGGCGTTCCTGGCCCCGCGCATGCCGGGGCTGGCACTGGACGGCCCGGCCCAGCTCGGCGGCGTGGAGGGCATCTACGGGATCAACGCCCTGCCGCTGCGCTGGGGCTGATTCCCGGGGCATGACCCTCACCCACGCGCTCGTGCTGCTGGCGGCGGGCATCGCGGCCGGGATCATGAGCACCGTGATGAGCCTGGCGTCGCTGGTGTCCTACCCGGTCCTGCTCGCGCTCGGCCTGCCGCCGCTGGTGGCCAACGTGACCAACACGGTGTCCCTGGTGCTGACCGGGGCGGGGTCGGCGGCCGGGTCGCGGCCGGAGCTGGCCGGGCAGGGCCCACGGGTCCGCCGGTTCGGCACGCTGACGGCGCTGGGGGGCGCGGCGGGCGCGGCGATCCTGCTGCTGGCCCCAGCGCAGACGTTCCAGCTCGTCGTGCCGTTCCTGATCGCGGGCGCATCCGTGCTGCTCGTCATCCAGCCGCGGATCAAGCGGCTCTCGCCCCGGCCGGAGGGCGAGCGGAGCATCGCCGCGTCCGTGGCCCTGTTCGGGGCGGCGGTCTACGTGGGGTACTTCGGCGCCGGCGGCGGGGTGCTGCTGCTCGCCGTGCTCGGCATGATGGTCGAAGAGACCCTGGCCCGGGTCAACGCGATCAAGAACGTCGTCAGCGGGCTCGCCAATTTCGTCGCCGCGGCCGGCTTCGCCATCTTCGCGCCGGTGCGGTGGGCATTCGTTGTCCCGCTGGCGGCGGGTTTCCTTATTGGCGGCTGGACCGGGCCGAAAATCGTCCGCCGGATGCCCGCCCCGGGATTGCGGATTGTCGTGGCCCTGGCCGGGCTGGCCCTCGCGGTCAAGCTCGCGTTCGGCGCCTACCGGTAGGCGCCGCGCCTAACCCGGGCGGCCGGTGCGTCATTTGAGACAATCGCTCCCGTCTTATCTAATTAAAATCGCTCTCATCTCAGATGACAGGGGTCTAACCTGTCTACATCAAATAATACGGGGACGTACCCGGCCGGGGGAATTAGCCGGTATCGGCCCGCGCGCTTTAGGGTCATTTGCGGCTTATGCCCCAGGTGAACGGGTTCACGGAGCGCGAAGCAGGCGGGAGTCACACATGGCCACGCTCATCGTCATTGCCTTGATCCTGGGGGGCGGCTACCTGGTGTCCCTCCGAATCCACCCGCTCAAGCGCTGCCCGGTGTGCAAGTCGACCGGCCGGCACTTCGGCAGCGTCTACGGCTACGCCCACCGCCGCTGCCGACGCTGCGGCGGCACCGGGCGGAAGGACCGGCTGGGCACGAAGATCTTCTTCGGCGGAACCAAAAACACCGGTATTTACGGTCCCAAGTAATTCACCGGCCCGGCGAATCCCCGGCCACGACGAATACCTTGCCGGTGACGCCGTTCTCGACGGCCTCATGCGCGGCGGCGATATCGTCGAGACCGAAACGATGGGCCGGCAATGGCGACAAGTCTCCGGCGCGCAGCGCGTCGGTGATTCCGGCGACCGCCTCGTCCACGGCCTGCGCCGGGAGCGTGAACAGCAGAACGAACCGCAGCGTCACGTTCGCGGTCATGCAGGCGCGCACCGGCAGCACCGGATCCGGGGGGGCCGCCGCGTACGCGACGACCACGGTCTGCGGGCCGCTGATCGCGAGATCCGTCTGCAGGTTGGCGGCCAGCCCCACCTCGATAATGCGGTCCACCGGCCCGCCCGCGAACGACCGTACCTGCCCGGCCACGTCCTGCTCGCGGTAGTTCAGCACCAGATCCGCGCCGGCCTCCCGGGCCAGCTCCGCCTTCTCCGGCCCGCTGACCGTGGTGACGACGCGCGCCCCGGCCCGCTTGGCCAGCTCGATGGCGAAGTGCCCGACCGCGCCGGCGCCGCCGGTGACGAGCACGGTCTTGCCCGCCACTGGCCCGTCCGCGAACACGCAGCGGTGCGCGGTGATGGCCGGCACGCCCAGGCTCGCGCCCAGCTCCAGGCCGGCGCCGTCCGGCATCGGCACCGCCTGGCGCTGCGGGACCACGGTCCACTCGGCCGCGGTGCCCCACTTCTGGCCGGCCGCGGCCGTGAACAGCCACACCCGCTGGCCGATCCGGGCCGGGTCCACTCCGGCGCCCACCGCGTCGATCACACCGGCGCCGTCGTGATCCGGGATCTGGAACCCGTCGATCGGGCGCGGGGTCGCCCCGCTGCGCGACTTGACGTCGGTCGGGTTGATCCCCGACACCTCGACGCGGACCCGGACCTCGCCCGGGCCGGGCTCGGGCCGCTCCACCTCGGTCACCTTGAGCACGTCCCGGGCCGACCCGGTGGAGTCATAGAGCGCGGCCTTCATGGTGTCCTCCTCGGCTGGTCAGGTACGCGGCTGCACTGCTCATCCTCGCACCAGCGGCCATTCGGTAGGATCGCGAGTCGTGGAGCAGCGGGTTCTCGGCAGGACAGGCAGGCCGGTCTCGGTCGTCGGGCTCGGCACGTGGCAGCTCGGCGCGGACTGGGGCAACGTTAGCGACGACGACGCGCTGGCCGTGCTGCACGCGGCCGTCGAGTCGGGCGTCACCTTCCTCGACACCGCCGACGTCTACGGCGACGGGCGCAGCGAGCGCGTGATCGGCCGGTTCATCGCCGGCAACGCCGGCGGGGGCGTCACGGTGGCCACGAAGATGGGCCGGCGCGTCGACCAGGTGCCGGAAAACTACACGCTGGAGAACTTCCGCGCGTGGACCGACCGTTCCCGCGTCAACCTGGGCGTGGACACGCTCGACCTGGTCCAGCTGCACTGCCCGCCCAGCCCGGTGTACTCCTCCGGCGCGGTCTTCGACGCGCTCGACACGCTGGTCGGCGAGGAGCGCATCGCGGCCTACGGGGTCAGCGTGGAGACGTGCGCGGAGGCGCTCACCGCGATCGCGCGCCCGGGCACCGCCACCGTGCAGATCATCCTCAACGCGTTCCGGCGCAAGCCGCTGGACGAGGTCCTGCCGGCCGCGGCCGCGGCCGGGGTCGGCATCATCGCCCGGGTACCGCTCGCCTCCGGGCTGCTGTCCGGCCGGTACACCCGGGACACCGCCTTCGCGACCGATGACCACCGGTCCTACAACCGGCACGGCGAGGCGTTCGACGTCGGGGAGACGTTCTCCGGCGTCGACTACGAGGCCGGGGTCGACGCCGCGCACGAGTTCGCCGCGCTGGCCCTGCCGGGCGCGACGGCCGCGCAGACGGCGCTGCGGTGGGTGATCCAGCAGCCCGGGGTGAGCACCGTCATCCCGGGAGCGCGCCACGCCGGCCAGGCCCGGCAGAACTCCGCGGCCGCCGGCCTGCCGCCGCTGAGCCAGCCGGCGCTGGACGCGATCGAGAACCTGTACGACAAGTATTTCCGCGCTCAGGTACACAGCCGCTGGTGACATCCGCCGACTGGGCGACGGTGGCCAGCCTCGCCACCGCCCTGGGCACGCTCGTGCTGGCCGTGGCGACGTTCTCCGCGGTGCGTTCGGGCAACCGGACGGCCCGCGCGGCTGAACTGTCCCTGCTGACCACCCTGCGGCCGCTGCTCACGCCCTCCCGGCGGAGCGACGCGGTGCTCAAGGTCAACTTCGGCGACGGCAAATGGCTGCGCGTGCCCGGCAGCAGCGGCGTGGCCGAGATGGGCGGCGGCGACGGGACGATCGGGCCGCCGGAGGCGCCCGGGCCTGGCGGGGCGGGCGACCGGCGCGACCCGCCCGGCTCCCTCGGGCAGGCGGGCGACGAAACGGACCGTCCGGCCTGGATGGCGACCGTCGCCCCGCACTGGAGCATCGACCGGCCCGACCCCCGGCGAGCCGACCGCCCGTCCGGTTAGCCGACCCCGGTTACGGCGTCCAGCGCTTACGGGCAGAGTTTCTGCCCGGCATATGCTGCCGGCGGCCAAACTCTGCCGGTAAGTCTCGGTAGCCTGCAGAGGAGCCGACGTCCCCGGTTGGCCGAAGCCCTCCGATTAGCGGACCCCCGGATTGGCCTGCCGGCCGCGGATTGGCCGACCCGGCCGACCTCCCCGGCTTCACCTGCTTCTTTGCTTATTTCACGAGTTATAACGAAGTTCTTATCGCATCGTGCCAAATTAACCACGGATGTTACTCACCAGTGCACAATCGGCGTGTGGACGATAGTTCCTGCGGACCCGGGACGACGATGATCCGCACGCCTGCCGCGACGGCGGCACCGTTACATGGGCAGCCACTTCCCGGCGCTGCGGGCCACCCGGCCGCACCCGGCTCCGCGGCTCACCCGGCACCGGCCGGCGGGCCGGCACACCAGCCTGCTCGGCGACGACGAGCCGCCAGCCGGGCCCGCTGGGCCTGGCGGGGCCGTTGAGCCTGGCGGGGCCGTTGAGCCTGGCGGAGCCGCTTGGCCTGGCGGGCTGGTTTCGGATGGCACCCGGGTGCACATCCGCGGCGAGAGCGGGACCGGCGAGAGCGGAGCCGGAGCCTGGTACAGCCCGTCCCCGGCGGCTCCCATGGCCCCAGCAGCCCCGGCGGACCCGCCCTATGAGCCGGGGTGCCGCCACGGCGAGGACACGGTGGTCATCGGTGACCTCGGGCTGTTCTCCGGACCACGGCTCACCCCGGGCCCCTGGCCGAAGATAGGTGTCAACCACGAGCCGCCGCCCCGGCCGTGGTACCAGAACCGGGGCCGGCTCACCGTCGCGGCCGGCGGGCTGGCGGTCGTCGCGATCGCGGGCTTCCTGGGCGTGCCCGCCCTGCTGGGCGCGCTCGGCGTCGCCCCCGGCGCGCAGGGCGGAGTCTGCCCGCAGTGCCAGTTCCCCATCCCCAGCTCCGCCGCGGTCCCGCCCGGCACGGTCACGTCCCCGGCGGCACCCGCCACGGGGCCGGCGGCCCGCCACCACGCCCAGGGCACCGGCACCGCGGCGGCCACTCCCCCGGCCGCCGCACCGCAGCCACGGACCACCCCGGCGGCCCAGGCCACGTCGCCGTTCACCGCCACCTACAGCGTCACACCCGGCTCCGGCGGCCAGTTCACCGGCCAGGTGACGGTGGTCAACCGCAGCAGCGCCGCGATCACCAACTGGCAGCTGGTGGTCGCGCTGCCGTACGACACGGTCTCCGCCGTGCAGAACGCCGAGATCTCGGATCAGGATGACGTGCTGTTCCTCAGCCCGGCGCCCGATGACCTGTCCATCGCGCCCGGCGGCACGATCGTCGTAACGATCTTCGGGTCCGGCCCGACGATCACCCCGGCCGAGTGCTCGTTCAACAACGTCGCCTGCCACTGAACGGTTAGCGCGATCCGGGTCGCCGTCCAGCAGTGGACCGCAGGGCACGGGGTTCTCCCGCTGGAGCACTACGTCCGGCCTGCTTCAGGGGGCGTTTCCGCAGGGCCGGGCGTGAAGCGCCCGAGATAGCGCCGAGGCCGCGGCGCGCCACGGGCACGGATCCGGACACCAGGGACCGCCGATGTCCCCCAGGAAGCTTTGAGCATTCTCACAGGTGTTTCTCCTGGCCCCGGCTTGATCCGTCCGCCACAATAAGGGAACGTCACAATTCGGCATCGATACCGGTCAACAGGGAACCAAAGGGATCAGGCCCGGGGCGGGCCCGTGCGCCAGGGGCGGCAGAGAGGGAGGCTATGCGTCCGGAGAACCGCAGGTTTTCCAGGTTCCGGTGGCTGGGCCTGCGTTCCGTCCGCGTGGTCGGCACGACGGTGCTCGCCATGATCGCGATCGTCTTCGCCACTCCGGCCGACGGTGGCACCGGCACCCTGGTCGCCCGGCTCGCGCACGTGGTCGGGCTCGGGCCCTCCGCGTCGCGCAACGGGAAGCCCTTCGGCGGTACCCCGGCCGTCGGCGCGCTGTTCACGCTCGCCGGCGGCAAGCTCGGGACCCACTTCTGCACCGCCAGTGTGATCCAGAGCCCGCACGGCGACCTGCTCGTGACGGCGGCGCACTGCGTCACCGGCACGACCGGGGCCATCGCGTTCGTGCCCGGTTACGACGACGGCCAGCAGCCCTACGGCATATGGCCCGTCTCACGCGTGTTCACCGACCAGGCCTGGCAGGCGTCCGCCAGCCAGGACGACGACGTCGCCTTCCTGAAGGTCAGCGACAACGACACGAGCACCCCGATCGAGGACGTGACCGGCGCGGAGGAACTCGGCACCGGCCTGCCGCCGGCCCTGCTGACGCGGGTGATCGGCTATCCGAACGGCGCCCGCGAGCCGGTGGTGTGCCAGAACCGGACCAGGGCCTTCACCGCCACCCAGCTGGAGTTCGACTGCGGCGGCTACCCGAACGGCACCAGCGGCGGCCCGTTCCTCGTCCGGATCGACCAGGCCACCGGCCAGGGCACCGTGATGGGCGTCATCGGCGGTTACGAGCAGGGCGGCGACGACACGGCCGTCTCCTATTCGGCGGTCTTCGGCTCCGCCGTCAAGGCGCTGTACCAGCACGCCGTGGCGGGCAGCTAGCCGCGCCTCGCCCGGCGCCCGCCCGGTGGGCGGCCGGTACCGCCGGCGGTGCGGCGGGCGGCCCGGGGACGGCGACCCGCGCCGTTAATAACCCTCGTGCGTTAGCGGGACGATACTGTTCAGGGCGGCCAGCCGCTCAGCGGACGGAATCCAGTCGCCGGCCTGCGCGTCGGGGCCGAGATCCCGTGCGCCGCCCTGGTCAGGGCTTGCGGGCCAGCAGCGCGTAGAGATACGCCTCCGCCGGGCCGGCCGGCGGGCCGTCGCCGGGATCGGGACGCCATTCAGGCAGCCAGACGATCCCCGGCTCCACCAGGTCCAGGCCATCGACCAGCCGCAGGAGGTGATCCCGGCCGCGGACGTGCGCGGACGTCGTGGCCTGCTCGTAGACCGCAGCCGCCTCGTTGACCTCCGGCACCGCGTCAGCGGTGCCGTGCGACACGGCCAGGTAACTGCCGGCCGGGAACGGCTCGAGCAGCTTCCTGATGATGCCCGCCGGGTCGTCCTGGTCGGGGATGAAGTGCAGCACGGCCACCAGCAGCACGGCGACCGGCTCCTCGAAATCGATGAGCGCGCGCAAGCCCGGATCGGCGAGGATGTCGTCCGGCTCGCGCAGGTCATGCTCCAGGATCGTGGCGCCGGCCAGGCCGTGCAGCAGATGCCGGCCGTGGGCCAGGACCACCGGGTCGTTGTCCACGTAGACCACGTGGCTGCCGGGCGCCGCGCCGTGGGCGACCTCGTGCACGTTACGCACGGTCGGCAGCCCGGTCCCGATGTCGATGAACTGCCGGATGCCGCGCTCGGCGGCCAGGAAGCGGACGGCCCGGCCCAGGAACGCGCGGTTCCGCTGGCACGAGGTACGCACGTCCGGCAGCACCTGGGCGATCTCCTCGGCCGCCGCCCGGTCGGCCGGGTAATTGTCCTTGCCGCCCAGCAGGTAATCGTAAATCCGGGCTGTGCTCGGTATGTCGGGCCTGAATTTCTTTCTCCAGCCCTCGTTTTCGGTCACCGTATTACTCCGTGAAAGCCGTGATAAGGAAAGTGCGCTGAACACGTGCATTGCGGCCAGGCCGGCCCGCACATAAATGGAGCAGTTATCACGGCGCGCCGAGGGGAGTGCGGCGCCGCATTCGGCTGGAACGGCTGGACGGGCTTGGATGGCCCTATCGGCCCAGGCCCGGCCATTGTGAGCGCAACGCTAGCCGGCCGGGGGGGCGGCCACCGTGGCACCGGGGGGCGCCGGGCTCCGGCCCCGGGTCGGCCCGGATCCGCGGCGCAGCCGGCCCCGGCGGTCCTGGCGGCACTGGCGGCCCGCGGGGTTTCGGCGGGCGGCGGCCTCCGGGCCGTAGGCTCCAGGATGCCGAGGTCGCCGCGCCGGGTTCGCCCGCTGGACGCGGGCACCGTCGCCTGGCCGACCGGATCCAGCCGGCCCGGACGAGCGGGATTCCACGGCCAGCTTTGAGCGAAAACGCACTTAATGGATTCACAAGTTGCGTGACGCAACCTGCCGGCCAGGCGGCAGAGGGCATGGCATGAAATCCCATCTGCGTTATGATTGCTTTGGCACGGCGGAGTGCCAAAGCGCGGAACGCAATTGCGCCAATGATGTGCATGGGTGGGACACTTCTGGGTGACAGTTTTGTCTTACTATTCGTGACATGTTTGTCCGGACGTCAGTGTAGCCGGTAACGACAAAACTGTCTTGCCGGTCGTACCACCGACCTGGCATCCGGAGCCCGCAGCCGTGGTGACCAGCCACGCGGATCGCCATATAGCGATCCGGGAAGGACAGGTGAGTCTGATGATGACGGAGGCGGCACACGGACCGACCGTCCTTCGTATCCTCCTCGGCACGCACTTGCGACGATTGCGGGAGGGCCGGGGCATTTCCGCCCAGCAGGCCGCAAAGGTCATTCGCGGATCAGAATCCAAGATCAGCCGGATCGAGCTGGGCCGGAATGCGATCAGGGAAATCGATATCCTCGACCTGCTGACCTATTACGGCGTCGAGCGCGACGAGCGGGAGCAACTGCTGACCCTGGCGGAGCAGGCGAACCGCCCGGGCTGGTGGCACCGGCACACCGACATCCTGCCCGAATGGTTCACCACCTACGTCGGGATGGAGGAGTCCGCGGCGTCCATCCGGCTCTATGAGCCACAGTTCGTGCCCGGCCTGCTGCAGACGGAGCAGTACGCAGCCGCGGTCCTGGCTCTGGGCGACTTCTCCCCCGAGGACGCCGAACGGCACGTGCTGATCCGCAAGGAACGGCAGCGCCGCTTCGAGCGCGGTGACCTGAAGCTGTGGGTGATCATCGAGGAGCCGGCGCTGCGGCGCCCGGTCAGCGACGCCGGGACCCAGCGGGCCCAGATCCAGTACCTGCTTGAGGCGTGCGAACGGCCCAACCTGACGCTCCAGGTAGTGCCGTACGGCGTCGGGGGGCACGCGGTCCCGAGCGGCTTCAGCGTGCTGCGCTTCGGCGACCGCGAGCTGCCCGACATCGTCTACGTCGAGCACCTGACCAGCGCCCTGTACATGGACAAGCAGTCCGACGTGGATCAGTACATGCTGGCGATGGAACGCCTGAGCATCGTCAGCGCGCAGCCGGCCGTGACCCCGGACATCCTGAAATCGATCATCAGCGAGCTGGAAGAAGAGCAATGAGCCGTATCCGCATTGGTATGTGCGCGGGCGGCCTTCCGGGCAGGGATCTCCCGGGCAGTGATCTTCAGGGCGCCGCTGTCCGGGGCAGCGCTCCTCCGGGCAGGGATCCTCAGGGCGCCGCTGTCCACGGCCGTGATCTCAATGGCGCCGACTGGAGAAAGAGCAGCCGGAGCGGCCCAACCGGCGGCAACTGCGTGGAAACGGCATCCCTGCCGGGCGGCGCGGTCGCCGTGCGGGACTCCCGGTATCCCGGGGGGCCCGCGCTCATTTTCACCGCGGCACGCTGGGACGCGTTTGTCAGCGGGCTGAAGCCCCGGGCGTTACGGTCACCCGAGACCCTCCCGGAAAATGTGTGGCGGGTCCCGCTACCCCTCAGCGGGACCCGCCACTCCCCCCCAAACGCCCGGAACGAAGCCCGGACGCGATGAGGCCGGCAGCCCTGCCAGCAGGGCCTGCCGCCGGTCAGCCAGGAAGGTCGAACTCGCCGTTCTTGGCACCGATCAGGAAGCATTCCCACTCGTGCCGGTTGAAGACGTGCGGCGTCTTGGCGCGGTCCTTGGTGTCACGGACCGCCACGCCACCATCGGGCAGGTGCGCTATCTCCACGCACCCGCCGGTGCTGCTTGCGCTGCTCTTGAACCAGCGCACCCCATCGAGGTCGGTTTCCATCCGCCAATCCTTCCCACTGTTGTCGTGCTTGTGATGTGTGCATGTATGAGCAGCGGGCCGGTGCGCCCAGCGGGCGCGGGCCGCCGCCTAGCCTTGGTGAGCCAGTCACGAGAGATCGTCGGCGGCCCTGGAGATCAGCTCCGCCGAGTCACCCGGCGACAGGGCTGCCGCCCGGAGCCGGTCGAATGCTTCCGCGCAGATACGCACTTCGCGGTCCTTCTCCAGGTAAATGATCCCGGCGACAGACTCAACGTACGCGACGTCGGCGTCGGCGCGTTCGGGAAACTCAAGGATGGAGAATGATCCCCTCAGCCCCGCGTGCGAGCCGCTGGCGAACGGCAGCACCTGCAGCGTGACGTTGGGCATCTTGCTCGCCTCGGTCAGCCGTTCGAGCTGACCGCGCATGACCGCGGGGCCGCCAATGGTCCGGCGGATCACGGCCTCGTCCAGGATCAGCCAGACATCCAGCGGCGGATTACGGTCCAGCGCGTCCTGGCGTTTCATCCGCAGGTCGACCAGCCGCTCGACCTGCTCATCGGTGTCCCGGCTCTGCACTTCCCGCAGGATGGCTCGGGCGTAGTCCGGCGTCTGGAACAAGCCCTGCACCGCTTCTGCCTCAAAACTGCGCAGTCCTGCTGCCTCGGCCTCCAGCCCGACATAGATGCCGAACCCGGTCGGCAGCACGTCGTCGTAGACCGACCACCAGCCCTTGCGGTGGCCTTCGCGCGCCATGTCAATGAGCACCTGGCGCTGCCCGGGATCAGTGACGCCGTACATCTCCAGCATCGCGCTGAGGTACACCGACTTGGTCGGGGCCTTACCCGTCTCGATACGCGACAGCGTCGAGGCGGCCACGCCCAGGCGCTCGGCCACTTCCTCCAGCTTGATCGAGTGAGCTTCACGCAGACGGCGCAACTCGGAGCCGAGCCTCCGGCGGCGCACGGTCGGTCCCATCGTCATCGGCGACTCACCCCCTCGAGCCATCCGGCCGAGCGCGCCGGCCTCCGGAGAGCCCCGCACATGCTGCCAGATCACCGATCATCTGATGCCATACGGTAACGAGTTCGCTTCGTACCGTTCGTTGACAAGCATGACGATACAACACCATCGGCCACGATGAAATCCCATCCGGGATTTCATGAGGGAAATTTGTTTCATGCACTTGCGCGCACCGCCTGTTCGGACCATCATCGTTACTAACGCAGGGTAATTGCAGTATTACCAATTGCGTCCGATTTCACCCGGTAAGCGTGATATGGGCCAACGTGAAATGCGGACACAGTTGACATAGGGGAGGAATACGACATGAAACGTACGCCGGCGGGTGATGACCCGCCCCGCCAGCCATGACGCCGGAAGCGGTCGTTCTGGGCAGCCTGACCATCCCGGGATGCCCGGAGCTGGTGACGAGCGCCAGAGCATTCGTGGCCCGGCTGGCCGGGACGGCAGCGGAAACGGCCGTCCTGCTGACCTCGGAACTGGTCACGAACGCCGTGCTGCACACCAAGTCAGGCGGGGACGGCGGCACGGTGACGGTGGTGGTGATCGACCTGCCGGACGGCCTGCTGGTGGAGGTGGCCGACGGCGGGTCACCGGACCACGGCCCCGAGGTGAGCGGGGACCGGTACGCCGCGTGCGGGCACGGGCTCTTCCTGGTGGAGCAGCTCGCGGCGCGATGGGGTTACCGGCAGGACAGCGCGGGGACGACCGTCTGGTTCCAGGTGAGCCGTGGGGACGGCCCGGAGCGCTGACGGTCCCTGGGGCTCGGAACGTGCGCCATGGCATTGCATACGCCGGTCACCCGGCCGACGCGGCGGCGATGACACCGGCACAGATCCTGGCCAGGTCCTCGTCGCCGGTCACGTACGGCGGCATGGTGTAGACGAGATCGCGGAACGGGCGCAGCCAGACCCCCGCCCGGACGGCGGCCTGCGTGGCCGCGGACATGTCCACGTCGTGATCGAGCTGCACGACGCCGATTGCCCCGAGCACCCGGACGTCGGTGACCTGGGGCAGGGCCCGCGCGGGGGCGAGCCCGGCGCGCAGGCCGGCCTCGATCCGGCGCACCTGCGCCTGCCAGCCGCCGGGATACCCGGCCAGCAGGACGTCCAGCGACGCGTTCGCGACCGCGCAGGCCAGCGGGTTGCCCATGAACGTCGGGCCGTGCGCCAGCACCGGGACCTCGCCGCCGGAAATGCCGTCCGCGACCTCCGGGCGGCACAGCACGGCGGCCAGCGTCAGGTACCCGCCGGCGAGCGCCTTGCCCAGGCACATCACGTCCGGGCTCACGCCCGCATGGCCGGCCGCGAACAGCGCGCCGCTGCGGCCGAAGCCGGTGGCGATCTCGTCGAAGATCAGCAGCACGCCGTGCTCATCGCAGGCCGCACGCAGTACGCGCAGGTAGCCGGGATCGTGAAAGCGCATGCCCCCGGCGCCCTGCACGACCGGCTCGACGATCACCGCGGCCAGCTCCCCGGCATGCCGGGCGATCAGTCCGGTGAGCTCAGCGGCGTACCCGGGGTCGACACCGGCGCCGAAACCGGCCGGCGGCAGGCCAGCGAACACCTGCCGGGGCAGCACCCCGTCCCACAGCCGGTGCATGCCGCCGTCCGGGTCGCACACCGACATCGCCCAGAACGTGTCGCCGTGGTAGCCCCCGCGCCAGGTGAGCAGCGTGCGCCTGGCCGGCTGCCCGCGCGAGCGCCAGTACTGCAGGCACATCTTGATCCCGACCTCGACCGCGACCGAGCCGGAGTCACAGAGGAAGACGTGCTCCAGCCCGTCCGGCGTGAGCGTGGCCAGCCGGTCACACAGCCGCACGGCTCCCTCGTGGGTCAGGCCGCCGAACATCACGTGGCTCATCCGGTCCAGCTGGCCCCGGGCCGCCTCGTCCAGGGCCGGGTGCCGGTACCCGTGGATGGCCGCCCACCACGATGACATCCCGTCGATCAGCTCCGGGCCCCGCGGCCCGGCGAGCGTCAGCCGGACACCCGACGCGGACTCCACCGCCAGCGGCGGGTGCGTGCCCGGCATCGGCGCATACGGATGCCACACCCGCACCCGGTCGGTCTCAAGCAGCTCCGTCGTCCGCACCCGCCCAGGCTACGGCGGGCACCACAGCCGGGTTACGGCGAGGCGCTCGTTACCGGCGGCTGGTGCTGCGGCCGCGGGAGGAGTTTCCCCGGCCGCGCTTTTCGCGCAGCCGCATGGACACCTTCAGCGGGCTGCCCTCGAAGCCGAACTCCTCGCGCAGCTTGCGCTCCACGAACCGGCGGTAGGCCGCCTCCAGGAACCCCGTGGTGAACAGGACGACGTGCGGGGGCCGGATGCCTGCCTGCGTCGCGAAGAGGACCTTCGGCTGGCGGCCGCCGCGCACCGGCGGCGGGGTCGCCGCGATCAGGCTGGTCAGCCAGGCGTTGAGGCGGCCGGTCGGGACCCGGGTCTCCCAGCCCGCCAGCGCCGTCTCGATCGCCGGGACCAGCCGGTCCACGTGCCGCCCGGTGGTGGCGGAAATGTTCACCCGCGGCGCCCAGCGCGCGTTGTACAGCTGCCGGTCGATCTCACGCGTCAGGTAGTGCTGCCGTTCCTCGTCGACCATGTCCCACTTGTTGAACGCAATGACCAGGGCGCGGCCGGCCTCGATGACCATGGAGACGATCCGGAGATCCTGCTCGGTCAGCGGCTGGCTCGCGTCCACGAGCACCACGGCGACCTCGGCGACCTCGAGCGCACCCGCGGTCCGCAGCGCGGCGTAGTAGTCGGCGCCCTGGCTCTCCCGGAACCGCCGCCGGATGCCGGCCGTGTCCACGAACCGCCAGGTCTTGCCGCCCAGCTCGATCAGCTCATCCACCGGGTCCCGGGTGGTGCCGGCCTCGGTGTCGACGAGCACGCGCTGTTCGCCGGCCAGCTTGTTCAGCAGGCTGGACTTGCCCACGTTCGGCCGGCCGATGAGCGCCACCCGGCGCGGCCCCGACGGCTGCCCGCGCGGCTGCGGGGGCGCCTCGGGCAGCGCCTGGAGGACGGCGTCGAGCAGGTCACCGCTGGCGCGCCCGTGCAGCGCGCTCACCGGGTACGGCTCGCCGAGCCCCAGCGACCACAGCGCCGAGGCGGTCAGCTCGGTGGCGGCGTTGTCGACCTTGTTGGCCGCGACCACCACCGGCACGCCGGAGCGGCGCAGCACGTCCGCGACGGCGTTGTCGGCGTCGGTCGCGCCGACCGTGGCGTCGACCACGAACAGCACGGCGTCGGCCGTGTTCGCGGCGATCCGCGCCTGCCCGGCGATCCGCGCGGCCAGCGATCCGGTCTTCTCCTCCGATGGCTCCCAGCCGCCGGTGTCCACCAGGGTGAACAGCCGCCCGCGCCAGTTCGCGTCGTAGGCCACCCGGTCGCGGGTGACCCCGGGGGTGTCCTCCACGACCGCCAGGCGGCTGCCGAGGATCCGGTTGACCAGCGTCGATTTGCCGACGTTAGGGCGGCCGACCACGGCCACCACGGGCCGTTCGGCGGCCTCCTCATCAGCGCCACCGAAATCCGGGTCGCCGAAATCCGGGTCGCCGAACCCGTCGCCGGTCAGGTATTCGCCGTCCGCGGGGTCTTCGTCGTCCGGGGTGTAGTCCTCGTCCACTCCGGGCACGAACTCGCCGATGCCGGGCACGAACTCGTCGTCGGTGCTGGACCCGGCGGTTTCGTCGTCGGGGCTCACCGGGTCGTCCTCGCCGCGTCGGGCAGGCTGGCCCGCTGCCGGGCCAGGCCGGTGATCATCTCGATCACGTCGTCGAGGCTGAACATGGTCGAGTCGATGTCCACCGCGTCCTCGGCCCGCGCCATCTGCACCGCGTCCATCCGGTCGCGGCGGGCCTGCTCGGCCTGGGTCGCGGTGACGGTCGCGGTCGGGTCGGCGGCCAGGTCGGCGGTGCGGCGGGTGGCCCGGGCCGTTTCGCTGGCGGTCAGGAAGACCTTGACCACCGCGTCCGGCGCGACCACCGTGCCGATGTCGCGGCCCTCCGCGACGATTCCCCGCCCCTCGGCCCGGGCCCGGGCGATGATTTCCCGCTGCAGGGCGATCAGCCGCGCGCGGACCTGCGGCACCCGGGCGACGGCGGACACCGCGCCGGACACCTCGCGGGAGCGGATCGCGGCCGTCACGTCCCGGCCGTCGACCGTCACCCACGGATCATCCGGGTCGGTGCCCACCTCGATGACCGGGCCGTCCGCGTTCCGCGCCACCGCGTCCGGGTCATCCACCGGGACGCCGCGGGCCAGCAGCCACCAGGTAAGGGCGCGGTACATGGCGCCGGTGTCGAGATAACGGAGGCCGAGGGCGCTCGCCGTCCCACGGGAGGTACTGGACTTGCCGGATGCCGACGGGCCGTCGACGGCGATGACGATTCCGCTGCCCGATGATTCGCCGTGACGGTCCGCAGAAATGCTCACACCCGCAAGGCTACCGGCGAACCGGCCATCCGCCGGCCGCAAGGGCCGCAATGAGCGCCCCGGCCGAGTCCGGGCGGACCGACAGCTCGGCCACGCCGACCGGCTGGCCGGGTGAGTGCTCGATGCCGACGTCCTCGATGTTGAC
Source organism: uncultured Actinomycetes bacterium (assembly GCA_963824545.1). Taxonomy (GTDB): domain Bacteria; phylum Actinomycetota; class Actinomycetes; order Streptosporangiales; family Streptosporangiaceae; genus Bog-532. The sequence goes on along the minus strand of CAWGPP010000006.1, from coordinate 279,499 downwards.
CCCGGCCTCGGCGGCCGCGGTGAACAGCCGCGCCAGCTCGCCCGGCCGGTCAGTAATGACCACCTGGACGGCGGTGAACGCGCGGGCCGGGCCGCCGTGCTTACCCGGGATCCGGGCCACGCCGGCGCGCCCCTGCTCGAGAAGCAGGGCAAGGTGCTTACCGGCCTCCGGGGCGGGCGCGCCGGGTGATCCGCTGTCCGTGATCCCGGCCAGGACGCGCGCGGCGTCCGCAAGGCCGGCGGCCACCTCGGCGAGGACCGCCGCGACGGGAGCGGCGTTCCCGGTCAGAATCTGCGTCCACAGGTCCACGTCACCCACGGCGATCCGGGTGGCGTCGCGCAGGCCCTGCCCGGCCAGGGCCAGCGCCTCCGGCGGCACGGACGGGCGGCTCAGCTGGGCGGCCATCGCCGCGGCGACCACGTGCGGGGCGTGCGAGACGAGCGCGACCCAGCGGTCGTGCGTCCCGGCGTCCGTCACGACCGGCTCGGCCCCGCACGCCGTCACCATCGAGGTGACCGCCGCGACCGCCGCCTCCGATGTCTCCGGGGCCGGGCACAGCGCCCAGGCCCGGCCCAGGAAAAGGTCGGCCCGGGCCGCCGCCGGGCCGGAACGCTCCCGGCCGGCCAGCGGATGCCCCGGCACGTACCGGGAGATGTCACAGCCGGCCTCCCGGGCGCGGGCCAGCGGCATCGCCTTCACGCTGGCCACGTCGGTGTACCAGCGGGCCAGGCCCGCCCGCTGCGCGCTGGCCAGCACGGGAGCCACCTCGGCCGGCGGCACGGCGAGCAGCGCCAGGTCGCAGGGCCCAGGAGTCCGCCCATCCAGGCCATCCAGGCCATCCAGGGTGTCCAGGGCCTGCCCGGCGCCCAGGTCGGCCGCGAGCGCGGCGGCGGCCGGGTCCAGATCCCAGAGCCAGACGCCGGTGCCACCGCGCCGCAGGGCAAGCGCCGCTGACGTCCCGATCAGGCCGGCGCCGATGACGACGACCTGCCGCGGGCACGGCACTTCGGTCACTGCGCGATATCCAGCCGGAGCGCGGCCGCGCCACGCAGGTAGACGTGCTGGACCTCACCGCGGGAACGGCTGGTCTCCACGTGCATCATGAGCCGGACTACGCGCGGCAACGCACCCGGGACCGGTATCTCGGTTGCGCACAGCAGCGGCACATCGTGGAAGCCGATCTTCCGCGCGGCCAGGGCGGGGAACTCGGCGGTCAGGTCGGGGGTGACGGTGAACAGGACACTGATCACGTCGTCGGGAACCAGGTCGTTGCGCGCCATCACCTCGCTGACGAGCTCGGCGGTCCCCTCCAGGATCGCCTCCCTGTCGTCGGCATCGACCTGCACAGCGCCCCGGATCGCTCTGACCGGCACGTTCGCACCTCCTCGGTATCGGCCGGCGGGCCTTTCCAGGCTGACCTCTCCAGGCTGACCTCTCCAGGCTATAGGCCTACCGAGGCGTACAGTTCGCCGATTTCACGCGTCGTGAGCTCCCGGACCGCGCCCGGCTTGAGGTTGCCCAGGCGGATCGGGCCGACATCGGTGCGCACCAGCCTGAGCACCGGGTAGCCAGCCTCGGCGAGCATCCGCCGCACGATATGCTTGCGCCCCTCGTGCAGGGTGATCTCGACGAGCACGCGGGCCCCGGACCGTTCGACGACCCGGAACCGGTCGGCGGTGGCCACGCCGTCCTCCAGTTCGATCCCCGTCATGAGCGTGCGGCCCAGATCCTTCGGCACCGGGCCCTGCACCTCGGCCAGGTAGGTCTTGAGCACCCCGTACCGGGGGTGGGCGAGGCGGTGCGCGAGTTCCCCGTCGTTCGTCAGCAGCATGAGGCCCTCGGTGTCGTAGTCGAGGCGGCCCACGTGAAACAGCCGCTCGGCCCGGTCGCCGAGGAAGTCGGTGATGGTGGCGCGGCCGCGCGGGTCGGACATCGCGGTCAGCACGCCGGCTGGCTTGTTGAAGGCCAGGTAGGCGAGATCCTGCCGGGACGGGATGCGCTTCCCGTCCACCCGGATGACCTGATGCTCGGGATCGACCCGGGCACCGAACCGGCGCACCGTCTCACCGTCGACCTCAACCCGGCCGGCTCCGATCAGCTCCTCACAGTGCCGACGGCTGCCCACGCCCGCCGCGGCCAGCACCTTCTGCAGCCGCACGCCGCCCGGGACGTCGATGAGGCTGTCACGCTCCTCGCCGAAATCGCCGCCAAAGTCGTCATCGTCGTCATCGGTGCCGATGGGCAGCGGGGCGGAGGGACGAGACGGGCGCGCGGGGGTACTCCGGCTGGGGCCGCCCCGGCCGCTGGCGGAGGTGCCCCCGCCGGGGCGGCCGGGCGTATGACCGGCGCCGCCGCGGCCGCGCGGGCTACGGCCGGGCGCGCTCATGACCCGCCTCCATGGTCTCGTCGGCGTCCTCGACGCTGTCCGGCAGGAACGGCGCGAGGTCCGGCAGCTCGGCCAGGCTGGCCAGGCCGAGCCGCTCCAGGAAGTAACCGGTGGTGCGGTAAAGGATCGCCCCCGTCTCCGGGTCGGTCCCGGCGTCCTCCACCAGCCCGCGCAGCGTCAGCGTCCGCATCACGCCGTCGCAGTTGACGCCGCGGACGGCGGACACCCGGGCGCGGCTGACCGGCTGGCGGTACGCGACCACCGCCAGCGTCTCCAGCGCCGCCTGGGTGAGCCGGACCTCCTGGCCCTCGCTGACGAACCGTTCCACGACGGGCGCGCACTCCTCGCGGGTGTAGAACCGCCAGCCGCCCGCGATCTCACGCAGGTCGAACCCGCGGCCTTCGGCGGCGTACCCGGCGGCCGTGTCCCGCAGCAGCGCCAGGACCTGCTCCGTCGGGCGCTCCAGCACCTGGGCCAGCACGACGGCCGGGACCGGCTCGTCCGCGACCAGCAGGATGGCCTCGAGGCTGGCGCGCAGCGAGGGGCTGGCGGGGTCGCTGAGATCGCTGAGGTCCGGGTCGCTGGGGTCAGTGAGATCGCTGAGGTCCGGGTCGCTGGGGTCAGTGAGATCGCTGAAGTCCGGGTCGCTGGGGTCAGTGAGATCGCCGAGGATCTCCGGGTCTTGGGGGTCGCCGAGCACCTCCGGGCCGCCGGGGTCACCCGGGATATCAGGAACGCCGGGGTCACCCGGGATATCAGGAACGCCAGGGTCACCCGGGATATCAGGAACGCCAGGGTCACCCGGGATATCAGGAACGCCAGGGTCACCCGGGATATCAGGAACGCCAGGGTCACCCGGGATATCAGGAACGCCGGGCTCGCCTGGGACCTTCGGGGCGCTAGGGTTATCCGGGATGTCGGGAACGCCCGGGTCGTCAGGGGCATCGGGAACACCGGGGTCGCCAGGGGCCTGCTGGCGGGGTTCGTGTCCGTTCATATCCTTCATGTCTGCGTGTCGTCCTCGTATCCGTCGCGCGGGTCGTCCTCATCCACGTCGGCGGCCACGTCATCATCGTCATCGTCCGCGCCGACCGCGTTCCAGGTCACGTAGATGTCCCCGAGCGGCGCGATCTGCTCCAGGGCGATCCGGTCCTCCCGGTACAGCTCGAGCAGCGCGAGGAAGCTCGCGACGACCTCATAGGTGGCCTCGCAGTCCGCGGTGAGCTGCCGGAAGCTGGCCCGGCCGAGCGCGCGCAGCTTGGCGGCCAGCCGGCGCGCCTGCTCCCGGACGCTCACGAACGGGGCGTGAATGTGGTCGGTGGACACCGTGGGCGGCCGCCGCGGGGTGAGCGCGCGCGCCGCGATCCGGGCGAACTCTACCGGGCCGAGGCCGAGCAGCACCTCGGGGAACAACTCCGCGAACCGTGGCTCCAGCGGGACCCGGCGCGGGAACCGGCGCGCCGCCACGGCCATCCGGCCCGCGAAGATCGCGGCGACCTCCTTGTACGCGCGGTACTGCAGCAGGCGGGCGAACAGCAGGTCCCGCGCCTCCAGCAGCGCGAGGTCTTCTTCGTCCTCCACCTCACCCGATGGCAGCAGCCGCGCGGCCTTCAGGTCCAGCAAGGTCGCGGCGACGACCAGAAAGTAGCTGACCTGGTCCAGATCCCAGCCGCCGGAGCGCTCCCGGATGTAACCGATGAACTCGTCGGTCACCTGCGAAAGCGCGACCTCGGTGATGTCGAGCTTGTGCTTGGAGATCAGGCCGAGCAGCAGGTCAAAGGGCCCCTCGAACACGTCGAGGTGCACCTCGAAGCCACCGGCCCCGCGGACCTCGCCCTCGCCCGCGAGGGTGGCCGGGCCCGGCGCGTCCGGTGGGCCCGCGGTTGCCATGCCGATCACATCCCTACTGTCGCGTCCCCGGGTTCACGTGCTCCCGCGCGTATCGCCGGTCCGCGAGATCTTAAGCCATCGGCGCTGGCGCCGGGATCGGTGCCGCCCGGCGGCGGCGCGATCCGCCGCGCGAGCACGCTCGCCTCCCCGCGCGCGTCGAGGTCGGCCAGCACCACGGCGATCGCTTCGCGGACGAGACGGCCCCGGTCGGTGGTGAGGCCGAACCGCCGCAGCGTCAGCCGCGCGTGCTCGAGGTCGAACAACTCGTCCGCGGACAGGTACACGGTGATCTTATGCGTGTGCTGCTCCCGGCCACTCGCCGGACGGTGCGCCGCCTCGTCCGGACCGGGCGTAACGGGACGAAGCAGCTCCGCTATGCCCGGCAGGCTTACCCTTCGTGACCGTCCCCGGTTTGCCACCGCTCCAGTACCTCCTTGGCGAGTTCACGGTAGGAACTCGCCCCCATCGACCCAGAGTCGAACCTGGTGATGGGCTCCCCTGCAACGGTAGCGTCTGGGAACCGCACGGTGCGGTTGATCACGGTGTGAAAGACCTTGGGACCGAAGCCGTTGACGATGTTCGACAGCACCTCGCGGGTGTGCAGCGTCCGCGAATCGTACATCGTGGCCAGCAGGCCATCGATCTCCAGCTTCGGGTTGAGACGGCGCGAAACCTTGTCGATCGTCTCCATCAGCAGGGCGACCCCGCGCATGGCGAAATACTCACACTCCAGCGGGATGAGCACACCCTGCGCGCAGGCCAGCGCGTTGATCGTCAGCAACCCCAGGGACGGCTGGCAATCGATCATGATGACGTCGTACTCCGGGATCACCGGCTCCAAGGCGCTGCCGAGGACGTATTCGCGGCCCACCTCGTGCACCAGCTGAACTTCGGCGCCGGACAGATCGATGTTGCTCGGCATCAGGTCCATCCCGTGGACCTGCGTCTTGACCAGGACATCGTGCGCCGTGGTGCCCCGCTCCATGAGCAGGTTGTACACGGTGGCCTCGATGTCGTGCGGCTGGATGCCGAGCCCGACCGACAGCGCGCCCTGCGGGTCGAAGTCCACCAGCAGGACCCGCCGGCCCTGCTCGGCCAGCGCCGCCCCGAGGTTGATGGTGGTCGTCGTCTTGCCCACGCCACCCTTTTGGTTACAGACAGCAACGATTCGGGCGGGGCCGTGAACCTCAAGCGGTTCCGGGTTGGGAAAGCCCGGCAGGGGACGCCCTGTCGGCCCCAGCTCTGCGGCGCCTGCCTCTAGCGTTCGGGTTGCCACAAGCTGCTGAACCTCCCGTGGATGTTTTCCTGAAGCGTGGCTGGCCACCCGCCAACCGTGCTGGCACGGTGCCCGCGAAACCTCCACTGGTTCCCGGACTCTAGAGTCTGGACTTGGCTCGTTCAAGCTGACGCGCCGTGAAGCACCGGATATGGGGGAAAGGCCCGCCTGGGGCTATCCCAGCGCCCGGGGGTGGGCCGCCGCGTAGACCTCGCGCAGTTTCTCCACGGTGACCAGGGTGTAGATCTGGGTGGTCGTGACCGACGCGTGCCCGAGCAGCTCCTGGACGACCCGGATATCGGCACCGCCGTCGAGCATATGCGTCGCAAAGGAATGCCGGAGGGTATGCGGGGATACGTGGGACAGATGGGATCTATCCGCGGCGGCCCGCAGCACCGCCCAGGCCCCCTGGCGGGTGAGCCGGCCGCCGCGGGCGTTCAGGAAGACGGCGGGCGCGACGGATCCGGCGCGACGGCCGGGCCGCCCACGGGCGCGGGGCACGCGGCTCGCGCCGGCCGCCAGCGCGGGGCGGGCCCGGACCAGATAGGCATCCAGCGCCGCGGCCGCATACCGGCCGAGCGGCACGATCCGCTGCTTGCCGCCCTTGCCGTCGAGCAGCACGGCCGGCTCGCCGTCCAGCGTGAGGTCGTCCACGTCCAGGCCGGTCGCCTCGGAGATCCGTGCCCCGGTCGCGTAAAGGAACTCCAGCAGGGCGCGATCGCGGATCGGCCGCGGGTCCGCTTCCCCGGCGGCGCCCCCCGCCGCGTCCAGCAGGCGTACGACCTCATCCACCGAGATGGCCTTGGGCAGCCGCCGCGGCGGCGCGGGCGGGGAAACCGGCCGAGCCGGGTCCGCGGCCGTCAGGCCCTGCGCGCACGCGAACGCGTGCAGGCCGCGCACCGCCGCCATGGCCCGGCCGGCCGAGCTGGCGGCCAGCGGCGGGTGATCGGCGTCGCCCTCCCGCAGGCCGGCGAGGTAGGACGCGATGTCAGCGCTGGTCACCGCGCCGATCTCGGTGCGCCCGGCCGCGGCCATCACCTGCTGGTAGCGGGACAGGTCCCGGCGGTAGGACGTCAGCGTGTTGGCGGCCAGCCCGCGTTCCACCAGCAGGTGATCGAGATAGCCCCTGATCGCCTGGAAAATACTGGCCGCCTGCGCGGTGCTCGTCAGCCGAGAACCTCCTCGGCCGGGGTGAACGGCAGCCCGTGCGCGTCCGCGACCGGGCGGCAGGTAACGGCGCCGTCGTAGGTGGACAGTCCGAGCGCGAGCGCCGGGTCGGCCCTGAGCGCGTCGCGCCAGCCGCGGTTCGCGATCTGAACGATATACGGCAACGTCACGTTGGTCAGCGCGTAGGTGGACGTGTGCGGCACCGCGCCAGGCATGTTGGCGACGCAGTAGAACACCGAATCGTGCACCCGGTAGGTCGGCTCGTCGTGCGTCGTGGGCCGGGAGTCCTCGAAGCAGCCGCCCTGGTCGATGGCGATGTCCACCAGCACCGAGCCCGGCTTCATCCGCGCGACCAGGTCGTTGCTGATGAGCTTGGGCGCGCGGGCGCCCGGCACCAGGACGGCCCCGATGACCAGGTTGGCGTCGATGACGGCGCGCTGGATCTCGTAGGCGTTGGACGCCACCGTCTGGCAGTGGCCCTGGTAGATCGCGTCCGCGGCGCGGAGCCGGGCGATGTTCAGGTCGACGAGCAGCACCTCGGCCTGCATGCCCAGGGCGATGGCCGCCGCGTTCATGCCGGAGACCCCGGCGCCGAGCACCACCACCTTGGCCGCGTACACGCCGGAGACGCCGCCCATGAGCACGCCGCGGCCGCCGCCGTCACGCTGCAGATGATGCGCGCCAACCTGCGGCGCCATCCGCCCCGCCACCTCGGACATGGGCGCGAGCAGCGGCAGCGACCGGTCGGGCAGCTGAACGGTCTCGTACGCGATCGAGGTGATCCCGGCTTTCATCAGCGCATCGGTGCACGGCCGGGAGGCGGCAAGGTGCAGGTAGGTGAAGAGCACCTGTCCCTGGCACATCCGGTGATATTCCTCGGCCACCGGCTCCTTGACCTTGAGCACCAGCTCGGCGGTCTGCCACACGTCGTCCGCTGAGGGGAGGATCTTCGCCCCGGCGGACGTGAAGTCCTCGTCCGGGATGGCGGAGCCGTTCCCCGCCCCCGCCTCGACCACCACCTCGTGACCGTCCCGGACGAGCTCGTGTACGCCAGAGGGGGTGATCGCCACGCGGTACTCGTGGTTTTTGACCTCCCGCGGCACGCCAACTTTCATCGTGTGTCCTTTCTGGGCCCGGGCGCCATTGCCCGGGGCCATTTGTGCAGGTCACGCCTCCGGCACGGCTGCGTCCCGCAGCCCGCCGAAACCGTCCCCGCTGGCCACGCGCGCGGCCAGGATCCCGGCCACGGCAACGCCATTATGCAGCTCACCAGCGAAGATAAGGGAGACCGCGTGCTCCAGCGGCACCCAGTCGATCAGCAGATGGGCTTCCTCGTTCACCGGCACGAAGGTGCGGTCGGCTTCCGGCACGAGATCCAGGCCGCGGGCCAGGAAGACCCGCAGCCGCTCGGTAATGATGCCGGGTGAGCTGAAGTAATCCACGAGCACCTGCCACCGCGCGGCCCGGTAGCCCGTCTCCTCCAGCAGTTCCCGCCGCGCCGCGTGCAGCAGCGGCTCACCGGGGACGTCCCGCAGGCCAGCGGGCAGCTCCCACAGCAGCCGGCCGACGGCGTGCCGGTACTGCCTGATCATCAGGACCCGGTTCGAGTCATCGAGCGCGACCACCCCCACCGCGCCGGGGTGCCGCACCACCTCGCGTTCGGCGGTGTTCCCGTCCGGGGTGCGGATCGTATCCCTGCGCACGTCGATGATGGCGCCGTGGTAGATCTCCGCCGAGGAGACCACGGGCCACTGCGCTGCGGCGTCGGAGATCGGGCTCTCCGGCCGGGCCGGGCTCGTCATGCGCTGGCCGCCGCGGGGGCCTCGGTGGCCTCGGTGGCCAGGCCGCGCGCGCGGGAGCGCTGCAGGGCGGCGGCGATGAGCCCGCCGAACAGGGGGTGCGGCCGGGTCGGCCGGGACAGGAATTCCGGGTGGGCCTGAGTGCCGACGAAGAACGGGTGCAGGTCCCGGCGCAGTTCGGCGAACTCCACCAGGCGCCCGTCGGGCGACAGCCCGGAGAACACCACGCCGGCCCGCTCCAGCCGCTCGCGGTAGGTGTTGTTGACCTCGTACCGGTGCCGGTGCCGCTCCTCCACCGGGCTTTCCCCGTACAGTTCGCGGACCAGCGTTCCCTCCCCGAGCACGGCCCGGTACAGGCCCAGCCGCATGGTGCCGCCCATGTCCCGGTCCCCCGCCACCACGTCCTCCTGATCCACCATGGTGGCGATCACCGGGTAGGGGGTGGCCGGGTCGAACTCCGTGCTGTCCGCGCCCTCCATCCCGGCCAGGTGCCGCGCCGCCTCGATAACCAGGCACTGCAGCCCGAGGCAGAGGCCGAGCAGCGGGATGCCCTGGATGCGGGCGTACTCAATCGCGCCGATTTTGCCTTCGATGCCGCGCACCCCGAAACCGCCGGGAATCAGCACGCCATCCGCGCCTTCGAGTTCGCGGGCGGCGCCTTCGGGGGTCTGGCAGTGGTCGCTGGGCACCCAGCGGATGTTCACCCGGGCGTCGTTGGCGAAGCCGCCCGCGCGCAGCGCCTCGGCCGGCGACAGGTAGGCGTCCGGCAGGTCCACGTACTTGCCGACCAGCGCGATCGTGATGCTGCGGGCCGGGCGGTGCACCCGGCGCAGCAGGTCATCCCATTCGCTCCAGTCGACGTCACGGAACGGCAGGCCGAGCCAGGCGCACCACGTAGGCGTCCAGCCCCTCGGCGTGCAGCACCTTCGGGATGTCGTAGATGGACGGGGCGTCCGGCGCGGAGACGACCGCCTCCTCGTCCACGTCGCACATCAGGCTGATCTTGCGCTTGAGGCCGTCGTTGATCGGGCGGTCGGATCGGCACACGATCGCGTCCGGCTGGATACCGATGCTGCGCAGCGCGGCCACCGAATGCTGCGTCGGCTTGGTCTTCAGCTCCCCGGCCGGACCGATGTAGGGCAGCAGCGACACGTGCAGGAAGAAGCATCGGTCCCGGCCGATCTCGTGCCGGATCTGCCGGATCGCCTCCAGGAACGGGAGCGACTCGATGTCGCCGACCGTGCCTCCGACCTCGGTGGTGACCACGTTGACGTCCGGACCGCCCATGGCCAGGATGCGCGACTTGATTTCGTTGGTGATGTGCGGGATGACCTGAACGGTGTCGCCCAGGTAATCACCGCGGCGTTCCTTGGCGATCACGTCCGAGTAGATCTGCCCGGTGGTGACGTTGGCCGATCCCTGCAGCTCGGTGTCGAGGAACCGCTCGTAATGCCCGACGTCCAGGTCGGTCTCGGTCCCGTCGTCGGTGACGAACACCTCGCCATGCTGGAACGGGTTCATCGTGCCGGGATCGACGTTGAGATAGGGGTCGAGCTTCTGCATCGTAACGTTCAGCCCGCGGAGCTTGAGCAGCCGCCCGAGACTGGAGGCGGTGAGCCCCTTGCCCAGGCTGGACGCGACCCCTCCGGTGACGAAAAGATGCCTCGTAGAAACCGGCCGTGTCCGGTGCGGTGTTGCAGCCAAGATAGGGCTCCCGTGGTCGTTGATACGGCGGTCATTCCGCCTGTCCACGGGCCACCAGAATAACAGGCAGCAGGCATGGGATGCTGCATTGGCCGCACGGGGTCACCGGCCTCGTCCGGCCGCGGCCTAGGCGCTGGCGTTGCCCGCCAGCTGGGTGACCGGCTCGCCGCCGCCGTCCGGACGGCCGTCCTCGTGCGCCTCACCGAACCGGGCCAGCGCGACCGCGCTGCACACGGCGAGGGCGAAGCCCGCGATGGCCACCCCGCCCAGGCCCGGGCGGGTGCGGTCGCCGAGGAAGATGATGCCGACGGCGGCCGGCGGCAGGGTCTCGGCCAGCACCACCGCGGCCGTGGCCACCGTGACGCTGCCCCCCTCCAGCGCGGACGCGTAGAACAGGAACGACACGATGCCCGCGGCGATCAGCGCGTAGGTGGCCGGGTCCCGGATCAGCGTCAGCGGATCGAAGCCGCCCAGGACGCGCGCGGCTACCCCGAGCACGCCGTACCCGGTTCCGGCGATCACCCCGAGGACCGGGGTGCGCAGCCGGTCCGGCAGCCGGCCGGCCGCCGCCCCCACCAGGCCCAGGCCCGCGACCGCGACGATCAGGGCCAGCTTGAACACCACGCCGGCCTGGGATGCACCTTCCGGGCCGGCCGACGTGCCGAGCAGGCCCACGCCGGTCACGACCCCGCCGACGGCCACCCACTCCCGCCAGCGCAGGGTGGCCCCGATCAGCCAGGTCGCACAGACCGCGGTGACGGCCAGGTTCGCGGCGATCATCGCCTGGACGGCGAACAGCGGCAGCCGGTGCAGCGCGACCAGCTGGGCGAGGAAACCCACCATGTCCAGCCCGAGGCTGGCCACGAACCGCCACTGGCTGAGCAACCGCACGAGCAGTCCCGGGTCCACACCCGGCGGGCCGGCCGCCGCGGCGCCGTCGCGTCCGGGCGCCGCGGCCTGGTTTCCGGGCAGCGGGCGATGGCTCGCCGCGCGCACGGCGATCGCCTGCATCACCGAGGCGACGCCATAGCACACGGCCGCGACCACGGCAGCCACCAGGCTAGCTACCACAACTCACGACCTTACGCCTTGTCTGCGGGCACTCCGAAGCGGATTACCGGCCTGGGACTCACACCCCGGCGGCCTGCATGCCTCTGAGCTCGTGCTTCAGCTCGCGGATCTCGTCCCGCAGCCGGGCCGCCACCTCGAACTGCAACTCCGCCGCGGCCACGTGCATCTGCTCGGTGAGCTGTTTGATCAGCTCGATCAGGTCGTCGCGGGCCGGGCCCCCCTCGCCCTCACCGGGCAGCGGCTCGCCGCCGCCGGCCACCCCGGCCATCCCGGCCGCGCGCGCCGCCGCGCGTGCCCGGGACGACAGGCCCGGCACTGGCGACTTGCCGCGGCTCTGCTGCCGGCCCGCGCCGCCGATCAGCTCGTCCGTGTCCGCGTCCTCGCGGACCAGCTGGTCCAGGATGTCCGCGATCCGCTTGCGCAGCGGCTGCGGGTCGATGCCCCGTTCCCGGTTGTAGGCGACCTGCTTGTCCCGCCGCCGGTTCGTCTCGTCGATGGCGCGCTGCATGGACGGTGTGACCTGGTTGGCGTACATGTGCACCTGGCCCGACACGTTGCGCGCGGCCCGGCCGATGGTCTGGATCAGCGAGGTGCCCGAGCGCAGGAACCCCTCCTTGTCCGCGTCCAGGATCGCGACCAGCGACACCTCCGGCAGGTCCAGGCCCTCGCGGAGCAGGTTGATGCCGACCAGCACGTCGAACTCGCCGAGCCGCAGCTCGCGCAGCAGCTCCACCCGGCGCAGCGTATCCACCTCGCTGTGCAGGTAGCGGGCGCGCACGCCGTTCTCCAGCAGGTAGTCGGTCAGGTCCTCGGCCATCTTCTTGGTCAGCGTGGTGACCAGGACGCGCTCATCCCGCTCGGCGCGCTGCCGGATCTCGTGCAGCAGGTCGTCGATCTGCCCCTTGGTCGGCTTGATCAGGACCTGCGGGTCGACCAGCCCGGTCGGCCGGATGACCTGCTCCACCACGTCGCCGCCGGCCCGCTGCAGTTCGTACGGCCCGGGGGTGGCGGACAGGTAGATCGTCTGGCCGATCCGCTCAGTGAATTCCTCCCAGGTCAGCGGGCGGTTATCGACGGCGCTCGGCAGCCGGAACCCGTGCTCGACCAGGTTCCGCTTACGGGAGACGTCCCCTTCGTACATCGCGCCGATCTGCGGCACGGTGGCGTGCGACTCGTCCACGACCAGGACGAAGTCCTCGGGGAAGTAGTCCAGCAGCGTGTTCGGCGGGCTGCCCGCCTCGCGGCCGTCGATGTGCCGGGAGTAGTTCTCGATGCCCGCGCAGCTGCCGACCTGGCGCATCATCTCGATGTCGTAGGTGGTCCGCATGCGTAGCCGCTGTGCCTCCAGCAGCTTGCCGTTGCGCTCCAGCTCGGCGAGCCGTTCGGCCAGCTCGGCTTCGATGCCGACGATGGCCCGCTCCATCCGCTCGGCGCCCGCCACGTAGTGCGAGGCCGGGAAGATGTACAGCTCGTCGTCCTCGCTGATCACCTCGCCGGTCAGCGGGTGCAGCGTCATCAGCCGCTCGATCTCGTCGCCGAACATCTCGATCCGGACCGCGAGCTCCTCGTACTGCGGGATGACCTCGATGGTGTCGCCGCGGACCCGGAACGTCCCGCGGGTGAAGGCCAGGTCGTTGCGGGAGTACTGCATGCCGACCAGCTGGCGCAGCATCGCGTCCCGCTCGATCGTGTCGCCCACCTTGAGGGTGAGCATCCGGTCCACATACTCCTGCGGGGTGCCCAGGCCGTAGATGCACGAGACGGACGCGACCACGATCGTGTCCCGGCGGGTCAGCAGGGAGTTGGTGGCCGAGTGCCGCAGCCGCTCCACCTCATCGTTGATCGAGGAGTCCTTCTCGATGTAGGTGTCGGTCTGCGGGATGTACGCCTCAGGCTGGTAGTAGTCGTAGTAGGAGACGAAGTACTCCACGGCGTTGTCCGGCAGCATCTCCCGCAGTTCGTTGGCGAACTGGGCGGCGAGCGTCTTGTTCGGCAGCATGACCAGGGTCGGGCGCTGCAACCGCTCGGTCAGCCAGGCGACGGTGGCCGTCTTGCCGGTACCCGTCGCGCCGAGCAGCACGGTGTCCTGCTCGCCGGCCTGCACGCGCCGTTCGATCTCAGCGATGGCGGACGGCTGGTCACCGGACGGCGTCATGTCGGTGACCACGTGGAAGGGCGCGACCTTACGCTGCAGATCGGTCACGGGACGCACGATGCCACCTCCTAGGAATTCCGGGCCGCCGACCGCACGCCTTCGGGCCCCGTGCAGTCTCCGGCTTCATAGGTCAACTGTAGGAGGGGGGTCTGACATTCCGGGCACCCAGCGGGAGCGGGGTGTGCGACACGAATGGAGGATTCCCATATCTGGGCTGCTCACGACGGACCTTGGCGGTGACATCCGCAACCAGGCGAAGAGGGCCGCACTTGTCACGTGCTGATGGTGGTGTGTCGCTGGCGGGCCGTGCCCGGGATAATCCTGCTAGCGCAGGCATTCCTGACCCGCGCTTCGGCGTCACCCCTGCTCCGCGAGGTGCCAGCGCACGATACAGAAGCCGTGCCGTAGCGCGGCGTCGAGGACGTCGGGGTCGAGCCGCCCGTCGGGGCGGCGCGGGATCGGGATGAACCTGGCCGCCCGGGGGTTCTTTTCTGCGATCACCCCGAGCAGCCGCTCCAGCTCGGCGGGATCGGTGACCAGTTCCGGCCGGGCAGGCTCGTCGCGGCCGCGCAACCGGATCCGGGCCGGCCGCCCGCCGGCCAGGTTGAGCGTCCAGCGGCCGCCGCCGGGGGTGAGCAGCACATCGCCGTCGCGCACGTAGCTGACCGGCTGCCGGTAGGCCTTCCCGCTCTTGCGGCCGGTGTAAGAGATGAGCATCAGGTTCGCGCTGAGCGGCGTCGCGAACGGCAGGCTGAGCGCTGCCCGCATGGGCACGTTGACCGCGCGCATGATCCGCGCGCGCCGCCGCATCGCGGCCTGGCTTACTGCCATGATCGGACCTCCTGCCAGAGCGATCTGCCCGTCCCGCGGTCGTGCGCGGGGACGATGGTGTGGTTCAGTTCGACGGCCATTGCTGGCTCCTTTCTGTTAGCGGCCCATACGGGCGTAGGCGCGGGCGGCGAGGAGGGCGAACATGGCCAGCAGGCCGCCGCTCCACGCCAGCGAGATGAGTACGTCATGTGCCGCCGGGCCGCCGAGTATCAGCGCCCGTTCGGCGTTGACCAGGGCGTCGACTGGCTGATGGGTGCCGAACGCCTGCAGCCAGCCGGGCATGGCGGTGGCCGGCACGAAGGCGGCGGAGGTGAAAACGAGCAAGAAGACCACGGGAACCGCTGCCGCCTGGGCTGCTTCGGGATCGCTGACCCGCAAGCCGAGGGACGCAAAGCCCCAGGAGACCGCGTAGCCGAACGCGACCACCAGGCCGAGTGCGGCCAGCAGGCCGCCCGCGCCGTGCGGGCTGCGGAATCCGGCGGCGAAGCCGACGCCGGTCATGACCGCGACGACAAGCAGGTTGCGGGCCAGGTCGGCGACGGTCCGGCCGCCGAGCACGGCGATCCGGGCCATCGGCAGGGTGCGGAAGCGGACCAGGATGCCGGTGCGCAGGTCACCGGACAGCCCGACCGCGGTGCCGACCGCGCCGAAGGCGACCGTCTGCGCGAAGATGCCGGGCATCAGGAAGTCCACGTAGTTTGCGCCAGGCACGTGGATCGCGCCGCCGAACGCATAGCGGAAAAGCAGCACGAAGATCACTGGCTGGATGGTGGCGAACACCAGCGCCTGCGGGGTGCGCAACTGGGTCAGCAAGTTGCGCCAGGCGACGTCGGCGGTGTCCGAGAACGCGCTGGCGACTCCGCCGGACGCCGCCGCGACGCGGCTGGCCGCGGCCTGGCGCGGCGCTATGGCGATCGTGCTCATGCTGCTTCACCTCCACCGGTAAGAGAGAGGAATACGTCGTCCAAGGTAGGTTCGCGTACCGCGACGGACACCGGGTCGGGTGCGCGGCCGCCCAGGGCGCGCAGCATGCCGGGAAGCTCCCCGGAACCGGTAGCGGACCGGATCTGGAGGCCGGCACCGTCGCGCTGTGGCCGGTAGCCGGCAGAAGCCAGCGCCGTATGGGCGGCCCGAGCGGCCTCCTGCCTGCCGAAATCCAGGTGGAAGAGCACCGTGCCGAACCGGGCCTTCAGCTCTGCGGGGGTGCCGGTGCCGGCTACCCGCCCGGCGGAGATGATCACCACCTGATCGGCCAGTGCGTCGGCTTCTTCCAGGTATTGCGTGGTCAGCAGCACGGTAGTGCCGGACCTGGCGAGGTCGCGCACCGAATCCCACAGCGCGAAGCGGCTTTCCGGGTCCAGGCCGGTGGTGGGCTCGTCGAGGAACAGCACGGCCGGCCGGTGCAGCAGCGCGGCGGCCACGTCGAGCCGCCGCCGCATCCCACCCGAGTAGCCGCGTACGAGCCGGCCGGCCGCCGCGTTCAGCCCGAAGCTGTCAAGCAACTCGTCCGCGCGGACCCGGGCCTGCCTGCGGCCCAGCCTGGACAGCCGCCCGATCAGCCGGAGGTTCTCCCGTCCGGTCAAGTTCGGATCCACGGCCGCGAACTGGCCCGCCAGCCCGATGACGCGTCGTACCCGCGCCGCCTCCGTCACCACGTCAAGCCCGCCGACGGCCGCGTGGCCGGCGTCAGGACGCAGCGAGGTGGCCAGGATGGAGACGGTGGTGGTCTTGCCCGACCCATTCGGCCCGAGCAGCCCGAGCACAGATCCTGCGGGCACCGCCAGGCTCAGCCCGTCCAGCGCCTGCACCTCGCCGAAGGCCTTCCGCAGGCCGTCGGCCTCAACTGTGGGTGTGTCCATTTCGCGAGTCCCTTCTCGCTCTGCCCCGGCGGCCCGGGCGTGCGGCCGCCGCTACCACAGAAGATTAGATATCTAAGAATTAGATGTCAATCAATTAGATATCGATGCTTGGTGCTATGCTGGCCGACGTGCCAGCATCGTTTCCTCTCCCGATCGGGCTCCGCTTGAGCCAGACAGCCCGCGCCGTGGAGCGCGCGTTCGACGAGGCTCTCGGCGAAGCGGGCGGCACCCTGCCGGTCTGGCTGATCCTGCTCAACCTGAAGATCCGCAAGCCAGCCAACCAGCGGGAGCTTGCGGCGGCGGTCGGAGTGCGCGAGGCCACGCTGACGCACCATCTGAACGCCATGGACGCCCGGGGACTGGTCACCCGGACCCGAGACGCCGCCAACCGGCGCGTCCAGGTGGTCGCGCTGACCGAAGCGGGCGAGGCGGCGTTCGTGCGCCTGCGGGACGCCGCGATCGCCTTCGACGCCAAGCTCCGAGCGGACCTCGCCGACGCCGACCTGGCGACGCTGGCCGCCCTGCTCGGCCACCTGGCCGCCAACGTCGGCGCCGCAGCGGCAAGCCCGCCCTGGGCCGGCCTGGCAGACCGCCGCCTGGCGTGACACCCGGGCCTACCCCGGGACCGACCGCCGCCTGGCGTGACGCCCGGGCCTACCCCCGGGACCGGGCGGCGGCGCGGTCGCGCAGCACGGCCCAGACCTCGTTGACCCGCCGGTCCAGGTCCTCCAGGGGCCCCGAGTTGTCGATCACAATGTCGGCGATCGCGAGCCGCTGCTCGCGGCTGGCCTGGGCCGCCATCCGCTCCCTGGCCTGCCCGGCGGACATCCCGCGCACCGTGATCAGCCGCTGTGCCTGCTGGTCTTCTGGAGCGTCGACGACCATGACCGTGTCGAACCCGCCCGCCAGCCCGTTCTCGGCCAGCAGCGGGACATCGTGCACGACGATCCCGGCCGGCCCGGCCGAGGCCATGGCCTCGCGGTCCAGCTGGCCCATCCGCTCGTGCACCAGGGGGTGCACGATGGCGTTCAGCTTCGCGCGCAGGCCCGGCTCGGCGAAGACCAGCTGGCCCAGGCGGCCCCGGTCCAGGCGGCCGTCCGGCCGGATCACCTCAGGGCCGAACACCGCGGCGATCTGGCCCAGCCCGGGAGTACCGGGCTCCACCACCTCGCGGGCGGCCAGGTCGGCGTCCACGATCGCGGCCCCGTGCGCGGCGAGCCGCCGCGACACTTCGCTCTTGCCGGAACCGATCCCGCCGGTGAGCCCGACCCGAAGCACCCGAACCTCACTCCCATCGCAGCGCCGAACGGGCCGGGTTCCCGCGGCTGCGGAACCCGGCCCGTTCACGATCTGGCCGCGAGGCCAGGGCTCAGCCCTGGCCGCCGGACAGCTTGTCGCGCAGCGCCGCGAGGGCCTCGTCGGAGGCCAGCGCGCCGCCGCCCGAGCCGCTCGTCGAGCTGGTGCCCGAGCGGGAGCCGCCACGCGGCGCGCTGGGCGAGCTGGTGGACGACGCCGGTGACGACGTGCTGGACGACGTGACCGGCGCCCCGTCCTCGCCGGCCTCGGCCGCGTCGGAGTCGGCCTTGCGGGCCTCCTCGACCTGCCGCCGGTGCGCCTCGAAGCGGGTGCGCGCCTCGGCGTACTGGCGCTCCCACTCCTCACGCTGTGCGTCGAAGCCGTCGAGCCACTCGCCGGTCTCCGGGTCGAAGCCTTCGGGGTATTCGTAGTTGCCCTGCTCGTCGTACGTGGCGGGCATGCCGTAGAGGGTCGGGTCGAAGTCGTCGCCGACCGCCTCGCCGATGGTGCCCTCGTTGGCCTGCTTGAGCGACAGCGAGATCCGGCGCCGGTCGAGGTCGATGTCGATGATCTTCACGAAGATCTCGTCGCCGACCTGGACGACCTGCTCGGGGATCTCGACGTGCCGGTCCGCCAGCTCGGAGATGTGCACCAGGCCCTCGATGCCCTCCTCGACCCGGACGAACGCGCCGAACGGCACCAGCTTGGTGACCCGGCCGGGCACGACCTGGCCGATCTGGTGCGTGCGGGCGAACTGCTGCCACGGGTCTTCCTGGGTGGACTTCAGCGACAGCGAGACCCGCTCGCGGTCCATGTCCACGTCCAGCACCTCGACCGTGACCTCCTGGCCGACCTCAACGACCTCGCCGGGGTGGTCGATGTGCTTCCAGGACAGCTCCGACACGTGCACCAGGCCGTCCACGCCGCCCAGATCGACGAACGCGCCGAAGTTGACGATGGACGACACGACGCCCTTGCGGATCTGGCCCTTCTGCAGGGTGTTGAGGAACGTGTGCCGGACCTCGGACTGGGTCTGCTCCAGCCAGGCGCGCCGGGACAGGACCACGTTGTTGCGGTTCTTGTCCAGCTCGATGATCTTCGCTTCGAGCTCGCGGCCGACGTAGGGCTGCAGGTCGCGGACGCGGCGCATCTCCACCAGCGAGGCGGGCAGGAAGCCGCGCAGGCCGATGTCGAGGATGAGGCCGCCCTTGACGACCTCGATGACGGTGCCCGTGACGACGCCGTCCTCTTCCTTGATCTTCTCGATCGTGCCCCAGGCGCGCTCGTACTGCGCGCGCTTCTTGGACAGGATCAGGCGTCCCTCCTTGTCCTCCTTCTGCAGGACAAGGGCTTCGATGTGCTCACCTACTTTGACCACATCGTGGGGATCGACATCATGCTTGATCGACAGCTCACGAGAGGGAATCACGCCCTCTGTCTTGTAGCCGATGTCGAGCAAGACCTCGTTCTCGATCGACCTTGACGACGGTTCCTTCGACAATGTCGCCGTCATTGAAGTACTTGATGGTCTCATCGATCGCGGCGAGGAATGCCTCCTCGGACCCGATGTCGTTGACCGCTACCTTAGGGGTCGAGTTGGCTTCTGTACTGCTCGTCATGTGTGGGTTGGCTCCGGATGCGGACAGGATTATGAGGGCGCGCCACATCCCGCGGAACCCGCCGGAAGGACCAGAATCAGGAAACCCTGCCGGGGCCGACCTGGGCCGGCCCTCGGAGCGGCTGGTAGGCCGCCGGTGAGGTCAAGTGACAAACGGACCACACGAAACACAGCGCAGCGTTCAGGATATGAGAGCTACGCCACGTGGTCAATCGGACAAGCGTTTCCGGCGCGCCGTTTACCCGGCCTCGGCGCTCCATTGCCCACGCGTTCCCCACCGGCGTGACGGTCAGTGCGCGGCATCCCACCAGCTGGCACCGGAGCCCACCGAGACCTCCAGCGGGACCCGCAGGCCGGCCGCGGCAGCCATCTCGGCGCGGGCCAGGTCCCGCAGCGCCTCGAACTCGCCGGGCGCCACTTCGAAGATCAGCTCGTCGTGCACCTGCAGCAGCATCCGCGACTTCAGGTCCCGCTCGCGGATGGCCCGGTCCACGGCCAGCATCGCCATCTTGATGATGTCCGCGGCGGACCCCTGGATCGGGGCGTTCAGCGCCATCCGCTCGGCCATCTCCCGGCGCTGCCGGTTGTCGGAGGTCAGGTCGGGCAGGTACCGGCGACGGCCGAACATGGTCTCCGTGTACCCCTCCTGGCGGGCGCGGGCCACCACGTCCCGCAGGTAGTCCCTGACCCCGCCGAACTCGGTGAAGTACCCGTCCATCAGCGTGCGCGCCTCGTCGGCGGGGATGTGCAGCTGCGAGGACAGGCCGAACGCGGACAGCCCGTAGGCCAGCCCGTAGTTCATCACCTTGATCCGGTTCCGCAGCTCACCGTTGATCTGCTCCGGCGGCAGGCCGAAGACCCGCGACGCGGTCGCCGCGTGGAAGTCGTGCCCGGACTCGAACGCCGCGATCAGCGCCTCGTCCCCGGACAGGTGCGCCATGATCCGCAGCTCGATCTGGCTGTAGTCCGCGGTCAGCAGGGTCTCATACCCCGCGCCGACGACGAACGCGCGCCGGATCCCGCGGCCCTCCTCGGTCCGGATCGGGATGTTCTGCAGGTTCGGGTCGGTCGACGACAGCCGGCCGGTCGCCGCGATCATCTGGTTGAACGTCGTGTGGATGCGGCCGTCCTCGCCGGCCATCGGGATCAGCGAATCCACGATGCTCTTCAGCTTGGCGACGTCCCGGTAGCGCAGCAGGTGCTCGAGCACCGGGCGCCCGGTCTGGGCGAGCAGGCTGGTGAGGGCGTCGGAGTCGGTGGTGTACCCGGTCTTGATGCGCTTGGTCTTGGGCAGGTCCAGCTCGGTGAACAGCACTTCCTGCAGCTGCTTGGGCGAGCCGAGATTGAACTCGTGCCCGGTGACCGCGAACGCGGCCTGCTCAGCCGCCTTGACCTCACCGTGCAACGTCGCCGACATGGCCGCCAGGTGATCGGTGTCGGCGGCGATCCCGGTCCGCTCCATCCGCGCGAGGACGCCGACCAGCGGCAGCTCGACGTCCTGCAGCAGGGCAGCGGCACCGCGGCGGTCCAGGTCGGCGTCCAGGGCGTCGGCCAGCTCCGCGGTCGCGCGGGCGTGCAGGACCAGGTTGGCCGCGGCGTCTGCCTCGCCGGAACCGTCCAGGGTGAGCTGTTCGGGGACGCTCGCGTCGCGCAGTTCCTTGCCCAGGTAACGCAGGGTCAGGTCGCCCAGGTCGAACGAGCGCTGGCCGGGCAGCGCCAGGTAGGCGGCCAGCGCGGTGTCGCTGGTCAGCCCGGCCAGCTCGAAGCCGTGCGCGGCGAACGCGTGGATCGGGCCCTTGGCGTCGTGCAGGGCCTTGGGCAGGTCCGCGGTGGCGAGCCAGCCCGCGAGGGCGTCCGAGTCGGACTCGGTCAGCGCGGTCGGGTCGAGGTAGGCGCCGTGGCCGTCCGGTGCGGCGATCGCGATCCCGCTCAGCGTCCCGGTGCCGCGGCCCCAGGTGCCGCTGACCGCCAGGCCGGTGCGGGTCGTCCGGGCGGCCCCGGGGTCACCGGCGTCGCTCGCGGGCCCGGCCACGGCGCTACCCGCCGCGGCGGGTACGGTGGCGGCGTGGTCGGCGATCCATTCAGCCACCTCGTCCGGGCCAAGCAGGGTCACCTCGACGTCGAAGCCGGCGGCCGGCTCGGCCCCGGCCGTCTCGCCCGCCGCGACGCCGCAGATGCCGTCGGGCAGCGTCGCGTAGAGGCGCTCGCGGAGCACACGGAACTGCAGGGTGTCGAACAGCTGGTGGATCTGCTCCCGGTCCCAGACGCGCGGGATCAGCTCGTCCGGGCCCGCGCCGATATCGGCCAGCGGGACGTCACGTACCAGCGCGGTCATCTGCCGGTTGCGCAGTACGTCGCCGAGGTGCTCGCGCAGCGCGTCACCGGCCTTGCCCTTGACCTCGTCGACCCGGTTGACGAGGTCTTCCAGCGAGCCGAACTCCCTGACCCACTTGGTGGCGGTCTTCTCCCCCACCCCGGGGATCCCGGGCAGGTTGTCGCTCGGGTCGCCCCGGATGGCGGCGAAGTCGGGGTACTGCTGGGGCGTCAGCCCGTATTTCTCCTCGACCGCGGCCGGGGTGAAGCGCGACATGTCGGTGATCCCGCGGCGGGTCATCAGGACCGTTACATGATCGTCAACGAGCTGCAGCACGTCACGGTCGCCGGTGACGATCAGCACGTCCATGCCGTCGTTCTCGGCCCGGGTGGCCAGCGTCGCGATGACGTCGTTGGCCTCGAACCCGGCCGCGCTCAGCCGGGCGATGCCCAGCGCGTCGAGCACCTCAAAGATCAAGCTGAGCTGGCTGCGGAAGTCCTCGGGCGTCTCCCGCCGGTTCGCCTTGTACTCGACGTACTGCTCGTGCCGGAACGTCGGCTCGCTGCGGTCGAACGCCACCGCGACGTGCGTGGGCTGCTCATCGCGCAGCACGTTGATGAGCATGGCCGTGAAGCCGTACACCGCATTGGTCGGCTGCCCCGTGGTGGTGGAGAAGTTCTCCGGCGGCAAGGCGAAAAACGCCCGGTAGGCCAGTGAGTGCCCGTCGAGCAGCAGCAGCCGGCCCCGGGTCGCGATCTGAGCCCCGGCTTCCTGGCCGCCCGGCGCGGCCGCAGTCTTCGTCGCCACGGTCAAATCCTATGGTCACGCGGGCCGCCGGCGGACGCGATGACGCCGGTTTCGGCTTGGAAAGAAACGGGGCCCAGCGGTCGTGCCGCTGGGCCCCGCGATGATGGCCGGCCCCGATTCAGGCCGGGCGCATCGTTATGAGCTGAACGCGAAGATGGTGGTCGAGTTGATGGTCTGCCCGGCCTTGATCTCGGTGGACGGGAAGTTCGGCTGGTTCGGGGAGTTCGGGAAGTGCTGGGTCTCGAACGTGTAGCCCGCGCCCTGCCGGTAGGTGTGGCCGCTGATGCCCACCAGCGTGCCGTTGAGGAAGTTGCCGCTGTAGAACTGCACGCCCGGCTGGTCGGTCCACACGCTCAGCAGGCGGCCGCTCGCCGGATCCAGGGCGCGCGCGGCGAGGTTCAGCCCGTCCGGCCCGGTGGTCGCCTTGGTCTGGTGGTTCAGCACCCAGTTGTGGTCGTAACCCTGGGCGATGAGCAGCTGGTTGAACTGCGCGGGGGCGTTGTCAGGGGCGCTGACGTCGTTGATGCGCGAGCCGATCGTGTGCGGGGCACGGAAGTCGAACGGCGTGCCCGCCACGGGAACGTTGTAGCCGAGCGGGATCTGGGTGGCGTCCGTCGGCGTGTACTTGTTTGCGTTCATCTGAACGTACTGGCCGTAGGCCGAGCCCGCGGCCGAGGCCTCGCCGGCCAGGTTGAAGTAGCTGTGGTTGGTCTGGTTGATGACCGAGTTCAGGTTCGGGGACTCGTCCGTCGTCTTGTAGTGGATGGCCAGCTGACCGGCGTTGTTCAGGGTGTAGGTCACGACCGCCTTGAGCTTCGCCGGGTAGCCGGTGCAGCCGTTCGGGCAGCCGGGAGAACCGGCCGGGTGGCTCTCGTCGCCATTCGGGCTGACCAGCGTGAGCTGCACACCCGCGGTGCCCTTGCCGTGCACAGCCTGCGCCGCCCAGATGTGGTTGCCCCAGCCGACCAGGCCGCCGTGCAGCGAGTTGCCGTTGTTGTTGATCGGCAGGGTGTACGTGACGGGCCCGGCACCCGGCTGGTTCAGGGTGAAGGTGCCCTTGGCGATGCGGTTGCCATACCGGCCGATCGACTCGCCGAAGTACGGGCCGCCGTTCGCGACGACCGGCGGGCTGTCGAATTTGACGTAGTCGGCGAGCGTCTTGAAGCCGAGCACGACGTCCGCCTCGCGGCCGGAGCGGCTCGGCACGCTGATCGACTGGACGACGCCGCCGTAGGTGAGAATCTTGACGGTCATCCCCCGGCAGTTGCTGAGGGTGTAGCGGTAGACGGGCGTGTTCTTGCCCGTGTATGGCTCAACCGTCTTGCCGAAGAACTGGCTGCTGACGCTCGGGCTGCAGTGTCCCCCCGCGGGCTTCGCGGGCGCCGCCGAGGCGGCGGTCGCACCGAAGGCTCCCGCGGCCGCCGCGGCCGCGGTCACAGCGGACACCGCGGTGATCCGGGCGCGCTGCCCGAATCTCCGGTGTCGCATTTTGTCAGACAATGAAGGCTCCCTTCGTTGGGTTCCTCGAAGATACGGCTATCGGCCGATTCCAAAAGGCATTGTGATCGCTAACAACACGAAATGCACGCCGTTTCGCACAATAAGATACGAAACTGCGCGGTAACCTCGCGGACCGTGACAATGCCGCAGCACGGCACGCGGGCCGCGGGCGGATTGCTGGCGGATCACGGCCGGCGGGAGCAATGAGATTGTTATGTTCGGCGGCCTGGACCGGCGGGCGGCGGGCCGGGCCGTCCGGGACCGTCAGCCTTCGCGGCGCGCGGCGGAGGCGCAGGTGGGCGGGACTCCGGGCGCTTTTATGCGGGTCCGGCGGCCGCGCGCAGCCCGGGCTCTCCCGGCGCAACACCGGGCCTTAATCACGCTCGGTGATCGAAATGGGGCACCGGCCGGCGGGAAGGTGACCGCCTCAGCCGACTCGGGAGTCACACAGTGCCCATGCCTTATCAGCGCAGCGAAACCGGTGCGCTGCGACGGGCCTGCAACGGTAAACATCTGGCAACAAGATGCAGGCCGACCGCCATCCGCCCGGTGGCCCGCCTTTGCGCTGCGCGGTGGAAGCTCGCTAACGTGGTGCTACGGAGCCCGGGGAGCTCAGTAGAGAACGTGTCCGACCGGGGAAGGCGGATACGGCACCAAAGGCACCCCGGGCTCCCCTATGTCCGGTTATGTGCGCTGCGACCGTCAGGATGAGGACGATTCTGTCGGCTGCGCGGCGGACATCGTGCCCTCGATGACGGCCTCGGCGACCTTACGCATCGTGAGCCGGCGGTCCATGGAGGTCTTCTGGATCCACCGGAACGCCTCCGGCTCGGTCAGCCCGTGCTCGGCCTGCAGCAGGCCCTTGGCGCGGTCCAGGACCTTGCGGACCTCGAGCCGCTCGCGCAGGTTGCCGACCTCGGACTCGAGGGAGGCGATCTCCTGGAAGCGGCTGACCGCCATCTCGATGGCAGGCACCAGGTCGGCCTTGGTGAACGGCTTGACCAGGTAAGCCATGGCACCCGCGTCGCGGGCCCGCTCGACGAGCTCGCGCTGGGAGAAGGCGGTCAGGATGACCACGGGCGCCAGCCGCTGCGCGGCGATCCGCTCCGCGGCCGAGATGCCGTCCAGCACGGGCATCTTCACGTCGAGGATGGCGAGTTCGGGGTGCAGGGCGGTCACGCGTTCGACCGCCGCCTCACCGTCCCCCACCTCGGCCACGACGGCGTAGCCCTCTTCCTCCAGCATTTCCTTCAGGTCCAGGCGGATCAGCGCCTCATCCTCGGCGATAACGACTCGAAGCTGCTTCTGGCTCACGCTGACGAGCGTACAGGCAGCGGGTAGATTTAGCTCTGGCCGGTCCCCATCGCGACCGCTGCCCCGGTAGACCAATCGGGAGAGTCCGCGGATTCAAAATCCGTGCAGTGTGGGTTCGAATCCCACCCGGGGCACCATCCGGGCACCACTCGGAGCACCAGCTGAGACTTAGTCTCGCGCTCACCCGCCGGCCTTTTGTCGGTATCCGGTGAGACGCTTCCGGTATGTACGATCATGACGCGCGCGAACGGGCCCTCGTGCTCATCGGGAGTGGATCAAGTCTCCGCGCGGTGAGCATCTCGACCGGCATTTCCCGGGCTACTTTGCGGGATTGGCGGGATCATCCGGGAAGACCGGCCGGCGCGCATCCTGTCCCCGGTGTGCCACGCCGCCTGATTGAGGAATGCAGGAAAGCGTTACATGTTCACCAATGAATCCCGGGACATCCGCACGTTGTGCGGCGAGATCTGGACCGGCTCGGGTCGCCTGGCGGTTCTCGCGGCGGAACACGATCTCGGTGGCGCGGCGGGAGGCGGTGGCGCGGCTGGATGAGTTCGTCGGGCCGAAGTTCTAGAGCCGGATCTCGGGGTAGAGCGGGTGCCGGGCCAGCAGGTCGGCGCAGCGGGCGCGGCACGCCTCGGCCACGGCCGGGTCGATCATGTGCTTGGCCTTCGAGCCGGCTTGCGGGGTGGTGGCGGTCAGCGCGGCGGTCATGATGTCCGCGACCTCATCAAGGTCCTGGGGGCCCAGCCCGAGGGTGGTCAGGGCGGGCGTGCCCAGCCGGATGCCCGAGGTGTACCAGGCGCCGTTCGGGTCCCGCGGTACCGAATTGCGGTTGGTGACAACGCCGGCCACGATCAGGGCCGCCTCGGCCTGGCGGCCGGTCAGGCCGTAGCTGGCGGCGACGTCGGCGAGCACGAGATGGTTGTCGGTGCCGCCGGTGACCAGGCGCACGCCCCGGCGAAGCAGCCCGTCGGCCAGGGCTCGCGCGTTGCGCACGATGCGCGCCGCGTAGTCCGCGAACGCGGGCTGGCGGGCCTCGGCGAGGGCTACCGCCTTGGCCGCGATCACGTGCGGGAGCGGGCCGCCGAGGACCAGCGGGCAGCCTCGGTCGACGTAGGGCGCGAAGTCCGGTGTGCACAGCACCAGGCCGCCGCGCGGACCGCGCAGCGACTTGTGCGTCGTGCTGGTGACGATGTTGGCGTGCGGCACCGGGTTGAGGTTCCCGGTCAGGACACCCCCAGCGACCAGCCCGGCGAAGTGGGCCATGTCGACCATGAGCGTGGCGCCTACCTCGTCGGCGATCTCGCGCAGCCGGGCGAAGTCCGGGTTGCGCGGGTAGGCCGAATACCCGGCGACCAGGATCAGCGGCCGGAACTCGCGGGCCTGGGCGGCGATCGCGTCGTAGTCGAGCAGCCCGGTGTCCGGGTCCGTGCCGTAGCTGGCCTGCTCGAACATCTTGCCGGAGATGTTGTTGCGGAAGCCGTGCGTCAGGTGACCGCCCGCGTCCAGTGCCATGCCCATCATCCGCTGGGCGCCGAACTCGCCCCGCAGCCGCTGCCACGCCGCCGGGTCGAGGGCATCGACGTTCTTCGCGCCCGCCTCGTCCAGGAAGGGCCGCTCGATCCGGCGGGCGAGGATGGCCCAGTACGCGACGAGGTTCGCATCGATGCCGGAGTGCGGCTGGACGTAGGCGTGGTCCGCGCCGAACAGCGTGCTGGCGTGGCGGGCGGCCAGTGCCTCGACCTGATCCACGACCTCGCAGCCGGCGTAGAAGCGGTGCCCGACGGTGCCCTCGGCGTACTTGTCCGACAGCCAGGTACCCATGGCCATTAGGACGGCGGGCGAGGCGTAGTTCTCCGACGCGATGAGCTTGAGCTGGCGGCGCTGGTTCGCCAGTTCGTCGGCGATGGCGCGGGCCACGGCGGGCTCGGAGCCCGCGATCACGTCGAGCATCGCGCTGTAGCCGGTGGAGACGGCGGACCCCTGGCCCGCGCTGGGCGGGGTGGCAGGCACCAAGGGGGCAGTTCCGGTCTCGGCCATGGCTTCTTCTCCCGGGCGTGTGGGTATGCGGGGTGCCCAGGCGCGCGGCTGGCCGACGGACGGCGGGCCGCTCCCCGGTGGTACTCCACCTCAGCGCCAGTCACGGCCCGGGGGTGACTTTACCAGGGGAAGAGCGCCGCCCGGGAGACCCTTATCAGGTGAGGGCAAGGGCGTCGCCGATGCGGTGCACCCGCAGCGAGTTCGTCTTGCCCGGGCTGCCGATCGGGGAGCCGGCCACGATCACCAGCGTGTCGCCCTTCTCGCAGCGCCCGATGTCGAGCAGCGCCGCCTCCACCTGGTGCACCATCTCGTTGGTGTGATCCGTCAGCGGCACGGTGAACGTCTCTACGCCCCAGATCAGCGCGAGCTGGTCGCGGGTGGCCGGGGTGGACGTGAACGCGAGCAGCGGGATCGGCGACCGGTACCGAGCCAGCCGGCGCGCGGTCTCCCCGGTCATCGTGAAGGCCACCAGCGCGCGGGCGCCCACGATCGCGCCGACCTCCACGGCGGCGCGGGCGATCGCCCCGCCGGTGGTGGTCGGAACGCGGGACAGCGAAGCCACCGGGCGCAGGCACTCGTCCTCCGCGGCGCAGATCACCCGGGACATCGTGGCCACGGCCTCGACCGGGTACTCCCCCACGCTGGTCTCCGCCGACAGCATGACCGCGTCCGCGCCCTCATCCACGGCCGTGGCTACGTCGGAGACCTCGGCGCGGGTCGGGCGCGGCGCGGAGATCATCGACTCCAGCATCTGAGTGGCCACGATGACCGGGCGCGCTTTTTCCTTGGCCAGGCCGATCGCGCGCTTCTGGACCAGCGGGACCTGCTCCAGCGGCAGTTCGACGCCGAGGTCGCCGCGGGCCACCATGATCCCGTCGAAGGCGGCCACGATCTCGGGAAGCGACTCGACCGCCTCGGGTTTCTCGATCTTCGCGATGAGCGGCAGCCGGGTGCCGCACTCATCCATGATGTCCCGGACCGCGTCGGCGTCGGCCGGGCGGCGGACGAAGGACAGCGCGATCATGTCCACGCCCACGCCGAGCGCCCAGCGCAGGTCGGCCTCGTCCTTCGCGGTCAGCGCGGGCGCGCTGACCGCGATCCCCGGCAGGTTGATGCCCTTGTGGTCGGAGATCGTGCCGCCGACCAGGACCCTGGTCCTGACCCGGGGGCCGTCCACCCCGGTCACCTCGAGCAGGACGCGGCCGTCGTCGATGAGGACGCAGTTGCCCGGCCGCACGTCGCCGGCCAGGCCCTGATAGGTCGTCGACGCCTGGGAGCGGTCGCCGGGCACGTCCTCGGTCGTGATCGTGAACTCGTCGCCGAGGTTGAGCCGGACCGGGCCGGCCGGGAACGTCCCGAGGCGGATCTTCGGGCCCTGCAGGTCCACCAGGATGCCGACCCCGCGGCCGGAGGCGCCGCACGCGGCGCGGATCCGCTCGCAGGCCAGCTGGTGGTCGGCGTGGCTGCCGTGGCTGAGGTTGAGCCGGGCGACGTCCATCCCGGCGGCAACGAGCCTGATGATCTGGTCCGCACTGGAGGTCGCGGGCCCAAGCGTGCAGACGATCTTCGCGCGGCGGCTCATAGGTCAGTCCTCTGCTCGCGCCCTGTGACCTGTACCACTGTAGAGGTCACATGCCATGAGGCCGAGACCCGTCACCCACGTTTTACCCAGTGTTAGCGCTACCGACCCGTGTTGACCCGGGGGGCTGTGCTGGCCCGGGGGGCGACCCCCCGGAACCCCCGAATGCGCTGTGCTGACCCGGGGGGCGACCCCCCCGGACTCCCCGAATGCGCTCCGCGCCCCGCGGGGGTAACTCGCCGACACACCGGCCGCTCGCCCGGGCACAAGGCCCGGGCTCGCTGGCGGTAACGAGCGCCTCGCCGTAACCCGCGTGCGGTACTCGCCGACAGCACCGGCCGCTCAGGCGATGGGGCGGGCTCGCTGGGCCGGTTGGCCGCTCAGGCGATGGGGCGGGCGGTGGGGGGGATGGGGGCGGGGAGGACGGTGCCGCCGCTGAGGTAGGTGTCCAGGCCAGCGGCGGCGCTGCGGCCTTCGGCGATGGCCCACACGATCAGGGACTGGCCGCGGCCCATGTCCCCCGCGACGAACACCCCGGGCACCGAGGTGGCGTAGCTGCTGTCGCGGGCCACGTTCCCGCGGGCGTCGAACTCCACGCCGAGGTCGGCCATCAGCGGGCCTTGTTCGGCTCCGGTGAATCCCATCGCGAGCAGCACCAGGTCAGCGGGCAGATCCCGCTCGGTGCCCGGCACCGGCTCGAAACGGCCAGCCGAGAATTCCACCCCGACCAGCCGCAGCGCGCGCACGTGCCCAGCGTCGTCGGTGACGAACTCCTGGGTCGAGACGGCGTAGACGCGGTCGCCGCCCTCCTCGTGTGCGCTGGAGACGCGGTAGGTCATCGGGTAGGTGGGCCACGGCTGGTGGTCCGGGCGCAGTTCCGGCGGGCGCGGCAGGATCTCCAGCTGGGTCACTGACGCGGCGCCCTGGCGGTGCGCGGTGCCGAGGCAGTCCGCGCCGGTGTCGCCGCCGCCGATGATCACGACGTGCTTGCCCCGCGCGCTGATCGCGGGGTCGGCGACCGGGCCCGCGGCACCGGCCGCGCTGGCCGCGCTGGCCGCGTTGGCCGCGTTGACGGCGCGGTTGGACAGCGGCAGGTACTCCATGGCCTGGTGGATACCGCCCGCGCCGGCGCCGGGGACCGGCAGGCCGCGCGCGATGGTGGCGCCCCCGGCCAGCATGATCGCGTCGAACTCCGCCTGCAGCCAGGCGGCGGTCACGTCGGTGCCCGCGCTGACGTTGCAGCGGAATTCGGTGCCCTCGGCGCGCATCTGCGCCAGCCGGCGGTCCAGGTGCCGCTTTTCCATCTTGAACTCGGGGATGCCGTAGCGCAGCAGGCCGCCGGGTGCGTCGGCCCGCTCAAACACGGTCACGTCGTGGCCGGCCCGGGTCAGCTGCTGCGCGGCGGCCAGGCCGGACGGCCCGGAGCCGATCACGGCGACCTTCTTGCCGGTGTGGACCGGTGCGGGGACGGGCTGCACCCAGCCTTCGGCCCAGGCCCGGTCGATGATCTCCACCTCGACCTGCTTGATGGTCACCGGGTCGGAGTTGATGCCGAGCACGCACGCGGTCTCGCACGGCGCCGGGCAGAGCCGCCCGGTGAACTCCGGGAAGTTGTTTGTGGCGTGCAGCCGTTCCGACGCCTCGTACCAGTCGTGCCGCCAGACCAGGTCGTTCCACTCGGGGATGAGGTTACCGAGAGGGCAGCCGGTGTGGCAGAACGGGATGCCGCAGTCCATGCAGCGCCCGGCCTGGCGTTCCAGCCGGCCGGCCGGGAAATCGGTGTATACCTCACGCCAGTCCCGTATGCGCACGTCCACGGGGCGCCGGGTCGGCGTCTCACGCGGTGTGGTCATGAATCCCTTGGGATCGGCCATCGGGCGGTCGTCCTTCTCTGTGGTCGGTGCGGAGGCTAGGGGCTGGGACGGGACGGGGGTGGAAGTGGTTGGGGGACCCGGCGCCGTTGGCGGGTCCCGCCACCTGGGCGGCAGCCCAAAGGGCCGCTACCCAAGCTTGGAGGGCCGGGCTCAGCCGTGCGACGCGGCCATGACGGCCTCGTTGACGTCGCGGCCTTCGCGTTCGGCCATCTGGGTGGCGCTCAGCACCCGCTTGTAGTCCTTCGGCATGATCTTGCCGAACCGGGCCAGCGTGGCGTCCCAGTCCGCCAGCAGGCCGACCGCCACCGGCGAGCCGGTTTCCGCCGCGTAGCCGCGCACCACGTCGTTCAGGAAGGCGGCGTCGTCGGCGTCCAGCGGGTCCAGGTCGACCATCTCGGTGTTCACCCGGTGCGCGGGCAGGTCGAGGACGTAGGCGATCCCGCCGGACATGCCGGCCGCGAAGTTCCGGCCGATGGAGCCGAGCACGACCACCCGGCCGCCGGTCATGTACTCGCAGCCGTGGTCGCCGACGCCTTCGGCGATGGCCAGCGCTCCGGAGTTGCGCACGCAGAACCGCTCGCCGACGATCCCGCGCAGGAAGATCTCCCCGCCGGTGGCGCCGTAGCCGATGACGTTCCCGGCGATGATCTGCTCGTCGGCGGCGAACGCGGCCTCGGGATCGGGCGCCACGATGATCCGGCCGCCGGACAGGCCCTTGCCCACGTAGTCGTTGGCGTCCCCGGCCAGCCGCAGCGTGATGCCGCGCGGCAGGAACGCGCCGAACGACTGCCCGGCGGAGCCGCGGAACGAGATGTCGATGGTGTTGTCCGGGAGCCCTTCGGCGCCCCAGCGCCTGGTCACCTCGTAGCCGAGCATGGTGCCGACGGTGCGGTTGACGTTGCGCACCGGCAGTTCGAGGCGCAGCGCCGTGCCGTCCTGCAGCGCCCCCTCGGCCAGCTGGATCAGCGTGTTGTCCAGCGCCCTGGCGATGCCGTGGTCCTGCCGGGTGGTGTTGCGGCGCGCCGCGTCCTCCGGCAGCTCCGGCTGGTACAGCACCGGCGCCAGGTCGAGCCCGTGCGCCTTCCAGTGCCCGACGGCTTCCGCGGCCTCCAGCTGGCCGGCCTGCCCGATGGCCTCGGCCAGCGTACGGAAGCCCATCGCCGCGAGGTACTCGCGTACCTCCTGCGCGATGAACTCGAAGTAGCTGACCACGAACTCGGGCCTGCCGGTGAACCGCTTGCGCAGCTCCGGGTTCTGGGTGGCGATGCCGACCGGGCAGGTGTCCAGGTGGCAGACGCGCATCATGATGCAGCCGGACACGACCAGCGGCGCGCTGGAGAAGCCGAACTCCTCGGCCCCGAGCAGCGCGGCGACGATGACGTCGCGGCCGGTCTTGAGCTGGCCGTCGGTCTGCACCACGATCCGGTCACGCAGCTTGTTGGCCAGCAGCGTCTGCTGGGTCTCGGCCAGCCCCAGCTCCCACGGCGTCCCGGCGTGCTTGAGGCTGGTCAGCGGGGCCGCCCCGGTGCCGCCATCGTGGCCGGAGATGAGCACCACGTCGGCGTGCGCCTTGGACACGCCCGCCGCGACCGTGCCCACGCCAACCTCGGAGACCAGCTTGACGTGCACCCGCGCGGACGGGTTGGCGTTCTTCAGGTCGTGGATCAGCTGGGCCAGGTCCTCGATGGAGTAGATGTCGTGGTGCGGCGGCGGGGAAATCAGCCCGACGCCGGGCGTGGAATGCCGGGTCCTGGCGATCCACGGGTACACCTTGGGCCCGGGCAGCTGGCCGCCCTCGCCGGGCTTGGCGCCCTGCGCCATCTTGATCTGCACGTCGTCGGCGTTGGCCAGATAGTGGCTGGTGACGCCGAACCGGCCGCTCGCCACCTGCTTGACCGCAGAACGGCGCAGGTCACCGTCGGCGTCGCGGGTGAAGCGCGCCGCGTCCTCGCCGCCCTCACCGGTGTTGGACCGGCCGCCGATCCGGTTCATCGCGATGGCGAGCGTCTCATGCGCCTCGGCGGAGATCGACCCGTACGACATCGCGCCGGTGGAGAACCGCCGGACGATGGCCGAGACCGGCTCCACCTCCTCGACCGGGATCGGGGGCCGGGCGCCCGGCGCGTCCACGCCCTTGATCCGCATCAGCCCGCGCAGCGTCATGAGCTTTGCCGCCTGGTCGTCGACCAGGGACGTGTACTCCTTGAAGATCTCGTACCGGCGGTTCCGCGTGGCGTGCTGCAGCTTGAACACGGTCTGCGGGTTGAACAGGTGCGGCTCGCCCTCACGGCGCCACTGGTACTCGCCGCCCGTCTCCAGCCGCCGGTGCGCGGGCTGCACGCCGCCGGGCGGGAAGGCGCGCGCCAGCCGCCGGCTGGTCTCCGCGGCCAGGACGTCGAAGCCGACGCCGCCGAGCCGGGATGTGGTGCCCTCGAAGCACGTGCCGATGACCTCTTCGCCGAGGCCGACCGCCTCGAAGATCTGCGCGCCGGTGTAGGAGGCGACCGTCGACACGCCCATCTTGGACATGATCTTCAGAACGCCTTTGCCGAACGCCTTGATCAGGCTCGCGCCGGCCTTGTCCTCGGCGATGCCCTCCAGCACGCCGCGGCGGGCCATGTCACGGACCGTCTCTACGGCCAGGTACGGGGCGACCGCGGAGGCGCCGTAGCCGATGAGCAGGGCCACGTGGTGACATTCACGGGCGTCGCCCGCCTCCACGATCAGGCCCACCATGGTGCGGGTCTTCTGCCTGATCAGGTGGTGGTGCACCGCGCCGGTGAGCAGCAGCGACGGGATCGGCGCGGTGCCGCTCCCGTGCGCGAGCGCGCCAGGGTCGCCCGGCCGGGGCAGCGGGTCGGCGTGGTCGTGCCGCACGCCGCGATCGGACAGCACGATGATCCGCGCGCCCTCGTTGATCGCCTCGGACACTTCCCAGCACAGCTCGGTGAGCCGCTGCCGCAGCGCCTCCCCCCCGCCGGCCGCGTCGTACCGCCCGTCCACGACGTACGCCGCGAACCCGGGCAGGTCACCGTCGGAGTTAACATGCACGATCTTGGCCAGGTCGCTGTCGCTGATCACCGGGAACGGCAGCACCACCTGGCGGCAGGAGGCCGGCGACGGGTCGAACAGGTTGTGCTCCGGGCCGGTGGTCCCGGCCAGCGAGGTGATCAGCTCTTCCCGGATGGCGTCCAGCGGCGGGTTGGTCACCTGGGCGAACATCTGGGCGAAGTAGTCGAAGACCAGGCGGGGCCGGTCCGACAGCACGGCGATCGGGGTGTCGGTGCCCATCGACCCGATCGGCTCGGCGCCGGCGCGGGCCATCGGGCCGAGGATGATCCGCAGTTCCTCTTCGGTGTAGCCGAACATCTGCTGCCGCGTCACGAGGTCAGCCGCCCCGGACAGCGGGCGCTCGCGGGGCGGCAGGTCGTTGAGGTGGACCTGGCCGGCGTGCAGCAGTTCCTCGTACGGATGCTCCTCGGCCAGCGCCGCCTTCACCTCCTCGTCCTCGACGATCCGGCCGGTACCGGTGTCGGCCAGGAAGATCCGGCCCGGCTGGAGCCGGCCCTTGCGCACCACGGTGGCCGGGTCTATGTCCAGGACGCCGACCTCGCTGGCCAGGATGACCAGGCCGTCGCGGGTGATCCAGTACCGCCCGGGACGCAGCCCGTTGCGGTCCAGCACCGCGCCGATCACCGTCCCGTCGGTGAACGCGATCAGGGCCGGGCCGTCCCACGGCTCCATCATCGACGCGTGGAACTCATAGAAGGCGCGGCGCGCCGGGTCCATCTCCTCGTGGTTCTCCCACGGCTCGGGGATCATCATCAGCACCGCGTGCGGCAGCGACCGGCCGCCCATGTGCAGCAGCTCCAGGCACTCGTCGAAACTGGCCGAGTCGCTGCCGTCCGGGTCGAGCACCGGGAAGATCCGGTCGATGCCGCGCCCGTCGGCGGAGTCGGGCAGCAGGCTGCTGGCCAGCATCGCCTCGCGGGCCCGCATCCAGTTCCGGTTGCCGCGGACCGTGTTGATCTCGCCGTTGTGCGCGATGTACCGGTACGGGTGCGCGAGCTGCCAGGACGGGAACGTGTTGGTGGAAAACCGGGAGTGCACCAGGGCCAGCGCCGAGCGGTACCGCTCATCGGACAGGTCAGGGAAGAACGCCCGCACCTG
This sequence comes from uncultured Actinomycetes bacterium, assembly GCA_963824545.1. GTDB lineage: Bacteria > Actinomycetota > Actinomycetes > Streptosporangiales > Streptosporangiaceae > Bog-532. The sequence goes on along the minus strand of CAWGPP010000006.1, from coordinate 244,846 downwards.
AGGCGCGGACAGCATCCCCTTGTAGACGATGGTCCGCGGCGACAGGCTCGCGAAATACACGCCGATCTCCCGGCGGGCCCGCTTGCGCAGGCAGAACGCCATCCGCTCCAGCTCGATGCCGCGCTGCCGGCCCACGCCGACCAGGAACAGCTGCACCAGGTGCGGCGCCGCGGCGCGCGCGCCGCGGCCGCAGACCTCCGGGTTGTTCGGCACGTCGCGCCAGCCGAGGACGGTGAGGTTCTCGGCCGCGGCCAGCTGGGCGATCGCCGCCTTCGCGATGTCCTGCCCGGCCCGCGCGGCCTCATCCCGTTCGTGATCCGGCTCCTCGCCGCGATCGGCCGACGTGGCCGGGAGGAAGACCAAGCCGGCCACGTACGAACCGGCCGGCGGCAGGTCGAAGTCACAGACCTCGCGGAAGAACGCATCCGGGATCTGCGTCAGGATGCCCGCGCCGTCCCCGGTTCCGGGGTCACCGCCCTCGGCCCCGCGGTGTTCCAGGTTGCACAGGGCCGTGAGAGCTTTCGACACCACGTCGTGCCCTGGCCGACCGGTCAGATCGGCGATCAAGCCGACACCGCAGGCGTCATGCTCGAAGCGGCTGTCATACAGCCCCGGGGTAGGTGCGCTGCCGGCAGGCGCCATAAAAACTCCTGTCGTCGTCTCGTCTGCGTTCTGATGATGCGGTCGGGACGGCGCTGGCCCTGCCGCGAAGGCCGCCGGAGCGGCTCGCTGGCTACGCGAAAGTTACGCCCACATTACATCACCGGACGAATCCGGCCCAAGATCTGATGGGCATTGGTCTTTTCCCGCCCTGGACGAGCCGCGGCCGGGCCGCCTGGATGGCGAATTCCCAGGTTACCGGGGGCTATCGGGGCTGGGGAAGCTCCGGTTTGCCGGCCGGCGCGAGCGGGACGGCGGGCGCGATGACGTCGGGACCGTGCCGGTGCCTGGTTCGGTAGAGATAGGCGATCGCACCGGCGAAGGCGGCGATCTCCGCCCACTGATCGATCCGCAGCCCGGCGGCCCGCGGGCCGGGCGCGATGAGCAGCCATTCCACCGCGCACAGCCCGCCGAACGCCAGCGCCAGCTGCAGCGAGAAGGCACGTCCACCGGGCAGCGTGAACCGCCGGGTGGCCCACGCGGCGACGCATCCCGCGACCACGCAGCACAGCGCGGCGTAGGCGAACGCCGGTTCAAACGTGGCAAAGTTCTCAAAACCTGGCACCCGGTACACGGGCCCGATCTGCAGTGCCCACGGCAGGCCGGACGGACGCCCGTACGCGGTCTGGCTGAACCATCCGCCCAGGTAGGCGACGGCCGCGCCGACGGCGAGACCCGGCACGGCGGCCCCGGCCACGGGCCCCAGCCGGAGGCCGGCCCGGCGGCAGGCGATCAGGGCCCCGAGAGCGCCGAGGCCCACGGCACCGGGCACGCCGATGGCGCCGTCCCAGGCCCGCGCCGCGGACCACAGCCCGGGCCGGGACGGGAAGAGGTGCGCGCCTTCACCCGCGACCGCGCCCGCCGCCGTGCCGATCAGGCCGAACGGGACCGCCCAGGCGGCCACGTCCAGGATCACCTCACCCCGGCCGCCCGCCTTCGCGTACCGGCTCGCGGTCAGCCACACGGCGATGACGATCCCGATGACGATGCAGAGGGCGTACCCGCGTACCGGCAGCGGCCCGAGGTGCCAGGTGCCCCGGGCCGGGCTGGGGAGGTACGCGACCGGCGAGCTCGGCAGGGTCAGCTCCCGGGGGACGGTGCGGGCGTGCCACGCACGCCGGCGGCCAGGCTGGCGGTCAGGTCACGGACCGCGGCCACTCCGGCGGCCAGGTCCGGGGCGTCCAGCAGGCACTGCACGAACGCGGAACCGACGATCACGCCGTCGGCGAACTTCGCCACCTCGGCGGCCTGGGCCCCGTCCCGGACGCCGAGGCCGACCGCGACGGGGAGGGGGGTGTGCGCGCGGACGGTGCCGACCAGCCCGGCGGCCAGCCCGCTGACCGCGTCCCGGGCCCCGGTGATGCCCATCAGCGACGCCGCGTAGACGAACCCGCGGCAGACGGCGGTCACGGTCGCGATCCGTGGCGCGGACGAACTTGGTGCCACCAGGAAGACCCGGTCCAGCCCGTAGGCGTCGGAGGCCGCCAGCCAGGGCCCGGCTTCCTCCGGCGTGAGGTCCGGGGTGATCAGGCCGGAGCCGCCGGCCGCGGCGAGGTCGCGGGCGAAGGCGGTGACGCCGTAGTGATCGACGGGGTTCCAGTACGTCATGACGAGGGCGGGCACACCCGCCGCGGCGATCGCCTCCACCGTCCGCAGCGTGTCGGTGACCTTGGTGCCGTTGGTCAGCGCCGCGTGCACGGCCTCCTGGATGACCGGCCCGTCCATCAGCGGATCGGAGTACGGCAGGCCGACCTCGATGATGTCGGCCCCGGCCTCGGCCATGGCCACGGCGGCGGTGATCGCGCCATCGACGCTGGGGAAGCCCGCCGGGAGGTAGCCGATCAGCGCGGCCCGGTTCCCGGCGGCGGCCTTCTCGAAGGCGCGAGTGACCGCGCTCACAGGCCAAGCCGTTCGGAGACGGTGGCCACGTCCTTGTCGCCGCGGCCGGACAGGTTGACCAGCAGCACGCCGTCCGGGCCGAATTCCCGGCCGATCTGCAGAGCGCCGGCCAGCGCGTGCGCGGATTCCAGCGCGGGGATGATTCCCTCGGTGCGGCACAGCACGCCGAAGGCGTCCAGGGCTTGCTCGTCGGTGACCGCGCGGTAGGAGGCGCGCCCGGTCTCGCGCAGCCAGACGTGCTCCGGGCCGACACCCGGGTAGTCCAGGCCGGCCGAGATCGAGTGCGTCGGCAGCGTCTGGCCCTCGTCGTCCTGCAGCAGATAGGTACGCATGCCGTGCAGCACGCCCGCCGACCCGGCGGTGAGCGTGGCGGCGTTCCGCCCGGGTTCGGGTCCCTCGCCGCCGGCCTCGCACCCGATCAGCCGGACGGAGGTGTCGGGGATGAAGGCGTGGAAGATGCCGATGGCGTTGGAGCCGCCGCCCACGCAGGCCACCACGGCATCCGGCAGGCGGCCGGTCATGGCCAGCACCTGCTCGCGGGCCTCCACCCCGATGATCCGCTGGAAGTCACGCACCATCAGCGGGAACGGATGCGGCCCGCCGACCGAGCCGATGCAGTAGTGGGTGGTCTGCACCGTGGCGACCCAGTCCCGGAACGCCTCGTTCATCGCGTCTTTCAGCGTCCGGCTGCCGGAGGCGACCGGGATGACCTCCGCGCCCAGCATGCGCATCCGGGAGACGTTCAGCGCCTGCCTGCGGGTGTCCTCCTCGCCCATGTAGACCACGCAGTCCAGGCCGAACAGGGCGCAGGCCGTCGCGGTGGCCACCCCGTGCTGGCCGGCCCCGGTCTCGGCGATGACCCTGGTCTTGCCCATCCGCCGGGCGAGCAGCGCCTGGCCGAGCACGTTGTTGATCTTGTGGGACCCGGTATGCGTCAGGTCCTCGCGCTTGAGCAGGACGCGGCAGCCGGCCTGGGCACCGAACCGGGGGACTTCGGTGACCAGCGTCGGCCGGCCCGCGTAGTCGTGCAGCAGCCGGCCCAGCTCGGCCTGGAAGTGCGGGTCGGCCTGGGCCGCGGTGTACTGCGCGGTCAGTTCCTCCAGCGCCGCGGTCAGCGCCTCGGGCGCGAAGCTCCCGCCGTAGATGCCGAAGTGGCCCGATGCGTCGGGCACGCCGGGCGGGCTCGCGGGAGGCGTCCCTTGGCGGGTCTCGGTGTCACTGGTCATCTGTGCTCTCCGGTCAGGGGCTCTCCGGTCAGGGGCGCTCCGGTCGGAGTGCCCCTCGGTCAGGGGTCCGCTCGGGACCGCTCAGCGGTCCCCGCGCAGGGCGGGGTGGGAGGCCGCCGTGACCAGGTCCGCGACCGCGGCCCGCGGATCCTTCCCGGTCACCAGGCTCTCCCCGACCAGCACCGCGTCAGCGCCGGCGGCGGCGTAGGCGAGCAGGTCGTGCGTGCCACGGACACCGGACTCCGCGATCTTGATGATGCCGTCCGGGATCCTCGGCAGCATCGAGGATACGGTGCGGCGGTCCAGCCGCAGCGTGGTCAGGTCGCGCGCGTTGACCCCGATCACCCGGGCGCCCGCGTCCACGGCCCGGTCGAGCTCGTCTTCGGCGTGGATCTCCACCAGCGGGACCAGGCCGATCGAGGTCGCCCGCTCCACCAGGGACACCAGCGCGCTCTGCTCGAGCGCGGCCACGATCAGCAGCACCAGGTCGGCGCCGTGCGCCCGGGCCTCCCACAGCTGATAGGAGCTGACCACGAAATCCTTGCGCAGCACCGGGATCTGCACGGCCTTGCGTACCGCGGTCAGGTCGGCGAGGGTGCCGCCGAACCGCCGCTGCTCGGTGAGCACGCTGATGACGCGCGCCCCGCCGGCCTGGTAGGCGGCGGCCAGGGCGGCCGGGTCGGCGATTTCCGCCATCGCGCCCCGCGACGGGCTGGACCGTTTGACTTCGGCGATGACGCTGACGCCGTCCGACTTGAGCGCGGCGGCCGCGTCGAGCGGGGACCGGACGCTGGCCGCCATCTCCTTGAGCTGGTCAAGAGAGACACGCCGCTGCCGTTCGGCGAGATCGGCGCGAACGCCGTCGAGGATCTCGTCGAGCACTGTCACGCGGTCCGCAGTCCCCTCAGGATCGGTTTATGGTGCGTCCTCGATGCTAGCGGGACGCCGTGGCGGCCCCGGCAGGCACCCCTGGGGTTCGCCGGGATGTTCAGCGCATGTTACCCGTCCCAGAGCCTCCCGGGCGCTGCGCAGGGCTCGTCCAGGATGTAGCCGACGCCGCGCACCGTGCGGATCGGCCCGGGTACCGGCAGCTTCGCACGGAGCTGGGCGACGTGCACGTCCACCGCCCGGCCGGAGCTGGGCCGGCGCATCGCGGCCTGCAGCTGGTCCCGGGTCAGCACCCGGCCGGCGTGCGCGGCGAGGGCGGACAGCAGCGCGAACTCGGAGGGGGTGAGCGTGATGTCCCGGCCGCCGGTCCGGACCCGGCGGGTGACCGGATCCAGGGCCAGGCCCGGGGGCCAGGCGGTGGGTTTTTCCGGGGCCCGGACTAGCGGCGCTGCGGTCCGCCGGAGCCTGGAGGATCGGCGTGGGTTTTCCGCACCTGATGGCTCGGAGGCTGATTCTGCGGGAAAGCCACGCCGATCATGAAGGCTCATGGCTGGGGTAGGCGGGGGGGACGGGAGGGCGGACAGCACGCGGGCGACGAGGAAGCGGGGGCTGAACGGGCGGTGCAGGCAATGGTCGGCGCTGGCCCGCGCGTCACGCGGGCGCATGCTGCCGCCGAGCAGGTAGATGGCCGGCGTCGGGGCGGCCGCCGTGGGCGTCTCACGGGGGGCCAGCAGGCGGCGGAGCCGGCGGGCGTCCAGGCCCGGCATGGTCAGGTCGAGGACGGCGACGGCCGGAGCCGCCGGGCGCTCGCAGAGCGCCGCGACGGTCTCCGGCGGGGTGGCCGCCATGATGACCCGGAGGCCCGCACGGGCCAGGTAGCGCCGCGCGAGCTCGGCGACCTGGGGCTCGTGCTCGGCGAGCAGCACGGCCGGGTGGCGGGCGGACGGCTCAGCCGGCGGGACCACGCGGGGACCTGGTGGGCGGACCCACCGTCGGGTCGTCGCCGCGGCTGATCGAGTCCCACAGTGCGGCCGGATCGAGGGCGGCCGGATCGAGGGCGGCCGGATCGAGGGCACGGGCCGGATCGGCGGCCGATCGGCGGCCGCAGGGCGGCCGTCGGCGCCAACGGTCGCGGCGCCGACGGCTGTGGCGGCGGTTGCGGGACCGGCGGCGCGGGACACCGCCGGCGCGGTGGTTCCGGCCGCCGGCGCGGCAGGCCTGCCCGGCCCGGCCCGGGCCGGGGACGCCTGGGCCGTACGCTCGTAGCGGCCCGACATGACCGGCCACCGGGTACCGCGCCAGGCCGTGACGGCCCCGGCCGCGATGATCGCGGCCGCGCCGGCGAACACCGCCACCCGCCACGGGACCCCCAGCAGCAGGGCGTGCGCGGACGCCCCGCCCGTCACCACCGCGCCGCCCGCCGAGGAGGTTCCGCCGGTGGTCGACCCCGCACTGCCGGACGCGACCGACGCCGAAGAGCTCACCTTGGTGGCCGCGACCGCGATGACGCGGGCGGCGCTGAGCGATCCGCTCGCGGCCACGGCGGTCCCGGCGCCGCACAGGGCGAGCACCACGCCAGCGGCACGGCGGGCCAGCCCGCGGGTCGCGATGACGGCGGCCAGGCAAGCCAGCCCGGCCAGGGCCAGCGCACCCGCGGCCGGGGCTAGGTCCTGGCCGGTCACGGTGACGCTCTGGGAGGGCAGCGGGCGGGGTGCCGTGTAGACGACGCGGGCCCAGCCCTGCCGGACGGCCAGCAGCGCCAGGCCGGCCCCGGCCGCGCCGAGCAGCAGCGTCAGCACGAACTGCCGGCGCAGCGTCGCCGGGCCCGCGGGTCTGCCGGAGCCCGCGGAACTGGCGGAACCGCCGGAGCCCGCGGAACTGGCGGAACCGCCGGAGCCCGCAGAACTGGCGGAACCGCCGGGGCTGGCGGGGTCAGCAGGGGTGGCGTGGCCGGGAGGAACGGCAGCAGCCGGCATGCCGCCGGTCGGGCCGGGCACGGCGGTCAGGCCTCCTCGGGGCGCCCCGCGGCGACCGGCTCGGGGCGTTCCCCGACGACCGCGTCCAGCTGCCCGCCGGTGTCGAAGCAGGTCCGCTCGCCGGTGTGGCACGCGGCGCCGACCTGGTCCACCTTGACCAGGACCGCGTCGCCGTCGCAGTCGAGAGCGACCGACTTGATCCACTGCTGGTGGCCGGACGTGTCTCCCTTGACCCAGTACTCCTGGCGGCTGCGTGACCAGTAGGTGCAGCGGCCCGTGGTGAGCGTACGGTGCAGCGCCTCGTCGTCCATCCAGCCGACCATCAGCACCTCACCGGTGTCATGCTGCTGGGCGATCGCCACGAAGAGCCCCGCGGCGTCCCGCTTCAGCCGCTGCGCGATGTCCGGATCCAGCCGCGAAGGGCGGGCGGCACTGCTCATCGTCCCCTCATTCCTGTGCGTCACGCCCCGGCCCGGGACGCCGTCGACCAGCCTAGCCGGGACGGCGCTACCGTCCGGCCGGAGATCACCCCTACGATTTCCTGATGGGATATTCGCGGGATGAGCGCCTCGCGCTGTGCGCCACGCTGGAGGACGCCGGGCCGGACGCGCCCACGCTGTGCGCTGGCTGGACCGCGCGGGACCTGGCGGCGCATCTGGTGCTGCGCGAGCGACGCCCGGACGCCAGCGCGGGCATCCCCGGCGGGCCGCTGGCCCGTCATACCGCCCGGGTGCAGGAGCAGATCGCGCGCAGGCCGTTCCCGGCCCTGGTCGCGACGATCCGGAGCGGGCCGCCCCGGCTGTCCCCGTGGTCCATTGCCGCGCTCGACGAGCTGGCCAACACGGTCGAGTTCTTCGTGCACCATGAGGACGTCCGCCGCGCCGCCCCGGCCTGGAAGCCGCGCGAGATCAGCCAGGGCCTGTCGGACACGCTGTGGGACCGGCTGCGGATGGCCAAGTTCACCCTGCGGAAGGTGCCGGTTGGGGTGGAGTTCGCGCGGAACGACGACGGTGCGGACGGCGGGCCGGGCGATGCCCCCGAATTCCGGATGATGGCCCGGCGCGGGACGCCGGTCGTCACCGTCACCGGCGCCCCGGCGGAACTCACCCTGTGGGCCACCGGCCGCATCGGCGCCGCAAAGGTCAGGCTGGACGGCACCGAAAGCGCCACGGCGATGGTGTCCCAGTCGCGCTGGCGGCTCTGACTGGATTGGTTGCTTGGGTGGGGGGGGCGCGGGGGCGGGGCGGGCGGGTTTGCTAGGGAGCGCCCATCTCGCGCTTGAGCCGGGCCAGATCCGCTTCCACGTCGTGCCGGGGTGCCGTCACCGCCGGGGCGGTCCACTCCGGCGCCGGGACAACCTCGGCGGCCGGGCGCTGGTTACGGTCGGTGACCCGGGCCTTGCGTTCGGTCTTCTCTTCACGGACCTGAGCCCGATGTTCCCGGGCAAGGCGGTACTGGCTGTGCGCCTTGACCGCGATCGCGATGATCACGCCGATGACGAGGGCGATAACCGCCCACTCCAGCAGGCGGAACACCGATTCGAGGACGATGAAGGCGATCAGGGCACCGATTGCAATCAAGACGACCTTGGCCCAGCGCATCAGCCGCCCCCTTTCCGCGGCTACACACGCCCTGATGGGGCATGTACTGCTGAAGAGCTTACCTGGGAGTGCGGAATACTGGGCAGCGTCGGCCAGCCTGCCGGCTTCGGCCGTCGCGGGAGGGAGAAGGAGTAACCATGCACGCACTGGGCATCGATATCGGCGGTACCGGGATGAAGGCGGCGCCCGTGGACCTGGATACCGGTACGTTCCTGGCCGACCGGGTGAAGATCGCGACGCCGCGTCCGGCGGTCCCCGACACCGTGGCCGAGGTCGTGCAGAAACTCGTGGAAACCTTCTCCTGGTCCGGGCCCATCGGGATCACCTTCCCGGGTGTGGTCAGGAACGGCGTCACCCGCACGGCGGCCAACCTGCACAAGACGTGGATCGGCCTGGACGCCCGCGCACTGTTGGCCAAGGCCGCCGGGCAGGACGTCCGGCTGCTCAACGACGCGGACGCGGCGGGCGTCGCGGAGATGACGTTCGGCGCCGGGAAGGGCGAACCGGGCACGGTGTTCATGGTGACGTTCGGCACGGGGATCGGCAGCGCGCTGTTCGTGGACGGTGCCCTCGTGCCGAACACCGAGTTCGGCCACCTGGAGATCCGCGGCAAGGACGCGGAGGAGCGGGCCTCCGAGCGGGCCAAGACCGCCCACGAAATGAACTGGAAGCAGTGGGCGAAGAACGTCAACGAGTACCTGGAGCACATCGAGGCGCTGGTGTACCCGCAGCTCATCATCGTCGGCGGCGGGATCAGCAGGCAGTCGGAGAAGTTCCTTCCGCTGCTGACCGGGCTGCACGCGCGGGTCGTGCCGGCCGCGATGCTCAACGACGCCGGCATCACCGGCGCCGCGATGGCCGCGCTCCCCGGCTCGGCCGCCCCGGTCCGGGTCGGCTCGGGCGCCACCGCGAACCCGAGCCTGGGCGCCGCGATCGGGACCACCACCAGCACCACCGGCGATCAGGGCCTGCCCGGGTTCCCCAGCCCGGGACTGCCCGAATAGGCCGGGTGCCCCAGCCCGGGGTCCCCGAATAGCCCGGGTGCCCCAGCCCGGAGTGCTTCGGATAGCCAGTATTTTTAACGGTTCAGGCGGGCCGGCGGGCCGGGTGCCCCGCCGGGGGCCGCGGTAACGGTTCAGCGAGCCGTCGGGCCGGGTGCCCCAGCCGGGGGTGCCGGTAACGGGCGAGTCAGCGGACGAGGCGGCCGGCCGCGCGGAGCGCTTCCTTGACCTCGGCGATGCGCAGCTTCCCGAAATGGAACACGCTGGCCGCGAGCACCGCATCGGCTCCGGCGTCGATGGCCGGCGCGAAATGGGCTACCCCGCCCGCGCCGCCGCTGGCGATCACCGGCACGGTCACGGCGTCGCGCACCGCGGCGATCAGTTCCAGGTCGAAGCCGGCCTCGGTGCCGTCGGCGTCCATCGAGTTGAGCAGGATCTCGCCCGCGCCCAGCTCGGCGCCGCGGCGCGCCCAGGCCACCGCGTCGATGCCGGTGCCGCGCCGGCCGCCGTGCGTGGTGACCTCGAACCCGCTCGGCGGCGGCTCCGGGGCGGAGCCCGGGCTGGCCGCGGGATGGAAGCGGCGCGCGTCCACGGACAGCACCACGCACTGCGAACCGAAACGCCGGGCGGCCTCGGCCAGCAGGTCCGGGCGGGCGATGGCCGCGGTGTTCAGTGAGACCTTGTCCGCGCCGGCCCGGAGCAGCCGGTCGACGTCTTCCTCGCTGCGGACGCCGCCGCCGACGGTCAGCGGGATGAACACCTGCTCGGCGGTGCGGCGGACGACGTCGTACGTGGTCTCGCGGCCCCCGCTGGACGCGGTGATGTCGAGGAACGTCAGCTCGTCGGCGCCTTCCGCGTCGTAGGCGGCGGCCAGTTCCACCGGGTCGCCCGCGTCGCGCAGGTCACGGAAGTTGACGCCCTTGACGACCCGGCCGCCGTCCACGTCGAGGCACGGAATGACCCGGACCGCGACGGTCATACCGGCCACCGCCTTCAGCGCCTCTTCCAGGGTGAACGCGCCCGCGTAGAGCGCCTTGCCGACGATGGCGCCCTCGACGCCGAGCGGCACCAGCGCGGCGATCGCGCGGAGGTCGTCCAGGCTGGACACTCCCCCGCTGGCCACCACGGGACGGCTGGTCCGCGCGCAGACCTCGCACAGCAGGTCCAGGCTGGGGCCGCGCAGGGTGCCGTCCTTGGTCACGTCGGTGACCACGTACCGCGCGCAGCCGTCGGCGTCGAGCCGGTCCAGCGTCTGGTGCAGGTCGCCGCCTTCGGAGGTCCAGCCGCGGGCGGCCAGCCGGGTGCCGCGCACGTCCAGCCCGACCGCGATCTGGTCGCCGTGCCGGGCGATGACCGAACGCACCCAGTCCGGGTTCTCCAGCGCCGCCGTGCCGATGTTGACCCGGGCGCAGCCGGTGGCGAGCGCGGCAGCCAGCGAGGCGTCGTCGCGGATGCCGCCGGACAGCTCCACGTTGATATCGAGCCGGCCCGCCACCTCGCCGAGCAGCGCGGCGTTCGAGCCGCGGCCGAAGGCCGCGTCCAGGTCCACCAGGTGGATCCATTCCGCGCCGGATCGCTGCCAGGCCAGCGCGGCCTCCAGCGGGTCGCCGTAACCGGTTTCGGTGCCGGCCGCGCCCTGGACCAGCCGGACGGCCTGGCCGCCGGCGACGTCGACCGCGGGCAGCAGGGTGAGGCGCCGGGGCGCGGTGGCCGCGCTCTCCGGGGATGCCTGCTCGGCGGGCGTGCTCATCGGATCCTCTCCAGCCAGTTCGACAGCAGGACGGCGCCGGCGTCACCGGATTTTTCCGGGTGGAACTGCGTCGCGGACAGGGCCCCGTTCTCCACCGCGGCGGCGAACGGCTCGCCGTGCGTGGTCCAGGTGACCAGCGCGCCTGACTTACGCAGCAGCCCGGCGCGGGCGTACCGCAGCGCGTAGGAGTGCACGAAGTAGAACCGCGCGTCCGGCGCGATCCCGGCGAACAGGGCCGATCCCGCGGGCGGGGTGACCGTGTTCCAGCCCATGTGCGGCAGCACCGGGGCGTCCAGCCGCTCCACCGTGCCGGGCAGCAGCCCGCAGCCCTCGGTGTGCAGGCCGTGCTCCACGCCGGCCGAGAACAGCACCTGCATCCCGACGCAGATGCCCAGCACCGGCCGGCCGGCGGCGAGCCGCTGGGCGATCAGCTTGTCCCCGCCCACGGCGCGCACACCCGCCATGCAGGCGGCGAACGCCCCGACCCCGGGGACCGCCAGCCCGTCGGCGTCCAGGATGGTGTCCGGATCGGCGGTCACCTCCGCGGCTGCGCCGACCCTGACCAGGGCCCGTTCGGCGGACCGGAGATTTCCCGACCCGTAGTCGAGCACCGCGACGGTGGGTTTCGCGCTCACAGAACGCCCTTGGTGCTCGGCACGCCGCCGGCCCGCGGGTCCGCCGCGACGGCGGTCCGCAGCGCCCGCGCGACGGCCTTGAACTGGGCTTCCACGATGTGGTGCGGGTTGCGGCCGGACAGCACGCGCACGTGCAGGCAGATGCCGGCGGACGCGGCCAGCGATTCGAAGATGTGCCGGGTCAGCGTGGTGTCGTAGCTGCCGATCAGCGGGGCCATCGGATCCGGTTCCTCGTGCACCACGTACGGCCGCCCGGACAGGTCCACGGCCGCCATGACCAGCGTCTCGTCCAGCGGCACGAGCGCGTCGCCGAACCGGGTGATGCCGGACTTGTCGCCCAGCGCCTCACGCAGCGCCTGGCCCAGCGCGATCGCGGTGTCCTCCACCGTGTGGTGCGCGTCGATCTCCACGTCGCCCTTGGCCCGGACCATCAGGTCGAGGCCGCCGTGCTTGCCGAGCTGGGCCAGCATGTGGTCGAAGAACGGGACGCCGGTGGACACCTCCACCACGCCGATGCCGTCCAGGTCGAGCTCGACGAGGATCTGGGTCTCGCGGGTGAGGCGCTCGACGCGCGCCTTCCGGTCCCGGTGGTTCACGCGCCCGTCACCTCCGTGCTTTCCGGAGCGCGCGCGTCGGGCAAGCCGCCGCGCGGCCGCTCAGTGCCTTCCGGAGCGCGCGCGTCGGGCAAGCCGCCGCGCGGCCGCTCAGTGCTCTCCGGAGCGCCCGCGTCGGGCAAGCCGCCGCGCGGCCGCTCAGTGCTCTCCGGAGCGCCCGCGTCGGGCATGCCGCCGCGCGGCCGCTTCGTGCCCGTGGCCCCGGTCGTCGCCGTGACCTGGGCCAGGGCGTCCCGGAACGCCGCCATCTCGGCCGGCGTGCCGATGGTGACCCGCAGCCAGCCGGCCGGCCCGGTCTCGCGGACGAGCACGCCGTGGTCCAGCAGGCCCTGCCAGATCGCGTGCCGGTCCGCGAACTGGCCGAACAGCACGAAGTTGGCGTCGGAGTCGGCCACGCTGAAGCCGCGGCCGCGCAGCCAGGCCACGCTTCCGTCGCGTTCGGCCCGCAGCGCGGCCACGCTGGCCAGCGGCTCGGCGGCGCAGGCCAGGGCGGCGCGCGCGACGGCCTGGGTGACCGCGGACAGGTGGTAGGGCAGCCGGACGATCAGCAGCCCGGCGATCAGCTCGGGGCTGCCCGCCAGGTACCCGACGCGCGCGCCGGCCATGGCGAACGCCTTGGACATGGTGCGCGTCACCACCAGCCGGGGGAACCTCGGCAGCAGCGTCAGCGCGCTCGGGGCGCCCGCGCGGGCGAATTCGGCGTACGCCTCGTCGACCACGACGATGCCGGGCGCGGCCTGGCACACCGCCTCGATGACGGCGAGCGGCAGCGCGGTCCCGGTCGGGTTGTTCGGGGAGGTGAGGAAGACCACCGACGGGCGGGCGTCCCGGATCAGGGCACTGGCCCGGTCCGGGTCGATGCTGAAGTCCGCCTCCCGGCACGCGGCCAGCCAGCCGGTGCAGGTGACCCTGGCGATCAGCGGGTGCATGGAGTAGGACGGCTCGAAGCCGAGCGCGGTCCGGCCCGGGCCGCCGAAGGCCTGCAGCAGCTGCTGGATGATCTCGTTGGAGCCGTTGGCCGCCCAGACCTGCCGCCCGGTCAGCCCGTGGCCGAGGTAGTCGGCGAGGTCCTTGCGCAGCTCGACCGCGTCCCGGTCGGGGTACCGGTTGAGGCCGCCGGCCACCGCCGCCACCGCGTCGGCCACGGCGCCGGCCAGCCGCGCCGACGGCGGGTACGGGTTCTCGTTCGTGTTCAGCCGGACGGGCACGTCGAGTTGCGGCGCGCCGTACGGCTCGAGCCCCGCCAGGTCCTCGCGGAGGGGCAGCTCGGCGGTACCGGCCGGCGGCGGCTGGCCGGTCACCGGGGCACCCGGACCCGGACGGCGGCGACGTGCGCGGCGAGTTCCTCCGCGCCGCCCAGCGCGTCGATGTACGGTGCCGACGCGGCCAGCGCCTCGCGGGAGCATTCGACCACGTTGATGAGCCGGAGGAACGGCAGCACGGTCAGCCCCGCGGCGTGCCGGGCGGTCCCCCCGGTGGGCAGCACGTGGTTGGAGCCGGCCAGGTAGTCCCCGAGGGAAACCGGCGAGTACGGCCCGGCGAAGATGGCGCCCGCGTTCCTGACCCGCGCCGCGACCTTGGGCGCGTCCTCGGTCTGCACCTCCAGGTGCTCGGGGGCCCAGGCGTCGGAGACGGCCAGCGCGGCGTCCACGTCGGCCACGAGCACGTACGCGGACTGCCCGGCCAGGGCGCGGTCGATGCGGTCCCGGTTCGGCGCGGCCGGCAGCTGGACGGCCAGCTCGGCGTCGGTCCGGGCAGGCAGGTCCGGGTCGGAGGTGATCAGCAGGCAGGCGGCCAGCGGGTCGTGCTCGGCCTGGGCGATCAGGTCGGCGGCGACGTAGGCCGGGTCGGCGGTGTGGTCGGCGATGATCGCGATTTCGGTCGGCCCGTTCTCGCCGTCGGTGCCGACGATCCCGCCGAGCAGCCGCTTGGCCGCGGCGACGTAGACGTTGCCCGGGCCGGTGAGCACGTCGGCGGGCGCGCAGTCCTCGGTGCCGTAGGCGAACATGGCCAGGGCCTGGGCGCCGCCGACCGCGTGCACCTCGTCCACGCCGAGCAGCGCGCACGCGGCGAGCACGGCCGGGTGCGGCAGGCCACCGTTGTCTGCTTGCGGCGGTGAGGCCACCGCGACCGAGGACACCCCCGCGACCTGCGCGGGCACGACGTTCATCACGACCGAGGAGGGATAGGCGACCAGGCCGCCGGGCACGTAGACCCCGGCCCGGCTGACCGGCACGTACCGCCCGGCCACGGTGAGGCCGCCGGCCGGGGTCACCACGGCCCCGTCGGGCGGCAGCTGGGCCTGGTGCACGAGCCGGGTGCGGCGGGCGGCCTCCTCGAGCGCGGCGGCGACCGCCGGGTCGAGGTCGTCCAGCGCGTCGCGGAGGGCCTCGGCGGGCACGCGCGTGCTGGCCAGGTCGACGCCGTCGAAACGCGCGGTGTACTCGCGCACCGCCGCGGCGCCCCGGCGGCGGACGTCCTCACACACCGGCCGGATCTGCTCGGCGGCGGCCGCGACGTCCAGGGTGGCGCGCGGCAGCACGCCGGACAGGCTCGCGCGGGTGAGGGTGGCGGCATCGCGGCGGCGCAGGTCGATACGGGATATCACCCGCACAGTCTACGGAGCGTGCCCAGTGGACGCCCGGGGTTAACGCGGCCACCCGCTAAGCTCGGCGGTAATCATGGACGCTCTCACCGCCATTCACGCACGCCGGTCCCGCCCGCTGCTCACCGATCCCGCCCCCCACGACGAGGACCTGCGGGCCCTGCTGGCCGCGGCCGCGGCCGCCCCCGATCATGGCCGGCATCGCCCGTGGCGTTTCGTGGTGATCAGGGGCACCGGCCGCAAGGCGTTCGGGGAGGTCCTGGCGGAGGACTTCCGGCGGGCCGCCCGGCGCCGCGGGGCCGAGCCGGATGCCGCGGCTGAGGACCGGGAGCGGGCCAAGCCGATGCGGGCGCCGCTGATCATCGCGGTGGCGTGCGCGGCCGGCGGCGACGAGAAGGTGCCGCGCGTGGAGCGCCTGGCGGCCACGGCCGCGGCCACCGAGAACCTGCTGCTGGCCGCGACCGCGCTGGGCTACGGCGCGATGTGGCGGACCGGGGCGCCGGCCCGGTCCTCGTTCGTGCGGGAAGCGCTCGGGTTCGGCGACGGCGAGCAGGTCACCGGCTTCGTCTACCTGGGGACCGTCCCGGACGGCCAGGAACTGCCCCCAGCGCACCGGGAGCTGGATCCCCTCGTCCGCGAGTGGCCGTAGCTCGCGGCGTGCACCGCCGTCCCGCCCGCTGTTCGCCGCCCGTTACAGATCTTGGTCATTTTCCGCGGTGCGAACAGCGGAAATTGCACAAGTTTGCGGCGGGCGGCGGCGGGCGGCGGCGGTTTCGGGGTGGCGGGCGTCAGCGGGGGACGGCGGTTCCGGGGTGGCGGGCGTCCGCGGGGGCGGCGTGGCGGGCGGCGTGCCAGCGGGCGGCGATCTCGATCACGACGATGGTGAGCGCGGTGGCCAGCGGCCAGAAGGCCAGGCCGCTGGTGGCACCGAGCGTGAGCGGCTGGTGCAGGCGCGTGCCGGGGGCGGCGACCGCGAGCTGGTGGAGGAAGGCGGCGCGGCCGTCCAGACCGCCGATCCATTGAGCGATCGCGGTCGCGGCCAGGGCGCCGAGGATGAGGCCGGCCGCCGCGGCCGGGCCAACGTCCGCGCGGCGGCGGGCGGCGATCCGGTAGCCGAATACCCCGGTGAGCAGGCCACCGGCCACGCCGATCAGGCAGAACCAGAGGTCGGCCACGATGAACGCGCTCGTCTCGGCGTTCACGACCGCGACCGTCCCCCCGCTGATGACCTGGACCAGGGCGCGCGGCGCCGCCGCCGCCCAGATGAACCCGGCCGGAATCCCGCAGACGGCGGTGGCCACGGCGGCCGCGGCACCGACCCCGGCGGCCCGTGGCCAGCCGCGGGAGGCGGCCGGATCCGGCGGCCGCCCGGACGGCGCGAACCGTGCGCCGGACTCGGGATCGCCCGCGGCCTCCGGGACGTGCGTGGTGTCCACAGGTCAATTCTGAGGCACGGGTGACGGTGCCGGGTGCCCCGTCAGGCCGGCGGGCAGGCCGGGGCCGGGCGAGGGGGTCAGGCCAGGGTGTCCGGCACGTAATGCCGGCTGCCGTCGGCCGGATCGGTCCACACGCGCATGATCGTCCCGCTGGAGGGGTCGCGGAACCGCTCCGCGGTGGGGACCCAGCCGGGCTGAGGTTCGGCCGCCTGCCCGTGCCGGCGGCGCGATCGCGTCCGCGCGGGGCCAGCGCTCCCGGCCGCTCCCCCGGCCCCGCCCGGTCCGGCCGGTCCGCCGGTCCCCGGGGGGCCGGATGCGACCGGGGGCAGTTCGGCCAGGGCCGCGGCGGCCTCGTCCGCGTACGCGGCGGCGAGGACGACCCCCACCCGGCGGCGCAGCTCGTCGAGGGTGAGCCGACCGGCCGCGTAGTGCTCGCGCAGCAGCGCGGTCAGCCGTTCGCGATCGGCGTCCCCGATCAGGGTGCGCGGCGGACCCGGCGGGCGTTCCGGTCCCGGCCGGTCCCGGGGGCCGCGGCCAGGCCCGGGCACGTCAGGCCCGGGCACGTCAGGCCCGGGCACGTCAGGCCCGGGCACGTCAGGCCCGGGCACGTCAGGCCCGGGCACGTCAGGCCCGGGCACGTCAGGCCCGGGCACGTCAGGCCCGGGCACGTCAGGCCGACGGGGTGGCGACCACGGCCGTGCCGTAGGCCACGATTTCGGTCAGCCCCTGGCCGCCTATCTCTGAGGAGTCGAACCGCATCGCGACCACGGCGTTCGCGCCCAGCAGCCGCGCGTTCTCGATCATGCGGTCGATGGCGTGCCGCCGGCTGTCCTCCAGCAGCTGGGTGTACTCGGTGACCTCGCCCTGGCGCAGGGCCTTGAACCCGGCGCCGATCGACTTGACCGCGCCCATACTGCGCACGACCAGGCCAAACGCGACACCGAGGTCCCGCTCGATCGTCATGCCCGGCAGGGTGAATCCGGTCGTGACGGAGATGGCTGACGTCCCCATTGATTGCGTCATGCTGGGCAGTACACAGGGCCGCCGGGACGGGCGTCAAGGTGGCGCGCCGCCGCCACGGCTTGGCCGGCCGCCGCCCGCCGACGCGCCGCCGCCGGCGGATCAGGCCGCGGCCTCGATCGCGTGCACGTCCGGCACGATCGAGGCCACCGCGTCGAGGATTGCCTCGTCCCAGGGCTGGCGCGGCGACAGCAGGACGTGCCCGATGCCCAGCGCGGCCAGCTCCCGTAGATGGTCCAGCAGGCCGGGCAGCTCCGCCTTGGGGTCGTCGCCGGGGTCGAAGGTGCTCGCGATGGTCTTCTCGATCTCGTCGTAGTCGCGCCCCTCCGCGGCGCAGTGGCCGCGCAGGACGTCCAGCTTGTGCGCGATGTTGTCGGCGAACTCCGAGCCGGGCAGGTCGAACAGGCTGCACGCGTCGGCGTACCTGGCCACCATCCGCAGCGTCTTGCGCTCGCCGCTGCCGCCGATGAGGATCGGCGGATGCGGGCGCTGCACCGCGGCCGGTGAGTTGAGCGGGCGGACCAGCTGGTAGTGCCGCCCCGTGTACGGGGTCTCGTCGCCGCGCCACATCTGGTGCGCGATCTGCAGCACCTCTTCCAGCCGCTCGAAACGCTCGGCCAGCGACGGGAAGGGAATGCCGAGCCCCTCGGCCTCGAACGCGGTCCCAGGGCCGGCGGGCGCGATGTTCCACGGCGCGCCCGCGCCGACGCCGAAGATCGCCCGGCCCCCGCTGAACACGTCCAGCGCCGTCACCGTCTTGATCAGGACACCGGGGTGGCGGTACGCCACGGACGTGACGAGCGTGCCCAGCCGGATCTGCCGGGTCTGCCCGGCCAGGAACGCCAGCGTCGCGTACGCCTCGGGCATCGGCGATTCGGGCGGCAGCCCGGTCAGCCTGATCTGGAAGAAGTGATCCATGACCCACAGGCTGTCGACCCCGGCGTCGTCCGCCGTCCGGGCGATGCGGGACACCATCGGGCCGATGCCGGAGACCGGGACGGGCCAGGAGAAGTTGCTGATACTGATGCCAACCTTCATCGTGCTCCGCTCCTTAAGCCGTTAAATCGTTAGCCGAGCAACGAATATATCATCAGCCGGCTAACGTACTCCAGCGTCATACGCTTAGCGGGCCATGTCCAACGAATTGAGCGATCCGGGCGGTCCCCCGTCCCCCGACGACTTCCAGGCGGCCTTCTGGTCGGCCAAGCACGCGCTGGCGCTCGCCTCGGCGGCGGCGTTCTCCCGGCACGGCGTGCACGAGGGCCAGCAGTTCATCCTGCGCCGCCTGTGGGCGGACGACGGGTCCACCCCCGGCGAGATCGCCAGGGGGCTGGGGCTGGCGACCTCGACGGTGACCAGGGCGGCGACCCGGATGGAGTCGGCCGGCCTGTTGCGCCGTGAGCCGCACGAGACCGACCGGCGGCTCGTCCGGCTCCGGCTCACCGAACGCGGGCGCGCGCTCGAGAAGGCCATCGGCCGGGAGATGGATCAGCTCACCGCGCGGGCGCTGGCCAGCTTCACGCCGGCGGACCGGGCCATGATCATCGGCGCCCTGCGGGATATCCGGCGCAACCTGCGCGCCTAACTGACGCAGGCCGGGCCCAGCAGCTGTTTCAGGTCGCCCAGCAGGGCCGGTGAGCTGGCGACGCGCAGCTTGTCATCGAGCCGGACCACCGTCGTCCGCTGCGCGCCGCGGAGCCGGAGGTGCACCTCCGTCGGCCCCGGGTGGGTCATCAGCACCTCCTTGAGCTGCTCGACCACGGGTGCGACGCACCGCGTCACCGGCATCGACACGACAAAAGGGCCGCCATCGCCTAGCGTCATATCCGGGACCGTCACGTCCATCGCGATCAGCTTCGGCACGTCGTCGCGGCGGTCGATCCGCCCCTTGACCACGATGATCGCGTCCTCGGCGATGGAGGTCGCGTACAGCTGGTACGTCGCGGGGAAGAACAGCACCTCGACGGCGCCGGCCAGGTCCTCCAGCGTGGCCGCCGCCCATGGGTTGCCCTGCTTGGTGACCTTCCGCTGCACCCCGGACAGGATGCCCGCGACCTTGACCACCGCTCCGCCGTCGTTGCGGTCGCCGCGGCCCCGTTCGGCTGATTCGTCTCCGGAGGAGAGCAGGTCGGCCAGGGAAACATCGGCCTCCCGGGCGAGCAGGTGCTCGACCCCGAGCAGCGGGTGGTCGGAAACGTAGAGGCCGAGCATCTCGCGCTCGAAGCTGAGGCGGACCGTCTTGTCCCAGTCGCCGTCGGCGGGGATCGGCACGTCGAAGAACGCCTCGGTCTCGGCGTCCCCGCCGAACAGCGAGTCCTGCCCGATCGCCTCGTTCCGCTTGATGTCGATCACCGCGTCGACGGCCTGCTCGTGCACCATCACCAGGCCCTTGCGCGGGTGCCCGAACGAGTCGAACGCGCCCGCCTTGATCAGCGACTCGATGACGCGCTTGTTGCACACCACCACGGGGACCTTGCGCAGGAAGTCGGGGAAGCCGGTGAACTCGCCCTTCGCCTTGCGCGCGGACACGATGGCGTCGACCACGTTGGTGCCGACGTTGCGGATCGCGGCCAGCCCGAACCGGACGTCGCGGCCGACCGCGGTGAACGTCGCCACCGACGAGTTGACGTCCGGCGGGAGCACCTTGATGCCCATCCGGCGGCACTCGCTCAGGTACAGCGCGGACTTGTCCTTGTCGTCCCCGACCGAGGTGAGCAGCGCGGCCATGTATTCGGCCGGGTAGTTCGCCTTGAGGTAGGCGGTCCAGTAGGACACCAGGCCGTAGGCGGCGGAGTGTGCCTTGTTGAAGGCGTAGCCGGCGAACGGCACCAGGACGTCCCACACCGCCTGGATGGCCTTGTCGGAGTAGCCGCGCTCCCGGCAGCCCTGCCGGAACGGGACGAACTCCTTGTCCAGGATCTCCTTCTTCTTCTTGCCCATGGCCCGGCGGAGCAGGTCGGCCTGTCCGAGCGTGTACCCGGCGAGGATCTGGGCGGCCTTCTGCACCTGCTCCTGGTAGACGATCAGGCCGTAGGTGGGCTCGAGGATCTCCCGGAGCGGCTCTTCGAGCTCGGGATGGATCGGCGTGATCTCCTGCAGCCCGTTCTTGCGCAGCGCGTAGTTGGTGTGCGAGTTCACGCCCATCGGGCCGGGGCGGTAGAGCGCGCCGACGGCGGAGATGTCCTCGAAATTGTCCGGCTTCATCGTCCGCAGCAGCGAGCGCATCGGGCCGCCGTCGAACTGGAAGACGCCGAGCGTGTCACCGCGGCCGAGCAGTTCGTAGGCGGGCTTGTCGTCCAGTGGGAGGCTCAGCAGGTCGATGCTGATGCCCTGGTTCTTCTCGATCGCAGCTACCGCGTCGGCCATGATCGTGAGGTTCCGCAGGCCGAGGAAGTCCATCTTGAGCAGGCCGAGGCCCTCGCAGGTCGGATAGTCGAACTGCGTGATGACGGCCCCGTCGGAGTGCCGGGTCCACACGGGGATGTGGTCGGTGATCGTCTCCGCGCTCATGATCACGCCGGCGGCGTGCACGCCGGGCTGCCGGATCAGCCCCTCGATGCCCTTGGCCGTGTCGATGACTCGCTTGATCTCGGCTTCCGCCTCGTACAGCTGGCGGAGTTCGCCTGCCTCGCTGTACCGCGGGTGGCCGCTGTCGAAGATGCCGGACAACGGGATGTCCTTGCCCATCACGGCGGGCGGGAACGCCTTGGTGATCCGGTCACCGAGCGCGTAGGGGAAGCCGAGGACGCGGGTGGAGTCCTTGATCGCGGCCTTGGCCTTGATCGTGCCGTAGGTGACGATCTGCGCGACCTTGTCCGAGCCCCACTTCTCGGTGACGTACCGGATGACGTCGGCCCGGCCACGTTCGTCGAAGTCCACGTCGATGTCGGGCATGGACACGCGCTCGGGATTGAGGAACCGCTCGAAGATCAGGCCGTGGACCAGCGGGTCCAGGTCGGTGATGCCCAGGGCGTAAGCGACGATCGAGCCGGCCGCGGACCCGCGGCCCGGGCCGACCGCAACACCGTGGTTCTTGGCCCACATGATGAAGTCGGCCACGACGAGGAAATACGCCGGGAACCCCATCTGGCAGATGATGTCGATCTCGTACGCGGCCTGCTTCTTGCGGTCCTCGTCGAAGCCGTCCGGGTAGCGGCGGTCCATGCCCTTCCACACTTCGGCGCGGAAGAGCTCCTCCTCTGATTCGTAACCTTCCGGGATGGGGAACCGCGGCATGAGGTTGACGAACTCGAACATGCCGGCGGGATCCACCCGGTCGGCGATCAGGAGCTGGCTGTTCCGGCAGCCCTCCTGCCATACGTCGGAGGTGTCGGCGGCGTACATCTCGTCCGCGGACTTGATGTAGTAGCCGCTGCCGTCGAAACGGAACCGGTCCGCGTCGGCCAGCGACTTGCCGGTCTGGATGCAGAGCAGCAGGTCGTGGGAGGTGGCGTCGGCTTCCCTGGTGTAGTGGGAGTCGTTGGTGACGACCGGCGGGATGCCCAGCTTCCTGCCGATGTCCACGAGCCCGTCGCGGACCCGGCGCTCGATGTCCAGGCCGTGATCCATCAGCTCGAGGAAGTAGTTCTCCTTGCCGAAGATCTCCTGGTACTCGGCCGCGGACGTCAGCGCCTCGTCGAACTGCCCCAGCCGGAGCCTGGTCTGCAGCTCGCCGGACGGGCAGCCGGTGGAGGCCATCAGGCCGCCGGCGTGCTCGGCCAGGAGTTCCTTGTCCATCCGCGGCCACTTGACCAGGAAGCCTTCGGCGTAGGACCGGGAGGACAGCTTGAATAGGTTGTGCAGGCCTTCCCTGTTCCTGGCCCAGATGGTCTTGTGCAGGTACGCGCCACTGGCCGAGACGTCGTCCTTTTTCTGGTGTGGCTGGCCCCACAGGATGCGCTTGGTGTTGGTCCGGTGCTCCGGGGCGACGTAGGCCTCGATGCCGATCACCGGGGTGATGCCGGCCTCCGTGGCCTGGCGGTGGAACTCGGCGGCACCGTACATGTTGCCGTGGTCGGTCATCGCGACATGGGTCATGCCCTGGCGCGCGACCTCCTTGAACAGTTCCTTGAGGCGGGCGGCGCCGTCCAGCATCGAGTATTCGGTGTGCACGTGGAGGTGCGCGAAGGGCTGGCGGACAGTGTTCTCAGCCTGGCCATTCTCAGCCTGGCCGGACTGACGGGCCGCGGGTTCCGCCATGGACTGAGCCGCCTCCTTCGGGCACGCTTCGCAAAGCCCGAAAGCGCTGGAGATCCGGCTCGGGCCATGCGGGCACGCGTCATCGTTACCGAACAGTTCCGGGGGGAAGGCGACGCATGCCGTACCCGTGCGCGTGAGGCTTGACTGCCCCTCCGCAGTAGGCCTCCGTGCTGGCGATCCGTGCTTGCCGATCCGTGCTTGCCGAACTGGGTTTGCCGAACTGTACTTGCTGATCCCTGCTTGCCGAACTGTGCCTGGGGGACCGCGCCGACCCGGTGAACCGAGCCTACATCGCCACCCCCGTATCGCGGCCCCGCACACGCCGGACGGGGTCGAAAGCGGGGACTTCCGCCCGGATGGGCCCCGGTACCGCGCGGGCTTCCGGGGTACGTCCGCCCGGCCGCGTGCCCGGCCGCCTATCCGCCGGGCACCCTGTCCGCCCGGGCACCCTGTCCGCCCGGCCGCCCGGCCGCCCGGCCGCCAGGCCTGTTCGGCCTGTTCGGGAGCGAGCTGGGCTTCACCCCGCCCTTGCGTTATCTCCTCTATCGAACTGATTATCTATACCACTAATCTATCCCTTCTCCCTTGGTTGTCAATTCGAAAACCTGAACGTATTCGGGCAGGCTCTCAGGCACTACGGGCAGACTTTTGGGCAAATACTGCCCAAAACTCTGCCCGTAAGCCGTGGGGTCAGTTCTCGGCGCGGAGGACGGCCAGGGCGTGCGCGAGGTCGGGCGGGTAGTCGCTGCGGAATTCGACCCACCGGCCGTCGGCGGGATGATCGAAGGCGAGGCGCACCGCGTGCAGCCACTGCCGGTGCAGCCCCAGCCGCTCGGCCAGGACCGGATCCGCGCCGTAGAGCAGGTCACCGACGCACGGGTGCCGGATCGCGGACATGTGGACCCGGATCTGATGCGTCCGGCCGGTCTCCAGGCCCACGTCGGTCAGGCTGGCGCCGCGGAAGGCCTCGATGGTGTCGTAGTGCGTCACGCTGGGGCGGCCGTCCGCCACGACGGCGAACCGGCCGTCGCCGGATGGGTGCCTGCCGATGGGGGCATCGATCGTCCCGCGGAACGGATCCGGGTGCCCCTGCACAAGCGCGTGGTAGCGCTTCTCCACCTCACGCTCGCGGAACGCCCGCTTCAGCGCGCTGTACGCAGGCTCGCTCTTGGCCACGACCATCAGGCCGGTGGTGTTGGCGTCCAGCCGGTGCACGATGCCCTGGCGCTCGGCGGCGCCGCTGGTGGCGATCGTGTGGCCGCCGGCGAGCAGGCCGCCGACGACGGTCGGGCCGGTCCAGCCGGGCGCGGGGTGCGCGGCCACGCCGATCGGCTTATCGACCACCACGATGTCGTCATCCTCGTAGACCACGTGCAGCCCCGGCACCGGGCGCGGTGGCGCCACCGGGCGCGGGACGGGCAGCGTCACCTCCAGCGGTTCACCCGCCGTAACCCGGTCCGACTTGGCCGCGGGCTGTCCGTTCACGAGCACCATGCCGTCGCTGATCAGTTCCGCGGCGCGCGACCGGGACAGGCCGAACATCCGGGCCAGCGCGGCATCAAGCCGCTCGCCGTCCAGGCCCTCGGGAACCGGCATATAACGCTGACCGGGCGCCGTCATCGCCGCTTTCCGTTGCTGACGTGGCCTGCGTAGCCTCAGGGGTGCTCGTGGGGTGCCCGGGGCCAGCGGGGTGCGCGGGGCCAGCGGGGTGCCCGGGGCCAGCGGGGTGCCCGGGGCCAGCGGGGTGCCCGGGGCCAGCGGGGTGCCCGGGGCCAGCGGGGTGCCCGGGGCCAGCGGGGTGCCCGGGGCCGGTGGACTGGGCCAACGGGTCCGCTTCCTCGTCCGCCGTGTCGTCGGCTCCGCCCTCCCGGGTGCCGTCCAGGTGGATGCCGCGCAACGCGAGCAAGACCGCGAGCGCGCCGCCGCACACGATGGCCGAGTCGGCGAGGTTGAAGACGGGCCAGTGCGGCAGCTCGATCCAGTCGACCACGTTGCCGCGGAACAGCCCCGGCGACCGGAAGATGCGGTCGGCGAGGTTTCCGGTTGCGCCGCCAAGGAGCAGCCCGAGGGTAATTGCCCACGGCAGGCTGCGCAGCTTGCGGGCGGCCCGGAGAATGTAGATGATCACCGCGGCGGCGATCGCGGTGAATACGATCGTCATCGAGGTCCCGATGCTGAACGCGGCGCCGCTGTTGCGCAGCAGCAGGAGCGTCAGGAAGCCGTCCAGCAACCGGATTGGCGGCCGGTTCGACAGTGCATGAACGACGATCAGCTTGGTGATCAGGTCGAGGACGAGCACGCCGACCGCCACCCCGATGACGACGGGCAGCTTGCGCGCCCGCACGCTGGCCGGTGAGCCGCTTGTGCCCGGTGAGCCGCTTGTAGCCGCTGGCTCGCCGGTGGCCGCTGGCTTGCCTGGCGGCGGCTGCTCCCCCGGCGCCGTCAGCGGCGTTCTTCGCGCTGCTTGCACGTCACGCACAGTACCGCGCGCGGGAACGCCATCAGCCGTGCCTTGCCTATTGGCTGGCCGCAGGATTCGCACGCTCCATATGTTCCCGCATCGATCCGGCTGAGCGCCCGCTCGGTCTGCTCCAGCAGGTGGCGGGCATTGCTGGTCATCGCGAACTCGTGCTCACGCTCGAACGTCTTGACGCCGGCGTCCGCCTCGTCGTCCCCGGCGTCGCGGATTCCGTCCTCGAGCCGGTCGGCGATACGCGACTCGGCTCGCTCAATGTCACGGCGCAGCCCGGCGGCGTCTGCCTCGAGCGTCTCGCGCACCTCAGCGAGCTCCGAGCCGGTCCACGGCTCTTCTCCCGGCCGCACCGGAAGAATGGCGGCATCGGACCACGAGGCTGAGGCCATCGCGCACCTCCCACGACGAGTTATAGATGATCATGAATATGAACGGTCAACGGAGAATAAGTCACATCGCGTTTCTCTGCAAATAAGTTTGCGGTGCCCTCACGCAGCGCGCCCGGGGCGGTGCACACCGGCATCCTGGCCTGCTTCCCCGTAATACGTTCGGGCCGCCGGGCCGGGTCGGATATCCTGGGAGCCTGCACGGTATTGATGGGGACAGCTGACGCTGCCAGCGGCCAGGAGCGATCCGGGGACGGTGCGAGCCCGGAGGCAGGCCCAGCGGACCAGATCACCCCGGAGCCGCCGGAAGAACGGCCACCGGCCGCCGCTTGAGCATGTACCTCCAGATCCCCGTTTCCGGACGATCAGAGTGAGCGGCGCCACGCCCAGTAGAACCGGCCGCAGGGATCCTCGAGAGGGTCGCACGCCAGCCGGCGTTTCCCGGTCACGGAAGCGCCCGGCGCGGCCGCGGCCAAGGAGGGTGGTACCGCGGGAACACCGCACGGTGGACTCGTCCCTCCAGCAACGTTTCTATTGCTGGAGGCCGCACCATCATGCCGCAGGTACCCGACGGCAGCACGCCACGCTTCCCCGCCCTGCCCGCCCAGATCGACCTGCCCGCGATCGAGCGCGAGATGCTGGTCCGCTGGCATGATGCCGACGTCTTCGCGCAGTCGCTGAAGCAGACCGAGGGCGGCCTGCCCTGGACCTTCTACGAGGGGCCGCCGACCGCCAACGGCATGCCCGGCGTGCACCACGTCGAGGCCCGCGTCTTCAAGGACGTCTTCCCCCGTTTCAAGACCATGCAGGGCTTCCACGTACCGCGGCAGGCCGGCTGGGACTGCCACGGCCTGCCCGTCGAGGTGGCCGTCGAGCGCGAGCTGGGCATCTCCGGCAAGAAGGACATCGAGGCCTACGGCATCACCGAGTTCAACGCGCGCTGCCGCGAGTCGGTGCTCCGGCACGTGGACGCCTTCACCGACCTGACCGAGCGGATGGGGTACTGGATCGATCTGTCCCAGGCGTACCGGACGATGGACCCCGACTACATCGAGTCGGTCTGGTGGTCGCTGAAGGATATCTACGCCAAGGGCCTGCTGGTCCGTGACTTCCGGATCAGCCCGTACTGCCCGCGCTGCGGCACGCCGCTGTCCGACCACGAGATGGGCCAGCCCGGTGTCTACCAGACGGTCACCGACCCGTCGGTCACGGTGCGCTTCCCGCTCACCGGCGTGCCGGAGAGCGCGCCGCCGGAACTGGCCGGCGCGGACCTGCTGGTCTGGACGACGACGCCGTGGACGCTGGTCTCCAACACCGCCGTGGCGGTGCACCCCGAGGTCACGTACGTGCTGGCGCGCCGGGACGACGGCGACCGCGTGGTCGTGGCCGAGGCCCTGATGCCGCACGTGCTCGGCGAAGGGTGGCACGTCGTGGCGCGTTTCCCCGGCCAGGAGCTGCTGGGCGCCACCTACGACCGGCCATTCCACCTGATCGATATCCCGGACGCCCACATCGTGCTGCCCGGAACGTTCGTGACCACCGAAGACGGCACGGGCCTGGTGCATATGGCACCCGCGTTCGGCGCGGACGACATGCAGACCTCCCGGCTGCACGGGCTGCCGGTGGTCAACCCGATCCGTCCCGACGGCCGCTTCGAGGACAGCATCCCCATGGTGGGCGGCATGTTCTTCAAGGACGCCGATCCCCGGCTGACCCAGGACCTCGCCGACCGGGGCCTGCTCTTCCGGTCCGAGCCCTACGAGCACAGCTACCCGCACTGCTGGCGGTGCCACACGCTGCTGATCTACTACGCGCTGCCGTCCTGGTACATCCGCACTACGGCCGTGAAGGATCAGCTGCTCGCCGAGAACGAGAAGACCAGCTGGTACCCGCCGAACATCAAGCACGGCCGGTACGGCGAATGGCTGCGCAACAACGTGGACTGGGCGCTGTCGCGGACCCGGTACTGGGGCACGCCGCTGCCGCTGTGGGAGTGCGAGAACGGCCACACCACCTGCGTCGGCTCGCGGGCGGAACTGTCCGAGCTGGCCGGCCGTGACCTGGCCGGGCTGGATCCGCACCGGCCGTTCGTCGATGAGGTCACGTTCGGCTGCCCCGACTGCGGAGCGCGGGCCCGGCGGGTCCCCGACGTCATCGACGCCTGGTACGACTCCGGCTCGATGCCGTTCGCGCGGCTCGGCGCCCCGTGGCAGCACCAGGACGAATTCGAGGAGGCCTTCCCCGCGCAGTTTATCTGCGAGGCGATCGACCAGACCCGGGGCTGGTTCTACTCGCTGATGGCGGTGAGCACGATCGTGTTCGGCCGGTCGTCATACGAGAACGTGGTCTGCCTCGGCCTGGTCGTGGACGAGGACGGCCGCAAGATGAGCAAGCACCTCGGCAACGTCCTGGAGCCGCTGCCGCTGATGGAGGCGCACGGCGCGGACGCGCTGCGCTGGTTCTTCGCGGC
This sequence comes from uncultured Actinomycetes bacterium, assembly GCA_963824545.1. GTDB lineage: Bacteria > Actinomycetota > Actinomycetes > Streptosporangiales > Streptosporangiaceae > Bog-532. Next base: position 217,007 of record CAWGPP010000006.1, on the reverse strand, counting down.
GTCCGGCTCGCCGTGGTCAACGCGGCGGGTGGGGCACGCGGCGCTGGAGGAGATCGTCCGCAAGGTCCTGCTGACCTACTGGAACACGGTCTCGTTCCTGGCCCTGTACGCGAACGCGGCCGGCGCCGGCGGCAACGCCTGGGGACCCGACCGGCTTGATGAGGCGCCCGCGCCCGCCGACCGCCCGGTCCTGGACCGGTGGATCCTCAGCGAGCTGCACACGCTGGTACGGGACGTCACCGCGGCGCTGGAGGGCTTCGACACGGCCGGCGCGGGACGGCGCATCGCCGGCTTCACCGACGACCTGTCCAACTGGTATGTGCGCAGGTCACGCCGTAGGTTCTGGGAAGGCCCACGGACCGGCGAGTCCGCGTCGGCGTTCGCCACGCTGTACGAGTGCCTGGAGATGGTCACCCGGCTGATGGCGCCGATCACCCCGTTCCTCACCGACTACGTGTGGAGCGCGCTGCGTGGTCCCGGCGCACCGGAATCGGTGCACCTGGCCGCGTGGCCGGTGGCTGACGCGGCGCTGATCGACCCGGATCTGTCCGCGGACATGGCGCTGACCAGACGGCTCGTCGAGCTGGGCCGTTCGGCCCGGGCCGCCGCCACGGTGAAGACCCGGCAGCCGCTGGCGCGCGCGCTGGTCGGCGCGACCGGCTTCGCGTCGCTGCCGGACGAGCTGCGCGCGCAGGTCGCCGAGGAACTGAACGTGCACGCGCTGGAGACGCTGGCCGGTGTCGACGTCGAGCTGGTCGACTACACCGTCAAGCCGAACTTCCGCGCGCTGGGCGGCCGGTTCGGCAAGCGCACCCCGGCGGTCGCAACGGCGATCACGTCGGCGGAGCCGACGGCGCTGGCCGCCGAACTGCGCACGGCCGGGACCGCGATCGTCACGGTCGACGGGGAGGCCGTAACGGTCAGCCCGGACGAGGTAATCGTGACCCAGACACCGAAGGCGGGCTGGACCGTCGCCGCGGACGGCGGGGAGACGGTGGCGCTGGAGGTGACGCTCACACCGGAACTGCGGCGTGAGGGCCTGGCCCGGGAGGCGATCCGGCTCATCCAGGAGGCGCGGAAGGGCGACGGGCTCGACGTCACCGACCGGATCGCGCTGTGGTGGGAGGCGAGCGACCCGGACGTGGCCGCCGCGCTCACCGAGCACGGCCCGGTGATCGCCGCCGAGGTCCTGGCCACCGGCTACCAGCCGGGCCAGCCGTCCCCGGAGAACGCCAACGCCGGGTTCGCCGAGCACACCGACGATCTGCTCGGCCTGCGGTTCTGGCTGCGGCGAGCATAACGGCGCGCAGGTTATTAACGCGCTGGGTTGATCTTGGGTGTGAGGCTCACCGGCACTGCCCGCCGCGTCCCCGCGCCGGGTTGGGCAGAGTTTCCCGCAGATCCCTCTACGGCGTGAAACCAAGAAATCCCGGGCCGTCGGCTCGTCATCTCGTGGACGGCTCAATTGTGACGACATTACGAGGCTAGCGCGGCCAACGTTACCGGCCGTACGTTCCACGGCGGCTGCTCCGGCGGTCCGCGCCGGGACCGGACCACGCCGGTCCGGGCCGGCGGCGGGGGAGGCACCGATCGCGAACCCCGTCGCTTGTGCCATGGCTGCCTTCCCACTTCGGGACGCTGTTGGGCGCGGGCTTGGTGGTCTCGTTGCGCTCCTCAGGACTCGAGCACGTAATAGATACTGCTGGCGATGAGCCAGAAGCCGAGGAGCAGGCACCCTATGATGATCACCCGGTCGGTGTGGGCCTCCATCCAGGCCCTGAACCGGGCCAGGAACACCTGGCTCTGGTCAGGCCAGAAACCCGCGTAGATCTCCATGGCGATGTAGGACGCCGAGCCCAGGACGCAGAACCCGATCAGCGCCAGAAAACTCTCCCCACTGGACAGCTTGGCCTCCAGGACGGTGGCCGCCCCCGCGGCGATCAGAGTCCAGGGCTGAAGCGCCGGGGCCAGGCCCAGGGCGAACCACGGCGACATGTTGTCCACGTGCTCCTGCCACTTCGGCGGCTTCTTCGGCTTCTTCGGCCCCTGCATCCGCCGGCGCTGCCGGATCGCGAGCCAGACCAGCAGGGTTCCGATGGCGATCTTCACCGCCAGCGACGCCAGGGACGGAACCGTGTTCGGCTCGGGCGGGTTGTTGCCGGTCGCGACCACCGTGACCGCAACCACGATGGCCAGCGACACCAGCCAGCCAAACAGGAACGCCGCGCCCTTTAGCACGCCGCGCTTTGACGGGAGCACGACAACGAATGACGTCAGCGGCAGCGGGTCGAGTGCTATCGCCAGGCCGATCAACAGAAGGTTAAGAACCATGGCCGTCCTCCCAACCTAACGTTGACCGAAGACGTCCTGCCCTGCCCTCACCCAGGACGGGTGAAGTACTGCGCAGGTGGGCCCGGGCCCGGGCGCGGGCGCGAGCCCGGCGCCGCGGCCGGCCCGGATCGGGCCGGCCCGCAGCTTTTGTTTTGTGAGAACGAGACCAACTTCGCCGGGCTGTACGGCGGCGAGCCGGTCACGCCGTATCCCAAGGACGGCATCAACGACCACGTGACCCGCGGCGCGGCCACGGTCAACCCGGTCGGCGCGGGCACCAAGTGCGCGTTCTGGTACCAGGTCACCGTGCCGCCTGGGCAGACCGCCGAGCTCCGGCTGCGGCTCCGGCCGGCCGCGGGCGGGCGTGGCAGTTCCGCGGCCAAGGCGGCGGCCGCGCTCGGCAAGGACTTCGATCAGGTGATGGCCCAGCGGCGGGCTGAGGCTGATGAGTTTTACGCGGAGCTGACGCCGGGCGGCGCGAGCGCGGATGAGGCGCTGGTGCTGCGGCAGGCGTCCGCGGGGATGCTGTGGAGCAAGCAGCTGTTCTACTATGACGTCGCCCGGTGGCTGGACGGGGACCCGGGCCAGCCGGAACCGCCGGCGGTGCGCAAGAACGGGCGGAACTCCCGGTGGCGGAACTTCGACGGGTTCGACATCATCTCGATGCCCGATAAGTGGGAGTACCCGTGGTTCGCGGCGTGGGACCTGGCCTTCCACACCGTCCCGCTGGCGCACCTGGACCCGGCGTTCGCGAAATACCAGCTGATCTTGATCTGCCGGGAGTGGTTCCAGCACCCGCAGGGGGCGCTGCCGGCGTATGAGTGGGACTTCGGTGATGTCAACCCGCCGGTGCACGCGTGGGCGGCGCTGCAGGTCTGGGCCATCGACGGCGGCCGCGACGTCGGTTTCCTGGCCCGGGTCTTCGCCAAGCTGCTGGTCAACTTCACCTGGTGGGTCAACCGGGAGGACGCCAACGGCAACAACGTCTTCGAGGGCGGCTTCCTCGGCCTGGACAACATCGGCCCGATCGACCGCTCCCACCTGCCCGCCGGCTACACCCTGGAACAATCCGATGCGACCGGCTGGATGGGCGCCTACGCGCTGGCGATGGCTGCCATGGCCGGCGCCCTCAGCTGGTCCGGCTGGGCCGGCCGCCGCCAGGCCCAGGATCTGGTCCTGAAGTTCCTGGAGCACTTCGCGGGCATCCGCACCGCCCTGGACGAGCAGGGCCTGTGGGACGACGCCGACGGGCTGTTCTACGACCGGCTGGTCACCCCGTCCGGGTACAGCGTCCCGGTCAAGGTCCGGTCCATGGTCGGGATCATCCCCCTGCTGGCCGCCGGGGTCATCGACGGCGACATGCTGCAAAACGCGATGACCATGAACAAGCTGTTCACGCGTTTCCTGCAGCATGAGGGCGTCGGCGACGTGCAGAAGCTGACCCAGACCCCGCAGCTGCGCGGTGAGGGCGCCGGGCAGCGGCTGCTGCTGTCGGTGGCCCGGCCCGCCCAGCTGGAGCGGCTGTTCGCCAAGCTGTTCGACGAAAGCGAATTCCTGTCCCCGCACGGGCTGCGCGCGCTGTCGGCCTACCACCGCGATCACCCCTACCAGTTCGACGCCGAGGGCTACCAGTCCTCCATCGACTATGAGCCGGCCGAGTCGACCACCTCCATGTTCGGCGGCAACTCCAACTGGCGCGGCCCGATCTGGATGCCGGTCAACTACCTCGTCGTCGAATCGCTCGAGCGCTACTCCCGGTTCTACGGCGATGACTTCGAAGTCGAATACCCCACCGGCTCCGGTCACCGGCTCCCCCTGGACCGGATCATCGCCGACCTGCAGGACCGGCTCATCTCGCTGTTCACCCGGGACGCGGACGGGCGGCGGGCCTGCTTCGGCGGCACCGAAAAGATGCAAACCGACCCCGCCTGGAAAGACAACCTGATCTTCAGCGAATACTTCCACGGCGACAACGGCGCCGCGATCGGCGCCTTCCACCAGACCGGCTGGACCGGCCTGATCGCCGACGTGATCCTGCGCCGCCACGGCGCCGCCCGCCCCCTCGGCGACGTCCTGCGCGACCTGCTAGAAAGGCGCAGCCGTGACGACTAAGTGACTGCAAAAGAATAACGTTTACTTTTGATCCGCGACGGGGCATGCTTGTGGTATGGCGGTTCCCGTGGATGCCGAGGAGTCGCTGGCGGCCAAGTTCGCCGCGTTGTTCCCGCACCTGGATGAGCGGCAGCGGCGGCTGGTGATGGGCGCCGAGGCGCGGGTTCTGGGCCACGGCGGGATCAAGGTGGTGGCGGCCGCGGCGGACGTCAGCGCGGTGACGGTGTCGCGGGGCGTGGCCGAGCTGGAGGGCGGCGGCGAGCCGCTGGGCCGCGCGCGCCGTCCCGGCGGCGGCCGCAAACGGGTCGCCGGCACCGACCCGGGGCTCAAGGACGCGCTGCTGGCGCTGGTGGACCCCGAGTCGCGCGGGGATCCGGAGTCGCCGCTGCGGTGGACGACCAAGTCGACCCGCCACCTGGCCGCGGCGCTGACCGCAGCCGGGCACCCGGTGTCGGCGCCGACGGTGGCGGCGCTGCTGAAGGAGGAGAGCTTCAGCCTGCAGGGCAACGCCAAGACGCTGGAGGGGGCCCGGCACGCCGACCGTGACGCCCAGTTCCGTTACATCAACGCCCAGGCCACCGATCACATGGACGCCGGGGACCCGGTGATCAGCGTGGACGCCAAGAAGAAGGAAAATGTCGGTCCGTTCAAGAAGGGCGGCGCCGAATGGCAGCCCAAGGGCGCCCCCGAGCCGGTGAACGTCCATGACTTCATCGACAAGGAGCTGGGCAAGGTGACCCCCTACGGGGTGTACGACGTGGCCGGCAACGCCGGCTGGGTGAGCGTGGGCACCGACCACGACACCGCCGCCTTCGCGGTGGCCACGATCGCCACCTGGTGGGACAAGGCCGGCCAGGCGGCCTACCCCGGCGCCCGGCGGCTGCTGATCACCGCCGACGGCGGCGGGTCCAACGGGTACCGGACCCGGCTGTGGAAGACCGAGCTGGCCGCCTTCGCCGCAGAAACCGGCCTGCAGATCACCGTCTGCCACCTGCCGCCGGGCACATCGAAGTGGAACAAGATAGAGCACCGGCTGTTCTCCCACATCTCGATGAACTGGCGCGGGCGGCCGCTGACCAGCCACGAGGTCATCGTGAACACCATCGCCGCGACCACCACCCGCACCGGGCTGACCGTCAGCGCCGAGCCCGGCACCGGCGACTACCCCAAGGGCATCAAAATCTCCGACCGGGAAATCCAGAACCTGGAGAAGCAGAACGTGCTGCGCCGCCACGACTTCCACGGCGAGTGGAACTACTGCCTCGACCCGCCCCTACCTCCACCTGAAACCAGCGTGTTATTCATTTGCGGGCGCTAACCAAGCCACCAGCACCGCGGTCGGCGCGGTCCCCGCCGCTGAGCAACTAACGGCCCTGTTGCCGGCTGCCCGTCACTTAACCATCAGTGCCCAGGGTCGAGTTCGCACCCGCCAGCGCGGTGGCCGAGCAGGAGGAGCAGACAATGCCCGGACGAACGGCTGCGAGGGCTAGGCGGTGAGCGGCCAGGCCTTGAGCAGCGTGCGGGCTGTTGTGATGTCGCCGATCGTGGTCGGGCGCGCTGCAGGGCCCGCCACCGCTGGGACGCGTGCCTGCCGACCTCGCTGTAATAGCAGTCCATCGCCCTTCCCCTGGCGCGGCTAGGTTCGGCCTGTCGGATGTCCGCGGCTTCTCAGCAGGTGAGTGGCAGCGGCGATGTGCCTTTGCCAGTCTGTCGGCGGCTGGGGATCGGGTTCATGGGTACCGGCGGCGGCAGCCGCCCGGGCCGCGGCGCCTGCGATCAGCCCATGGTGGGCTGGCGCGGGGCGGGACGCAGCGCGTGTCAGAAGTTCTCCCAGGTTGCTGGCGTGCTCGACGCGTGTTCCCAGGTAGCGCGGATGGCCGGTTCTGAGCCAGGCAGACAGGCGCTCCCGGCGATCTCGGTGTTTAAGGTCGGCGGCACAGAAGCGCAGCAGGATCGTCTTGATGATCGATGTGTGATCGAAGAGCGTGTGTGATACCGACGCTGGCTCGACCCACGGCGACACGATCATCGCCGGCACCCGCACGCCGTAGCGGCCAAATGTCTCGGGATCGTCGTCGTCGGCTTCGGGCGGCGGGACATGATCGAAGAAGCCGCCGTGCTCGTCGTAGAAGATGACCAGGAGCGTCTTGTCCCACTGCGGGCTCGTCGCCACCGCGTGGTAGACAGCCAGGACAAGGTCTTGGCCGTCGCTGATGTCCGCGGGCGGGTGGTCATCGTTTTGCTGGAAGCCGAATGGGTTGAAGTTGCCCCAGTTCGGGTCGATCCACGAGACCGACGGCAACGTACCGCGGGCGGCGTCTTCAAGAAAGCTTGCATCCTCGCTCTGGACCCTGAGGTTCAGCTTGGCCTTCCCGGACAGGCCGGTCTTGGTGAAGTACGCGAACCTGTCGTGGTGGCCAAGGCAGTAGAGCTGATCAGCCATCCGCAAGGTGCCGATGTCGCTGGAGTACCAGCGCCAGGAGACGCCGTGTGCGTCGAGGCGGCGCACGAACGAGGGCTGGTTGTACAACGGCGGCAAGTTGTGGGGGTGGCAATCGCGGCTGTCGGCGGCGCGACCGCAAAGGGCGTACAGGCGGTTCGGCCAGGTCGCCCCCGGAACTGAGCTGAACCAGCGATCACAGGCGGCGAACTCGCTGGCGAGGTGGTCGTAGACCGGGACGTCCGCAGCGTGATAGTAGCCCATGATGGGTGCCGGGTCTCCGTTCTCAACCCCGCGGCTTTCCATCGTTGCGGCGTAGCTGGCCACGAAGCCGTCCATTTTGCCGCCGCCAATCTGCAGGTCCACTGAGCTGGCGGAGTGGTCAGGATCTTCAGCGATGACCGTGGTGCCGAGATGGTGGACGGGATACCTGCGCCCCTGGTGCTCGTTGGCCAGCCCTTCTCGCAGACCGTCGATGTCACTGCGGCCACCCTCAAGTGACAGGTAGCCGAGCATGTGATCGAAGGAGCGATTCTCCATCATCAGGACGACGATGTGGTCGACCTTCTCAAGGTTGGCCGTACCGGCATCCTCCACCACGAGACCTCCCGTGCCCTCAGCTACCCGACCGTGGCCCCCATGCGGGACATGAGCCCCGGTTTGCGGGAAGCCAGGATGCTTGCACTTCCAGAATCGCGCCGTTCGAGGCGTGATACCCACCACCGAGACCAACCGGTCTCCCGCCGCAGCCAGACTGCGCACCGTGGCGCTGCACCGTGGCGCTAGACGGCTTGCAGGTTCCGGCGGCTGCCGTAGGCGCACAGCCCCACAGCGCGACCACGTCCATGGCGATGATGGTCAGCGCCCGGAACGGGTAGGCGGGGATGAAGAACATCATGTCGATGGCATTCAGCGCCAGCACGGCCACCGCGAACCAGCGCGCCATCTGGTTGCCCGCCACGATCCCGGCCTCGGCGATCAGCTGCAGGACCGCGACGATCAGGTTGAAGCAGCCGATCACCAGCAGCAGCACCGATGCGAAGATGACCAGGCCGTAGCCGTGGCCCTCGGCGTATTGCCCGCCCGCGCCGCTGTCCGGTTTGATTGTCGCCGATGTCATGGTGACTTCCTATGCCAGGCTCTCCGGGCGGTCGCCGTGACCGCCCGGCCGCTTGTGCCAAATCATGTGCGAGTCGGCTCAGGGCGTCGTCACCCTCCCGCGGGTGATTCCCGCCCGTCTCCGTCGCTTTAGCGGTCACGGCAGCATTGCGCGCAGAATTCGACAACTACGAGGTCACCACGGCCCCCGGCACGACAGCCCTCCGCGCACAGCTGCGTAGAACCGCCACATACACCGCCGGGCACGCTCAGGATCATTGCGATTCAGCGGCGCCCCACAGCTGGGTCGTGGTCATATCCGCGATCAGCACGGCGGCGCCGCGGTTGACGAGTGACAGCAGTTCCTCGCGGATCTGGCCAGCGTTGGACACGTCGATGTGCTCCGGCAGTGTCACCGCCGCCTGCCGGCCCACCCACGCCACCGGGTTGCTGTCCGCAGCCATGGCAGCACCCTCAGTCATCGACTTGCGGCGGCGTCACGCGGTGCATGTGGATGACTTCGAGCCTGAGGCTGGTGATCCGCAGCACGAGCCCGGCGAGGGCTGCCGGGTCTGGCAGCTCGGCGCGAAGGGTGGTGGTGCCCGGGCCGATGGTGACCTGACAGTCGTCGAATTCCGCGCACAGCGTGGCGCCTGCCTGGCCGGTGAAGGTGATCTCATATGTTTGTGATCGCACTGGGGTTGCGCCTCGCGGTCTGTCGGCTCACGTGTGCTGCCAGCGTGGCTGGCGGCTGGGCCTGGGTCATCACCCGCCTGAGGGTGACCGGGACCGTTGCCTCGCACTTCGGGGTCGAGATCGCCGATGCTGATCTGGCGCTGCTGCATCAGCGAAGCGGACCGGCCTACCCCGAGTGCCGTCGCCGATCGCAACTGGCACGCTTGATCGTCTCGCTCACGGCTACCGGAACAGCCCGGGCCCGCGACGACGCCAGTCTTGCCAGTCATCACGCCGGTCGCCCCGGTGATCACGCCGGTCGCCGCCTCCGAGCAGGCCGGGCCGGTCACCGCGGTCCCTCAACAGCGGCATGTCACCCCCTTCCGCTTGGGCGGCGCGGTCGGCGTCCAGCGCGGCCAGGATGGCCTGGATCGGGATGCGGCCGCCGGTCACCTTACCTGATGCCAGAGGCCAGTTCTCGGCACGTTAACCGGCAGGTTTGCCGAGGCTGTTGCCGTTCCTGCGGGCGGCGCGGCCGCACCGTCCTCAGCCCTCGCAGTCCTCCCCGTCCGGCCTTTTGAGGTTGCTCTGACCGGGAGTGCCCGGTTCCCCGGGGACGCCGAGCGTCTCATCCCCTGATGGGTGATGCGCCGCCGCAACCACACGAACTATCAAGGGAAGGCTGGGCGTGTGGCCTAGCCCTAGCGGAGGGGGTATCGGGATGAAGGCGGTGATCGTGGGCGGGGTGGTGCCGGGGCCTCGCCGGGTGCGCGGCCGGGGCGGCTCGATGAATCAGCCGAGACCATGGCGCTGGAACGGGACCACTATGTCTCGTTCGCGAACTGCGGCTTGCCGTATCACATCGGCGGAGCGATCCCGGACCGGGACAGCCTGCTGCTGCAGAACCCGGGGAGCCTCGCCAGGTGGCGCCGGGATGGAGATCGGGCCACTCCGTGAGCAATGCAGGGGCATCGCACTGACGTCACTACGCCCATCGGAGGGTAAGCGATATGGCCAAGAAAAAGGACAGGCGAGAGCGGCACGGCGCGCAGGTCCGGGAGCCGCCGACCGCGGCGGGGCAGGAGGCCCGGAGCCAGCCCAGGCCCGAAGATGAAGCGCAAGGCGTATGAGCGGCAGATGAGGGTCCTGCACGGTGAGCTGGTGGCTATGCAGGAGTGGGTCAAGGCCTCGGGAGCCAAGATCTGCGTCGTGTTCGAGGGCCGGGATACCGCCGGGAAGGGCGGCACGATCAAGCGGATCACCGAGCGGGTCAGCCCGCGGGTGTTCCGGGTGGTGGCGCTGCCCGCCCCGACCGAGCGGGAGAAGTCGCAGATGTATATCCAGCGGTACCTGCCGCACTTCCCGGCCGCCGGCGAGGTGGTGATCTTCGACCGCAGCTGGTACAACCGGGCAGGCGTCGAGCCGGTGATGGGCTTTTGCACCCAGGAGGAGACCGAGCGGTTCCTGGGGCTGGTGCCGGGGGCCGAGAAGGCCATGACCGATGACGGGATCGTGCTGCTGAAGTACTGGCTGGAGGTCAGCGCGGATGAGCAGACCCGGCGGCTGGAGAGCCGGATCAACGACCCGCGGAAGATCTGGAAGCTATCGGAGATGGACCTGAAGTCCTACAGCCGCTGGTATGACTACTCCCGGGCCAGGGACGCGATGTTCGCCGCGACCGACACCGCGTGGGCGCCCTGGTACATCGCGCACACCGACGACAAGAGGCGTGGCCGGCTCAACATCATCCACCACCTGCTCAGCCAGGTTCCCTACCAGCCGCTCGCCCCCCGGGACATCACGCTGCCCAAACGGCAGCAAGCCGACGGCTACGCCGAGCCGGACCTGCCGTTGCGGCACATCCCGACGCCATTCTAGACAGCCAGGAGGCGCAGGGACATGAGCGCTAATCGGTCACCTGACGGCAGGCAGGCGCCAGACGGCGCTACCGGCCTGCCTGAGCCTGGGCAGGAGGCCGGCATGTGCACCGCCGTCGGGGGCCGCGATGCTCCTGGCAGAGGCGGCCGGGGTGTTCGTAGCCACGAGAAACCCTAGGGACGGCGGAGCGCCGACCCGACGGCATGGGGCCTGCCGTGTGGACGCCCCGGCTGTCTTGTCCCCATGAACTGGGCCCGATCGTGGTGGTGGCCGAGCCCGGCCCGGGTGCCCAGGGCCTGGACTGCCGGGCTCCTGGCCGGTCTCGGAGCACTGCTCTTCGGCGTTTCGGCACTCTTGATCACGACGGGAGCGGTCAGCTGGGATGCGAGCCTGTTCCGGATTCTCAACGAGGTCCCGGCGGCCGCCACGTCGGTGCTTACGCCGCTGTCCCATCTGTTCCTGCCAGCGGGCATCGTCGTCGTCGTCCTGCTCGCCGTGGTCTACGTCGTGGCCAGAAACCGGAGTGTCCTGCCCGTGGTCGCCGGGGCCGTGGCCGCTGCCACCGCATGGGTGCTGGCGCACGTGGCGAAGGCCATAGCTGACCGCCCCCGGCCCCCCGAGGTGATAGCCGACGCGGTGCTGCGCCAGCAGCCTGCACACGGTACGAGCTTTCCCTCCAGCCATACCGCCGTCACCCTGGCGGTGGCGATCGCGCTCGTGCCGTTCCTGGCCCGGCTGCTGGCCGCGGCGGGAATCGCCTATGCCGTCCTGGTGGGCTGGTCCCGGGTCTACCTAGGGGTGCACTATCCCGTCGACGTCCTGGGCGGAGCAGGCATCGGCATGGCGGCCGGAGGTGTGATCTTGCTGACGCTCGTGGCGCTGCTCCGCCGCGCCCGCCCGGTCGCGAACGGCGCGAACGGCGCCGCGGACCCGGGCTCCGGGCCTGGCCCCGAGCACCGGGGCGAGCCATAGGAAGTGCCCAACTCGCACCGCAAGGCCCTGCCTTATCACGTTGGCGATGAGTCACCAGACCCTGAATCTGGCCGTTGCAGGGCAAGTGGCGCTCGGGGTTAGTCGGCAACGGCGATGGCAGATCAAGCTGTGGGCTCGCTGGTGGGTGCTGCGGATGGCTGCTGGGTTGGGATCCGGCGGCTGGCGAACAATGCCATCAGGGCGATCAAAGCGAGCACCGACAACGATGCGCGCAGTCCGGCGATGCGGGCTTTCTCGTTCTCGGCAACGATGGCGTCGGCGGTCTCTGGTGGCACGTCGGCTTTGTCGAGCTGGGCCTTGAGGTCCTTGTCGGACATGAACGGGATGCCTCCGGCCAGTTCCACCTGCGCCTGGGAGGCGACGTCTTTGGGGACGTCGGGGTTGTTCTGGACGCCACTGAGGAACGAGGCGGTCAGCGCCGAGATGAGAACCGCACCGGCCAGCGCGGTTCCGATCGATGCGCCGAGGTTGGTCATGGTGTTCTGGACGCCGCCGACTTCACCGCTTTGCTCGTCGGGCACCGATGAGACGGTCACGCTGCCCAGCTGGGAGGCCAGCGCGCCGATGCCCAGGCCCGCGAGCAGCATCGGCCAGGTCACGATCTCGGGCCCGGCACCCACCTCGAGCGCGGCCACCATGACCACGATCCCGGCGAACAGGGCGATAAACCCGATCCGGACCACGCGGCGCGGTGATGCCTTCGGGAAGAGTTTGGGGACGCCCACCGCGGCCAGCAGCAAGGTGATGGACAGCGGCAGCAGCCGGACGCCGGTCGCGATCGCCGACAGCCCCAGCGCCACCGACAAAAACAGCGGCACGGCGAAAAACAGGCCGGCTTGCAGCAGGTACTGGAAGAAGAACGCGATAAGCCCGCCGCGCAGAATCGGGTTGCGCAGCATCGCCGGGTCAACGAGCGCGGACTCGCCGCGCGCCAGACGGTGATTCTCCCACCACAAAAAGACCCGCAGCACCACCCCGCCAGCAAGGATCAGCCAGATCACCGGCGATAGCCCCAGCCACTCGGGGGCACCGGCCTTGGGCTGGATGAACCCCCACGTCCCCGAGCGCAGCACCCCATACACAATCAGGCCCAGGCCCAGCGCCGACAGCACCGTGCCCACCAGGTCGAGGTGCGCGCCCTCCTCGGCCGGGGTGTCGGCCATGCGGCGGGTGAGCCCCAAGATGATCAGCACCACCAGGACCTCGCCGGCGAACACCCACCGCCAGGAGGCATAGGTGGTGAACAGGCCGCCGATCAGCGGCCCGGCCGCGACCGCGATCGCCCCGGCCGACGCCACCAGCCCGTACGCGCGCGGGCGCTGATCACGCCCGAAATTCGACGCGACCAGCGCGACGATCGCCGGCATGATCAGCGCCGCCCCCAACCCTTCCAGCACCGACCAGCCCAGCATCAGCACCGCCAGATTCGGTGCCAGCGCGGTGGTCAGCGACCCGCACCCGTAGATGACGCACCCGATGGCGAAGGCACGCTTGCGGCCCAGGATCTGACCCACCTTGCCGCCGGTGATCATGAACGAGGCCATCACCAGCGTGTACAAGGTGATCGCGGTCTGGATCCCGGTCACCGTCGTGCCGACATCCTCCGCGACAGTGGCGATCGACACGTTCATCACCGAACTGTCCAGCGTCATGAGGAACTGCGCCGAGGCGAGCGTCAGCAAGACCGTCCCGCCCGCCGCAGCCGCGCGTTCAGCGGTGTGGCCCGCTGCGGCCTCCCGGCTTACATCCATATGGTCAGCCCAATCCATCCGAAGGGAACCAAGCCCGCACCGTCGCACACGGCGCGCGGCTGCACATCACCCGCCCCAGATGATCGCTGCCCCGGCGGCACATCATGTGCTAGCGGCACGTGACCTCGTGGCAGCCGGGTGCCGCCGAGGTCAATTTCAGCCGCTGGAATCGTGCGGGTGGACGTGGTAACTACCCTCTTTGTCCCGCACGATCACCGCGATCGCATCCGGCCGGATGATCAGATCCTGGGCCAGCCGACGTGCCTCGCTGGCGACGGCCTTCGCGGTCGTCTCATCCGGGTACCCGATGGCGATCAGATCAGCTACAAATTCCCCCGTTCTCATCCGCCGTGTTCCACCCAGTGCCCTCAAGGACATGGACACGGTGTGAATCCTGCTGCCGGCGCGCCGGGGATGCCTCACCCTTCGGTGGGTGAGTTGTGCCATTTGGAGTCCAGCTGGCACGGGAAGCGTGCGACCTGTGGTGTAGACGGCTGCACCGTCCCGTTCTGCTACGCCAGGCCGCCGAGTCCCGCGGTGGCAAGACCCGCTCGTCGCCGCTCCGCTCAGGGGCTCGCTGTCCGGGAGCGATGCGGCCACCACCTTCGGGCCGCCGCGCCGCTGTCTAGGCAGGCCCAGCCATTGGTGCCTGGACCCCGTACTGTGCACTAGCTGACAGCCGCCGGCCTGGGTGGGACTGGGTGCGATCACGGACGAGGTAGGCGACGATGATCACGGTCGGTAAGACGATGATCACGGTCGGTAAGAAGAACGGGCTGAAGATGAAGTACCCCGGTGAAACGCGATCACCCGCATCGGACGGCTCGGTCGGCCAGCCCGGCCCGTGCGCGCTAGCGAGACTGGCGATGCGCGCACGCGGCTGATTCGCCGGTCACTGTCCACGGCCGCCCTCCGATGACGTTTCCGGCCTCGCCCCAGCGTCTACGGTCCGCAGCCGACCAGTCACTTGGCCACCGGCAGACTTCGCCAGCCCCAAGATAGCGCTGCCGCAGCGGATGGCCGTCTGTTATCTCGCCGCTCCGTTTCGTTGCCGGACGGCCAGCCGTCCCGGCGACCAGCCCCGTTCCCTGGTGACCAGGGGTTGATCGGGCGGTGTCGTTTGTCGACGTCATCGACCCAAAGGGTCGCTAGGCGTCGGCGTCGCTCTCGGCGCCTGGCCGCTGGCCCAGCCACTGCGCATAGGGCCTGGATTGATCTGGGGCGGGTTCCATACCGGGCACAGCGTGGGCGAACACGAGCGCTGCGGTGGCCTGGAGTTCGCTGCGGAGTAGATCGTCGGGGCCGGTCGCTTCGAACCCCAGGGTCCACCAGTGCAGGCCGCTCTTGTGGACTTCGGTGAGTTCCACCTCGCATCTCGGCTGGCCCAGCCCCGCGGCGGGCGCCACGATATGTCTGTCGGCCGATGAGAACTGGCTGATGCGCCGTCTCTTGGCTACCGGCGTCCAGCCGGGCGGGTTGCCTGGGCTGAACAGGCTGAAGGGAAAGGACCACTTCTGCCAGGCCTCCATGCGTCCGCGGGCGCGCCTCGCCACCTCGAGGATTCCCAGGCTCCCGCGGTACACCTTTACCTCCAGCGCCCCGCCCCCGCGGACCTTCACCGACAGCCCGGGCAACGGCGGATCCAGCAGGTAGGTGTCCTCGCGTGACTCCACCCTGGCCGGGAACCGTCCAAACCATTCGGCCACCGCAGCCTCCAGCCGGCCTGGGAAAATCCAGCGCACCTCCAGGCTGCGGACTCCGCTGGACACGTCCGGCGTTGCGCCAGATGTGGGCCTGCTGCTCGGGCTGTTCATCCTCAGCTTCCAACGATGCGGGGAGGTGCCGGAACTTGCTGGTCAAGCCGAACACCTGCCACTGCACGTTGCATCACCCTCGTCCGGATGAAGTTCCGGTCCCTCCGGCCCGTTGCAGGCTGACGTGGCCAGCTGAGGAGCCAGTCAGTAACCGTGTGGGTTCCCCCAAGGCGGCCGCGATGTCATACCCGAGCGCGGTCGCCACGTCGGGACGGCGCGGGCCCCGCCACCCGTCTTGGCTCAGCCCTTCAGCGCCGACCCACTGTGACGGGCGAGGCGCCGCAAATACTGTTCGCGGGCCCGCGGCCTCGTTTCAACACTCGCCCGGCGGCAATGTGCTTTCTTAGGCCAGAGACCCTCACCTGTGAAGCCAACCGGCTGCCACGTGCCGGGCGCCGCCGAGTCCTCCGCGCGAAGGATGTTCCCCGCTCCGCTGACCACAGGTCACCTCACCGGCCATGCCGCCGTACCCCTCTTGTTGGTTGCTTCCCCCTCTCGCCCGCCGGTGCGGCGCTGCCGCGCCGTCCTCGGCCCCAGCGCTCGGAGCCTGTGGGACCATCCGGCACCTGGAGGGTTGCCCTGATGAGGGTGTCCGGTCCCGGAGACGCCGGGCGTCTCATCCCCTGATGGGTGATGCGCCGGCACGAGCACACGAAATATGCAGTAAACGACGTGGGCGTGACCTTGACGGACAGGGGTGGACGAGATGAAGACGGTGATCGTGGGGGGAGTCGCGGCGGGCGCCTCGACGGGTGCGCGGCTGCGGCGGCTGGATGAGTCAGCCGAGATCGTGGTGCTGGAGCGGGACCACTATGTCTCGTTCGCGAACTGCGGCTTGCCGTATCACATCGGCGGGGCCATCCCGGACCGGGACAGCCTGCTGCTGCAGACGCCGGAAAGCCTGGGCAGGGCCCTGGCGCTGGATGTGCGGACCGGGCAGGAAGTGCTCCGCATCGACCGTGACGCCAGGGAAGTCGAGGTGCGCGATCTGGCGCAGGGGCGGGCGTACCGGGAGTCCTACGACAAGCTGGTGCTGTGCCTGGGGGCCGAACCGGTCCGGCCGCCGATCCCGGGTGCGGATGACCCGCGGGTGGACGTGCTGCGCAACATCCCCGACATGGACCGGATCATCGCCCAGCTCGACAAGAACGCCGAGAGCGCCGTGATCGTCGGCGGCAGCTACATCGGGCTGGAGCTGACCGAGGCGTTCCGGGCCCGCGGGCTGGCGACCACCGTGGTCGAGCGGACCGAGCGGCTGATGCCGTGGCTGGACCCGGAGATGACCCGGATCCTGGACTATCACGTCGGCACCCACGGTGTGGACCTGCGGCTCGGTACGTCGGCTACGGCGGTTCGTCACGGGCACGGCGGGCTCGTGGTCGATCTGTCCGATGGCACGTCGGTGGAGGGTGACGTGGTGGTGATGGCGGCCGGGGCACGTCCCAATGTGGATCTGGCCCGGGACGCCGGTATCGAGATCGGGCCGCGCGGCGGGATCGTGGTCGACGCGCGGATGCGCACCTCGGCACCGGACATCCTGGCGGCCGGCGACGCCGTGGAGACCGCGCACTTCTTGACCGGCGAGCCGGTGCTGTCGATGCTGGCCGGCCCGGCGAACCGGGAAGGCCGGATCGCCGCCAACACGATCGCCGGCCGCGAGGACGTCGGCGAATATCGGGGGACTCAGGGCACCGCGGTGGTCAAGGTGTTCGACATGACCGCGGGCGGCACCGGCCTGACCGAGACCGAGCTGCGCGCGGCGGGCCTGGACTACCGCAAGGTCGACACCCACCAGATGGGTCATGCCGCGTACTACCCCGGCACCGCGCCGCTGTTCCTGAAGGTGCTGTTCGACCCGGCCGGAGGCAAGCTGCTGGGTGCGCAGGTGCTCGGCTGGGACGGTGTCGACAAGCGCATCGACGTCCTCGCCGTCGCGATCCGCGCCGGCATGACGGTGTATGACCTGGAGCACCTGGAGCTGGCCTACGCCCCGCCCTACGGGGCGGCGAAGGACCCGGTCAACATGGCCGGCTTCCTGGGCGCGAACCTGCTGCGCGGCGACATCGCCCTGTGGTACGCGGAGGACTACCCGGGCTGCGCCGGCAAGGTGACGATCCTCGATGTGCGCACACCGGCGGAATACGAGGCCTGGCACGTCCCCGGGGCGGTCCTGTTGCCGTACACCGAGCTGCGGCAACGGCTGGATGAGGTGCCCCGGGACAAGCCCGTGTACACCTACTGCCGGTCGGGTTTCCGCAGTTACATCGCCTACTGCATGCTGAAGCAGAACGGATGGGATGACGTGGCGTTCATGTCCGGCGGGATGATGACCTACCACGGCTCCCACCGCACGCCGCTGAAGGTCGGCCAGGGCGGCATGCCGATGGTGGCCCACGCCGAGGATGAGCTGGCCCAGCGTCCCGGCGCGCTCGAACACATCTGACAAGACACGAGCGGATCGCAGGCATGCGTCATGGGTGACACGCCGGTTGAGGTCACGCTGAGCATCCGGGCTGAGCACGCCGAGGGCCCGCTGTGGGACGCCGCCACCGCCCGCCTGTGGTGGGTGGACATCACCGGGCAGCGGGTGCACTGCTCCGACCCGGCATCGGGCAACGACAGCTCGTGGGCCACCGCCGGGCAGCCGGGTGGCGTGGTCCTGGCCGCGGCCGGGGAGCCGGTCGTGGCCAGCCCCGAAGGCCTGGCCGTGCTCGACCGCAACACCGGCACGATGGACCTGCGCGTCCCGGTCGAGCAGGACAGGACCGAAAACCGCGCGAACGACGTCAAGACCGACAGCCGGGGACGGGCCTGGGTCGGCACAATGGCCTACGACAAGCGGCCACGCAACGCGGCGCTGTACCGGGTCAGTGGCGGCCAGGTGACCTGCGTGGCCGAGGGCCTGACGATCTGCAATGGGCCCGCCTTCGACGAACCGCACGGCCGCCTTTACCTCGCCGACACAGCCCTGTTCGTCGTCGACGTACTCGGCATGGACCCCGCGACGGGCGCCCTCACTGGCGGCCAGCGGTTCCTCGACTTCGGTGAGGCGCAGGTCTGGCCGGACGGCATGATCGTCGACGACGAGGGCATGCTATGGGTCGCGCTCGGACGGGCCGGGGCCGTCCACCGCTACCGCCCCGACGGCACGCTCGACGGCATGGTCGAGCTACCTGTGACCAACCCCACCTCGGTCGCCTTCGGCGGCATCGGGGGGCGCGATCTGTACATCACGACCTCGTGGTTCGACTGCGAACCGGACAGCCGCGCCGCCCAGCCGCTGGCCGGGATGATCTTCCGTTGCCGGCCAGGGGTGACCGGGCCCCCCTCACCGCGGTACGCGGGCGTCCCGGCATCGCCGGAGCGCGACCTTGACGCAGACCGACCCGGGAAAGGCGGCATCTCATGATCGGGCGAATGAGCACCTCAACCAGATCCTGCGCATTCAGCTGCCCCAGCCGGTGATCTTCCGGGTCGACCACTTCCTGTCCGACGAGCTCGTCCGCCGGGTGCTGGCCCTCCGCTTCGTCAACCGGGTCTTCGAGCCGATCTGGAACGCGGTACACGTGGACCACGTGGAGATCAGCTGGCTGGAAAGCCTGACCCTGGAAGCCACCGGGGCCGCCGTCCTGACCTCCCGGGCCCGCGCCAGCGAACCAGTCCCTCCCCAGACAGGGCGGCGCACGACGTCAACCCGGCTTGGGACTGTGGCCGGGGAGTTCCGGATTATTCTGCCGTCGGCTGGCCCTAGCCGACGGGTGGTGATCCTTGGGAGTCGTGCGGCGGGCCGGCATCGGCGGTTGCCTGGCCGGGGGCCGTCTGGCCGACGGCGGCCTGGGCGGCGGGGGCCCAGTGCGCGCCGGTCTCCTGGCGGAAGGCGGCGGTGGCGGCTTCGATGGTGGGGAAGAAATGGCGCGGGTCGATGGTGCGGGTGAGCCCGTAACGCTCGATCTTAGCCCGTACCGGGTCCTTGAGCTCGGCGAACACCAGGCTGATGCCCTGGGCGTTGAGTGCTTCGTCGAGTTCTTGCAGGACGTCGGATGCGGTAGTGTCCACGTCGGTCATCGGCTCGGCGGCGATCACGATCCAGCGGGGGGGCGGGTCGGCCTTGGCCAGCCGCCGCACTTCGTCGCGGAAGGTCTTGGCGTTGGCGAAGAACAGCGGGGCGTCGAACCGGTAGATCACCAGGCCGGGCAGGTGCTCGGCGGCGGGATAGGAGTGCACGTCGTGGTAGCCCTCCAGCCCTTCCACCCGTCCGAGCTGGGTTTCGTATGGCCACCACGCCCGCCGGAAGACGTTGAGGATCGACAGGCCGACCGCGATCGCGATCCCGGGCAGCACGCCGAGCAGGACGACGCCGAGGAACGCCGCGATCGACAGGCCAAACTCGACCTTGCGCTGCCGCCACAGCCGCGTCGTGGCCGGGATGTCGGCGAGCGACAGCGACGCGGTGATCACCACCGCGGCCAGCGCGGGCTGGGGCAGGTTCCGGAACAGGCCCGGGATGAACACGATCATCACGGTGATCAGGACCGCCCCGGTCACCCCGGTGAGCTGGGTCTTGGCGCCCGACCGTTCGGCCACCGCGGTGCGCGACCCGCTGGTGCTGACTGGGAAGCCCTGGAAGAGCCCGGCGGCCAGGTTCGCCGCGCCGATGCCGATCATCTCGCCGTTGCCGTGGACCTCCTGCCCGGTACGGGCGGCGAACGCCGACGCGGTGGAGATCGTGTCGGCCAGCGAGACCAGCGCGATCCCGAGCGCCCCGGCGAACAGCGGCCCGAGGTCGGAAAGGCCGACGTGCGGGATCGTGAACGGCGGGAACCCCTTGGGCAGTACCCCGACCAGGCTGACGCCATGCTCGGCCAGGTCGAAGACCGTGGTCGAGGCGATCGCGAGCACGACCATGATCAGCACAGCCGGGACCTTCGGCAGCCAGCGCTGCAGCACCAGGATCAGCACGATCCCGGCGATCCCGACCGCAGCCGCGGCCGCGACCGCCTCGCCTTTGGCCAGCCCTTCGACGAAGCCGATGACCTCGCCGATAAAGTTGTCGGCCTCGACCTTGAACCCGAACAGCTTCGGTAGCTGGCCGACCAGGATGGTCAGCGCCAGGCCGTTCATGTAGCCGATCATCGTCGGCTTGGAGATCAGGTCGGCGATGAAGCCGAGCTTCGCCACCGCCGCCACGATCATGATTCCCGCAACCATGAGCGCGAGCATCGACGCCAGCGCGATCGCCCGCTTCTCGTCGCCGTTGGCGGCGATCAGCGGCAAGATCGTCGCGGCGATCATCGGCCCGAGCGAGGAGTCCGGGCCCAGCACCAGGATCCGCGACGGGCCGAACACCGCATAACCGAGCAGGCACATGATCGACGTGTACAACCCGGTGATCGGCGGCAGCCCGGCCAGCTCCGCATACGCCATGCCCTGCGGCACCAGCAGCGTGGTCAGCACCACCCCGGCGACGATGTCCTTGGCCAGCCACTCACGCCGGTAAGACCTTACCGCCCGCAGCCCGGGCAGCCAGCGGAACAAGGACACCACCCCCGGCCGTGGTCGGACACCGCAACTGCAATCTCCCGCCTTGGACACGCCCGGCGCATCACCCCCCGCAGGGTGAAAGGCCACGCGCCGGAGAACAACGACCTGGCCGGGCAAGGCCGCCACGCGACGCGCCCCGGACCGGCCGGTGTCAGCGTGCTTCCCGGAGCCCTCGCGTAGGCTGGCGACCGCCACAAACTGCGGGCCCTGCGGCGGGGCACGGTCGCGGACCTCCACGGCGGCGAGGTAGCCGACGC
This sequence comes from uncultured Actinomycetes bacterium, assembly GCA_963824545.1. Classification (GTDB taxonomy): domain Bacteria; phylum Actinomycetota; class Actinomycetes; order Streptosporangiales; family Streptosporangiaceae; genus Bog-532. The sequence goes on along the minus strand of CAWGPP010000006.1, from coordinate 196,117 downwards.
CTCGGAAGGACAGGGAGGGACTCAATACCGGCCGCGGAAATCGGCGGGGAGGGCCTCTCTGGACGCTGAGAAGGTGTCATCACCCCTTCGAGGGGTGATGACCGCCTGTTTCCGGTGGTTTCGGCGGGTCACGGCAGCGTTGCCCGGTGGGGCGAGGCTGACGGCAGGATCGGGCCTGGCTGCAGGCCGGTCTCAGAGCAGACGCAGCTCGACTGCCCGCTCGATGGCCTCCGAGCGCGACGTCACCCCGAGCTTCTGGTAGATCGACCGGAGATGGGTCTTGACCGTGTTGCGCGAGATGTAGAGGGTGGCTGCTATTTGCAGGTAGGTGCTGGTCGGCAGGAGCTTCAGTATGCGCGTCTCGGCAGCGGTCAGCGGCGCGGTGAGCATGCGCCGGGACCGGGCGGCGTCCGGCTGCGCGGCGCGCACCGCGAGAGCCGCACTGATCAGCTGGTCCATGAACGGGTCCGGCCGCATCTGCGCCGAGTGCTCGACCAGGTAGCTTGTCACCTCCGGCGCGGTCGTGACGACGGTGTTAAGGAAGCCCCCGTGGCGGGCTGCTTCCAGCGCACCGCCCAGGATGCCAGCGGCCAGGGGGTCGCCCCGCTCGATCGCGGCCGCGGCCATCAGTATCTGGCGGATCAGCGCGCGCCGCGGCGTCAAGTCACCTAGCGACGGCGACCGCAGGTGTTCTTGTGCCGCGTAATGGTCACCCGCGGCGAGCGCGATCCTGGCCAGCAGCAGGCTGCGGCGGGCGGCGGGCAGCCCGCCGGCCAGCTCAACAGGGGACCGCAGGTCGCCGAGCGACAGGCGCAGCAGCGCCTCCAGCTCATCGGCCCGCGCCAGCAGCACCGACCGGGTCCCGGCCAGGACCAGGCGTGCCGCCTCCACCGTCGCCAGCGCATCGCGGACCTGCTTGCCGGCGGCCCAGATCCCGGCCCGGTCCAGCAGCGCCAGGAACTCAAAAACCGGCCGCCCCCGCTCCGATATCGACAGCGCCTGCTCGGTCAGCTGCTCGGCTGCGTTGAGGTCGCGCCGCTCCAGCGCGAGCCCGGCCAGCGCACGCAGGTGCTCGATGGCGAAAAAGTGCTGGCCGAATCCCCGCCGCCGCGCCTCCGCATCAGCGGCACTGGCGGCATCGGCAGCTTCGGCCAGGTAACCGGCCTCGTACCAGGCCAGCGCCCGCGTACCGCGCACATGCACCAGCTTGACCGGCCCGCTGAGCTCGGGCATCGCCAGGGCCGCGGCTGCCTCACGCTCAACTGCCGGGAAGTCTTCCAGCCACGTATGCACATGCATGAGGATCATCGGGACGGCGGCAACCCACTCGTCGGCGAGCTGCGTCCGTTCCTGGATGGCCCGCGCGGCGAGCCCTTCCGCCAGGGCCTGATCCGCCTGGCCGGTCAGCGCATAGCGCAGCGACTGCATCGCCGCCAGCCGGGCCGCCAGCCTCGACTCGGGCGGGATCGGCGGACGGGCGCGCTCAAGCAGGTCGAGGTATTCGCCGCCGCGGGCCGCATCACCCGATACCAGCAGGTCGGCGGCCAGGGCCAGCAGCCGGTCAGGTGCCTCCGCAAGTACCGAGGGGGCGACCATGCTGAGATCCAGCGGTGCCGGCAGCTCCGGGTTGGCCAGGTAGTCGGTCACGACCTGGTCCTGCAGGAGGGCGAGCGCCCGGTCGGCCTGCCGCGCCGCGAGGAAGTGGTGGGCCGCGCGCCGGGTCTCGCCCGTTGACTCAAACCATCCGGCCGCCCGCAACTGGAGCGCCTGCGCGCGCGCCCGGTCCCTGGCCCGCAGCTCAGTACGCAGCACCTGGCGCACCAGATGGTGATACCGGAAGCTGGTCCGCTCGTCATCGAGTGCCACCAGGAACAGGCTGGTCTCGTCAATGCTGCGCAGCAGCGCCGCCGCGTCCTGCCGCCCGGTGACCGCTGTGCACGCATCCGCGGTCAGCTCACCCAGGACGGAGCTGTCGAGCATAAACCGGGCAACCTCGGGCGGCTGCTGCTCGAGGACCTCAGCGATGAAGTACTCCGCGATCGCGTGGCTGCGGATATCCAGCGCCCGCGCTGCCCGCGCCGGGTCGGTGGTGCCGCGTAGCGACAGCGCCGCCATCTGCAGGGCCGCCGCCCACCCCTCGCTTCGCTGATGCAGCAGCGCCAGATCAGCATCGGCGATCTCGACCCCGAAGTGCGCCAGCAGGTCGCGGCTTTCGGCCAGGGAGAAATGCAGGTCACGGCCGCGCAGCTCGCATAGCTCACCGGCCATCCGCAGCCGGTGCAGCCGCAGCGGAGGGTCGGAGCGGCCAGCCAGCACCAGCTGGGCGGTCTCGGCCGGCCAGCGCTCGACCAGATCGGTCATGCCCCCCGAGACCGCAGCCGCCGCGTAGTGGAAGTCATCCACGATAATCGCCGACCCCTCGGGCAGCCTCGCGGCATCGGCGGCGATCGAGGCGGTGACATCGGCCGACATGCCGCCGTCCATCGCCAGCAGGTCGGCGGCATCGGCGCCGAACCCGGGTGCCACACTCCGTGCGGCCTCAGTGAAGCCGCTCCAGAAGCGGACCGGGTCCGCGTCCGCCTCATCGCAGGACAACCAGGACGTAACACCAGATGACCGTGTCACCGCCCAGCTCGAAAGCAGCACGCTCTTGCCCGCGCCAGCCGGCCCCACCGTAAGGGTCAGCCGCTGGCCGGCCCCGCCGTCAGCCGGTCATGCAGCACCGGTCTTGTCACCAGCGTGGAGGGCAGCGTCGCCGACCGGAACTTCGCCGGCGCGAACCGCGGGCCCTGTGAGGAGGCGTGTTCAGCCATCGCGCCTCTAGCCATAACATCCCCCCAGTCCACGCTGACCCAGAAAAAATATCCGGCCAACCCAACCGAGGATGCAGCCATGCGGGAAGGGACTAAGGTCATTCGCCGGCCGGGCAACGTCCCGGGTCACCCTCGGAAGGGTGGTGATGCAGGCTCAGCGGCCAGGCATGCTGGCCGCACGCGTGAACAGCAGACTGTAAGGCGTGACTTGATGCGATCACAAACGTATGAGATCACTTCAGGGCCCAGGCAGGTGCCACGCTGCGCGTGGAATTCGACGACTGCGAGGTCACCATTGGCCCAGGCACGACAATCCTTCGCGCCGAGCTGCCAGATCAGGCAGCCCTGACCGGGCTTGTGCAGCGGATCATCGGCCTCAACCTCGAAGTAATCGGCGTACGCCTCGTGGCGCCGCCACGCTGATCGCGAAGATGGCGCGTCGATTGCGGCCGGTGAGGCATCGCTGTCACCCCCTGGTGGGTGATGCCTCATTGGCCTGGTCTGGTGAAGCTGAAAGAAACGATCCCGATACCGGGGGTGCAACGATCCCGATACCGGTGTGTTCGGAACTACCGATGGGACAAAACGATGAGTCATGCCAATGTTGAGCTTGGCCCGGTGGACTACGTGGTGGTCGCGTTCCCGGCAGGCAAGGAGGACTTCTCGGGGGTGATGGCATCGGAGCTGAGGGCTCTGATGGACAGCAACACCGTGCGGGTGCTGGACCTGCTGCTGGTCAGCAAGGGCGTGGACGGGTCGGTGGAGGCCACGGAGCTGCGCGATGCCGACGACAGCGAGGTCGGCCAGCTACGCGCGGCAGAGGCCGATCTCGCGGTTCTGCTGGCCGAGTCCGACATCGAGGAGATCGGCCAGGTGCTGGAGCCGGGCAGCGCGGCGGCGGTGCTGGTGTGGGAGAACACCTGGGCCGGGCCGTTCGGTGCGGCGGTGCGCCGGTCGGGAGGCCAGCTGGTGGCCAGCGGCCGCATCCCGACCCAGGCCATCCTGGCCGCGATCGAGGCGGACCGCGCCGCCCAGGCGGAAGGAGCCTGACATGCCGCTGCTGAGAGATCGCGGCGACCGGCCCGGCCTGCTCGGAGGCCGCGACCGGCGCGAGGACCGGCGCGATGACAGGGGCGACCGGCGCGATGACCGGCAAGACGACCGCGGCGACCGGCGCGATGACCGGCAAGACGACCGCGGCGACCGGCGCGATGACCGGCAAGACCGGCGTCGTCGCGGGCCTGGGCTGCTCAGGTAACCGGGAGCGAAACGATCAAGGCGGGCCACGCTGCCGTATGGGGCTTCCGGTGCCCGTGCGGCGCGACAGCGACAGCGTTCCTGGCGGACCTTCTGGCACCGGAGCCACCGGGAGCGTATTGACCGGGACCGTCCGGGTGGTGCTGGCGCGGGGTTCACCCCTTGGTGGGCGATGCCATCCCGGCGTGGAGGGTGCTCGGCTGGTACCAGCAAAGAGGAGCGTTCCGAGGCGGCCGCCGGCCGGCGGTGCCACGCGGTCGCTCCGGGAGGGAGTGGTCATGGCTGCGACGGCTGCTGGTGTCGCGGGAAGCAGGCCTGGTGCGCAGGGTTCTGCCCGGGGCCGGGCGCCGGGTGGGGCCGGGGAGCAGCTGAGCCGCGCGGACCGGGTGGCCCGGGGGAAGGAAGCCAGGGCGGTGGCCCCGCTGGAGTCGCATGCCGAGTTCGCGCCGGGCAAGTCGCGGGATCCGGTCGGGCTGCTGCTGGAGCAGGCAAAGAGCCGGGTGCCGGAGCTGGTGCCGGTCCGGCACGGGCGGATGCTGGTGTCCCCGTTCACCTTCTACCGGGGGGCGGCGCTGCCGATGGCGGCGGACCTGGCCACAACCCCCGCCTCGGGGCTGCGGGTACAGCTGTGCGGGGACGCGCACCTGTCCAACTTCGGGGCGTTCGCCTCGCCGGAGCGCAACCTGGTCTTCGACGTCAACGACTTCGACGAGACCCTGCCCGGACCGTTCGAGTGGGACGTTAAGCGGCTGGCCGCCAGCCTGGCCGTAGCGGGACGGGACAACGGGTTCCCCGCCAAAACCCGGCGCAAGATCGCCCTGGCCGCGGCCGAGGGGTACCGGACGGCGATGCGCGCCTTCGCCAAGCAGCCGCTCCTGGACGTCTGGTATGCGCATCTGGACATCGAGCAGGCCATCGGCGAGCTCCAGGCCCAGGTCAAGGCGGAAAGATTCAAAGCCGCCAAGGGCTTGCTGGCCAAGGCCCACACTCGGGACAGCACCCAGGCGCTGGGCAAGCTCACCACCATGATCGACGGGCGGCGGCGGATCATCAGCGACCCGCCGATGATCGTGCCCGTCGAAGACGTCTTCGCCGACGTGCAGGCCGACGTGATCTACGAACTGATCCGCACCGTGCTGGGCAAATACCGGCGCACCCTGCAGTCCGACCGGCGGCACCTGCTCGAGCAGTTCACCCTGGTGCAGGTGGCCCGCAAGGTCGTCGGGGTCGGCAGCGTCGGCACCCGCGCCTGGGTCCTGCTGATGGACGCCGCCGACGGGGTCGAACCGCTGTTCCTGCAGGCCAAGGAGGCCCAGCCATCGGTCCTGGCGGAGTACTGCGGGCGCAGCCAGTACACCAACCAGGGCGAGCGCGTCGTCGCAGGGCAGCACCTGATGCAGGCCCATAGCGACATCTTCCTCGGCTGGACCCGCGTCCCCAACCCCGAAGACGGAGTGGACCGCGACTTCTACGTCCGCCAGCTGCGGGACTGGAAATTCTCCGCGCCGATCGAGCAGATGATCGCCGCGGGCATGACGTTCTACGCCCGGCTGTGCGGGTGGACCCTGGCCCGGGCGCACGCCCGCTCCGGCGACCGGATCGCGCTGGCCGCCTACCTCGGCGGCTCCGCCAAATTTGACCAGGCGATCGCCGACTTCGCCGAAACCTACGCCGACCAGAACGAACGCGACTACGCCGCGCTCCAGGCCGCCGTGAAAAACGGCACGGCACAAGCCACCACCGAGATCTAGCTTATGGCTTCACCCCTGCGTGGGTGAGGCGCCCGGCTTGTCCGCAGGGGAAGATTGCGGTCGCGGTGTCTGACCACGGCCGGGGTGTGCTGTCCATGTTGGGCGCCTGCCCCACGCAGCAGCCGGTTCTCCCCGGCTTCGCCTGGCGCACCTCCACGGGACGGGAGGACCGGCACTAGCCCAGCACTAGCCCCACCCTGGTCATCGGGCCGGCAGGCGGTCATCCACCGGGATCAGGGCGGGGCCATCCTGACGGGCATGAACTCGCGCGGCACAAGAGAATTGTGCTCGACTGGTGCGGCGGCGAGGTCGGCGAGTGTGTCAAGGACAGGCGTTCGCCCGTCACGGATCCTCCCCCGGGTTACCGCGCAACGCGCGGCGGCTGGCCTCGCTGGATATACCAGCAGTCCATCGCCACCGCTGACCGGGGGCATCACCCCCGATGGGGTGAGCTGCACCGGGCCATCATGTGCGGCTAGGTCGTCTGCGCATCAGGCTGATCATGAGAAACCCCGGCGCACCGGGAACCAGCGCACTTACCCCCCGTGCGCCAGGCATCAACCCGTCGGAGTGATCACTGGCCACTCGCCACTGGGCTGGCTGGGCGCGTGTGGCAAGAGCTGGGCTCCTTGGCAGGCGGGGCTGAGCTGAGGGGTCATTCTTCTCACCCGTGCTTGGGTGATGCTGGTGATCGGCTCCGAGGTGGATGCTTGAGTCTGCCAGGGCGCAGGACCGGTTAGCCGGCAGTTTACCGGCAACCTCCCTGGCGCTAAGGAGAGGTACACATGGCACTGGCCGATTCGTCCTATCCGTTGTTGAACCTTTTCTGGACGATGTTCATTTTCTTTCTGTGGGTGGTCTGGATCTGGATCCTGATCATCGTGTTCATTGACATCTTCCGCAGTCATGACCTGGGCGGCTTTGCCAAGGCCCTGTGGTTCTTGTTCGTGCTGTTCATCCCGCTCATCGGCGTGCTGGTCTACCTGATCGCCCGCGGCGGCAAGATGCAGGAGCGGGCGGCGCGGCAGGCTGAGCAGCAGGATGCGGAGGCCCGCGCCTACATCCAGCAGGCCGCGAGCTCACCAGCCAGTTCGGCGGATCAGCTGGCGAAGCTGGCAGACCTCCGCGACCGCGGGGTCATCTCCGCTGAGGAGTTCGAGCGCGAGAAGGCCAAGGTCCTGGCGGCCTGACCCGGTTCGCACCGTGACAGCACGTGCGGCCGGGTGGCCCGCAGGACTGGACCGATCACCCGCTGCTCGGGCAGGTCAGGGCCGTTTACGGACCTGGCTGCGCGATGCACTTCCTGTGGGGGTGGTACCTGATGACTACCGCAACCCGGCGCTGGCTTGCCCGCGCCTCGTTCGCCCTGATGCTCGCCGCCGCGGCGCTGCTGCTGGCCGTGGCCGGGTGGCGGAGCCTGGGACTGGTGGGGTTTGCCGTGCTCGGCGTGTGCGCCGTGCTGGCGGGCGGGTACTGGTTCCTGGCCAACCGGGGGGTGGTCCGGTGGGTCGCGCTGGCCCTGGCGGTCGCGGCGCCGGTGCTCATCCTGGTGGTGTTCGCGCGGGCCGGCCTGCTGTGGGTCGCGATCGTGGCGGTGGCGCTGATGGCGGCGGCGGCCGGGACCGCCAGGACCGCGCTGAGCACGGAAGGCCAGGACACGGCGATGCCCGCCGCCCCGGCGGCACGCCCGCGGCGGCCGTTCCTGATCATGAACCCCAGGTCCGGCGGGGGGAAGGTGACCAGGTTCGGGCTGAAGGACAAGGCGGAGGCGCTGGGCGCCCAGGTGGCGCTGCTGCAGGGCCCGGGGATGGTGGACGTGGCCGTCCTGGCCCGGCAGGCGGTCGCCGACGGCGCGGACCTGCTCGGGGTGGCCGGGGGGGACGGGACCCAGGCGCTGGTGGCCGGGATCGCGGCCGAGCACCACCTGCCGTTCCTGGTGATCAGCGCCGGGACCCGCAACCACTTCGCCCTCGACCTCGGGCTGGACCGGGACGATCCCGCCACCTGCCTGGACGCCCTCACCGATGGGGAGGAACTGCGGGTCGACCTGGGCGTCATCGCCGACCGCACGTTCGTCAACAACGCCTCGTTCGGCGCCTACGCCGAGGTGGTCCGCAGCCCGGCCTACCGGGACGACAAGCGGGGCACCACCTTGCAGATGCTCCCGGACCTGCTCCACGGCCACCAAGGGGCCCGGCTGACCGCCCGGGCTGCCGGCACCACGATCGAGGGGCCGCAGGCCCTGCTGGTCAGCAACGGCCCGTACGAGATGACCGACGTGGCCGGGCTGGGCCGGCGCGCCCGGCTGGATGCCGGCACCCTCGGCGTGGTCGCCGTCCAGGTGGACAGCGCCCGGCAGGCCATCGGGCTGATCCGCCGCGGGCACGGCCCCGGACTCAGCGTCCTGACCGCCGGGGAGGTCACCGTCGACGCCGACGCGTCCGAGATCCCGGTCGGCATCGACGGCGAGACCATCTTGCTGCCCGCGCCGGTCCGGTGCACCATCCAGCCCCGCGTGCTCCGGGTGATCGTACCCAGGCAACGGCCCGGCGTCCCCGCCCCCAAGGCGGCCCTGCAATGGCCGCGGCTACGGCAGCTCGCCTCCTTCCGCGCCCAGCCACCGGCCGTGCCCGTCCCCGCCCGGCCTGGCGGGGAGCCAAGCCCGCATGCCCGGTAGGACGCCGTGGCTGGGAAGACCACCGCCAGGGACCCAACCGCGCGGAGCCCGGCGAGCTCGTGTGGTATCAGTTCGGAGATCATGTTGAGCCGCGATCTTTCGCAACCTCATAGGCATGCGGCCGGCGGGCGCTGCCGAGCACCGGAACGTTCATGCCCTCACCCAGAAGAGGAATCCCTGGCGCGCCGACGGCAGGATTGACCAGGTGGACCGATGAGAGGGGGGCGATCAGCTCCTATGCGGGACCGATGGCGTTTTACCCCGCAACCGGGTGGATCCGTTCCCACGGGCGTCGCTGGCTCAGGGGCGAGCTCATCGCCGGGGCCGCTGCCGCCGCCACGGAAACCTCGATGAGGCCGTGGAGGCGCAGCTTGGCCGGAAGAGGAGGCAGCCGTGCAGACCTGTGATCAGCCCGCGCTGGGGTGGCCAGTGGTGCTGCGGTGCCAGTCGGCCTGCTTAGGTACGTCTTAGTAAGCCCAGCATGGGGAGGGCATCGTGCCGGTGGCGACCAGGCGGATCCGCGTCGGCGAGCGCCGCTGGCCAACGGCTGCCGCGGTCCTGCTCACCGGGGTGCTGAGGATTACCCTACCTCCGCAGCTCAGGCTTAACGACGCCGGCCCAGTGCTCTTTGCGGTCCTGCTCGGGCTGGTCATAGTGGGCATCCTGGCCGACCGTGGGCCGATCGACCGGCGGGCGACCTGGTGGCGTGTCCTGACCGTGCTGCCGATCGCACTGATCACGATCGCCAACGGCGGCTCGACGGTGCGGCTGGTGTACGGGATCTTGTTCGCGGAGCCTTTCACCCAGCAAGCGCGGACGCTGCTGGCAGCCGGCGGGGTGATCTGGCTGACGAACGTGATCGCTTTCGGGCTGTGGTACTGGGATCTGGATCGCGGCGGCGCGGCCGCCCGCGCGCTCGGGTCCACCGCCGGCCCGGCATTCCTGTTCCCCGAGATGCTGAATCCAGAACACGTCCGCAAGGGCTGGTGCCCGACGTTCGTGGATTACCTGCACCTTTCCGTGAACACCGCGATGGCGTTCAGCCCGACCGACGTCTCGGCGGTCAAGCCCTGGGCGAAGCTCATGATGATGGCCGAGGCGATGATCTCGGTTGCCGTGGGGATCCTGGTGGTCGCCCGGGCAGTGAATATCCTGCGGTAACACTGTCCGCGCTGATCATCTGGCCGCCCGCCGGACGCGCCCTCGGCATCTCCAGAGCTGCCGCCGTGGTCCTGCGGCGACGGCAACGGGGAACAGGAGCGGTGACGATGGGCGGACCGCCCAGATCGCCTGTGAGATCCCGGGACAGGAGAGCCGCTGGCCAGACCATCACCGGACCGCGGCGGCTGCTCGGCCTGCCTCTTCTCATCCCGTCTCGGCATGGCCCGGCCACTCGCAACCGGCGCAGGTACCGATCCGGCCCGCCGCCGCGCCGTCGTCATCGCGCTGAACCTGGTGCCCTTCGCCGGCATCGCCTTCTTGTGGTTCATCGGGGTGGTGCGCGACCGGATAGGGCAGCGCGAGGACCGGTTCTTCGCCTCGGTGTTCCTCGGCAGCGGGCTGCTGTTCGTCGCCATGCTGTTCGCCGCGGCCGCCTTCGCCGGCGGGCTGATCGCGGAGGCGGCCGCGGGATCGGCGGCCCCCGGCCCGGACACGCTGGCGGCGGCCGCCAAGTCACGGGGCTCCTGCTGCACGTGTACGCGATGCGGATGGCCGCGGTGTTCACCATGAGCACGGCAACCATTACGCTGCGGGCAAAGGTGGTTCCCAGATGGATCGGGCTGCTCGGATTCGCCGTCGCCGTCGTCCTGCTGGTCAGCGTGGGCCTGACCGCCTGGGTGGAGCTGCTGTTCCCCGCATGGATCCTGCTCCTCAGCATCGATATCCTGCGGACCGGATTGAGGCAGTCTCCCGGCGCTGCCGAGGCCGGCATCGGCGCACCGGCATGACCGAACCAGCCGCAGGCTCCCGGCGTGTTGCTCCCCGGGACTCCCCGGAGGCTCCGGCTGACGGCCACGGTGCCGGCGGGGGCCGCGCACCGTCGGGCGATGCCCGCGACGTGGCGTAGGCCACGAGGGACGGCCGGGCACGACCCGCACGTACCATGGCTGGCCGCCCACCGGATTGACAAGCGACCTGGGGGTCGCAACGTGGCTGGGATCGACCGCCGTCATCGTCTGGGCATCGCCGGGGGCTTTTGTCCCGCAGCGACGCCGGTGGCAGCGCTGGCACTGCTGGCGCCGCGGGCCTGGCTGGCCCCAGGACCAGATCAGATTACTACGATCATGCGAAGTGGGTGGACATCTGGCAGTTCGCCCCCCCAGCGCAATCCGCGCCTGTTCCGGGCCTGGCCGTGGCTGAAGTCGCCAGGCGGGCGCCGCGGTTCACGGCGACCCAGTTCATCAGCCGGCCGTAGGTGAAGTCCGGCCGACCGCCGCGGGTCTCCCAGATCCCCTCCTCGGGCTGGGCCCAATTCGTCGGCGACCCAGTCCAGCAGGTCGCAGATTCTGAGCCCCCCTCGTGACCGGCCTGCAGCCGCGGTCGGTCCATGAAGTAGATGCTGTCGAGCGCCTCACCGTAGACGGCGAGCTGCAGCTGGTCCGCCGCCCCGTGCCCGATACGGACCGGGCTCGAGCCCCGGGAGCCGTCCCAGTGCTCCGAGCAGCGCCTCGGCCAGGTCGCTGGACGCTGTCGATGCGGTACATGAAGCTTCAGCGGGCCACCGACCGCCGCCGACCCTTTCGTCGCCGCCGCCGCGCACCACCCGCGCCGAACCGCCGCGGCCTCCTCCGTGAAGCCCAGGACGAGCAGAGCGTACACCCAGAACGCGTCACGGACCCAGATGTCGCCGTTGTCCCAGTTCCGTGCCGCCGACCGGCAAGAGCAGCGCCAGCGGACTGCGTTGCGCACGTGCCCGCCGCGGGGTGCGTAGGTCTACGCTTCAGCGTGATTGCGGACCGGTCAGCGCCTCGCTGTCAGCGCCCGGTGTACGTCGACTGCGCCAGCCAGGGCTCGCCAGAAGCGCACCGTCTCGTCGAAGAGCCGCCAGGCCTCGGCCACCCTGCACCTGCCGCATCGAGCCGGCCGTGCCTGTCTCCAGCACGCTCCTACGCATCACGGCCGGCCAGTGATGGTGCCCTCGGCGCGGATGTCGCCCTGCTCATCGACCTGGAAGCGACCCAGCCGCTCGTCCTCTGGGTCCTTGTCTGGTTGACCGTCATCGACGTCTGCCTGCCCTGGATCAGCCGATGCCGTCGTCGGCCAGATGTGCCTCGTGGGACTCACGACCGTAGTCGAACCGCGGTGCGATGTCGACCGCGAACGTCATCTGGCCCCGCACACACCTGAGCATGCGGACCAGCCGGTGCGTCGTCGTGGCGATCCCGCCGCTGGTGACCGGCATGAAGTCGACGAGCTCCCCCACCCCAGCCTCGGTCATGAAACGCGTGACCAGGACCGCGGTGTCCGGGAAGTACAGCTGTTTGCTGCTGAAGACCTCCACGGTCGGCCGCACCCGGAAATGACCACCGCCCTGGTGGTCCAGCAGGGCTCCGAAAATGCTGGGCGAGTCGAACCGCGGCGCGCAGAACCAGTCGATCGACCCATCGGTGGCGACAAGTGCCGAGGTTTGGAGATCGCCGATGAGGCCGTGGTCGGCAATGAGCGGGTAGTCATCCATGGCAGTGTGATCCCTTCCCAAAGAGCTGAGGGTCCTTCTCCGCAGCGGGCAGCATTGAGGACATCTCCGGCCGGGTGCGGGCGTTCGACGCGGGAAACGCCGGTGCCTGTGCCGGGCGTGCCGGACGGTTTGTTAATGGCCGAACGCCCCCTTCCACGGCTTGGAGTCCGGGGTTCATCCTGCATCCGGGAGCTCGCACAGGTCATCACCCCTTAGTGGGTGACCCGAAACGATCTACCCTGCCAGTGAGCACGTTCCGCGGACCCTCCTCGACCGTGGCAGAGCCATGATCAGTCCTGCCCACCACGCGGAACAGGCCCCCGTGGGCCTGCGGCGCGGGCCGGGCTCCCGGCCCGGTTCACTGCTCACATCTGCGTAGACCCCCCGCCCGCGCCGCGCGTGGCTACCCCACGCGCCCCTGGATGCGGTATCACCCGGCCATGGCGGCTGATACATCGCCGCCGGCACCCACCCCGACCGGCCAGACGGCGGCAACCTTGTCCCGGCCACTCAGGCTTGCAAGCGCGGGAACAACCCGGGGATCCGGCCCAGCCAGGCATGCAAGCCCTGACGTACGCGGCCGGTCCGTCGCGGGCGCGTCAGCCGTCGCCCTCGCCGTCCGGCTGGCAGGCGCGGCACGGCGAGCACCCGGCCTCCCGCGCCGCCTCGACCGGCATCTTCTGCAGGTCGTTGTCGCCCATGAACCGGATGAGAATGCAGTTGCTCCGGTGGTAACGCGGCACGCCAGGGACCACGGTGACCGCCTGGCCGGCCGGCTTCGCGGCCGCGCTGACGGGCTCCCCGGGTTCGTGCTCCGAAGCTCCGGATTCCCCGGCCCCGGATTCCCCGGGCTCCGGCGCAGCGGGCCGCGATTCGGCGGGCACGGCCGCTGCGGACCCCGCATCGGCGTCGGCGGACGCATACGCGGGGGGCTCAGGCGCGGCGGCATCAGACGCGGCGGCCTCAGACTTGGCGGGCTCGGCTTTGGGAGGCTCGGGCTCGGTCGGCTGGGCAGCGGCCAGTTGCTGCGTCGGGGCCGCGGGGGCATCGGGCGGGGCCGACCCGGGCGCCGCGGCGCGGGGTTTTTCTGACGTCTTGGCCCGCAGTTCTCTGATCGCGTCCGCCAGCGGCGCCTTCACCGCGTCGGCGAGCGGCGATTTGGTCGCCCCGGCGGGCACCTCGGCCGTCGCCCCGGCGGGCACCTCGGCCGTCGCCCCGGCGGGCACCTCGGCCGTCGCCCCGGCGGGCACCTCGGCCGTCGCCCCGGCGGGCACCTCGGCCGTCGCCCCGGCGGGCACCTCGGCCGTCGCCCCGGCGGGCACCTCGGCCGTCGCCCCGGCGGGCACCTCGGCCGTCGCCCCGGCGGGCACCTCGGCCGTCGCCCCGGCGGGCACCTCGGCCGTCGCCCCGGCGGGTGCCTCGGGCGGCGGTGGCGAGACCGCCCCGGTGGAAGGCTGTTCCCGTGGGCGGTTCGGCACACCGGCTTCCGTGGCACCGGACTTCCCCGGTTTCGCCGGGGTGAGCCAGTCAAAGTTCGCCGGCACCGGGGGGGCCGACCGCTGAACCAGCCAGGGTGCGTGCGGGTGGAATTCGTCCGGCAACGGCTTGCCTGGCCACTGCTCATCGGGAACGTCTGGGCGGAGCCGGACGGCGGGCGGAGGTGAATCGGGCCAGGGTGGTTTTCCGGCGCCCCCGACCGGCGCCGTGTCCGGCGCCGTGTCCGTGGCCGCGTCAGCGGCCGCGGCCCGGGCCTGGCCGGCCAGCGAAGCCGGGCTCGTAGCCGGGTTGACGGTCGGGGCCGTGCCTACGAGGGCGGCAGGCTCGGGCTCGGCGTCCCGGTGCTGCACGGGCTCGCCGGACGGCTGGGCGCGGAACTCGCCCCGGTTGAGGATGGCGCCGATGACGAGAAAAATCAGCGCGACCGCGCTGAGCGCGATCGCGGCGTACACGAGCAGCAGCTTGCTGGTGACGCCTCCCGCGACCAGCAACCCCATCGCGATGACCACCAGGGAAGCGCTGAACCTGATCACAAGCGTTCTCCCAGAACGCGCGGCCGCCCCAGCCGCCGGTCTTCGCGGCGCGTCCGCCGGGGTGCCCACCCCGCGGAAACGCCGCCCCGCTCAAGCAAAAAACCCCGCGGCCCGGGCCCCAAGCCCAGACCGCGGGGGTGGTTCTCTTATCGCCGTTCGTGCGCGGGCGCGCCCTCGCTCCCGTGGAAGCTGCCCGCGTGCTGCACAACCTCGGGCACCTGGTACTGGCCGGTCGACGGGGCGCCGTTACGGTTGCCCTGCCCCAGGCCCGCCGGGACCGGCGGCTGCGGCGCGGACCCCATGGTGGGGAAGGCACCGCTGTCGGTGACCCCCGCCTCCAGGTCGCGGAGCTGGCCTTCCAGGTACGCCTTGAGCCTGCTGCGGTACTCGCGCTCGAAGGCCCGCAGGTCGTCCACGCGGCGCTCGAGCTCCTCGCGCTGCTGAACCAGGGACCCCATGGCCTGGCGGTGCCGCTCCTGGGCGTCGCGCTCGAGGCTCTCGGCGCGCGCCCGGGCGTCGCCGGTGATCTGCTCGGCCTGACGGCGGGCCTTGGTCAGCACCTCGTCGGCCTCGCGGCGGGCCCGTCCCAGCGTCTCGTCGGCCTCGCGGCGCGCGTCGGCGATGGCCTGGTCGGCGGTCTGCTGGGCCAGGGACAGGACCCGCGCGGCGGTGTCCATGTTGTCCTCGGCCGGTGCCATCGAGCCCATCATGACCGGCTCGGGCTGCCTGCGCTCCGGTTCGGGGCGCGGCGGCTCCGGCTGCATCATGTCCATCTTGGACTCAGCCAGCGGCGAGCTCAGTGCGGGAACCGACGACTTGCCCCCTCGCAGGCTCTCCGCCAGCTTCGCCCGGAGCTCCTCGTTCTCCTGGATCAGCCGGTCGAGCTCGGACTCGACCTCGTCGAGGAAGGCGTCAACCTCTTCCTCGTCGTAGCCGGGCCGGAGCCTCGTCGTACTGAACTGCTTGTTCCGCACATCCGCGGGCGTCAGCGGCATCTTGTCTCCTCGGCGCGCCTGGACTGTGTAACTGTCGGACGGTGGTACCCGATTAAAGCAGCGACACAGCTCGCATCGCGATCAACACCACAATGAACACCACCATGAAGCTGAGATCCATGGCTACTGTACCTAGACGCAGGGGGGGTATGTAGCGCCGTAGAAATTTTAGTGGAGGATCGGTCACCGTGTAGATGCTCTCGGCGATGACCAGGAGTATCCCCGTGGGCACCCACTGCCGCGCGAACATCTGGATCCAGGAGAAAATCATCCGCCCGACGAGGATGACCAGGTAGATCGTCAGGATGTAGGTCAGGACAACTTTAAGGATGCCCATCGCCACGTCCTCGTCTGGTTCTGGCCTCGCGCGCAGCAGCCTTGCTGATCCGCATCACACCGTCACTGTCAGTCCGCTAGCTCTGGTTGAAGAAGCCTCTCTCCGCGATGCGAGCCTTGTCCTCCGCCGCCACCTCGACGTTCGCGGGAGAAAGCAGGAAGACCTTGTTGGTCACCCGCTCGATGCTCCCGTGCAGGCCGAAGATCAGCCCGGCCGCGAAGTCGACGAGGCGCTTGGCGTCGCTGTCGAGCATCTCGGTCAGGTTCATGATGACGGGGATCCCCTCGCGGAAGTGCTCCCCAATGGTACGTGCTTCATTGTAGGTGCGAGGGTGCAGCGTTGTGATCCGCGCAAGGTCAGTCGTCTGGCGGACGCCGTCCTGGCGCACCGGTGACGACAGATACGCGCCGTCAGCCGTCCGGCCTTCTGGATCGTCCGGGCCATCGACCTGGTCCGGCTGCTCGTCGTACTCCTCGTACTCGTCGAAGGAGTCGTACCCGTCCTGGTAGCGGTGATCGTCCTCCACGAGGCCGAGGTAGACCGCCATCTTGCGCATTGCGCTGGCCATCCGTCAGTCCTCCGTCGTGCCTATCTGGCAGCCCCCCGCGCTAGCCCGGAAGATGATCTCCCGGAACCCCCCGCAACTTCGACTGCGAACCCATGTCCACGCTGCCGTGAACCCGTAAAAGAGGTCCACGCGAGGGACATTACATGACAGGGGGCTTCCGATCGCCGAGCAACGCCGTACCAATTCTCAGGTGTGTCGCGCCCGCTGCGACGGCCTCTTCCAGGTCGCCGCTCATGCCCGCCGAAATGATGGCCGCGGCGGGCCGGACCGCGCGGACCGCGGCCGAGGCGGGGGCGAGCCCGGCGAAGGCGGCCGCGGCCGGCACGCCGAGCGGCGCGACGGCCATGACGCCGCCCAGGACGAGGCCCGGCTCGGCCGCGACGGCCTCGGCGAGGGCCGGGACCTGCGCCGGCGGCGCGCCGCCGCGCTCGCCGTCCGCGTCCCCCAGGTCAACCTGGATCAGGCAGGTGAGCAGCCGGTCCTGGCGGCGCGCGGCGATCCCGAGGGCGCGGACCAGGCGGAGCCGGTCGACCGAGTGAATGAGGGTGGCGTAGCGCGCCACGCTGGCCGCCTTGTTGGTCTGCAGCTGGCCGACGAAATGCCAGGTGATCGGCAGGCCGACGCACTGCGCCGCCTTGGGCGCAGCCTCCTGGTCACGGTTCTCGCCGAAGTCGCACTGGCCGAGCTCGTACAGCAGGCGGACGTCGGAGGCCGACCGGGTCTTCGTGATGGCCACCAGCGTGATGCCGGCGGCGTCGCGGCCCGCCGCAACGCACGCGGCGGCGATGCGTGCCCGGACCCGGTGCAGCCGCGCGTCCAGCTCGCCCCGGCGCGCCGCCGCCAGCTCAGCGCGGCGCGCCGGATCCACGTCGACGGGCCGCCGACTCACTTGAGGAAGTCGGGAACATCCAGATCGTCGTCTTCCTCGAAGATGACGGGACGGCGCCGGGTGGCGGCCACGTCGAAGACGCGCGCGGCCGCCGGGGCGTCCGCGGCGACCGCCGGCTCGCTGTCCTCGGCCGCCGGGACGTCCCAGGGAGCCGTGTCAACGGGGTCGGCGCCGGGCGCATCAAAGCCCGCGGCCGTGCCGTCCGCCAGCCCAAGGGCCGCCGGCTCACTATCGATGCTGTTCTCCCCGGTGGGAACCTCGGCCGCCGCCAGAGCGGCCACATCGGCACTAACCTCGCTGCCCGCCCCGGCTGCCGGGCCCGATGAGCCCACAGGGACCGCCGGGGCCTGGTCATTTCCCTGGCCGGCCGACTCCTCGCGGTACCACGGGCTGGCGCTGGAGGCCGCCGGCGCGGCGGACAGGGAAGCGGCGGACATGGAAGCCGTGTGCGGCAGGGCCGCCGAGCCCGGACCCAGCGACGCGGGGCCGCCGCGCGGGGGTGGCGCAGGGGGCGGGCTCGGCGCCGCCGCGCCCGCCTCGACACGGGGCGCGGTCCGGCCCATCTGGCTCTCGTCGAACCCGGCCGCGATCACCGTCACGCGCACCTCGTCCCCGAGGGCGTCGTCGATGACCGCGCCGAAGATGATGTTGGCGTCCACGGCCGCCGAGTTGGCCACCAGCTGGGCGGCCTCGTTGATCTCGAACAGGCCGAGATCGGAACCGCCCTGGATGGACAGCAGCACGCCGTGGGCGCCGTCGATGCTGGCCTCGAGCAGTGGGCTGGAGATCGCCATCTCCGCCGCGGCGACCGCGCGGTCCTCACCGCGCGACGAGCCGATCCCCATCAGCGCCGAGCCCGCGCCCGACATGACCGACTTCACGTCGGCGAAGTCCAGGTTGATCAGGCCCGGCGTGGTGATCAGGTCGGTAATGCCCTGAACACCGGAAAGGAGCACCTGATCGGCGGCCTTGAAGGCGTCGAGCACGCTCACCTGGCGGTCGGAGATGGAAAGCAGCCGGTCATTCGGGATGACGATGAGGGTGTCCACCTCGCTGCGCAACCGCTCGATGCCGGCCTCGGCCTGAATCGCCCGGCGCTTGCCCTCGAAACCGAACGGGCGGGTCACGACGCCGATGGTCAGCGCGCCCAGCGAGCGCGCGATGTTCGCCACCACCGGGGCGCCGCCGGTGCCGGTGCCACCACCCTCGCCGGCCGTGACGAAGACCATATCGGCGCCCTTGAGCACCTCTTCGATCTCTTCGCGGTGATCCTCGGCCGCCCGGCAGCCGACATCGGGGTTGGCTCCGGCGCCCAGGCCGCGGGTGAGCTCGCGGCCGACGTCGAGCTTGACGTCGGCATCGCTCATCAGCAGGGCTTGCGCATCGGTGTTGATCGCGATGAACTCGACGCCCTTGAGCCCCTCTTCGATCATTCTATTAACGGCATTAACGCCGCCGCCGCCGATTCCGACGACCTTGATGACCGCCAGGTAGTTCTGCGGTGCTGCCACGAGGAGGGTACCTTTCCGCTCGTTTTAACTCGTCCGTACGCCCCGGCCGCCAATTCCGGCTGCGCCGCTAATTTCGGCTGGTCGGGGCGCTGCGCTGGGGGAAACCCTGGCCGCGAAGCGGAATTCAACGCTATTGGCAATGGCCGTGGCCCCGGCCCTCACCATCAGGGTTTCACCTTCAGGTAGAGATTTAGAGTTTTGTCTGCCTGGCAATTGCTAGGGACAGTAGGGTGGCGGGTCACCAGGGTCAACTAACCACGCCCAACGCCCGCGGCGTGTCTATCACCGGGTCACCGCGGTGCCGGGCGCGCTGACGTCGTAGAAGTGCGCGTGCGTGCGCAGGAGCGCGCTCAGTTCGGTGGCTTTCTCGGCGGCGCGGGTGGTGTCGCCCCAGACGATCGTGATGCCGTCCGACAGCCCCAGCGTCACGTTCTGCGGGCTCGACGCCGAAACCACGGAGACCAGCCGGGCGATCGTGGCGGGCAGTTCGTTCAGCACGGTGACCACTGCGGCCACCGACGGGCTGCCGCGCAGCGCCCCGGAGCCGGCCGCCGGCCAGTATACGGGCAACCCGGCCGGCTTGGCCGGTACCGACCGCACGACGACGCCGGACCCGTCGATGAGGTCGTAACCGGCCGTCCCGCTGGACGGGCCGCCGGCGGCAGCGGCGGCGGCCAGCCCGGCCACGGCCAGCACGCCGGTCCGCTCCCGCACGCTGATCACGATCCGGTCCGGCCAGGACCTGCTGACCTGCGCGGACTGGACCTGGGTGATGGCCTCGACGCGGCGGGCTGCGGCGGCGGTGTCCACCCGGATCATCGGCTCGTCCGACGGGATGGCGGCGGCGGCCCGTACCTGGGCGGCCGGCACCAGGTGGGTCCCGGTGACCACGACGGACCTGACCACGAGCAGCTTCGACCCGAGCAGCGCCCACGCGACACCGGCCAGCAGGCCGGCCACGACGAGCGCGAAGAACGCGGTGCGCCACGGGCTGCGGCCACGCGGCCCACGGGGGCCACGGCCACGGCCGCGGGCACGGTTACGGGCCGGCTCAGCGGGCCGCGAGGGACCGTCCCCGTCGCTGCGCGCCACGTCATCCGGCGGCGGCGCCGTCGTGCCGCCCGGGCCAAAGCCGTCGCCCGGGCCCGTCACCCGGCCGCCCCCCGGTCCCGCAGCGCCGCGACGATGACCGGCCCGAGTCTGGTCACGTCCCCCGCGCCCATCGTCAGGACGAGGTCCCCCGGCTTGGCGATCTCCGCCATCACCGCGGGGACCTGCGCCGCGTCCGGGACGTAGCGCGCCCGGCCGGCCGGGACGGCATCGGCCACGAGGCGGCCGGTGACGCCCGGCTCCGGATCCTCCCGCGCCGCGTAGACGTCCAGGATGACCGCCTCGTCGGCGAGGCCCAGCGCGGCCCCGAAGTCCGTGGCGAAGATCCGCGTCCGGCTGAACAGGTGCGGCTGGAAGACGGCGATGACCCGGCCGCCGTCGGCGAGATCACGCGCCGCGGCCAGGTCGGCCGCGACCTCGGTCGGGTGGTGCGCGTAGCTGTCCAGCACGCGCACCCCGTCCCCCGTCCCCTTGGGCTCCATCCGCCGCTGCGCGCCGCGATAGGCCGACAGTGCCGCCGCGGCCTGCGCGGCCGGAAGGCCGAGTTCCGCAGCCGCGGCGAAGGCGGCGGCCGCGTTGAGCACATTGTGCCGGCCGGGGACCGTGATCGTGACGGGCCCGGTGAACGGACCGGCGGTCATCGTGAACGTGCTGCCCATGCCGCGGGCGGTGATCCCGGACACCCGGTAATCGGCGGACGGCGCGGCGCCGTAGCTGCGGAGGCGGATCGGCAGCGATGCGGAGGCGTCCGCCACGGCGCGGGCGCCGGCGTCGTCGGCACAGGTGATGAGCGTCCCGCCGGGGGTGATCCGGCGGGCGAAGGCTTCGAACGCCGCCTGGATCTCGGGCAGGCCGGCGTAATTGTCGAGGTGGTCAGCCTCGACGTTGGTGATCACCGCGAGCTGCGCGGACAGCATCAGGAAGGAACCGTCGCTCTCGTCGGCCTCGATGACCAGGTCCTGGCCGCCGCCGTCCTCGGCCCCCCGGCCCGTCTGGGCGAGCACGCCCCCGATGACGTAGCCGGGATCGTCGCCGCACTCACGCAGGATGGTGGTGATCATCGAGGTTGTCGTGGTCTTGCCGTGCGTGCCGGCGACGGCCGTGGCCCGCCGGCCGGTCATCAGCGAGGCGAGCGCGGCGGCGCGGTGCAGGACGCGCAGCCCGCGGCGGTGCGCCTCGGCCAGCTCGGGGTTGTCCGGCCGGATCGCGCTGGACACCACGACCGTGTCGGCGGCACCGAGGTTTTCCGCGGCGTGACCGGTGTGCACACGGGCGCCGAGCGCGGCCAGCTCGCGCACCATCGCGGGCGAACCGGAGTCGCTGCCCGACACGGCCACACCGCGCGCCAGCATGACGCGCGCGATCCCGGACATGCCCGCGCCGCCGATGCCGACGAAGTGCACGCGGCCGAGCTGGTCCAGCGGCACGGTGTCCACCGGGGTCACCAGGGCCATCGGGTGTCCTCCTGCACGTGTGTGCTGGGTTGCGGGCGGTGCGTCGTGCGTTCCTTAGGCGCCCCGGCGGGGGCGGCCATGCCGGGGCTGCCCGCGGCGGGCCGATGCGGCCCGGCGGGAGGGGGGTTCGGGCTGGGGCTCGGCCGCCGCCCACGGCGGCCCGGCGGTCTGCCCAGGCTCCGGCGGGCGCTGGGCGACGGGCGGGCGCTGGGCGACGGGCGGGCGCTGGGCGACGGGCGGGCGCTGGGCGACGGGCGGGCGCTGGGCGACGGGCGGGCGCTGGGCGACGGGCGGCTCGCTTGGCCGCAGCTGACGTTGCGGCAGCGGCGGCCCGGCCGGCGGCCTGGCCTGGTCCGCAGGGCCGGCCTGCCGCCGGGGCAGCCCTGCGGGCATGGGCGAGGCGCCCGCCCCGGGATGATCCGCCGGGCCGCCGCGCGAGGCGGGATCGAACCAGTGCCCGGCGTTCCCGGCCGGGACGGGCGGGCTCACGGGGCCGGCGTCTTCCCCGGCCGCGTGCTCCTGGATGACGTCGATGACCGCCCGGGCCAGTTCGCGGTCCGCGTCGGCGCGGCCGAGCGCGGCGGCGGCCTCGGACATGCTCGCCACCCGGTCGATATCGAGCAACACGGGCAGCAGGCTGTCGCGGATCCATTCCGGTGTGAGGCCGGCGTCCTCGACGAGCAGGCCGCCGCCGCCGGCCACGATGGGCTCGGCGTTGAGCCGCTGCTCGCCGTTCCCGTGCGGCAGCGGGACGAAGGCGCCGGGCAGTCCGACCGCGGTGAGCTCGGCGCAGGTCATGGCGCCGGCGCGGCAGAGCGCGAAGTCGGCGGCGGCGTAGGCCAGGTCCATCCGATCCACGTAGGGCACCGCGACGTAGGGCGCCCCGCCGGAGTTGGCCGGGACCTCCGCCGCGTTGCGCGGCCCGGTCACGTGCAGGACCTGCACCCCGGCGGAACGCAGCCAGCCGATCGCGCCGAACAGCGCGCGGTTCAGCGACTGGGCCCCCTGCGAGCCCCCGGTCACGAGCAGCACGGGCAGATCGGGGCGCAGGCCGAAGTGCGCCCGGGCCTTGTCGCCCAGCGCGAGCCGGTCCAGCTCGGCGATCTCGCGCCGGATCGGGATGCCCAGGAAGGTGGCGTGCGCCAGCTCGGTGTTGGGGTTACCGGTAAAGACGTGCTCGGTGAACCGGGCGCCGAGCTTGTTGGCCAGGCCGGGCCGCGGGTTCGCCTCGTGCACCACGATCGGGACGTGCCGGCGGCGGGCCGCCAGGTAGGCCGGCGTCGCCACGTAGCCGCCGAAGCCGACCAGCACGTCCGCCTTCACCCGGTCGAGCACCCCCGCGGCCGCGCTGACCGCGCCGGCCAGCCGCCCGGGCACCGTGAGCAGCCGGGGGCTGAGCGAGCGCGGCATGGGGACGGCCGGAATCAGCGCGAGTTCGTACCCGCGCATCGGCACGAGACGGGTCTCCAGGCCACGTTCCGTGCCCAGGCAGACCACCACCGCCCGCGGGTCGGCCGCACGGAGCGCATCGGCCAGCGCAAGCGCAGGTTCAATATGTCCGGCGGTTCCGCCACCGGCTAGCACAACCCTCATCGCGGGGCCTTCCTCTTCGCCACTGATGCCGACCCCCGGTCCGCGAGGCGGCGGCATGAGCCTCACTCGCTTCGCTGCGTCAGGCCAAGCCAGCTTAGAACGCGCAGCGGCAGCGCGGGGCCGCGAGCGGCGAGAGCGTCGTGGGCGCCGGGCTCGCGCCGGGCGAACGACATGAGCATGCCCAGGGCCACCATCGTCACCAGGAGCGAGGACAGGCCCGCGGAAACCAGCGGGAGCGGCACGCCAGTGATCGGCAGCACGCCGATCACCGCGCCGATGTTCACCACCGCCTGCATGACGATCCACGCGGTGATCGCGGCCGCGGCCAGCCGACTGAAGGTGTCCTGGACCCGCCGGGCCACCCGCAGCCCGGCGAAGGCCAGGCCGCCGTACAGGAAGCACACGCACAACGTGCCGACCAGCCCGAGCTCCTCGCCGATGATGGCGAAGATGAAGTCGCTGGTGGACTCCGGTACCCAGCCCCATTTCTCCCGGCTGGCGCCGAGGCCCACGCCGAACAGCCCGCCCGACCCGACCGCGTACTTGCCCTGGATGCCCTGCATGTTGGGGCCCAGCGGGCCGCCCTGCGGGTTCACGAAGCCGGTCAGGCGGCGCAGCCGGTACTCTGAGGTCACCGCGAGCAGCAGCAGGACCAGGCACATCAGCGCCACCATGCCGGCGAAGACGCGCCCGGGGGTGCCGATGACCCACAGCAGCGTGATGAAGATGACCAGCAGGACGAACGTGGTGCCCAGGTCGTCACCGGCCATGACCAGCATGCAGAGCAGCCCGGCGCCGGGCAGCAGCGGGACCAGCAGGTGCCGCCAGTCCTCCAGCTGCCGGAGCCGTTCCTTGCGGGCCAGCAGGTCCGCCCCCCACAGCACCAGGGCGATCTTGGCCAGCTCGGACGGCTGAGCCGGGAACGGGCCGAGCTGGATCCAGCGCGCGGCGCCGTTCTGCGACACCGCGACCCCCGGGATGAGGGTGAGCCCGAGGCCGATGACCGACGCGCCGAGCAGCGGGTACGCCGCGGCCCGGAACAGCCTCGGTGAGGAACGGGCCGCGAAGTACATGGCCGGCAGCCCGAGCGCCGCGCCGAGCAGCTGTTTCTTGAAGTCGGAGTACGCGGGCAGGCCTTCGCTCAGGTCCTGCACCGACGAGGTGGACAGCACCATCACGAGCCCGAGCCCGAGCAGCAGCGCGGTGATGCCGACGATCAGGTAGTAGGACGTGAGCGGCCGGTCGAGCAGCGCGAGCCAGGAGGCGAGCCGTTCCCGCAGCGGAAGCGCGGGCGCCGCGGCGCCGGCCGCCCCGGCCAGCTCGGCGTCGCCGGTCGTTGCCCCCGCCTGGACATCCACCACGCGCTCCATGGACCTAGTCTCGGCGGGGGCGCAGCCGATACCGGGGAGATCCGGCGCGTGTCGCGCACAAGGCGGCGAATTTGGGGCAGCGATCACCCGCTGTCATGGCCTGGCGGCGTTACTTCGGGAACCAGCCGACGTAGAAGACACCCAGGCCGAGCGCGATGAACATGCCGGAGATGACCCAGAATCTGACCACGATCGTCGTCTCGGCCCAGCCCAGCAGCTCGAAGTGGTGCTGCAGCGGGGCCATGCGGAACACCCGTTTACCGGTCAGCTTGAACGACCCGACCTGGATGATCACCGACAGCGTGACGATCACGAACAGGCCGCCCAGCAGGCCAAGCAGCAGCTCGGTCCGGGTCGTGATGGCCAGGCCGGCCAGGGCGCCGCCGAGCGCGAGCGAGCCGGTGTCGCCCATGAAGATGCGGGCCGGGGGCGCGTTCCACCACAGGAAGCCGACGCACGCGGCCATCAGCGCGGCGGCGACCACGGCCACGTCCAGCGGGTCCCGTACGTCGTAGCAGTTCGGCGCGAGCGACAGCGTGCAGTCGTTACGGAGCTGCCAGTTGCCGATGATGACGTACGCGGCCAGCACCAGGATGGCCGCGCCGGTGGCCAGCCCGTCCAGGCCGTCGGTGAGGTTCACCGCGTTGGAGGTCCCGGCGACCATGGCCACGACCAGGACCACGAAGAAGATGGGCCCGATCGAGATGCCGAAGTCGGCCAGGAACGACAGGTGCGTGGACGCGGGGGTGAGGTCATAGCCGTCCGGGAAGTGCAGGGCCAGCACGGCGAACACGGCCCCGACCACGACCTGGCCGGTGAGCTTGGCCCCGCTGCGCAGGCCGAGGCTGCGCTGCTTGTAGAGCTTGATGAAGTCGTCAGCGAACCCGACCGCGCCGAGGCCGGTCATCAGGAACAGCACGAGCAGCCCGGACACTGACAGCGGCTCGCCGGTGGCGAGGTGGCCGGCGAAATACCCGACCAGTGTCGCGATGATCATTACGGTGCCGCCCATCGTCGGCGTGCCGCGCTTGTCGGCGTGGCCGGCCGGGCCTTCCTCCCGGATGGGCTGGCCGTAGCCGTGCCGGGAGAACACCCGGATGGCGACCGGCGTGCCGAGCAGCGCCAGCGCCATCGAGACGGCGGCGGAGATGAGGAGGGCCTTCACCGGGCCTTCTCCTTCACGAGGTCAGGCCCGGCCAGCAGGGCGGCGGCGACGCTTTCCAGCCCGGCGGCGCGGGAGGCCTTGACGAGCACGACGTCACCCTCGGCCAGCCGGCCGCGGAGCGCGGCGACGGCGCTCGGGCCATCCGGCACGCCGATCACCTCGCCGCGCCATCCATCTGCGGCCCGTGCCCCGTCGATGATGGGTTCTGCTTCTGCTCCGACAACGATCAAACCGGTCACCCCGGTTCCGGCGGCCAGCGCGCCGGCCTCCTCGTGGCTCGCCCGCGACTCCTCGCCCAGCTCGGCCATCTGGCCGAGGACGGCGAACGCGCGCCGCCCGCGGGCCATGTGCCGCAGCGCCTCGAGCGCGGCCCGTACGGATTCGGGGTTGGCATTGTAGGCATCATTAACGACGGTCAGCCCGCCCGGAGCCTGGCGGACCTCCATCCGCCACCGGCTGCGCGCGGTGGCGGCGGACAGGCCGGCCGCGATGTCCGCCAGGCCAAGGCCCAGTTCGGCGGCGATGGCCGCGGCGGCCAGAGCGTTCGGCACGTGGTGCGCGCCGTGCAGGCGCAGCCGCACCGGGGCCGTCCCGGCCCGGGTCACCAGGGTGAACCGCGGGCGACCACGGTCATCCAGGAGCACGTCGGTGGCGGTAACGTCGGCGTGCGCCAGGCCAAAGCGCAGAACGCGTGCTTCGGTGCGCCCGGCCATCGCCATGACCCGCGGGTCGTCGGCGTTCAGGATGGCGACGCCGCCGGCCCCGGCGGCGGGCAGCGCCGCGGGCAGTTCCCCCTTGGCCCGGGCGACCTGCTCGATGCCCCCGAACTCGCCGGTGTGCGCGTGCCCCACGTTCAGCACGGCGCCGATGCGCGGCGGCGCGATCTCGCACAAGCTGGCGATATGGCCGACGCCGCGGGCGGCCATCTCCAGCACCATGGAGCGGGTCTGCTCGTCCGCGCGCAGCACGGTCAGCGGGAAGCCGAGCTCGTTGTTGTAAGACCCTTCCGGCGCGACCGCCGGGCCGAGCCGCTCGACCAGCTGGGCGGCCAGGTCCTTGGTCGAGGTCTTGCCGGAGGAACCGGTGATCCCCGCGATGGCGACCTGCGGCAGCCGGGCCACGACCTCCTGGGCCAGCCGGGCCAGCGCCACCGGCACGCTGCCCACGATCAGGGCGGGCCCGCCGCACGGGCGGGTGCCGAGCACGGCGACGGCCCCGGCGGCGAAGGCGGCCCCGGCGAAGTCGTGCCCGTCGGCCCGCTCCCCCTCGACCGCGGCGAACAGGCCCCCCGGAGCGGCCCGCCGGGAGTCGATGACCACCGGCCCGGAAACGACAGCGGGGGGGTCCGCGCCGCCGTCCAGCCGGGCTCCGGTGATCCGGGCGATCTCCTCCAGTGCGAGCGGGATCACCGTTCTCCCCCCGGCGCAGCAGGGTGGGCCCGGCGCCGCAGGGCCTCGGCGGTGACGTCGCGGTCGTCGAACGGCAGCACGCTGCCCGCCACGTACTGCCCGCGTTCGTGGCCCTTGCCGGCCACCAGGATCACGTCGCCCTTGGCGGCCGAGGAGACGGCGAGGCCGATCGCGGCGGCCCGGTCCGGTTCGGCGATCACGTGCGCACGGTGCCGCTGCGGGACGCCCAGCGCGCCGTCCAGCATCGCCGCGAGGATGGCCAGGGGATCCTCGGACCGAGGGTTGTCGCTGGTGAAGATGGCCACGTCGGCGAGCCTCGCCGCCGCGGCGCCCATCAGCGGGCGCTTGGCCCGGTCCCGGTCACCGCCGCAGCCGAGCACGATGATCAGGCTGCCCTGGGTGACCGGGCGGAGCGCGCCCAGCACGGCCTCGACCGCGCCGGGCTTGTGCGAGTAGTCGACGAGCACGGTCAGGTCGGGCGCGGCGCCCCCGGCGTCGACCCGTTCCAGCCGCCCGGGCACGCCGGGGCAGGATCCGACGCCGGCCACCGCGTCCTCCAGGCCGGTCCCCGCCTCCACCAGGGCCACGATCGCCCCGAGCGCGTTGGCCACGTTGAACGGGCCGACGAGGGCCAGCGAGGCATCGGCCTCCACCCCGCCGGGCCCGATGACCCGGAACGCGCTGCCGTCCGCCCCTACCCGGACGTTCTCGGCCCGCCAGTCCGCCTCCCGGCGGCCGGCCGCGGAGAACGTGACGATGGGGATAGGTGCGGACGCCGCGAGCCGCTGACCGTAGGGGTCGTCCAGGTTGATCACCCCCGCGGCGGCGTACTCCGGGGTGAACAGAGTTGCCTTGGCCGCGAAGTAGTCCTCGAGATCGGCGTGGAAGTCGAGGTGGTCCTGCGACAGGTTGGTGAAGATCGCCACGTCGTAGTGCGTGCCCGCCACCCGGCCGAGCGCGAGGGCGTGGCTGGAGACCTCCATCGCGGCCGCGGTGACCCCGCGTTCGGCCATGGTGGCCAGCAGCGCCTGCAGGTCGGTGGCCTCGGGCGTGGTGAGCTCGCTGGCGGCCACGTCCGCGCCGATCCGCGTCTCCACCCCGCCGATCAGCCCGGTAACGTGCCCGGCGCGGCGCAGCCCCGCCTCGGTGAGATAGCTCGTGGTGGTCTTGCCACTGGTGCCGGTCACGCCGATCAGCCGCAGCCGCCGGGAGGGATCCCCGTACACCCAGCAGGCGACCTCGCCGAGCCGAGCCCGCGGGTCGGCGATGACGAAGACGGGCACCCCGGCGGCGGCGGCCAGGTCCCGCCCGGCCGGATCGGTGAGGATGGCCGTGGCGCCGGCCGCCACCGCGGCGGCGCTGAACTCGGCGCCGTGCGCGCGGGCGCCCGGCAGCGCGGCGTACAGATCCCCGGGGCGCACCGCACGGGAGTCGTGGGTGATCCCCGAGATGGCGGGCTCCGGGTCAGCGGGCCAACGGGCGCGCTGGGTCACGCCGAGCAGCGCGCCCAGGCCGGAGAGAGGACGGCGCATAGTTCGGGTGGGACGGATGGCCACGGGCACGCGGAGAGGTTACCTCCAATCAGGGCTTGGTGAGCGGCACGTCCGCTGGCTTGGCCCCGTCCGGCGGAATCTTCATGGTCTGCAGCGCGAACTTCATGACCTGATAAAAGACCGGCCCGGCCACGACGGCGCCGAAATAGCCGTTCTTCTTCGGATTCTGCACGTTGACCGACACCACGAGCTGGGGGTCGTCGCCTGGCGCCATTCCGATCCAGCTGGATCCGTACTTGCACAGGCACTTCTTGACCGGATCCCATTCCTGGGACGTGCCGGTCTTCGCGGCGACCGCGTAACCGGGGATCACGCCCCACGGCTGGCCACCCGCCAGGTCGACCCCGGGGACCTGCTGCAGCGCGCCGATCAGGCTGCGGGCCGTGCTGGCCTGGATGACCCGCCGGGACGCGGGCGCGGCGGCCGGAGCGTAGGTGCCGGCGCTGCTGGTGGTGCCGGCCACCAGGGTCGGCTGGACACGCACGCCGCCGTTCGCGATCGTCGCGTACACGCTGGCCATCTGCAGCGCGTTCACGTCGACGCCCTGGCCGAACGACAGCGTGTACCGCTCGTTGCCCCACCACGCCGAGGGCGCGGGGAGCAGGCCGGGCGTCTCGCCGGGCAGGTTCAGGCCGGTGGGCTGGTCGATGCCGAACGCCTTGAGGTAGTCGTACTGCGTCTGCGGCGGCACGTGCCCGACCACCTGGACCATGCCGTCGTTGCTGGAGTGGGCCAGGATGCCGGCGATCGTCCAGCGCTCCACGGGGTGGTACTCGGCGTCGTGGAACGTGAAGCCGCCCTCGTCGATCACGTCGGGCACGGTGTAGGTGCTCGTGATCGTCTGGCCGCCATTCTCCATCGCCGCGGCGGCGGTGATCACCTTGGCCGTGCTGCCCGGCTCGAAAATATCCTGGACGGCCAGGTTGGACGTGGCCTCAGGATTGGACGAGGCGGGATCGTAGGCCGGCCACTGCGCCATGGCCAGGATCTTGCCGGTGCCGGGCTGCATGACCACGACCGTGCAGTTGTCCGCGTGGCTCTTCTGGACCTCCTGCTGGCAGGCCTGCTGGGCCTCCCACTGCAGGGCCGGGATGATCGTCAGGCGCAGCCCGCTGCCGTTGACCGCGGGCGTGTTCTTGTTCGCCGCCAGCGGGATCTGCTGCCCGTTGTAGCCGAACTGGAACTGCTCGCTGCCCGCCTTCCCGGCCAGCAGCGCGTTGTCCGAGTACTCCAGGCCGGCCACGCCGGACAGGTTGCCGCTGGTGGTCGTGTGGGTGAAGCCGAGCAGGTTCGAGGTGAAGTTCCCGTCCGGGTACACGCGCTTGTAGCTGGCCTGCATCTGGATGCCGGGCAGGCCGCTGCCGGTGGTGGCGCCGGCGCCGGCGCCGGTGGCGGCCCCGGTGCCGGCCACACCGGGCAGTGACAGGCCCTTGATCTGGTCAGCGGACGCCTCCGACACCCCGCTCTTGAGCACCACGTACTGCGGTGAGGTCGGGTGCTGCAGCAGGCTGAGGATGTCCGCCTGGGCCATGCCGAGCGGCCCGGCCAGATCGGCGGCGATCTGCGGCATCTGCGCCGCGGTCATCATCACCGGGTCCGCGTAGACCAGGTACGTCTGCACGGTGATGGCCAGCGCCTGGCCGTCCGCGGCGGTGATCTCGCCGCGCGCGGCCGGCAGGCTCACGGTCTCCAGCCGCTGGTCCTGGGCGATCCGCACGTACGTGCCGGATTCAAAGCCCTGGAGCTGGATCAGCCGCCCGGCGAACAGGGACATCACGACCGCGATGCACAGCAACGTGGCGCCCAGCCGCCGCCCCGGATCGGCCCGCGGCCGCAGCACCCGGCGGACCACCGCGCGGGGACGCGGCGGCCGGGGACGCGGCGGGCGGGCACCCGGGCTCCCCGTCCGGGAGGCCCGGGCACCCGTGCTGCGGGGGCGGGAGGCCGCGGCCCGGGAGGTGGCGTAACCGCCCCGCGCGGCCGTGCTTCGCGCCGGACCAGTATTCCGGTCATCCCCGGGGCGCCGGGCCCCGCGCA
This sequence comes from uncultured Actinomycetes bacterium, assembly GCA_963824545.1. Lineage (GTDB taxonomy): Bacteria > Actinomycetota > Actinomycetes > Streptosporangiales > Streptosporangiaceae > Bog-532. The sequence goes on along the minus strand of CAWGPP010000006.1, from coordinate 165,919 downwards.
TCGGGCCCGTGGGCCCGGGGGCGCGCCGCCCCGTGCCTGCTCCCCCACGTGACTCGCGCCCGCCACCGCGCGGCTCACGTCCCCCGCCGCGCACGGTCATGGGGTATAGCCGGGTACCTGTACGCCGGCACCGGTCGCGGCGTCGCTGGAGAGCTGGCCGGTCTTCACGTTGAGGAACTGCAGCTGGCCGGCCTGCTTCATGCCGAGCTGTTCGGCTCGCTGGGCGATCACGCCGGGCGCCTGATCCTGCGCCACCTGCTGCTGCAGTTGCTGCTGCTGCTTGGACAGCGCCTGGTTCTGCTGCTGCAGGTTGGTGATCTGGAACGAGCCGGCCGCGAGCGTCGTGCTGATCACCAGGAGGCAGACCAGCGCACCGGACAGCATGCCCACGATCAGCAGCAGGAACGGCATTCGGCGGCGGCTGGCGGAGCTCCCTGCTGCGCTTCCTTCTGCGGCCGGGCCGGTGTGGGGTGCGGGGGCGGGAGGCGGCGCCGCGGCCGGGGCCGGCCGCGGCGGGGCCGCGCGCGCGGTCTTCGGCGGGGCCGCGGTCGTCACGCGCGGGACCGACCATGTTCTGAGGGGCAGTCTTCGCGGCGGTCTTCGGTGCAGCGGCCACGCCAGCCGGGGGAACCGCCGCCGGCGCTGACACGAGCCGGGGCCCGGCTTTCCCGCGGGCGGCGGGGCGCGGGCGGGCGCTCGGCCGGGCGGGGCTCACCGGGCCGGCGGGGTTGCCCCGGGCCGGGCCGGCGGGGTTGCCCCGGGCCGGGCCGGCGGGGTTGCCCCGGGCCGGGCCGGGCGGTGCGGTGCGGGTGACGCCGGGCGAGCGCCCTCGGGTGACACCGGGCGGGTTGCCGCGCGCCGCGCCGGGCGGGTTCCCCGGGCTGGCCGGGCTGGCCGGGCCGGGCGGGTTGGCCCGGTTGGGCCGGGTCCCCCGGGCGGCACGTGTCCCCTTGGTCCGCGGGGGTGGCGGGTCGGTTACTCGGGTCGCCATGTCGTCCGCCCCTTCATGCCCGTCACGCCGCCTTCCGTATCCGTTCCGCGGCCCGCAGCCGCGCCGATGCCGCACGAGGGTTGGCGGCGACTTCTTCCGCGGACGGCCGCAGCGCGCCCCGGGTCAGCAGGCGGAACCGCGGCCCGCTCCCGGGCAGCGGCACCGGCAGGCCGGGCGGCGTGGTGTCGGCGGCGGCCGCGGTGAGCGCGCGCTTGACCGCGCGGTCCTCCAGTGAGTGGTAGGCAAGGACGACGATCCGCCCGCCCACCGACAGCAGGTCCAAGGCGGCGGGCAGGGCGCGCCCCAGCACGGCCAGCTCGCCGTTCACCTCGATCCGCAACGCCTGGAACGTCCGCTTGGCGGGATGACCGCCGGTCCGCCGCGCGGCCGCCGGTATCGAATCCCTGACGATCTCGCTCAGCCGGCCGGTGGAGGTCACCGGCGACCGGGACCGCTCCCTGACCAGCGCGTCGGCGATCCGCCGGGCGAACCGCTCCTCGCCGTAGTCGCGGAGCACCCGGGCCAGTTCGCCGGCCGGGTAGTGGTTGACGATCTCGGCCGCGGTGAGCTCGCGGGTCTGGTCCATCCGCATGTCCAGGGGCGCGTCGTAGGAGTAGGCGAAGCCACGCTCGGGGTCGTCCAGTTGCGGGGACGACACCCCGAGGTCGAAGAGGATGCCCTGCACGTGGTCGAGGCCCGCGGCGGCGACGATGGCCGGGATCTCGTCGTAGAAGGAGTGCACGAGCGTTACCCGGCCCAGGTCACGGGACAGCACGGCACGGGACCGCTCGATCGCGGTCACGTCGGCGTCGACGCCGATCAGGATGAGGCCGGGGTAGGCCGCGAGGAGCGCCCGGGCGTGGCCGGCCCGGCCGAGCGTCGCGTCGAGCAGGACGGCGCCGTCCGCCGCGAGGGCGGGCGCGAGCAGGGTGGCGACGGCGTCGGCCATCACCGGCACGTGGCCGGCGGATGACTCGCCCATCAGACCCCCTAAGTTCTCGCTAGCTGGCCGTATGTGTGTCCGCGCCGCGCGGGCCGCCAGGCGCCTGGCACCGGGGAAGTGATGCCAGCCGGCCGACGGCCCAGCGCGGGTGGAGACCATCAGGTACCGGGCGCGCGCCCGGTACCGCGTCACAAGATCCCGGGTAGCACCTCCTCTGACGCGTCAGAGAAGGCTTCTTCCTGGCTGGCCAGGTAGCTTTCCCAGGCCCCGGCGTCCCAGATCTCCATGCGGGTGTTGGCGCCGATCACGACGCAGTCCCGCTCGAGCCCGGCGTAACTCCGCAGCGCGGGCGGCACGGTGATGCGGCCCTGCCGGTCGGGTACCTCATCCGAGGCGCTGGCGAACAGCACCCGGCTGTAGTCCCGCAGGCCCTTGGGTGTGACCGGCGCGGTGCCCATGGCCTCGGTCACGCGGGTGAACTCCGCGACCGGGAAGACGTAGAGGCAGCGCTCCTGGCCCTTTGTGATCACGACACCCTCGGCAAGCTCGTCGCGGTACTTGGCGGGCAGGATCAGCCGGCCCTTCTCGTCGAGCCGGGGCGTGTGCGTGCCGAGGAACATCACACCCACCTCCCCAGTCCCGTGAGTAACGCTGTACGGCTATTTCTGCCCCATGGCGCCCCACTGTACTCCACATTCCTCCACGGTCAACGCCCCGCACCGCGTGTTTTGCGCTATCCATGCGGCAAAAGCCCAGTTCAAAGCCGGTGGAGCAAAGTGGGGGGGATACCGAGGAACGCGCCCGCCGCGCACCGCGGAACGCGGCCTGGCCGGGCATCGGGGCGGCTGAAGCCGGGCGGAGCCGCCGGAATGGCGCGGAAGACGCCCGGCCCCGGCGTGCGGTGGAGGGAAGTGGAGGACCGGGCCGGATGCGGGTACCGGCAAGCCGGGAGCCGGTTCCGCCCGTAGTAAGGGAGCATCCGGACAAATCGTGCAATAAAAGGGTCGCGCCGGGGCATGTTCCGGTAGCCAGCACTGCCTGCTCCCCGGACCGGAGCAGCCTGCTTACCGGACCGGGTGAAGCGTCGCGCATCGGTAGAGGTAAGACGTACTGTCGTTATGAAGCAGCAGACGGTGTGGGGATGCTGCGCCGCCGGCGGCCGGGTGTGGCGTCAGGCCAGCGAGGAGGCCAGGTGGTAGTGGAGACGGGGCGCGACCCAGCCAGCGCGCTCGATGACCTCGTGGACGTCGCCGGCCGAATCAGCGCGGCCGTCGAATCGGTGATCGACGGGAAGGCGAACGCGGTCCGCCTCACCCTGGCGGTGCTGCTCGCCGACGGGCATCTGCTGATCGAGGACGTTCCCGGGGTCGGCAAGACGATGCTGGCCAAGGCGCTCGCCCGGTCGATCGACTGCACGGTGCGCCGGATCCAGTTCACCCCCGACCTGCTGCCGAGCGACGTCACCGGGGTCAGCGCGTTCAACCAGGAACGACGGGAATTCGAGTTCAAGCCGGGGCCGATATTCGCCAACATCGTCGTCGGCGACGAGATCAACCGGGCCTCCCCCAAGACCCAGTCCGCGCTGCTGGAGAGCATGGAGGAAGGGCAGGTCACGGTCGACGGGACCACCTTCCCGCTGGAATCGCCGTTCATGGTGATCGCCACGCAGAACCCGGTGGAGATGGAAGGGACCTACCCGCTTCCCGAGGCCCAGCGCGACCGCTTCACCGCGCGCATCTCCATCGGCTACCCGACCGCGGCCGCGGAACTGGAGATGATCGATACCCATGGGTCGGCGTCCCCGCTGGACGACGTCAAGCCCGTGGCGCACGCCAACGACGTGCGCGAACTGGCCGCGGCGGTCCGCGGCGTGATCGTCTCCGACCTGCTCAAGCAGTACGTGATCACCCTGGTCAACGCCACCCGCTCGCACGAGGACCTGCGGCTGGGGGCGTCCCCGCGGGCGACGCTCCATCTGCTGCGCGCCAGCCGTGCCTGGGCCGCGCTGGACGGCCGCGACTACGTGATACCGGACGACGTGCAGGCCCTGGCCGTCCCGGTGCTGGCGCACCGGCTGCTGCCCACCCCCGAGGCCCTCGTCGCGGGCCAGCTGCCGGAACAGGTGCTGGCCGGCATCGTCGCGCGGCTGCCGCTGCCGACGCGGCGCTGACCGGCGGGCCGCCGCGACCGGGCGAGGATGCGAAGGACCGTCATGCGGGCACTGATCAACGCGCTGACCACCAGGGGCAAAACGTTCCTGGCCGTGGGGTGCGCGGCGGTCGTGTGCGGCTTCGCCCTGGACGAGGCCGACCTGCTGCGCATCGGCGTCCTGCTGATCATGCTCCCGCTGCTGTCCGCGGTGGTCGCCACGCGGGCACGGTACCGGCTGTCCTGCACCCGCCAGGTCCAGCCGCGCCGGGTGCCGGCCGGGCAGCCGGCCGAGGTGCACATCCGGCTGTCGAACGTCTCCCGGCTCCGCACCGGGCTGCTGCTGGCCGAGGACCTCGGCCAGCACTCCGGGGTCGCGCGGCCCCGTTTCGTGCTCGGGGCCATCGAGGCCAGCGGCAGCCGCGACCTGACCCACCAGGTCCAGATGGACAAGCGGGGAAAATACACGATCGGCCCGCTGCAGATCCGGGTGGCTGACGTGTTCGGCCTGGTGTCGATCGGCCGTTCGTTCGCGACCAAGAGCACGCTGGTGGTCACGCCGGACATCGTGCCGCTGCCCCGGGTCGCGATCCCCGGCAGCCGGCTCGGCGACGGCGAAAGCGGCATGCGCACCGTCGCGGCGGCCGGCGAGGACGACATCGCCCCGCGGGCCTACCGGGACGGCGACGAGCTGCGCCGGGTGCACTGGCGGTCCACCGCGCGGTACGGGGAACTGATGGTCCGCCGCGAGGAGCAGCAGTGGCACAACCGCGCGCTACTGCTCATCGACACCCGGCGGCGAGCGTACCTGGGCTCCGGGCCCGGATCGCCGTTCGAAGCCGCGGTCAGCGCGGTGGCCTCGATCGGCGCCCACCTGGCCGGGCAGGGCATCGAGATGCGGCTGGTCACCGACTCCGGCGAGGTCACGCCCGCCGGGCCGGCCGCGGAATCGCTGCTGGAAAGGCTGGCCGTGATCCAGCCATCCCGCAACACCGATCTCGGCCGGGGGGTGGCGACGCTGCGCGCCAGCAGCCGCGGGCAGGTCATCGCGGTGTGCGGGTTCATGTCCCCCGCCCAGGCCCGGCTGCTCGCCGTGTGTCACCAGGGCACGACCCCGTCCATGGCGCTGCTGTTCGGCGGGCCGGACGGGGAGGCGGGGCGGCCCGCGTCCGACATCCTCATCGCGGCGGGGTGGCGGGTCGCAGTCGTCACGGCCGGCACGTCGCTGGCCGACGCGTGGCGGGAACTGCACAGCCCGGCGGGGGCCGGCTTGTTCCGCCGCATGGTCAGCGCCGAAGCTCCCCCGGTGCCACGGACGCGGGCGGGGGGCACCTCATGAACTACCGGCTGACGCTGGCCGCGGCCACGGGCACGGCCCTCGCGTCGACCTCCCTCTACGTTCTGTTCGACGGCCCGCAGTGGTTCTGGGCCGGGCTGGGGGCCATCACCGTGGTGGCGGCCATCGGCCTGGCGACCCAGCGGCGCCCGCTGCCGGTCATCGCCGACCTCGCCGTCCGCCTGGCCGCCGTGGCGATCTACCTGAACGTGGTGTTCGCGGCCTCGCGCTCGTGGCTGGCGGTGGTGCCCACGCCCTCCTCGCTGAGCTACCTGTGGCAGCTGGGCCTGCAGGGCATGGCCGACGCGGACCGGTTCTCGCCGCCGGTCCCGCCGACGCCGGGCCTGCTGCTGCTGTCGACCGCCGGAATCGCGCTGGCCGCGCTGGCCACCGACACGCTGGCGGTCCGGCTGCGCAGCTCGGCGGTGGCCGGCCTGCCGCTGCTGGCCCTGTTCATCGTGCCCACGACGACGCCGGCCACCCGCAACGGGTTCGGCACCACGGTCGTGTTCTGCGCGGGCACGGCTGGATACCTGCTCATCCTGGCCGCCGACGGCCGGGAGCGAATCCGGCTGTGGGGGCGGACGGTCGGCCTCTGGCGCACCGAAGGCTCCTTCCGGGCGGGATCGCTGGAGCCGACGGGGGTGGCCAGGCCACCGGACGCGGCCCGGTCGCTGACGATGACGGGCCGGCGGGTCGGGATGGCCTCCATCGTGGTCGCGCTGTGCGTCCCGCTCTTCGTGCCCGGTCTCCGCGTCAACCGCATGTTCCCCGCGCACGTCAACATCTTCGGGCCGGCCGGGACGGCGCTGGGCACCGGGAACGGGGCGGCGGTGCCGAACCCGCTCGCGACGATGACCCAGGACCTGAAGGAAAGCCAGCCGTCGACGGTCCTGACCTACCGGACCACCGACCCCGTCCCGCAGTACCTGCAGATGTACGTGCTGGGCAACCTGTCCACCACGCAGTGGACGATGGGCGGCGGCGGGGGGCCGACCGCCTCCGCGGCGGGCAAGCTGCCGTCCCCGCAAGGCCTGACCAAAGCGGATCACTCCGGCGTGACCACGCACATCAGCATCCGGAACGGGACGGCGAGCTCCACCTCGGGGGTCACCTTCCTGCCCGTGCCGTACCCGGCCACCCGGATCAACGTCGCGGGGCACTGGGTGGAGGACGTCGGCACGGCCATGGTGCTCGGCTTCGGGACCTCGCTGTCCGGCCTGTCATACACGGTGAGCAGCGATGAGATCTCCCCGACGGCGGCGCAGCTGAACAAGGCGCCGGCGCCGCTGGCCGCGATCGCCGACCAGTACCTGAACGTCCCGGCGGCGTTCCGGCCACTGGCCGCGCTGGCCAGGACGGTTACCGCCGGCGCGAGCACCCCGTACGGCAAGGCCGTCGCGCTGCAGCAGTGGTTCACCCTGCGGGGCGGCTTCACCTACAGCCTGAACGCCACCGCGCCGGCGAACGCATCGGGCCTCAGCCACTTCCTCACCGTCAGCAAGCGCGGCTACTGCCAGCAGTTCGCGTTCGCGATGGCCGTGCTGGCCCGGCTGCTGGGTATCCCCTCCCGGGTGGCGGTGGGCTTCACGTCCGGCACATCGACGGGTTTCGGCACCTGGGCGGTCCGGACCAGCGACGCGCACGCGTGGCCGGAGCTGTACTTCCAGGGATCGGGCTGGCTGCGGTTCGAGCCCACGCCCGCCGGCAGCGGCGGCCAGGGCACCGCGATCCCGCCCACCTACAGCGTCCCGCAGGCGCCAGGCGGCGGTGCCGGCCAGTCCGCCAGCCCGCTGCCCAGCCAGGGGACCACCGGATCCACCGGGTCAAACTCGTCCGGCGTCAACCCGCACGACCGCGCGCTGGCCGGTGACGGGTCCGGCTCGACCACGGTCACCGCCAGGGGCGGGTTCCCGGTCGAGCCGGTGGGCATCGCGGTGCTCGCCGTGGCGGCCGCCGCGGCGATCGCGCCGTGGGCCAGCCGGTCCGTGCGGCGGCGGAGCCGGCTGCGGCGGACCGGTGACGCCGCCCGCGCGCACGCGGCCTGGCGCGAGGTGCTCGACGATCTGGCCGACTACCGCGTCCGGCGGCCGCCCAGCGAGTCGCCGCGCACGACCGCGCAGCGGATCGCGACGGAGTGCGTCCTGGAGCCCGGCGCGGCCGCGGCGCTGCGCCGCGTAGCCCTCGCGGAAGAGCGCGCCAGCTACGCCGGCGCCCCGAGCACGGTCCCGCCCACGCGCGCCGACCTGGACCTGGTCCGGCGCGGTCTGGCGGCGTCGGTGGACCGCCAGACCCGGTGGCGGGCCCGGCTGTTCCCCGCATCCGCGCTCGGGCGAGGCACCCAAAGCGGCGCCTACCTCGGCTGGCTGAACCGCAGCATGTGGCCGGCCGGGTCACGGAACGCGCAGGCGCGCACGCCGTAGGGGCTGGTCCGAGGACCGCGGCCGTGAGGCTGGCCCAAGGACCGCGCTAGAGGTAACGCGCTAGAGGTAAGGCAGAGGCCGTGCGCGCAAAGGCCGCGACGTCAGCCGCCCTCCTGGCGGCGCCGCCACCGCTCCTCCAGGCGTTCCATCATGCCCGGGCTGGGCACCGCGCCCGATTTCTTCTGCGGGCGGCGCCGGCGGCGGGAGGAGGCCTTCGCCCGGGACGGGTCGAGCGCTTTGGCCGACATCGCGTTGATGTGCCGCCAGCTGGTCAGCCACCACATACAGCAGACGAGCATGACCACGAAGCCCGCGACGCCCACCCAGATGTACTGGGATATGACCCCGCCGAGCAGCAGTCCGACACCCAGCACGAATCCGGCCGCGGCCTGATAGGCCCGGCGCTTATAGTGCACCCGCGGGTCGCTGGAGCGAACCGCATGCACAAACTTCGGATCCTCGCTGTATAGCGCCTGCTCGATCTGCTCGAGCTGACGCTGCTCATGCTCAGAGAGCGGCACGACGCCTCCCATGGAACCTTGCGCGCAGGATCAGGGGTTTGGTGACAGCCACCGGCCTTCCCCGACCCACCTCCAGAATACGAGCCGGAACGGGCGCGGTGGAAGGGTGGCCGGGGCTGCGGGCACACGCAGGTTTTCCTGCGTTGTTCACACGAACCTCTCTGGTGTTCAAAGCTCCGCATCGTCCTTGGTGACCAGCGCCGCGGGACGGACGGCACCGGTGCCGAACCGCTGCGTGATCTGGTCCATCGCCCGCTCCGCCTCCCGCCAGCCGGACGGCCGGTCGCCGAACGCCAGCTGGGTCGCGGCGGACGAGGCGGGGCCAAGCCCGGTCGCCCGGACGCCCACCAGCCGCAGCCGGGCATGCGCGTCCAGGCCAGAGCCCTCGTGCAGGGCGCACGCGGTGGCGTAGATCTTACGGGCCAGATCGGTCGGCTCGGCCAGGGTCCGGGACCGCGTAATCGTCGTGAAATTCGCCAGCCGGAGCTTCACCGTCACCGTCCGCGCCACCCAGCCGGATTCTCGCAGGCTGTGGGCGGTCCGCTCGGACAGCCGGAGCAGCTCACGGCGGATCACGTCCGGATCGCTGACGTCGGCGGAGAAAGTCTCCTCGGCGCCGATGCTCTTGTCCGGGGCGTGCGGGGTGACCGGGCGGCTGTCCCGGCCCCACGCCAGCGCGGCCAGGTGGGAGCCGGCCGCCGTGCCCAGGGCCTGCTGCAGCGTGGCCAGCGGAGCATGAGCAATGTCACCCACCGTGCGCAGCCCGAGCCGGGCCAGGACCTCCCCGGTGCGCGCGCCCACCCCCCACAGCGCCGCGGCGGGCAGCGGGTGCAGGAAGCCGAGCACGCGGTCGCGCGGCACGACCAGCAGGCCATCCGGCTTGCAGTGCACGGAGGCGATCTTGGCGACGAACTTGCACGGCGCGATGCCCACCGAGCAGGTCACCCCCTGCTCGGCCTCGACCTGCCGGCGGATCGCGGCGCCGATCCTCGCCGGGGAGCCGAGCAGCCGCTGCGCGCCGGAGACGTCGAGGAACGCCTCGTCGAGGGCGAGCGGCTCCACCAGTGGGGTGACCGACCGGAATACCGCCATGACCTGCTTGGAGACCGCGCTGTACACGGAGTGCCGGGGCGGGATGAAGACCGCCTGCGGGCACAGCCGCCGGGCCGACGCACACGGCATCGCGGAACGTACCCCGAACTTCCGCGCCTCGTAGGACGCCGACAGGACGACGCTCCGCCCGCTCGGGGAGCCGACGATCACCGGCTGGCCGGCCAGATCGGGCCGTTCTCTCAGCTCCACGCTGGCGTAGAAGGCGTCCATGTCGACGTGCAGGATGGGGCAGCCCGTGTCGTCGGCCGGCTCGCCTCCGGCAGGCCCGGGCCCGCTCATGGTCAGCGGAATCCCAGCACGTGCAGCTTGGTGGCGATGTCGCGCAGCGGCGGGTACGTGGCGGCCGACGTCTCCAGCGCGCGCAGCGCCTCCGCGGCCCCGGGATCGGCGTCCACGAGGACGCTGGGCACGAGATCCGCGAAGACCGAGACGCCGTGCGCGGCGCCGGGCCGGAGCCCCGCCCCCTCGATCAGCGCGGTCAGGCCGGGCAACGTGAAGTAGCGCGGTACGCCGGGCGGGCCTCCCGGGTCCCCCGGGCCGGCCGCGCCGTCCAGCAGTGCCCTGGCGTCGGCGAACCGGCCCGAGACCGCCCGGTGCAGGATGGCGGCGGCGACGCTGGCGGTCAGCACGCTCACGGTGCCACCGGGCCGCAGCACGCGGGCGATGGCGGCCAGGGCGTCGGCCGGTGAGTCGACGTACTCGAGGACGCTGTGGCAGATCACCAGGTCGGCGGCGCTCTCGCCGACCACGCTGTCCAGGCCCGCGGCGTCCCCCTGGACGGCGCTGATCCGCACGTCCGCCTCGGCGGCGCGGCGCTGCGCGGCCGCCAGCGAGTCCGGGCTCGGGTCCACCACCGTGACCGAATGCCCCAGGGCGGCCAGCGGCACGGCGAAGCCGCCGGTCCCGCCGCCGGCGTCGATGACGTCCAGCCGGTCCCGGCCGGTACCGGCCGCCCGCTCCGTCAGCACGCCGCGCAGCACGTCCCAGACGACGGACGCCCGCGCGCCCTCACGCCGGCCTACAGCCACGCGCTCGTCACCGCCCACGGCCCCGCCTCCTCGCGACATGGCTTCAATCTAGTGCCGCCCACCGACAATGTCGGGAGGTAGCGCAGGCAATGTCGGGAGGTCGCGCGGGCCGGCCTGCCGCGGCACGCGCGGGAGATACCCTTCGCCGCCCGGCGGCCGGGCCACGAGGCGGCCGGGCATATACCAGCACCTGGCGGCCGACACGCCCCGGAAAGCAAAGCCCGAAGCGTTTCCCGAGGCCGGCCGCCTATTTCTAACGGACTCCGGACACCTTCATGAGTTATGGGGGTTGTCTTCAGCCTCAGCACGTATTCTCTGGGCCATGGCTGAGCACCTCGAGCTGCCGCGCCCCGGCCGGCTCATGCGGACGGTGGTCTGGAACCTCACCGAATCGGTGGGGCTGCCGGGCGTCGGCTACGTCATCGGCCAGGAACTCGCCGGGCGGAACGCCGCCATGATCGCCGCGGCCGCGGTGCTGTGGCTGGTCGCCATCGTCCGCAAGGTGCTCACCGGCAGCGTTCCCGGGCTGGTCACGATCTCAGCGCTGGTGATGACGGTGCAGGCCGCCATGGTGGTCAGCACCGGCAACGTGTTCTTCTTCCTGCTGCAGTTCCCGCTGGCCAACCTGGCCATGGCGGTGCTGTTCGCGCGGACCGCCCCGACCCGCAAGCCACTGATCGCGCAGCTCGCCGCGGAGGTCGTGGCGCTCCGCCAGCCGTCCACCCACCACCCCGCGCTGCACCGGTTCTTCCAGGGCGCCACGTGGCTGTGGGCGGGCCTGTTCTTCCTGCTGACGGTGGGGTTCTCGGTCATGATGGTGACCGAGCCTGCCACCTTGTTCCTGCTGCTGACCACGGCCCTCACGGTCGCCGCCGTGGTCGTCGGCGCGGGACTGTCGGCGCTGTGGTTCTACTCCGTGGTCCGCAAGTGCGGCCTGCGGGTCCGGTTCGCCGCGGCCTAGAGCCCCTGCAGGGTCGGCTTCAGCTCGAGCAGCCGGGCGAGCAGGCCGTTGACGAACGACGGGGACGCGTCGGTGGACAGCTCCCGGGCGAGCTGTACCGCCTCGCTGATCGCCACCCCGTCGGGCACGTCATCCGCCCAGAGCAGCTCGTAGGTGCCGATCCGCAGGATGTTGCGATCCACGGCCGGCATCCGGTCCAGCGTCCAGCCGACCGCGTGCGCGCTGAGCAGCTCGTCGATCCGCTCCCGGTGCGCCTGCACGCCACGTACCAGCTCGGCCGCGTACTCCGGGACGGGCGGGCCACCCTCGGCGCCCATCGATTCGCGCTCCGTCATCAGGCTGATTACCGGCTCGTCGCGTACCTCAGCCTCGAACAGCAGGTCCAGTGCGCGCTTGCGGGCCTTACTCCGAGCGGGCACCGCGCTCCTCACCCGCGCTCCCGCCCAGGGTCATGGCATACCGGGCCATCAGGCGCGGCCGAGGTACTGGCCGGTGCGCGTGTCGACCTTGATCTTCTCACCGGTGGAGATGAACAGCGGTACCTGGATCTCGGCGCCGGTCTCCAGCTTTGCGGGCTTGGTGCCGCCGGTGGAGCGGTCGCCCTGCAGGCCGGGATCGGTGGCGCTGACCGTCAGCTCGACAGCGGCGGGCAGATCGACGTAGAGCGGCACGCCGTCGTTGAACGCGACCGTCACCATCTGCTCCTCGAGCAGGTAGTTGGCGGCATCGCCGACGGTGGCGGCGGGCACCCGGGGCTGGTCGTAGTCCTGGGTGTCCATGAAGACGAAGTCCTCACCCTCGCGGTAGAGGTACTGCATCTCGCGCTTGTCGACGTTAGCGACGTCCACCTTCACGCCGGCGTTGAAGGTCCGGTCGACCACCTTGCCGGTCAGCACGTTCTTCAGCTTGGTGCGCACGAACGCACCGCCCTTGCCGGGCTTAACGTGCTGGAACTCCACGACGGTCCACAGGTTGCCGTCGAGGTTCAGGGTTATGCCGTTCTTCAGGTCGTTCGTGGTCGCCACGTCTGCCGTCTCCTGCTGCCCGCTACAGCGCGAGCAGTTCTCTAGTGGTCGTCGTAAGAGCCTGGGCCGCCGGCGCGCTCTGCCCATTATTGGGCTCGTCATCGGGCGCGCCGACCCCAACGATAAGGACATCCTCGATCCGGACACCGCCCCGGCCGGGTAGGTAGACACCGGGCTCGACGGTTACCGGAACACGATCCTCTAGTTTACCCGTACTTCCGTACCCGATCAGCGGTGCCTCGTGGACTTCCAGCCCCACCCCGTGGCCGAGCCCGTGCTGGAAATGCTCGCCGTGCCCGGCTGCGGAAATCAGGTCCCGGGCGGCCGCGTCCACGTCGCGCAGGCCGGCCCCGGCCGGGCCGCCGCGCAGCCTGCCCGCTGCGCCGCCGCGACGAGCTCGTAGAGGTCACGCTGCCAGCCGGCTGGCTCGCCGAGCGCGACGGTCCTGGTCATGTCCGCGTGATAGCCGGCGTAGCACGCGCCGAAGTCCATCGTGATCAGGTCGCCCCGGCGCAGCGGCCGCATCCCCGGTGCGTGGTGCGGGATCGCGCCGTTCGGGCCGCTGGCGGCGATCGTGTCGAACGCGGGCCGTTCCGCGCCCAGCTCGGCCATCCGGTGGTCCAGCTCCCCGGCCAGCGCCCGCTCGGACAGCCCCGGCCGGATCCGCGGCAGCACGTCCGCGAAGGCCTGGGCGGTGATCCGGCAGGCGGCGGCGAGCAGCTCCAGTTCCGTGGCGTCCTTGACCATCCGCAGCTCCTCGATCCCCCGCCCGAACGGGACCAGGGGGATGCCCGCGGACGCGAGGTCGAGATGGCGTTCGACCGTCATCTCGTGGGCCTCGAACGCGACCATGCGCATCCCGCGGCGGGTCATCTCCCCGGTCAGCAGCTGCTCGATGAACCGCCCGATCGCCAGATCCAGGTCGGGGCAGTCACGCCGGGCGGCCAGCTCGTACCGGGAGTCGGTGGCCAGCACGCCGCGGCCGTCCGCGGGCAGCAGCAGCGCGGCGTTCGAGCTGGCCAGCCCGGTGAGGTAGCGGACGTTCGGCGGCGAGGTGACCAGGACCGCGTCGGCGTCCAGCGCCGCGACCTTGGCCTGCGCCCGGGCCCGGCGGGCGGCATGGATTTCCGGCATGCCCCAAAGTATCCGGCCCGGCCGCGCGGTCGGGCGGTTGGGGAGCATAGTCAGTGAATAGCGCTGAATGTGCTCCCCAACCTCCTCGTACGGCCGGGCAGATCCTAGGCGGCGAGGTCGGCGGCCTGCTCGATGAGGCGGACCCGGTCCGCGTGCGTGGGCGCCAGCGGGGTGACGGTCAGCGTGGTCGCCCCGGCCTCGCGGAACGCGGCGAGCCGCTCCCGCACGTAGCCTTCCGGGCCGATCAACGAGGTCAGCTCCAGCAGGTCCGCCGGGACCAGGGCCGCCGCGTCCTCCTTCCGGCCGTCCAGGTAGGCGTCCTGGATCTGCTCGGCCTCGGCCTCGTAGCCCAGGCGGCGGGCCAGGGTGTTGTAGAAGTTCTTGCCGCGCGCGCCCATCCCGCCGATGTAGAGCGCGAAGAAGGGCCGGGCCAGGTCGCGGTAGGCCGTCACATCGTTACCGATCATCAACGGGGCCTGGGCCACTACGTCCAGCGGGCCGAGGGCCCGCTTGGCCATCCCCTCGGCCAGCGGGCCGCCCCACACCTGGGCGGCCTTCTCGGGCAGGTAAAAGAACGGCTGCCAGCCCTCGGCCAGCTCGGCAGCGAGCGCCACGTTCTTCGGGCCGACGGCGGCGACCATGATCGGGATGCGCTCGCGCACCGGGTGGTTGATCAGCTTGAGCGGCTTGCCGAGCCCGGTACCCCGATCGGGAGGCAGCGGGAGCTGGTAGTACCTGCCGTCGTAGCTGAGCCGCTCCCGGCGCCAGACCATCCGGCAGATCTCGATGAGCTCCCGGGTCCGGCCCACCGGCGCGTCGTAGGGCACGCCGTGCCAGCCCTCGATCACCTGCGGGCCGGAGGCGCCGACGCCGAGCGTGAACCGGCCGTTCGACACGTAGTCCAGCCCGGCCGCGGTCATCGCGGTCAGCGCCGGGGTGCGCGAGTACAGCTGGAAGATCCCGGAGGCGATCTGCAGCCGCTCGGTCTTCGCCGCGATGTAGCCGAGCTGGCTGACCGCGTCGTAGCTGTAGGCCTCGGGGACGAAGACGATGCCCAGGCCGGCCTTCTCGTAATCGGCCAGCTCCGTGACCGTCTCGGCGAAGCCCCCGGCGTAGTTGAGCGACATCCCGATCCGCATGCCCCGCACCTTCCGTCCGGCTGAAACCTGATAAAGGAACGTTAACGCCCAGCGCCCGCGCGATGTCGCGGCAGACGTCGGCGGGCCGGCGGCCATCGGTGGGCACGGTGTGCGTCGCGACCGCCTCGTAGGCGGCCAGCCGGCGCTGGTAGAGGTCGGCCAGGCCGGGCCGGCGCAGCATCGGGCGCCCGGCGTCGCCGCCCACCCGGGCCATCGCGCCGGCGTACGGGACGTGCAGGTAGACCACGTTCGCGGCGAGCAGCAGGCGGCGGGTCCCGGCGTGCTCGACCGCGCCGCCGCCGAGCGCGAGCACGGCGTCCGGCCCGCCGAGCAGCCCGGCGATGGTCTCGTGCTCCAGCGCGCGGAACCCCGGCTCGCCGCGGTCGGCGAAGATCTGCGGCACCGGGCAGCCGGCCCGCTCCTCGATCACCGTGTCGGCGTCCAGGAACGGCAGCCCGAGCTGGCCCGCCAGCAGCCGGCCCACCGTGGTCTTGCCCGCGCCCATGAAGCCCACGAGCACGATCATCCGGATACCTCGAGGTACGCCTGCTCCAGCAGTTCCTCGGCCGGCCCGGTGAGCACCGCGGGGCGGCCGAGGTCCTCCAGGATCACGAACCGCAACTGGGCGCCGCGCACCTTCTTGTCGACCGCCATCGCGGTGCGCAGGTCCGGCCACACGTCGGGCCGGTAGGCGGTGGGCAGCCCGACCGAGGTGAGCACGCTGCGGTGCCGGGCCACGGTCTTGCCGTCAAGGCGGCCCGACAGCCGGCTCAGCTCGGCGGCGTAGACCATCCCGATCGCTACCGCGTCGCCGTGCCGGAACCGGTATTCCTCGGCGCGCTCGATCGCGTGGCCGAGGGTGTGGCCGTAGTTGAGCGTCTCGCGCGGGCCGGCCTCACGGAAATCGGCCGCCACCACCTGCCCCTTGAACCGGATGGCCCGCTCGATCAGCTCCCGGGTGTGCCGGCCGTGCGGCACGGTGGCCCCCGCCGGGTCGTCCTCGACCAGGTCCAGGATGACCGGGTCAGCGACAAACCCCGCCTTGATGATCTCGGCCAGCCCGGCCACGTAGTCGGCGCGCGGCACCGTCTCCAGCACGGACAGGTCGGCCAGCACCCCGGCGGGCGCGTGGAACGCCCCGACCAGGTTCTTGCCCTCCGGGATGTCGATCGCGGTCTTGCCGCCGATCGCGGCGTCGACCATGCCGAGCAGGGTGGTGGGGATGAGCACGGCCCGGACCCCGCGCAGCCAGGTCGCCGCCACGAACCCGGCCAGGTCGGTCACGGCGCCCCCGCCGATCCCGACGATGACGTCGGCCCGGCCGGCCCGCGCGGCGGCCAGCCGGGACCACAGCCCGGCCGTGACCGTGATCTGCTTGGCCGCCTCGCCGTCCGGCACCGGCTCGGCCAGCACGCGGTAGCCGGCGTCCTCGAGCGCGCGGCAGGCCGGGTGCGCGACGTGACTGACGCTGGCCGCGTAGACCACGAAGACGGTGCCGGCTTTCTCCCCGACCAGGCCGGGCAGTTCGCCGAGCACGCCGGCGCCGACCACGGCCTCGTAGGGATGGTCGCCGCCGATGGGGATACGCGTGACCGTCATTCCGTGGTTCCGCCCGTGTTCTCCAGCCAGGTCGCGATCTCGTCGGTGATCTCCTCCGGGGCGAGATCGTCGGCCGGGACGGTGAACGCGGCCAGCCGCTCGTAGACGGGACGGCGTTCCTCCAGCATCGTGCGGAGCCGGCCGCGCGGGTTGCCGGGGAGGATGACGCGCGGCCGGTCCAGGCCGAGGCGGCGCGCGATCGCCGGGAAGCCGGCCGCCAGGTAGGCCACGGGCTGCCCGCGCAGGAGGGCCTGCACGGCCGGGTCGAGGACCGCGCCGCTGCCCAGGGCGACCACCGCGCCGCCGGCGGCGAGGGCCCGCCCGGCGGCGGCGCGCTCCAGTTCGCGGAACGCCGGCTCGCCGTCGTCGACGAAGATGTCACCGACGGGCTTGCCAGCCGCCGCCGCGATCTCGGCGTCGGTGTCGACGAACGCGGCGCCCAGCCGGCCCGACAGCATCTGCCCCACGACCGTCTTGCCCGCCGCGGGCGGCCCCATCAGCACCACCAGGGGGCGCCCGGTGCCGGTTTCCGTCACGCGATCACCAGCGCATCGACGTAGGCGCGGGCGTTGCGCCGGATCTCCGTGACCGAGTCGCCGCCGAACTTCTCCGTCACCGCGTCGGCCAGCACCAGGGCGATCATCGCCTCGGCGACCACGCCGGCCGCGGGTACGGCGGTCGCGTCGCTGCGCTGGTTGATCGCCTTGGCGGGCTCGCCGGTCTGCACGTCAATCGTGTCGAGCGCGCGGGGCACCGTGGAGATGGGCTTCATCGCGGCGCGGACCCGGAGCACTTCGCCGTTACTCATGCCGCCCTCGACGCCGCCCGCGCGGTTGGTCCGCCGGCGGACGCCATCCGGGCCCGTTTCGATTTCATCATGGGCTTGCGAGCCGCGGCGGCGTGCGGTGGTGAAGCCGTCGCCGATCTCGACGCCCTTCATCGCCTGGATGCCCATGATGGCGGCGGCCAGCCGGGCGTCGAGCCGCCGGTCCCAGTGCGTGAAGCTGCCCAGGCCGGGCGGCAGGTAATAGGCCAGCACCTCGACCACCCCGCCGAGGGTGTCGCCGTCCGCGCGGGCGGCGTCGATCTCCTCCACCATCGCGGCGCTCGTCTTCGGGTCGGCGCAGCGCACCGGGTCCGCGTCGATGCGGGCCGCGTCGTCGGGGGCAGGCAGCAGGTCATCCGGCGCGCTGAGGCCGCCCAGCGCCACCACGTGGCTGAGGACCTCCGCGCCGAGCGCCTGGCGCAGCAGCAGCCGCGCGACCTCGCCCAGCGCGACCCGGGCCGCGGTCTCCCGCGCGCTGGCGCGCTCCAGCACCGGCCGCGCGTCCTCGTGGCCGTACTTCTGCATGCCGGCCAGGTCCGCGTGTCCCGGGCGGGGCCGGGTCAGCGGGGCATTGCGCGCGAGGTCCGCGACCTCCTCGGGGCTGACCGGATCCGGGGACATGACCGTCTGCCACTTCGGCCATTCGGTGTTGCCGATCCGGATGGCGACGGGGCCGCCGAGCGTCACCCCGTGCCGGATCCCGCCGGTGAGCTCGACCTCGTCCTGCTCGAACTTCATCCGGGCACCCCGGCCGTAACCGGCCCGGCGGCGGGCCAGCGCGGCGGTGATGTCGTCGGTGCTCACCCGCACGCCTGCGGGTACTCCCTCGCAGATGGCCACGAGCGCGCGCCCGTGCGATTCACCCGCGGTCAGCCAGCGAAGCATGCCCCCGATCCTATGTGCGCGCCGATCACTCCCGCGCGGGATCGGGCGGGTGCAGCGCCCGTCACCGCGTGCACCATGTGCAGGTCGAACAGGGGCACTGCGGTCGGTGAGCTGAGGCGGCAGGTGCCCAGCCCCGCCCGGCCGCCTGCCCGTCCGCCCGCCTGGCCGCCCGCCCGCCTGGCCGCCTGGCCGCCTGCCCGCTCCCCCGAAACGATCATCGAACAGCGTTCGTGGGCAATAAGGGCTGCTGGGGCAGCCCTTATTGCACACGTTCGGCTCGAGGGCGCGCGTAGCGTCGATCAGGAACCCGCAGACCCCAGGGATACGATCACCGCGATCGCGCCGGCCAGCATGAACGGGCCGAACGCGATCTGGGACCTGCGGGTCGCCTTGCCCGCCACGATGAGCCCGACGCCCGCCACGGCGGCCAGCACGAACCCCGCGGCCACGCCCAGGACGAGCGCGGCGGGGCCGATCCAGCCGAGGTACAGGCCGAGCAGGCCGGACAGCTTGACGTCGCCCCAGCCGATGCCGGCCGGATAGACCAGCGCGAGGATCAGGTAGAAGGCCGACGCGCAGGCCAGCCCGATGAAGGCGTGGATGAGGTGGCTGGCGCCGTGCCGGGTGAACGGGGTGGCCACGCCCAGCAACGCGAACGCCACCAGGTAGGACGGCAGAGTGAGCATGTCGGGCAGCCGCCGGTGCGCGACGTCGATGAAGGCGAGCGCGACGGCCACTGCGGCCAGATAGAGATACGCGGGCAGCACCGGGCTGACGCCGAAGCGCAGCCCGAGCAGGGCAAAGAGAAACGCGGTGAGCAGTTCGGCGGCCGGGTGCCAGGCCCCATACGCCTCGCCGCAGTACCGGCAGGCGCCGCCCGTCCGGGCCCAGCCGAGCAGCGGGACGATGTCCGGGGCGGCCAGCCCGGCGGCACAGTGCGGGCACTCCCCCAGCGGGTGCCGGGTCAGCTCGCCGAAGGAGCCGGAGATCGTGCGCGACGCGGGGACCCGTTCGATGAGCACGGTGACGTAACCACCGATCAGCAGGCCGACCGCGCCCGCGATCACCGCCCCCGGCCAGGAGGTCATCCGGGCGGGCCCGCAGCGCGGGCGGGGACCGCCGAGACCTCGATCCCGCGGCGCAGCCGCCCGGCGAGCCGGGCCGCGATCGCCTCGGCCACGCCCTGCACCGGCGGCGCCGTATCACCGGGACGGAACTCCAGGCGGACCGCGAGGTCCGTGCCCTCCGTTCCCCCGGCTAGCCGGACGCCGACAATGGCGGGCTGGGCGGCGAGGACGTCGGCCACCTGGGCCTGCACGTCGGGATCATGCTGTGGGGCGGGCGGGGGTTCGCCGTGCGCCAGGGCGTGCAGCCGGGCGCCGTCGACCGCGAGCGGGACCGGCCCCGCCACGTCGATCACCACGGCGCACTGACTGCCGACGGCCGAGCCCCACACCTGCGCGGCCGGGGCCGGGAAGGGACGCGCGCCGGGCCGCCAGCGGACCAGGGCATCCAGCGAGGTGAAGGCGAGTAGCGCCGGGCGGCCGTCCCGCCCGATGAGGGTGGGGAAGGCCATCTCCTTCGATGCCGAGCAGGCTCCGTGCGCTGGGGCACCGTGCGCTGGGGCACCGTGCGCGGGGCACCGTGCGCTGGGGCACCGTGCGCGGGGGCACCGTGCGCGGGGGCTTCGTGCGCGGGGGCTTCGTGTGCTGGGGGACCGGCTTTCTCCGGGCTGGCTTCGCGTTCGACCAGCGGGATCAGCAGCCGCGCTCCGGACAGCGCGGCCAGCACGGCGCTTTCGGGTTCCTGGCCGGCCGCGTAGGCGGCGAGGAGGGCCGCGAGACGTGGATCCGCTCTCCCGTCGTCCCCGGCGACGCGCCGGCTGCCGGAGTTCAGCCCAGCCACGGCTCTGACCTTACGCGGTGCGCCGGTTGCGCGCCGCCCCAGCCGCCCCAGCCGCTCCAGCCGCGCGGCTCGCGCGGCCGGGGCGTCTGCGGCGGCGAGCCCGCGAACCGCCCAGGTGCACCCATAGAGGTGCGGATGTGGTCAAAGGCTGTTTTTCTTCGCCCGATGAGGGCGTACTCCCGAAATTGCGCACGCCGCAGGCCCTATCACAAGATCGTCTCTAACGGCACGGC
The DNA here is from genome assembly GCA_963824545.1 of uncultured Actinomycetes bacterium. GTDB lineage: Bacteria > Actinomycetota > Actinomycetes > Streptosporangiales > Streptosporangiaceae > Bog-532. The sequence continues at coordinate 145,709 of CAWGPP010000006.1, read as the reverse complement.
AGAAGAGGGCGCTCCCCGGTAAATTTCGCTTGGTGATCAATTAGCTTTTTGTAACCGAACGACTCCGATTAGTAATAGAGCGCTGTTATTGCCACCCTGACCAGGATGAGTGTCACGTGATTACCGGAATCAGTTGAGAGCGCAATGGGGATATGGGACTCTCATGAACGGCACAGCACTCCACCGGGGAAGAGATTGGCCTCTTTCCCGGTGTGAACGTCGGGGATTTGGCCGGGGTACGCGGAGAGGAGCTTCAGGTGAGGTTCGCGGTTGGGTGGCTGGCCGTCGCGTGCCCTCCCGGTGCCGCCGCGCGGAGCGGACGCGATCGCCTCCGCCGCGTGCGCCGCACACGCCGCTCCCCTGACCGGCCGGCTCCTGTGTCGGCGGCATGGTAACCCCGACCGAGCAGCCGAGCATGAGCATCGCGCCGGGCACGCCAATGCGGAAGGTCATACCACCGCGTCTGGTGGGTCCGTATCTCAACGGCCAGCGCTCCATCATCGCCGGATTCGTTTACCGTGGTCACGACGTCGCTTTCCGTGATCCGGCGGAATGTTTCGTCGCGCTCGGCCTCGGCTACGAAGGCTCCGAATTCACCGCCGAGATGCCGGAGGTGTACTTCCTGTCCTGGCTGGCGCGGGAGATGGACACCTACGTCGCGGCCTCGGGGCCCGGTGAGCCGGGCGGCGGCTGGCAGGAGCTGTCCCCGTCGGCCCGCGCCACGATGGCCACCTCGCACGTCCGTGTCATCCCCGAGTTCTACACCGATCCCATGCCTATCCCGGTAGGCGCCTCGATATCCCGGCTCACCGCGCGCGGCGATGATCTCATCGCCCGGTTCGACGGCCTGGCCTGGCGACGGCCGGCGAGGGAGGTCTGAGCATGCGATACCGGCTCATGGCGAGCTTCCAGGGCGCGTCCTATCAGGCGGGCGTCGGGCCGTCGGACGAAGAGGTGACCCTGTTCGCGGCCTGCCCGCCGCCCGAGGAACTGGGTTTCCGTTCCTCGTCGGGCCACTGGCGCAAGCGCGTCAGCGTGGAGGAGATCGACGCCCTGTGGGAATCGCGCCCCATCGGGCGGTACCGCGGCGAGCGCTGCATGCTGCTCGATGACCTGGGCGACCGGGTGCACATCGCCTACCTCGGCCGCGACCTGTACCGGGCGCGGCGGCTCGGCTTCTGGGAAGTGGATCGCGGCGTGTTCGAGGTCGTGGTGCCGCGGCAGGAGATCCAGGAACTGCGCGAAGAGCGCGGCGAATACGAGCTTGCCGTGCTGGACGATGGCAGCCCGCCCGGCTCGTGGGACGCGGGTCCCCGCGAGACCTGGGCGTCCAATCCGCGCGATTACGGCGACGCGCCCGACACCGGCCCGCTCCGTGCCGTCGGTGCGCCGCGGGAACTGGTGGACACCGGGCCGTCGTGGGCGCCCGGCGCACGGGGACCGCACGCGCCGGGCGGCTGGGACCTGCGTGACGAGCAGGCCCAGGACCCGCGGGACAGCGGTACCTGGGCGGCCGTGCGCGACGTGGACCCGCGTGACCAAGCCGACGGGCCGTTCCCCCGTGGCCGGGGCGGCTGGCGCGCCCGGGACACCGGCGGCTGGGAAGCGCCGGACACCGGCGCATGGGGCGCGCGTGAAGTAGCCGAACGGGCGGCGCGAGAAGCCGGCAACGCCCGCGGGGCGGCACGGAACAGCGGAAGCTGGAACGCCGCCGACGTCGCCGCGGCCGAAGGCCGGAACAGCGGAAGCTGGAACGCCGCCGACGTCGCCGCGGTCGAAAGCCGGAACAGCGGAAGCTGGAACGCCGCCGACGTCGCCGCGGCCCAAGGCCGGAACAGCGGAAGCTGGAACGCCGCCGACGTCGCCGCGGTCGAAGGCCGGAACAGCGGAAGCTGGAACGCGGCGGACGCCCGGGCCGCGGACGCGGAGGCGGCGGGCCGGAACACCGGAGGCTGGAGCGCCGCGGACGCCCGGACCGCGGGCCGCGGCACCGGCGGGTGGAGCGCCGCAGAGATCGCCGACGCGGCGGCCCGCGACCTGCGGAGTGCCCGCGACTACCGGAGTACGGGGGACACTCGGGACACGGCTGACGGCTGGGACACGCGCGAGGCGGCGCCGCCCGGGCGGCGCGAGGTCGAGGTAGAGCGCTGGGAACCGGCCCCCCGCTGGGATCCGCAGGACACGGTGGCCTGGAACCCGCAGAGTTCCGGTGAATGGGACGCACCGGTGGTCCCCTGGGACGAGCGTCCGGCGCGCCCCATGCACGCGCGGCCCGCCGCGCTGGACCCCCGGGACGCGGCCGACTGGGAACCGAACGAGATGGTGCGCCCCACCAGCCACCAGCGGACCCCGGACGCGGCTGCGGTCTGGCACGGCTCTCCGACCCCGCAGGACTCGGGCCGCTGGAGCACGCCGACCGGCGCCAACGTGTACGGCGGCAACGGGGCCAACGGGTACAGCGGCGACGCGTACAGCGCCAACGGCGCGGACGCGTACCGCGGCAACGGCGCTAACGGGTACAGCGCGCCGCCGCGGCTCGCCATCGGCAGCGGGCTGCCCGATCCGGCGACCAGCGGGCGGGCCAATGGCTCACCGCCGTTCAGCCACCGGAAGAACGGCTATGAGAATCCCCCGCTGGCGCGCGAACCGGCCGCTGTGAACGGGGCCACGGCGGCGGACGCTGCGAGCGCCGCCGGGGGGGCAGGGCACGCGGGGCGCCACAGCGGCCGGCGGTCGGGCCGCCGGGCACGTGTCACCGCGCAGTCGGTCTTTTCCCAGCTCCTGGACCAGGCTTCCATTCCGCAGTCGTCGTACGCGGTGGACGCCGAGGTCGACGGGGCCATGTGCCTGGTGCACACCAGAGGCGGCTACGAGGTGTTCAGTTCGGCTGACCGGACGCGGCACGAGGTTCGTTTCTTCGAGGACGAGGAAGCTGCGTACTTCTACCTCTTCGGCATTCTGGCCGCCGAGGCCATCCGCAGCGGCCACCTCGGGCCGCAGACGGCCCCGCCGGGGCACCGCAGCAGGTCGGCGCAGCCCGGCTACCCGGCATCGGGCCGCTGATCATTCACTGCGGGTTTCGGTCTCTCTGGCGTGCTGGCTGGCCTGTCGCTTATGTCCGGCGTGCCGGTCACTGCGGCTTCCCGTAATCACGGGGATCATGCTTCAGCACAACGACCGCAAAAGCGTTCAGTGTGCTCACTGAACGCAACCATGTCAGAATTCTTACATGCTTTATCAATGGGCTCCGTTCCGGCGGCCGGGACGGCTAGGGTTCAATTGTCGGCGGGGCTGACGGTCCCCCGCTCCCCAAGCAGCCCCGCCGGCTCAGTCCGCACTCCCCGCCAGCCGCCGAGGCCCAGATTGATGGTCAGATCGGCTGGCAGCGGCTACGCGGGACAGATGAGATGCCGTAAAGAGCATCATTCTTATTTTCCTCCGGACCCCACGGATAAAGCCAGCATTATTCTCGCTATTTGCGAATTTCGTTAATATTTGCCGAATGACGTTTCGCTATTAATGGTCCAGCCCGGCTTCTCCCCGGTTTCCGCCGATCGGTACGGTGGACGGCGGGACGCACATTAGGCAAAGGCGATCGCACATGGCTTATTCGCGAATCCGGCCGGCTTCCGCGCCGGGTGAGCCCGCGGCGCCGCCGCGGACCCCGCCAGCCAGATCACTGCCGCGCGCCGTGCCGGGGGTGGCGAGCCTGGCGTTGCACCGCCTGCTGCGCTCGCCGCTCCAGCCCGGCCACGTCATCGCGGCCCTGCCGGACGCCATCTACGTGGACTTCGGTGAGCACGCCGGTGAGCCGCAGGTCATCGCGCTGACCGCGCCCGGCGCGCTCTGCCTGCCGAACGCGATCACTGCGAAGTTTCCAGCCCCGGAGGTGGAGCCGGCCGGCTCACCAGCGGCCGACCTCGCCGGGCTGGCGGCGTACGGCCTGGTGGGCGAGGGGGATGAAGCGTGGGCGGGCAACGACCGCGTGCTGGTCAGCGGAATGGACGTCCAGGTCCGCCGCTGGTGGGATCCGTGTCCCGTGTTCGGCCCGCTGTCCCGCGGGCGGCTTGAGCATGGGCTGGCGGCCCTGGCGCGGGTGTATGCGGCCGCCGGCGGCCGCCCCGGCCTGGACGGCCATGACGGGCCCGCCACCCTTGCCGCCCGCTGCGCCGCCGGTGACCTCGCCGGCGCGGTCGAACTGGCCGAGAGCCTGGTCGGCCTGGGTCCCGGGCTGACGCCGAGCGGGGACAGCATGATCAGTGGCCTGCTGCTCGCGCTCCGTCTGCTGGGCGGCGCCATGGCCGGCGGAACCCGGGCGGTGTGGCTCGCCGACTGGCTCGGTGCGGCGGTCACGTGTTACGCCGGGCAGCGGACCACCGTACTGGCCGCCACGCTGCTGCACTGCGCCGCGCGCGGCCAGGCCGCCGAGGAGGTCTCGTCGGTGCTGCGCGGCTTTGCGGGAGAGGAACCGGCCGAGCCCGCGGCGCGGCGCCTGCTGACCGCGGGCCGGGCCACGGGAGCCGACCTGACCTGGGGTCTGATGGCGGGATGCGGCGCTGCGCTCGCCCTCTCTGTGCGCTGACCCACTTCCTTGCCGTTTCTGTGCCCTGGCGCGGGCCGACCGCGCACTGCCAGGATGACAATCATGACGCCGCACACGCTGCCCCCGGCCTCCCCCGTTCCTGGTACCGCGGCCGGGCCGGCGGCCCAGGAGTCAGGCGTCCCGGTCACGGGCGAGCAGTACGATCTGTCCGCCGGGACATACCGTGCCGTGGTGACTGGGCTGGGCGCCGGACTGCGCGAACTCAGCCAGGACGGCTCACCCGTGATTCTGGGCTACCAGCCGGACGAGCTGCCGTGGGCCGCCGACGGGCAGTTGCTCACGCCGTGGCCGAACCGCGTCGACCACGGGCGTTACCGCTTCCGGGGCGCCGACTACCAGCTGGACATCAGCGAAACGGGCAACGGCAACGCGATTCACGGGCTCACCCGGTTCGCCGCCTGGGCACTGACACGGCACGAGCCGGACCGGGTGGTTTTGACGCATGTCCCGCACGGCTACGCCGGATACCCGTTCAGCCTGGAGATCGCCGCCGAGTACCGGCTCACGGCCGCCGCGGGCCTGCAGGTCACGATCTCGGCCGCCAATCGCGGCACGCGGGCCGCACCGTACGGCTTCGGGCAGCATCCTTATCTGACCGCCGGCCCCGCGGCGCTGGACGAGTGGGAGCTGATGCTGCCCGCCACGCGGTGGCTGCCACTGGATCAGCGCGGAATCCCTTCCGGCCCGGTCCGGGACGTCGCGGGCACCGAGGGTGATTTCCGGCGCCCACGGCCGATCGGCGGCACTCAGCTTGACCATGCCTTTACCGGCCTGCGGCGGAAGAGCGACGGCCGGGCGTGGGCTCATCTGCGCTCGGGAGGATCGCGCGTGTCACTGTGGGCCGGCCAGGGTTGCGAGTGGCTTCAGGTGTTCACCTGCGACAAGCTGGGCGGCGAGCGCCACAGGAAAGCGATCGCGATCGAGCCGATGACGTGCCCGCCCAACGCCTTCGTCAGCGGTGACGACCTCATCGTGCTCGAGCCGGGCGAGACGGTCTCCCATTCGTGGGGGATCCAGGCCAGCCCCGCGTGAGGGATGCACCCGGACTGATACGTCGATCCGTTCTGCCTGTGCTGGGGGCGCGCCAGACCAGGACGCCGGGCCCGGGTTGCTCCAGCCGCCAGCCTTCCGCTGTTTGCACGTGATGGTGCCAGCAGAGCGGAGCATGCAGACGTAACCATCCGGTTGTAGGACTTAACGGTTGCCGTTGTCCGGCGCAGGCGACCATTCCGCCACATAGCTGGATTAAAAGCCCAGGCTACTTATCAACTCCCTAAGCGATAAGAAGAGGCAATCTCACCGGGATGGCCGACTTCGCCGAAACTCTTGCCGATGAACGTGCCGGGCGCAGGCTGACCTGGCCCATCCAGGGCAAAGGCGCCTTCCGCCGTTTCAGGGACGAGCTCCGCGAGGAGTATCCGGACCTGGCAGGCGGTCGGCAAGATCGTATTCTCAACGACACTCCAATCGGTGTCGAGCGCCAGGACACGGATCAAACGGAACTTCGATCCCGGCATGGTCCGGCAACTGAAGTCGGCCGCCGACCACGACATGACAGTGGGGGGTGCGGACCTGGCCGGGCAGGCCTTCAAGGCCGGGCTGGTCGACGAGCTCCAGCTGTTCCTGGTTCCCATCGTCGTCGGAGGTGGCAAGCGAGCGCTCCCCAGCGGTGTCCGCCTGGATCTGGAACTCCTGGACACGCGGCGGTTCGCAAGCGGCGCTGTTTACCTCAGGTACCACCCCAAGTCAGGATGAAGTCCTTCCAGCCGTCGGGTAGAGGTCTGCCGGCGGATGCTGTCCTCTTCTTTAGCGCCGACGCTGTGGCCAGCATGGTTCTGGCCGTCCCCTGTTCCCGCGGCCGGGTTCGCTTACAACGCCCATGGCAGAAGTCTGCTATCTGTTCTATACTTCTTCCATGGCATTGAGTATCAAGAGCGACGAAGCCGACCGGCTGGCCAGGGAACTGGCGGCCGAGACCGGTGAGACGTTGACCGATGCCGTCGAAACTGCGCTCAGGGAACGGCTCGATCGTGAGCACGCTAAGCACGCGGCCAGCATGAGAACGCGGCTGGCGCGGCTGGCGGCCGATGTTGCGGCCCTGCGGGTGGCCGATGACCGGACGCCGGAGGAGATCATCGGCTACGGCGACGCTGGCTTGCCGGGTTGACACAGCAAACGTGTAGCAGCCTGGTCGTCGATACGTCGGCGGCCGTAGCGGTCATCCTCGCCGAGCCCGGCAGCGACGAGCTTGCCGCCCATCTTGAAGATGCCCTCGTCCGGCTGATGCCGGCGGCCATACGGGTCGAGCTGGGGATCGTCATCGAGGCTCGGCTGTGGCCTGCCGGGCAGGATGTTGTCGACCGGTTTCTCCGCGACGCCAAGGTGGACATTGTGCCCGTGGATGCTGACCTGGCCGACCGTGCGATGAGCGGCTGGCGGCGATATGGAAAGGGGCGGCATCCGGCCGGGCTCAATCTCGGCGACTGCTTCACGTATGCGCTTGCCGACCGGACCGGGCATCCCGTGCTATGCACGGGCAACGACTTCGCGGCGACGGACATTACCGTGGTGCGCCCGGGGACAGGGCAGACAGGACAACCTGTGTCGTTATCGCAACCCCGGTGGATCCAGGCCGCATTCTCAGATAGGCCGATGAACTGGTGAAATGCCGTTTAGGTGCTGTCCTAGCACCAAGGTTTTGTGGCATGCCACCCGTGGCGTGGTCGGCGAAACCGCGCCACTGCCTGGACTCGGTTGCCGGCCACTTGGACGGCCGCCAGCAATCAAGCAACCCGATGATCTGCCAGACTGGTGAGGTGGATGAAGCCAGGGCAGCAGAGGTGATAGCGGAGTCCGCTGCCGTGCTCAAGAACGCCGGGGCACGGTTCGCCTGCCTGCATGGCAGTCGCGCCTCTGGGCAATACCGGCCCGATTCGGACGTTGACATCGCGGCGTACTTCGGCGGCCAGCCGCCGAACTCGTTCGACAACGCCTGATCCGCCAGGACCACGTATTCCACGAGGCCCGCGCACATGCGGCCGCGAGAAAACCTCCGCGGCGCTGATCCCAGAGTCTGGTGCTGCCCAGGTCATGGGGCTCACGTGCCGATCACAGCTGCTCGAACCAGGAACGCGCTGAGATATGACAGCATGGCTGTGTGAGCATGCGAGTGCCCGAGCAGGAGACGCGGCTGGAAGCCGAGCAGTTTCTCGCTGCGCCGCCGGACGCCCATGGCGATATCGAGGTCGTTGACGGGCTCGTGGTCCGCAATATGGCCCAGTCGGAGCTGCACGACCTGGTGGTGCGGTGGCTGGCCGCGGCTCTGGAGAATGCCCGTCCGGTCGAGGGCCCATGCTTCAGGATCAGCTCGGACGTCGCGGTGAGATTCGCGGACACCGCCGGTTCGCAGGCCGATCGCAGGCTCAACGTCCGCTACCCCGACGTCATCGTCCGCGATTGTGACCCCTATGACGTGAACAGCGTAAGGGATCACATCCAGCTCATCGTCGAGGTGACCTCGGAGGCGACCTTCGAGACCGACACCACGGCCAAGCGTCTCCAGTACGCCGCCGCTGGGGTTCCCGGATATCTGGTCATCCATTTCGACAAGGACTGGGCGCGAATTAGCGAGATCGAGGAGTACCGCCTCGACTGGTCTGGCCGCCGGTACGTCGCGCACGCCGTGCACCGCCGGGCGCTGATACTGGATGAGCCACTTCGCCTCACTGTGACGTTCGAGGACCTCCAGCGCCCCTGAATCCAGCGGCAGAGCGCGAGGCCAGCTGTCCTTACGCCGCGAGTATGTCGTGGATCGTCTGGCGGAGCAGTTCGCCTAGCTCTTGAGTGGTTGTGCCCTCGAACGCGTCACCGGCCATGAAGAGCACGGAGAATATGGCACCGAACGAGGCGGCCATCTTGACCCGGTCGCGAAGCGGGATAGCGGGGTCGGCGAGCATCTGGCGGAATCTCTGCTGAAGGTCTTCGTGTTCGGCGTCGTGATCCTTGCGATGCAGCTTTTCCAGGGCCGCCTGGTTGCGCTCGTGCATCAGATAGAGCTTGCGCTGGGCGAGCATCTGGCCGAGCACCGTATCGACCAGGGATTCCCACGCCACCAGGCTGACAGGTCCATCGGTGAGGTGCTTCATGCCGTCCCGGCCGACGTCATGCAGGCGCATGTGCAGCGCCATAAGAATGTCATCCTTGGACGCGTAGTGGTAGTAGAGCGCCGCCTTGGTGAAGCCAAGCCTCTCGGCTATCTCCCGCAGTGAGGTCCCGTCGAAGCCCTTCTCGATGAACAGGTCGAGGGCCACATCCAGGATGCGCTCCCGGGTTGAGCCCGCCTCCGGCGGCTGATCAGAGACGCGCTTCGCCTTCCGCAAGTCCGGGCCGCCGGGGGGGCCCGCCGGGCCGTCCTCAGCGGCAGCGGTTCCTGTCACGTCACCCTCCCCGTCGGTGCCCAATCATCTACTTGACGGCCGGTAAGTATTGCACCTACCCTACCACCAGTGAGCATCTTACTAGCCGACCGGTTAGGACGCAGTTATGCCGAACGACGTGATGATCGAGGCCGAAGATCTGGCCAAGCGCTACGGCGAGACCCAGGCGCTGGCTGGCGTGGACTTCTCGGTGCCAGGCGGAAGCATCCTGGGCCTGCTCGGGCCAAACGGTGCGGGGAAGACGACCGCGGTGCGGATCCTGACGACCCTGGCTGTGCCCGATGCCGGCCGGGCGACGGTGGCCGGGGTCGATGTCGTCGAGCACCCGGCAGAAGTACGGTGCCACATCGGGGTGGCGGCACAAGACGCCACCTTGGACGGGCTGCTCACCGGACGGCAGAACCTGGTCCTGATCGGAGAGCTGAGCGGCATGGGCCGTACGGCATCCCGGCAGCGCGCGGCCGGACTACTGGCCCAGTTTGAGCTGACCGACGCCAGCGACCGGATGCTGAAGGGCTACTCAGGTGGCATGCGCCGGCGGCTGGACCTGGCGGCCGCCCTGATGACCCGCCCGCCCGTCCTGTTCCTTGACGAGCCCACAACCGGGCTCGATCCAGTCAGCCGTCAGCGAGTTTGGGGGGCCGTCCGCGAGCTGACCGCCGACGGTGTCACCGTGCTGCTCACCACCCAGTACCTCGATGAGGCCGATGCCCTGGCTGATCGGATCGTGGTCATCGACCGCGGCCGGGTGATCGCGAACGGCACACCCCAGGAGCTGAAGGAGGCGAGCCGCAGCGCGCGCCTTGAGGTGACTCTCGCCGCCCGCTATCCCGGCGCGGCCGAAGCGATCAGATCACTGACCGCCGGCCCCGTGCAGGTCAGCGATGACGGCCGGCGCCTGAGCGCCGGCGTGGACAGCGCCCCCGGGCTGGCGACCTCAGTGGTGCGCACACTGGACGCGGCCGGGGTGCTGGTGGACAACGTTGAGGTCCGCCAGCCATCGCTTGACGATGTGTTCTTCTCCCTTACCGGGGACCACCTCGGCCCCGAGGACGACCACCCCGGCAACGGTGCCGCCGGCCGTGAAGGCGCGCGGCCCGAGATGGAAGGAGCGGGCGCGTGACGACGACCACGCTCCGGCCGGGCCCGGCCGGGACCGGCATCCCCGGTAAGGTCTCGGCCGCTTTGCTGGGCCGCCTCCGCAATGTATGGGGCATGACCCGGCGCAACCTGGTGCACATCTCCCGAGAGCCAATGCAGCTCTCGGACGTCACCATTCAGCCTGTTTTGTTCACGGTGCTGTTTGTCTACATCTTCGGCGGCGGCATTCCCATCCCGCACGGCAGCTACAAGGATTTCGCGCTGGCCGGTCTGCTCGCCCTGAACCTCGTCACCTCGACCATGGGGACCGCGGTCGGGCTGAGCACTGACCTGCACGGCGGCATCATCGACCGCTTCCGCGCCCTGCCGATGTGGCAGGCCGCGGTCCTCGTCGGCCGGTCCTTCGCCGATCTGATGACGTCGTGTATCTGCGCCCTCATCGTCGCCGTGACCGGCCTGGCCGTCGGCTGGCGGCCGGACGCCGGCGTCGGCCCGGTCATCGGGGGCTTCGCGCTTGTGCTCTTTTTTGCCTACTCGCTGTCCTGGATCGCTGCCTGCGTGGGCCTCAACAGCAAGAGCCCGGAATCGGCCGCGTCGTTCGGTTTCATCGTGCTCTTCCCGCTGGCCTTCGTCTCCAACGCCATGGTTCCCACACAGCACATGCCCGGATGGCTGCAGGCCGTAGCCGACTGGAACCCCGTAAGCGCGGTAACGGCCGGGGCACGCCAGCTCTGGGGTAACCCGAACCCGTCCGCTGCCATCCACGCCTGGCCCATGCAGCATCCGGTCGAAGCAGGCCTCATCTGGTCAGCGCTCATCCTGGCCATCGCCGCCCCGCTGGCCTCATACTTCTTCCGGCGCCGCATAACGGAGTGAACAAACCAACACCCGGCCGCAGCCCGGACACGAACTCCGCTGCGTCAGGCCCCGTCTTCCTGGGCCAGGACCTTCGCGACGCGCGCGAGGTCCTCGGGCGAATCGATATCGTCGGGGCGGCCGGTGTCGCCGCACTCGACCAGCGTGAGCAGCTCAGCGTGGGCGCGCAGGAACGGGCGGGCGCCCGCGTCCCCGCGCGCCATGGCCAGCACCTCATCCCAGTGCGCGCGGGCGATCAGCACCGGATTGCGCGGCCGCCCGCCGTAGGCGGCCACCGCGATCCCCGCCCCGGCGCGGTGCGCGGCGATCAGCCGCCGCACCGACCCCGGGCCGGCCAGCGGCTGGTCGGCCAGCGCGATCACCGCGGCACCGCAGGCCTCCCCCGGCAGCGCGCGCACCGCCGCCAGCCCGGCCGCCAGCGACGAGCCCATCCCCGTGGCCCAGGCCGGGTTATCCACCACCACCGCCCCGGGCACCGCCACCGCCGCCGCCCCGGCCACCAGCACCACCGGCCCCGCCCCCCCGGCCCGCAGCAGCGCCACCCCCCGATCAGCCAGCCGCCGCCCACCGACCTCGACCAGCGCCTTCGGCCGGCCCAGCCGACTGCCCTCCCCCGCAGCCAGCAACACCCCGGCCACACGCGCCTGCATACGATCAAGGCTACCGACAGCCCAGGGTCTGATATGTGATGGCGCCGGGATTCATGGCCGGGCTACGCTCGCGGTGTGCTTCCGACGACGCATCTGCTGGCCTTCACGCTGACCGCGTTCGCGCTGATCGTCGTGCCGGGACCGAGCGTGCTGTTCACGGTGAGCCGGGCGCTCGCGCTGGGGCGGACGGCGGGAGTGGCCACCGTGGCCGGGAACACCCTGGGGGTATATGTCCAGGTGATCGCGGTGGCGTTCGGGATCGGGGCGCTGGTCGAGCGGTCGGTGATGGTGTTCACGATCATCAAACTGGGCGGCGCGGCTTACCTCGTCTACCTCGGCGTTCAGGCGATCCGGCACCGGCGGCGGCTCGCGGAGGCGCTGGGGTCGCGGATGGAGAACAAGAGCCTCGCGCGCCTCATGAGTGACGGATTCATCGTCGGCATCGGCAACCCGAAGGCGATCGTGTTCTTCGCCGCCGTGCTGCCGCAGTTCGTCGACCGGCAGGCCGGGCACATCCCGCAGCAACTGCTGTTGCTGGGCGCGGTGTTCGCGGGCGTGGCGTTGCTGTCCGACAGCGCGTGGGCGATGGCCGCGGGGTCGGCGCGAGCGTGGTTCGGGCGGTCGCCGCGGCGGCTGGAGCTGATCGGCGGGACGGGCGGCCTGGTCATGATCGGCATCGGGGCGACGCTCGCCGTCTCCGGCCGGAAAGACTGACCGCTCCGCGCCCCTGGTCTGGCGGGACGCGGAGCCTGGCGGTTGTCCACGCGGGCCCGGGGACGCGGAGCCGATGGACGCGCGGGGCCTGGCGGTACACGCGGGCCCGGGGACGCGGAGCCGATGGACGCGCGGGGCCTGGCGATGCCCGCGGGCCCGGGGACGCGGATCTGGTGGCCCGCAAGAGGCAGGTGGGACTCATCGGGCCTATGGAACCCGGCGAGAGATCCTGGCCGCGGAGCTGCCGCGTTAACTCGCGGGCGGCGGTGATCGGGTGGATACGGCCGTCAGTGCTGGTGAGAGGCCGGCCTGAGCCGCCCCAGCGGAGCTGGATCAGCTCGGCGGCAATGGAGACGGCGGTCTCCTCGGGGGTCCGGGCCCCCAGGTCCAGGCCGATCGGGGAGCGCAGCCGGGACAGTTCCGCGTCGGTGAGGCCGGCCTCACGGAGGCGGGCCAGCCGGTCCTCGTGGGTCCGGCGGCTGCCCATCGCGCCGATGTAGCCGGCCGGGGTGCGCAGCGCGACCTCCAGCAGCGGCACGTCGAACTTGGGATCATGCGTCAGCACGCAGATCACGGTGCGCTCGTCGACGTCCGCGTCGGCCAGATAACGGTGCGGCCATTCCACGATGACCTCATCCGCGTCGCGGAACCGCGCCGTGGTGGCGAAGACGCCCCGTGCGTCGCACACCGTCACGCGGTAGCCGAGGAACTTCCCGACCCGGGCCACGGCCGCGGCGAAGTCGATCGCGCCGAACACCATCATCCGCGGCGGCGGCGCGAACGAGTTGACGAAAACGGCCAGCTCGTCGTGGCGGCGCTCGCCCCGCGTGCCGTAGCGGCGGATGGCGGTCTGGCCCTGGGCCAGCATGCCGCGGGCATCGTCGTCGACCGCCTCGTCCAGCCGGTCGCCCGCGCCGAGCGTCCCGGACGTGATCCCGTCCGCATAGATCACACGGCGCGCACCGACCTCACCGGGCCCGCTGATCACCGTAGCAACCGCGACCGGCTCCTCGCGCTGCACCGCGGCGGCCAGGTCGCCGAGGCCGGGGAACAGTTCGCGGCTGACCGGCTCGACGAACACATCGAGGATGCCGCCGCAGGTCAGGCCGACCGCGAAGGCATCGTCGTCGCTCACACCGTACGTCTGCAGGACCGGCCGGCCGCTGCTGACGGCCTCGCCGCACAGCTCGTAGACGGCGCCCTCGACGCAGCCGCCGGAGACGCTGCCGACCACCTCGCCGTCGGTGGAGACGGCCAGCGCGGCGCCGGGCTCGCGGGGCGCACTGCGGAACGTGCGGACCACCGTCGCCAGCCCGAACGTCTCGCCCGCGTCCCACCACTTCATGATGTCGTTCAGGACATCGCGCACGTGACCACCTCAAGCGTCGCCCGTAGCAACAACGCTACCTGGGCTTTGATTATTCAACGATCAGGCAGCGGGGAACTCGAGGGGATCCTGGCTGTGGGTGCCGGGCCGCCGGGCCCGGGTTACTCCACGATCTTGGAGATGGGGATTTCCAGGATGTCCTGGGCGCCGGCCGCCTTGAGCGCGGGAATCAGCGTGTTGACGCCGCGCTTGGGCACGACCGTCTCCACCGCGTTCATGTTGCCACGCGCGAGCGAGAGGATCGTCGGGGACGACAGCGCGGGCAGCATCTCGGTCACCGCGGGAAGCTTGTCCGCGGGGACGTTCAGCTTGAGCAGCACCTGGCCGCGGGCCTGGATCGCCCCGCCGAGCAGCAGCGCGATGTCCTCCATGGCCGTGCGCTTGGCCTCGTCCGCGTGGGCCGCGGCGCTGGCCACCAGCTCGGTGTAGCTGGTCAGCAGGGTGTCGAGGATCCGCAGGCCGTTCTTGCGCAGTGAGGAGCCGGTCTCGGTCAGGTCGACGATCGCGTCCACGATGTCCGGGACCTTGGCCTCGGTGGCCCCGTACGACGGGATGATCACGGCCTTGACCCCGTGCGTCTCGAGGAACCGCTTGGTCAGGGACGGGAACTCGGTGCTGATCCGGACCCCTTCCGGCAGGTCGGCCGTGGTCTGCCAGGCGGCGTTCTCGGGCACGGCGAGGACCACGCGCACCGGCTGCGAGGTGGCCTTGGAGTACTGCAGCTCGCCGAGCGAGACCACGTTGGCCTGGGTCTCCGAGATCCAGTCGCGGCCGGTGATGCCGAGGTCGAACAGGCCCCGCTCGATGTAGGAGGGGATCTCCTGCGGGCGCAGGAACCGGACCCGCTCGATCCGCGGGTCGTCGATCGAGGCGTGGTAATCACGGTCCGAGGAGCGCCGGACGGTCAGGTCGGCGGCGTCGAACAGCTCCAGGGTGGCCCGCTCCAGCGAGCCCTTCGGCAGGACGAGGGAGAGCACGGTCGAACCTTTCGGGCAGAGGGCGTCGCGGATAACACTACGTCCCCCCGGGGTGGCGTCGAGTTGGCTGAGCGAAGCTGCGGGGCGGCTATTTCTCCAACGTTCTCCGGCGGCTCCTCAACGGCGGGGAGACCCCCCGGCGGCCCGCGGCCTGGGCGGGGCGGGGCGCCGGTCCGGGCCGGAGCAGCGGATGGAGCGCAGCAGCAGCGCGGTATCCAGCGCGGCCACGACCGCCTCCCAGCCCTTGTCCTCGCGGCTGCCCGGCAGGCCGCACCGGTCACGAGCGTCCTCGACCGAGTTACACGTCAGGACCCCGTTGCCGACCGGCGTTCCGGCGTCCAGGGCCACCCGGGTCAGGCCCGCGGTCACCGCGTCGCAGACGTACTCGAAGTGCGGGGTACCGCCGCGGATCACCGCGCCGACGCACACGACCGCGTCGTTGTAACGGGCCAGCTCGGCCGCCACCACCGGCAGCTCGACCGCCCCGGCCACCCGCAGCACCAGCGGATCGTCGATGCCGCAGGCGACCGCGGCGGCGGCGGCGCGTTCCACTAGGGCGTCGGTGATCTCCGCGTGCCAGCGGGTGCCGAGAATGGCCAGGGTGAGCTCGGTGGCGTCGACCGTGTCCAGGACGGGACGCCCCTCCCCGCTCACGCTGACTCCATGATGATCGGCGTGGCTCCCGGTGCCGCGTCGGACGCCGCCGTGGTCCCGTTCGGCGGAAGGTTGTCTATCGTGTGGCCGAGCCGGTCGCGCTTGGCGGCGAGATAGCGCAGGTTGTGCACGGTGACCGGGACGGGCAGCGGGACGGGCGAGACGTCGACCCCGAACTCGGTGAGGCCATCGACCTTAGCCGGGTTGTTGGTCAGCAGCCGGACCGAATGGACGCCGAGGTCGCCGAGGATCTGCGCGCCGGTGGAGTAGTCACGCGCGTCGACCGGCAGCCCGAGTTCCAGGTTGGCGTCGACCGTGTCCGAGCCCTGATCCTGCAGCTGGTAGGCGCGCAGCTTGCTGATCAGGCCGATCCCCCGGCCCTCGTGCCCGCGCAGGTAGAGCACCACGCCGCGGCCTTCCGCCGCGATCAGCGACATCGCCGCCTCCAGCTGGGCGCCGCAGTCGCAGCGGAGCGAGTGGAAGACGTCCCCGGTCAGGCATTCAGAATGCACCCGGGCCAGTACGCCCTCGCCGTCGCCGAGGTCACCCAGCACCAGGGCCATGTGCTCGGTACCGTCGACCGTGCTCACGTAGCCGTAGGCCTGCCATTCGCCGTAGACGTTCGGCAGCCGCGTCCGGGCCATCTGGGTGACCGTCGGCTCCGTGCGGCGCCGGTAGGCGATGAGCTGCTCGATGGAGATGAGCGTGAGGTCGCGGGAGTCGGCGAACGCGCGAAGCCGCGGCAGCCGGGCCATGGTGCCGTCCTCGTTAACGATTTCGGTCACTACCCCCGCGGGCGGCAGCCCGGCCAGCCGGGCCAGGTCGACCGCCGCCTCGGTGTGCCCGGCGCGGCGCAGCACGCCACCCCTGGTGTAACGGAGCGGGAAGAGGTGGCCGGGCCGGACCAGATCGCTGGCCTGGGCATCCGGGCTGGCGAGCAGCTGGATGGTGCGGGCGCGGTCGGCGGCGCAGATCCCGGTCGTGATCCCGGTACGCGCGTCCACGCTGATCGTGAACGCGGTGCCCATGTGCTCCTGGTTGTCACTGGTCATCTGGGGCAGGTTCAGCCGGTCGAGGTCCTCGCCGAGCATCGGCACGCAGATCAGGCCGCGGGCGTGCCGGATCGTGAACGCGAGCAGCTCGGGCGTGGCCTTGCTCGCCGCGAACACCAGGTCGCCCTCGTTCTCCCGGTCCGCGTCGTCGACCACGACGATGGGACGGCCCGCGGCGATGTCGGCGATGGCCTGCTCGACGGTGTCCAGGGGGTTCCGCAGGATCGCAGGGCCCCGCCTGGCTGAGCTCTGGGCGCTCATGACTGCTCCCCCGCATTGTTCGCGCCGAGCAGTTTCTCCACGTACTTGGCGATCACGTCGACCTCCAGATTGACGGTCTCCCCCGGCTGCTTGACGCCGAGTGTGGTCCGCTTGAGCGTCTCCGGGATGAGGCTGACGTCGAACCAGCGGCCGGCGTCATCGACGGAGACCACGGTCAGGCTGATGCCGTCGACCGCGATGGAGCCTTTTTCAACCACGTAACGGGACAGGCCCGGCGGCAGCCCGACGCGCACCACATCCCAGTGCTCCGCCGGCGACCGGGACACGATCGTGCCCGTGCCGTCGACGTGGCCCTGGACGAGGTGGCCACCGAGACGATCTTCCAGCCGGACCGAACGTTCGAGATTGACCGCCGCCCCGGGCGTCAGCGCGCCGAGACTGGAGCGGGCCAGGGTCTCGCGCATCACGTCGGCGGTGAATGTGCCGTTGGTATGGCCGGAAACGGTGAGACAGACACCGTTAACCGCGATGGAGTCGCCGCCCGCCACGTCGCCGGTCACCTGGGGACCGCGCACGGTCAGCCGCGCCGCGTCACCCAGATCATCGATCCCGATGACCTCGCCGAGCTCTTCCACGATGCCGGTGAACATCCGCGTTTCCTCCTCGGAGCCCTGGCTCCGGGGGATGCGCGGGCGGAAACGCGCGTCAGGCGCGGCAGGCTGACGCCGTCCGCGCGCGTGCTGCCTCCCATCCGGACTTTAACCGTCGGTCCCGGAGTTCCACCGGATCAGCCAAATCCCCTGACGGGGCTTCGGGTCGCGGACTGTCACCGCCGGTTCGGAGTTTCACCGACCCCGGAGCACGCTTGTACTATCTAACAGTTTGCCACACGAGCTATTCCGGCGCGATGGCGCCATACGTCACGTCGTCCCGGGCTGGAAGTCACGAAGCGGGCAGCGTGGAGGGCGCGACGTCGCCGGACATGCGGGTGAACTCGCGCATCTTGTTGGTCGCGTCCAGCGCGGCGACCTTGTAGGACTCGGCCAGCGTCGGGTAGTTGAACACCGCGTCGACCAGGTAGTCGATCGTGCCGCCGCAGCCCATCACGGCCTGGCCGATGTGCACCAGCTCGGTGGCGCCGGTACCGAACACGTGCACGCCGAGCAGCTTGCGGGTGTCCGGCGAGACGAGCAGCTTCAGCACACCGTAGGAGTCGCCGATGATCTGCCCGCGGGCCAGCTCGCGATAGCGGGACACGCCCACCTCGAACGGGATGCACTCCTCGGTCAGCTGGTCCTCGGTCTGGCCGACGAAGCTGATCTCCGGGATGCTGTAGATACCGATCGGCTGGACGGTGTGCGCGGTGTGCACGGGCTCGCCGCAGGCGTGATGCGCGGCCAGCCGGCCCTGCTCCATCGACGTGGCGGCCAGCGCCGGGAAACCGATGACGTCACCGACCGCGTAGATATGCGGCACCTCGGTCTGGAAGAAGTCGTTGACCTTGATCCGGCCGCGCCTGTCCGCGGACAGGCCGGCCACGTCCAGGTTGAGCCGGTCGGTCATGCCCTGCCGGCCCGCGGAGTACAGGACGGTCTCGGCGGGGATCTTCTTGCCGCTGGCCAGGAACGCGATGGCGCCCTCGGGGTGCGCCTCGACCGAGGAGACGGTCTCGCCGAAGCGGAACGTTACCGCCAGATCGCGCAGGTGGTACTTGAGCGCCTCGACGACCTCCAGGTCGCAGAACTCCAGCATCCGTTCCCGCTGCTCGACCACGGTGACCTTGGTGCCGAGCGCGGCGAACATGGAGGCGTACTCGATCCCGATCACCCCGGCGCCGGCCACCACCATCGAGCGCGGCACCCGCCGCAGGTGGATGATCCCGTCGGAGTCGAGGACCGTCCGCTCGTCGAAGGCGACGCTGGCCGGGCGGGCCGGGCTCGTCCCGGTCGCGATGATGATGTTGGCCGCGCTGACCCGGCGGCTCAGGCCCTCGCCGCGGTCGATGTCGAGCACGTGCGGCTCGGCGAAACGCGCCATGCCGGGCAGGATCGTGACCCGGTTGCGGGTCAGCTGGCTGCGCACGACGTCGTTCTCCCGGCTCACCACGTGCTGGGTGCGAGCCATCAGGTCGCCGATGGTGATCTCTTCCTTGACGCGGTAGCTCGACCCGTACATCTCGCGCTGGTCGAGCCCCGTCAGGTAGAGGATCGCCTCCCGCATCGTCTTGGACGGGATCGTGCCGGTGTTGAGGCACACCCCGCCGATCATTTCCGGTCGCTCCACGAGCGCGACCCGGCGGTCCAGCTTGGCCGCCGCGATGGCGGCCTTCTGCCCGCTGGGACCCGAACCGATCACCAGGAGATCGAAATCATGCACGTTCACCAGTGTGACGACCCGCTGGGGGAAAGAGAAGGCGGGAGCGGTCCCGATGGGACTTCTAGGATGGGAAATGTGGCAGTACGGGCGGTCATCTTCGACTGGGGCGGGACGCTGACCCCGTGGCACACCGTCGACCACGAGGCGCTGTGGCGGTCCGTGTGCGCGCCGCACTTCCCCGCGGCGGAGGCGGAGCGGGCGGCGGCCGCCATCTGCGCCGCGGAGCACGAGCTGTGGCTGGCCGCCGGCACCGACCACGTCAGCGCCACGCTGGACCAGGTCCTGGAGCGGGCCGGGGTCCAGCCGACGGACGCCCTGCTGGACGCGTACTTCGAGACCTGGGATCCGCATACGCTGACCGACCCGGAGGCGCCCCCGCTGCTGCGCGAGCTGCACCGCCGGGGCATCAAGGTGGGCGTGCTGTCGAACACGATGTGGCCGCGCAGCGCGCACGAGCGGGTGTTCCTGCGCGATGAGGTGCTCGACCTGATCGACGCGGCCGTCTACACCAGCGAGATCGCCTGGTCCAAGCCGCATCCGGAGGCATTCCGCGCGGTGCTGGCGGCGCTGGGCGTGGACGACCCGGCCGCGTGCGTGTTCGTCGGCGACCGCCCGTACGACGACATCCACGGGGCCAAGAGCATCGGCATGCGCGCGGTGCTCATCCCGCACAGCGAGGTGCCGCCGTTCGAGGAAGCCGTCCCGGACGCGGTGATCACCCGCCTGCCGGACCTGCTGCCCCTCCTCGATCAATGGTGACCGGGGCCGAGCCCGGCCGGGGTCAGCAAACCGTGTAGACGCCGGTGGTCTCGGCGTGGTAACCCTTGGCGCCCACGGCACAGGTCAGCAGGCTGCGCGGCTCCTCGCCCGCCCGCAGCCGGTCCAGCACCCAGCGGAAGTCGTAGCGCGGGGCCCAGTCCAGGTCGGCGCGGGCCCGCGCGTTGACAGCGTGGCCGTGTGCAGGACGGCGCTCACGCCGGACAGGCAGTCCCGGACCAGGGCCCGTTCCGTGATCGATCCCACCACGGTCGTGCTGGGCGACGCCAGCAGGTCCAGCCCGACGACCTCGTAACCGTGGCCGCGCAGGACCCGCGCCAGGGCGTCGCCCAGGTGCCCGGCGCTGCCCGTGACCAGTACTTTTTCGCGCGTCATAGCCGCTACGATAGGAGGTAGGCGCGCCGTTCGTTAACTCCTTTTCGCCCCGGCCGGGGGAGCCGTCGCGCGAGGCTGGAGTTGGTCATCTGGCCGTCGGCCGCCCGTGTGATGTCCTTTTCGCCCTGGTTAGATGAGACGCTTATCGTGGCAGCTGTCACCCACCACCCAGGAGCCGCCCGGTGCGATCGCGTCCCATTTCTCCCACATCGCGCGGAACTGAGTACGCCGAACTGTCCCGGCAGGTCCGGCAGGCCGGCCTGCTGGACCGCCGTCCCCGCTACTACGCCGTCAAGGTCGCCCTCACCGCCGCGGCCCTGGTGGCCGGCTGGGCCGCGTTCGTACTCGTCGGCGACTCGTGGTGGCAGATCGCCGTGGCGGTGTTCCTGGCCGTCGTCTTCGCCCAGCTCGGTTTCCTCGGCCATGACGCCGGGCACCGGCAGATCTTCGCGACCCGGCGGTCCAACTACATCCTCGGCGTGCTGTGCGGCAATCTCGGCGTCGGGCTGAGCTACGGGTGGTGGGTCAGCAAGCACAACCGGCACCACGCGCACCCGAACACCGAGGGCGAGGATCCCGACGTGATGATCGGCGTGCTCGCCTTCTCCGGCGGCCGCGCGCGGGCCGGTTCCGGCCTGCAGCGACTGGCCTTCCGCTACCAGGCCTACCTGCTGATCCCCTTGCTGTTCTTCGAGGCCATCGCCCTGCACACCGCCAGCATGCGCGCGCTGATCCAGCGGCTGCGGCAGCGCAAGAGCTGGGGCTGGGAGGCCGGGCTGCTCGCCGTGCACGTCACCAGTTACCTGGCCGTGGTGTTCCTCGTGCTCTCGCCGGTCAAGGCCGTGGTGTTCATCGTCATCCAGCAGGGCCTGTTCGGCTTCTACCTGGGCTGCTCGTTCGCGCCCAACCACAAGGGGATGCCGGTGCTCAACGCCGGCGACCGGACCGGTTTCCTGGACCGTCAGGTGCTCACCTCACGCAATGTCCGCGGCGGCTGGCTCACCGACTTCGCGCTGGGCGGGCTGAACTACCAGATCGAGCACCACCTGTTCCCGTCCATGCCCCGCCCCAACCTGCGCCGTTCCCAGCCGCTGATCGCCGCGTTCTGCACCGAGCACGGCCTCCCGTACACCGAGGCCTCGCTGGTCGGCTCCTACGCCCAGGCCCTGCGTCACCTGCACGCCGTCGGCCGCCTCGCCCGCCGCCCCCGCCCCAAGACCACGCCCGCCCCCGCCCAGCCCTGAGCCTCGTCCGCCTCGTCCGCCTTGCCGCGCCCCGGCCACGGCGCAGGCCGGCCTATGGGCAGAGTTTGCGGCAGTATCTGCCAAAACTCTGCCCATAAGTCTTGGTATCAGCCCAGCAGCAGTGGTGGCCGTCGCCTGCGCGGCATCGAACCGCATTGCCGCCGATTCCGTAACGAATAGGAAGGCGGGTGTCTATCGTGGCGGGGTGGTGACGCAGATGGAGTCAGCGGCGGACGGCGGCGCCGGCGGGTTTTCTGTGCACGCTGATGATCTGGCCGCAGGTTCGCCGCGGGTGCTGGACCAGCAGCAGCGCTGTGCGCAGGTGGCGGCGGCCGTGACCGGGCTGATCGCCCAGATGGCAGGCTCAGCGGGGCATCCAGGACTGACCGACGCGCTGGTGACGGCCTCCCAGTCAGGCACGCGGACCTACGCGGTCGCCGGAGCGCTGTACGGCCGCGTGGCCGACGGGCTGCGGCGCAGCGCCGGGGAGTACGACCGTGCCGAGCAGGCCATCACCAGCCAGGCGCACGCGGCCATGACGAGGCTGTAGTGAATGCCCCGGTGCTGCCGGGCGGTGACCCGGCCCTGCTGGAACAGCTCGCCGCCCATCTCGCCCAGCAGGCGAGCCAGTCCGGTGACCTGGCCGTGACCACCGCCAGCACGGCCAGCCAGATCCGCAGCGGGGCGCAGTGGACCGGTAACGCCGCCGACGCCTACACCGGGTTCACCACCGCGATGAGCCGCGGCCTGGGCCGGACGGCAGGGCCGCTGGCCGACATCGCCACGGCGGTCCGCGGCTACGCGGGAGTTCTGCGGACCGCGCAGCAACGGGCCGCCGCCTATGACGCCGCGGTGCAGCAGGCGCAAGCCAGCGGCGGCGACACCGCGTCGCTGCAGGCGGCCTACGCCGCGCAGGCGGATGCCACGGCGGCCAGCGCTCAGCTGCAAGACGCCGGCCAGCAGGCCGCCGCGCAGGTCCACGCGTCGGCCGCCGCGCTGGATGACGTGTTCGCGCCCGAAGGCGTGCTGCGCGGCACCATCGAGGAGATCCACACGGCCCTGGGCGCGGCCGGTGCCGATGGGGTGCTGTGGGCGCTGGGCCGCGGTGCTGAGCAGGCCAAGCAGTTCCTGGACAAGCTGCCCGAGATGGAACAGCAGTGGCTGCATGACGTCATTCCGTGGGGCCAGGACGCCTCGCCGGAAGAATTCACGGCGGCCGTGCAACGCTGGTGGGCCAAGGCGGACGCGGCCGAGGTATTCGGCATGGACTTCAAGGACGCCTCCCGCACGCTGGGCCTGGTTTCCCGGGTCGGACGGCTCGCCGGGGGCCCGATCGCCATCGCCGGGGACGTGTCCACGTTGTTCGATCCCCCGCAGAGCGGTGCGGCCGGAATGGCCGACCGGGTGATGGCCGGAACCAACGGCGTCCTGGTCGCGGGCGACACCGCCGGGGCACTCGGCGAGGCCCTGGGCGTGGAGGCCCTGGCCGACCTGAGCCTCGGCCCCGTGGGCGTCGGCATCGCGGTCGGCACCGGACTGTACCTGGCGGGCGCGTACGCCTACCGGCACTGGACCTGGTTCCGCCAGGATCTGGCCCAGCCGGTCGGTCACGCCGTGGCCCACGTCGCCGGGGACATCACCGGCGGCCTCGGCGATGCCGCGCACACGGTCGCGAGCTGGTTCTGATGTCCGGCCCTGGCCATTCACCGCAGCTTGCGCCGGACCAGTGGCATCCCATGCCGTCTGATCCGCGGGCCACGGACGTGCGGGGCGTCACCGAGCTACTGGCCGCCGCCGCCACCGAGGGAGTGGAGAAGCTGCCCATGCTGTCGGCGGCCGAGCTGTACGCACTGTGCGGAACCCGGCAGGTGCTGACCGAAGAGGATGAGCAGCGGCGCTGGGCAGGCATGGCCGAGACGGCCCGCGCGCAACTCGCCGCCGCAGCCATCAGCTTCCTGCTCGACCGCGCGTTGCTACGCCGCCCGGAACCCGGCGCCGACGGTACGGCCGGTACGGCCGGCGGCCCTGCCGCCACCCGCGGCACCGAGATGACGGACCTGCCGATGGCGCCGCCACTGGCGCTCATCATCGCGGCCCGTCAGTACCCCGCGGTGGTGGCGGCCGGCACCCGCCCCGACGGCAGCACCACGGGGGCACCGCGCATGTACGGCCTGGGGGAAGCTGGCCGCCCGCTGCGGGCGGTGGTGGTGGAGATGGTCACCGGCCGGGCCCACAAGCTGTTCGGCCCGCTGCACGAGTTCGTCCTGATGTCCCCGGCCGCGGCCGGGAAGGCCCTCGCCGCATGGGCCGCAACACCGCTGCGGGCCGGGCTGCGCCGCCAGCCGCAAGGCCGCACGGTCTCCGTCTACCGTAACCAGCCCGATCACGGCCTGACCTGTGACCAGGTCACCGTCACCGCCACCGGGCACGGCAGTGTGACAGCTGCCCGCGGACCGGCCGGCTCGGGTACCCCGCCGGTGACGTGCGGCCAGGCTGAACTGGCCGCGCTGCTCACCGGGATGCTCACCGGGGAGCAGCCGTGACCCGATCAGCAGCGGCGCCAGCGCCGGGAGCCGTCTACTACGCCGAGGACCATGGCGCGCTGGGCTGGCCGTTGCTGGCGGCGGGGCTGGCCGCCCCCGTGATCGCCGTGGGCTGCGCGGTGGCCGCCATCGTCCTGCAGAGCGTGCCGTTGCTGGTGGCGTGCCTGCTGGCGGTGGCGGTCTGGATGGCCCGGGGCCAGCTGCTGCCCTACGTCTGGCCGGCCGGCATCCGGCTGGACCAGGAAGGAGTGCGCATCGGCGCCGTGCGGTGGGCGGACAAGCACCCCGGCCGTACCCACCCCCGGCCCACCGTGCCGCGCCAGTGGTCGCAGGAATTCCGCTGCCCGTGGCCAGCCGTGCGGCGGATCGGCGTCGTCACCGACCGCCGGGCCATCAAGACCATGATCCGGTACTCCTACCATGGCCGGAAGCCGACCCCGCTGGGCAACCTGGCGACGCCGTTCATGCGGGCCGCGCTGGTCGTCTGGGTCGAGAGCGAACAGGCCGTGCTGCCCGCCATCGAGCCCGCCCGGGGCCTGCTGGCGGCCAACTGGTCCAGCCCGGGATTCTCTCAGCCGCTGTGGGTCGCGCCAACCCGCCACCCCCGGCGTCTGCGGGCCGCGCTGCAGGACGTTCCGCTGCCCCCCGGGGTCGCCGGCGACCCCTTGCGCGATCCTTTCGCCGATACCCAGCTCGATCCAGACGTCCTCGGATGGAAATCCTGACCGAGACGCGGAAACCCTGATGTGGGCAGCGTTCTCAGAGCTATAGCCCTGAGAACGCTGCCCGGATCGGATGGATTGCCCGGCGGTTCGCGGGGGGCCGGAAGTCCCCTGACCCGATGTCTTCTGGCACTGTTCGCGATGCCCTTCGGCACTCTGGCCGCGGATGCCCGGAGGCTGACGCTCGAAGCGCGGCACATCCGACGGAGGTGACCTGCATGACGACGGCATCGAGTGCGGCGGTGCGCGGGATCGACCTGGCCGTCCGGGCCGGTGAGATCTTCGCCTTCCTCGGGCCGAACGGGGCTGGGAAGACAGCGACCGTCGAGATGCTGGAGGACTGCCGGCGCCGTGACGCGGGCGAGGTCACGGTGCCCGGGGCCGACCCGGCCCGCCCGGCGCCGGGCGGGCCGGCGCGGATCGGGGTGGTGCTGCAGACCTCGAAGATGCCGGACGAGCTGACGGTGCGGGAGCTGGTGGAACGCTACGCCGGGTTCTACCCGCACGCGCGCGACATCGACGAGACGATCGAGCTGGTCGGCCTGGCCGAGAAGAGCGAGACGCGGGCAGGCAAGCTGTCCGGCGGGCAGTTGCGCAGGCTGGATGTGGCACTGGCGATCGTCGGTGATCCGGACCTCGTGTTCCTCGACGAACCGGCCACGGGTTTCGATCCCTCGGCCCGCCGGCATGCCTGGGCGCTGGTCGCGGGCCTGCGGGGGCTGGGCACGATGGTCTTCCTCACCACGCACTACATGGACGAGGCCGAGGCGCTCGCGGACCGGGTCGCAGTGATCTTCGGCGGCGTCATCGTGGAGGAAGGAACGCCGCAGACGATCGGCGGCCGCGACACCGCGCCGGTGGAGATCCATTTCGCCTGCGCCGCCGGGGCGGCACCGTCGCTCCTCGCGGGGCTGCCCGCGGAGCTGGCCGCGCAGGCCAGCGGCCAGAGGATCATCATCCGTACCAGGGAGCCGGAGCGCACCCTGCGGGTACTGCTGGATTGGGCCCGTCACCACCCGGTGGGCCTGCCCGGGCTGGAAGTCCGCCCGCCCACCCTTGAGGAGATCTGCCTTCGGCTCACGGGAGGGACGTCATGAGCACCGCGACCGTGCTGCCGGGCGAGGTCCGGTGCGCGCGCAAAGTTGCGCCCGCAAAGTGATGCTGCGCGGGCCTACGCTCGCTCCTCGGCCAGGAAGTCCTGGACCACCGGGGCCAGCTCGGCGGCCTCGGCCACCAGGCCGAGATGGCCGCCGTGGAAAATGTGCAGCCGCGAACCGCGGATCAGCCGGTGCATCATCCGGGCGTTGGACAGCCGGATGATCGGGTCGTCGTCACCGGACATGATCAGGGTCGGCTGCCGCAGCCGCGGCAGGAACGGCACGCTCGACCAGGCGAACGAGGCCGCGAGCTGGTACCGGTAGCCGCGTGAGGACCCGAGGCGGTTGTGGTCGTGCATGGCCTGGCTCACCCGCTCGGGCTCGGCTCGCGCTGACCCGCCGTACAGGCCGGGGGCGACGCGGGCCATATGCCCGTTGTCCACGTACCGTTGCCGCCTGGCCATCTGCAGCAGCACGCTCGGCCTGGCCGGCACCATCGTCGCGCCGGTTCCCGTGCTGACCAGCACCAGACGGCGGCAGCGCGATGACTGAGACGCCGCGAACTGCTGCGCGACCCCGCCACCCCAGGAGATGCCGAGCACGTCGGCCTGGTCGTACCCGAGCGCGGACAGCATCGCGGCGATCAGGCGGCACAGCCCGCTGAAGCGGTACGGGCGGCTGGGCAGCGGCGACCCGCCGACGCCGGGGACGTCGAATCTGATGACATCTCCGGACCGGCCGGGATCAAGCGCGTCGACGAAGGGCTGCGTCAGCTCAAGGCTGGCGCCGATTCCGTTAATAATCAGCAACGGGGGCGCTTCGGCCCGGCCAGCGCGGATGACCACGCGCAGCTCCTGGCCCTCGACGTTGATGAGCTGCTCGGTCATCGCGGTCACCGGGCGTCCTTCGGGGAGTGCACCTCGCGGCGGAGGATCTTGCCGGTCGGGCCCTTGGGCAGGCCGGGCACCATCCAGACGTGCCGCGGGTACTTGTAGGCCGCTATCCGGTCCCTGGTGAACGCGATCAGCTCCTCAGCCGTGACGGTCCGGTCCGCTTTGAGCGTGACGGCGGCGCCGATCTCCTCGCCGAGCTCGTCGTCGGGGATCCCGACGACGGCGGCCTCCGCCACGGCCGGGTGCTCGTACAGCACCTCCTCGACCTCCCGCGGGTAGACGTTGAAACCGCCGCGGATGATCAGGTCCTTCTTCCTGTCCACGATGTAGAAGTAGCCGTCCTCGTCGACCTTGGCCAGGTCACCGGTCCGGAACCAGTCCGCACCCGCCTCCCCTTCCCCCTTTATCATCGCCTCGGCGGTGGCCTCCGGGTTGCGCCAGTACCCCTTCATGATGTTGTGACCCGCGATGACGATCTCGCCGACCACGCCGGCCGGCACCTCCGCGCCGTCGGCGTCGACCACGCGCATGCGCACGCCGACGACCGGCACGCCGATCGAGCCGGGCTTGCGCACCTGGCCCGGGTGGTTGAAGGACGCGACCGGCGATGTCTCGGACAGCCCGTAGCCTTCGAGGATCACGCAGTGGAACATGCCCTCGAATCCGCGCAGGATCCCCACCGGCAGGGCCGCGCCGCCGGAGACGCACACGCGCAGGGACGAGACGTCCGCCTGCGCGCTGCCCGGATCGTGCAGCATCGCCGCGTACATGGTCGGTACGCCCTCGAAGATCGTGACCCGGTCCCGGCCGATGATCTGCAGGGCCTGGCCGGGGTCGAACCGGGGCAGCAGCGTCAGGCACGATCCGGCGTACACCGCCGCGTTGAGCGCGCAGGTCAGCCCGAAGACGTGGAACAGCGGCAGGCAGCCCATCACGACGTCACCGGGGCCGTTCTGCAGCAGGGTGACCGCGGTCAGCTCGGCATTGCGGGCCAGGTTCGCGTGGGTCAGCTCGGCGCCCTTGGGCTTGCCGGTGGTGCCGGAGGTGTAGAGGATCACGGCGTCGTCCTCCGCCGCCGGCGCCGCGATCTGCGTCGCCGGAACCTGCCCGGCCAGCAGGGTGGCCAGGTCGGGCTCGTGCACCTCGATCACCTGCGCGCCGGTCTCCGCGGCCCCCTTCGCCGCCTCGCCGGCCACCGCGTGCCAGGCGAAGAGGACCTTCGCGCCGGAATCCTCGAGGTAGTAGGCGATCTCGCGGCTCTTGAGCAGCGGGTTCATCGGCACCACGACCGCCCCGGCGCCGAGCGCGCCGAAGAACACGATCGGGAAGGCCGGCACGTTGGGCAGCATGGCCGCCACCCGGTCGCGCGGCGACACCCCGAGGGATCTCAGCACGGACGTCAGGCGGCTTGCCGCGTCGTGCAGCTGCGCGTAGGACAGGACGAGGCCGTCCAGGCGGATGGCCGGACGCTGGCCGTGATCGGTTACCGTCCGCGCGAACATGGAGTTCAGATCGGCCATCATGCCCTCCAGGGTGAGCGAAATCTGGGCCCGATGCCAGGCCTACTGACACGCTCGCGCACCCAGATCCCGCCGGAGTACGGCAAAAGGCCCTAATTGCCGGGACTATCGGTACCGCGCTGGCTTGAGCCCGGCTGGGGGTGGGTGCTCCCCCAGCCGGGCTCCGTTTCGTTAATTCATCCTCAGGATGAGGCGGGGAGGTGCCCGGCGGCGGTGATGATGGCCTGGCAGCCGAGGGTCTGCAGGCCGGCCGCGGGCACCGGGCGGTCCTGGAACGCCGCGGCGGACAGCTCACCCTTGATCACCTCGGCGAGGTGGTCGCGGGCCTGCTCCAGGGCGGACAGCGCGCGGTCGGTGCGGGTGTAGGTGGTGTCGCCGGCGCTGGTGCTCTCGGCCGCCTTGGTGGCGGCCTGCAGCGTCGCGGTGCCGAACTCCCCGACGCTGGAGTTCAGCTGCTTGTAGCAGGCGCCGAGCGCGGTGACCGCGGCCGGGCGAAGGGCGGCGCTGGCGTGCGCGAGGACCTGCGTGATGACCCGGCCGTCGGTCTGGTAGTCGTCCTTCAGGCCGGTCAGGTACAGCAGGGTGGGCCGGATGTCGGTCTCGTCGAGCCAGGTGCCCGTGGTACCGCTGCCGGGCACGGTGATCTGGCCGCTGTCCGGGCCGGCCGAGCTCGGGCCCTGGCTGGGGGTGTCACCGTCCAGGCCGAGGTGCTTGACGCCCGGGCCGGCGATGCCGAGGTAGTTGGTGTCGATCTCGGCGGCGTAGTCACCGTGATCCCAGGCGAACCCGGTGTTCTGGGTGACGCAGGAACCGGTGCACGTCGCCGGGCCGCTGGACAGGAAGTAGTCGGGCCTGGCGAACATCGCGAACGTGGGCGTCCGGGCCGGGTCCGCGTTGACCATGTGCAGGATGGCCTCTTCGGTCGGGTCGGCCAGGTAGTTGGCGATGTCCTGGGTGCTGCCGGTGTACGGGTTGGCCGCGGTAAGGCCGCCGACGTCGCGCTCGAGCTTTCGCACCTGCGGCGCGTCCGCGGCCGGCTTCCCGGTCACGTAGAACTCCGGAGCGGTGTCGTTTTCCAGGCTGAACGGGGTGGTGTTGCTCTTCTCGGTCGCGAGCAGGCCGGTGATGTTGCCGGCCAGTTCGCCGAACGAGCCCGCCGGGTAGGTGCACGGCACGTCGGGGGTCACCGTGGTGCCGGTCACCGTGCCGCCGTCGCAGCTGGCCGGGGTGGGCTGGATGGCGCGGCCCACGTTGGCGCCCGCCTGGTGGTCACCCTCGTCCGAGCTGAGCAGGAACTCCGTGTTCTGCGGGGTGATCCCCTCGGCCGCCAGCCGCGTGAAGAACGTGCCGAACGCCTGGTTGTAGTACTGGGCCTGGGCGACATAGCAGGCGTCTCCGCTGCCGAGCGCGGCGGGGGCGCCGCTGCACGCGGACAGGCCGGGGATGTGCTCGTTGCCGTGAACATCGGAGATGTAGCCGTTGACCACCGGCACACCGGACTCCAGCATGTCCGACATGTAGGCCAGGGTCTGCGAGGCGTTGATGCTGCTGAACCCGGGGAAGCCGGGCTT
Organism: uncultured Actinomycetes bacterium; assembly: GCA_963824545.1. GTDB lineage: Bacteria > Actinomycetota > Actinomycetes > Streptosporangiales > Streptosporangiaceae > Bog-532. The sequence continues at coordinate 115,919 of CAWGPP010000006.1, read as the reverse complement.
GTTGGTCAGGAAGGCGCCGTTGAGCTGGTTGCCGTTCAGGTCGACGAGGTTGCCCGCCGCGTTCGTGACCTGGTAACCGTCCCGGGTCAGGTCCGTGGTGCCCGCGCCGAGCTGCGGGGCCACGTAGCGGTGCCCGAACAGGCCCTGGAAGCCCTGGTAGCCGCCGGGCTCGTCGGGCAGGGAGTCGGTCACCGCGGTGGGGGTGGCGGTGGTCTGCCCGAACCTGACGCCTTTGGCGCCCGCGCAGACCGCGTTCCCCCGCGCGCAGTGCACGGCGATGCCCACGTAGTCGGCGGTCTCCTGGTCCTTGAAACTGTCCGGGTCGGCGTTGAGCTGGGCGTTCTCCGGCGAGTTGACGCCGAACACCTTGGGGATGTCGACCGAGGTGTTCTCCAGGTCCTGGTTCACCGTGCCGGCCTCGCCGACGTCACAGCCCGCCCGGGTGAACGGCACCCAGGGCGCCGGGGTGTTGGTGGACGGCGAGGGCGCGGGGGTCGTCGTGGCGGGCGGGGTGGCCGAGTAGACCAGGTTCGGGTTCGTGTCGTGGCCCGGGTTCGTGGTCTTGGCCGTGTCGAAGATCGGGTCGGTCCAGTAGGCGAACATGCTGGCCGGGTCGGTGGTCCCGTCGGCGTTGTAGGCCCGGTAGGAGTTGGCGATCGGCACGCCGTGCCGGTCGCCGTACAGGCCGGTGAACGTGGTCAGCAGGTCGTCGCCGGTGTGCGCGATCAGCGGGGTGTGGTTGTTGGACAGGAACGTGCCGTTGCTCTCGAAGAAGTTGAGCAGGTTCGGCATCATCTGCAGGTCGGACGGGACGTTCGGATTGTCCCGGAAGAAGTGCACATTATCGAACGTAAGCTCGACGACGTGCTTGACGCGGTTGCCGAGCTGGCAGCCGGTCTTCGTGCTGGCCGCCGCGGTGTGCGCGGGCGCCTTGGTTGCTGCGAGAGCCGGTGCGGCCGTCCCGGCGGCGGTGACCCCGCCGAGCAGGGACAGGCAGCCGGCCAGCGCGGCCATCCGCGCGGACGTGCCGCGCCCCTTCCCTGGTCTGCTTGCTCGCGGTGGGCGGTGCTGTCGCATGGGTTCCTCCGCTTCCCCCCGGCCGATGCCGCCGGGCACTTCCTCGATCTTTGGGCCGGAACGGTAACCAGCGGCCACGAAAAGGAGACGGCCAAGCCAACATTATGGGCGTGTTTTCCCACGCCGAGAAGGGGTGAACCGTGCGTTTGTGTTTACCGGGCCTGGGCTAGGGCCTGGGCGTGGCCCCAGGCGGCCGTGTTTACTGGGGCTGGGCCTGGGCGGCCGTGTTCACTGGGGCTGGGCCTGGGCGTGGCCCCAGGTCCAGGCGGCGTGCGCGGTGGCGCGTTCGGCCTGGGCACGGAGGGCCTGCACGGCGCGGCCCGGGTCGTCGGCGGAGTACACCGCCGAGCCGGCGACGAACACGTCCGCGCCCGCGTCGGCGCACCGCTCGATGGTCTCCTCGCTGACGCCGCCGTCGACCTGCAGCCAGATCGAGCCGCCGTGCGCCGAGATCAGGGCACGGGTGCGGCGCAGTTTCGGCAGCACGAGATCCAGGAACTGCTGCCCGCCGAAGCCGGGCTCGACCGTCATCAGCAGCAGCATGTCGAGTTCGGGCAGCAGGTCGGCGTACGGCTCCACCGCCGTGCCCGGGTTGACCGCCAGCCCGGCGCGAGCCCCGGCGTGCCGGATCTCACGCAGCGTACGGACCGGGGCCTGCGCCGCCTCGGCGTGGATCGTCACGTTCCGCGCGCCGGCCTCGGCGTAGGCGGGCGCCCAGCGGCCGGGGTCTTCGATCATCAGGTGGCAGTCCACCGGCAGGCTGGTGTGCTTGAGCAGGGACTGCACCACCGGCAGGCCCAGGGTCAGGTTCGGCACGAAGTGGTAGTCCATGACGTCCACGTGCAGCCAGTCCGCGGCGGGCGTGACCGCTTCCGCCTCGTCGGCGAGCCGGGCGAAGTCGGCGGACAGGATGCTGGGTGAAATCTGAACGGCCATAGGTGTCATTGTGCCGGGCGGCCCCCGGCTGTCACCCCCCGTGGGTAGCGTTCGGGGGGTGAGTACCACTGAACCGCCCGGCACGCTGCTGGAGCGCGTACGGAAGCTGCTGGCCAAGGCGGAAGGCGACGGGGTCACCGAAGCCGAGGCCGAGGCGTTCACCGAGAAGGCCGCCGCGCTGATGGCGCGGTACGGCATCGACCGGGCGCTGCTGGCGGCGGCGCGCCCGGACACCGACCGCCCCGCCAACCGGATCATCGACGTGCCCAATCCGTGGGCCGACGTCCGGGCGCATCTGCTGGCCGGGCTGGTCACCGCGATGCGCTGCCAGTGCGTGCTGCTGCCCGTGGCCAGCGGCAAGCGGATCCACGTGTTCGGCTACGCCTCGGACCTGGAGCGCGCCGAGATGCTGTACACGTCCCTGCTCATCCAGATGGCTCACGGGCTGGCCAGGACATCGGTGCCGGCGACGGCGCGGAGCGCGCGGGCGTGGCGGCGGAGCTGGCTGCTGGGGTACACCTCGGCGGTGGTCGCGCGCGTCCAGGCGGCCGAGCAGCGGGCCGCCAGCGACGCGGGGGCGGCCCCGGACGGCGACGGGCCGAGCACGGCGGTAGTGCTGGCGGACCGGTCGCTGGTGGTCCGCCAGCAGTACGCGCAGGCCTACCCGAACACCCGTAAGCTGCGCGTGACCTATACCGGCAGCGGCTACGGCTCCGGATTCACCGAGGGTCAGCGCGCCGACATCGGGGCCAAGCGGCTGCACGCCCGGCGTGCCCTGCCCCGGGGCCAGGTCTCCTGATGCAGGCCGTTGGCCCGGCCGTGACCAGCTCTCATGGGTCACGGCCGGGCCTGCCGGGTGGGCTACCTGTCGATGGTCAGGCTGAACTGCTGGGTGGCCTGCTGGCCGGCGAAGTCGCTCAGCCGCATGGTGAAGGTGTAGGTGCCGGCCGTGGTCGGCGTTCCGGTGAGCTCGTTGTTGGCGTCGGTCGGCGCCGCGAAGGTCTGCAAGGTCAGCCCAGGCGGAAGCTGCCCGGAGGCGACGGCCCAGCGGTAGGGTCCGGCCCCGCCGCTGAGGAAGAAGTTCTGGCCGAAGGCCTGGCCGACCGTTCCCGGCTCGAGGGTTGATCCGCTGGCCGGCAAAACGATCGTCAGCGAGAGGTTCTGGTCGACCGTGATCTGGTAGGGCTGCCACAGGGGCTGGCCCTGGTCACCGGTGCCTTGCACGGTGAAGCTGTAGGTGGGTTCGATGCCTTGCTGGGTGGCGGTGCCGCCGATGATCGCGCCGGATGACCCGAAGGTGGCGGGCAGGGACAGGCCCGGCGGGAGGGCACCGGCGGCGATGCTGAGCGTGCCGCCGGCGTTGTGACTGGTGACCAGGTGGCCCCGGTAGGGCTGGCCCAGCACGGCGTCGGGCAGCGCGCAGACCCCGCTGATCAGGAAGCTGCCGTTGGCAGTGTTACATTGCAGCTGGTCCGGCGCGCCTTGCACGGTGATGGTGATCCGGTAGGCCTGCGTGGCGGTCAGGTTCCCGTCGGTCGCCTTGACGGGCAGACTTTTCGGCAGTATTTGCCCAAAAGTCTGCCCATAGGCGCCGCTAGGCGGCGCGGCGGAGGAGGGCGAGGAAGATGGCGTCGGTGCCGTGGCGGTGCGGCCAGAACTGGGCGTAGCGGCCATCGGGGGCTGGGCTGCTCAGGCCCGGGATCTCGTGGGCCGGATCCGGGGCGGCCGCGCGGTCTGGATCCGGGGCGGCCGCGCGGAGGGCGTCAGCCAGGATGGCGGGAGCGTGCAGGACGGTGGTGTCATTGCGGCTGGCGAGCACGTCGCGGAGCACGTCGTGGGTCTCGGCGCGGTGCGGGGAGCAGGTGACGTAGGCGACCACGCCGCCGGGGCGGGCCGCGTCGATGGCCGCGTCCAGCAGGGCGCGCTGCAGGGCGCCGAGGTTCTCGACGTCTTCCGGTGACCTGCGCCAGCGGGCTTCCGGGCGGCGGCGCAGCGCCCCGAGACCGGAACACGGCACATCGGCGAGCACCCGGTCGAACGTGCCGGGCCGCCAGGCGCCGGCCCGGCCGTCGGCGGCCACCACGGCGGCGCCCGGCAGGTTGCGGAGATGCGCCTGGGTGAGGCCGGCGCGGTGCGGGCGGACGTCGGAGGCGAGCAGGTGGATCTCCGCCGCGGCCTCTGGGCCTGCCGGGGTGCTGGGGGCTGCCGGAGTACTTGGGGCCGCCGGAATGCTTGGGGCTGCCGGGGTACTTGGGGCTGCCGGGGTATTGGGGGCTGCTGGGGTGCTTGGGGTCATGGCCGTGCGGGGCGCGCCGGTCTGGGCGACCGCCGCGAGGACGGCGGACTTGCCGCCGGGGCCGGCGCACAGGTCGAGCCATGGGGCCGCGGGCGCCGGGGTGGCCAGCGGAGCGGCGGCGAGAGCCAGCGCGGCGAGCTGGCTCGCCTCGTCCTGGACGAAGGCGCGGCCCTCGGCCACGGCCGGGATTGCCCTTGGGTCACCGCCGGGCAGGACGACCCCGAACGGGGACCAGCGGGTGGGCTCCGCGGTATCGTCGGCGAGCTCCTCGCGCTTGGCCAGGCCCGGCAGGGCGGCCAGCGTGATCTTCGGTCTCGTGTTGCCCGCCGCCAGGACCTGCTCTGTCTCGGGCAGGCCGCCGGCCGCGTCCTCGCCGAGCGCGTCGCGGAAGGCCGCCACGATCCAGCGTGGGTAACTGTACGTGGCGGCCAGGAAGCCGACCGGGTCCGCAGCGCGGTCCGGGGCGATGATGCGGAGCCATTCGGCCTGCTCGCGGGTCCCGACGCGGCGCAGGACGGCGTTGACGAACCCCGCGGGCCGCATGCCCGCCACGTCCTTGGCCAGGTCCACGGAGGTGGCGACCGCCGCGTGGCTGGCCACGCGGGTGGCGAGCAGCTGGTGGGCGCCGAGCCGCAGCACCTCACGGACCGGCGGATCGATCTGGCCGGCCGGGCGGTCGCTGCACAGGTCCAGGATCGCGTCGTAGGTCTGCAGGCCGCGCAGGGTCCCGTAGGTCAGCTCGGTGGCCAGCGCGGCGTCGCGGCCCTCGATGCCGCGCTCGCGCAGCAGCGTGGGCAGCAGCAGGTTGGCGTAGGCGTCCCGCTGGTCCACGGCCCACAGCACGTCGTAGGCGACCCGCCGGACGGGGTCCGAACGACTACGCCCCCGCGCGGCGTTCCTGGGACGTCCCGGCCGCCCGCCCTGGGGCTGGCCCGCGCTCTGGCCGCGCGCCGCGCGCGCTCGCCTGCCGGATGAGGGGGGCATCTCAGCCGAGCTTACGGCTGGCCTGGTGCAGGCCGCGGGCCCAGTCGGCGGCGGCCATCGGGCGCTTGCCCGGCGGCTGGACCTCGCCGAGGCGGACCGGCTCGGTAGCCGTCCCGGCCAGCACGGCGTGCCGGGTGACCAACAGCTCGCCGGGTGCCAGGACGGGGGCCGCGCCCGGCGGCGGAGCGGAGGCGGAGGGGGCGCCCGGCGGCGGAGCGGCCGCTGGGGCGGTGCCCGGCGGCAGCGGCTCGACGGGGCCCAGCTTCAGCCGGGCGCCGGCCACGGTGGTCCACGCGCCCGGATCCGGGGTGCACGCGCGGATCAGCCGGTCGATGGCCACGGCGGGCAGGCCCCAGTCGACGCGCGCGTCGTCCGGATTGATCTTAGGGGCGAAGCTGACGCCCTCGTCCGGCTGCGGGACGGCCCGGATCTGCCCTGACTCGATCCCGTCCAGGGTGCCGACGAGCAGCGCGGCCCCGGACACCGCCAGCCGGGCCAGCAGGCCACCTGCGGTGTCACGGGGGCCCACGGTCTCGGTCACGACGCCGTACACCGGGCCGGCGTCCAGCTCCTTGACGATATGGAACGTGGTGGCGCCGGTCACGTCGTCGCCGTGCAGCAGGGCGTGCTGCACGGGGGCGGCGCCGCGCCACGCGGGCAGCACGGAAAAGTGCAGGTTGACCCAGCCGTGCGGCGGGATGTCCAGGGCGGACTGCGGGAGCAGCGCGCCGTACGCGGTGACCGGGCAGCAGTCCGGGCCGATCTCCCGCAGCCGGTCCAGGAATGCCGGGTCGCGGACCTTCGCCGGGGTCAGCACCTCGATGCCCGCCGCACGGGCCAGCCGTGCGACCGGGCTGGGTTCCAGATGGCGGCCCCGCCCAGCCGGGGCGTCCGGCCGCGTGACGACCGCGGCGACCTCGTGCCGGGACGCCAGGACCGCCTCCAGGGCGGGGATGGCCGCCTGGGGGGTGCCCGCAAAGACCAGCCGCATCAGGTAACCGGCCGCAGGGAATGGCCGGACAGCTGGCCGGGCGGGACATGAGCGCGCATCCGGGTGCTGATCTAAATCGCCTTGCCGAAGGTGGGGTGCGGCGAGGCCCGGAGCTCCGGGACCTCAAAGCCGGACCACTCCGCCTCCCGGATCGCGCGCATGGCCAGCTTCTTCTGCTCGGGATCGAGCCGGTCAATGAACAGGACGCCGTCCAGGTGGTCGGTCTCGTGCTGGAAGCACCGCGCCATCCGCTCGGTGCCCTCGAGCGTGATCGGGTCACCGTACATGTTGAAGCCCTTGGCCACGGTGCCCCACGCGCGCTTGGTGGGAAAGGCCAGGCCGGGGAACGACAGGCAGCCTTCCTCGTCGGTGTCTTCCTCCTCCGACAGGTCCAGCGTGGGGTTGATCAGGTGCCCGAGTTCGTCGTCCACGAAGTAGGTAAAGACCCGCAGCCCGACGCCGATCTGCGGCGCGGCCAGCCCGGCACCGGGCGCGTCCATCATGGTGTCAGTGAGATCCTTGACCAGCTTGCGTAGCTCGGCGTCGAAATCACGGACGGGATCAGCAGCGGTGCGCAGCACCGGATCGCCGAAAAGGCGGATCGGCTTCACGCTCACGAAAAAGATCCTCCCGGCCCACCACGGGGCGTTTGCTCACGCCCGCGACGGGCGCTGTTTACCGTGCTCCCAGTCTATGGGGCGCGCGAGATTTCAGAGCCGTGACCGGGCCTTGAAGGCCGCCTTCCGCGCCGCCTTGGCCACGTCAGGTTCCGGATGGTGATCGCTGAGCGTGGTGAGCAGCTCGGTCACGGCCGGGTGCTCCACCCGCCACAACCCCGCGACCAGGTTGGCCTGCGCGTGCGGCGGCAGTTCGGGCAGCAGCTCCGCCACCACGTCCTCCGGGGCGGCCTCTTCCAGCAGGCCCGCGCCGAGGTCGACCAGCAGCCAGGCGCTGTCCGCCCGGCTGAGGGTGGCCTCCTCGCCGTGCTCACGCAGCCAGACCGCGGCGTGCGGGCGCAGCACGGGATTGGCCAGCGCCCGCCGGACCGCGGGCACCGCCGCCGCGCCGACCCGGTCCATGACCGCGAAGGCGGCCCCGCGCAGGCCCGGGGATCCCTGGCTGGCGGCTTCGGTCAGCTCCTCGGCGGCCCGCCCGGGGCTGCGCCGCCCCAGCCACGCGGCGATCTCCGCCTCGCCGTCCTCGGCGTCGTAGTCGGCCAGCACGGCGAGCACCGCCGCGGCCCCGCCTTCGGCGCTGCTCCCCAGCACGGGGACCCGCCAGCCGCGCGCGCTGAGCCGGTCCCGTACTGCCCACACGCCGATCGGTGACAAGGTGACGGTGAGCCCGGCCTCGGGGTCTTCCTCGGCCCCGAGCTCGACCACTCCGAGGTCGGCGAGCAGGGCCAGGCCTGGTTCCAGGCCTGGCTCCAGCCCCGGTTCCAGGCCGGGAGGAAACGCCAGGGCCGCCTGGCCCGCGGGGGCAGGAGGCGCGGGGGCGGCATCCGCGGCGGGAACCGCGGGAGCGGGAACCGCGGGAGCGGGAACCGCGGGGGCGGGATCCTCGGCACTCACGGTCAGCGCGCCGACGGCGGCCGCGTACGCCTCGAACAGCGCGTCCAGCCGTACCGGGCGGGCGGCGGTGTAGAGCGCGGTGGCCAGCCCGTCCAGGTTCTCCTGGCCGAGCAGGGCCTGCAGTGCCGCGCACCATACATCCAGGACGTCGTCGGGGGCGCCGGACGTGAGCACGTCGAACTGCGCGCCGGGGCCGGCCCGGTTCCCGGACACCGCGACCATGCCCGTCCCGATGCCCACCGCCCACGCGGCGCGGGTCTCCGCGGCGGACAGGTCCAGGGCGGCGGCCGCGCTGGCGGCGTCGGCGGCGGGCAGCTCACCGGCGGCGGTGACGGGGCGCGCCGGTCCCGCCCAGGCCGCCAGGTCCCGGGCCACCCGCAGCAGCGGCGCCACCCGCGCCGCGGCCGCCAGCTCCTCGCGGGACGCCAGGCGGACGGGCGGCAGCCGGGTGAGGCGGCCCGGGCTCCGCGACCGTGACGTCAGGCGCTCATGCGAGGTTGCCACGCAAGCACCTTACGACGTGCACCGCCATGCTCGGGCGACGGCGCCGCCGGGCCGCGGGCCGGGCCGCTCAGATCAGCTCGGCCGGGTCGAGCTGGACCCGCGCGGCCCCGCCGTCCTTGCGCGGGCTGCGGGTCGCCTGCGCGGCCTGCAGGGCCCGCGCGAGGGCCGATCCTTCCGCCCTCGGTACCCGGATCAGCGCGCGTACCGGGAGGGCGGCGGCGTCTTCGACGAGGCCGGCGGTGCCCTCCGGCGCCGCGTCGCCGGGCGCACGGGCCGGCCGCGAGGCCGCATGATCGTCGGGAACGGGCCCCAGAACTTCCGCGGACGGCGGAAGGCCGGCCACGCCGAGCAGTTCCTCCACCGCGGCGGCGGGACCGGAGACGGCGGCCATCCGGACGGCGGGCGGGAACGACAGCTCCTCACGTTCGGCCAGCTCACGTTCGGCGTAACCGGCCGGATCCCAGCGGATCAGCGCCTGGACCGCGGCGATGCCGGCGTCGGCGTGCACGATCACGTGCTCGCCGGGCCGGACGAGGGCCGCGGCGTTGAGCCATTTGCGCAGCGACTCCTCCGCCGCCCGCAGGCTCGGCCGCCCCAGCAGCGCCCACCCGTCGAGCAGCAGGGCGGCTGCGTAGCCGTCCACGGCGACCGGCTCGGCGCCCGGCGTCGCCACCACCACGGCAGGCTCGGCCGGCACGCCGGTGAGGACGTGCTGGCCACCGGAGAACCGGACCGGGGTGGACGGGAAGGCCCGGCCGAGTTCTTCCGCGGTCCGGGCGGCGCCGGTGATGATCGCGCGGACCTCGGTGAACGCGCACCGCGGGCAGGTCCAGCCGGCCGCGACCGCGCCGCACCACCGGCATTGCGGGGTCTGCCGGGCCCCGGCGATTTCCAGCTGGCCGCCGCACACCGCGCAGCGGGCCTGGGCGCGGCAGCGCCCGCACGCGATGGACGCGAGGTAGCCGCGCCGCGGTACCTGGACGAGCACGGGACCGTGCGCCAGCGCCGCTCGTGCGGTGCGGATGGCCAGGCTGGGCAGCCGGGCGCTCAGCGCCGCCTCGTCGCGGGCCAGCTCGCCGGAGTCGGCCGCGGGCCGGATCCGGGGGGCGGCGGCGCGCAGCGCCTCCCGGTCCCCCGCCAGCGGGCGTGCCCAGCCCGCCGCGACCAGCTGCGTGACCTCGGTGGTGCGGGCGAAGCCGCCGATCAGCGCGGCGGCACCCTGCCGGTGGGCGCGCAGCGCGAGCACCTCCCGGGCGTGCGGGTACGGCGCGCGGCGTTCGGCCAGCAGGTCGTCGCCGTCGTCCCAGAGCACGACCAGGCCGAGGTCGTGGACGGGGGCGAACATGGCGGCGCGGGTGCCCGCCGAGATCCGCACCGAGCCGCGCAGCACCGACAGCCAGCGCCGGTACCGTTCGGCCGGGCCGAGGTCGGCGGTCAGGCAGACGTGCTGGCCGGCACCCAGCCGGGCGGCCAGCGCCGCGTCCACCCGGGCCAGATCCTTGACGTCGGGCACCACGATGACCACGCCCCGGCCGGCCGAGGCGGTCGCCGCCGCGGCGATGGCGATCTCGTCCGGCCATGTCTGGCCCGGGCAGCGCCGACCAGGCGGCGCGGACCCCGCGGCCTTCGGCCAGCGCGGTCAGGAACGCCGCACCGGCCGGGTACCGCGCCCAGGAGCCCGGCCCGGGGGCCGGTACCGGGCCGGCCGCGGGCGGCGACGGCTTGGCCTCGGTTCCCGCGTGCCGGGGCGGGATCGCCAGCCGCAGCACGTCGGCGAGGGTGCCCGCGTACCGGTCGGCGACCGCCCGGGCGAGCGCGCCGATCTCCGGGGTGAGCACCGGCTCCGGCGACACCACCCGGTCCAGGTAGGAAAGCCGTCCTGAGTGGTCGCTCGCGTCGGCCCGGGCCAGCACGAAACCGTCGGCGAGCTGCCCGGCGAACCGGACGCGGACCCGGCAGCCGGGGCTGGCCGCGTCCGAGAGCCGTTCGGGCACCAGGTAGTCGAACGGCCGGTCGAGGTGCGCGAGCGGGATGTCGACCGCGACCCGGGCCACCGGCTGGCGCTGCGCGGGCGCGTTGTCCCGCGCGCGGGCGCCGGGCTTGCGGGGCTTCCCGGCCTTCCGGGCCTTCCCAGCCGTTCCGGCCGGCCTCGGCCCGGGTGCTTCGGAACCAGCCGGGCCCAGATCCGGAACGCCCTGGCTGGTCTCCGTCACGCTCCCGTCCTACCAGACCGCCACGCCTGTGCTGTCGGCGGAACCGCAGCAGGACCTACTGGCGAGTGGCCGGACCAAAGGTCCGACCGGCCAGCGAGCCGGGCCCTCGTGCCCCGGCGAGCGCCGGCGCTACGGCGAGCACGACTGGCGGGGCTACGGCGAGCACGACTGGCGGGGCCGCGGCGAGCACGCGGGGGGTTCCGGGGGGCCGTCCCACCCCAAATGGCAAACGCCGGACCCGGGCCGCCGGCTCGTGATCGAGTGGACAACCGAACTGTGAACAGGCACCAGGCTAACGCGGCCAGCGGGACCGGCCGTCCAGGCTGAGGAAGGCAGGCACCGAGAAGGACACCGCGCGGGCCGGGGCTCAGCGCCGCCGCACTCGTCCCCGGCCGCGCACCGGGCACGGAAACAGCAGCGGCACGGAAGGGCGACCCGCCCGCCCAGCCCCGCGCCCGGTGCCGGACCCCGCGGCACGCCGCGCACACACCGTCCCCGGGGCAACCCCCATTGCCAGACAGCGGCTTCATCTCCCTGGTGTCCCTGGTGCCATAAAGTTCGGCGCCATCGGCACCGCCGGTGAGCTCGTGCACGGTGCTGACGGGATGGGGCGGTGTCCGGGGCCGCGAGGGGCGACCCGGCCGACCAGACGGCCGACCGGGTCATACCCCGGTGTGGTCATGAACGGTGGCGGAGCCAGACGCTGAAGTTCTGGCTGCTGTTCGATAGGGTCGACGCGCTCATCACGACGGCTCCGGCCGGGGTGCCGCCGGTGGTGTCGATCCATTCGCTGGTGTCCCAGGTGGGGCCGAGGATGCCGCCCCGGGTGCCGTTGTAGGTGGTGACACGGACGGCGGTGAATTGCCACAGCCGGATGTCGGCGCGCGGCGTGGTGACCGCCGCGTTGCTGATCATGCCCAGGACTTCAGCGGAGTTCAGGGGCATCTGCCCGGCGTAGAGAGCTGCCGCGCTGACCGTCTGGCCGGTGCCCTGGGTGGTATCGGCGGCGGTGAAGAAGTAGTGCCCCTTCTGGTCGTAATAAACGCTCACCGTTACGCGGTCACCGGGTTTGGGGCTGATCGTGAACCTGCCGGACGCCGCGTTGCAGATGTAGCTGATGCTGCCCGCGCCACCGCCGGGCAAGACCTCGATGTCCGCGTACGGCCGCGGAGTCGCGCCGCCGTTGTGTCCCAGGGCAACCAGCACCGCGCCGCCGTTCGCAGGGGGCACCTGCCGTGCTGGCACCGTCAGTGCCGTGGAGACGAACCGGACGGGCGGTGCTGACCGCGTGCCGGCGAAGCCCGAAGTGTAGGTCAGCGGCAGCGGGCGCAGCCAGACCCCGAAGTCCTGGCCGTGGTTCCCCAGCGCGGACGGGCTCGCCATCACGGTCCCCGTGGAGGCACCGGTGCTGGTCTCGATGATCTTGCTAGTCGTCCATGGTCCCAGCATCGTGCCGCGCGCGCCGCTGTAGGTCGTCAGGTGGCTGCCGGTGAACTGCCACAGCTGCGTGTCCTTGGCCGGCGGGGGCGTCGCGGAGGTATCGATACCTGCATACAGCCAAGCCATCGTGTAATCCACCGGGCCCAGGGGGGTACTGCTCAGCGTCACCCGGACGGACCGGGTCACGCGCTGATTGAGGTCGGTGACCGCGTAATAGGTGTGGCCGTGACGGTCGTAGTAGATGCTGAGCGTGAGCCGGTCGCCCGCTCTGGGCCGCAGGTCGAACGACCCGGTGCCGCCAAAGCTTTGCGTCCACGAGACGCTTCCGGCGCCACCGCCGGCGTTGACGGCGATCAGCGCGCCGAGCCCATTACCCTGAACGCCGTGCTGATAGACCAGGGAGAGCACGGCAGCCCCGTTACCGCCCTGGTCAGGGCTGGGCACCTGACGAGGTGCCACGGTCAGCGTGGTCGTGGCCCATCGGAACCATCGCCCCTGGGCTTGATAGCCCGACGCCCAGAACGAGTAGACAGGCGATCCGGTTGACCGCGGAGCTGCCGCCGCCGGGGTAACTGTCCCGGCAAGGCTGAGTGTCAATAGCAGTGTTAACAGCGCTGTCCCGGCCGTCATAGCGGTGTAGAGCACATGCCTGATACCGCTGCGCATCAGGAACACCTCCCTTATGCGCCTGGGGCCGGTTAATCCTGACCAGAGCGATGAGCCTGCGGCAATCCCAGGCTTTTCGTCCGTATCCTTCTCTTCCGGCGCCGCCAAGGCGTTCAGGCCAGGTTCTAGCCCAAGGTCCTTGTGACTTCACCGCCAGTACAAGTATCCCCACGCCGCTGAGCGAGCGGCAGGGCGAAAGACACGGAGCAGAGGACCAAACGTCCCATTGCACATCAGCGGATCGGCAGCTCACTACCGAAGCGATTCGTCGAGGAAATCGATGCGGATACCACGGAACGCGGCACCGCCTAGCCGAGGCGCTGCCACCTGATCCAGTAACGAATTGTTCAGCCCTGGCGGGCCGCCGTCATCCTGGCCGAAGCTTCGTTGATCTGTACGGGGACGACGATGCCCAACCCCACGCAGAGCGCGCCGATATGGCGTTCCCTCCCCGGTCGGCACGAACCCTTTCCCAGCCTCGAAGACCCCTGCCTTCAGCCAGCCGGCGATCATCCCCTTCGCGGGGAAACCGCCGATCATTTCCAGCAAGTGCTCGTGGCTGATCTTGTCGAACGCGCTGGCCAGGTCCGCGTCAAGTATCCATACCCGCCTGGCTTCCCGCACAGGGTCCAGCGGCCAGTCACCCTCCTGCACCGCCTTAAAGGTCCGCCCGCAGCCGCCGTACCTGCTCCTCATGGCGCCGCCAGTCCACAGACTCCCAGGCGTCACCATCATCGCCTGTGACCGCCTTGGCTGGGACGGCAGCCGACACAACCAGCCAGCCGCCGCACGCGACGATCATGCAGGCCATTTGCCCGGGGACACGGGGGTCATCCCCCCGGGCAAAGACCCCTAGATCGCGAGCGCCTGGGCGCGGCGGTTGACCTCGGTGCCCCGATTGCCGGCAGATCGCCTGGATCGGCGTGCCGGGGAGCGTCTCGTCCTCGGTGAACAGCCAGTGCAGCGCTTCGGCTTCGTCGAAGCCGCAGTCGAAGAGCAGCGTTAGCGTCCCGTGCAGGCCCTTGACGATCTGCGGGCCGTCGAAGAACGCGGCCGGGACCGCGGTCTTGCCGTCGGGACGGGCGACAGCGAGGAGTTTTCTGTCGCGGAGCAGTTGCTTCACGCGGCCGGCGGGGATGCTGAGACGGGCGGCGACATCTGGAATCGGTAGCCAGTCCCCCACGAGGGCGTCGACCGCGACGTTGATCTGTGCCACGAATCAAATTTGCCACGCCACCACGGTTGCGAAACACCCCCGGGATTTAATTTGAGGCGCTGCCAATTCCCGGCGTCAGCGTCCCGTATTCGTCGCGTGGGTCAGACTTCCTTGAACCGGTCGCTGAAGCGGGGGTCGGACTCCCACCACGGGCGGTTCGGTTCGCCGGGACCGGACGGGCCGGGGGATCGGGAGATCCGGGAGATCCGGGGGCGCCGTGCTGGGCGGCTCGCCGCTCCCTGCTGGGGCGCGGAGCCGCCGGACTCCGGTGCGTTCGGTGTGCTTGATCCGGCCGCCCCGCTGCCCGCCGCTGACCCTGCGGCCCCGGCGGCCCCCGCGGCGTCGGCCGGCGTCGGCGGCCCCAGCGGTGTCGGCGGCCCCGGCGGCCCCCGCGGCGTCGCGGGCGTCCAGTTCGGCGTCGATCACCGCCGCTTCCGCCTCGTCCTCCCGGATGAACTGGATCAGCTGGGCGACCAGGAACGGCAGGCCGACGAGGTCACCGAGGATCCACAGCGTTCCCCCGCCCAGGATCTGGTCCGTCTGCAGGCTGGGGCCCCAGGGCCGGGCCAGCGCGTGATAGTAGCCCGCGCCGATGAGGCTGTTGTCCGCGATCACGGCCAGGCCGAGGAACGCGTCGCCGATCACCTCCGCGAAGGTAATCCACAGGGCCACGCCGTACGAGTAGGCCTTCGGCACCGGATCGACGCGCAGCAGGGTCCAGAAGAACACGAACCCCGGCACCACCAGGGCCAGGTAGGTGAGCTCGCGCACGGCCACGCTGTGAAACGCCGCCGTGTACCAGGCGGTGAAGTACATGGCAAAGGGGACGGCGACCAGCGCCAGGGTGGTGATGGCCGGGAACGTCACGACCCGGGCCGCGCGGCTCCGGATAGCCCCCTCGATCCGCGCGCCGCCCCGCGGGAACACGCTGATAGCCAGGGTCAGCGGGCGGCCCAGGGCGAGGAACAGCGGCGCCAGCAGGAGGAGCAGGATGGTCTGGAACGCCCGCATGTAGAACAGGACACCGGCGTAGGCCCCGAAAGCCGACATCGTTGCGATGACCACGACGCCGAGGCCGAGGCCGGCGAAGTTGACCGTCCGCCACCGCGACCAGGGCGTGCCCCGGCGGCGCAGGTAGCGCGCGGCGGCCAGGTAGCCGCCGCCCAGCAGCACGACGAGCGCGAGGATCCACGGATCGAGCGTCCACTCGGTCAGCGCGCGCACCGCCGTCAGTTCCGGCGGCCCGTGGTAGCCGGTGGCCAGCGCGTGTGCCATGCGTGCCACGCTATCGCCGCCCGGCCCGGGACCGGCGCCCCGGTCCGCCAACGACGGCAGGCCCGGGGCCCGCGCGGGCCCCGGGCCTGGGCGTCAGTGCCTTGATCCGATCAGCGTGCCGAGGAAGAACGCCGGACCGTCCGGCGTGCCGACCCCGGTTTCGTCGTCGTACCCGGGGGTGTCGTGCAGGGTCGTGCTCTGCACGTCGACCGTCTGCAGCCGGAAGAGATAACCCGCGGAGCTGTCGAGGAAGTTGGCGTAGTCCGTGCGGACCTGCGCCAGCGGCGACGACGGCGCGACGATGTCGTGCAGCGCCGGGGTACCCAGCAGCTTGTAGTACACGGGATTGATGAACCCGAGGGAGCGATGGCTGAACTGGTCGGCCACGGCCACCACGCCGGCCATGAGCGGAGACGACAGGCTGGTCCCGCCGATGCGGTACTGCGCCCAGTAGGTCCCGTCCGGGAACGCCTGGGTCTCGCCGACCTCGAAGCCCGTATTGGGGTCAGCGGCCGCGGAGATGTCGGGCACCGCGCGCATCGGGGTGCTGCCGTAGTACTCGGAGATGCTCGTGGGTACCTTGCCCGCTTGGTAGAAAGGCTGGGTGAACAGCTGGCTGGTCCCGCCGCCGCCGCCGGAGGAGTACTTCCCGGGCGGAGTGGGCGCCCAGGCCCCGTCGGTCAGGGTGGAGTAGGCGCTCTGCCATCCGTGCTCGCCGGCCCACTGGCCCCGGCTGCCGATCAGCACGCTGGTGCCGCCGACGCCGGTGACGTACGGCACATCGGAGGGGAAGCTCACGGTCTTGGCGGCCAGGTCCGTGCCACCCGCCGTGCCGTCACCGATGTCGTCGGAGGAGAAGTTGACCGTGATCCCGGTCAGCGCCGCCTCTAGCGAGTACTGCACGTAGTAGTCGACGTAGGCCGAGCCCAGCAGGCTGATGTCGTCGATGTTGGCGCCCCAGGAGTTGGTGATGACGTTGGCGACGTGGTTGTCGATCGCGCTGGCCCACGCGTAGTCCAGGCCGCTCCCGCAGTCGGCCGCCCCGACGTAGACGATCTTGGCGCCGGGGGCCATCGCGTGCACGGCCTCGACGTCCAGGGTCTCCTCGCCGTACCAGCCCTGCGGGTCACATGCACTTTCCTGGTCGTAGCCGTCGGGGCCCGGGGTGATCTGCGTGAACTGGCCCGGCGTGAACAGCGGCTGGCCGTGGACGCGGTTGTACTGCTGGGCGTCCTGGTAGATCGTCGGCGCGGCGTAGGCGTCGGTGATGGCCACGGTGACGCCGCGGCCGCTCACGCCCCCGCGCAGCAGCGAGCTCTCCCCGTAAGCCGACTGATACTGCTGGGGAACGTACCCGCAGACGACGTACGGCTGGTGCGTGCCGTAGGCCGTGGGCTTGTCGGTGGCGATCTTCTGGCCGTAGTACGCCGAGCACGGCTGCACCCCGTACCGTACGCCCGGCGGCGGCCCGGGCAGGGTGTCGGCGGGGGTCTTCAGCGTGGAACCCTGGTCGATGCCGAGTACCCCGGCGATCGCGCCGGTGACCGCGGCCGGGGTGCCCGCCGGCAGCGACAGCTCGCCGGTGTTGGCCCGCACCGTCTTGCCGAGGTAGGAGTAGTTGTGTACCTGGGTCGCGAAGGTCTTCTGCACCTGGGCGACGGTGCCGCTGGCCTCGACGTACATCCCGCTAGGCAGCGTCGTGGTGATCTGGAACCCCTGCGCGCGAAGCCAGTCCTGGACGGCGGTGACGCTGCTCCGGGCCGGGCCGTAGCGCTCGTCGAACGTCGCGTTGGACAGCCACTGGCCGTAGCTTGCGCTCGTCGGGTCGGAGACCGCCTGCAGCGTGGCGACCGCTCCGGCCTGGTCACGCATGCCGAGCAGGACGCCGAAGCCAACTCGTTCCGACGACGGCGTGGCGCTGATGTTGCGAGCCTGCTTCAGCCAGCGAGGAGTACTGCCGGCTATCAGGTGCCGCTGCGGGCCGCTCGAAGCGGCGCCGCCCGAAGCGGAGGCGGGAGCCGCCACCGCAGCGACCCCCACGACGGTGACGCCGCTCAGCAAGCCCGCGAGCACGCCTCGCCGGACAAACCGGAATGATGTCATCTGGGACCACAATCTGTGAAAACTGCACTTAAACCGACCTGCCCCAGCAAACGCCTGACGAGCTACCCGGTCAAGAGAACCACGCCAACGGAAATCCACATGAAACGTGATTACGCGCCGGCCGGGGAGCGGCGCCGACGGCTGGCCGGGAAGCGGCGCTGACGGCCCGGTAGCGGCGCTGGCGGACGGCCCGGTAGCGGCACTGACCGCCGACCCGGCGGCGGCACGGACCGGCGGCCCGGTAGCGGCGCTGGCGGACGGCCCGGTAGCGGCACTGACCGCCGGCCCGGCGGCGGCGCACGCAAAAGCGGGGCGGTCTCAGCTGGGACCGCCCCGCTTCTCGCTGCGTGCCTACGCCAGGTGCTGGGCCACCTCGTTGGCGGCTTCGGCGCCGTAGGCGGCGGCGAAGCGCTCGGTGAGGGCGGTGCTGGTCAGCTGGTACTCCTGGGTGCCGACCGTCTCCAGGACGGACGCCGCGACCAGGCAGCCGAGCTGGCCGGCGCGCTCCAGCGGAAGCTGCCAGGCGACGGCGGCGAGGAAGCCGGCCCGGAACGCGTCGCCGGCGCCGGTCGGGTCGAGCGCCTGCACCCCGGGGATGGCGGCCACCGTGACCGGGGGCTGGCCCGCCCGGGTGATCCGCGCGCCCGCCGCGGCGAGCGTGGTCACCTGGATGTCGACGTGCTTGCCGATCTCCTCGGCGTCCCAGCCGGTCTTCTGCTCGATGAGCGCGAGCTCGTACTCGTTGGAGAACAGGTACGCGGCCCCGTCCACCAGCGTCCGGGTCTGCTCCGTGTCCATCCGCGGCAGTTGCTGGGACGGGTCCGCGGCGAACGGGATCCCGGCCCCCGCGCAGCCCGCGGTGTGCCGGAACATGGCCTCCGGGTCGTCGGCGCCGATCAGGACGAGGTCCACTCCCCCCGCCTGGCCGGCGACGTCGGTGATGGAGATGTCCCGCGCCTCGGCCATCGCGCCCGGGTAGAACGACGCGATCTGGTTGCCGTCCTGGTCGGTCGTGCAGACGAACCGCGCGGTGTGTGACCGCTTCGATTCCAGCACCTCGCTGGTATCCACGCCGTGTGCGTCCAGCCACGACCGGTAACTCGCGAAGTCCTGGCCGACCGCGCCGACGAGCAGTGGTCGCAGGCCCAGGCAGCCCATGCCGAAGGCGATGTTCGCGGCCACGCCACCTTGCCGGATCTCCAGGTCGTCCACGAGGAACGACAGGGAGACCCGGTCAAGCTTGTCCGCTACGAGGTGATCGGTGAACTTTCCCGGGAAGGTCATCAGGTGGTCGGTGGCGACCGACCCCGTGACGGCTATCCGCACTGATCAGTGGAAAGAGTCGCCGCAGGCGCAGGAGCCCGACGCGTTGGGGTTGTCGATCGTGAAGCCCTGCTTCTCGATCGTGTCCACGAAGTCGATGGTCGCGCCCATCAGGTACGGGGCGCTCATCTTGTCCGTGACTACCGCAACGCTGCCGAACTCAGTCACGATGTCGCCGTCGATCTGGCGGTCGTCGAAGTAGAGCTGGTAGCGGAGACCGGAGCAGCCACCGGGCTGCACGGCAATGCGCAGCTTGAGGTCGTCGCGGCCTTCCTGGATGAGCAGGCTGCTGACCTTCGTCGGCCGCACCCTCGGTGAGGATGACACCCTGCTGCGTGGCCTCTTGCTGAACGGTCATCTGTATGTAGCTCCCGCCTCGGTCTGGGTCTGGCGTGATCCGATGTGCAGTTTCTTCATTCAGTCTGCCGGACTCTCACGCACAACGATAAGCCAGGCACGGACATTCCGTATCTGGTTGACGCGAGGTTTCCCATCCGGGCGGCCGTCACAGGCCGGGCGCGCCCCACACGGGGAACCACCGCGACAGGTCCTGCTCGATCTTCAGGTCGCCCTCCAGCGCACCCTTGATCTGCAGCTCCAGCGAGCTGTCCCGGCGCTCCCCGGACAGCGGGGCGAACGGGTAGAACGTGCCCCGCTTGAACAGGTACACCAGCGCCAGCCGCCGCCCGGCGTCGTCCCGGAAGGCGACCAGCGTGCAGAGCAGCTGGGGGCCGAAGCCGTTGTCCACCAGCGCGGAGTTCACCGCGTGCAGGTCGGTGACCAGGTCCTCGACCTCGGTGGACAGGTGCGAGCTGACCAGCCAGGTGAACCCGTAGGAATCCTTGGTCACCTCGACCGGCAGCGTGCCGCTCTTCGCGCCGCTCAGGTCGAGCAGTTCGCGGACGTCCTTCTCGACGTCCGCGAACGCCCGGCCCTCGACGGGGCGGAAGCACACCGATCCGGTCCCGGTCGGGGTGAAACCGGTCGACGCCTGCAGGGTCACCGCCGCGGACGGCAGCTGGAACAGCACGTCCAGGTTGGGCTGCGACCGGCTTCGTCCGGCCGAGGAGCGTGTCCAGGAAGCCCACTACTGCTGCCTCGATAGCTGCGCTGAGATCTTCGCGAGCTGCGCCAGCCGCTTGTCCAGCGGCGGGTGGGTCGAGAACAGGCTCCGCGATCTTCGTCCCGAGCCTCGCGCGCGCTGAGGGCGGGGACGAAGAAGAAGGCGTTCAGCGGCTGGGCCTCGCGCAGGTCCTTGGTCGGGATCCGCGCGATCGTGCCGCTCACCTTCTGCAGCGCGCTGGACAGCGCGGACGGCTGCCCGGTGAGCAGCGCGCCGGACCGGTCGGCGGCCAGCTCGCGGTACCGCGACAGCAGCCGGATCAGCAGGAAGCTGATCGCGTACAC
This sequence comes from uncultured Actinomycetes bacterium, assembly GCA_963824545.1. Classification (GTDB taxonomy): domain Bacteria; phylum Actinomycetota; class Actinomycetes; order Streptosporangiales; family Streptosporangiaceae; genus Bog-532. The sequence continues at coordinate 95,917 of CAWGPP010000006.1, read as the reverse complement.
GACGATGCTGACGGCCATGATGGTCAGCAGGATCAGGCCGGAGCTCTGGTCGTTGCTGTTGCGGCGCCGCCGCCGCCGAAGAGCTCCCCGTAGAACGAGAACCTGATCAGCAGGCCGGCGATGATGGCGAGGAAGGAGGCGACCGTCATCACCGTGACGTCCTTGTGCGCCACGTGGGACAGCTCGTGCGCGATCACACCCTCGAGTTCCTCGCGGTTCAGCCGGCGCAGCAGGCCGTCGGTCACGCAGAGGACAGCGTGCTTGGTGTTACGGCCGGTCGCGAAGGCGTTCGGGATGTCCGTCGGGGAGATCGCGATCCGCGGCTTCGGCATGTCCGCCAGCGCGCAGATCCGGTCCACGACGCCGTGCAGCTCGGGTGCCTGCTGCGGGGTGACGATCTGGGCTCCCGCCGTGGAGAGGGCGATCTTGTCCGAGTAGAACAGGGAACCGATGGCCAGGCCACCGCCGATCACGACCGCGGCCAGCACGATCAGAGCGCCGGACGCCTGCACGGCGCTGAGGATAAAGACGATTGCGGCGACAAAGGCCACGAATACGAGCCCGAGCAGGAACATCGTCGCGGTCATGCGAGCGGTAAGTCCCCGGTCGGGCGCATACCTAGTGCGCGCCACCACGCCACCTCCAGTTCAAGGGCCGGGGCGGGCAAGGCCAGCCCTGGCGTCACTACTACCAATCTATCCAGGTGACGCTGGAAAGGTTCTGAACGTTCCCTATCCATACGCTGAGAGATTCGCGGTGGCACGGGCTCCGGGCTCAGCCGGGGATGAGCCCCTCGTCCGTCATCAGCTTGCGCACCTCGGCGAGGTCCGCGTCCTCGTACGGCAGGATCAGTTCCGATGGCTGCAGGCTATCCGGCGGAACGGGTGACCCGGCCGCGCGCACCCCGGCGATCAGTGCTTTCAGCGCACGGCGGAATTCGCTCTCGTCGCCGCGGTCGATCGCGTCGGAAAGCTTCGCGTCCAGCTCGTTCAGCCCGGCCCTGGCCGTGTCGTCGACGCTGAGCTGCCCCTCGCCCATAATCCTGACGATCATGTGCCGTCACCGGCTCTTGGCGTATCGGCCGAGGGAATCGCCGATTCGCCCACGTCCGAGGCGGGGATCGCCGGCCCGGCCGAGGGCTGGGCGCCGTCGCTCGCGGGGGCCGCGGGCCGGGTCGCCTGGCCGGGCGCCGCCGTCGCCTGCGAGTTGTTCCCGCCCGGGGAACCGGCCTCCAGCTCCGGCGTGGCGCCGCCGCTGATCTCGCCGCGCAGCTTCTGCAGCTCCAGCTCGACGTCGTTGCCGGCGCCCATCCGGTCCAGCTCGGCCTGGATGTCGTCGCGCGGGGCTCCCGAGACGTCCTCCAGCGCGCCGGAGGCCAGCAGCTCGTCGATGGCGCCCGCGCGCGCCTGCATCTGCGCGGTCTTGTCCTCGGCGCGCTGGATGGCCATACCGACGTCGCCCATCTCCTCGGAGATGCCGGAGAAGGCCTCGTTGATCCGGGTCTGGGCCTCGGCGGCGGTGTAGGTGGCCTTGATGGTCTCCTTCCGGGTACGGAAGGCGTCCACCTTGGACTGCAGCCGCTGCGACGCGACCGTCAGCTTCTCCTCTTCCGCCTGCAGCGACGCGTACTGGGCCTGCAGATCATTGAGCTGGCTCTGCGCCGAGGAACGGCGGGTCAGCGCCTCGCGGGCCAGGTCCTCGCGGCCGGCCCCGAGCGCGTCCCGGGCCTGCTTCTCCAGCTTGTTCGACTGCTGCTGGATCTGGTTCATCTGCAGTTCGACGCGCTTGCGAGACGTGGCCACGTCCGCGACCCCGCGCCGCACCTTCTGCAGCATCTCGAGTTGCCGCTGATAGGAGTAATCCAGGGTCTCACGGGGATCCTCCATCCGGTCCAGGGCCTTGTTGGCCTTGGAGCGGAAGATCAGTGTGACCCGCTTCATCACGCTCATAAACGCGGCCGTCCCCTTCGTGCCCTGTGCCCGCCTGCTTATCCCGGCGGCGGCCGCCGCCGGGTCGTGCAGGGCGGACACTGCCGCCCAATTATCAATTGGCATCCACCCTACGCGGTGCCCCGCGCACGGGCGACCATGACGGCCAGCCCGTCGCCTCGCCCGGCCGGACGGGGCGGAAAACGGGGGTTAGCACCCGCCGGGAGGGGGGGCCAGCACACCCCGCACTGTGGCGGCGGCTGCCCGTTTCGCCCGTCCTGCGCGCTCCATTAACCGGTCCGTTCCACTAGGCTGATCGCGTGTTCCGACGAGGTAATGACGGAGCGCGCGGCGGCACCGCCCAGGACAGCAGGGGCGAGCAGAGCCCGGGCGACCCGCAGACGACGAAAAGCGCCGAATCCGGCCGGGCCCGCCCCGCCGCCGAGGCGGGCAAGGGGCGGCCCACGCCCAAGCGCAGCGAGGCCGAGCGGGGACGGCGGCAGGGCATCACCGGCACGCCCCGGCCGGCCCGTAAGGGCGGCTCCGCCCGCGGCGGCTCCGCCCGGGGCAAGGAGAGCCGGGAGGACCGGCTCCAGCGCAACGAGGCCATGCGGCGTGGCGAGGAGTGGGCCCTGCCGGCCCGCGACCGTGGCCCGGTCAAGGCCCTGGCCCGGGACTACGTCGACTCCAAGCGGCGGATCAGCGAGTACTACATGTACGTGATGATCGCCGTCATCATCGTGCTGTTCGTCCGCGCCGCGTCTGTGCAGCTGTACGCCGAGCCGATCGCGCTGCTGCTGATCGTGTTCATCGTGGTGGACGCCTTCTTCCTGCGGCAGGGCCTGAAGCGGCTGATCGAGCAGCGGCTGCCCGGCAAGAGCGTGCACGGCGTGGCCATGTACGCGCTGTTCCGCGCGCTGCAGATCCGCCGGTTCCGGGTGCCGCCGCCGCGGGTGAGCCCGGGCGCGAAGGTCTGATGTCAGCCCTGAGCGGGCGGGCTAGCTGGACTGACCTTAGGCTTTTCCCATGGAATACCGACATCTGGGCACAAGCGGCCTGAAGGTCAGCGAGCTCACGCCTCCGGCGGCGCGGACTTCATCAGCCGCTGGATGCGGGATCCGCTGCTGGCCAAGGTGCAGCAGCTCAGGCCGGTCGCCGAGGAGGCGGGGCTGTCCCTCGCCCAGCTGGCGGTGGCGTGGGTGCTGCAGAACCCGGGCGTGTCCGCGGCGATCATCGGCGCGACCCGCCCGGAGCAGGTGCGGGAGAACGTGAAGGCGTCCGGGGTCAAGCTGGACGCCGGGCAGTTGCGCCGCATCGACGAGGTGCTCGGTGACGACGTTGAGCGCGACCCGGCGCGGACGGCGAGCCCGGCCCGCCGGCCGTAGGCCGACGCCCGCCCGGCGAGCTGGGCCGCGTCCCAGGCAGGGGCTCAGCTCGCCGGGTGGAGGCTCATCGGGCCGTATTCCTTCCGCTCGTCTTCGAGCAGCGTTACCTGATCCACCCCCGCCTCCAGCAAACCGCGCCAGTTCTCGCCGAGCCAGCTCTCGGCATCGCCCTGACTGGCGAAAATGGCTTCCGGAAGGTCACCCGACGAGACCACTGCGCCGTCGGTCTTCTCATAACGCCAGGTCCACGGCATACTCGCGTCCCCTCCTCAAGGCTTTGGTGTCGTGCGGCTAGCGACATTACCGAACGAAACCGGGGACCGCGGCCACGCCGCGTCGCAGCCGGGCTGAAGCGGGCCGGAAGAAAGGGGCCTCGGGGCGGGAAGAAAGGGGCTCAGGCGCAGAAGAGAATGGCCCAGACGGCCTTGCCGCGCCCGGCGACGGGGCTCCATCCCCACACATCACAGAGCGCGTCCACCAGCTGGAGCCCCCGGCCGCATTCGGTTTCGTAATTGGGGGCGCGAAGCACGGGAGCGGTATCGCTGGGGTCCAGGACGGCGCACATGACCTCGCCGGAGCGGCGGAAAAGCCGCAGGCCGATCCGGGTGTCGCCGCGCTCGGGATTCCGGTCGCCGCCGGGGGCGACGCTCGCGTGGCAGAGGGCATTGGCGACGAGCTCGGCCACGATTACCTCGGCGTCGTCGGCGAGCGGGTCAAGTCCCCAGCGCCCGAGCGTGGACCGGGTGAAGCGGCGCGCGGTCTTGGCCGGCTGCGGCCCGGGGGTCAGCGCCAGCGCGACCACGGACGGGGCATCCCACCAGTCCGACGGCATCCGCACCACTCGCGGCCGGTCCGGCAGCGGATGCTTTGGCAGGGCCTCGGCGATCGCCGCCCGCGTCATGGGACGGACCCGCGTGCGTGTGGGCAGCGGAGCCTGGCATTTGTCCCGGCTGTGGACGCCGACGACCGGGTTCAGACTATCCGACCTCATTGCGACCCCGGGGAGCGCTGGCTTCCCGCCAATCCTCTGACTGACGGCAGAGCCCATCTTGCCCGACATCTCTTGCAGATGCAAGGCCAGATGAACGTGCATTTGGCGCGTGCAGATGAGCAGTGAGTTCAGGGTAACCAGCTTTTACGCACGCGCGGAGAATTGGTGCAAACGCTTACGTTATTTTAACGCAACGGTCACCACGGACTCAGGTGGCGCGGGCCGAGGCGGACGGCTTACGGTTGCGTCGGGCGCACGTTGCGCGCTCCTTTTCGCGAAACTTTTCGGGAGTCGCCCATGCTGGTGGCCGGAGTGGACAGTTCCACTCAGTCCACGAAGGTGGTGCTCTGCCGGGCCGAGGACGGCGCCGTGGTGGGCGCGGCGTCCGCACCGCATCCGGACGGCACCGAGTGTGATCCAGCGCACTGGTGGCAGGCCCTGGGCCGGGCCGGCGAGGGGCTGCTGGAGCAGGCCAGCGCCATTGGCGTGGCCGCGCAGCAGCATGGGATGGTCGCGCTCGACGACGCGGGCGAGGTGATCCGGCCGGCCATCCTCTGGAACGACATGCGCGCCGCGTCGCAGACCAGGGACCTCATCGCCGAGCTCGGCGGTCCCGCGGAATGGGCGCGCCGTACCGGCAGCGTCCCGGCCGTCTCCTTCACGGTGACCAAACTGCGCTGGCTGGCCGAACGGGAGCCGGAATCGGCACGGCGGCTGCACCGCGTCGTGCTGCCGCACGACTGGCTCACCTGGCGGCTGGGCGCGGACGAGCCGGTCACCGACCGGGGGGACGCCTCGGGCACGGGCTACTTCTCCCCCGCCGACGGCACCTGGCTGCCCGACATCGCCGAGGCAGCGCTCGGGCGCCCGGTGCTGACCCCCCGGCTGGCCGCCCCGGCCGAGATCGTGGGGCACACCTCCGGCGGGGCAGCGCTGTCCCCGGGCACCGGCGACAACATGGGCGCGGCGCTCGGCCTGGGCGTGGGCGAGGGTGACGTGGTGGTCTCGATCGGGACGTCGGGCACGGCGTACGCGGTGACCAAGGTACCCCCGGCCGACACCACCGGCGCGGTCGCCGGGTTCGCCGACGCGACCGGGCGCTTCCTGCCGCTGGTGGCCACGGTCAACGCCGCGCGCGTGCTGACGCTGACGGCTGGGCTGCTCGGCACCGACGCCGCCGGCCTGTCCGGGCTGGCGCTGGCCGCGCCGCCCGGCGCGGGCGGGCTGACCCTGCTGCCCTACTTCGACGGGGAGCGCTCACCGAACCGGCCGGACGCCACCGGCGTGCTGAACGGCATCACCAGCACGTCGCTGACCCGCGAGAACCTGGCCCGGGCGGCCGTGGAAGCCGTGCTCTGCTCGCTCGCCGACGGCATCGGCAACCTCGCCGCCTGCGGCATCATCCCGGAGCGGGTGGTGCTCATCGGCGGAGCGGCCCGCTCAGCGGCGGTCCGGTCCATCGCGCCCGCCGTCTTCGGCGTGCCGGTGACCGTGCCCGAGCCGGCCGAATACGTGGCCCTCGGTGCCGCGCGGCAGGCCGCCTGGGCGCTGTCCGGGGCCGCCGAGCCGCCGGACTGGCCGGGGCCGGCGGCGGCCACGTTCACCGCTGGCCCAAGCCCCGAGATCCGCGACCGATACGCCACCTTGCGGGACGACACCGTGACGTGGCACGAAAGGACCCGTCAGTGACTTCAGCGACCAACGACCGTTACATACCCAGCCGCGACGACAAGTTCTCTTTCGGTATCTGGACCGTGGGCTGGCAGGGCGTGGACGTGTTCGGCGGCGCGGTCCGGCCGCCGATGCCGGCCGACCGGGCCGTCCGCAAGCTCGCGGAACTCGGCGCCTACGGCGTGAACTTCCACGACAACGACGTGTTCCCGTTCGGGGCGGGCAATTCCGAGCGCGACCAGCTGATCGCCGCCTTCCGCAAGGCCCTCGACGACACGGGGGTGGTGGTGACGACGGCCACCACCAACTTGTTCGGCCACCCGATCTTCAAGGACGGGGCGTTCACCGCGAACGAGCGGGAGATCCGCCGGTTCGCGCTGGCCAAGGTGATGCGCAACCTCGACCTGGCCGCCGAGCTGGGCGCGAGGACGTATATCTTCTGGGGCGGCCGCGAGGGGGCGGAGAGCGGCGCGGCCAAGGACATCCGCGCCGCACTCAGCCGGTACGCCGAGGGCCTGAACATGCTGTGCGAGTACGTGACCGAGCAGGGCTACGGCATCCGGTTCGCGATCGAGCCCAAGCCGAACGAGCCGCGCGGGGACATCCTGCTGCCGACGGCCGGCCATGCCATCGCGTTTATCAACGGCCTCGCGTACCCGGACATGGTCGGGATCAACCCGGAGATCGGGCACGAGGAGATGGCCTCGCTGAACTACGCGCACGGAATCGCTCAGGCGATGTGGCACGGCAAGCTGTTCCACATCGACCTCAACGGCCAGCACGGGCCGCGTTTCGACCAGGACCTCCGGTTCGGCGCGGGCAACGTGCGGGGCGCGTTCTGGGTGGTCGACACCCTGGAGCAGGGCGATTACGACGGGCCTGTGCACTTCGACTACAAACCGCCGCGCACCGAGAACGACGAGGGCGTGTGGGTCTCCGCCGCCGCCTGCATGCGGAATTACCTCATCCTGCGGGACAAGGTACGCGCGTTCCGCGCCGATCCCGAGGTCATCGAGGCGCTGGCCGCCTCGCGGACGGAACTGCTGCGCGAGCCCACCCTGGCCCCCGGGGAGACCTGGCGTGATGTGCGCGACGTGGCCATCGACGTGCCGGCGCTGGCCGATCGCGGCATGGGCTACGAGCGGCTCGACCAGCTCGCGCTTGAGCACCTTTACGGCATCCGCTGACCGCGTTTATTAGTCACGGGGGCCGGGGCGGGAGTACGTTCCGTTCCGGCCCCTTTTTGGCTTGAGCAGGGAACGCGGGTATGAGGCGGGCGACGATCAGGGACGTGGCGGCGGACGCCGGCGTCTCCATCGGCACGGCCTCCAAGGCCCTGAACGGCCAGGGCCGGCTGCGCCCCGAGACCAGGGAACGGGTGGCCGAGGCCGCGCGCCGGCTTGGCTTCGCCCCGAATCCGCTGGCCCAGGCGCTGCTGGCGGGGCGTACCTACACCGTCGGAATGATCACGACGGACAGTTTCGGGCGGTTCAGCATCCCGGTCATGCTCGGCGCCGAGGACGCGCTGGGGGCGGGGCGCATCTCGGTGTTCATGTGCGACACCCGCGACGACCCCGAGCGGGAGCGCCGCTACCTGGAGATGCTCACCGGCCGCCGGGTCGACGGGCTCATCGTGACCGGGCGGCGGATCGAGCCGCGGCCTGCGATCGGCGCCGGGCTCGGCGTCCCGGTCGTCTACGCGATGACCCAGCCGCTCGGCGGCGGCGCGCCCGCGGTGCTGCCCGACGACACGGGCGGCGGCGCCTCGGCCGGTGCCCACCTGCTGGCGGCCGGGCGCCGGCACATCGCGCACATCACCGGCCCGGAGCGGTTCCTGGCCGCCCGCAAGCGCGCCGCCGGGCTGGCGGGCGTGCTCACGGGGGCCGGGGTACCGCCGGCGGCCGGGGACGTGCTGTACGGGGAGTGGAGCGAGCGGTGGGGGCGCGAAGCGGCCGGCCTGCTGCTGCGGCACTCCCCCGCGACCGACGCGATCTTCTGCGGCAGCGACCAGATCGCCCGCGGGGTGGGCGACGCGCTGCGCGCCGCCGGGCGGCGGGTACCCGATGACATCGCGATCGTCGGCTTCGACAACTGGGAGCCGATGGTCATGGGCGCCAATCCGCCGCTGTCCAGCGTGGACATGTGCCTGGAGGACATCGGCCGGGCCGCGGCGGAGGACCTCCTGTCGGCCATCGGCGGCGAGCAGGCCTGCGGCGTGCGTACCGTGCCGTGCCGGCTGGTGGTCCGCGCGTCCAGCGCCGGCGGTTAGGCCTCGGGCCTGCCCCGGGCCTGGGCCCGCGCTTCCCGCGCTTCTTTCCTGCCCCAGGGGCCCCGTCCCGCCTGCCACAGCAGTACCAGACGAGGAGGTTGGGGAGCATATTCGGCGCTATTCACTGACTATGCTCCCCAACCTCCCGGTCTGACCCAGGTGATGCTCGTCTGGGGCTGGTACCGAGCCAGGCGAGCACTGTTAAATGCCGCATTCCTGGGAAAGGGCTTTGACACGGCTTCCCTGGCCGGCCAGATACGCCGTGCGTCAGGCGCGGCGCCCCACACGGAAGGGGTCAGCGATGACCACGCCCGTACCCGAGCCGTCCCCCGTCCCGCCGCTACCCGAGCCGATGCCCGAGCCCTCCCCCGTGCCGCCGCAGCCGGGCCCGATGCCCGGGCCGCCCAGCCCTATCCCGGATCCGTCGATACCGCCGGTGCCGCCGGAGCCCGGCCCGCTGCCGGCCTGAGCGGAGTCAGCGTCGGGCGGCGGTAGGCTCGCGGCGTGACTGACGCCGAAACCGACCGCGGCCGCAAAGCGCCCGTCCTCGACACGAGCGTGGCCCACAACGCCCGGGTATGGAACTACTGGCTGGGCGGCAAGGACAATTTTGAGGCCGACCGGGTGGCCGGGGACCGGGTGATGGCCATGTTCCCTGACATCGTGCAGGTGGCACAGGCCGACCGGGCGTTCCTGGGCCGGGCGGTCCAGTTCCTCGCCGTCGAGGAGGGCATCCGGCAGTTCCTGGACATCGGCACCGGCCTGCCCACCGCGGAAAACACGCACGAGGTGGCGCAGCGGCTGGCCCCCGAGTCCCGGGTCGTTTACGTCGACAACGACCCGCTGGTGCTGACGCACGCCCGGGCGCTGCTCACGTCCACTCCGCCGGGTATCACCGCCTACCTCGACGCCGACGTGCACCGCCCGTCACGGATCATCGACACGGCCGCGGAGACGCTGGACTTCTCCCAGCCGGTCGCGGTGATGATGCTCGGCATCCTGAACTTCGTGATGGATACCGCTGAGGCCGGGGCGATCGTCAACCACCTGATGGAGGCGGTGCCGTCGGGCAGTTACCTGGTGATCTCCCATCCCACGACGGAGCTGGGCGGGGAGGCGAACCGCGAGGCCATGCGCTTCTGGAACGAGCATGCCACGCCGCCGATCACGGCCCGCACCGGGGCGGAGATCAGCCGGTTCTTTGACGGCCTGCAACTGGTCGAGCCGGGCCTGGTGCCGTGCACGCAGTGGCGCCCGGGTCCGGTCGAGGTAGGCGCGGCTGCCCCCCAGGTGGCGCTCTACGCCGGCGTCGCGCGCAAACCTTGACCGCCCGCCCTCGTCCCGCCCGCCCGCAGAGCCCGGCCGGGGCTGGGCCGCCCGCAGAGCCTGACCGCGAGCTTTGAGAAAATAGGCGCATGCGCGTCGCGAGGTTGCATGGGGTCGGTGACATCCGGGTCAGCGATGAGGCGGTTCCCGAGCCCGGACCGGGTGAGTGCCTCGTCCGGGTCACGGCGGTCGGCATCTGCGGGTCCGACCTGCACTGGTGGGATCAGGGCGGCATCGGCGACGCGCAGATCGCCCATCCCCTGGTCCTCGGGCACGAGGGGGCGGGCGTGATCGAGAGCGGCCCCCGGCGCGGCCAGCGGGTGGCGATCGATCCGGCGATCCCGTGCGGCGTCTGCCGGCCCTGCCGGGACGGCTACCGCAACCTCTGCGTCCGGGTGCGGTTCGCCGGGCACGGTGGCACGGACGGCGCGCTGCGCGAGTTCATGACCTGGCCGGCGGGGCTGCTGCCCGCGCTGCCCGATGAGCTGTCCGACGCCGACGGCGCGGTCCTGGAGCCGCTCGGGGTGGCCATCCACTCCTACGACCTGGGGCACCTGCCGCTCGGCGGCACGGCCGCGGTGATCGGCTGCGGTCCCATCGGCCTGCTGCTCGTCCAGCTGCTGGGCGCGGCCGGGGCGCGGTCCGTCATCGCCGTCGACCCGCTGCCGCACCGCCGGGAGGCGGCCGCGAAGTCCGGCGCGGACCCGGTGATCGACCCTGGCGCCTACGAAGCGGGAAGTTTCGGGGTAGACGTCGCCTTCGAGAACGCCGGGACCAATGACGGGGTGCGGCTGGCCGTGGACGCCGCCCGGCCGGGCGGCCGGGTCGTGCTGGCCGGGATCCCGGACGACGACCTGACCACGTTCCGCGCGTCGGCCGCCCGGCGGAAGGGCCTGACGATCGCGATGGTCCGGCGGATGAACGAGGTCTACCCGCGCGCGATCAGCCTGGCCGCCCGGGGCCAGGTCGACCTCGGCCCGGTGGTCACGCACCATTTCCCGCTGCGTGACGTGGCCGGGGCGTTCGGCGCGGCGGCCCGCCGGGTGGGCCTGAAGGTCATCGTCGACGCGTGACCGGGCCCCGCACCCCTGGGCCTGAAGGTCATCGTCGACGCGTGACCGGGCCCCGCACCCCGCCCCGGCCGCTGACCGACCCGGGCCCGCCCGCCGCGGACCGGCCCACACCCCTGCCCCGGCCGCTGACTGGCCCCGCACCCCGCCCCAGACCTTCGGCTGGCATTCTTTATCCCGAACGAGCCATGGTGACCGCCCGCCACCGACGGAGGACACGCCCATGACGACGACGGTCCTCGTGCCCAGCGACGAAGGCCGCACGGCACTGGCCGCCCTGGATAACGTCAGCCCGGTCGTCTACGACCCGGCGGGGGCGATGCCGGCGGCGGCCGCGGACGCCGAAGTCCTGGTCGCGCCGTTCCGGCACGTCCAGCGGACGCTCGCCGCGATGCGGCAGATGCCCAAGCTGCGCCTGGTGCAGACGCTCAGCGCGGGCACCGACGTGTGGCAGGGGCGCCTCCCGGACGGCGTGCGCCTGTCCAACTGCCGGGGCGCGCACGGCGGCTCCACCGCGGAATGGGCCGCCGCCGCGCTGCTCGCCGTCTACCGGGACATTCCGCAGTTCGTCCGGGATCAGGTGGCCCACCAGTGGCACCAGACCGAGACGGAAACGCTGAACGGCAAGCGCGTGCTCATCCTCGGCGCGGGTGACCTCGGCTCCAATCTGCGCTCCCGGCTGGTCCCGTTCGGTGTCTCGGTGACGATGGTGGCGCACACGGCGCACGACGGGGCGCACGGCATGCGCGAGGTGCCCGCACTGCTCGGTTCGCACGACGCCGTGGTCATCATGGTGCCGTACAGCGAGGAGACGCATCATCTGGTGGATGCGGCGTTCCTAGCCCGGATGCCAGACGGCGCGGTCATCGTGAACGCCGCGCGGGGGCCGGTGGTAGACACCGGCGCGCTGCTCGGCGAGCTGAGCCGGCAGCGGCTGCGCGCGGTCCTCGACGTCACCGATCCGGAGCCGCTGCCCCCGGGCCATCCGCTGTGGGACGCGCCCGGTGTGCTTATCACCCCGCACGTCGGCGGGAACACGGAAGGCGGCATGGGACGGGCCTGGCGGGTGGCGGCGCGCCAGATCGCCGCGTACGCGGCCGGCCAGGACCCCCCGAACCTGGTCCCCGCCTGACCCCGCGCACCGCGCGCCCGCCCCCGCGCCGAACGTGTGCAATAAGGGGCCGCCCAGCCCTTATTGCACACAACCGGCGCGGGCTGCGGTTCGAGGGGGCGGCGGTGGGGCGCGCTGTGCTTTGGGGGGCGCGGTTTGGGGGCGGGCAGGCTGCTGTTGGGGGCGGGCGGCGGATTGAGGGGGGCGGGGCGGCTAGCCTGGCCGGCATGCGTTCTGTGACGTGGGCGGCGGCGGCGGATATCGGCTGTGTCCTGCTGTTCGTGGTGATCGGGCGGGCCAGCCACAGCAAGGGCGAAACGCTCGCCGGCCTGGCCAGCACGTCGTGGCCGTTCCTGGGCGGCCTCGCGGTCGGCTGGCTGGCCGGGCGGGCGTGGCGGCGGCCAGCCGGGATCGTGCCGGCCGGGATCGCGGCGTGGCTCGGCGCGGTGGCCGCCGGCATGGTGCTGCGGGTGGCCGCCGGGCAGGGCACCGCGATCGCGTTCATCGTGGTGGCGCTGATTTTCCTCGGCCTGTTCATGCTGGGCTGGCGCCTGATGGCCCGGTGGTTTGGCCACAGCCTGTTTTGACCGGCGGCGCAGGGGCAGGTGGCCCGCGACGTCGACAACAGGAGGACACACATCGTGGCAGGAGAACTCAGCGGCCTTCGGGTAGCCTTCCTGACCGCCAGCGAGGGCGTGGAGCAGGTTGAGCTGACCACGCCGTGGCAGGCGGTCACGGACGCGGGGGGCACACCCGAGCTGCTGGCCCCGCAGAAGGGCCAGGTGCAGGCGTTCAACCATCTCGACAAGGGCGACACGTTCCCGGCTCAGCACGCCATCAAGGACGTCAGCCCGGCCGATTACCACGCGGTGGTGCTGCCGGGCGGCGTCGCCAACCCCGACCAGCTCCGCATGGTGCCGGCCGCGGTGAACTTCCTCAGGGAGGCTGTCCAGTCCGGGAAGCCGGTCGCGGTCATCTGCCACGGCCCGTGGACGCTGGTCGAGGCGGACGTGGTGCGGGGCCGGACGCTCACCTCGTGGCCGAGCCTGCAGACCGACATCCGCAACGCCGGCGGCACGTGGACCGACACCGAGGTGCAGGTGTGCCACAGCGGCCCGAACGTGCTCGTCTCGAGCCGGAACCCGGGCGACCTGCCGGCCTTCTGCGCTGAGCTGGTCTCGGTGTTCCAGAAGGAATCCCAGCCCGCCTGAGACGCCGGCACGAAGCCCCGGGCGGCCGCGCCGCCCGGGGCATTGGCTTAGCGGGTACGGCGGCGGAACGCGGCGGCGCTGAGCGCGATCGACGCCACGAGGATCCCGCCGCACCACGCCACGGCCTGCCAGCCGCTCGCGCCGACGTGCGTGCCGAGCAACAGGCCGCGGAGGGTTTCGATGACCGGCGTGGCCGGCTGGTGGCTGGCGAAGCCATGCAGCCACACCGGCATCGTGCGCACCGGGACGAACGCGCTGCTCGCGTAGGCGACGATCATCGGCACGAACATGAACGCGTTGGCCGCCTCGGGTGAGGAGACCAGCAGCCCGACCGCGGCGGCGAGCCAGGACAGCGCCAGCACGTAGAACAGCAGGAGCCCGGCCACGGCGGCCCAGGCCGCTGGGCCGGCGTGCGGCCGGAACCCGATGCCGAGCGCGACCGCGAACACCAGCACGCTGGAGGCGGCGTTGCGGGCCACGCTCGCGGCCACGTGCCCGGCCAGCACGGGCAGGCTGCCGATGTCCATGGCGCGGAAACGGTCGATGATGCCGCCGGTCATGTCGCGGCAGACCGTCACGGCGGTGCTGGCCGATCCGACCCCGGCACACAGCAGCAGGACGCCCGGCACGACGTAGGTGATGTAGCGGGTGCCGGTGCTGATCGCCCCGCCGAACAGGTAGACGAACGTCACCATCAGCATGACGGGCAGGAACAGCGACGTCATCAAGGCGTCGATCTCGCGGCTGGCCAGCCGGGCGCACCGGGCGGCCATGGTCAGGTAGTCACCGGGCGGTGAGAAAGGCCAGGCCTTCGCGCGGCGCCCGCGGTAGGACGCGGGTATCGCGGTGGTGAGGTCAGACATGCGCCGTCTCCTTCTGGGTCAGGGCGAGGAATACGTCGTCGAGTGAGGTGGCCCGGATGGCGAAGGCCCCGATCAGGGCGCGTTCGGGATCGATCTCGTCCAGCAGCGCGCGGACGGCCGGGGCGGTGCCGTCGGTGGGGACGCCGAGCGTCAGGGCGGGCGGATCGCGATGGGTGGCCCGGTCACCGAGGCGCCGCCCGGCCTCGGCGAACTCCGCCGGGCCGGCCAGCGTCAGGTCCAGGCGCTGCCCGGCGACGCGCGCCTTGAGCTCGGCGGTGGTGCCTTCGGCCACGATGCGGCCGCCGTCGAGGACGGCGACCCGGCCGGCCAGCAGATCCGCCTCCTCCAGGTACTGGGTGGTCAGGAAGATCGTCACCCCCGAACCGGCCAGCTCGCCGATGACCTGCCACATGGTTTGCCGGCTGAGGCAGGTCCAGGCCGGTCGTCGGCTCGTCGAGGAAGATCACTGCCGGGTAGCCGACCAGGCTGGCGGCCAGATCAAGCCGGCGGCGCATGCCGCCGGAGTAGGTCGCGACCCGGCGGCCCGCGGCGTCTTCCAGCCCGAACCGGGCGAGCAGTTCACCGGCCCGCCGCCGGGCCGCCACCCCGCGCAGGCCGGACAGCCGGGCCATCATGCGAAGGTTCTCCGCGCCGGTCTGCAGCCCGTCCAGCGCCGCGTACTGCCCGGTGAGGCTGATCCGCCGGCGGACCTGATGCCGCTGGGCCGCGATGTCGAACCCGGCTACCCGGGCTTGGCCGCCGTCCGCCCGCAGCAGCGTGGACAGGATGCGGACCATGGTGGTTTTGCCGGCGCCGTTCGGGCCGAGCAGCGAGAACACGCTGCCGGGCGCGACCCGCAGGTCGACCCCGCCCAGGACCGGTGTTGTCCCGTAGGCCTTGGTCAGGCCGGTGGCCTCGATGGCCAGTTGATTGCCCATGCCGCGCTCCTCCGCCGGCGTGCCCCGCACGCCGCTGCCGTTCACCGTTAAATTACTGCGTATATCGTACGCTTATTTGCGTAAGGTATACGCAGTTCTACGATGGAGTCAACTGAGTAAGGCCCGCGCCAGCGCGGCGGGCATGACGCGAACACGTGAAAGCGGGAAGCGATGGATCTGCCGGCGAGCATCGAGGCGGCCTGGGGGCTGCGCGAGCGGCCGCACCGGGGGCCCAAACCGGGCCTGAGCCTGGCGCGGATCGTCGACGCTGGCGTCCAGGTCGCCGAGGCCGAAGGCCTGGCCGCGGTGTCGATGAGCCGGGTGGCGGCCGAGCTGGGGACCGCCCCGATGTCGCTCTACCGGTACGTCTCGGCCAAGAACGAGCTGATCGCGCTGATGGTGGACACCGTGTACCGGGAGTTCCTGGTGCCCGCGGCGGCGGACAGGGGATGGCGGGAGGGACTGTCGGCCCTGGCCTGGGCGATGCGCGCGGTCATGTACGCCCACCCCTGGGTACTGGGGGTGCCGATCAGCGGGCTGCCCGTCCGCCCCAACGAGGTCGCCTGGTTCGAGCAGGCCCTCAGCTGCCTGCGGGATACCGGGCTCGCCGAAGCGGAAAAGGCGTCGGTGATCCTGCTGGTCAGCGGGTACGTGCGCAACGAGGCCAGCACGAACGCGGACATCCAGGCCGCGATCCGCGCCTCCGGGGCCGCCCCGTCCGAGTGGATGTCGGCCTACGGCCGCATGCTGACCAAGCTGACCGATCCGGAGAGTTTCCCGGCCCTCACCCAGTTCATCGCCTCGGGGGTGTTCGAGCAGTTCGACCCGCCGGACCGGGAGTTCACCTTCGGGATGGAACGCATCCTGGACGGGATCGGCGACCTGGTGGCCGCGCGGTCCGCGGCACCGGCAGACCCTCCAGAATCGGGAGGGCCGCCGGGACCCGGGAGGCCGCCGGAACGCGCGCTGCCCCCGGAGCCCGCGGGGTAACGACACGGTGCCGGACCAGAACACGGTGGCGTTCGTCATCAACCGGATCCTTGTCCCCGACCACGGACGGCTCAGCCACGGCTGCCGGGCCGCGGCCGTGGCGCGCGGCTGGGCACCGCTGTTCCTGCCCACCACCCGGGAAGATCACGGTGCTGGCCTGGCCCGGCACGCGGCGGCCGCCGGGGCGCAACTGGTGTTCGCCGTTGGCGGCGACGGCACGGTACGCGCGTGCGCCAGCGCGCTGGCCGGCACCGGAGTCCGGCTGGCGATCATCCCGAGGGGCACCGCCAACCTGGCCGCGCGCGCCCTGGGTATCCCGCGCCGGCTAGGCGCGGCCCTGGACGTCGGCTTCGGCGGCCACGAGACCGCGCTCGATCTCGGGCTGGCCGACGGCACGGATTTCACCGTGATGGCCGGTATCGGGCTGGACGCCGCGGTGGTCAGCGCGACCCGGCGGCTGCGCAAGCTGCGGCTCGGATGGCTCGCGTACGCCGAGGCCGGCCTGGGTCACCTGCACGGCGCGCCGCACCAGTTCACGATCCGGCTCGACGGCGAACGGACCCTGCACCGGCAGGCCCGGTCCGTGGTGGTCGGCAACGCGGGACTGCTGCCCGGCGGTTTCCCCCTGCTGCCGGACGCGCAGCCCGACGACGGCCGGCTCGATGTCGGCATCCTCGCGCCCGCGGGCCTGGCCGACTGGGCGCGGATCGGCGTCCGGGTGCTGACCCGCAGCCGACGTGATGACCGCTGCCTGGAGCGATTCCGGGCCCGGCAGGTGGAGATCACCGCCGACACGGACCTGGCGCGGGAAACCGACGGCGAGATCATCGCGCCCGGCCGTTCACTGATGGTCACCATCCGGCCTGGTGCGCTGACCGTCCGTACTCCGGCCCGCTGACGGGCCGGCGATGAGCTCCGGGCCGATGCCCGGGCAGGGCCCGGAAGCGGGTACGCTCACCGGTGTCGCGACGCACGGGCTGCCCCGGCGTTACGCCGCCGGGGACCGGACTGACATACTGCGCCGGCGCGTCAGGCGGCCGGGGATGGACAAGAGCACCCTCGTTGATCAATCATTCAGGAAGCCGGCACTTCGCCCTAAGTTTTGGCATCTTTGATACTTGGTACTGGTTTAGGTTTTGGCACGTAGATCGAGACCATCGCCTCGCCGCAAAGGGGGCATCGGCCACTGACCCGCGTTACGGGGCAGCGGGAGGGTGACCTGTCATTGGCTTGACGCCATGCATGGGAGGGGATTCAGAGTGATTCATCGTGCACGGGGATCGGGTTCACAGCCACGGGGGCTGGGGCCCGGGACGGACGGGGACACCGGAAACGGGACCGGCCCGGAGGAGGCGGCCTGGCCGCAGATCATCCCGGTCGGCCTGTCGCACCGGATCTACCCGGACGGGCACGCCGTCGCGGTCATCTCCGGTGAACTGGACGCGGCCACGGCGGATCAGGCGTTCGAGTACGTACGCCAGGTCATCGACCGCAGCCGGGGGCCGGTGTGCATCGACCTGGCCGGGCTGTCGTTCTGCGACGCGCGCGGGCTGCGCACGCTGATCGGGGCGGTCGCGCACGCCCGGGCGTCGGGCCGGCGGCTCAGCCTGTCCGGGGCCCGCCCCGCCATCGTCAAGATCATGCGTATCACAGGGGTGGACGCGAACTTCCCTGAGCTTTGCCAGCCCGGCTCGCGCACCAGCCGGCTCTGAGGGCTCGCGCGGGCGCGGTCATAGCGCACGAAACACGCCATCTCCATACTGGGGCTGTGCATGAGAGCGCCGTCGACATCGACGCCGAGGACGTGGAAGCGGTCACCGCTGCGGTCCTGACCGCGTCCCGCCTGCTGGTTTCCGTGTCGGCGCGCTCGCTCGGCACCGCCGGGGAACGCGTCACGCTGCCCCAGTTCCGTATGCTGGTCGTGCTGGCCGGGCGCGCCGAGAGCAAGCTGGTGACGCTGGCTGAGCGGCTCGCGGTCAACCCCTCCACCGCGATGCGGATGGTGGACCGGCTCACCGCGGCCGGGCTCGTCAGCCGTGAGGTCAATCCGGAAAGCCGCCGGGAGGTCCGCCTTCGCCTCACCGCGGCCGGGCGGCTGATCGTCGACCAGGTGACCACGAACCGCCGCAAGGAGATCGCCGCGATCGTGGCGCGTATGCCGCCCCGGCAACGGACCGGGCTGGTCACGGCGCTGCGGGCCTTCTCGGAGGCCGCTGGTGAGCCGCCCGCCAACGACGCGGCACCGCTCGGCTGGGAGTGACATATCCGTGCCGGTTCCGGCTTTGGCCAGGCATCTGGCCCCCGTTCCGCTTACAGTCCGTTCCGTGCACGGTCGACTGGCCGGCTGGGCTCGCCGGCCCGGCTACGGCCGCAACCCGCTGCGCCGGCGCATAGACCGGGCGGAGACCGCCGTCCGGCTGATGGCCGGCGTGCTGCTGCTGATCGCGGTCCCGGCCGCCGGGATCACGGCCGGACAGATCGCCGAGAACCGCGATCTGATCCGCGCGCAGGCCGCGGCCGCGCCCTCCGTCCAGGCCGTCCAGGCCGTGCTGCCCGCGCCGGCGCCCGCGGCCGGTACGCCGGACCCGTACGCGAACCTCGCACCAAAAGGCAGCGGGGTGCAGGCGCGGGTGGATGCCGGCCATCCCATCCCGGCGCCGGCGGGCCGCAGCCAGGTGATCGGCGACGTCTTCGTCGCGGTCGCCCTGGCCATGCTCGCCGTGGCGGTCACGCTGCTCAGCGCGATGGCCCTGATCAAGCGGGTCCTGCAGCGCCGGCGGATGAACGCCTGGGACGCGGAGTGGCGCGCCGTCGCGCCGCGGTGGACCGGGCACCGGACCTGACGGCGCGGGCCCGATGCCGGTCCTGGCGGTAGGCCGGATACCGGTCCTGACCGGTGTGGGGATATGTAACGGGCTGGGGCTACGCGTGCGCGGACTCGGCCGGGGACCGGACGTCGCCGGAGCGCACGACCACGACCGGGCAGGGCGCGGCGTGCAGGCAGTCCCGGGCCACGGGACCGAGCGCGGCCTTGCCCTGCAGGGCGGGCGCGCTCTGTCCCCCGCCATGCCGGGCGCTGCCCAGGACCAGCATCTCCGCGCCGACCGAGCGCTCCAGCAGCACGCGCGCGGGCGGGCCGTCGGCTAGTTCCATCTGGACGCCGTCCGACTGCGCGCCGAAAGCCTCACGCACGACCTGTTTCAGGGTGGACTCGCCCGCCGCCGGGCCGGTTCCCTCGGCCGCCCGCGGCTGCGGCGCATAGTGCGCCGGCGAAGAGCGGCGCATGTCCCGGACGTAGACCACGTGCACCCGCATACCTCGCAGTTGCGCTTCGCGGCCTGCCCACCGCACGGCGGCGACGGATGCTGGCGACCCGTCGGTGCCCACCAGGATGCGTCCGGTGGGCGATATCTGGATGGCCATGTTTCCCACCTTTTCTCGCGATATCCGCTGATGGCTGCGTCTCGACGCTGACCCGCGCACGTACAGCAGAACACGCCGACGCCACATAGTCCATCATGCACTAAGCGTTATCAAAGTGGTAACTGAGGGTCACCCGCGATGTGGTTCCGTGTCCGGCGACCGAGGTTTGTCCGTATATGCGGGCGGACGGGGGCCGCCTGGCGAACGTCGGGCCGGTCAGCCCGCCGTCCCCTTGCGCGGCTCGCCGCGGTAGGTGCCGAACGACCAGCGGTTGCCCTCCGGATCACGGACGGCGAAGTCCCGGGAGCCGTAGTCGGTTTCGTGCAGGCCGGCCAGGATCTCCGCGCCCGCGGCGGAGGCCCGGGCGAAGAGCGCGTCCGGATCGTCGGTGACGACGTAGCAGCCGAAGCTGCCCGGCGGCACCGGCCAGGCGTCGTCCTCGCCGGGCGGCCGTGCCGAACCGAGCATGATCCCGCCGCCGGGCGGCCACGACAGCTGCGCGTGGTGCACCCGGTCACCATCGGCGTAGACGGCGGTCTCCTCGAAGCCGAAGGCGTCCACCAGGAACGTGATCAGCCCGAGGGCGTCCCGGGCGCGGAGTGTCGGCCATACCTGAGGTGGTGGTGTGTGATCGCTCATGCCCGTCATCCTCTCCCCCGCCCGGGCGCCGCGGCTTGAACGTTTCGGAACTCCTCGGCCAGCCAGCGGCTCGGCGCGCAGCCAGCGAGCTCGCGGAACTCGCGGGCCAGGTGGGCCTGATCGCTGAAACCGCCGTCGGCGGCGAGCTCGGCCAGCGCGGGCGCGGCGCCGCCCGCGACGCGCTGCTGCAGCCGCCGGCGGGCCCGGTCGTGCAGCTCGGCCGCGAACGCGCCGAGCACGTCGTCCGCCTCCAGGTCCAGGCCGGCCAGCGATGCGGCCGGTACGCCGAACAGGGCACGCGCGCCGGCCGGGGTGACCTGCAGCTGGATGCCGGACTGGCGGCCCTCGTGGGTGACCAGCGCCGGGGCGACGTGCAGGCCGCCGACCAGGACGCCGTGCCGACTGGCGGGCTGGCGCGGATCCGGGTGGGCCGCGACCGTCAGCGGGTCGTCCAGCGTGATGATCAGCGTCAGGTACGGCGAGGGCAGGCCGCGGTGCCGGGCCGCGGGCACCCCCTCCTGCCGGTACCCCGAGTACCACGCCACCAGCGGGCGGAGCGCCCGCGGCGGCCGGTGCCGCGCCGATTCGCAGATCATGCTCCCCTCCCCCTTTCCGGTTGTGGCTCGCCAGAGCCCTGCGACCTGCGCCCATTGTCCCCGCACGGGACGCCGTTAACCAGCGGCCACGGTGTGGGCCGCGATCCGGGATGAACCGGAACGCCGCCGCAGCCGTGTAGCCGGTGGCAGGTACCGCCCAATCGCGCCGGCCGCCGCCAGGCAGCCTGCCGGCGGCGCATGGGCAAACCACGGAAGTTATCACTCCGTGATAGCGGATGACGCTATGTGAATTCGCGCAAACGATCCTGTACGGCTGCGATCTTGTGGATGATAAACGGCAGAGCGAAACCGGTCATTCATCCCGCGGGCCGCCTCCCGGCCGTCCCGGTATCTGACGCAGGACGGAAGATATCCAGGACGACGTGAGCGGCGGCGGGCCGCTGGACAGTACCGGCGCCGGGGAAACAACCAAGAGCCCGGCGACCCGGGCGTAAATGCCCATCAAGACGCGGCCGCGAGCGGCCGGGCCTTCAGCCCGGAGATCGGCACGGTCGGCGGTACCGGCGCGGCCGCGGTCATCGGCGGCCACCGGGTGGCGGGGCTGATACGGGCGACGCCCCGGTTCCTCCCCGGCCAGAGCGCGGGCAGCCCCCTGGTCAGCCCGGCCGGCCAGGTGATCGGCATCGACCTGGCCGGGGCGCCGGACGGCACCAGCTACGCGGTGCCCATCGACGAGGCTCTCGCCGCCGCCCGGCAGCTGGCGCGCTGAGACCGCACCGGGCCGCATGCGGGCCGGGCGCCCGCCGCGGCGCCGGGGCCCGGCCCGCTGCTGCGGGTGGCCCGCGGATAACGGGCAACGGACGCAAAATCCGCGGCACGTAATAAGGACGAAAGATTTACCCGCGCGTCGTAGTCCCCGCGCCGACGTGGGGCGTTAGAAGTTGGTAATTGAGTTCTCATATTTCGGGCGTGAAAACAGGGCGAAGCGGACGGAGATATTACCGTTCTGATTTCGGCGTTATTGCGTGCCCGGCAGGTCTAGCGTGTTCGCACGGGAGCCTTACCGAAACATCATGGAGGTGGATTGAATGCGCACCGGGCATAGGCCCGCATGGCGCCGCCGCCCACAGAGCCGCGCGGCGCGCATTGCGGTGCCCCTCGCCATCCCGATGGCACTGGGCCTGACGCTGGGAGCCGTCCTGGCCTTCACCGGCGGGCCGTCGAGCACGACGATCCAGCAGGCGGCGACGGGCGCGACCGCCAGCCCCAGCGCGAGCGGCAGCGCCAGCGCGTCCGCGGTGGCCAGCGCCGCCCCGACCGCCGCGGCCGCCGCGCCCGCCGCGGCCGCCGCGCCCGCCGCGGCCGCCGCGGCCAACGTGAGCTGCGACATCGTGGTCCCGGCGAACCCGCTGACCGCTCAGGGCCTGTCGACGCCGTATCAGCTCACCGGGCCGAACGGGATGACCCCGGCCGCTTCCGGGTGCACGATGGCCAACTTCGCCAACCTGGGCGCGTTCGTCCAGGCGACGATCCTCGATCCGGCCACCGGCGCGCTGTCGGTGTACGAGCCGCTGGTCATCACCAAGGGCACGACGGCCGCCGCACCCCCGGTCGTGCCGACGCTGCCCGCGGGCGCGGTCGTCACCATCGACTTCGGGTTCAACGGCACCAACCTGACCCAGGTCGGCGCCACCCGGAACGCGCTCCGGCAGGGCAACTGCGTCAACGGCCTGAACGGGTCGATCTTCGGCCAGGTGTCGTTCTGCAACGGCACCCAGTTCTTCCGGGCCGCGGCGCAGGCCGAGGCCCAGGGCAAGCTGACCAACACCCTGGCTGCCGGTACGGCGACCAAGGCCCCCGGCCTGGCCTGCCCGACCACCCGGTCGTTCCAGATGATCGACCAGGACCAGAGCGACAACGTGACCACCACGTACCTGCTGAACGGCACCGGCCAGACCGCGCAGTTCAACGCGAAGAACCAGGCCGCGATGGGCACCGCGCAGAAGATCAACAACGGCAGCGACAACATCCTGCTCGACGGGTTCATCGACCCGACCATCGGCTGCACCCCGTTCACGGCGCCGGACCTGTCCCAGGCCGGAGCGCAGGGCTCGTCGCAGGCCCTGGACGAGCTGTCCGCGGCCAAGAACCCGGCGCCGCCGATCGCCCTGGTGCCGGAGAACGACGAGATGGTCCTGGTCAACAACGCCTTCAGCGCGACCAAGACCAACCTCTACCGCAGCAACGTGGGCCAGCCGCCGATCAGCAACGCCAACAACGCGGCGGACAGCCCGCAGAACTACTGCCAGAACATGGTCAACGTCCAGACCCCGTTCCTGGCCAACAACCAGACGCTGCTGGCCACCGGGGCCTCTCCGGTGCCGACCGTCGGCAACAACCTGCTCACGTTCATGGCCAACCGGCTGCTGATGTCCTTCACCAACCTCAACTGCCAGAACTTCGGGCTGAAGAACCCGGTGACGGTCACGCTGGACGGTAACGGCGCGGCCATCGCGGCCACGTTCACCACTACCCAGCAGACGGCGACCCCCGCGGCCGCCACGCCGGCGCCGACCACCGCGCCCACCACCCAGGCGGGCGGCACCGGCCAGCCGGCCCCCGGCCACCGGGTGGGCCGTCCGCACCACATGATCATGAACCCCTCCGGAACGTGAGTTCCGTCAAGGTTGCTCCTGATCGCAGCTAGACGGGTCCGCTAGCGGTCCACCTTCATGACGCGGCGTCCCCGGGATCTTCCCGGGGACGCCGTGTCACGTCCGGCCAGGAACGCGACGGCGAAGATACCGGGGCGCGTGTGCTCCGGTCGATCACGGCCCTTGGCGCCGCGTTCCATTCCGGTAAGTATGAGGCCGTGCTCGCTCCCGGCGTGGCCGCGGGCTGAGCGGGGCCAGCCCGCGCGGATGATCCGGGGCGGGCCGGTCAGCCTGCGGCGCGGCGGATCGTCATGCGGTAGGACGTGCCGGGCTCCAGGCCCCAGCTGCCGATCCAGTGCGGTGTGATGCGGATCAGCTCGCGGCTGAAGCCCGGCACCGGCGGGTCGGCGTCGGTGAGGCCTTCGGCCCGCCCGCGCATCTCGATCCCGCGCGGGGGCCACGGGTCCACCGACGCGAGGTCGTCAACGACGAAGGCCACCTGCGGGTTGGCGTCCAGGTTGCGGAACTTCCGGCTCTGGGCCAGGTTGAAGCCGCCGATAAGCACCTGGCTGGTGGCCTCGTCGATGAAGAAGCCCACCGGGTTGTTCTGCGGGGCGCCGCCGCCGTCCACGGTGGCGAGGCGGCCGAGCCGCTGGCTGCGGAGATAGTCGAGTTCCACGGGGGTCAGGGACAGACCGTCCATCGGCAAGGGACCCTCCTTACATGGCAGGCACGTTTCCCTCGATCGTGCACTAATGCATGCCCGCCGCGTCACCATAATCGCCCGTACGTGTCCGCATGGCCTCTGCGGGGTTCGCCAGATCCCGCACGACCAGCGGCGCCGTCATTTGACGGCGCTGAAGCGCATGACGATGCCGCCCATGGCCGTTCTGGCCTCCAGATTGGTCAGGCCGAGACGGCTGAGCGCGGCTTCGAGCTGCGGGGCACGGAGCAGGGTGGTGTCTCGTTCGCCGAGGTGGATGAGGCGGGCCGGGACTGTGTTGAGCATGTCGTAGCCGACGAGCCGGCCGCCGGGCCGGAGTACCCGGACCGCCTCGGCCAGCGCCTGGTCCCACTCGATGACGTGGTGCAGCATGGCGGCGGACAGGACCAGATCGAACCGGCCGTCCGGGAACGGCAGCTGGGCGGCGTCGGCGCGCTGGACGCTCGCCCGCCGCCCGAAACCCGCCAGGACCTGCTCGGCCATGGCGACCAGCTCGGTGTCGTAGTCGGTCGCGACCATCCGGAACGCCGGGTACAGGGTCAGCAGCTGGGCGCTCATCGCGCCCACCCCGGCCCCGATCTCCAGGCCCTCCCCGGACGGCGCAACGCCCTGGAGGATCCACGGGAGGATGATCCGCCGTGCCGCGACCCGGTAGGGCATGCTGGTCAGGGTCGCCTTGGCGCTGGGCGGCATCTCGGGCATGACGCCAGCTTGCCACGCGTGCATGGGTGGCCGGCACCCGCGCCACTCCGTTGGCTGGTCCGCGGGCGGCGCGCGGCCCTGTCTGCTGTCAGCAGATTGTTTTGGCCAGCTCACACCGGGCGCATCAGGGTGGGGGCAGGGCCGGGAGTCCGGTCCCGCCCTCCAGACCTGAAAGCCCAGACCTGAAAGCCCAGACCTGAGAGCAGGGAGACCATGCACACTGCCGCGGCCGAATCAGCCCTGGCCGCCGGGTCGCTCGACGAGCAACTGAGCGCCCGGCTCCTCCAGCAACGCATCATCGTCCTCGGCGCCGAGGTCGACGACCGGATCGCCAACCGGCTCTGCGCCCAGCTGCTGCTGCTGTCGGCCGAGGACCCACGCAGCGACATCAGCCTCTACATAAACTCGCCGGGCGGCTCGGTCAGCGCGGGCCTGGCCATCTACGACACGATGCGGCTCATCCCCAACGACGTCAGCACGCTGGCCATGGGCCTGGCCGCGAGCATGGGCCAGTTCCTGCTGTGCGCGGGCACGCCCGGCAAGCGGTTCAGCCTGCCGCACGCCCAGGTCCTCATGCACCAGGGCTCGGCCGGGTTCGGTGGCACCGCCGCCGACATCGCAATCTACGCCGGGCAACTGGAGCGGACCGGGACCACCATGGTCAGGCTGATCGCGCAGCACACCGGGCAGCCGGTGGAGCGGGTCGAGCAGGACAGCCTGCGGGACCGCTGGTTCAGCGCGGAGGAAGCGCTGGCGTACGGGTTCATCGACTACATCGTGGAGAGCGTCGACGACGTGCGCCCGGCGGTCGCGAGCCAGCTAGCGGGGGCCGGCGCATGAGCCAGTACACGATCCCCACCGTGGTCGAGAAGACCGCCGGCGTCGAGCGCGCCTACGACATCTACTCGCGGCTGCTGTCGGAGCGGATCATCTTCCTCGGCACCGAGATCGACGACGGAGTGGCCAACGTGGTGATGGCCCAGCTCCTGCACCTGGAGTACGCCAGCCCGGACCTCGAAATCGGCCTGTACATCAACTCGCCGGGCGGGTCGTACAGCGCCATGACCGCCATCTACGACACCATGCAGTACATCCGGCCCGACGTCGCCACGACCTGCATGGGCCAGGCGTCGTCGGCGGCCGCGGTGCTGCTCGCCGCGGGGGCGCCCGGCAAGCGCGCCGTGCTGCGGCACGCGCGGGTGCTGTTGCACCAGCCGTCGGGCCAGGCGCAGGGCAGCCTGCCCGATCTGGCCGTCCAGGCCAAGGAGGTGGCCCGGGTCCGCGCCGACATGGAGGAGATCCTCAGCCTGCACACTGGCCATCCGGTGTCGCAGATCCGGTTGGATACCGACCGCGACAAGACGTTCAGCGCGCGGGAAGCCGTCGATTACGGGCTGGCGGACCAGGTCATCACCAGCCGGGAAGGGGCACGCCCCGAACTGCTCAGTGCTTGATTACTGGGCTTGATTACTGGGCTTGATTACTGGGCTTGATTACTGGGCACCGGGCTTGGGGCTTGATTATTGGGCTCGATCATTGAGCCTCGGGCTTGGCGCTGCGCGTCGGGCTTGGCGCTGCGCGTCGGGCTTGGCGCTGCGCGTCGGGCTTGGCGCTGCGCGTCGGGCTTGGCGCTGCGCGTCGGGCTTGGCGCTGCGCGTCGGGCTTGGCGCTGCGCGTCGGGCTTGGCGCTGCGCGTCGGGCTTGGCGCTGCGCGTCGGGCTTGGCGCTGCGCGTCGGGCTTCGGGCGTTGATCAGGCGGCGAGGGCCTGGGCGTCGCCACGCCCGCGCAGGGCCGCGTCGCCTGGGCCGCGGCCGGCCGACGGGATACGACGGCTGCGGACGGCGTCCAGCGGGACGACGACCGGGACGTCCAGCCGCGTGACCGGCGGCCGTTCCGCCGCGCGCTCGCCGGCGTCCAGTGGAAGCTCTCCGGCCCGTCCGCGGCTTTCCCGCGGGAGCTCGCCGGCCCGTTCCCGGCGCCGGCGGGCGCGCTCCTCAATGAGGGCGCGGCGGGCGCGCTCGTCGGCGAGGTCCCGCCCGGCCTCGGCGAGCAGATCGGAGAGCTCGATCCGGAGAGCCTCGCAGACGGCGGCCAGGACCTCCGACGAGGCTTCCTTGCGGCCGCGCTCCAGCTCGGACAGGTACGGCATGGAGACTCGCGCGGCCCCGGCCACGTCGGCCAGGGTACGGCCCTGCTCCCGCCGGGCCCGGCGCAGGATCTGGCCGAGGGTCGTCCGCAGCAGTGGCTTCGGCCGCGTCGGGTGCCCGCCGGGGCCGATCAGCACGGAATCGCGCATCGCCGTTCCCTCCTGGCGGCACGCGACGGCCGCCGTCCGGGCCTGTGCCGTCACGGTATCGTCCGGCCGCCGCCCGGAGAAGCGCTTTCGCGCCCGGCGAAAGCCCCCACTTCGGCCCCGCAGCACCCCCGGTCGCGGCAAAGGCGCCTCTGCGTACACCCCCGTCGCGGCAAAGGCGCCTCTGCGTACACCCCCGTCGCGGCAAAGGCGCCTCTGCGTACACCCCCGTCGCGGCAAAGGCGCCTCTGCGCACACCCCGGTCGCCGCTGCGGAAGGCGCACGGGCCCGCGGCGGCACCACCGTCGGCCTGCTGCCCGGGCGGGACCGCGCGGCCGGGAACCCGGCCCTCTCCATCGCCCTCCCACCGGGCTGGGCGAACTGCGCAACGGCCTGGTGGGGGGGTCAGCGACGCGGTGATCGCCGTCGGCGGAAGCTGGGGGACGCAGCGCGAGATCGCGCTGGCCAGGCGGTCAGGAACGCCGGTGGCCGTCATCAACGGGTGGCCGGTTCAGATCCCGGCCGGCTCATCCGCCCGCGCGCTGCCTGCCGTGACATCGGCCGAAGCGGCCGTCACCGCCATCTTTCGCCGCACTGGGCCGCTGACCGGCCGTCACCCGGCCTGGCGTCCAGGGTCAAGAAATGGCAAAATTCGGGTCAAATGTAGGTTGACATACATAGTGGCCCTATATATATTGGAGTTGTGAGCCGGTGATGTCCCGTGCAGGGGCATCGCGGAAAGGAGCCGGGCATCGTGCCCGCGCACGGGCCGTCCCCCAGCCCCTTGCCTGCCGGATCTGGTTTCGAGGAGGAAACCATGTCGGCATCTCAGCGCAAGCGCATCGTGGTCGGAGTCGACGGCTCGCCGTCATCGGTCCAGGCCCTGAAGTGGGCGTTCGGCCAAGCGATCCTGACCGGCAGCGATATCGGCGCCGTGTGCGCGTGGCACTATCCCAACACCTTTGTCATGGCCATCCCTGACGGCGCTGACTACCAGGCGCTCGCCGAGGAAACCCTGGCCAAGGCGATCGCGGAGGCACGGACCGCGGATCACGACTACGCCGCCGTGCCGGTGCACCCCGTCGTGGTCCACGCGCAGCCCGCGCAGGCCCTGCTGGACCAGGCGGCGGACGCCAGCCTGCTGGTCGTCGGCTTCCGTGGTCACGGCGGCCTCAGCGAGGCGCTGCTCGGCTCGGTCAGCCAGCATGTCGCGCATCACGCCCCCTGCCCCGTCGTGATCGTCCGGGATGGGGTGGCATAGGCCATGAGCCCGGGCGCCGCCGGGACCGCCGCCGTAT
Organism: uncultured Actinomycetes bacterium; assembly: GCA_963824545.1. Classification (GTDB taxonomy): domain Bacteria; phylum Actinomycetota; class Actinomycetes; order Streptosporangiales; family Streptosporangiaceae; genus Bog-532. Next base: position 67,873 of record CAWGPP010000006.1, on the reverse strand, counting down.
CGGCGGGCACCGCGAGCACCTGCGGGGCCGAGTTCGCCGGCAAGGCATGGCTGGCGGATGAGCTGGGAGCGGCCCTGGTCCAGCTGTCCATAGTCCTGCGCCGGGCCATCCTGCCGCCGCAGATCGGCCTGACGCAGGCGACGACGCTGCTGATCCTGCGGGACGAGGGGCCGCAGCGGGTGACCAAGCTGGCGGATGCCGCGCAGGTGACGCAGCCGACCATGTTGGCGCTGGTCATCGGCATGGAGCGACTGGGCTGGGTGCGCCGCGACGCGAGCAGCGCCGATCGGCGGGCCGTTGCGGTCTGCCTGACCGAGGGGGGCGGCGAAGTGATCCGCGAACTGGAAGCGGCGCGAACGCGTGCGCTCCGTGCGGATCTCGAAGCGCTGCCCGCGGCGGATGTGACCGCCCTGGTGGCGGCGCTTCCGGCCCTCCGCGGGATCATCGCGCACGAGCAGCAGAGTAAGGCGGTGGCATGTTGAGCACCATGCAGCCACGACGGCCCGACGATGAACCGGGACGGCCCGCCCGCGGTGGCTCGCCAGTCCCACCGGACCGGGTCCCGGCCACGGACCGCTCCCACGACCGGGCCCCGGCCCCGGATCGGCCCCCAGCCCCGGAGCGGCGCCGGACCCCCAAGGGCGAAGCGGAACTCGGCACCGACGGCCCCGGCGCGATCGTCGTGGGCGTCGACGGCACGCCGACGTCGCTGCGCGCGCTCGCGTACGCGGCGGGCCTGGCCCGCCGTCAGCACGCCGAGCTGATCGCCGTATACGTCCGCGCGCCGCTGCGCACACCCGTCGCGCTGTCCGGCTGGGTCGACGCGGGCATCGTCGCGGCGGAGACGCAGGCACAGCACGAGGCTGAGGACGAGATCTGGGAGCAGATCGCCGACGACGCGAACGTCTGGGGAACCGGAGCGCGGATCGTGGTCCGTAACGGCAACCCGCTCACCGAGCTGAGCAAGGTCGCCGAACAGTGCGGCGCCGACACGATCATCGTCGGCGCGTCCGCGGGCCTGGGGCACCGGCTGTTCGGCTCGCTGGGCCACCGGCTGCTGCGGCGCAAGCCCTGCCCGGTCACGATCGTCCCCTGACCCGGTACCGCCCTGGCCGCCCGGGACTCTGGCCGATGAGTTCCGCCGGCCGGGGCCGTCTCACCGCTGGGACCACGACACCGACGCGGAGGAGACGGCCATGCGGCTGACCCTGCACACCTTTGTGACCCTGGACGGCGTGATGCAGGCCCCCGGCGGGCCGGCCGAGGACCCGGACGGCCGGTTCGCGCACGGCGGCTGGTCGTTCCCCTACGGCGACCAGGACTTCGGGACGGCCATGACGGGCTGGTTCGAGAATGCGGACGCGTTCCTGCTGGGCCGGAAGACCTATGAGATCTTCCGTAGCCACTGGCCGCACGTCACAGACCCCGGCGACCCCATCGCGGGCGCACTGAACACGCTGCCGAAGTACGTCGCCGCCACGACGCTGAGCTCCGTGGACTGGCGGGGCTCCACGCTCCTGGGCGGCGACGTCGCGGCCGAGGTGGCCAAGCTCAAGGAGCGGCCGGGTAACGAGCTGCAGGTGCACGGCAGCGGGGGCCTCGCCCAGACGCTCATCGAGGCGGACCTCATCGACGAGTACCGGCTGCTCACGTTCCCCGTCCACCTGGGCGCGGGCAAGAAGCTCTTCCGCGACGGCGCACCAGCCGCCGCCCTGCGGCTGATCGACGCCACGACCACAAGCACCGGCGTCATCATCGCCCGCTACGCCCCGGACGGTCCCGCCCGGTACGGCTCCTACGCCCTCGACGAGTCCTAACGGTCCTGGTACCCCGCGGCCGGAATCGCGCGACGCGTCGTCCGCCGCTTGTTCCGCGCCGCGTTGTCGCATGGTGATCTCTGGCGTAATCGAACAGATGATAGGCGGCTGGTGCCCGGCTGCATTATCCTGTTCCAGTCTTACTGCCGGAGGGGGCTATGAATGAGATGAGCGAGCCAACGCTGGACTTTATCGTCGCTATCGATGAGGAAATCGCTGACGATCCGGGGACCATGGGCATATTCCGGCGGCGCTCCGGTGACGTCGAAGTCCGTACGGTCCCGATTCCTGTCAACCGTCTGCGGGAGGGACTGGTTCGGGCGTGCGGAGCGCTGGTTGGCGTGCTTGATGATGTCGGAGAGACGACCACCGGCATGAAGCTGCGCGAGGCGCATGTCAATTTCGAGGTATCGGCGAGCGGCGGCGTTCAGTTTGTCGGGACCGCAGAGGTAAAGGGAACCGGCGGGATCACGCTCGTCTTCCGCGACTAAGCTGCACTGTCATGCCGAAGCGCCGGGCATTCCTCGCCGGAATCTCTATTTATAGAGATCAGCAGATACCACCCCTGCCGTTTATCCCGGGCGACCTCAAGGCCCTGGGGCATGTGCTCGACGTTGCCGGATACCAGGTCGAGATGATCGGCGACTCGGGCGAGGCCGTCGATAGAGCGGATCTCACGGTTCGTCTCGAGGAATTTATCCTGGGCGCCAAGGCAGGCGATGAACTCCTGATCTCCCTCAGCGGTCATGGTCTGCATCTCGATACCGAGGACTACATCGTCCCAGCCGACGCCGTCATGCGGTCCAGCCGGCTGGCCACGCTGCTCGTGCCGATCGACGTCGGAGACTGGCTGGAAGACACGGCGGCCGCCCAGGTTGTCGTCGTGGTCGATGCGTGCCGCGAAGGCATCAGCGTGCAGACGATGGGGAACCTCGGCGTCAGCCAGTGGTCGACCGGCAAGGTCCGGCAGGTCAGCAACGTGCGCTCGGCATATGTCTACGCGTGCTCGAAAGGCCAGTACGGGCACTATGTGGCGGCAACGGCGAAGCAGGACGGCTTCAGCTTGTTCTCGCGCGCGCTGAGCCTGGTGGCGGATCCCGGTCATCAGGCACGCACCATTGGGCAGGTGCTCGGCGCGGTCCAGGTGGAGATCGACCGGCTCCGGGCTGAACACGGCATCCGCCAGCCCCAGGCCGTCAGGCTCGGCGGCGACCTCCCCGCCCGCCTCGACGACCTGGTGCTGTTCGCCAAGGCGGAGGGCGCCTCCTCGGCGATGCCGGACTACGAGGACGAATGGGTCCGCGCGGCCGGGTCGAGCGATCTGTGGAATCTCGTTCCCGACACATCGGGCCTGGCCGGGGTTCAGGCGTTCACCCGGGAGCTTGTCCGGGCCTGCCGGAAGGCCCGCGACGAGGCGAACACGCTGCTGGGCACCGATCCCTGGAGCGACGAGAACGTCCCCTGCCGGATCCTGCAGTGGACCGAAGCGCTGGCGTCCGGCCGCGGTATCGGGGTGACGCTGTCGGCGGCCGAGGCCGGGCTGGCCGTCGCCGCGCCGTTCGTACGTGAGGGGATCATCTCGGCGGCGATCCGGCAGGCGGCCAGCGGTAATCCCCTGTCGCTCGAGCCCGCGCCCGCGCCGCACGGTATCCGGGCCGAACTTGAGCAAGCGCACCAGGGATACCCGCACCTCACCCGCCGGACCAAGAGACTGGGCACCGGAGCCACGGCCGATACCGAAGGGATCGCCTGGTGGCTGCTGCACCGGTTCCTGCAGCGGCAGCCCACCCTGTGGCAGACCGGCTTCCTGCCTCTTCCGCCTGACCGTGGATCCGGCCGATCCGGGCTGGTCACGGAAACGTTCTCCGCACGGCGGCTCGCTGTCCTGGCCAGATGCATTCAGGGAGACCCCACCCGGCTCGCGGAGCGGTCCGATTCACCGCTGCAAAACTCCACCGCCGTGGGGATCGGATCCGCCGCCGAGCAGCCCGTGCGCGAGCGCCTCCTTGGCTACCTCCTCGCGCTGGCCGGGCGGCTGGGCCTGGACGCCCGTGTCCTGCCGGACATCGTGGTCGAGCACCTCGGCATCGCCGATCCGGTCAGCCTGGACGACCTCCAGCAGACACTCCGGCAGGCTCAGTGGCAGCCCAGGGCCCGGCATCAGCGGTCCCTGACCGCGGCGTGCAGCCACCCGGCGGTCGACGTGGCCCTGCACGATCACGTCAGGGACACCAACGAGCTGCTCACCCAGCTTCACGCCGACGCGCAGGACGCCGTGTCCCTCCTGCCGCTGGCCGAGTTGCCGACGACCGTCACCGCCGCCGGTGTCGGCCCCGCGGAAGTAGCCGGCCAGCCCGCGTACAGCTCGTCCGGTACCCGGTTCAGCCTGTCCGATCAGGACGTCCGCGAACTGCTGATGGGCGAGCAGCTCTACGGCGACCCGGCGCTGGCGATCCGCGAGCTCTACCAGAATGCACTGGACGCATGCCGGTACCGTCGCGCCCGGACCGAATACCTCGAGCGGACAGCCGGCCACCAGCACGACTGGTCGGGGCTGATCAGCTTCCGCCAGGGGTTCGACACCCGGGCACGGCCGTACATCGAATGCGAGGACAACGGCATCGGGATGAGCGTGCGCGAGCTGGCGGAGGTCTTCGCCAAGGCCGGCAAGCGCTTCAGCGACCTCCCCGAATTTCTTGAGGAAAAGGCCCAGTGGGCTACCCTCTCGCCGCCCGTGGAGCTGTACCCGAACAGCCAGTTCGGGATCGGCGTGCTGAGCTATTTCATGCTGGCCGACGAGATCGAGGTGGAGACCTGCCGCATGCAGCGCGACGGGACGCCAGGTGATCCGCTGCACGTCAGCATCGCCGGCCCGGGCAGCCTGTTCCGGATCCGCCGCCTTCCCGGTCCCCGGCAGCCCGGGACGTGTGTCCGGCTATGGCTCAACCGGACGGAGAGCCGCAAGGAAGGCACCGTACGCCCGATTTCGTGCACCGACACCCTGCGCCGGATCTTGTGGGTGGCGGAATTCGCCACGACCACAGAGGACTGGGATGGCCGGTTGGCGTGGGCCACGGGAGAGCTATCCCCGGACGCACCGGTGGATTCGCTCACCCCCATGTCGGACAGGTTGCCCGGCGAGCTCGTGAGAATCGCTGCGACACAGGATCCAGGGGTCTACTTCAGCGAAAGCTCCGGCGCGGTGCTCTCCGACGGCCTCTGGGTCGGCGAGCGCCTCGAATGTGCGGTGGTCAACCTGACCGGGCCGGAACGGCCGCGGCTGGCGGTGGACCGCACCAGAGTCCTCAGCTTTGACCAGAAGAGGGTCGAAGAACGTCTCGCCGACGCCAGCCGGTCTCTGCTGGAGATGCCAGACTGGCTGGGCGTCCGTTGGCTGTGGAGCCTTTGCGACAGCCATCCGGCCATCCTGGCGGCCCTGCACGGACCGATCACCGACCGTTTTACGCATTTGCCGCTCACGAAAGGCGGAGAGGAAATCTGGCCAGTGGCCCGTGTCGGGCTCTTTCCGCCCGATGCCGGAATTCTGGATGTAATCGCAGCGGCGCAGCAATCCCGTAGACGGCAGCCCCGAAGCTTGCCCCGTGGCATCGAGGGCGTGCCCATCCATCTCACTGACGCGGTATTCTCCTGGCGCCTTGGCGTGCTGATTGAGGCCGGCCTGTGCGAGCCGTTTGAAGGCCTGAATATCAGCCATAATGCCGGTGTGCACACAACGCCGGCGCTGGCGACGATACTGAGGGACCGGTATCGGAGCCGCGCGGGACGCGGGTTTATTCTCTGGGCGAGCGTGAAGCTGGGCATGAGTCCTGCCGAGACCGTGCAATTGCTCGCCGACGTAGGCGTCACTATCCCGGAAGGGCTGGCCCCGCTCCCACCGAGCCTCGATGCGACGGATGCCGAGGTGCTCGAGGTTTTCTACAACAATGAACCCTGGAAGGTCGAACGAGGAGAGCTTACCGCGGCGCGTTTCACGTCACGCCTGACCCCCCGGGTAGTCGCCGAACGGCTGGCCAGGCTGGGCTGCGTGACACCGCCACCCGAGACGCTGCCGGACCGGCTGGTTAATGACGCTGACTCCCGGCTCGCCGCCGACCTGTCAGACGACGCTGACAATTGGCCGGCCAGCCTCGTCGAGGTCAGTCGCACATTCAGTCAGCCCGTTACCGATCTTGCGGGGCGACTGCGGGAACTCGGCTTCCCCACACCCGACCCCGGCACATTGACGCGCGAGATAGCGACCGAAAACGACCGCGCGCTCGTCTATTCCGACTTCAATTCTTCCTACTCGTGGACCAGGCTGGAGGGCCCGGCCGTGCCGCCCGCCCACCTGGTCGCGGCCAGCCGGAAATTCGGCCGCCCCGTCGCCGGCATTGCCCGCCGGATGCGCGAACTCGGCTTCACCACACCCGACCCCGGCACATTGACGCGCGACATAGCGACCGAGGACGATCTTGCCCTCGCCAGTAACCGCCCCGGTGATTCCTACTCCGGATACCGCCTGAAGGGTTCGGCCGTGCCGCCCGCCCACCTGGTCGCGGCCAGCCGGAAATTCGGCCGCCCCGTCGCCGGCATTGCCCGCCGGATGCGCGAACTCGGCTTCACCACACCCGACCCCGGCACATTGACGCGCGACATAGCGACCGAGGACGATCTTGCCCTCGCCAGTAACCGCCCCGGTGATTCCTACTCCGGAGACCGCCTGGAGGGCCCGGCCGTGCCGCCCGCCCACCTGGTCGCGGCCAGCCGGAAATTCGGCCGCCCCGTCGCCGGCATTGCCCGCCGGATGCGCGAACTCGGCTTCACCACACCCGACCCCGGCACATTGACCGGCGAGATAGCGACCAAGAAGGATATCGAGCTTGCGAACGACGCCGGCACCGCAAGCGGTGGACCTGTCACCCTGGCGACGCTCCTGCGTATCAGTGCGGCCAAGCGGCAATCGCCGGCCACAATGGCGCAGCGGCTCCGTTCATTCGGGCATCCCGCCCCCGCCTACGAGGACATTCCCGGCGGAATCCGGCCGCTGCTGGATCCCAGCCCCGGCCCACTGGTACCCGGCCACGCCGCTGGCAGCGACATCACCGGGCCGGCCTCCTGGTGGTCGGCGGTACCACCGGCGCGAGCAGAAAGCCCATTCTGGACGAGTGCAGCCGTCTCCTTCGGGACCCTGATGGAAGAGAGCACCGAACATGGTCTCCCGCCGAAGGACTGCGCTGTGCACCTCCGTTCCTGTGGTTACACCACCCCGGAACCCGCCGACCTGCCGGATCGGGTCATCCGTCCCGATGAGCTGACCCTGGCGCAAGCCATCGGCCTGCAGCCAGAAATTGATCGCGCGACCCTGCTCCGCGCGAGCCATCGCCTGCGATCCACACCGGCCGAGGTGGCACAGCGTCTTCGCGTGCTGGGCATCCGCGGCCCGGTCATCAAGTCCGTCGGGTGGCCGCTTTCGCCTTTCGATTCTGACCTGCTCACCCTGCAGCCACCCGATGAGGTGCCAAGGGGCTGGATCATCTCGGCCGGCATCACGCTGGGCACGCCACCCCCCGCGATAGCCGACCGTTTGCGCGGACTCGGTTTCGTGGCCGATACGGAACTGCCGACTTCGCTGAAACCCGGGCATCTCGCCATGCTCCAAGCCATCGGCCCTGACCATCTGGCCAGCCTGGGCGCCAAAGTCGGCCAGGGGTGGTTCTGCCGGACGTTCCTGCGCACGTCGACACCGCCATCAGCGCTCACGGCGGCGCTCCGGACCCTGGGTTTCCACGCACCGGCCGCATCCGCGGCCAGCATCCTGCCGGGGGACGCTGAGCTGCTCACCCTCTCCTCGCAGGCGTGTCACGATATGGCCCTACCGCGGGAATTTCGTGAGGACTATTATTATGTCTGGGTAGAGCGGGACGAAAACACCAGGATAATGGACGAGAATCATGTCCCGATCCTGGTAATTATCGGGGCCGCACGCTCTCTTCACAGATCGCCCCGTACCGTTGCGGAACGGCTCCAGGCTCTCGGCTTCGATACCGCCGAGCCTGACACGCTGACCAGCGAGGAGCTCGGCGAAGAAACAAAGAAAATGTTCAGCCTGCTGGGTGAGAGCCGGCCACGCGGAACGTGGGACTTCCTGCTGACGACCGCGGCTGCCTTCGATTGGGATCTAGGGCGAACCGCACGCCGGCTTTATGACTATGGACGCCCGTTGCCTCCCGGCGTCCGCCTGGTACCGGCGCGGACCCAGGCCTGATCCCTGCGGGGCCGCCCGATTGTGCGGGCTCCGGAGCTCAGGTGGCGCGGCGGAGCCAGGCGCTGATCGCGGTGCAGGCGACGGCCAGGGTGCACAGGATCAGCGGAACGGAACGGACACCGGCGGTCTCGATGGCCCAGCCCAGCAACGGCGGGAAGGCGATCCCGCCCACCGTCGAGAAGGCCATCACGTAGGCGCTGGCCGCGGTGACCTTCGGCGCGGCGCGCGCCAGCCACGGCAGGCCGGTGGCCCAGATTGGGGCGCACCACAGCCCCAGCCCGGCGTACGCCCACGGCGCGGCGGCCGGGATCGCCGCCAGCAGCAGGAACACGGCCATGCCGAAGCAGCAGAGGGTGACGATCGTCGGCCCGGGCCAGCGCAAGGTGACCGGAACCGCGGCAAACCGGCCGATCGTGAGGGCCAGCCAGAAACCGGACGTCGCGGTGGCCGCCACGGCCGCGCTGTAGCCGGCCGCCTCCAGGTGGGTCGGCTCCCAGCCGCCGACGCCGGATTCGATCGCGACGTAGAGGACGTAGATCGCCACGAATGCCGCGACGATCAGCCCGGTGCGGCCCCGGGTGGCGGGCGGCTCCCCCCGGCCGGCCCGGGGTTCTCCTCCGGCTGAGGCGGTACGCCGTGCTCGGCCCTGAGCTGCGCCGTATACGACTCCACGCCGTACTTCCGGCCGTCGTACACGCCGTACTCCGTGCCCGGCTCCGTGCCCGGCTCCGGCTCCGTGCCCGGCGACGGGGCGGACGGCGCGGCGGCGCCGGGCTGCTCCCGGCCGACCCCGATGACGCCCGGCCGCTCCCCCGCCGCCGGCCCGCGCTGCGCGGTTCGCATGCCGGGTCTGCGGCGCTCGTGGGCCGGGTCCGGGCGTACGCCTCGCAGGGTGGGAATGAGCAGCAGGGACGCGGCCGCGACCCCGCCGAACAGCCAGGGAAACCGGGCCGCCCCGACCGCGCCGATCAGCACCGGGCCGACGACCGCGCCGACCCCGAAGTGAGCATTGAGCAGGTTGAGCATGGCCGTGCTGCGCCGCCCGAAGCCCGTCGCGAACAGGCGGTTGAGCCCGTAGTCGATGCCGCCCGAGCCGAAACCGGTGATCAGCGAGGCGGCCAGGGCCATCGGCCACTGCGGGGAGATCGCGAACAGGCTCGCCCCGAGGGCCATCACCGCGTAGCAGATGACCAGCAGCCGTCGGTCACCGGCCAGCGGCCGCAGCAGATGGTAGATCACGATGCCGACCAGCGCCCCGGTGAACTCCGCGCTCAGGGCCAGCCCGGCCACCGACGGGGACACGCCGAACCGGGTACGGAACGCGGGGATGGCCGGGCCGTACAGGGCCTGGAGCGCGCCGATGACCACGAATCCGCCGCAGCATCCGGCGATCGCGGGGATGGTGAGCGGGCCGTTCCCGCCGGATACTGACCGCGTTCCCATCCGTCGCCGCACCGTACCAGTGTGCCGGGACGGCCGGCCCGGCCGGTGACCCAGGTCGCATCGCCGGATGGCCGGGAGTGAGAATAACGGGGATACGCAGGCCGAATCCGGCGCCGAGAGGACCACCGTGACGACTGCCCAGGCTGAGCCCCGCGCCCCGGCTGAACCGGGAACCACGAATATCGGCCAGCGCCGGCTGCTGGTGATCATCGGGGCGCTGCTGCTGGGCCTGCTGCTGGCTGCGCTGGACCAGACCATCGTGGCCACGGCGCTGCCGACGATCGCCGGCGACCTGCACGGCCTGTCGCATATCTCGTGGGTGGTGACCTCGTACATCCTGGCCTCCACCGCGTCCACGCCGCTGTGGGGCAAGCTCGGTGACCAGTACGGCCGCAAGATCTTCTTCCAGGCCGCGATCGTCATCTTCCTGATCGGCTCCGCCCTGGCCGGGCTGAGCAGCTCGATGATCATGCTGATCGCGTTCCGGGCCCTGCAGGGCATCGGTGGCGGCGGCCTCATCATCGGCGCGCAGACGATCATCGGCGACGTGGTCTCGCCCCGGGAGCGGGGCAAGTACCAGGGCATCTTCGGCTCGGTATTCGGCGTAACCAGCGTGATCGGCCCGCTGATCGGCGGGTTCTTCGTCGACAACCTGTCCTGGCGGTGGGTCTTCTACATCAACCTGCCCATCGGGGTCATCGCGCTGCTGGTCACCGCGGCCGTGCTGCCGTCCTCCATCACCACCCGGGTACCGCACAAGATCGACTACCTGGGCACCGCCCTGCTGGCCGCGGCCGCCACCAGCCTGGTGCTGCTGACCACGCTGGGCGGCAACACCTACGCCTGGGCCTCGGCCCCGATCATCATCCTGGGCGTCGCGGGAGTGGCGCTGCTCGTCGTCTTCATCTTCGCCGAGCGCCGGGCGGCGGAGCCGGTGCTGCCGCTGCGCCTGTTCCGTTACCGTGTCTTCTCGGTCAGCAGCGCCATCGGCTTCGTGGTCGGGTTCTCGATGTTCGGCGCGATCACCTTCCTGCCGCAGTACATGCAGGTGGTCGAGGGCGTGAGCCCGACCATCTCCGGGCTCCGGCTCGTGCCGCTGATGGCGGGCCTGCTGCTGACGTCGATCACCTCGGGCATCCTGATCAGCAGGTGGGGACGCTACAAGATCTTCCCCATCCTGGGCACCGCGCTCATGACGGTGGGCATGTACCTGCTGTCCATGCTGGGCGTGTCCACCGGGACGCTGGCCAGCTCGGTCTACATGTTCGTGCTCGGGGCCGGCATCGGCCTGGTCATGCAGGTGCTGATCATCGCGGTGCAGAACGTCGTCCCGTACGGCGATCTCGGCGCGGCCACCTCCGGGGCCACGTTCTTCCGCTCGATCGGCGGGTCGTTCGGGACGGCGGTGTTCGGGGCCATCTTCTCGGCCCAGCTCGGCGGGAACCTGAGGCACTATCTCGCCGGCACGCCGGTCCCGGCCGGCTTCAACCCGTCGGCGGGCAGCAGCCCGGCCGCGCTGGCCAAGCTGCCCCCGGCGGTGCACCTCGGGTACCAGGAGGCGTTCTCGACCTCGCTGCACACCGTCTTCCTGGTGGCCGTGCCGATCTCCGCGGTCGCGTTCGGCCTGAGCTGGCTGCTCAAAGAGGTTCCGCTGCGCCAGACCAGTACCGCGTCCAACCCCGCGCAGAGCCTGGCCCCCACCGCGGCGCCGGCCGCGTGCACCTCCCTGGACGAGATGGGGCGGGCGCTCAGCGTCCTGGCCAGTGGGCAGAACCGGGAGCGCATCTACGAGCGCCTCGCCGCCCGGGCCGGGGTCACGATCGACGCCGCCGGGTGCTGGATGCTGCTCCGGGTTCACGAGCGTCACGTCAGCGACACCCCAACTTTTCGGCACATACTGCCCAAAACTCTGCCCGTAGTCAGGGTGTGTTGCAGGAGTGACTTATGAAGCGCGGCCTGAGTGAGCTGTGTGGCTGATGAGGTAAGCGGGAGAGGCGTGGTTAGCGGGGGGTAGGGAAGCGGGGAAAGCCGAAGCGGAGAAGCCGGGAAGCCGGGATAGGGAGGAGGCGGGGGGTTAGCTGGGCGGGGTGCTGAAGACCCGGCTGAGGAGGAAGTCCTCGGGTTCGAGGCGCATCAGGTCGTCCTTGGTCACGGCGGTGGCCTCCCCGGACAAGACGCGGCCGGCGTGCCGCAGCCGGGCCCGCTCGAGGGCGTTGCGTACGCTGCGCGCGTTTGAGAACCGCGGCTGGGTACGGCGGCGGGCCAGGTAGTCGCGGAAGGTCGCCTCGGCTGCCGGGGACAGCCGGTAGCCGGCTTCGGTCACCATCAGGTCCCCGATCGCGGCCAGCTCGTCCAGGCTGTATTCGGGGAAATCGATGTGGTGCGCGATCCTCGAGCTCATGCCGGGATTGGACTGGAAGAACGTGTCCATCCGGTCCTTGTACCCGGCCAGGATGACCACCAGGTCCTCGCGCTGATTCTCCATCACCTGGAGCAGGATCTCGATGGCCTCCTGGCCGTAGTCGCGCTCGTTCTCCGCCCGGTACAGGTAATAGGCCTCGTCGATGAACAGCACCCCGCCCATGGCCCGCTTCAGTACCTCTTTGGTCTTCGGCGCGGTGTGCCCGACGTACTGCCCGACCAGTTCCTCGCGGGTGACGGCGACCAGGTGCCCGCGCCGCAGGTAGCCGAGCCGCTTGAGCAGTTCCGCCATCCGGAGCGCCACGGTGGTCTTGCCGGTGCCCGGCCCGCCGGTGAAGCACATGTGCAGGTTCGGCCGGGCGGCGGCCAGGCCGAACCGGGCCCGCTGCCGATCGACCAGCAGCAGCGCGGCGATCTCCCGGATTCGCGTCTTGACCGGCGTGAGCCCGACGAGCTCACGGTCGAGCGCGTCCAGTACGTCGTCCACACCGGAACGCTTCCGCGCCGCCAGCAGGTCAACCGTGCCGTCGGCGGGAACGTCGCCATCGGCGGGAACGTCCGCATCCGTCCCGTTCGGCAGGATGATCTCCGGCACGCTCACTGGCCCGCCGGCCGGCGCCGCCGCGGGGCGGCCGGACATGCCGAACGATGGGCGGCTGCCCCGATCCTGGCCGTTCCCGCCGGTCACGGCGAACCGTAGCGGCTGCCGGCCGGCCGCCCGGTCGCGTAGGCGTGCGTTGTGTAGCGGATCCGGCGGTCGGAGACCTCCTGCCGGTCGAGCCGGAAGCCGGGTTCCTCGGCCGGGCGGCTGACGATGAACGACAGCGCGGTCGTCTGCCGCCCCTTCGACGCGTCGTACGCGTTCAGGCGGATGTAACGGCCCGGGTAGGCCTTCCGGCACTCGGCGATCTCCTGCACGACCCCGGCCGCGTCGTGCAGGTCGAACATGGGCAGGCCCCACATCTCCCAGTACGTGTTGCGCGGGTGCGGGTCGTCGGTGAACTCCACCGACAGCGGCCAGCCCTGGTCCAGGGCGTACTGCGCCTGGGCGGTGATCTCGTCGTCGGTCAGGTCGGGCAGGTAGGAAAAGGTGCCCTGGGTGATGCGCATGATGGTGTCCCTCCGGCTCGCGTCCGCTGGCCCGTGCTCGCTGGTCTCAGTGGCCCGTGGGCGTGACGACCACGTCCGGGGTGTCGGTGGATTCGTAGTTGAAGCTCACGTCGCCCCAGGTGGACAGGGCCACGTCGAGCTCGCGGCTGTGCTTGGCGGCGGCCCGCAGGATGTCCGGGCCTTCGTGCAGGACGTCGCGGCCCTCGTTCCGCGCCTTGATCATCGCCTCCAGCGCGACCCGGTTCGCGGTCGCGCCCGCGGCGATGCCCATCGGGTGCCCGATCGTGCCCCCGCCGAACTGGAGGATCACGTCCTCGCCGAGGTGGTCCAGGAGCTGGTGCATCTGGCCCGCGTGGATGCCGCCGGAGGCGACCGGCATGGTGCCGGGCAGCGAGGCCCAGTCCTGGTCGAAGTACAGCCCCTTGACCGGGTCCGCGGGCACGTGGTTCAGCCGGAGCGTGTCGTAGTAGCCGGCCACCGCGTGGGGGTCGCCTTCCAGCTTGCCGACCACCGTGCCGGCGTGAAGGTGGTCCACGCCGGCGAGCCGCATCCACTTCGCGATGACCCGGAAGTTGACCCCGTGGGTCTTCTGCCGCGTGTAGGTGGAGTGCCCAGCGCGGTGCAGGTGCAGCAGGACGCCGTTTTTTCGGGCCCAGTTGGCCATGGACTGGATGGCCGTGTAGCCGACGGTCAGGTCGACCATGACCACGATGCTGCCGAGCTCCTTGGCGAATTCGGCACGCTCGTACATGTCCTCCATGGTCGCGCCGGTGACGTTCAGGTAGTGGCCCTTGATCTCGCCGGATTCGGCCTGGGCCCGGTTGACCGCCTCCATGGTGAACAGGAACCGGTCCCGCCAGCGCATGAACGGCTGGGAGTTGATGTTCTCGTCGTCCTTGGTGAAGTCCAGGCCGCCGCGCAGGGCCTCGTAGACGACCCGGCCGTAGTTCCGCGCGGAGAGGCCGAGCTTCGGCTTGGTGGTCGCGCCGAGCAGGGGCCTGCCGTACTTATTGAGGTACTCGCGCTCCATCACGATGCCGTGCGCCGGGCCCTGGAACGTCTTGGCGTAGTGCGGCGGGATCCGCATGTCCTCCAGGCGGAGCGACCGGAGCGCCTTGAAGCCGAACACGTTGCCGATGATCGAGGAGGTCAGGTTGGCGATCGAGCCTTCCTCGAACAGGTCCAGGTCGTAGGCGATCTTGGCAATGAACTGCTGCGGCTCGGACTGGCCGTTCGCGCCGGGCCCGGGCGGCACTGGCTCCACCGCGTAGCACTTGGCCTGGTAGCTGTCGTACGCCGTCAGCCGGTCGGTCCACACCACCGTCCAGGTGGCCGTGGAGGACTCGCCAGCCACCGCGGCGCCGGCTTCCTCGGGCGGCACCCCGGGCTGCGGCACCACGCGGAACGCGGCCAGCACGTCGGTGTCCTTCGGCTCGTAGTCGGGCTGCCAGAAGCCCATCTCCGCGTACGGGATGACCCCGGCGTTCCAGCGTTCGCTCACTGAGTTCCTCCAGCCCTCGACCAGCCCTTGAGTGACACCACCAGACTGCGGCCTCAGGCTTTCGATGTCTATCAAGTATTACCGTCGAATATTGAGCATCTGCTTAAGTATGAAGCCTGCTCGGGCGCTCGCTCGTGGGGCCACGATGGGATCACCGTTGTCGCCAGGGCGTCCACGTTGGGATCAACGCTGCCCTTGGGCGGGCCTTAGGAGGGGGGCGAATCGGAGAGGGTGTCAAGTATTGTCGGGAATAGCTGAGTGGTTGGTTAAGTGAGGGGCGGCGATGACGACCGAGGCGCGGCTCCGGGCGTTCGTGGCGGTAGCGGAGACCGGGTCGGTCCGGGCGGCGGCGCAGCGCCTGGTGGTAACGGAGTCGGCGGTATCGGCCGCGGTCTCGGCGCTGACCCGGGACGTCGGGACGCCGCTGCTCGAGCGGCAGGGCCGGGGCCTGCGGCTGACCGAACCAGGGCAGACCTACGCCGGGTACGCGCGCACGATCCTCGGGCTGCACGCCGAGGCGCTCGCGGCCGCGCGGGGGGACGTCGACCCCTCCCGCGGCACGGTGCGGCTCGCGGCGGTCACCACCGCGGGCGAGCACGTGCTGCCGGTCGTGCTGGCGTCGTTCCGCGCCGAGCACCCCGGCATCAAGCTGGGCCTGGACGTGGGCACCCGGGAGCACGTGTGGGGATTGCTGGCCGCGCACGGGGCCGACCTGGTGATCGCCGGGCGGGCGCCGGCCTCGCTCAGGGCCACCGTCCGGGCCATCCGGCCCAACTATCTCGTGGTCGTCGGCACGCCGGAGATTGCCCTGACCCGCCGCTTCGACCCGGAGCAGGCCACCTGGCTGATGCGCGAGGAGGGGTCAGGGACCCGGGAGACGTGTGAGGCGCTGCTTTCGGCGCTCGACGTGGAACCGCTTACCCTGACGCTCGGCTCCAACGGGGCCGTCGTGGCCGGCGCAGCGGCCGGGCTGGGCGTGACGCTGGTGTCCCGCGATGCGGTCCGCGCGCTGCTCGCGACCGGGGATCTCGCGGAGATCCCGGTGCCGCAGACCCCGATGCGGCGGCCGTGGCACGCGGTCACCTATCCGCGCGCGACGGCCGCGACCGAGGTGCTGGTGGCCCACCTGCTGACCCAGGCCGGCCCGGCCGAGACGCGGTGGAAAGTGCCGCGCCCGCGCACATCCGGCCGGGAGCGGCCATCCGCGCGGCGGCCGGTACCGGACACCGCCGGCGAACAGCGGCGCTGACGGTCCCGGGACCGGCGGCTCCGGCGTGCCGGTCATCGGAAACGTGGTTAAGCCGCCCGGCCGAACCCGGTTGAGCCCCCCGGCCGAACTCGGTCAAGCCCCCCCGCCGAACTCAGTCAGCCGCCCGGGCCGGGTCGTGGGCCGTGTACCGGGGGCTGGCCGGCATGACGGCGATGACGGTGGTGCCGAGGCCGGCGCGGGAGGTGACCTCCAGGCGGCCGCCCATCAGCTCGGCGCGTTCGGACATGGTCCGCAGGCCGTAGGAGATCTCGCCGGCCTGGTCGCCGGCCGTGCCGCTGACGGTGGCGTGCTCGAAACCGCAGCCGTTGTCGGCGACCCACAGCACGGCGTGCTCCGCGTCGCAGTACAGCCGGATGTGCGCGTTGGACGCGTTAGCGTGCTTGACGATGTTCTGCAGGGCTTCCTGAGCGATCCGGTAGAGCGCGATCTGGGTACCTTCCGGCAGCTCGCACTCGGCCACGTCCACCTGGACGTCGATCTGGGCCACGGAACGGGCCAGGCTGGCGAGCCCGTCCGCGAGACCGAGGTCGTCGAGCACCGGGGGGCGCAGCCCGGCGATGGCCGCGCGGCCCTCGTCCAGGGTCAGGTCGGCCAGGTCACGCGCGATCATGAGCTGTTCCGCGCCGAACGGTGACGCCGCGGCGACGGCCTCGGCGGCGGCGTCGAGATGGTAGGTGACGCTCACCAGCCGCTGCATGATCCCGTCGTGGATGTCCCGCGCCAGCCGGCCCCGTTCGGCTTCCTGGGCGGCGATCACCTGGTCGGCGAACCGTTCCGCCGCCTGTTCCCGTGCCGCCAGCTGCCGGTGCAGCCGGCCCTGGTGCATGGCCCCGGCAACGAGGCTGCCGATGGAGGTGAGCAGCCGGACGTCACGGTCACTGAACTCGCGCCGGTCGCGGGTGTGCACGTTGAGCACTCCGACCAGGCCGCCGGGCCGGGTGGCCATGGGGACGGAGGCCATGGAGGTGTACTCGTGCCCGTTCAGCTCGGGAAAGTAGCGGTACCGCGGATCGCTCTCCTTGCCCGAGGCGATGATCACCGGCTCGCGGTGGGTGGCCACCCAGCCGCTGATCCCCTCGCCCAGCGGCAGCCGGATGCGGCCGACCTGGCGGTCGAACGGCGGGGTGGCGCCGGTCAGCGTGAGCGAGCCGCCGCTGTCGTCCAGCATGTGCACGAAGCAGACGTCGGTGGCCGTCGCGTCGACGATGAGCTGGGCGACCCGGGAGGAGAGCGGGCCGAGCTGCGGGCCGGCCGAAATCGCCTCGATGAGCCCGACGAGCAGTGCATTCTCCCGCTCCGGGTCGGCCAGCCCCAGCCCGTGGCTCACCGGAAGATGCCTTCCCGCAGCGCGGCCGCGACGGCGCCGGCGCGGTCTCCGACGCTGAGCTTGCGGTAGATGGCCCGGACGTGGCTTTTCACCGTCTCGTCGCCGACCGCCAGCTTGGCCGCGATGGCGCGGTTGGACAGGCCCGCGACCAGCAGGGCCAGGACCTCGCTCTCCCGGTGGCTGAGCCCAAGGTGCGCCCCCGGCCAGAATTCACCGCTCTGCAGGCGCGCGGCGGAGGCCGCCGCGCGGCCCGCGAGCGCCGAGTCGACGACCGTCTCCCCCGCCTGCACCAGCTCCAGCTGTTTCACCAGTTCCTCCCCGGTCACGCGCTTGAGCAGGTAGCCGGCCGCGCCGACCCGCAGCGCCTGGTACAGGTACTGCTCGTCGTCGTAGACGCTGAGCAGGACCACCCGGCGGCTCGGTTCGGTCTCGACCAGGCGCTTGCACAGGTCCAGGCCGCTGGACCCGCGGAGCCGGACGTCACAGAGGACCACGTTGGGATCGAGAGCCGCGACGACCCGGGCCGCGGTCTCGGCGTCCGCCGCCTCGCCGACCACGCGGACGCGCCCCAGGAACCTCGCCAGCATGGCCTTCAGCCCCTGGAGCACCATCTCGTGGTCGTCGACGAGCACGACGCGCAACGGGCGGCCCTCCATGTGCGAACGATAGGTGGTGGACGGCGGCAGCGGAATCCCCGCTCGGCCCGGTCCGGATCCATCCCATATTTACGCAGGTCATGAAAGCGCCCGGGACGGCGAAAGGGACTAAATCCCCTTCCCCTCCCCCAAGCGGGGGAGGCGCCATGACCAAAAGGGACTTAACGTTCGATACATGGCATGCGACGCGGCATGCGGCATGCGGCACCTTGTGAATGGAAGAACATGCCCCACAAACTCCTTCGGATGCACCGCACAGAAGCCCGCCGGCCGACCGGCCAGAGACCCGTCATGCTCGCCATCGCCGGCGACAGCGCCGCCGGCAAGACGACGCTGACCCGGGGCCTGGTGGACGCGCTGGGCCCGGACCGGATGACGGCCGTCTGCGTCGACGACTACCACCGCTACGACCGCACGGAGCGCAAGGGCCTGCCCTTCACGGCGCTGCACCCGGACTGCAACCACGTGGACATCACCGAGCAGCATCTGCAGCTGCTGGCCACCGGGCACCCGATCCTCAAGCCGGTGTACGACCACGACACGGGAAAGCTGGCCCGCCCGGAGCTGGTGACGCCGAAGGAATTCGTGGTCGTTGAGGGCCTGCTGCCGCTGCACACCAAGCTGGAATGCGCGTGCTTCGACGTGACCGTCTACCTCAACCCGCCGGAGGACATCCGGCGGGAGTGGAAGATCAAGCGGGACACCGCCAAGCGCGGTTATACCCGCGAGCAGGTGCTGACGGAACTGGACCGGCGCGAGCCAGAATCGGAGGCGTTCATCCGCCCGCAGCGCCGGCACGCCGACATCGTGGTCCGGTTCGCCCCGGTCGCGGACCGGCATGATCCCCCGGACACCCCGCTGTCCGCCGAACTGCTGCTCCGGCCGACGATCCGGCACCCCAACCTGACCGGCCTGCTGACCGACCCCGGCCGGCCCATGCACCTGAAGCTGACCCGGGACGAGGACGGGCGGCCGGTGGACTCCCTGCACATCCACGGGTACGCGCCGCGGGAGGACAGCCGGGTCCTGGAGAAGGCGATCTGGGCAAACCTGGCCGAGGACGCCGAACTGCCCGAGCGGCTCGGCATCCTGGACGACGGCCGGCGCAGTGAGCCGCTGGCCATCACGCAGCTGCTGCTGCTGTACCACCTGCTCGACGCGGCCCGTTAACCGTTAATTTCGTATTTTTAACGGGCTGGGAGCGGGCCGCCGACGCGGCGGCGCCGCCGGAAGGCCCCGGTCAGCGGTAGCGGAAGCCGTCCAGGAAGCGGCGGAACACGCCGCCCTCGCGGGTCAGCGGCGGGGCGGACGGCGCGGTGGCGCGCTGCCGGGCCACGGGCTGGTCGTAGTCGGTGCGCGCGATGGCGTCGATGGTCTGGGCCTCGTCGAAGTCCTCGGATCCCTCGATCTGGGGCACGTACCCGACCAGCATGCCGTCCCGCATGACCTGGGCCTCCAGACCGGCCGTGCCGTCCGTGTCCCACTCGGCCTCGCGGCCGCCGGGTAGCGACACCCGCACGCCGAACTGGCCCACGCCGCCCCTGAGCAGATGGGCGTTGACGCCACGATCACGAAGGGCGTCGACCACCCGCCGGGCCCGGAATTCGTCCATGCGCCGACGTTAGCGCGGCTCCCTGAGGGAGCGCTCCAGGAATCCTGCACGCCAGGCCGGCGACATCCGTGACCGGCCCTGGATGTGAGCTGGCTGCGGCGGGGCTCTGGCTAGGAGGAGGGCGGCGAAAGCCTGGCCTCGGCGCGAGCCGGCTCGAACAGCTCGACCGGGTTGCCCGAGGGGTCCTCAAGGAGGATCTGCTTGCATCCCCGCCCTCATCGAGGGAGCCCAGCACGATCCCCGGCTACGGGATTTCCACCATGGCTACTCGGCCAGACGGCGCCGCAGCCTGAACGAACTCATCGCCGAAGGGATCGCCTCCGGTGAGTTCGCGGCCAGCGTCGACCCCGACCTTGCCGTCCAGGCCCTCCTCGGCGCCGTCTTCTACGGGCGCCTGATGTCCGCCGAGCCGTTCGACCCGGCCCGCGCAGGTGCACTTGTCGAGGCAATTCTCCATCCGCGGTCATGAGATAACTGACGAGCAGGATTCATCCAGAGCGGGGGTGCCATGTTCCACGTGGATTCCGAGGTCGGCCGCCTTCGGCAGGTGATACTGCACCGCCCTGACCTGGAACTCAAGCGGCTGACTCCGGACAACGCCGCGGACCTGCTCTTCGACGACGTGCTCTGGGTGAGCCGGGCCCAGGCCGAGCACGACGCGTTCGCGGACGTCCTGCGCTCGCGGGGGGTGGTCGTCCACTATTACGGCGATCTGCTCACCCAGACCCTGGAGATTCCCGAGGCGCGCGAATACGTCCTGGACCGCGTGTTCGATCCCCGCCGGCACGGCCCGCTCGCCGCCACTACCCTGCGCGCCGCGATGAGCGGCCTGGACGCGGCCAGCCTGGCCAGATTTCTGGCGGGCGGGATCACCAAGCGCGAGATCGCCGAACTCGGCCCGGAGCCGAAGAGCATCGCCTTCCACTCGCTCGACCCCGACGATTTCGTCCTCGTCCCGCTGCCGAACCTGCTCTACCAGCGGGACACGTCGTGCTGGATCTACGGTGGGGTCTCCATCAACGCGATGCGCAGGCCGGCCCGGATCCCTGAGACCCTGGCCGGCGAAGCCATCTACCGCTGGCACCCGATGTTCGCCCCGGCCGGCTTCGACGTCTGGTATCACGGCGCGGAGGCCGGGCCGGCGACCATCGAAGGCGGCGACGTCCTGGTCATCGGCAACGGGGCGGTGCTGGTCGGGATGAGCGAGCGCACCACGCCGCAGGCGGTCGAGGTGCTCGCCCAGCGGCTGTTCGCGGCCGGGGCGGCCCGTTGCCTGGTGGCCGTCGACATGCCGAAGACACGCGCGTTCATGCACCTCGACACCATGCTGACGATGGCGGACTACGGCGTGTTCATCAAGTACGCGGGGATGGGCATGCTGCCGTCCTACACGGTCGAGCCGGGCGCGACGACCCGCGAGCTCAAGGTCACCGACCACCCGCCCGGCGACATGCACCGCGCGATAGCCGCCGCGCTCGGCCTGCCGGCCATCACGCCGCTGACCGCGGTGCAGGACGTCCGCTCCGCGCTGCGGGAGCAGTGGGACGACGGCTGCAACGTGCTGGCCGTCGAGCCCGGCGTGGTCGTGGCGTACGAGCGGAACGTGACCACCAACGTCTACCTGCAGGACCACGGCATCACGGTGATCCCGGTGCCGGGCGGCGAACTGGGCCGGGGCCGGGGCGGCCCGCGCTGCATGAGCTGCCCGATCGAACGCGAGGCCTGAGCCGGTTCGCCGACGTCACGCGTCCGCGCCGGGTTCCCGGCCGGAGGTTGGGGAGCAAAGTCAGTGAATATAGCTGAGTATGCTCCGCAACCTCCTCGCCTGGTACTGCTGTGGCGGGCGGGACGGGTGCCCTGGGGTGGGGGAGAAGTGCGGGGTACGCGGGGGCCGGGAAGCGCGAAGCAGGGACCGGCCCCGGGCCGGACGGCTAGGCCGGGGTTTTCTGGGCGCCGTCTGGGGCGGGCTTGCGGCCTGGCCAGGGGGCGCGGGCGGGGGGCAGCACGCTGGCCCGGATCTCGCCCATCAGCTCGATGCTGAGGGTGACCTCGTCGCCGGGGGCGAGCCAGGGGTACTCCTCCGCGGAGTGCCGGGCGGACAACTCCAGGATGCAGCCGCCCTGGCAGGTGCCGCTGCCAATGATCGAGCCCGCTTCCACCCGCGAGTTCCAGGAGGCGTAGGAGATCAGCTCCTCGAACGACCAGTACGCCGAGGACCAGTGGTCGCTGCCGTACTGGCGGCCGTTCACGCTGGAGGTCATCAGCAGGTCGTAGCCGTTGCCGCGGCGGCGGGAGGCCAGCTCGTCGGGGGTGACGAAGACCGGGCCCAGCGACGAGCCGAAGTCCTTGCCCTTGAACGGGCCGAGCCGCCCGTCCATCTCACGGAACTGGAGGTCGCGGGCGGACCAGTCGCACAGGATGCAGAAGCCCGCGATCCGGTCCGCCGCCTCGGCCGGGGTGACCGAGACGGTCTCGCGCCCGACGACCGCGCCCACCTCCAGCTCGAAGTCGAGCCGTTCCGATCCGCCGGGGATCTCGATCGGGTCGCGGGGCCCGCGGATCGTGGCCGCGTTGCTGAAGTAGCCGATGGGCTGCTCGTACCAGACGTCGGGGCCGCGGCTCAGCCCGGACCGGCGCCAGGAGGGCAGGATGTGCTCCTCGAACACCATGAAGTCGCGCATGGACACCGGGTCGACCGGCTTCAGCAGGGTGAGGCTGTCCAGGCCGTACTCCCCGGCCGGGGCGGCGTGGATCGCGCCGGCCAGCGCGCGCAGCGCCGAGCCGTCGTCCCCGAAGTGGGGCTCCAGGCGGGATTCGGTGCGGGCCAGTTCGGCCACGCCGTCCGGCCGGACCACGCCAAGCCGCGGCCCCTGCTCCGTGTCTGCCTTGATGAATCGCACAGCGTTCCCATCAGTAAGGGTGTCCGGTTGGTGCGCGGCCGCCGCGGGGCCTGGGACTCCGGCACGCTCAGCTGGCCTTTCCGGCGCTCGGCTGATCCTTCGGGTCCTTGACGCTTGCCGCGCCTGCCGCGCCTGCCGCGCCTGCCGCGTCCGGCAGGCGGCTCCCGGCCGCGCCGGCGTCGAGGTCCATCAGGATGGCCGCGGTGCGGCCGATGTGCGCCTCGAACAGCCGCACCGCCAGGTCGGCGTCGTGCGCCAGCGCGGCCTCCATCAGCTCCTTGTGCTCGCGGGCGATGTCCCGCCGGACCGGCTGGCGGCCCTCGGCCCACGCGCCGGACCAGGCGCGGTACAGCTCGGCGGCGTCTGACAGGCGGCGGCAGATGTCCAGCAGGACGGGGCTGCCGCAGGCGTCGATCAGTTTGTCGTGGAAGGCGATGTGCGCGACGGCCCAGTCGTTGTTCCGCCGTTGCGGGTCGTCGGGCCGGTAGATCGGCTCGCTGGCCATCCGGTGGTGCGCCGCCAAGACCTCGGACTCCCAGCTGACGCCGCCTCGCTGGACCGACAGGCGCAGCCCGGCGCCCTCGTTGATGCGGCGGGCCAGGGTCAGGTCCGCGAGCGCGCCCGGGGACAGCGTGGTCACGTGGAACCCGCGATTGCGCTCGATGCGTACCAGGTTCTGCGCGGCGAGCAGGCCCAGCGCCTCCCGCATGACGCTGATGCTCACGCCGAACCGCTCACCGAGCTCGGCGGGCTTCAGGCGTTCCCCGGGGGCGAAGCGGCGATCGAAGATGTCGGCCCGCAACTGGTCATAGACGTCGACCGCGAGACTCTCGCCGCCCGTTCGCTTGGCCATGGCAGGATAATATCACTGGCCTAGAAATCGATTATCCATTGACAATCGACTTTGACGCTGCCCACGATGAGTACACCGCGACGTCCCGGCGAATGGAGTGCACGTGCGTATCGTCAACGTCGGCCAGCGGCTGGTCCTGCTGGACGCCTCGGGCGCCGGCCTGGACGTCGAGAAGGCCAGTGACGGCAAGTTTTCCGCTGACCCACAGGCGATCTTCGGCCAGTGGGACGCGTTCCGGGAGTGGGCCGCGGCCCGCGGTGACCGCGCCGGCTTCGCGGTCGACCCGGCCGAGCTCGGCGCGCCGACGCCGATGCCGCGGCAGGTCTTCGCCATCGGGCTGAACTACGCCGATCACGTCGGCGAGTCGAAATTGGGCCGCCCCGACTCGCCGACGGTGTTCACCAAGTTCCAGAGCAGCATCACCGGGCCGAACGCCACGGTCGAGCTGCCCAGCCGTTTCACCGACTGGGAGGTCGAGCTCGTGGTCGCGATCGGCCGCGCGGCACACCGGGTCAGCGAGGAGGCCGCGTACGGCCACGTGGCCGGGTTCATGGTCGGGCAGGACCTGTCCGAGCGGGTCGTGCAGCTGGCCGGGCCGGTGCCGCAGTTCTCGCTGGGCAAGTCCTACCCCGGCTTCGCGCCGCTCGGCCCCGCGCTGGTCACGGTGGACGAGATCGAGCACCCGGACGACCTGGAGCTGGGCTGCCGGCTCGGCGACGAGGTGCTCCAGCTGGGGCGGACCCGGGACCTGATGTTCAGCGTGCCGGCGCTGATCTCCCGGCTGTCGACCGTCTGCCCGCTGCTGCCCGGCGACATCATCTTCACCGGCACCCCGTCCGGGGTCGGCAACGCCCGCGACCCGAAGCGGTTCATCCCGCCGGGCGGCGTGCTGACCAGTCACATCGAGGGCATCGGCGAGCTGCGCAACGACTTCGTGGCGGGCCCGGGCTACCCGGGCGAAGAGGGTGGCGACTGACGATGGCACTGCACCGGCTGACCCGGATCACGATCGGGGTTCCCAACGTCGAGGAAACAGCGGGCCATTACGCCGAGTTCGGCCTCAGCCCGGAGGTGGGGAGCGCCTCCTATGCGGGGGAACGTGCTGGTCCAGCAGGCTCCGCTGGCGTTCCTGCACCACACGTCGTGGCAGGTCAACGACATCGATGAGGTGAGCCGCGGCGCGACGATGATGCTGGAGAAGGATCCGGCCCGGCACGTGTGGGGGCTGGGCCGCCACCGGTCCGTGTGGGGACGCGGCATCGCGAGCCATCCGGCGATCCCTGGTGATCGGCGCGCTCGGGCCGGGCGAGCCCCTCTCAGGGGCTGGTCGCTGCCGCCATGAAGATCGGCACGGCCGCGAACAGCGCCGGCCCGGGCGCGTTCCCCCTGGTCGGCTATCCACGTGTCCGCCTGCGCAGGGGTGATCGCACCGTGCTCGCAGCAGACCTCGGCGAGGCGGGTGAGTACTGGCAGGAACGAGCCGTCGGTGAACACTCCCGTGTGCACCTCCACCGTCACGTCGCGGAAGCCGGTGTCCAGCAGCAGGTTGCGGTATTGACGGGCGGCCCGCGGCGACGGCACCTGGTCGGCCCGCTCCCGCACGATGGTCCGGGTGAGCTCCGGGTCGCTGGAGTCCGTCACGAACGTGTCCCAGTCCTGCCCGCACACGACGATGCGGCCGCCCGAGGCGAGAACGCGCCGCGCCTCGGCGAGCGCCCGTAACGGGTCAGCCAGCGCGTGGATGACCTTGTCGGCCCGGTAGCCCGCGGCCTCCCCGTCCCCGAGCGGCAGGGCATACGCGTGTAGCAGGGCCAGGCTACGGGAACCTGGACCTGCGCATCTGTCCCCGCTGTCCCCACGGCTTCGTAAGGCCGCAGGGAGGACGGCCTGGAAAGCCGATCACGACGGTGCCCTCGCCCCGCCTCCCGCTGATCTGGGCAGCGTCGTCGTGGCTATTCACTGAGAACGCTGCCCACATCGGAGGTTCCCGATGGCCGGGATCAGGAGTCGGGCATCGGCTCGCCGGCGACGTCGGCCAGCAGGTCGAGGACTTCTTCCGGGGAGAGGCCTTCCAGCTCCGCGGCAAGCTCGGGCGGGACGATCGCCGCCAGGCGCTCCCCGTCCTCGGTCAGGTAGACGATCTCGCCGCGAGCCGCGGCCCGCGCCACGGCAGCGATCTCGCGGGGAGCCTCATCGAGCGGGATCTCACGCACGAGCCGAATCTACGCCATGCCCGCTGACCCGGTTCCCCGCATGGTCATGAGGCTCGCTGGGCCGACCCCGGGGGCCGCCCCGCGGGCGGCTGCCGCGAGCGGCTCCCGCGAGCGGCTCCGCGGGGGCGGCCCCCGTGCGCGAGGCCGCGGCGGGCGTATGCTTGAGCGTGGCAGACACGCCTGCCGGATCCGAGTCATGCCAGCCCGGCGCTGAGATGACGGCCGAGGACAAGAGTGGCACAGCCCTCGCGTGAGCCTTGCTTCTCCTTCCATCGTGACGGCTTCGCGGTGGCCAGGCGCCGGGACAGGCCGCCGGAACGAGGGCACGATGTCACACGACAAGATCAGCGCCGCCGCGCGCCGCCGGATGGCGGAGACCGGCGAGCCGTACGCGGCCGCCCGGCGGGCGGTCATCGCCGAGCATGAGGCCGCGGCCAGGGGCGGGGAACAGCCGGGGGCACCCCGCTGGTTCGCGATCAGCTACCGCGAGCGCGGGCTGGACCGGATGACCGCCTGGCTGGACACGCTGTTGTTCCGGTCCGGCCCCGGAGTGGCCGGGGTGGAAGTCGGCGGCACCGGGATCCGGGTGCGGATGGGGTCGTTCAAGCTGGACATCCCCCGCAGTTCGGTACGCGCCGTCCGGCGTTCGTCCACCAACGTGCACGGCACGACCGGCGTGCACGGCGGGCGGGGGCGCTGGCTGGTCAACGGCTCCCCCGACGGCCTGGTGGAGCTGGCCATCGAGCCGCCGTGTTACCTCGCCCCGGGCATCGACACGCTGTTCCGCCGGGCGAAGGTGGACCGGCTGATCGTGAGCCTGGCCGATCCCGACGGGTTCATCGCGGCCATGCGCTTACGGGCAGACTTTTCGGCCCGGCAGTATTTGCCCAAAACTCTGCCCGTAGGTTGTGGTGTCCCTGCGGGGGCGCCGCGCAGGCGTGAAGATCCCGGGATTTCCGGGTCAGCGGGCCGGCGCGTCTGTGTGCGCAGCGACGATGATCACGGGGGGGCGCGACGGGAGGCGGGTGAGCACGAGGAGGGCACCGGCGAGGGCGACAGCCGCTCCGGTGGCCAGTGCGGTGGCGTTGCCGCTCATGAATGCGGCACGCGCGAGGTGCGCGAGCAGGGCGCCGGTCGTGCCGCCCGCGGTATCCGCCACGGTGAGCGCGCCGCCGAGCGAGCCGACGATGGCGTGCAGGGCGCTGGCCGGCACGTAGTGGCCGGCCAGCGCCCGCGTCAGGTGACCCTGGTAGCGGGAGGACAGCACGCTTCCGATGACCGCGACGCCGAGCGCGCCGCCGACCTGAAGGGCCACGGCGTTGGTCGCCGAGCCGACACCGGACTGCCCCTGGGGGACCGAGCCGATGACGGAGTTCGTCGCCGTCGGCAGCAGGAGGCCGGCGCCGAGGCCGATCAGCAGCGTGCCGGGAACAAACGCTGGATAGGCGGCGGCAGCCGTGGAGACGGCCGAACTCCACCCCAAGCCGCCCGCGATCGCGGCCAGGCCGGCGGCGGCGCTGAACCTGATCCCGATGACGCGGGCGACGACCGGGGACAGCGGGGCGGTTGCGCAGAGCACCACGGCCACGGGCAGAATCCGCAGCCCAGCCGCCAGGGGCGAGTAGCCCAGATCAAATTGCAGCACCTGCGTCTGCAGGAACAGCGCCCCCATCAGCCCGAAGATCCCCAGGCACTCCCCCGCGGCGGCGATGGAGAACCGGCGGTCGGCGAAGAACCCGAGCTTCAGCATCGGATGGCTGCTGCGGGCTTCCCAGGCAACGAAGGCACCTAGGACGGCCAGGCTGGCCAGCCCGGGTCCGGCCACCGCGGCGGACGTCCAGCCCTTGACCGGCGCCTCGATGATCGCCCAGAGCAGCAGGCCCAGGCCGGCGATCGACAGCAGCGCCCCAGCGGGATCGGGTGGCTCGGCGGCCCGGTTCTTCGAGGGCGGCACCAGGAGCAGGGCGCCCGCGACCGCGGCGGCCGTGATCGGGATGTTGACCAGGAAGATGGAGCCCCACCAGAACCGGGCCAGCAGCAGGCCGCCGGCGATCGGGCCGATGGCGATGCCGAGCCCGATGGTCCCGGCCCAGGCGCCGATGGCCCGGGCCCGCATGGCCGGGGCGGGGAACACGTCGTTGATGATCGACAGCGAGGCGGGAATCGTCAGCGCGGCGCCCGCGCCCATCACGGCCCGCCAGGCGATCAGCAGGTCCACCGAGCCAGAGAACGCGGCGCCGGCCGACCCCGCGCCGAAGACGGCCAGGCCGATGAGGAAGAACCGCCTGCGGCCGATCCGGTCGGCCAGGCTGCCGCCCACCAGCAGCAGCCCCGCGAAGACCATCGCGTAGGAGTCGACGATCCACTGCAGTTCGCTGGAGGTGGCGTGCACCGTCCGGACCAGGGTGGGCAGCGCCACATTGAGGATGGTGTTGTCCACGTTGATGATCAGGGCGGCGACACATATCACCGCCAGGGCGGCCCGGCGGGACCACCACCGACGGCCGGGCAAGGGGCCGGGCGGGCGGCCGGGCGGGCGGCCGGGCGGGCGGCCGGGCGGATCGATGGGGCCACCCGAGTGGTGGACGGGAGGGGGCGGGAGGTCGGCCGGGGCGGCACGCCGGGCGCTTTGCGGCCCTGGCGGGGCACGCTCGGCGGGTCGGCGCGGGAGTTGTGCGCCATCGTCTTCTCCGATACTAGAGAGTATTCAATACTTATGAGTATGCTAGGGCGCATGAACGACGTCAACGACGGGACCGCCCCCGGCGGTGTGAGCCCGCGCACCCAGCCGCCGGTGCGGGTACGGCGGCCGGGGCGTGCGGCCGTGCGGCGCCGGCTGCTGGACGCGGCGCTGGAGGTGTTCGCGGAACGCGGCTACGCCAGCGCGAACCTGGACCAGGTCGCCGCGGCCGCGGGCCTGACGAAAGGCGCGATCTACTCCAACTTCGCCAGCAAGGACGACCTCTTCTTCGCGATGATGCACGACCAGGCGAACAGGCGGGCCGAGGCCGTCCGGGTGGCCCTAGAGGCCGGCGAAGGCGCTCCCGGCGGAGAGCAGAGCCTGCACGACATCGGGTGCCTGCTCACCGCGGCGTTCACCGAGCAGCGGGCTTGGCAGCTGGTCTTCCTGGACTTCTGGCGGCGCGCCGTCCAGGACGACGCCGTCCGCGCCCAGTTCGTCGCGCAGCGGCGAACGCTGCGCGCGGCGATCGCCGCCCGCGTGGAGCAGGTCCTCGGGCGGGCGCCGGTCGTGGGCGGCCTCACCGTCGACGACATCGTGACCGTGGTGCTGGCACTGTCCAACGGCCTGGCCATCGAGCAGTATGCCGATCCCCAGGTCGTCAGCGATGGCCTGTTCGGCCGGGTCCTCGCGCAGCTGTCACGCGAGGCACGCCGCTGATGATCGGCGCGTGCTGGCCGTAGTCAGAGGGAGAGCAGGCGGGCGGCGGTGCCGCCGGTGATGGCGTCGTGGTCGGGGGCGGGCAGGCCGATCGCGTCGATGCGGGCCACCGGATCGGTGACGCCCATGTCGAAGGGGTAGTCGGTGCCCAGCAGGACGTGCCCGGCGCCGGCGATGCGGACCAGGCGGGTCAGGGCGTCATCGGTGTAGACGAGAGAGTCGAAGTAGAGCGTGTCCAGATAGGCGCTGGGCGGGCGCGCCATCAGGCGGCTCTCCGGGCGGACCCGGTAGGCGTGGTCGGCGCGCCCAAGGTAGTGCGGGAAGTAGCCGCCGCCGTGCGCGGCGCAGATCTTCAGGGCCGGGAAACGGTCCAGGACGCCGCCGAACACCAGGTGGTGCAGGGCGATCGTGGTCTCGGCGGGCTGACCGATGACGTTGCCGAGATAGCCGAGGGCCAGCCGGGACTCCAGCGAGCAGCCCCACGGGTGGATGAACAGGAACGACCCGAGTTCCTCGGCGGCGGCCCAGAACGGGTCCAGCTCCGGGTCGGACAGGTCACGCCCGGACACGCTGGTGGAGATCTCGGCGCCGCGCATGCCGAGCTGGGTGTGGGCCATCCGCAGCTGGTCGGCAGCCAGCTCGGGGTGCTGCAGGGCGACCGTGGCCAGGCCCACCAGGCGGTCCGGCTGCGCCGCGACCGCCGCGGCGATGTGCTCGTTGGCCGCGGCAACAATGTCGTTGGCCAGCGGCGCGTCGGCCCAGTAGTGGTACAGGGTGGGGACGACGCTGATCGCGTGGATGCCGACGCCGGCGGCGTCCATCTGGGCCAGCCGGGGGCCGAGGTCGTCGAGCAGCGGGCGGTAGCTCGTCGTCATCAGCTCGACGTTCCGCTTGATCGACTCGGCGCCGAACGTGGCGAATTGCACGGCCTGTTCGGCGGCCAGCCCCGGCTGATCCGCGACCAGCCCGTAGATGGCCGGCACGTCGATATGCGCGTGCACGTCGATAACGGGGGCGGCGGTGCGGGCCCGGGGGGACGACCCCCCGGAACCCCCCGCTGCGGCCTCGCCGCTGGCCCGGGGGGATGACCCGCCGGAGCTCCCCGCTGCGGCTTCGCCGCCGCCACCGCTGATGCTCATGGCCGTACGCACCGGTTGCGCTGCACGCCGAGGCCGGTGATCGCGGACTCCATCACGTCGCCCGGGCGCAGGTAACGGCCGTAGTGGGCGCCGTTGCCGGCCGGTGAGCCGGTGAGCAGTAGGTCGCCGGGGCGCAGCGGGGTGATCGACGAGACGTGCGCGATCAGCTCGGCGATCCCGAAGATCATGTCGGCGGTCGCCTCGTCCTGCATGGTCTCGCCGTTCAGCGTGAGGGTGATCCGCAGGTTCATCGGGTCGGGCACGAACTGCGCGGGCACCAGCCACGGGCCCAGCGGCAGGAACGTGGGCGAGTTCTTGCCCGCCAGCCAGTCGGTGCCCAGCCCCGGCATGTCCGGGCGGAACACCCGGTCGCGGGTCGTGAGGTCGTTGACGATCGTGTACCCGGCGACGTGCCCGAGCGCCTCGTCCCGGCTGACCCGGTAGGCCTCGGTCCCGATGACCACGCCGAGCTCCAGTTCCCAGTCATGCTGTTGCCCGATGTCCGGCAGCAGCACGTCGTCCCGTGGCCCGCACACCGCGGACGGCAGGCCGATGAACACGTACGGGGTGCCGTGGGCGGCGCGCTCGGTCATCAGCGCGGTGGCGTCCCGCAGGGTCTTGCGCGGGTCGTCGTCACCCTGCTCGGCCGAGGCGGCCACGATGAGCTGGATGACGTGGGTCTTGTAGTTCGCCCCGCTCTGGAAGATCTGCCCGGGCCGGTACGGCGCGAGCGGCGTCAGCTCATCCGCCGGGCGTGCCAGCGCCGCCCACCGCCCGCTGGCCACCGCCTCGACGGCCGCGGCCGACAGCACCTTCTCGTTCGACGGCCACGCCGCGAGCAGCGCCCCGACGGTGGTCTCGGCGGGCGGCAGCGCGGCCAGCGGGACCACCGCGGTGCCGATCACGGCCCCGCAGAACTCGCTCCCGCCGGAGTCCCGGAACCGTCCCAGCGCGTACGGCGTCCCACCCGGCATTCGCATCCCCGTCGTCGGTCGATCCTACGCTGCCGTTCCGATCCTAGGGACGGTGCCGCGGGCGCGGAACGGCGTCCACGGCATGATCTTCATTAACCCGGTCGATACCCGGTTCCGGGCCCGGCCAGCACGGCGGGGACTGCGGGGCGGGCTGCCCCGAGGTGCGCGGCTGCGTTAAAAGGTTGGCGGCGAGCGTGGAGACGCATTCGCGGAGCCAGTGGTGCGCCGGGTCGTTGTGGAAGACCGGGTGCCAGTACATGGTCTCCACGATCGGCCGCAGCGGCACGGGCGGCTCCAGCACCTTCAGCTCGTGGCGCACCGGCGTGCTGTTGACCAGCCGCTCGTGCACGAACGCGAACAGCGACGTGCCCGGCAGCAGCCACGGCACCAGCGTGAAGCTGAGCGTCGACAGGGCCACCTTCGGCTCGATCCCGAGCTTGGCGAGCTGGAAGTCCACGAACCCCGGTCCGCCGCTGGTGGCGTGGTAGCGCACGTAGCGCAGCCGGGTGAGCTGGTCCCGGTCCAGGTGATCTGTCACCTCGGGGTGCTCGGTCCACACCGCGGCCACGTAGCGGTCGGTGAACAGCTCGCGCTGCGGGAAATCCGCCATCGCGGGCGAGGTGATCTCCCGCGGCATGATGACCAGATCGACCTGGGCGCGTTCGAGTTCGGCCTCGGTGCTCCCGGACACCGGGATCGCGGTGACGGCGACGCCCGGGGCCTCGCGGTTGAGCCGTTCCAGCAGCGGACGGAGCAGGATCAGCGTCACGTAGTCGCTGGCCACGACGGTAAACATGCGCTCGTCGGTGGCCGGATCGAAGTGCGGGCTGGTAGCCAGCAGCTGCTCCAGCCCGGTCAGCACGGCGCGCACCGGCTCGACCAGGGACTGGCCCATCGGGGTGAGCTCTAGCACCCGCCCGTTGCGGACCAGGAGCGGGTCGCCGAACAGGCGCCGCAGCCGGCTCAGCGCGGCGCTCATCGCCGACTGCCCGATGCCGGCCGATTTGGCGGCCCGGGTGACGTGCCGGTGTTCCAGCAGCGCGTTCAGCGGCACGACCAAATTCAGGTCCATCCGCCGCAGCGTGTCCGAGATTTCCATGACCTGCGCATCCTGCCGGCGACATTGCTTCCATCGATCACGTCGATGATAAGCATCTGTAATTGGCTCTGTCGCGGGATAAGCCAGCGTCCTACGTTCGCCAATAAGCATTCATGCGCTGTCGGATGGGGAGGCTCCGGTGAAGGTACTGGTCCTGGGCGCGGGTATCGGTGGCCTGGGGGCGTCGGTCGCGCTCCGCCAGCGTGGCTTCGACGTCGACCTGGTGGAGATCAAGCCCGCCATGTCGGTCTATGGCGTCGGAATCAACCAGCCGGCCAACAGCCTGCGCGCGCTGGACTCGCTGGGGGTCCTCGACGAGATCCGCGCGGTCGGCTGCGAGTTCGACCACACGGACTTCTACGCCGCCGACGGTGAGCTGATCGTGCACGTGCCCTGCATCCTGGGCGGTGGCGGGATCCCGGCCAACACCGCGCTGTCCCGGCTGAACCTGCACCGCATCCTGATCGGCGCGGCCGAGCGGCACGACGTCAAGATCAGCTACGGAACGACCATCGAGCAGTTCACCGACACCGGCCGCGCCGTCGACGTGCGCTTCACCGATGGACGGCAGGAGTCCTACGACCTGGTCGCGGCGTTCGACGGGATCAAGTCCGCCACCCGGCGCGCGGCCTTCGGGGCGACCCGCGATGCGGTCTACTCCGGGTTCGGGGTCTTCCGTGTCACGCTGCCCCGGCCGGGCTGCGTCGACGGGGTGCGCGTCTACCAGGCGCTCGGGGTCAAGGCGGGGTACATCCCGCTTAGCAAGGAGACCATGTACATGTTCGTGGTGACGCCGGATCCGGCGGGTGTCAGCCACCGCCCGGAAGACTTCACCGCCATCGTGCGTGCCCGGATGGCGCCGTTCGGCGCCCTGCCGGGTGAGGTGCGGGACAGCCTGCGGCCCACCGACGACATCGTCTACAGCCCGATCTCCGACGTGCTGCTCCCGCTGCCGTGGTTCTCCGGGCGGATCGGGATCCTGGGCGACGCCGCGCACGCATGCGCACCGCACCTGACCCAGGGGGCCGGGATGGCGCTCGAGGACGGCATCGTGCTGGCCGACGTGCTCGATTCCGGTGGCCCGCTCGAGGACCGGCTGCGCGCCTTCGAGCAGCGCCGGTTCCCGCGGGCCCGGCTCGTCCAGGACGTGTCCCGCGGCATCCTGCAGGCCGAGATGGCCATCAACGCCGACAACTACGACGCGTCGGTCCAGGGCATGCGCGAGCACCTGGTGGAACAGACGCACGGCGTCGAAGCAATCCTGAACGCGCCCGCCTGAACGCCCGGACCCGAGATCTGGAGTTCCCGTGACCACGACATCGACCGGCCCGGATACGCTCGACGGCGCCGTGCCGCCGCCCCCGCGGCCGGGCCCGCCGCTGCCGCCGGCCATCGCGGCCAGCGGGGTGCGGGCGTCCGATCTAGCCCGGCGCTCGCCGATCACGCACGTCCGCTACGCCGCGCTGGCCACCGAGAACCTCGCCGCGAGCGTCGCGTTCTACGAGGGTATCTGGGGCCTGTACCCGGTCGGCAGCGACGGCGACGTTACGTTCCTCGGCGCGGTTGGCAGCCCGGAACCGTTCGTGATCCGGCTGCGCGCGGCGGCGGAGCGGCGGACCGACCTGATCGCGTTCGGCGCGAACGACCCCGCGGCCGTGGACGCGCTCGCCGCGGCGCTGGCGTCCGACGGTACCCGGCTGGCCGCGGAGCCCGGCACCCTGGCCATGCCGGGCGGCGGGTACGGCTTCCGCTTCTTCGACCCGGACGGGCGGCTGATCGAAGTGTCCGCCGACGTGGCGGCCAAGCCGTTCCGTGAGGTCGAGCCCGGTGAGTCGGTGCCGCGCAAGCTGAGCCACATCGTCGTCAACTCCCCCGACGCGCCCGCGCTGGTGGCGTTCTACGAGCAGTACTTCGGGCTGCGGCTGTCAGACTGGCTGGAAGACCGGATGGCGTTCATGCGCTGCTCGGCCGATCATCACAGCCTCGCGATCGCGGCCGCCCCGCACGCGGGGCTGAACCACGTCTCGTTTGAGATGCGCGACATCGACGAGTACATGCGGGGCACCGGCCGGATGGTCCGGCACGGACACGCGCCCCTGTGGGGGCCGGGGCGGCACAGCTCCGGGGACAATGTGTACTCCTACTTCGCCGGGCCGGACGACTTCGTGGTGGAGTACACGACCGCGCTGGAGCGGATCGCCGACGAGGACGCCTGGGTGCCCCGGATCTGGCCGGCCTCGCCGGAGTACGCGGACTGCTGGGGCACGGCCGGTCCGGGTGCGGATCTGTTCGCGCTGTGGCACCGCACGCCGCCGGAGCCGGGGCTGTGGGTCCCGTCACCGGTCTTAGGCGTGCCCGCAAGCTGGGGGCGGCCTAGCAGGGAGCGCGGGCCGGCCCGGGGGTGATGACGGCCGGCCCGCGGCGAGCGGGACGTACCCAGGGTGGCCCGCCCCGGCGTGCCGTGACGTGTACGGGGTGGCCCCGTGCGAGCCAGGTGACGTGGGAAGGTTCGGCGTATGAGCGCCAGCAGTCATGACCATCCGGAGCTGGGGCCGCCGGAGCTGACCGAGGTGGCGGACGGGGTTTTCGCCTACATCCAGCCGGACGGGTCCTGGTACATCAACAACACCGGGTTCGTGGTGGGCCCCTCGTCGGTGATCAGCGTGGACGCCTGCTCGACCGAGCGCCGCACCCGCGCCTACCTGGACCGGATCGCCTCGGTGAGCAAGGCCCCGGTCACCATGCTGATCAACACGCATCACCACGGTGACCACACCTATGGCAACTCGCTGTTCGGAACGGCCACGATCATCGCCCAGGAGAACTGCCGGGCCGAGGTGATCGCCTTCGGCATGCCCGGGAACACCGGCATCTGGGAGCCGGTGGACTGGGGCGAGGTGACGCTGGCCCCGCCCACGCTGACGTTCGCCGACCGGGTACGGCTCTGGTCCGGCGACCGGCCACTGGAGGTCAGCTACGTCGGGCAGGCCGCGCACACCAGCAACGACAGCCTGGTGTGGCTGCCGGAACAGCAGGTGCTGTTCTGCGGCGACCTGCTGTTCAACGGCGGTACGCCGTTCCTGCTCATGGGCTCGGTTCGGGGCGCGATCTCCGTGCTGACCACCGTGGTCGTGCCCATCCCGGCCCGGGTCATCGTGCCCGGCCACGGCGCGCCGTGCGACCACGGGCTGATCGGCACCATCGTCGGCTACCTGGAGTTCGTCCTGGCCACGGCGCGCAACGGCATCTCCGCGGGGCTGTCGCCGCTGGAACTGGCCCGGCAGACCGACCTGGGCGACTACGACGGCTGGCTGGACCGCGAGCGGATCGTCGGCAACCTGCACCGGGCGTACGCGGACCTCGGCGCGTCCGACGGCGTGAACGTGATCGGCGCGCTCACCGACATGGTCGCGTTCAACGGCGGCAGGCCGCTGTCCTGTGACGCGTAGTGGGTGCGGGCGTCCGGTGACGCGCCGGTGCGCGGCGATTCCGGCCGGCCAGCCGCGGGTGCGGCTGGCCTGCCGGAGGCACCTATTTGATGAACCAGTGAAATTCCTGCAGCAGAACCGCGACGCCCGAGGTGATCAAGACGATCATCACGATGGCGAGGACCATGATCACCATCTTCAGGGCCACGCGCCAGAAGAGGACAATCAGTACCACTGCGATTGCTAGGAGTAGCTGAATGGAGCCGAGGTCGTGAGCTGCGCTTTGGGCTGCGAGCATGCCTGTTCCTCATAGTGCGGCGCTTGAGGAGGGACGCCCCGAAAACGGAGCGCGGAGCAGACTCGTGCTGGCAGATACTGGCGAACGCTGCGCGTCCGTATCACGGCCGCCAGAAGCGGGGGCTGACGCGGAACCGTGAGGTTGCTAGCATCGTCATCACGATCATTGCGGAGTGATCGCTGCGCTGGGCCGATGTGCGACGTCGGCCCAGCTTTTTCTGTCAGGGGCCGGTGTTTCCGGTGGGCCGCGCGCCCGGTGGCTGGCGGCCCGTTGCCTGGCCGCTTGGCGCGCGGCTGCTAACGGTCCGCCGGCCCAGCACGGTCCGGCACTGGTCGCCCTCGGGCAGACGACAGGGCACAGGCTCGTCCCCGATCGCTTTGTCGGCGATGCGGTAAACATGGGGCCAGACCTCTGAGCTATGCTCTAGAAACTAATTTAGACGGCTGTATCTACTGACTCTATTAGAATTCTAGTAGAATTGTAGTGACTTCAGCTGTCATCGATGTAAATAACAATAGGCCGGCTAACTAATCGCCGTCAATGGCGTCGTACTCGCCGTCGCCCGCCTGCATTCCGGCTCAGATGACGGGGCCATGCGGGCGGCCTGGCTGTCAGGAGGTCAGTGGCATGGCTCTCAGCTCCCCCCAGCCGGGCCTCGCGCAACGCCTCCGCGAACTCCGTGAACGGCACTGGCCTGAGCTGCGGCTGACCCAGGCCCAGCTGGCCACCGCCTTCGGGGACGTCGCTCCCGCCACCGTGTCTTCGTGGGAGAACCCGGCCGCGGCCAAGCCGCCGCCGCCGGAAAGACTGCTTACCTACGCCCGGTTTTTTGGCACCCACCGGTCTATCGAGGGAGCCGAGCCGCGAGTCCTGCCGGCGGACAGCTTCAGTGCCGGCGAAAAGGCCGCGTGCCAGGCACTGGCAGAGGAGTTGCTGGCGCTACGGGACCAGGCGGTGCGAGCCGTCTCCGGCCCCGAGACCACGGCCCAGCGGTCGTGGCATTTCGGGGATGTGGGCCCGCTGACCATCGTATGCGCGCAGCTTCCCGAGGATATAGCGGGAACGTTCGCCAGCCCCGCTAATCCGAACTACACCGTCCTGCAGTCGTTCGCAGATCTTGACGCGCTCATAGAACTACATGGTCATATCCGGGCGGAGAATCCCCGCATGCAAGTTTTCTTCAAGGCATCGCATACGGTTGTCCCCGATGACCTGAGCGGGCATGTGGTCCTGCTGGGCGGAATCGCATGGAATCGAGTAACCCGGCGCTTGTCCGAGATGACCTCGCTACCGGTAAAGCAGATCGCAGATCCCGCCATCAAGACCGGTGAAATCTTTATCGTCGGCCTCGATAAAAACGAGCGGACGTTCACGCCCCAATGGCACGACGATTCAAAGACCGCACTCCGGGAGGATGTCGGGCTGCTGGCGCGCGCACCAAATCCGCTGAACTCCAACCGGACTCTCGTTATCTGCAACGGAGTCCATAGCCGTGGCGTCCTGGGCTCGGTGCGCAGTCTCACCGATGCCCAGCTCCGCGATTCAAACGAACGGTACATCGCCCGAAATTTCCCTCATTCAGATTCATATGCCATCCTGATGCGCGTCCCCATCATCGGAGATCAGGCCATGACGCCGGATTTCAATGCCGACGGATCCGTGCTCTATAAATGGCCTTGATACATCCAGGCTTCTGAATCCGGCTGTTCAGTCGATCTTCCTTAAGGGGCGCGTGTGGCCAGTCGCAGTTCCGCAGTCATCCAGCAGCACGAGACGCACCGCCAGCTGGTCGGCTACGCGCGCCCTCCCGTCAGCCGCTGGATGCCGCCCGACGCCATCGTCGTACCCGCGTCCCGGCCGGCGGCCAACCTCGACCAGGCGGTCGCGCTGGCTCAGGCCGTGAACTGCCGGCTTGTCGTCTTCTGCAGCCGGCAGGCCAAGGCCACGGAGGTGATGGAACGGGTGGCGGCCACCGGATTCCGCCGTGCCATCGTCGCCGATCTGCCCGCCGGGTACACGCACGAGTCCCTCAGGTTCCGCTCTTCTGGCCTGGTTCGGGAGGCCTCGCCAGGAATAGCGGAAAATCCCAACGGCGACCTGAGCATCAAGCGGAACCTCGGCCTGCTGCTCGCGCGCATGCTGGGCTGGAAGCGCATTTTCTTCATGGATGACGACATCCGGGACGTGACACCGGCGGATCTGTACGCCACGGTCGCCGTGCTCGGCCACCACCGTTCGGCGGGGATGATGGTCACCGATTTCCCCGACAACTCGGTCGTCTGCCACGCGCACCGGCAGACCGGCGCTGCACAGGACACCTTCGTCAGCGGCTCGGCGCTGGCCGTCAATGTCCTGGCAGAAACCGGATTCTTCCCCGAGGTCTACAACGAGGACTGGCTCTTCTTCTATGACAATGCGAGCGCACGGCGACTCGGCTGGTCAGGCGCGAACGCGGCGCAGCTGCCCTATGACCCTTTTGACCAGCCGGAGCGGACCAAACGGCAAGAGTTTGGCGATGTCCTGGCGGAGGGCCTCTACGCACTTCTCGATGAGGGTGCCGGGGAAACAGAGGCAGATCACGATTACTGGAAGTTCTTCCTTGACGCCCGCTGGCGATTTCTCGAAAATATCATCCATCGTTACTGGCGGACGACGGCGGACCAGCAGGTAAAAATCATCGGTTCCGTGCAGACCGCCATAGAGTGCCTCGTGCAAATCCAGCCCCGGGTCTGTGACCTGTACGTCAAAGCCTGGCGCGACGATCTCCGTAACTGGGCCGAGACCATGAAATCGGTGCCAAGAGCGAACTCGATTCATGCGGCTCTCGGGCAGCTTGGACTGAAACCCGCCGATACCGGCTACCGGGAGCGGCACCGGCTGGCCACGGCCGCGGT
Organism: uncultured Actinomycetes bacterium; assembly: GCA_963824545.1. Lineage (GTDB taxonomy): Bacteria > Actinomycetota > Actinomycetes > Streptosporangiales > Streptosporangiaceae > Bog-532. Next base: position 29,253 of record CAWGPP010000006.1, on the reverse strand, counting down.
GCGCCGCAAGTACGTGCAGGCCAGCACCACGGCCATCGCGCAGGTCGCCACCTCCGAGCGACTGCAGGGCCTGCGATTCGCCCGCCTGGCGCGCGAACGGCAGCCAACCGGGCTGGCCGCCCGGCTGCTGGCACCGCCGGCGAAAACGGCCGAGCCAGACCGGCCGGGTGCGGGGCTTACCTCGTAGGTCCCGCCCATCGCGTAAACCACGCGTTTCATCTGGGTAACTCGGGGTGATCACGGCCGATTCAGACGGCTCGCCCCGCCCGGCGATCCCGGGACCTGCTCCTCCCGCCAGGCCGCCGGATCGTGTGATATGTCAGCTATGTGGCCGTCTCCGGCACTGAGCGCGGGCGTCACACGGCAGGGGCCGGCTCCCGGCAGCCCACGGGTTGCGCGCGGCACGGCGGGCAGCCCACGGGCTGCGCGCGGCAGAGCCACGCGGGTGCCGGGTTGGGCATCTGGACGGAGTGGGTGTGGCGCCAGTTCGCTTGCGGCTGACGGCACCTGTCCGGGGCCTGCTTGGGTTCGTTTGCGCGCTCGTCCTCGTCGACACGATCTTCTTCACCGCGCTGACCCCGCTGCTCCCGCACTATGCACACGTGGCCGGCCTGACGAAGTCGGGCGCGGGCATCCTGGTCGCCGCTTACCCCGTCGGCACGCTGATTGGCGCGCTGCCCGGTGGAGTTCTCGCTTCCCGGCTTGGCGACCGGCTGGTGGTCCTGCTCGGGCTGACGCTCATGAGCATGGCGACGCTGGTGTTCGGCTGGGCGTCGGGCTGGGTCGCCCTGGACGCCGCGCGCTTCGTGCAGGGCCTGGCCGGCGCGTGCACCTGGGCGGCGGGCATGGCCTGGCTGGCCCGGGCGGCGCCCGCCGAACGGCGCGGTGAACTGCTGGGCATCGCGCTCGGCGCGGCCGTGGTCGGCGCGCTGTTCGGCCCGCTGGTGGGGACCATCGCGGACCGGGCCGGGACGGGACCGGCCTTCGCCGGGGCGGCCGTCGCCGGCACCGGCTTAATGGCCGCGGCCTTTCTCGTCCCCCGGCCGCACGCGCCGGAGCCGCAGGGGCTGCGGGAGGCGTGGCCGGCGCTGCGGGATCACCAGGTCGGCACGAGCATGTGGGTAACGATGCTGGCCGGCATGTCGTTCGGGGTCATGGATGTGCTCGCGCCGCTGCGGCTCAGCCAGCTCGGAGCCTCCGCCGTCGCCATCGGCGTGACGTTTCTGGCGGCGGCGGCCATTGAGTCGGCCCTGTCTCCCCTCGCCGGCCGGCTGTCCGACCGCCGGAGCCCGCTGATACCCATTCAGCTCTCCCTGGTGGCGGCGGTGACCGTGAGCGTGCTGGCCCCCATACTGGAACCGGCCGGCGCGCTGGTCACCCTGCTGGTCGTGGGGATGCCGGCGTTCGGCACCCTGTACGCGCCCGCGACCGCCCTGCTGAGCAGCGCCGCGCATCGGCTCCGGCTGAACCAGGGGCTCGCCTTCGGGATGACCAACCTGGCCTGGGCGAGCGGCCAGGCCATCGCCGCCGCGGGCAGCGGCGTACTGGCGCAGTCGACATCGGACGTGGTGCCGTACACGCTCCTCGCCGCCGCGTGCCTCACCACGCTGGTCATCCTCCGGCTCAACCGGACGCGGTGGAACCTGCGAGGTCCCCCGCACCGGGGGGAATGACCCGGCTGACACCGGGATCACCTTCCCCTGTCATGAGCAAAAACGCAGTTGACTCATTACGAGCTGGTTGGCTACGGTCGCGTGAGTAGACCGCTCATCGACATCAGGGGGCCGCGGTGAAGGCCACGGGGGCCACCCGGCCCAGCCGGCCCAGCCCGGCGCGCGCGGGCCTGGCGCTGGCCGTGCTCTCGGCGGCGACGTTCGGCACGTCGGGCACGTTCGCCGCCTCACTGATCCAGGCCGGCTGGAGCCCCGGCGCGGCCGTGGGAATCCGCATCGCGGTGTCGGCGCTGATCCTCACCGCGCCGGCCCTGGTGCAGCTGCGCGGCCGGTGGCACCTGCTCCGCCGGGCGGCGCCGCGGGTGGCCGCCTACGGCCTGATCGCGGTCGCGGGCTGCCAGCTGTTCTACTTCAACGCCGTGCAACGGATACCGGTCGGCGTGGCGCTGCTGCTGGAGTACCTGGGCACCGTCCTGGTCGTCGGCTGGCTGTGGCTGCGGCACGGGGAGCGGCCTCGCCGGCTCACCGTCATCGGGACGGCCTCGGCGATCGCCGGGCTGTTCCTGGTACTCGGCCTGACCGGCGCGGCGCGGATCGACCTGGCCGGCGTGATGTGGGGCCTGCTGGCCGCGGTGGGGCTGGCCAGCTACTTCGTGCTGTCGGCCGCCGCCGATGAGCCGCTGCCGCCGATCGTGATGGCCTGGGGCGGGATGTGCGTCGGCGCGGCCGCGCTCGCCGCGCTCGGCGGGATCGGCGTGCTGCCGATGACCGGCACGGCCGCCGACGTCACCTTCCTCGGTCACCGGGTCAGCTGGATCGTGCCGGTGCTCGGGCTGTCCGTGCTGGCCGCGGTCGTCGCGTACGTGGCCGGCATCGGCGCGGCCCGCCGGCTCGGGGCCAAGCTCGCCTCGTTCATCGGCATGGCCGAGGTCCTGTTCGCGATCCTGTTCGCCTGGCTGCTGCTCGGCCAGCTGCCGTCGCCGTTGCAGTTCCTGGGCGGCGCGTTCATTCTGGCCGGCATCGTCTGCGTCCGGGCGGGTGAACTGCGGGCTGACCCGGAGCCGGCCGCCGGGCCAGCGGCGGCCGGCCCGGCCCCGGAAGAAGCGAGAACAACACTGGGGGGCCGGCGGTTATCGTGGTGGTCGCGGACACGTTACGGCGCCAGAGGCGGGAGCGGCAGTGGGCGAGACCACCGGCAACGGCCAGCCGGCCGAGGGCGTCCGGGCGTCGGACGCCGAGCGGGACGCGACCGTCGAGCGGCTGAGCCAGGCCACCGGCGAAGGGCGCCTCACGCTGGAGGAATTCAGTCAGCGGATGGAGGACGCGACCACGGCCCGGACGCGGGCCGAACTGGACCGGCTGCTGTCCGACCTGCCCGCCAGCTCCGGGCCGGCCGGGAACGCCGTGGCCCTGGGCAGCCAGGCGGGGCCGTCCTGGCACGTCACGCCGATCGGCGGGCTGAACGTGTTCGGGCCGTGGCGGATGGGCCGGCACGTCATCGTGATCACCCTGGTCGGCGGGGCGCGGCTGGATCTCAGCCAGGCCGAGCTGGCCGCCCCGGACGTCACGCTGACCAAGCTGTCGCTGGTCGGCGGGGTGCGAGCGCGGATACCGTACGGCATCCGGGTGGACGCCTCCGGGGTGAGCCTGATCGGCGGCACCCAGGTCGAGGGCGCCCCGGATCCCGGGCCGGGCGCGCCCACCATCCATATCCGCGCGTACTCCCTGGTCGGCGGGATCCGGATCCGGCGGGGCGGCGGCGGGCGGCGGCCCCGCACGGACCAGCCCGGGGGCCGACCGCCGCGGTTCGATGAACGGCAGGCCCGGCTGGACGACCGACGGGCCCGGCACGACGAGCGGCGGAGCGCGCGGCGCGCGCGGCGGGACCGGTTCGGGGGAATGTAACGCGGGTAACGGCGGTCAGCTCTTCCGGGCGACACCGCCGCCGAAACCGTGATAGATCGAGCCCTCGGGGGGTACTTGCTGCGGCGGGAACGATCCTCTCTGGCCACCAGGGGCCTCCACAACTGTCAGAAAGCGGCCCCCCGACCATTGCGTAACTTTAACGCGCCCCACCGGTGCCCACCGACCCCCTCGCGCCCTGACGCGAACCGCTTGGGACCGCCCGGGGCGCGTTAATAAAATCCCTTCAGGGCGAGCGTTCTCGCTGTTCAGCGCGCTGCTATCGGCGGCGCTTCCTACCCTGGATGAATGGCCGCTTATACCCTGGGTGAATGGCCGCGGGTCAGCCGGGGCCTGCGAGCGCGGTGAAATCGGCGAAGTCGAAGCCGGGGGCGACGACGCAGCTGACCAGGACCTCCGCGGCGCCGGCCGGGCGGGCCGATTGCCAGCCGCCGCCGCGCACCACGTACTGCGGACGCTGGCCGGCCGCGAGGTCCGGGCCGAGGGTGACGGCGACCGGATCGGCCGCGGGACGGGGCCGGCCCCGCCCAGGAGCAGGGTCAGCGGGCCGCCGGAGTGCCACAGCCACATCTCGTCGGAACGTACGGTGTGCCAGCAGGACTCCGCGCCCGGGGGCAGCAGGAAGTAGATGCCGGTGGCGGCGGCGCGGCGGCCCGGGTAACCGGCCGGGGTCGAGGACGGTTCCGCCCGCCATGTTTCGCGGAACCAGCCGCCCTCCGGGTGCGGGAGCAGGCCAAGGGCCTCGGCCGTGGGCGGGCGCGCCTCCAGCGAGATGTACCGGCCGGACGGATCGCGCCGCGCGTACCGGACCTCGGTCACGGCGCTCGTCTCGACGGCCCCGTACACGTGCGGGAACAGCGTGCCGCCCGGCACACCGGGCGGTGGGGCCGGGTCGGCCGGCTCGCGGCGCACCGGGGCGGACAGCCGGGATTCGTCCAGCGCCAGGGCCACCATCGGCTCGGCGGCACCGGCGAACCGGTCGTTGGCCACGGCGAGCGTGACCGCCTCGTCCGGGGATGCGTGCACGAACGGGGCACCGTCGTCGGTTCCGGGCACGAACGTGCCGGACCCTGCCGACTGCCAGCGCGGCAGCGGCAGCAGATGCCAGATCACTGAGCGTCGGCGGCGGCGCGGCGTGCCTTTTCGATCGCGCCGATCTGGAGGAGCAGGAGCACGCACAGCACGATGGGCAGGAAGATACCGGGCGCGAAGGCGCCCGCCTGGCCGCGCGGTTGCACGGTCACGAGGAGGACCGTGAACAGCACAAAGATGGCCGCCCCGGTCACCGGGAAGGCGATCAGGCCGGCCTGCTTGCTCTCGTTGGCCCAGCGGCTGGCCCAGGGCACCTGGATACGGGCGCTCGATGGCAGCCGCCGGTTGCCGTTGACGGACATCGCGACCATGGCGAGCACTTCCATCACGCCGACGACCAGCTCTACGAGCATTGCTGCGCCTTTCACCGCCCGGAAACGCCTGTTGCCTGCTTCAATCTACCGGTTGAACGGCGGAGACGGGCACGGCCGGTCAGGCGGGGCCGCCCAGCGGGACCGGGTACCAGGCCGCGGGGTCGCCCGGGGTGGCGGTGAAGTCGTAACGCAGGCCATCGGGCGTGAGCGCGACCAGCGAAATGGACGTGGTGCCCCAGATCCGGCCCTGGCCGACGTCACGCCGGACGATCAGCGCCCGCTGGTCGTCGGGGCGGAGCCCGTCGCCGTTCAGCAGGGGCAGCCAGTCCCCCCACGCGTCCGCGACGGGGAGCCCGGGCTCCGGGTGCGGCATCCGGGCCACCTCCAGGCGCGGCTGGAAATGGCCGATCCGGGCCAGTTCATGGGCGCGCGCCGCCGCGGCCTGCTTCGCGGTGAGCCCGCCTACCCCGGTATCCGGCACCGCCGCCGGGAGCGCGCCGGGCACCAGGTCACTGGCCAGGCCGGTGTTCACCACGACGTGCAGGCCGGTAGCGAGCTCGCGTTCGGCGATCTCATGGCCGTCCCAGCTGCACAGCACCGCACGGCCGGGCTCCGCGACCAGCAACCGGAACGGGTCGAAGGCCGCCAGGTCCGCGGGGCCCGACGGGCCTGCTAGGCCTGCTGGGGACAGCTTGCCGTCGGCCGCCGCGAGCGGCAGCACACCCCGCGACTGCCGTGCTTCGGCGGGGGCCATCTGTCCCCGCCCGTTCAGCACGCAAGCGACCCGCCGTGCGGCAGGCGCGACCGCGAGCCAGGTCCCGCCGGCCAGCAGATCCCGGCCGCCGATGACGCCGGGGACATCGGGCCAGTGACGCCCGGGCGGCTGCCACGCCCGGCTGACGAACTCGTCGCGGACCCCGGCCAGCAGCACGGTCCCGTCGGGCCCGATACCGACAATCGCGGTGCACATGCCCCCATTCCAGCAGAACGCGCTACTGGCGACGCGCACCGCCCGGGCGGATAGGGCCCCGCGGGGCGGCTCGGGGGTATGGCCCGGGAGGGCACGGCCCGCGCGGGTGCGGCCCGGGTGGAGAGATAATCGCTCGCGTGGCCGGGCGGCCGGACGCGATCATGGGGACATGACCGAGATACGCGCGGTGCGAGAGGACGACTGGCGGGCGATGCGCGACATCCGGCTGGAGGCGCTGCGGGAGGCGCCGGCCGCGTTCGGGTCGACGTACGCCCGCGAAGTGGTGTTCACCGAGGCCGACTGGCGCCGGCGGGCCAGCGGCTACGGATTCTTCGCCTTCCTGCCGGACCTGGGCGACCTGCCCGTGGGACTGGCAGGCGGAATTGACGAGGGCGCAGGCGCCGCCGAGCTGGTCTCGATGTGGGTGCGCCCGCAGGCCCGTGGGCGGAAGGTCGGCGCGGCGCTCGTCATGGCCGTGACGGACTGGGCCCGCGGCCGTGGCCTCAGCCAGCTGAACCTGTGGGTGACCGACGGCAACCAGGCGGCCCGCGAACTGTACGAGCGGTGCGGGTTCACCCCGGCCGGCGAGCGCCAGCCGCTGCCGTCCGATCCAGCGCAGACCGAGATCAGCATGATGCTCTCGCTCTGACCGGGCCGGCCCATCGCTGGGTCAGCTCGCCGGCCGCCGGATCCGCTCGGCGGGACACGTGGCGCGCCAGGCGCCTTCCGCCTCGCCCATCGGCGTCGACGGCGGGCCCTGGACGAACGGCCAGATCTCTTCGGCGATGGCGCGCCAGTCGGCCGTCGCGGTCAGCTCGCCCAGCAGCGCGAACACCCCGAGGTTGATCCGCTGGAGGATCACGTAGGACCGCGGGACCTGCGCGTAGGGGGCGATCGGGCTGCGGACGTCGAAAAACCGGCGGACCACGGTGGATGAGTAGTCACCGGTGATGGTCAGCTCGCCGGGCTTGCGGATGGTGTCGTAGAACACGGCCAGGTGATCCACGATCACGTCGGTGCCCAGCGGCGCGCCGGGCTTCAGGAAACCCGCCGCCTCCAGGCTCCGGCGGAACGCTTCCGGGTCGTTCTCCACGCACAGGTACCGCGCCATGTCCATGAGCGGCCGCAGTTCTTCCACGCTGAAGTGCTTGACCAGCCCGAAGTCGAGGAAGGTGACCTTTCCGCCGCCGTGGAACAGATAGTTGCCGGGATGCGGATCGCCGTTAAACGCGCGCATGTCATAGAGGCTGCGGAAGACGAACCGGTAGATCGTCTCGGCGGCCAGGTTGCGCTCATGCTGGGACCACGTGGCCAGCTCGGAGAAGCGGGCCCCGGTGGCCAGGTCGCTGGTGACCACGCAGCGGGTGGACAGCTCGCTGACGACCTTTGGCACGCTGATGGTGGGGTGGCCGTCGTAGTACTCCGCGAACAGCTGCTGGTTGCGCGCCTCGCGGCGGTAGTCGAGCTCCTCGACGATCCGCTCGCGCAGCTCGGTGAGCAGGGATTCGACGTCCTGGCCCGGGGCGATGATGCGCAGCATCCGGCGCAGCAGGGACACGTTGCCCAGGTCGGCCTCGATCGTCTCGGCGATCCCCGGGTACTGCACCTTCACCGCGACCGCGCGGCCGTCCCGGGTGATGGCCCGGTGGACCTGCCCGATCGACGCCGCCGCGATCGGCTCGGGGTCCCATTCGGCGAAGAGCTGGCTGGGCGGTGCACCCAGCTCCTCCTCGATGACGCCCGCGGCCAGCTCGGCGCTCATCGGCGGCACGCTGTCCTGGAGCCGGCCGAGGGTGCGGCGCGCCTCCGGCGGCAGGCCGTCGTCCACGTAGCTGGCCATCTGGCCCAGCTTCATCAGCACGCCCTTCATCGCCCCCAGCGTGGTGGCGACGTCCTCGGCCGTCTGCAGGGCCAGGTCGTTACGAAGCTGCTGGCGGTTCTCCCCCGCCAGCAGGAACAGCCGCGGCGCGCTGCCCGCGTACCGGGCGCCGCCGCGCGCGGCGAGCTGCAGGGCGGCCAGGCCACGGTTCAGGCGCAGCATGCGGGTCCCGTGGCCGCGCCGCAGCGCGACGGTGACCGCAGCCGACGTGCCCGCGCCGATGATCAGCGCGGCGAGGGTGCCTCTTTTCACGCGGCCCGTGCCGCGCGCATCTGCAGGGCTTTTCACGCGGCCCGTGCCGCGCGCATCCGCAGGGCCAGCCGCTGCCGGGCCTCGAGCACCCCGGGTTCACCGAGGAACAGGGTGTCGAGCACGCCGAGCGCCTGGCGGATCTCGGTCCGCCGCGCGTCGGTCAGCGGCCCGGCCATGGGATAGCCGTACATCTCGCGCGCCCAGCCGGGCAGCGAGGCGATCGTGCCCTCCCGGATGTCCCGCCGGATCTCGGCGATGTCCGGATCTAGGCCCCGTGGATCGAGGAGGTAGGCCATCGATTCGCGGGCCGCGGGCGTGGCGCGCAGCTGCGGACGGACGGACGCCAGGTACTGGTCCAGCTGCGCGACGCTGGCGGGGACCATGGCGGCCGGGACGCCGACCAGTTCGGCGGCCTTCACCATCTCCGCGACGTAACGGTCGGCGTCGGCGTCCGGCAGCGGTGTTCCGAACAGCCGCGCGGCCACGAGGATGGAATCGACGTAGGCGGCGTGCACCCACAGGAGCAGCGCGGGATCCCCGGCCGCGTAGGGCTGCCCGGTGACGGGATCGACACCGCGGACGTGTTCATGGATGCGGCGGACCCGCGCGGAAACCCGCTCGGCGGTCGCCTTGTCACCCACGCTGACCGTCGTGAGGTAGGCGGACGTGGCGGCGAGCCGGCCGACGGGGTCGCTGCGCCAGTCGCTGTGCTGGTCGACCCCGGCCATGGCCAGCGGGTGCAGCGCCTGGATCATCAGCGACCGCAGGCCCGAGACCGGCCCCGACAGGTCGGCGCTGAGCCGCCAGGTGACGCTGCCCGGGCCAAAGTAGCCGTCGTCGGCGGGATGTTCCGGCACGCTAGCGGCGTACGCGGCGGCCGAGCGCTCCACCAGACCAGACACGTCGGCGTACGAACCAGCAGCCACGGTGGTACCTCCGGACATAACGGCAGGGTCACGGCTCTAACCTACCCGGTGGTAAGCAGGAGGAATGAACGTGGGTGGCGGATCCGGCTCGGCCCGGGAGGCGCTGGTCACCGAGCGCGCCGAGACGCGGGAGCGGCTGGCCGGCCTGGAGCGCGAGTTCGCCGGCATCGTCGAGGCGGCCGATTCGGCCAACACAGACGACGAGCATGACCCGGAAGGCGCGACAATCGCTTTCGAACGCCAGCACGTTGCGGCCCTGCTCGGCCAGGCCAGCGATCAGCTAGCCGCGATCGACGCGGCGCTGCGGCGGCTGGAAGAGGGCGGGTACGGGCAGTGCGAGCGTTGCGGCCAGCCCATTGCGCCCGAACGGCTGGCGGCCCGGCCGACCGCGACACGGTGCGTCAGCTGTGCAGGAAAGCGGTAACGCGCGGGAGGCGGGCCACGCGGTAGGCGGCCGGGGGAGGAAGACGGGATACGCCGAGGGCGGCCCGGGGCGGGGAAACGGCGGAACGGCGTCAGCGGGCGGTGACCGGGGTGGCCTGGCGGAAGTACAGGCGCCAGCTCGGGCCGGTCTTCAGCCACAGTGAGCTGTGGCGGGTCTGCTCGCCGTCCTGCTCGCCCAGGTAGCTGACGAGGATGACCGTCCCGGACAGCCGGATCGCTGACACCGCCGAGGCCGTGGCCGGCTCCTCGGCGGATGCTTCCGCACCGTTGCCGGGCGCGTCCGCCGCATTCTCGATCGCTTTGCGCAGCTGGCGGGTGGCGAGGGCGGTGATAACCTCGCGCCGGCCGGAGCGGCGGCCGGCCGCGGTGATCTCGGTAAAGTCCGGGTGCAGCAACGCCTCGATCTGTGCGGTGGAATCGCGCACGTCCGGCTGCAGAAAGCTCAGTTCGCGCTGGATCACGAAACGCACGTCTTCCTCGGGCCGGGTCTCCGTCACCGGCCCGAGGATAGCGGCGGCGCGCTGCTGCTCGTGGCGTACGCGGTCTCGCCGCTGGGCCGGGCGCCGCTGTTTGCGGGCGGCGAGGGCTGGCTGGCACACATCGCCATCGACCGCGCGGCCGGGTTCGGCCTGCGTGACCCGGCCGGACGTAGCTACCGCGGCTGGAGGACGGCGAGGATGTTGCCGGCCGGATCCCTGAACCAGGCGATGTACGGGCCTCCGGCCCGGTTGATGCCCTTCTCGTCCTGCCCGAGGCCGTCGTAGCGCTCGAACTGCACGCCGCGCGCGGCCAGCTCATCGACGGCCTGATCGATGTCGTCGACCTCGAAGTTCAGGATCGTGTAGGTCGCCGGCGTGTGGTTCGGCTTGGGATAGGCCAGCGTGTCCCGGCCACCGGCCAGGTGCAGCGTCAGCAGGCCGTACTCCTCCGAGGTCTCGATGCCCAGCGTGTCGCCGTAGAAGTGCCGTGCCTTGTCCAGGTCGTCGACGGAAAAGCCGCTGAACGCCTTTGTTTTCGCGAACATGTACGTACTCCCTTGCTCAGTTCCGTTCGGTGTGCTGCAGGGCAGACGGGATGCGGTGGCCGAACTCATCGGCGGCACGGCCTGGCCGCGGTGTGCGGGCCGGGGGTGTGGGCCGTGGCCGGTGCCCCGGGCCGGGGCATATGGGCCGGCGTCCCCGGCCGTGGGCCGGCGCCCGGGGCGTGGGCCGACGTCCCCGGCCGTGGGCCGGCGCCGGGGGGCGTGGGCCGACGTCCCCGGCCGTGGGCCGGCGTCCCTCAGTCGCGCTCGGCGAGGAGCCGTGCGGGGGCTTTGCGGCGCCAGGATTCTTCGATCAGTTCCTCCAGACGCGCATCGTCGGCGGCGGCCAGGCGGATGCGCACGCCCCGGAGCCGCTTGCCCCACATCAGGGGCTCGAACGCGGCGGGGTCCTCCGCCACGGAGGCTTCGGTCTCGGCCTGATCGACGAATACGTGGAGATACGCCTCCCCCGGCGGGACCGTGGCGAAGATCTTGCCGCTAACGCGGAACGACGACATGTCATGGTGTGGCTGCTCGCTGGCCCCCGGCAGGGAGAGCGCGAACGCACGAGCACGCTGATACTCGCCCATGTGCCCAGGTTAACGGCCGGTTTCGGGGACCTGCTGACCGGCTCGATGCGAACGGACCGGAGCCTCTTCACGGCCCGGGGTTCGCAGCCCGGCCCGGGGTTCGCAGCCCGGCCCGGGGTTCGCAGCCCGGCCCGGGGTTCGCAGCCCGGCCCGGGGTTCGGGGCCGGCCCGGGTTCGCAGCCCGGCCCCGGGGGTCGCAGCCCAGCCCAAGGGCGCGGCCCATCCCAGGCTCGCGGCCCGGCCCGGGTGTCGCCTTTGCGGCCCGCGCCCCCGTGTCGGCGCGCTCTTTTTGGGCGTCCAGGTGGGCCGGGACGTCCTCGCCAGGGCCGTGCGGCTGCGTACCCTGCGGGCGATTCTTGCATTATTCCCTTGTTATTCGATTACTTGTTCGATATACTGCTATGTAAGGTTATCTAAGTGAGCCAGGTGGAGGCCATGGCAGCCGATCCGTCCCCCAGTCCCGGGCCGCGCGACGAAGACGCGAGCCCGGTGGACGACGGCCGACGGCCGGGAGCCATTGACGCGGGGTTCCTGCCGCGTGGCGGGACCCCGGCGCCGGGACGGGGCGGGTTTGCGTCCGGCGGGGCGCTAGAGACCTGCCCGCCCGGTCCGGCTTTGGCGGGGTTCGCCGAGGATGCCACCGGGCCCCGCCGGGACTACCCGGGCCTGACCGACGATGAGCTGATCGGCAGCATGCTGGCCTGGGGCAAGCTGGAGTCCTGGGCGGGGGCCGGGAAACTGTCGGCCATGGCCGAGCTGAGCCGGCGGCGGGCCGCGACCGGCCGGGAGGCCGCCACCCGCGGCGGAATCCCCACCTCGTGGAGCAAATACTGCTCCGATGAGATCGCCGCTGCGCTCGCCTTGTCGCGGTGGGCGGCCGGGAAACAGCTCGATCTGGCCGATGCCCTGGCTACCCGTCTGCCGCTGACCCGCCGCGCCCTCGAACTAGGCCGCATCGACCTGGACAAGGCGTACGTCATTGCGGGCGCCACCGCGGTCCTGGATGACGCGGGCGCGGCCGCCGCCGAAGCCCTCGTCATCTCCCACCTCGACGGCAAGAACGCTGGGTATGTCCGGTCCGCGATCGGCCGCGCCGTCCTGAAAGTGGATCCGGGCGCGGCCCGGAAACGGCGGGAAGAAGCGCAGAAGGACGCCCGGGTAGAGCTGTGGCGTGAGGACGCCGGAACCGCCGCGCTGTGCGGTTTCCACCTGCCGCCCGATCAGGTACTGGCCGCCGACCAGGCCATTACCAATCTGGCGATGAGCCTGAAGACCGCCGGCTGCCCTGGAACGATGGACCAGCTCCGGGCGCGCGCCTACCTCGACATCCTGCTCGGCATAGACACCCGGCGCACCCTGACGCGCGACGCCCGTAGCGCAGGACACCGCGACGCCGGACCAGCCGACACCGATACCGGCGCCTATTCGGGTACGGGCGCAGATTCGGGTGCGGGCACAGATTCGGGTGCGGGCACAGATTCGGGTGCGGGCACAGATTCGGGTGCGGGCGCGGGTACGGGGCCAGGCGGCCCGACCGCGGCCGGTCCCCGTAACGGCGCCACGGCCCGGGAACACAGCCAGACCCGGGAACATAGCCAGACCCGGGAACATAGCCAGACCCGGGAACATAGCCAGACCCGGGAACATAGCCAGACCCGGGAACACAGCCAGACCCGGGAACACAGCCAGACCCGGGAACACAGCCAGACCCGGGAACACAGCCAGACCCGGGAACACAGCCAGACCCGGGAACAGAGCCCTACCGGGGAGAACCTCGCGCAGCCAAACGGGCCGACTGATGAAAACGGCCGGTGCTGTGAGGACGACCGGGCCAGGGATGCTGGCCCGGACGGCCGCCCACCAGGACCCGCCGAGCCCGCGGGCTCCAGCCAGGCCAGCGCTGCCGGAGCCGCCAGCGCCGACCCCGCCGGGGCCTCTAGTGCGGACAGTTCCGCTGATCTCCTTGGTGACGTCGGCGCTGGCAGACCCGGTGGTCCCTGGGGGGCTGCCGACGGCGCGAAGATCAACCTGACCATTCCGCTGACCACTCTGCTCGGCCTTACTGACAATCCCGGGGAAGCCGCCGGGTTCGGGCCCATCGACGCTGACCTGGCCCGCACCATGGCCGCCCAGGCCGCAGCCAGCTCCACCACCACATGGTGTATCACTGTGACCGATCAGGATGGGCACCCCACCGCCCACGGCTGCGCGAAACCCAGCCGCCGCGGCAAACCCAGACACACCAAACCCCCCGGCGGGCGGCCGCCCGGGAACCGTGCCGGGCCAGTGGGCGCCAGCACCCGGCGATCAGGCACAAGCAGCGAGCCGCTCAGCGGATACGGCACGTGGCGATTGCGCCCCACCACCGAAGGCCCGGACCTGACGGCCGACCTGGAGCCTCTCGCGGTCACCGACTGCGACCACCGCCACGAAACGGCCGCCCACGACCCCAGCAGCACACTTCGCCACCTCGTGCAGATCCGGGACGGCGAATGCACCTATCCACCCTGCCGGCGGCACGCGGAACGCTGCGATTTCGAGCACGCCATTCCCTGGGAAGACGGCGGCCGGACCTGCTCATGCAACACCGGGCCCCGCTGCCGCCACCACCACCACATGAAACAGGCCGCCGGATGGACACTGCAGCAGAACCAGCCCGGCTACCACACATGGACCACACCCGCCGGACGACGCTACACCACCGGGCCCACCGTCTACCCGGTCTAGCGGTTGCGAGGATAGCCAGCGGAGAATAACGACGTTACGCTTCCCGGCATCACGCTGGGTGGGGAGACGCCGCGATGGCAGGGCCTGGAGATGAGATGGCAGCCGCAGAAGGCCGAAGTCGTGGTGACCTCCGCGCGTCCCACGCCGACCGCGAGCAGGTGATCGGTACCCTCAAGGCCGCGTTCGCCCTAGGCCGGCTGACCGAAGATGAACTCGACGCGCGGGCGGGCCAGGTGTACGCGTCACGGACATACGTCGAACTGGCCGAGATCACCGCTGACATCCCCGCTGAGCCCAAGGGAGCCCAGTCCCCGCGCGACCCGTGGCGGGCCACAAAGATAGCCTGGCGGGTCGTATACGCGACCATCGTGCCAGGCTTCGTTACGCTCATTCTCATCCCCGGTGGTCCCCGCACTACCAGGGAGGACGCGGTTATCTTGGCCACAGTGGTCTATTTCGTTTTCTGGGTTCTCGGCGTGTGCATAATGGTCGGCTCACGGCACGCGAAGCGCTCCGGTGAGCAACTGCCTCCGCGGTCAGCACCGGGCACACTCGCAGGAGGCACCGGCGGTGACTCGCTCAGCCGCCGAGGGCCAGCTACGCCCGGACGGGCGTCTGCCTGACCATTGCCGCGGCCACCGTGGTCGCGGCCGTTCTACTGTGGCAGCCTGACAACGGGCTGGCGTTCATGGCGTTTGTCCTCGCCGCCCTCACCCTGCTCGTCGCCCCGGTCATCACTGCGGGCCTGGTGCTCGATGTACGGCATCACAAGCGGTCCGGCGGGCAGCTACCACCGGGACCAGCCCCCAGTGCGGGCGGGTGATCGTGTACCGGCGTGGTCTTGCCTAGGACCGTGCGGCGTCTAGGCGATCGGACGACCTCCAGGGCTATTCGCCCGCGGGAACGGGGGTAGGGCGATCGGCGTCCAGGACGCGGTGCGCGGCGGCTCTGATGAGCACGGTGGCCCAGGTGCGGAACGGGCGCCACGGCTCGGCCAGCTCACGGAACTGCGCCTCGCCCGGCGGCTCGGCCAGGCCGTAGAGCTGCGCGGTCAGCGCCAGCGCGCGGGGCTCGCTGACGGGCAGCACGTCGGTGAAACCGGTCCCGCGGATCACGATCAGCGCGCTGTAGAAGGGCCCGATCCCCTTGATCGACTGAACGTGGGTCATCGCCGCCTCCGGGCCGAGGTCCTTCAGCGCGCTGACGTCGAGCCGTCCTTCCAGTGCGGCCCGCGCGACCCCGTGCAGGCGCTCTATCTTGTCCGCCCCGAGGCCCGGGAAGGACGTGACACGGAGCAGCTGCCCGGGCGTCGGGAACGCCGCCAGCTGCTGGCCGGCCAGCGAGAAGACCCGGCCGTGGGTCTCGTTCAGCAGCGCACGGACCTGCATCATCTGCCGGGCCGGGCGGCGCGCGCTGAGCACGGACCAGGCTGCTGCCTCGTACGGGGAGTAGAACAGCGGCGGGCGCAGGCCGGGCGCGGCGGCCTGGAGCCTGCCGATCACCGGGTCCCGCTCGCCGGCCCGGACGAACTCCGCGGCGTCGTGGTCTAGCGAGAGCACCCGCGCGACCTGGGCCCGGACGGCCACCGGGTCGGTGCCGGGCGACATGAAGGCCATGCCGTGCACATCCCCCGCCGCGTCCTGGCGGACTTCGACCCCGACCTGCTCGGTGTAACCGTCCAGGCAGAACGCCAGGCGCATGACCCCGTTGCGGTCCCGGCCGTCGCGCTGGCCGAACCCGAAAGCCGCCGCCTCGGCCAGCGAGAACGGGCCCTGGGGGGAGATCGTGAACGGCACGGCGGACAGCTCGTCCCGAGCTCCCGAGGATGGCGCCCCGGAGGAAAGTGAGGTGGACGACATGGCAGCTCCCGGCGTGGGTGGATGTGCGGATCCCATGGTGTCGGAGGGGTCTGACATTCTCGGGTGGTCAGGCGTCACCGGCGATCGCCGACGCCACCGGGTAGGGCAGCGGCCGGGGATGCACGAGCAGCGCCCGGGCGAGCTGGCGGATGGCCGGCCGCCGCGGCGTCAGGAGCCGCTCGCTGTAGCGCCACGCGGCGCATTCGGCGTCGCCTTCTCCAGGGCCGAACCGCGGCACGATGGCCTGGCGGAAACGGCGCGCGTCGCCGCCGTCACGGGTCCAGCCCTTCAGCCACGCCCGGAGATCGTCGTCGCGTTCCGGCATGGTCCAGGTCCGCAGGTGTTCGGCGATCTGCCCGGCGGCGTCGACGACGAAGGCCAGCTCGCCCACTCCCCTGATTCCGTGCACCCGCCCGGCGCTGTCGCGGCCGTGATAGATGCTGGCCGAGCTGAAGCGGGCTCCGATGGCCAGCGCGGCCACGGCGTGGCCGGCCTCATGCCACGCCGTGACGACGGCCGCGGTGCGGGCGGGCAGGTAACTGGGCGCGTGCCCGCCGTCGTAACGCTGCCGGATCCAGCGGTCGTGCACGATCGACTCGTCGTCGTAGCGCACCAGGCGCGCAAGCTCGGCCCGGATCGCGGCCAGGTCGCGTTCTTCGGACGGCCTCACGGGGCACGATAGGCGTCATGAAGGACTGGGTGGCGTGGCACGACGCCTATGATGACCCGTCCTCGGCGCTGAGCGCACGGCTGGGACTGGTCCAGGCGCACCTGGCTGAGGCGCTCGATCACGCCCCGGCCGGGCCGGTCCGTCTGGTCAGCCTGTGCGCTGGGCAGGGACGCGACGTAATCGGAGTGCTGCCCGCGCATCCGCGGCGGGCCGACGTGTCCGCGGTCCTGGTGGAGGCCGACGCGGGCCTCGCCGGAATGGCTCGCGCGCAGGCCGCCGGGGCCGGGCTGACGCAGCTAGACGTGTGGCGGGGGGACGCCAGCCGGGCCGCCAGCTTCGCCGACGCGCTGCCAGCCGACGTGCTGATGCTGTGCGGGATCTTCGGCAACGTGAGCGCGGCCGATATCGAGCGGACGGTCGCTGCGGCCCCCGCCTTCTGCTCTCCGGGCGCCACCGTGATCTGGACCCGGCACCTCCGCCCGCCGGACCTGACTCCCCGGATCCGGGAGTGGTTCGCGACGGCGGGCTTCGAGGAGGTTGCGTTCGGCACGCCGGAGTCGGCGCCGCGGATCGGGGTCGGCGCGGCCCGGCTGCGCGGTCCAGCGGGCGCCGTGGTGCCGGAGGGGCCGCTGTTCACGTTCCGGGAACAGGCCTGAGCCGCAGGCGCCGGGCCGGGTATCCCGGAAGCCGGGCCGGGAATCAGGTGCTGCTGACCGACGCCACGTACTGAATCCAGGGCCGGCTCGGCCCAGTTCCCGGCGTGGCGTGTCCTTTGCCCGGCCGCGTCGCTCCCCTAGATCGTTAACCGGTAATTCAGTGGCTAGCGGGAACCGTGAAAGGCGACACACCGTGAGTGGTCCGTGACTGGAAAGTGAAGAGTGTCCAGAATCGGCGTGTTCACACACGTCTGACCCTGGAGCCTTCCGTGATCGCCGACCTGGACACTCTGTCGGGTAAGGGCGGCGCATTGCTGCGCCACCCTCCCCTAGAAACCGGCCGTGCGGGCTTTCCCCGCAGCTCGGCTTGAGCAGGCCCTGGGGCCTCGCGGGACTACGCTGCGATCCTGTGTTCCCTCATCGTTCGGGAGCGGTGGCAGGATGCGTGCATGAGGGCGAGGACGGTCCCGTTCTTCTCCGGCTGGCCCGGGGTTCCCGCCGCGCTGGCTGTGCGGGGGATGTTCTGGCGGGTGACGCCGTGCCACCAGTTTTCCCATTCCTCGGGTGAGGCGGGCAGGCGGTAGACGTCGAGGAGGGGGTCGCGACAGTGCGGGCACCGGTGTTCCTGCCTGGTGAGCAGGGTCAGGGTGCCCGCGTCCGGTGCGAGGCCGCTCTTCCGCTTGCGGTTCTCCCAGTACCCGGCCAGGTCCGGGTCATCGGGGGATGACCGGCCCTTGACCAGGATGTGCCTCCGGATGCCCGTCCAGTTGTGCCGCACCAGGTAGGCCCCGGTGTCCCGGTTGCCGAATACCCATGCGTCGTTCCTGGACGGGCAGAACCTTCCGTAGTACTTCCCGGTGATCCAGCGCTTTCCCTTCTTCGGGTGGCTCCACGTCGCCCACTTCCAGGTGAGCTGCCACGTGTAGTGCCCGAGCGCGGAGAACGTGCTGGTGGATACCTGGCTGCGGTGATAAGCGCACCATCCTCGTATTACCGGGTTCAGGGTGCTGATCACCGTTCCCGCGTTCGAGCCGCGCAGCCTGCGCATCTCGTCCGCGAGCCGTTTCCGGTGCCTCTTCACAGAGTCCTTCGACGGCTTGACCAGGGTCTTCCCGACCGGGTAGCGGCGGAAGTTCCAGCCGAGGAAGTCGAACCCCTGGGTGAGGTGGACGATCCTCGTCTTGTCCTCGTTCAGGGACAGGCCCCTCTCGGCCAGCCATCCCGCCAGCTTCACGCGGATGTTCTCGGCCTGCCGCCTGGTGTGGCAGCAGGTCACGAAGTCGTCCGCGTAGACCACGGCGACGGGGGAACCCGGCTTCGTGTGCCCTTCCTGGGAAGGGTTCGTGAAGTACCGGACGCCCGCCGCGTCCTCCAGGCCGTGGAGCGCGACGTTCAGGAGCAGCGGCGAAATGATACCCCCCTGGGGTGTCCCTTCCTCCGTCGGGGCGAATCCTCTGCCCGCCTCGAACACCCCCGCCTTCAGCCACCCGGCGATCATGTCCCTGGCGGGGAACGTGCCGAGCTGCTCCAGAAGGAAAGGGTGGCTGATCTTGTCGAACGCCGCTTTCAGGTCCGCGTCCAGGATCCACGTGCGCTTCGCGTTGCCGCTCAGCGTCTTGTGGAGCGCCACGGCCGCGTCCTGGCAGCTGCGGCCAGGCCGGAAACCGTAGACACGGCTCCCGAACCGGGCCTCCCACTCAGGCTCCAGCGCGCTCTTGACCCGCGCCTGGTGGCAGCGGTCCAAGATCACGGGTATCCCGAGGGGCCTCTGTTTCCCGTTGGCCTTGGGTATGAGCACCCGCCGCACCGGCAGGGGCTCCCAGGACTTCACCGTGCGCATGACTTCGCGCGCCATGTCCATCCTGGCCGGGCTGTCGAGCGCGACAACCCGGTCGATCCCCGCCGTCCGGCGGCCAGCGTTGCGCTGGGTCACGTTCCGGACGCCCACCAGGACGTTCGACCATGACCTCAGCATGAGTTTCTGCAGGTCCCTGACTTTCGCCAGGTCCCCGTCCCGTGATGCCGTGAAGATCCTCCGCCGCAGCCGCGCTACGCTCCGCTCATGGGAAACCCAGTCGATCAGGTCCCACTCGCTCACGCCGTCCGGTCCGTTCGCCGTCTCCGGCATCCAACTTGCCCTTCAGCTCGGTTAGCCGCGCTGCATCGTCATCCCACAGCCCGCCTGGCTCGCGTCAGCTCACTTTCGTGCCCAGCAAAGGCTGGTATCCGGCCGGTTATCGCGGACCCCGCCCCGGAGTGAGGGCGGGCTGCTGCCCGCGTGTTCCCGCTGCCTTTCGGCCGCCGGCATTCGCTTCTCGGCCATCCTGTCCCGCCTGGTATTCCGCCCCTCTTGCGATCGGCCTACCGCCTGCGGCACGCTCGCCGCAGCCGGACCATGACGGGGTTTCCGCGTTCCGCACACCTGAAGCACGACCGGATTGGGTGCCCTCTATACCCCGGGACCAGCGGTGCTCCCGCAGGCTGCATCACGCGTCAGCCTGCCGCTCGCCGCCTCTCTGCGGCACGGGTCCTGGACCCCGGCGGACCTGTCACCTATCCGGGGCTAAGTGTAACGAGACGTCAACGAGGGTTCACGCGATTCACCCGCCCGGCCTTCCCCTCGCCCGCGGCCGAAGGTGACATAAGGACCGCTTAGGCTTCTTCCCCGGGCTCCGCACCCGCGCGGGCAGGACCCGCGCACGCACGCCGGGGAGGGGACGGGCTCTGAGCACTAGCCCGGGGCTGCGCCGCTAGTCCGCATACGGACCGGCCCTCCAATCTGCGAGCCCATTCAGAATGAGCGACTTCGTGTCGCACCCTGACCGCACTTTACGTCGAGCTAACCGACCGCATCATCCCCTCTGGCGGGTTCGGCCGCCGCGGGCCGGGCAAGCCGCCGGAAGTCACCGACGCCGAGCTGGTCTGCCTGGCCGTGGCGCAGGTGCTGCTGCGCTTTGACGACGAGCGGCACTGGCTGCGCGCCGCACGCAAGCAGGTCGGGCACCTGTTCCCGCGGCTGCTGGGCCAGTCCGAATACAACGAACGGGTCAAGGCCGCCGCGCCGCTGATGGAGGCGGCGCTGCGGTGGCTGGCCGATCACACGCCCGGATCGGCGGAGCTGCTGCGGCTGATGGACGCCACCCCCATCCCGTGCGGCCAGTCTGCGGTCACCGCCAAGCGCTCTGACCTTTACGGATGGGCCGGATACGGCTATTGCCCCAGCCATTCCCGCTGGTACTGGGGGGCCAAGCTGCTGCTCATCTGCACCTGCGACGGCACCGTCACCGGCTTCGGCCTGGCCAATCCCAAGCTCTTCGGCGAACGCGAGCAGGCCCGGCAGATGCTCACGGACCAGCCCGCCAGCCGCCCGGCGCCCGGCACCGCCATCGTCACCGACAAGGGCCTGTCCGGACAGGAGACCGAGGCCTTCTTCGCCAGCGACGGCCTGTGCCTGACGCTGATCCGCCCGGCCCGCAAAGACGAGAAGGCCCCCCGGTCCTTCCCGAACTGGCTGCGGCAGCGGGTCGAGGCGATCATCTGGACCCTGAAGAACCAGCTCGGCCTCGAACGCCACGGCGGCCGCGTCCCCGCCGGCCTATGGGCCAGGATCGTGCAGCGGCTGCTGGCCCTCAACGCCTGCATCTGGCACAACTGGATGATCGGCGCACCGGTCAAGCGCTCCCTGATCGCCTATGACCACTGCTGAGCTGCGCACATTTCCCGGTTAACGATCTAGTGTCCCGGTCCTGAGTTTTGCGCTCTTATGGAGGTATGGCAGGCAAACCGAGACTCCCGCTCGTACTGACGGATGCCGAGCGGCGGACATTGCAAGGGTGGGCGAGCCGGCGCAAGACCGCGCAGGGCCTGGCCCAGCGGGCGCGCATCGTGCTGATGTGCGCGGACGGGAAGACCAATGTCGCGGTGGCCGCGGAGTTGGGGATCACCCGGGAGACGGCCGGCAAGTGGCGCAACCGGTTCATCAAGCAGCGGTTCGCCGGGCTGAGCGACGAGCCCCGGCCCGGCGTGCCGCGCACGATCACCGACGCGCAGATCGAGGAGGTGGTGGTGCGGACCCTGGAGGAGGCGCCCGAGGGGGCCACGCACTGGTCCAAGCGGGAACTGGCCAGGCAGGTCGGGCTCTCGCCGACCACCATCCACCGGATCTGGCGGGCCTTCGGGCTCAAACCCTGGCTGGTGGAGGAGTTCAAGATCTCCACCGACCCGTTCCTGATCGACAAGGTCCGCGACGTCGTCGGCCTCTACCTCGCTCCGCCCGCGAACGCGGCGGTGTTCTCGGTCGACGAGAAGCCGCAGATCCAGGCGCTGGAGCGAACCGCCCCGGTGCTGCCGATGGTCCCGGGCACCCCGGAGCGGCGCAGCCACGACTACGAGCGGCACGGCACCGTGGATCTGCTCGCCGCGCTGAACACCGCGACCGGCATGGTGATCGGGAAGACCTCGGCCCAGCACGCGGCGCAGGACTTCACCGCGTTCCTCGACGAGATCGACCGGCGGGTCGAACCCGGCCTGGCGGTCCATCTGATCTGCGACAACCTTTCCGTGCACAAGGCCCCCGCGGTCAAGAGGTGGCTGCTGGAGCACCCCAGGTTCCAGCTGCACTTCACCCCCACCTACTCCTCGTGGCTCAACCAGGTCGAGCGATGGTTCGCTGAACTGCAGCGCCGTCGGCTCGACCGTGGCGTCTTCTGCTCGATCGACGAGTTGACCTGCGCACTCGAACAGTGGATCAAGTTCTGGAACGAGAACGCCAAACCGTTTAAGTGGACGAAGACCGCCGACCAGATCATCGACGCGATTGGACGCTACTGTGAACGGATCTCCGGACCGGGACACTAGCCTGGTCCTTCGCACATTGGATTTCACTTGGTGAGCCAGCGGGGCCGGCTGATGTCGATGCCGAGGAGGTCTAGCAGCCGGGCCTGGACGCCGGTGGGTTTGGGGATCGTGGCGGGGTTGCCGTCGTGGGCGGGGATCAGGCGGAGGTCGGCAAGGGCCTGGAAGATGGTCCGGCCGGTGGGTTTGGCGGCGATGGTCCTGTAGCCCGGCAGGCCGGTCATCATCCCGCCATGAGGGCGCAGGGCGTTGCGGACCTGCCGTTCGGCCAGGCAGAAGATCAGCAGGGCCAGGCAGATCACGGTGATCAGGGCGGCGATCCGGCGGCTGGTCTTCAGGAACAGGGGGGCGACCGCGAGCGGGCCTTTGAACTCGCCGTAGCGGCGCTCGACGATGTGCTGGCCCTTGTACCGGCGGAAAATCTCCGCCGGTCCGGCCTGGCCTGGGTCCAGGTTGGCCAGCAGGGCGTACCAGCCGTCAGCGGCGGCTTCGGCGTCGATCGCAGCCTGATCGAAATGCCAGGACAGCGCGGGTCTGCCGGAGGCGTCCCGGGTGATCACGGTACGCAGATACGCCTTGACGCGCCGTCTGGCGGCGATCGCGGTGACGCGGGCGGCGACAGCGCCGGTCGTGGGGTGAAACCGGGTCCCGGCCGTGCGCACCAGCCGGTCAAGGTCTTCGGTGGCTTTGGCGAGCTTGCGCGCGCGGGCTTTGGCCGCGCCAGCGGCGCTGGCTGAGGAATACACCAGGATCCGGCGCAGGTGCACCAGCGGGTCAGCCTTGCGCGGTCCGGCCAGGTCCATCCCGCCGTCTTCCAGGACCCGGTAGGTGCCCCGGGCGGCAGCGGGCTTCCCGGCGTCACGCCCGGCGATATAGTCCACCGGCGTGCCCGCCCCCGGCGGCAGCGCGGCGAATAACCCGGCCGGGACCCGGGCTGCGGCCAGCGGCGCGATAAACCCCACCTTCTGGGCGCCCATCGCCGCCGCGTTGGTGTAAGAGATCAGCTTCGAATCACCCACCAGCAGGAACGGCCGCGGCCCGGCGATCCGCCGCAGCGCGGTCATCGCCCCCACCACCTGGGCCACCTCCGCGGCCCCGCCCGCATAAGCGTGATGGAACACCGGGATGCCGCCGTCCCCGCTGACCGCCAGACCCGTCTGGATCTGCTTCAGATCCGGCCTGCGGTCCTTGGGATGCCCCCACCCCGGCGCCGGGTACTGCTCATCCACCTCCGGATAGGCCCCATACAGCGAAATCGAGGGTGAAATCGGCCTGGGGCGCGGTGCCGGGATTTCGCCCGGCCCGTTTCCCCAAGCCGTTTCCCGAACCCGGCGTGCCCATTACTGAGCACCGGGCTCTCCACGTGACCATGCCGTCAGGCGGTTGTCTTTCAGGGGGGATACCCAGGGAGTGAGAATGGTGTCGCCCCGGTAGCGGTACCGGGTCACCGGTATCGTTCCCGGATTGTACAGCCGTATCCCGGCGACGACCAGCCCCTGTTTAGGGACGATGTAACGCCGCCGGAACTCTCTCCACGTCATGCGCTTTCGTCCTTTATGGCGTTCCCGGAGCCAGCGCGTAGCGCGCGTACGCGCATACCAGCCGATCTTCGAGAACACATGCTTGACGACCGCATGCTTGAAGTAGCTGGCCCAGCCCCGCATCATCTGGTTAAGACGATGGATCACCTCACCCGGGATCATGCCGGACGTCGACCTGCGGGTCAGCGCCCAATGCCATGGGCTTTGGGTGTTTGACCGGTTGTGGATAGTTCCTGTTTTTGGTTACTGCGGGTAGTCCCCTTCCGGCGGGCATGCCGGAGTGCGGCGTGTCGCGCCGGGCGGCCGGGTCCACGGTCCGGCGGGGTTCTTGTTCGGGCGGGTTGCGGTGTTGTTGCTGGTCAGGCCGGCGTGTTGGCCATGGTGATGACGGCGGGGGCGATGCGGGTGACGGTGTCCTTCGCACCCGCGTGCGCGAAGGACGAGGGGGACTTGGACTTGCGGGCGCGGTGCCGGTCCCGGTCGACGGCGTTCCGGTATTCCGCGATTTCGCTGGTCACGGCCTGGTAGCAGGAGTTCCCGAGGCGGATCGCGGACAGGACCGCGCGGACGGCACGGGCGAAGGACAGGTCGCGGGTCCGGACCGCGAGCCCGGCCCGGCGCCCTTTCCCCGCGGGCGCGGCGGCGAGGGCAGCGTCACAGGCGACGCCGCGGGTCAGCCCGACGGCGGCGGCCCAGGCCGCGAGTTCCTGCCGGACCAGGTCCGGGGAGCCGGAACGGAGCATCGGCCCGGTGCCCGGGCCGGCGCCGCGCAGCGGCGCCTTCGCCTCCCGCAGCGCGGTCTCCGACCCGTCCCACCGCCACTTATAAAGCGCCGCGAGTTCGGGGGCGGGGTACTCCTCCCAGTTCATCAGGTCGGTGACCAGGCAGAACATCTCCGGAACCTCCTGGCCTTCCACGTCGGTGAAGTACTCGATGACACGGACGGGCACGGTGACGCCGTCGCCGGACAGCTCCGCGCGGTAGGACCCGTCGGGCAGGATCTCCGAGGTCCTGCGCAGCGGGATGTCGCTTTTCAGCCGGATCAGCACGTGCGTGGACCGGATCATCCGGGCGATCCGGGGCGCTCCGTGGTAGTTGCGGTCCATCAGCCAGATCCATCCCGGCGTGAACAGGGCGGGGAACCGGTCCATGGCCTCATCGAGCAGCGACTGCTCCGCGGCGGCCTTACCCGTCCCGGCGGGCCCGTGCGGCATCGCGAACAGCGCCCGGCACGAGCAGCAGGTCAGCGGCAGCGCGCGCAGGCACGGGTACGGGCCGCTGTCATCGCCCGTGCCCACGGTGCCGAAGAACGCCCTGTTCGCGGGCGTGTCCGGTACCCGCAGCAGCGTCCCGTCCAGCGACCCCGCCTTCAGCGGCCTGGCCTTCCCGATGGTGACGGCACCGGGGCAGCCCTGCCCCTGGTGCTCCCGCCAGGCCGGGCCCAGCACCAGGTCCCGCAGTTCCTCCAGCGGCCCCGGGCCGAGGGCATTGCGCCAGTCCGAGCAGGCCCGCACCGACGCCGGCTTCCACGGCCGTGCCCACGGCACCAGCGCCAGGTCCCCGGCCAGCGCGGCGATGACATCCTGAACCCGGGCCTCCGGCATCAGCGTCATCAGCACGAGCACCCGGATCATGAAGGCCCTGGCCAGAAGCCTTTCCCGCTGCCCCTTCACGAACCGGGCACCCAGCGGCGCCCGCCCGGCGATCCCGCCGATGACGCCCGGCCCGGCCTTCTCCTCCAGCGGCCCCAGCGTCGCGTGATGCACCGGACTGCCCTTCGCACGGACCTGCCCGTCCCGCTTGACCTGCGCCTCCGCGACCGCGACCACCTTGCAGAACACGACCGCGCCGCCCGTGCGGATCTTCTCCGTCCCCCCGATCACCAGCGCGGACCGGTCCCCGCCCCCCAGGTCCCTGCCGCTCTTCAGCGGCGACGCCAGCAGCTCCAGCGGCACCGCGACCACCATCCCGCCCGAAACAGGCACGGCACACGACGGGACAGGGTAAGAAGAAGACACGTGAGGCTCCGGCGAAGAAGTGGGACGTAGACAATCACACTTCTAGCGGGAGCCTCACCCATCTCGCAGGAAACCCGAACAACACGCCCTTAACCAGCGGATATTACACAGCGCAACCGGCATCGGAAGCCGCCCTCATCCGTTTCGCCTTAAAGCCGCTGGCATTGGGTCAGCGCCTTCACCTTCCGCCGGATGCTGGCAATGGACTTCTCCGACGCGAAGGTATACACAAAGCGCTTATTGCTCCCTCGTTTACGTTTCCGCTGGATACGGAACCCGAGGAAGTCGAACCCCTCATCGAGATGACACACCGAGGTTTTCGCTTCCGACAGGCGCAGCCCGATCGGGGCCAGCACCCCCGCCACCACCTCCCGCAACGCCTCAGCGTGGGCGCGAGAACCCGAGACCAAGATCACGAAGTCGTCGGCGTACCGACAGATCCGCCAGACCCCAAGCCCCTTCCTTCTGCGCCTTTTACGCTGATAGGATGTGGCCATCTCCTGCCGGTACTCCCCGGCGAAATGGTCGTCGAGGGCCGACAAAGCGATATTAGCCAGAAGCGGCGAAAGGATACCGCCCTGCGGTGTGCCGGTGTGGGTGTCCTTATCCATCCCCAGCTCGGTCAGGATCCCGGCCTTCAAGAACTTCTTGACCAGACGCAGCACCCGCTTATCCCCGACCCGTTTCCGCACCCGATCCATGAGAAAAGAATGCGAAATGCTGTCGAAGCACGCTTCGACATCGGCTTCCAGCACCCACTCATAAGAGCAGGACGCCAGGAACCGGATCTCCGCGATAGCGTCATGCGCGCGTCTTCTCGGCCGGAACCCATACGAGCACGGCTTGAAATCCGCCTCGAAGATAGGTTCGAGCACCAGCTTCAGCGCACCCTGGACCACCCGGTCCTCCACGGTGGGAATACCGAGACGACGCAATTTCCCATTCGTCTTCGGTATCATCTTCTCCCGGACCGGGGAAGGAGAAAAGGACTGCTCCTTCAACCGGGAACGCAGATCCTCCAGGAACGCCTTCACCCCGATCGACCTTTCGATGGAGCCAACGGTCTTCCCGTCGACCCCGGCCGACCGGGCACCCTTGTTGGACGCGACCCGGTCCCAGGCGATCATCAGGAACGCCGGGTCGCAGACGAGATTGAACAGATCATCAAAACGGCAGCCCCCATCGGCCACCGCCCATCGGTGCAGCTTGGTTTGCAGCCCCGCTACCCGCGACCGAGCCTGAGGAAAGGTCGGCCACGGTGCGACGGTCTTCACCGGCGCCTCTTGCGGCATGCAGCCCTCCTTGCGGTTGCGCCGCTGGCCTCACCCGAAGACGAGACGTGCACGGCAAGTGCAAGTACTTCTCGCAAATCACGCTGCCGCCCTTGGCCCTGCGTCCGGCTCTCCCGGACCCCTCGGCGGGTCGTCACGCCCGCGACTACTACGGCGGCTCCGCCCCGCACCACAGGCCATCAGCAGACGATGCACCTTCCCTCCCGCACGCTGGCTCGCGTGCGGGAGGGGACCCATGGGCGGTTCCCACGTTCACTGATCGATCGATCGACGGGTGAGGCACCCGGCTCTGCCCCCGCAGCATCGCCAGCGGTTACGCCGCAGACCTTCACCGTGGCCTCCCTGCCGGCACCTGCCTCCGGCCCGGGAGTTCCCCGCCCCCGCAAAGGGCGGCGGGTGCGCGCTGCTCCCAGCCCATATCTGCCAGATTTGAGCTGGTGCACTGTTAGGAGGCTTCCACCACCGATGTCTCTCGTGCACCTTCCCGTCTCGCTCCCCGGACCCGGCCCGTCCGGCAGTACCGAACCGTCCCGGCTTTGTCAGGGCCGCTTGCCGCCCTCCCCGGCACCTCCCAGGTCAGTCGGGTAGGTGCGGCGCATTACTGCGCCGCACCCCCCTCAGAACCGCCCAGGCGGCTTTCACCGCAAACGGCTCAAGCAAGTCCTACTGGCGTTACAGATTGAGATACTGGGCTCTCTGCGGTCTCCCGTTTCTCTCGGGATAGGCAGGAGGCATGAATGATGCGCCGCTTATCTAGGTCTTCTCCCCGAACGGTAATCCGCTGGCGGCGGATCCCGGTCTTGATCGTCGTCAGCCACTGCTCCCACTGCTCCGGGGACTGCGGCTGGTGATAGGCATGCAGGAGAGAATCCCCGCACTCCGGGCATCGGCCCTCTTGCCTCTTCAGTAGAAGCATGCCGAGGGAATTCACCGGAGGCATAGCTGCCTTGCGGCGACGGTCAGCCCAGTATTGGGCGAGGGTTGCGTCATCCGGAGATGCCGTTCCCTTGACCATCACATGCCGCACGATCTTGAGCCAGGAGAACTTGGGTACGCAGTCGCCGGTTGCCCGGCTACCGAACACCCACCGGTCATTCCGCGACTTATTGAACCTGCCGAAGTACTGGCCGACCACCCAGCGCGTCGGCTTGTTCGGGTGAGAGCGTATCGCCCATCTGAACAATAGCTTCCACATATAGTCGTCCAGCTTGGAGAACTCCTTGCTGGACACAACGTGCCGCTGGTAGCTCCCCCATCCCCGGATCACCGGAGCCAGAGTTGCAACCACCGATGCCGCGCTCCCGCCGTAGCGGCCACGGACCTCGGTACGCAGACGCTGCCGGATTCGCATCACGGCTTCAGCGCTTGGCTTGATCAGCAGTTTCCTCCCGTAGCGGCGGATATTGAAGCCGAGGAAGTCACATCCCTGGTTAAGGTGCACCACCTGGGTCTTATCTTCATTGAAGACGAGACCACGCGGCTCCAGCCACTCCGAAAGACGTTGCTTGACCTGCTGTGCCTGGTCCCAGCTATAGCACAAGACCAGCTGGTCGTCGGCATATCTCACCAGCACAGGGCACCCGGAATCGTTGCCCCGGCATGACTGCCGGAGGTGTAATACCGGACCCCTGCCGCCGTTTCCATCCCGTGCAGGGCAATGTTCAGCAACAATGGGCTGACCCCACCACCTTGAGGAGTTCCCTCCTCCGTAGGCGAGAATCTGCCCTCCTCAAACACGCCCGCCTTTAGCCACTTGCGAATCAGACCCTTTCCGGGGAATGCTCCCAACTGGCGGAGAAGGAAGTCGTGCCCGATCTTGTCGAATGCTGCCCTCAAGTCAGCGTCAAGTACCCACACGCGCCCCGGATTCTTTCCCCGGGCAACGTTGAAGGTAGCCTGGATCGCATCGTGGCACCCGCGCCCCGGCCGAAAGCCGTAGGACTTCGGCTCGAAGCGTGCCTCCCCACTGGGGTTCCAAAGCGTTACGCACCCGATTCTGCTGGAACGCGGTCGGCAATAACAGGAATGCCTAGCGGCCTGAGTTTCCCATCGCGCTTCGGGATATGCACCCGCTTCACTGGACGGGCTTTCCATGGAGCTGTCGTTCGCTGGACTGCTGACGCCAGCTCCGCTCTCGACGAGGAGTCCAATGCGGTCTTCCCATCGACCCCGGCCGTTCTACGGCCAGTATTTTGCTCGGTCACTCGTCGCACGCTCACCAGCGTGTTGGACCAGCTCCGGAGCATCAACCTTTGCAGACTGCGAACTTTTCCTTGGGATTCCCCCAGCCTGCTCTGCACGAAGATCCGCTGCCTCAACCGCTGTATGTCCCGCTCGACTGAACGCCAGTTGACCACGTCCCACTCGAAAGGAACATCTTCAGGTCGTTTCACCGCAGCAGACCCCGGTCCGGCCAAGGCCGCCTCGAAGTCTTCCACCGTGTCCAACGCTTTTTTTCCGTTCCAGCGTCTCGCACCGTTGATTCGTCGCAGACTCACCAAGTCCACGTCAGCTCTCTTTCGAGCCGGGCACGATGCCCGTATCCGGCCGGT